>CAVVNL010000013.1:0-168136 GCA_963749565.1 uncultured Acidobacteriota bacterium | reverse complement strand
CGGCGTGACGCTAGGAAGCATTTAGGCAGCATTAGCGGGGTGTGGGGGGTTCACAGAATGCCCGTTCTCAGACCCGCGCGTTCACAGCGAGCGCGCCTGGAATGTCGACCACTTCAGCTATCCAGCGGCCGTCTTCTTCCTGGTCAGTTCGATGGTTAGGGTCATCAGGACCTCTCGGGCTAATTTACCTTCCTGACCGGCGGGCTCCAACGGGTTCGTGCGGCGCTGTGGCGATTGGTTTGTGACCTGGTTTGCAGTTCCCTGGAAAGCCAGTGCAACTCATACGTGTTTTTCTGCCGCACTTCTGCCGCGTTAAGACAGGACCGATTTCAGGTTGTGCGATTTTTCTAGGGCTTTCTATGGACTCGGAAAGGCCACCATGGACGCGATGCTCTTTATATTCAATCGCGATCGATTTCCCAAGCTGGACGTCGCGGGTTCGATCCCCGTCTCCCGCTTTTAGTTTCATAGACTTACGGGCCTACCGTTTTCGGAAATACTCCAAATACTCCGTTAAGAGAATGATGCTCAGGTTGTGGCGCAAAGCTGATCCCACGGCTATGTCTTTGGCGGTGCCGGTGGTGGGTCCGCATTTCAGTAGGCCAACAGTGCAGGTCGGTGCCGGCGGGGACAAGGTGTGGTCTAAAGGATTTGGCATTGGCGTTGAGGGTGGCTATGTGGGAACCGGTGGAGCGGGGAGCGGGGCGGGCTTCGCGCAGAGGAGACATAGGGAAAGTCTCCGAATTGACTCGCGCTTTGATTCTCTGTGAACGCCGGCATGAGGTTGCAGACATGCGATCAGTGCGATGGGACGGAGACAGGCCGACGTAGCTGGCGGCGTTTGCGAATCCAAAATATCGTTGACAGGTCGAGGCAAGTGGAGAGATATTGCGACCGATTTGAAGTTTGATTAGTGGCCCCGTGTCCCTTCATCGCCATGGTGCCACCGGCCCGATTTGGGTGGCTTCTCACCGCACCGGCCGCACCAACCGGTCACGACTTCTGCAGCAAGCGAATCCTTGAGTTAGCGGTGCGGTATTCCCTTTGATAGATTGGAACTGATGGACTCACGGGGGCGCAACATGCGCAAATATGTCGGATGGATCGCGGCCGGATTGATCGGGTTGATCCTTATATCCGCGGGCGTTTACTGGCGCCGTGCCAATCCTTCGCACAGCGCCCAGCAGTTCGAAAGCCTCCGAAAATCCCTACGACAGCAGCTACTATGAAGCACTCTCGCCCGGCTCGGCGTCGTCCGCGGCTCAAATCCTGCCAGAAGTGGTCCGGTTGATTGCGCCCAAGAGTGCCGTAGATCTGGGATCCGGCACAGGCGAATGGCTTGGGGAACTGCGCAAGCTTGGCGTCATCGACGTCATTGGCGTTGACGGTGACTGGGTGGATCGCGCCGCGCTCAAGATTCCCACCGACCAGTTCAAGCCTATCGACCTGCGCAATAAGCTCGTGATGGATCGCACCTTTGATCTAGCGATCTCCGTTGAAACCGCGGAACATTTGCCGCCGGAACGGGGAGAGGGTTTTGTTGCCGACCTTGTGGCCTTGGCTCCCGTCGTTCTGTTCTCAGCCGCGATTCCCGGCCAGGGCGGCGCGGACCACATCAACGAACAATGGCAGGATTACTGGGCCAGACTCTTTGCGAAACACAATTATGTCGCCTTGGACTGCCTGCGGCTAAAATTCTGGAACGATTCAAGAGTCGAATATTGGTATCGCCAGAACATTATTCTTTACGTCCGGCGTGACCGCGTCGAGGCCGATCCGAAACTTCAGTTCCTGGCCTCATTGCAGCCGCCCGAAGTGATTCGTTTCCGCCAACGGAAGTGAAGTGGACGGTCAGGAGCGGCGGGCGGCGATGATGAGTCCCGAGTGTCCCAGTTGCCTTTGAACGACAACAGCGAGTGAAGCGCGAGGCATGGCGAACCAGTGTAGCTGTTGATCTTCCGTCAGGTATCGCTGGGTGTAGGGTGGTTTTGGTTTCTTATCGTCGCGCTTTTCTGATGGAAACAGTCTGGGAAACTCCTCACCCATCTCGCGCGGTGGTTTAATCTTCTCTGTCCACCAGCGGAAGACTATTAGTCCAGCGAAGATCGCAATAGTCGTAATCAGTTTCTCAACGCTCAATTTGAAATCTCCACCGGCGTTTGTCGTTCAGCATCCGACATGGCTCTACAGCGACCAACTCGATTCCAGGTATCGCGAACAGCTCCGCACCGTCAAAGCTGCTCTGCAACGTCCACTCGTCGTCTCGCTCCGCGTAACGAAGGATGTAGCGTTTGCCTTCGGTGGTGCGAACCTTGAAGTACTCGGCGTTCGGGCCGTACCAGCGATCCTCAACGGCCTCTATGTCATAGACACCTGTGACGCCATCTTCTCCATCAAACACCCGAGCGGGCCCAACGACCCATCCTTACAAAGATTCACAAAAAAGTTTACAAAGCTGATCGCGCATAGCTTCTTTGAGCACGGCGGCCAAGTCGGCGCTGACAATGTCTGGACATTCATGCTGGGCCCATCGTCAAGGTCACGCTTGCGCCCACATCCGGGAATCCATTCTCGATGGACACCGACGACAAGGGTCGTTTCGCCTTTGTGTCCGTTCCTCCTGGTCAGTATCGTGGTCGTTATTCAGCGCAACATGTATGTGCGACCCGCACGAGATGGAGGTCCACAGGTCAGCAGTGGCCTCGGTGGCGTGTTCTCGGCGGCCGTGATTTTCGGTCTTCGCCTCCTTCACAGAGTTTCATTAGGTCTGCAAATGTTTTTTTGCTAGCATGCCTCGTCTTCCCGGAGCTTCAGCGTAATTCTGCTCAACGATCGAGGGTTCAGTGTTGACCCCGAGTATTGGTTGAAGTCTGTGTCGATTACTCCAGGTTGGAAATCTAAGACTGGAAGAGCAGTGCTTTGGAATCAGTTTGGGGTCAAGAATGTGTTCGTGGGCGGGAATGGCGGTCAGATTGTCGCCAAACGCGAACGGGAGAGATAGGTCGACAAAATGAATCGCGGAGTGGCTGGGACATCGAAGGCATACGGCAGGCTCAGCATGGTGAGGCGGATCTGGGCAGTCTGTGGGGTTCTGTCGATCGGGTTGCCGCTCGGGTTGCTGCAGGCGCAGCAGTTTACAATCCGCGCCAACGTGCCGCTGGTTTCGCTGGACGTTGCGGTGTCCGATTCCGCCGGCCGTCCTGTAACCAATCTTAAGCAAAGCGACTTTCTGATCTACGAGGACGGACAGCCCCAGGACGTGCGGAACTTTGCCTCCGCCGATTCACGCTACGATCTCGTTCTGCTCTTCGACTGCAGCGACAGCACACGCGACCAGTGGCCATTGCTCGAGGAAGCCACGGCAGGATTCTCACGATACCGGAAGCCGCAGGATCGCACGTTGATCGCGGCTTTCGGGGACGAGGTGCAGATCATCCGCAATTGGAACGCACGCCGGGACAAGAAACTCGAAAGGGCGGTTGTATGCAACGGCACGCATTTTTACGAAGCGCTGACTTGGGCTATCCAAAAATTCAACGGCGTCAGGAATCGAAGGGGTGTCGTCGTATTGACCGACGGCGTCGATAATTCGATTCCGACAAGAGTCGCCGAAGTCGACGGCCGCAAAGTCACACAATTCGTGGATTCCGAGAGCGATCGCGCCTTCCAAAAGATGTTGCGTTCGGTCCGTCGTAGCGGCATTCCTTTCTATTTCGTGGGTTGATAGGAAGCATTAGCGGGGTGTGGGGGGTTAACGGAATGCCCGTTCTCAGACCCGCGCGTTCACAGCAAAACCCATGCTCTCATGAGCAGCTCAAGTCTCTTGCAGACAAATTACGCATACTGAGTTCGCTCGACTGGAAGACAATCGAGTCTTCGCCGCGCGAAACCAATGGGTTTGAAATGATACCCGTCACCGCGATAGCAGGAGCAATCCCCGAGGACTTTGATGGCCACAACGAGATCACATGGTCTTCCGGTTCGGAGGAGGGAAACGAGGCGGCAGAATTGCCGGTATTCGTGACGGCTTCAAATTTCCATTCTTTTCATCGACCGCAATTTTCGGCTGTATGACCACGGTTAACACTGGCTACCCTCTATTGCCCGAAACCGCTCCACCGATCTGTCGGTTAATGCCAATAAGCAGATGCGGCTGCTGGTCAGCGCGCAGAAAGTATGCTTGCACGCCCCCTCTAAATCACTGAAAATTGTTGGCCTCATGATTGCGCGCATCACAACCGATCCCGCCAAACAGCGGCCACAAATCTCGCGCGGCTGCGGCGGCATCGAATTGCACCAGATGTCTGAATAACGACGCAACGAGAATGCGCTCAATACATCAGCGTACTTTCTTCATTGCGTGCGTTGTCGGATCAGCCGCGTGCCTATCATTGCCGATTGTTCGGAACTCAGAGTGGGCCTTCTTGCTGGTATTGCTGTTCTTGCTGGGTCTTTCGGCTTGTGGCGTCTTGTTTCTAAGAGGCAGATGGAGGGACTTTTCTCTGCTGTGCTCTTCCTTGATTTTCATAACGTTGCCTTTCGAGGGACTTGGCTTATGGAGGCAACACCATCCGATCCATATTATCGAAGGGCTGGACGGCTATTTCGGCAACAACGCGGTTCTTGGCTACGCTCCAGCAAAAGCTGGTCGCTTTTTAGCGAAGAAGAAAAACCGCGAAACCGGGGACATCGTGTATGAGGCTGAATACACAATTGATGAAAATCTCCTTCGCAAAACATCTGGTTCCGGTAGCGGGCCCATTATCGCTTTTTTGGGCGATTCTTTCACGTTCGGAGAAGGAGTAAATGACGCTGACACGCTGCCGCAAGCGTTTGCCGATTTAGAATCCGGCGGGTCAAGGGTTTTGAACTTTGGTTTTTCGACCTATGGACCACAGCAGTTTTTACGAGCCATGGAAACGGGGGTTTACGATCGGTTGCTCCGCAACCAGGACCTTCGACTTTTTGTATTTCAAACAGCGCCTTGGCATGCCGATAGGACCGCCTGTCGCCCCGACTGGGTGAAAACCGGTCCGTCCTACCGATTAGTGGAGGATGATGTCGCGTTTGCTGGAACGTGCTCACACGGCTTCTGGAATAGGCTTCGAAGGGCGGCCGAGGCGAGCGCTTTTTACCGAGAGTTTGTGTTTCCGATTATCGACGAAAAAGTGTCCCGCTCCGACATCGAGCTGTACATCGCGGTAGGTACTAAAAGCGGCAAGGTTAGCTCAGCAGCGATATGGTGCACCGACGCTAATAATTTATCTCGCATATAAGCCAGAGTTTTTTTTGCCCTCAGGGCTAAGCAATGAATTTATCATTGAACGTTTCAAGCAAGGTGGGGCGGATGTTCTCGATGCAACGCTAACTTTTGATGATGGGACTCCTCTCGCCAATTACGACGTGCAAAGTCCCTACATCATAAAAAATGACGGCCACCCAACCGCACTCGCCCAGCGAACCAGAGCAATGTTGCTCTGGAAACATCTGAAGGACAGAGTCCCTTGATCGGTCAGTTGCTCGACAACACTCCGTTGCACACGAAGAGAAACTAGGAAGCAAAACGCTGTGTCAGGGATCTTCCGCCGTCACTGCGCTCGCTGAGCCCGTCGGCGGTGATGATGGTGGTCTCGGTGAGGAGCAGGACGATAGGAAGCATTAGCGGGGTGTGGGGGTTAACGGAATGCCCGTTCTCAGACCCGCGCGTTCACAGCCGGGGAATCGGACCGGTCCCGATGGGCTTGGCTCATCGTCGCCGCGCTTGCGGTGTCGATTCCATTTCGCGTCGGGGCCGACGCCAAGGTCGCGGACTTCAGCCACGTGGGCGTGGGCGTTTCGGAATCGACGACCAATCCCGGCGGCACGGAGTATCGGACGGCGGGCTCGAGGTTTTCGCTCTACATTCCGGCGAACAAACTCGTCGCCATCCCAATCCGGCGCGCGCCAAACGCTCCGCCGGCGTTGAGACTCGAGGTTCGCGCCGATGACCGGCTCGTCAACGAACTGGTCTTGCAAGGAACGACGTGGAGCGACGTGCCGGTCACGCTGCCGTCGAAGCGCGGCCGCTTCCTGCGCGTGGATTTCACGATTCGCGCGGAGCCGCCGGGGATGATGGCGGCGCCGATGGTTCAGCTCGGCAAAGACAAGTCGCGCGAGTGAAGCCTAGCCGGCCAACTCGGGCGCGGCGTCGAGGCGAGCCTTCTGTACCACTCGACGGTCTCGCGCAAGCCTTCCGGAAATCCAATCTCGGACTTGAAGCCGAAGGCCGCCTCGGCGCGGGCGGTGTCGAGCATGCGGCGGGGCTGGCCGTTCGGGCACGACGTGTCCCAGACGATGGCGCCCCGGAACCCGGTGAGCTCGCGCGACCGATCCGGCGAGCTCCTTGATGGGGATCTCGAAGCCGGCCCCGAGGTTCACCGGCTCCGGGCCGTCGTAGCGCTCGGTGGCGAGGACGATGCCCTCGCGCGGCGTCCTCGACGTACAGGAACTCCCGCGTCGCGCGGCCCGTCCCCCAGACGCGATCACCTTGGGCCCTCCCGCCGTCGCCTCGACGCACTTGCGGATCAGGGCGGGGATGACGTGCGAGTCCGCGGGATCGAAGTTGTCCCGCGGGCCGTAGAGGTTCACCGGCAGCAGGAAAATGGAGTTGAATCCGTACTGCTGACGGTAGGCCTGGGATCTGCACCAGCAGGCCTTCTTGGCGATGCCGTAGGGCGCGTTGGTCTCCTCGGGGTAGCCGATCCAGAGGTCTTCCTCCTGAACGGCGACGGGGGTGAACTTGGGGTACGCGCACACCGTGCCGATCGCGACGAACTTCTCGACGCCGGCCTGGCCGGGCGTCCTCCATGAATCACGCCCATGACGAGGTTGTCGTGGAAGAAGCTCCCCGGGAGCCCGCGGTTGGCGCCGATCCCGCCGACAACAGCGGCGAGGTGGATGATGACGTCGGGACGCACGTCAGCGAGCATCTTGACGATCGCCGATTGCTGGCGCAGATCGTAATGGCGGCTCCTCGGAGCGAAGACGTGCGCCGGACGCCGCTCTTCGGCCGCCTTGACGACGTAGCGTCCAAGAAAGCCGTGTCCCCCAGTCACAATCACACGCTTACCGTTGAGATCCATCTGCTTCCCCCACTCGCGACGGCCTGAAAACTGTCGGTGAGATCATAGCGCACCGGGCAGTGTGTTGACCGTTACCGCGCGTTCTGGCGAGGCTTACCGAACACGACGTCGAGCAGTACGGATTCCTGTTGCCCAACGATCTGATTGCGATCGAAGTGCGCTTCCGCGAACTCTCGATTCCTGCGGCCCATCGCGCGGCGTGAGTCAGCGTCGAGCCCGCGCAGCCGCTTGACCCCTTCCGCCAGAGTCCGTGGGCTGTCCGGCTCAACCACGAAGCCGCCGTCCGCTTCGCGAAGTAGCACCGCGCCTTGGCTGTTCTCATGAACGGCGGCCAGTGCGGGCCGGCCCGCCGCCATGTAGGTCAAGAGCTTGGACGGAATGACGGTCGCTTTCACCGTGCCGATCTGGTTCAGCAAGAGGACGTCCGCCGCCGCGAACATGGCCGCCATCTCTTCGAACGGCTGGAGCGGCAGGAGCTTGACGCACTCCTGAAGCTGGTGCTCCACGATGAGGCGTTCGAGCGCCGGTTTCATCTCGCCGTCGCCGACCATCACCCAGCGCACGTCCGGCGCGCTCGCCCGCAGATCGCGCGCGGCCGCGATCACGTTGTCGAGGCCCTGCTTGAGCCCCATGCTGCCGGAGAAGAGCACGACGAAGTCATCGGGCTTCAGTCCGTTCGCCGCGCGGAACCGCGGCATCCGCTCGACGGGCCTGATCTGATCGACGTCGATCGGCGATCGCAAGAGGTGAATGGCTTCGCGTGGATAGCCGTGCGCCACCAGCGAATCGCTGAACGCCTGACAGAGCACGAACGCCTGCGCGGCGCCTAGGTACGCGGAATACTCGAAGCGCTCGAGGGCCTTCGTGATGAAGGGATGCTTGACGATGCCGACGTCGGTGGCGGCCTGCGCCGCAAGATCCTGAATGCTGATGACGTACGGGACGGTGAACCACTTGGCCAGCCCGCGCACGAGCATCGCGAGACTAGGCTGCGCGCCGCAGTAGACGATGACATCCCACGGCGCTTGCTTGGACTTGGCGAGCGATGCCAGCGCCATCAGGACGAAGCTGCCCTCCATCAGCAGCCGCTGCACCATCGCGCCCGGCCGTCGCGGAATGAAGTGCGTCGAGCGAATCACCTCGACGCCATTCACGATGTCGCGCGCAAAGAGCCGCCCGCGATATTCCGGCCAACGTTTCCAGAGGGGCGCGAACGGAAATCCGGTCAAGACCGTGACGACATGCCCGTTGGCGGCCAGTGCTTCGGCGAGGTACGCGAGATGTGGCGCGAAGCCGGTCTGTTCCGGAAGGTAGTTGATGCCGACGATTAGCGCGCGAAGTTGTTGCGTGTTGGTGCCCAAGATCCTGCCTATCATCGAAGCGGGAATTCGTAGCTGCGGTCGTCCAGGAAGCGCGCTTCGACTTCACCCTCGATGGGCTCAACGGGGTGTGGCCTTGCGAGAGTAGCCGAGCGACTCGAGCAACGAACAGATCGCTTCGCGATCCACGCCGCGGTGCAACTCAATCACCAACTTGGGCCGGTTCGCCGCCAGCGTTCCCGTCATCCTGCGCAGCACGTGTAGCTCCATCCCCTGCACGTCGATCTTGACGCCGTGGATGCGGTGATCGCCGCCGGCCAACCGAGGCCACAACCAATCGAGCGGCGCCACGAGGATCGGTTCGCTCCACGTGGTCGTTGACCCGTTCGCTTGGATGGTACTGTCCACCATGCCGCGAATCGTGGGCAGCCGTTCAATTTGCACGGCCTCGACATCGCCCAATGCCATCGGCACGACGGTGAGCGAGGACAAGCCGTTCAGGTATCGCATTCGGGCGATGCATCCCGCCGTGGCCGCCATCGGCTCGAACGCGAAGACCCGTCCGCTCGAACCGACGCGCTCCGACAACGCGAGCGCATTGTAGCCGTAGTGGGCACCGATATCCAGCCACGTCTCGCCGGGCTTCACGTTACGTGCGAACCATCCGAGCAGTTGCGCCTCGGTGATGCCGGCAATGGCGGCCGGATAGTCGCGCCAGGACGTGACGATGCGGCGCCCGCGCAGCGGCCCCGTCAGAATGCGGTGCCCGGCGGTTCGACGCGGCAGATGCCAGCGCACCCATCGCGCGGCCTTGTGCACGAGGCCCGACTCACTCGTTCGATTGGCGGAAAGACGAAACATGAGGTTTATTTCTGCTGTGCGAGAAGAAAACTGTCGGACGGGGGGAGGAGGCGCCGGCGGCCGATAAGCGCTCTTTCGTTAACCCGCCCCCCGTCTAATGCTGCCTATCCTCCCGCTAGATTGTCACCATCTGCTCTTCGGTGAATCGGGTCTTCTTCATGGCTCCCTCCGTGGTCCGAGGGCGCCATTCTCTCAAGCTTCAGCTGGTCCGAAAAAGGGCAGGCAGGTCACTGCCGTATACGGCCCGATTGACGTCGATTCCGGCAAGTAGTTGACGCCAAGAATTAGAACACGCATGCGAATCTTAGAATTCCTACCATTTTCGAACAACCATAGGAGCTGCATGACCTGAGGACTCGGGGTCGGCGGCGCACCCTCGCGGATTTCTGATTTTAGCAGGCCTTCGGTCGCTGGATTCCCTAGGTTGCATCACTCTCAATCGCACACCGCTTCGACCCTAACGGATTCGGGTTTATATTCACTGCCATCCGGCTCGCTCTCAAGGCTAAAGTTACTCCAACCTGAAATCCTGCTGTCTCCAGGGCCTACCACCCGGCAGTCCGAAAACCCTGCGTTCCTGACTAAAGAAGTCAGAGTGATTCATTATACATCCAGCGATGCTGCCAGCCAACACTGAGACTACCATCTCCCAACGCCATCCGTTCGAGAAATTTCACAACCTGCTTTTGCGCCTTTCGCGTCGTGGGCTCGCTATTTACCAATTGCACCAACAGGTCCTCAATTATCCCCTCGTGTATCGTGATAGGGTTCGGAGTTCCTGACGACAAGGACTCCAAATAGGTGCGCGCCCACTTTTCAAGATTTGGCACAGCTATCCTTATGACGCCTCCTCGACGAAGAACGCGACGACACTCGCGAAGGAACACGAGAGCGTCCTCTCGATCAAAATGTTCCAACACGTGGGAATGATAAATACCGTCAACGGTGCTGTCGGCGAAGGGAATTCCTCGCGCCAAATTCCACACAATGATATCGGGCTCGACCAGGGAGAATTGAGCGAGCCGAGCCTGAGATATCAATCCCAACCCCCGCAGCTACACGCACCAACCCCATACGACGACGAAGGCGCGCGTAGATAGAAAAATCAACATTATTCCAGGACGCCCTACATCTTCATCCGCAACCCAGGTTGACCAGGACCCTTCCATCAGACAGTTGCTTGAGTTGGTAAATCGCTTTTGACGCCATTTCAGGACAACACTGGAAAATTCGAGGTGGCTATCTGTGATAGCCCGACAGCTAGAACGCACTCTTTCAGCTCCAGGAGAATTAGGAAATATCAACGGATTACGCTCGTTCCCGACTCTCTCTGTCAGTCAGTCGAACTTTGGGATATCCAGATCCCCAACCTGCAGCCTCCTCATAGACAGCGAGAGTCTGCCGGGCGCTCTCGTTCCAGGAAAAATCTCGACCGCGGCTAAGCGACGCTGCTTTCAACCTTTCCCGCACTTCAGTGTTTGTAAGGAGCGCGTGCATCCCGCAGGTAGGATTTGCCGCACGTCGCCGGGTGCAACAAAATGGCCTGCTTTCTGAAGTATTTCTCGATGGACTGGGATATCGAGCAAATGTGAACAGGAACTCCGCAGCCCATAGCCTCCGTCAGCGGTATACCAAACGTTTCTGTAAGGGACAAGAATGCAAACATTGATGCGGCCCCGTAGATTGCGGGCAATTCCTCGTTACGCAAGTACGGAATAGCCCTGACTTTTTCTTTTCAACCAGAATCTGGAGCCGATATGTCGGAAAAGATCTTGTCCAGCGCCGCCTGTTGGACATTCCCAACCAGAACCAATTGAGCTTGAACCCCGAAATCTTTGCCCAAACAGTGAAACCCAGCAATGAGATTATGGAGATTCTTATGTGGCAGGGAATTCGTAACGCTTAAGATCGCATTGTCTTCAATCCCCCACTTAATCCTTGAAGCCTGAACAGTCTCAAACGATTGGGGAATGAACGACGGATGTGCCCCATGATGGACTGGCCGCAACTGGCTGCTTTTGTACCCGATAGGACGCACTCATCTCATCTGCATAGGCTTGAGACGGCACAATCAAGAAGCCGGCCCTCCGGTTTAATCGAAGGGACAAGGTCGAAGTAAAAATTGCGCACGGCCGACATCGACGCCCTTTGCGTCGTTGAATCATGATGAATCGTGACAACGTCCTTTGACCTGACAAGGCAGGAGCCTGCAGTTCCCCCATAATGAAGCACATTGCGCCTCATCACCTCGACCGGCAAAATGAACTGTTCAAAAAATATCCGGGGAAGAACGCTTTCACAGGTTCGGGAAACGTAACAAATTGAACATGGCTGAGTTTCCGGTCAAACAGGTGTCGATTCGCCGATGTTCCAAAAATTGAGAACGTATGAGGACACACGAGATCCGTCAACGCGCGGACAAGATTCACCATGTAAGGTTCGTGAGAACCGCTCTTTCCAGGTCGTACATGCAGCGCACTTATCCCGATATGCATATTAAGTATTCAGGGGCAATCTGGGAGGCTGAACCTGGAGTCCGTCCAGAGCGGAACACGTTGCTCACGGCCTAATACGGGACGGTACCGCTGCGAAACCGGCAAGCTATGCCTAACGTCAGGCCAAACAAAGCCGATTCCGACCAGTGCGGCGGCATAGCCACCATTATGATGGACCTTGTTGTCCAGTTGATCATGGAGGCGATCAGAAACGTCCTCGCAACAGAATCACGTGTATTTGGTAGGACGATAGGAAGCATTAGACGGGTGTCGGCGGTTAACGGAAGGGCCTTATCGGCCCCCCCAGGACATGCGCCCCCGACCGGACAGAGCAGATTAGCACCCGATCACGCGTCGATTCCGTCGATTCTGACGCCAGCCGAAGGGACTTGTCATGCGGGAACGGCTTCGCTTGGGGCTTGGCCATGGCGACAGAGCACACCTCCGGCTCGCCGACGTGCGGGCCGTCGCTTGGGATTCCTGAAGTCAGGAACAGGAGTCGAACACCGATGGCCTATCGTCCCACGCGCCGCGTCGGGAACGCCCGCGCGGATCGGCGGCGCGCGGGCGGGACGCGGTGCGGGGATCGCGGGTGGGAGGCCGAGATACCGGAGGATGCGGTTGATCACGGCTGCCTGCTCGATCAGCGCGATGACGCGCAGACGGCCGCCACACCGGGGACAGGCCAGCACGTCCACGCCGAGATTCGTGTTTCCCGTCGCGACCGGCTCGGTGGTGTGGTTCACGAGTCTGTCTGGGCGGCGTGACGATCTTTTCGCACCCTACAGGCTCAGACTTGTTGGAAAATGCCGTCGTTGACGTTAATACGGATGTGACGTTCCTGAGCTGATCCCTCGCGAGGTCCAGCGTATGGCGCTCCTACCACAAGTCGACACAGCCCTCGTTGCGTTCGTCAGCGTACTCGTCGCGGCGCTCTGTGCCGCCGCGCGCGCGGCAAGACGGGGTCGTCGTGATCGGCGTCTCTATGCGGCGATTGCAGGCGCCATACTCGTCGTTGTCGCATTCTGGCTCAACTCGAACCCGCTGTTCGGCGGTTCCCTCGAAGTGGCACTCTTATCGTGCGCGGCTGGAATGTCGGTCGCACTGGCACTGGACGCCTCGAGTGGGAATAGAAAATTCTCGATCGGCTAGCACTGCGAAGGCTTTCGGACGGATTTGGAGCTCGACAGCTATTGGCGAACCAGCCTTTACTATCAAAACGGATCTTGTGCCAGTATCCCGGACGGGGCGGTGACTCGCCGCAGGAACGACGCCCTCTGGTCGTGCAGCATCCGCGCACGATCCCTCACGGTAGGCAGGAATCCGTGACAGCAGTGCGAGCTAATCGAGTGAACGCCTGGATGACGAAGACGACTGGCCTTTTCGGCCCGAAAGTCTTGCCTGCGGGGCGGTTGCGTCTCGCGGGCAAGTACGCCGCGATGAGAGCCAAGCTCGCGCGACACGGGTCAGGCCCAGGACGCGAGCGCATCCTGGGTTGGACGATAGACGCGGCTGACTACGAGAGGCTCCTCTACCTCTTCTACGAAGTGTTCGTTCTCCAGGACTATGCGTTCGAGCCGGGGTCCGAGCGTCCCTACATCATCGATGCTGGCGCAAACATCGGGATGGCGACCCTGTTCTTTAAGACGATCTTTCCGGCCGCCAGGATCGACGCTTTCGAGCCGTCGCCGGCGTCCTTCCGGCTCCTCGACCACAACGTCGCAATCAACCAGTTACGGAATGTACGACTCCACAACGCTGCGCTTGCCGGACGTGCAGGAAGGGTTTCCCTCCTCACTGAGCGCGGGGACGAGACGTCGCTAACGGCGAGCACGGTCCCCGGACGAGGCGGAAACGAGCGCCTAGAGGTAGATGCGGTGACGCTCTCATCGCACATCGCTGAAAAAGTCGATCTGCTGAAGATGGACATAGAGGGATCCGAGCAGGAGGTTCTCGAGGAAGTCGCAGCGGCGGGAAAGCTGAGCCTGATCCGGGAGATCATCGTCGAGTATCACCACAACATCCCCGGCGGGAGTGGGCGGCTCTCTCGATTCTTGGCCGTATTGGAGCGCAACGAGTTCGAATACAGGCTGAAAACGGCACCGCCGACGCTCCGGGAAGGCGGCATCCAGGATGTGCTTATTCGGGCCTACCGGACTGCTCGCTCGTAGGCGAACACGGTTCGCTGAGGCTGCATGACCAGACGCTCGGAGACTGCGCGCTACCGATAGGCCGACCTGTCGAACTCGACAGCGCGGCGGTATATGAGCGGCGCCCGGACGTCGGTTCGCTAGTGCACTTCGTCCGCCGCTGACGCTCGAGCAGATGAGCCAGCGGTGTTCACCCCGGGCCGCCCTTTGGGCAAAAGGCGCTCGTAAAGCGCGTCAATGTCTGCCACGGACGAAGCATTAGCGGGGTGTGGGGGGTTAACGGAATGCCCGTTCTCAGACCCGCGCGTTCACAGAATGCCCGTTCTCAGACCCGCGCGTTCACAGTGCGGATTAGCCCGCCCATTCCGCGCCGATGATGGCGTCGGCCGCAGGATTGTCACGTGCGAAGGGCTTCCCTTGGCGCGTGGCTGCGCGCGACGGGCACACCTCCGGCGAGCCGACGGGCCGGCCGTCGGTCAGGAAGAGGAGTTGAACGCCGAGGTGTCGTCGTCCCAACCAGCCGCGTCGGGCACCCCCGCGGGGAGCGGCGGTGCGCGTGCGGGACGCGGCGCGGGAATCTCGGTCGGCAACCCGAGATGCCGGAGGATACCGGCCGATCACGGCCGCCTCCTCGATGAGCGCGATCAGGCGCAGGCGGCCGCCACAGCGAGGACAGGCCAGCCGTCGATCCCGAACGTCCGTTGCATCAGCTCCGCCCACAGCTGACCACGCGCGCGGCGCCGCGCCGTATCCGGCGGGTCAGCTTGACGAGCCTGGGCCCGGGGGCCTCAGGCACCTCCGCGTCGCGGCCTCCTCTGGTGTCGTGCGCCGAACCACCTCAGACCGCCAGGCCGCCCGGGGCCCCAGCACGCCGTGGTACAGGATCAGGTTGATGCGCGGCCGTGGCACGAGCACCGCCAGCCGCCCCAGAAACTCGACGGGGTCGAACACGACGTCCGTCGTCCCATCGCGCCACGGCTGCCGGAGCTCCAGCCGCACCTGACCCTCGCCGGTCAGGTGGAGCCGCTCCTGCGTCACGGGCGGACGCAGCGCATAGCAGCACACGCGCTCGAGCCGCTCCCGCTGCCCGGCCGGCACGACGAGGCCCGCGTGCAGATCGAAGCCGTTCGCCCGCGCGTGACAGCCTCCGTGCGCAGGTGTCTCGCCCTCCTCGGGCGCATCGCCCAGGCGACGAAGGCGAGCGCCCCGATGCGGCCCCAGCGCCACTGTCCCCTGCACAGACGCCGCCGCCAGCCCGGCCAGCACCGGTGCTTCCTCCGCCCATGCGTCCGACGCGGAGCCATCGTCGTCGCCTTCCCCGAGTCCACGGCGATCGAGCAGGCGCTTGATTCGCGGCTCCACGGTGGCCAGCACCTCCGCCACGTCCAGGGCCGTGAGGCGAGGGTCGGGGTGAAAATTCAGCGCACCGGCACGGTTCCTCGCGAAGACGCCGTCCAACACGAGCGCGTGGACGTGGACGTTCAGATTGAGCGCCCCCCGAACCGCTGGATCACGGCCACGGCGCCGCCACGACCATCCGCGACGTCGCCGTCGCGCGCGCGGGCGCGCAGGCACCCGAGCACCGCGCGGAGGAACACGGCGACGACCGCGCGGCACAGGTCGTGGTCCCACGCCAGTTGGTACCGCATGCGGTAGGGCAGACTCAGAACCCACTGCCGCACGGGCACGTCGGGGAACACGTGATCGATCAGGTGAGCGGCTCGCTCGGCCATCCGGCGGCCACCGCAACTCGGACACAGCGCGCGGCCTTTACAGGAAAAAGGGACCAGCCGGTCGAGGCCGCAGTCGCCGCAGCGAAACCGCGCGAACCCGCCGGCGAGCCAGCCACACTGAAGAAAGTCCCGGAACTCCTGCTCGACGAAGCGGGGCAGCCCTTCCCCGTCGCGCAGGCTGGCGGCCTGCGCGCGAAAGGCCTCGAAGTGATCGTGCACGATCTGGTAGAGCGCGCTCTGCGAGGGACACCGCGGTTCGTAGCTCGTCGAGGGCGCGGCCACTCGAGACCAGAAGGCGGGCGCCGTGCCAGCGAGGAACCCAACGAAATCGGCCTGAATACGAGGGCACGCGAGCGGCAGGTCGCAGATTTCGCAGTCCTAACGCCGCTGGCGTGATCGCCGTTCTTGCCCCACGCGGAACGGCGCGGTCTCTTCACGCTGCCAACGTGATCGTCTCGAGACCCTGGCGACGCGGCTTCGCTGCGTGCGATCGATGCCCCCGCATCCTCAGACGCCGTCGCGGCGGCGGGGATGCGCATCGGAATTGCCGCTACAATCGTGGCGACCAGCAGGAACCGCAGCGGACGCTCAAGCCGCGATTGTATACATGGCATCTGCGAACTACACCGCCAAAGACATCACCGTTCTCGAGGGACTGGATCCTGTCCGCAAGCGCCCCGGCATGTATATCGGCGGCGTCGGCATGGCCGGGCTCCACCACCTGGTCTGGGAAATTCTCGATAACGCCGTCGACGAGGCGATGAATGGCTACGCGTCGAACATCCGGGTGACGCTCCACGCCGACGGATCCTCGATCACGATCGAGGACGACGGGCGAGGCATTCCGATCGACAAGCACCCATCGACCAAGAAGAGCGCGCTCGAAGTCATCTTCACGGTGCTGCACGCCGGCGGCAAGTTCGAGCACGGCAGCTACAAGACCGCCGGCGGCCTGCACGGGGTCGGCGCGAGCGTCGTCAACGCCCTCTCGAAGGAGCTGGTCGCGACCGTCAGACGCGACGGCGCTTCCTGGGAGATGCGGTTCAAGCAGGGCAAGCCGGTCAGCCCCCTCAAGAAGCTCGGCGCGGCGCGCGGCACCGGCACGACGATCTATTTCCATCCCGACGCCGCCATCTTTCCGAAAATCGAGTTCGACCCGTCGATCATCAAGGAACGTCTCGAGATCGCCAGCTATCTCCACAAGGGACTGAAGGTCACCTTCGACGACGAGACGTCGAAGGAGAAGTCGGTCTTCGAACACGACGAAGGCGTGGTCGACTACCTGAAGCGCATCGTCGCCGACCGCGCGGCCAAGCCGGTGCACGACGTGCCGTTTGCGCTGAGCAAGGACGATGGCCTGCGGGTCGACGCCGTGCTGCAGTGGACCGAAGCGACCGACGAACACGTGCGCTCGTACGTGAACGGCATCCCCACGTCGTCAGGAGGCACGCACGAGAACGGCCTGCGGGCGGGGATCGGCAAGGCCGTCCGGAACTTCATCGAGACGCACAACCTGTCGCCGAAAGGCGTCGCCATCGCCGCCGACGACATCCGCGAAGGGCTGACGGGCGTGCTGAGCCTGTTCATGCAGGAGCCGCAGTTTCAGGGCCAGACCAAGGATCGGCTGAACAACCCGGAGCTCGTCTCGGCCGTCGACGCCATCGTCAGGCCCGCGCTGGAGCACTGGCTCAATCACAACATCAGCGTCGCCGAAGCGATCGTCGCGCGCATCATCCTGTCGGCGCGCGCGCGCGAAGCCAGCCGCGCCGCGCAGGCGGAGGTCACCCGCAAGAGCGCCACGTCGACCCGCCTCAACCTGCCCGGCAAGTTGAGCGACTGCACCAATCCCACGAGCGAGGGCAGCGAGCTGTTCGTCGTCGAGGGCGATTCGGCGGGCGGCTCCGCCAAGCAGGGACGCGACCGCGCGCGTCAGGCGATCCTCCCGCTGCGCGGCAAGGTGCTGAACACGGAGAGCGCGTCGCTCGCCAAGGTGCTCGAGAACAAGGAGCTTTCGGATCTCGTGACGGCGCTCGGGTGCGGCCTCGGCAAGAACTTCGAGCTGGGCCGGCTCCGATACGGAAAGGTCATCATCCTCGCGGATGCGGATTCCGACGGCAACCACATCGCGACGCTGCTCCTGACGTTCATTTACCGCCACCTGCCGCAGCTCATGGCCAACGGCAAGATCTTCCTCGCGCAGCCGCCGCTCTACCGCATCGACATCGGCAAGGAGACATTCTGGGCGCTCGACGATGCGCAGAAGACGGCGATCCTGAAGCAACACGCCCAGGGAAAAACGTCGTCCGGCCGCGGCACGCCGGAGATTACGCGCTTCAAGGGCCTCGGCGAGATGATGCCGAAGGTGCTGTGGGAAACGACGCTCAATCCGCGCACGCGCCGGCTGCTGCGCGTCGAGGTCACCGATCAGATCGTCACGGATCGGATCATGAACGAGCTGATGGGGAAAGACGCGTCGGCGAGGTTCCGCTTCATCATGGACCGGGCGGACGAGGCCGAGGAGTTGGACGTATAAGGGAATCGGAAAATTTAAGGATCTACGATTTGAGGATCTGAGGATCTATCTGAGGACCTTGACGAAGGCCGCTCAAGCGGTAATCTGAACAGCGACGGAGGACATCATGAAGAGACGGTTTGCACTGTGGTTGGCGTCGTTGGCCGTTGTCGCAGGGCTCACATTAGTGCTCGTGCGTGCCCAGGCACCGTCACAGGCGCCGCCGCCTGATGCTCGTGTCGTATCCGGGGCTGATATCGGGTTCCGCGTCGAGAGTGTCAGCCGGACTGGAGAACCGAGCGGCACGCTGGTTATTCGAGTCAATGGCGCGTGGGTTCCGGTCAGATTCGCGACAGACGGCTTCCCACGCCCGGCGCACTGACCTGGGCGGGTTTTGTGCAATCACCCGCCTCAGCCCTTACGCACGTCTCGCTTCAACCACCAGTTCGTCGGTGTCTTTCTCGAACGGGCGATCGTTGAAGTCGCCGGTAATTTCGACGGCATCGAAACCACTGCGCTCGAGCAACCAGGAAATGTCTTGTGGATAGAGATACGCCAACTCCAAATGATGGAGAAATGTTCGTGTGAGAGCTCCGTCCGCGTCGTAGTGCTCATACCGATGGCGCGAATGCACGCGCCGCTGAACGGTGTCGTACCGGTTCGCCTCCGAGCGCAGGATCTGACCCCCTTCCGTCGAGGGGATACGAGGCGGCCCAACGCCAGGTCCCAGCCAGGGGCCCCGCATGCTGCGCCATGTACTCGAGCGAGGGATGAAACACGTTGAACGCGAGGCGCCCACCGGGGACCAGATGTTCCCGGACGCATTGGAGGCAGGCCAACTGGTCGTCGGTGGTGAGATTGTGCAGAAACGCCCGGAACGGAATGATCACGAATGAGAACGTCCGGTCGAGCCGGAAGCGGCGCATGTCGCCTTCCGTGATGGTGATCAAGTCGCGGACTTCACGTGGCAAGGCCGACGTCTTCCGGCGCAGGGCATCGAGCATCCCCGGGTGCGCATCGAGCGCGTGCACAGAAAGTCCCTCTTGCGCAACCGGCAACGTGATTCGGCCGGTGCCGGCGCCGAGCTCCAGGACGGGACCGCCGTACTTCCGGGCTTTGCGGCAGTACCACTCGATGTCGCCATTGAATGTGCCTGCGATCGCCAGATCGTAGAAGTCCGGATTGTAGGTTCCACTCATCGCTTGTGATCGCGTCGGGAGATGCAGCTGCAGAACGTGAGCGGCCGCCCTCGTCGAGTTCCTGGCGCCACCAGCCGACGCCGAGGGGTCAGCGAATCGCGAAGCCCGCCCGCGGCACGAACTCTTTCTTGTCGCTCACGCGCGTGGCCCTGACCCACGCGGCGGCCGGCCGGCCATCCCGCATCGGATGCCCGGTGATCGTGATGGGCATCCCGGGCGCGAGGTCGCCCTTGCGGATCCCGGCGCGCTGCAGGGTGCTGGGACCTTCCGCTTCGAAGCCCCAGGTCGTCACCTTGCCGTCCGGTCCTTTCACGTCCACCAGCAGCCACGAATGCGGGTTGGTGTACTGGAACTCCTTCACCACACCGGTCAGCGTGACTTCCTTCTTGTCATCGAACATCGCGCTGGAGTGATGCGCGGCAGCGGGAATGGCCGCGGCGACGAGGGCAAGCGCGATCGCCAGCGTCTTCACATGCAGTGGACTCATCGCACAGCTCCTCTTCCCTCCTGGGCCTTCTTGACGGCCGGGTCGGTGCTGACCTCGGCGTCGTTCGGCACGAAGTCGAAGTCCGGGAACTGGCTCGTCCCGGCGTCGGTGGTGATGATGGCGTTGTTCGGGTTCTCCCGGCAATCCCAGTACCGGATGCGCAGCTGCCTGTCGTCGTCGGTGAGCTGGGTCCAGCTCTGGCGGGTGTACCAAGGCTCCGCGAGATTGACCGGATCGAACACCCAGACATCCGCCTGCAGTGTCTTGGGATCCACTTTGTGCCAGCGCTCCACGACGGTGGTCTGGTCCGAGTAGTCCGGCTGCACACCCCGTTGGTACTGTCCGGAGAACAGATACTTCGTGTGCGCCACCAGCGTATCGCCATCCCAGAAGCCGATCGTGTCGCCATTCCAGGTCGGATAGGCATCGTCAGCGGACGTGTGGCCGCGCCCGTCGGTGTAGACGCGGCGGACGTCGTTCACCATCTCGTTGATCAGCCACGTCTGTGCCGGCGTGACGATGAACTCGTGCAGAAAGGGCTCGGTAAACCAGCGCGGGGTGCCGGGCGGGCGGCAGTCGCTGATCGGATCGTACTCGCCACCCGTGCGCGCCATCCGTTCCGCCTTGGCATCGACGGCCTGCTGCCCGGCGGCCGTCAGCCTGGCCGAATCCGGCCGGCTCCCCGGCGGCAGATCCGGATCGAAGTGCAATCCGCCCCTGGTGCGCGTGTAGATGCCGGACCAGTCGAAGGCGGGTTCGCCCATCTGCTGCCAGGCCGGCGGCTGTCCGCCGCGCGCCGCCGACCTGAGCGCTTCGAAGAGCGCCTCGGAGGTTTCGAAGCGCTCGCCAAAGGCCTGCAGCTTCTGCTTGTTCACGGCCCAGGTGTCATCGCGGTTGATCCAGGCCGGCGCGTTCTGCGCCGAGACCATCGAGATGACGACGGCGGCCAACACCGCGGCCGCCACGAGAGGGACGCCGATGCGAAGCACGGCTTTGGTAGTCGTCATGATCTTGGCAATACCAATCGGGTAATTGGATAATCGGGTAATCGGGTAATTGATTGGCCAATTGAGCAATCAATTACACGATTACCAGATTACCCGATTATCCAATTCGACTGTAACGCCTTCCGGGCAGCACGAGCGAGCTGAACGTAGGCCCACACCATCGCCGCCGAGACGATCAGGCATGCACTGCCCGCGATCCAGAACGACGCATCGGCGCCTGTCGTCCAGATCAGGGCGGCAGGGCCGGACGAGGCCTGCCATTCCGCCTGACCCGTCAGCCACAGCGTGATGTTCGAATAAATGTTGCCGCTCGTGTGCAGCACCACGGCGGGCAGAATCGACTGGCGTCAGATACGTCACGGTGCCATAGATCGCGGCCACGGCGACGTAATACGGCCAGAGAATCAGCGTGAAATCCAGGTGGGCGACGGCAAACATCGTCCCCGTAATCAGAATCGCAACAGGCAACCCGAAGCGCCGCTCGATCGGGCCCTGCATGTAGCCGCGAAAGGCCGATTCCTCGACGATGCCCGCGACAGGAGCGGCCATGAGAAGCAACGCCAGCACCGTGAGTTTCGGGACCTGCGAGAGGTCCGGAACCGGTTGCTGAGGAAGGACGACGATTCGATTTGCCACACGAAGCGCGAGCACCAGAGCCACGATCCCGAGCGCGCCCGCAAGAAGCGCCCAGGCCCATACGAGGGCCGGCAGTCGATTGGCGCGCAGGCTCGTGCGTCGTTCCGCCGCGGTCGATTCTGGAGGCCCGGCACCGTTCAGGTATCGCCAGAAGAGCCACACGTACACCGCGGTCAGCGGCACCGCCCACGGCACGGCCGTGAAGTACCGCAAATTCGCCGCGAACAGGAGATTCCGCGGGATGGTGCCGGCAAGGAGGACCAGCATGCCGACGACCACGGCCTGAACGATATCACCCAAGATCCTTCGATCCCTCGATCCTTAGATCCTTAGATCCTTAGATAAATCCTCAGATCCTCACATCCTCAGATCCTTAGATTCGAGGATCGCCCTCAACCCTTTCACCAATCGGCCGATGCCTTCGGCGACCGTGGCTTTCTCGAGCGCGCCGTACGCGACGCGGAAATAGCAGCCGTTCGTAAGGCCGAACGCGTTCCCGGGAATGACGGCCACCTTGTGCTCGCGGATCAGCCGTTCGGCCAGGGGCATCGGATCGACCGCCCGGTTCACCCGCAGGCAGCAGTAGAACGCCCCTTCGGCGGGCGGCAGCGTGCAGAGCGGCTCGAGCGATCGGAGCTCGGCGAGCGCCACGTCGCGCACTCCGGCGAGCGCGGTCACATACTGGCGGCAGTACCCGGGACCACCCTCCATCGCCGCGGCCGCCACGACCTGCGACATGACCGGCGGGCAGATGAGAATCGTGTCCTGCACCTTCGCCATCGCGTCGGCCAGCCGGCCCGGATACACCATGTAGCCGATGCGCCAGCCTGCCATCCCGTACGTCTTCGAGAGCGAGTAGAGCGAGATCGTGTGCTCTCCGGCGCCGGCAAACGATCCCGGCGAGACGTGCCGGGTGGATCCGTACGTGAAGTATTCGTACGCCTCGTCGCTGATGTGATAGATGCCGCGGTCGCGGCACAGCGCGTTGAGGTCGCGAAGCGTCTGCTCGGGAAACACCGCGCCGGTCGGGTTGTTGGGAGAGACGGTTACCACCGCACGCGTGCGCGGCGTGATCGCGGCGGCAATGGCGTCGACGTCCAGCTGGTAGCACGAGTCGGTGGCAACCAGAACCACGCGGCACCCGAACATCTGCACCGCCATCTCGTGGTTGAAATAGAACGGCACCGGCAGGATGACCTCGTCGCCCGGCTCCGTAATCGCGAGCAACGCGTGCGTGAACGCCATGTTGCCGCCGGCGGTCACCATGACGCGGCTGCCTGCGGCGACGTCGATTCCAGCGATGCCAGCGATGCCATTGTCGCGGCGGAGCTTCTCGACGATCGCCGCGACGAGCGCCGGCTGTCCCGAAGCGTCCTGATACGAATGCGTCGTCAGGTCGCCGACGGCAGCGCCGGCGGCCCGGACGGCCTCCGGCGGCGGCCCATAGTGCACGACACCCTGTCCGAGCGAAATCGTCCCCGGCGTCCGCCGAATGAGGTCGCCGATGACGGCGACGATAGGCGCCTGGATCGCGTCCATGCGCGGACTGGACCGGAGCATCTGGGGCGGCATCTGAAACCAGGTGAATTATAGTTCTGAGAGCCCGACGCCCGCGTGGCAGGAGCTCGAGAATGAAACTGCGGCTTGACTACGGCACGAATGGCCTGGCGGTGGAACTTCCCGGCGATCGCGCAACAGTGATTGAACCGGTCTATGTTCCGCCCGCTTCCGACCCCGCCGGCATGTTGCGCCAGGCATTGCGGTCGCCAATCGGCAAGGCTCCGCTTGCCCAGCTTGTCCGTCCCGGCCAGAAGGTCGGTATTTCCGTTTGCGACGTCACACGGGCACAACCGCGCCAGGCGATGCTCGAAGCACTGTTTGCGGAGATGCCCGGTGTTTCCATGGAGGAAGTGACGATCTTCATCGCCACGGGAACACATCGCCGCAACACCGACGACGAGATTCAGCGAATGCTCGGGCCCGAGATTGCCCGCCGCTGCCGGGTGATTTGCCACGACGCACGAGACGACGCCTCCCTGGTTCACGTCGGCGATACGGTCACCGGTGTGCGCGTGCTGCTGAATCGGGACTGGGTGAGCTCCGACTTCAAGATCACAACAGGCTTCGTGGAGCCCCACTTCTTTGCCGGCTTCAGCGGCGGCCCGAAGATGGTCGCGCCGGGCCTGGCCGGCCTCGAAACCGTGATGGAGCTTCACAATGTCGCGCGCATCGGTCACCCGAACGCGACGTGGGGAATCACCGCAGGAAATCCGGTGCATGACGACGTGCGGGCCATCGCGGCGATGACCGGGGTGGACTTCGCTCTCGATGTGACGCTCAATCGCGACCAGAAGATCACGGCCGCCTTCGCAGGCGATCTGCTGGAGGAACATGCCGTCGCATGCGTGGCGGCGAAGAAGAACGCGATGCGTGCGGTCGACCTGCCCTTCGACGTGGTCGTCACCACCAACTCGGGGTATCCGCTCGACCAGAATCTCTATCAGGCGGTGAAAGGCATGTCCGCGGCGGCGAAGGTCGTGAAGTCCGGGGGTGCAATCATTTGCGCAGCCGAGTGCAGGGACGGCATCCCGAGCCACGGCCCGTACGGCGAGATTCTCGCGTCCGCAGCGTCACCGCGGGACTTGTTGAATCTGATCACCGCTCCCGGCTACTCCCGCGCCGATCAGTGGCAGGTGCAGGTGCAGGCGCAGATTCAGCTCAAGGCACGAGTATTCGTGAAGGCGGACTGCCTCTCGGAAACGCAGATTCGGGGAGCGCACTTCACCCCCGTCGCCGACGTGTCTGCCGCGATTGAAGATGCGTTGCGGACAGCCGGGCCGGACGCAACCCTGTGCGTGCTGCCGCAGGGGCCACAAACGATCCCGTATCTTCGAGAGAGCGCCGAGCGTAGTTGAGTCGCCCGCCAATCATCGACGCGCTCAATCAGCGACCCTGGTCACGTCAAGCTGCAACGGCAGGAGCGGAGGCGGCGTCGAGACGCGCAACCTCTTCGCGGGCGAGCCGGACCTCCACGATCGGGAGCAGTTCAGCAAGTTGCGCGGCGTTGCGGGCGCTGGCGATGGGCGCGACGATCGTCGGGCGGGCAAGCAACCATGCGAGCGAAACCGCGGCGAGAGTGGTATGGTGCGCGGCCGCGATCTCATCGAGTGCGGCCAACACCCGCAGGCCGCGGTCGTCGAGGTACGCGCGCGCCGCGCCCGCACGCGGGCTATCCACCTTCGTGCCAGGACGGTATTTGCCGGTGAGGAATCCCTTGGCCAGGGCGAAGTACGGCAGGCAAGCCAGGCCTTCACGCTCACACAGATCATGCAGCTCGCCTTCGTAGTCGCGGTGCATCAGGTTGTAGTGCGGCTGCAGCGCCGCGTATCTCGCGAGGCCTTCCCGGTCCGAGATCGCGAGCGCTTCGGCGAGGCGCGGCGCCGTGTAGTTCGACGCCGCGATGTAGCCGACTTTGCCTTCTTTGACGAGCGCATCGAATGCGCGAAGCGAATCCTGGATCGGCGTCGCCGGGTCGTCGGCGTGCGCGTAGTAGAGATCGATGCGATCGACGCCGAGACGCCGAAGCGACGCCTCGGCCGCCGTGCGGATGGTCGTGGGCGCAAGGTTATTCAGGCCCGGCGCCATGCCGACTTTTGTCGCAATTACCATCCGGGCCCGGGTGCCGCGCGAGGCCAGCCAGCGGCCGATGATCGTTTCCGACTCGCCCCCGGAGTGCCCGGGCACCCACGCTGAGTAGGCATCGGCGGTGTCTATGAAGTTGCCACCCGCCGCGAGATATCCGTCCAGCACGTCAAATGAATCGTGCTCGTCGGCCGTCCAGCCGAACACGTTGCCGCCGAGACACAGTGGAAAGACATCGAGGTCTGTGTCAGGAATCCTGCGCATACTAGGCCTGCGGTTTCAGACGCGAAGTGGGGACACCATGGAGCCGAACCTGCTGAATTATAGTTCTGGGAACTGATGATCCGGATTTTCATCACCGGCGGCACGTTCGACAAGGATTACGACGAGCTGACCGGCTCGCTCGTCTTCAAGGACTCGCGCCTGACGGAGATGTTGCGCCTTGGCCGAAGCCGGGTGGACGTCTCGATCCGGACCCTGATGATGATCGACAGCCTCGAGATGACGGCCGCGGACCGCGCGATCATCGTCGAGCAGTGCCTGCTGTCGCCGGAGCCCCGGATTCTCATCACCCATGGCACCGACACCATGATTGAGACGGCCGCTACGATCGCCGCGGCGCTCGGGCCCGGCACGGCAAGACCGTCGTGCTGACCGGGGCCATGGTGCCCTATGCCTTCGGCAGCTCTGACGGGCTTGTTCAACCTCGGCAGTGCGCTGTCATTCGTCCAAATCCTGTCCGCGGGCGTGTATGTGGCCATGAACGGCCGATACTTCCACTGGGACCACGTTCGCAAGAACCGGCAGACAGGGGTGTTCGAAGCACAGCCAGCTGAGCTGTGACGCGCACTGCCGACGCCGTAGCCGCATAGTGTCTTTACCCGCCGGCTCGCGCCTGATGAGCCGGCTTCGATCGTCACTCGTCTCAACGACGTAGCTGCCAACATGACCAACACTCGCGCGACACCAATCTTCGTCCTCTCACTGCTCTGGTGCGGCACGGCCGCCGCGCAGCAGGCGACGGGCGCCATTGCCGGGCGCGTGCTCGATCCGCAGGGCTCCGCCGTGCCTGGCGCCACTGTCACGGCGAGGAATCCCCAAACCGGGTTCGCCCGGACCGAGGCGAGCGACCGCGCAGGCCTCTACCGGCTTGCCGCGCTGCCGGTCGCGGCGTATGAGCTGACCGTCGAGACGCCCGGGTTCGCGACGTTGGCGCGCCGCGATGTGGGCGTGAGCGTGGCGCAGACGACATCGGTCGACTTCGTGCTGCGGATCGCCGAAGTCGACGCAGGTGGTCACCGTCACCGGCGATCTTCCCGCTGATCGACGTCACCTCGTCCTCGGTCGGCCACGGAGTAGACGTGGAACGCGTGCAGGGACTGCCGCTCAACGGCCGTCAATTCGCGAACCTGGCGGCGACGCTTCCCGGTGTCGGCCTGGCCTTTCACTCCGATCCCACCAAGGGGTCGAGCTACGCGCCCCTCATCAACGGCGGGGCCGGCCGCAACATCAACTACCAGATCGATGGCGGCGACAACAACGACGACACCACCGGCGGCCTGCTGCAGCAGTTCCCGCTCGAGGCGATTCAGGAATTCCAGTTCGAGACCCAGCGCTTCAAGGCCGAATACGGGCGCAGCAACGGCGGCGTGATGAACGTCGTGACCAAGAGCGGGACGAACCGTTTCAAGGGACGCCTGTTCGAGTTGTTTCGCGACAAGTCGATGAACGCGCTGACGGAAACCGAAATGCTCGCGGGCGTTGCGGCCGGCACGTGCGATCCGAAGAAGGGCGACTACCGGCGCAACCAGTTCGGCGGCAGCTTCGGCGGGCCGTTGATGCTGAACCGGGTCCATTTCTTTCTGGCGATGGAGCGCACGCAGCAGAACACTACGCAAACCGTCAACACGAAAGATCCTTCCCGACCTCGACGGCGTGTATCCCACGCTCTATCGTGAGAACCTCGGCACCGCGAAGATCTCGGCCAACCTCAACGCCGCGCAGTACCTGACGGTCCGGTATGGCCGCAACACGAACCGGTTTCCTTTTAATGTGAGCCCGACGACGACCCCCGACAACTGGGGCGACGCGAACAACTGGTTCAACTCCACCAACGTCAACCACACCTGGGTACTTGGCGGCACCAGGCTCGAACGAGCTCATCTTTCAGTATTCGACCTACCGGGACCACATCGCCGCCCGGACCACCGACAGCAACTCTGATCTTTCCGAACGCCGTCAGGACCGGCGCCAGCCTCGCGGCGCCGCAAAGCACGGAGCAGGTCAAGTATCAGATCCGCGACGATTTCTCCTGGCGCGTCGCCGGATTTGGCGGGCTGGGGCACGAGCTCAAGGCCGGCGTGAACTTCATCCACGAGCCGCGGCTGTTCATCGAGAATACGATCGCCAAAGGCGTCATCGCCTACACGATGCTCACCAACGACCCGTTGGGATCCGTGCAGACGCATCACGCAGAATGACGGCGCCGCATCGGCCAACATCCCGACGAAGCAGTACCGGCTTCTACCTGCAGGATGACTGGCGCGTCAGCGCCCGCCTGACCGTGAATGCAGGCATCCGGTACGATCTCGTGACCGGCCTCATCTTCGACCAGTCGCAGAATCCGAACTTCGTCAAAGTCCAGGCCGCGGCGAGGGCGGGCGACCTGGACGGTATCGTCGGCCTCGAGAACTTCGGATTGGATCCACAATCCGATCGAAACAACGTTCAACCGCGGATCGGGGCTGTCTACGACATCGAGGGCACGGGCAGAGATATCGTTCGCGGCGGTTGGGGCGTCTACACCGATTTTGGCTATACGAACTCGAACGTGCTGATTGCCGCGCTCGATGCCAGCGGTACCCGCTACGGACCGGTGTTCTCCGCGTCGAATCCAAAGGGGCTCAGGAATTCGGATGGCAGCCTCTACCAGGTGGGCCAGTCGCTGGAAGGCCTTGCGGGCCAGAACCAGGCGAACCTCAATGATCGCCCGCTGATTGGTTCCTGGGCGGATCCACGGCTGCAGCAACCCTACCAGCTGCAGACGAATGCCGGCTGGTCGCACCAGCTGACGGCCGAACACCGTGATCAGCGTCGACTACGTCAACTCACTCGGTCGCGACCTGAACTACAAGCCGCGGCTCAATCAGCTCATCCCAGGTGTTACCCCTCAGACGCGGCGCGTCTCGGCCCGGCTCTCGAGCCCGCTCAGCCCGAACACATCGGGCAACCGTCCGGCGCTCAGCCGCGGCGTGAGCCGCTACGACGCCCTCATCCTGAGCGGCCGCCGCCGTTTCGCGAATGGCTTCGACTTCCTCGCGTCGTACATGCTGTCCAAGGGCGTCAGCAACATCGGCAACGCGTCGGACGAGCTCAACACCGCGAACATCCAGGACGCGAACGATCCCTTCGACAACCCGGTGCAGCTTGGACCCAATGTCACGACGGATGCGCGGCACCGGTTCAATATCAGCGCCGTCATCCGGTTCCCGTACGGCGTGCAGGTTGCGCCGTTCTTTCTTTACCGGTCCGCCCTGCCGATTTTCCTCGTCGACGGCCGGGATCTCAATCGCGATGGCGAGACGCGTTGACATCCCCACGGAGGCATTTGCCGTCGCGAGCACCGACTCGGCGACCGGCGAGTCGACGCTCAAGAGCATCGGACCCTGCGAGACCGTCAACTGCGGACGCGGGTGGCCGCAATCCCAGATGAACCTGCGCGTCTCGAAGGTGTTCCGCGCCGGCCCCACGACCATCGAGGCGATTGCCGAGGTGTTCAACCTGTTCAACGCCATCAACCCGAGCAACATCGCTGGAGGCGCGTCGGCCAACCGCAGCGTGTTCATCCCGACGTCTGGCGCACCGGACCCTACCCTTCTACAGCCGGCCAGCTATTCGGGCGACAGCCAGCGGCCGGAGCAGCGCGTCGGGCAGATCGGCATCCGGTTCACGTTCTGAGGTTAGAGGTTAGAGGTTAGAGGTTGGGGGTAGCTTGGGTACAGCGGCCTTGGCGGTCGCGGGAAGCCGAGCGGCGGCGTCCAACAACGTGCGCATGCTCAGAAGGCTGCGATAGACCAGCGAGCCGGTCGTGCCTGCGATTCCAACACTTCCCGTCTGGAGCACCTCGAACGCGGCAATCGCGGTGTTCAACAAGTGTCGCATTTCATCTGATTGACCGTCGCGAACGATGTCCTCTCCGCGCGCGTACTGGGTGACAGCGCCCGCGATGGCATCGTCGAGGCATCGATTCAGCGTGCGAAAGTCAGCCGAGCTGATGGGCGCCGCGAGTTCCACTGATAGATCGGTCACGGACTGACAGATGTCGCCGTAATCGTGCACGACCTGCCCAAGGGTGAACCCGTGCGCCAGAAGCTCCTTTCCGTGCTGGCCAGCATCGGCGTGGATCTTGGAGGTTTTCGATGGTCCGCCTCGCAACTCCCCCACCAGTTGATTTAGGAACAGCGGCACGCCATGCGTGATCTCCGCTTCGGTCGGTGCTGGAGATGTCCTCGACGCCACTTTGGCCCTGCAGCGGCCGATCAGTTCGTCGCGGTGTTCAGTAATGAATTCATGGAGCTTGATAGTAGCCATGGGCCCATGGTACGCAGGGCACGAGCGGCGGGTTGTTCAAAACAGCACACTTCCTGCGGCTCAGGTTTGACAGGCCGGCGGGCGGGCGCTAGCATCGCAACAGTCGAAAAACACAGGGGCCATCCCTTCCTGGAGGTTGTACCGTGACACCGAAATTGCTTGCCGTCGCCCTGACGGTTGTGGGCGTGTTCCTCGCCGCGGCGCCGACGGGCGCACATCACTCGAACGCGGCCATGTACGACGCGGACAAGCGGATCGTGCTGAAAGGGGAAGTCACCAGGGTCCAGTGGACCAATCCACACAGTTATCTCTACCTCGACGTGAAGGACGCGAGCGGTAAAGTCGTCAACTGGGCCCTCGAAGGCTTCCCTCCGAACACGCTGCTCCGGACCGGATGGAAAACCAGCATGCTCAAGACGGGCGATCTGCTGAGCGTGGAAGGCGCTGTGGCCCGGGATGGCTCGAACCACCTCCTGGCGCGGGAGATCACGCTCCCAGGCGCTCAAAAACTGTACTGGGGCCCCGAACGGTAGGAAGCTGCCAAGGAGCATGGGTATGTTGAAGCGATTGAGCATGTCGATCGCCGCGATGTTGATCTCGGGGTCGGCCTTTGCGCAGGCTCCTGCGGCTTCCATCCCGCGCACGCCGGACGGAAAACCGGACTTTTCCGGCGTCTGGCAGACGGGCGGGATCAGCCTGACCGGACCAGAGGCGAACGTCGTCCCCGCGAAGCCAGCCGCGGCGCCCCGCCGCGCCAGCCGGCGGGGGCGGAGGCGCAGCCAAACCAGCCGGCGAATATGCGGCGCTGCCGACGCAGCCGCCCCTTCAGCCGTGGGCTGCAGAAAAGGCGAAGAGCCTGACCTCGAAAGACGATCCCACCGTCCGCTGTTTCATGCCCGGCGTGCCCCGCGTCGTCAGCATGCCGATGCCGTTCGAGATCGTTCAGACCCCGAAGAAAATCGCGATCCTGTACGAGGCGTTCCGGGCGTTTCGCATCATTCCGGTCGATGGGAGCAAGCCGATCGGAGAACGGCTGCCCTCGTACATGGGGGACTCCGTCGGCCGCTGGGAGGGCGATACGCTGGTTGTCGAAGCGTCAAACTTCAACGGACAGATCTGGGGGCCTGGCAACATGCGCGTCACCAGCGAAGCATTACGCGTGACCGAACGCTACACGCATCAGGGGAACACGGTGGCGTACGAGGCGAGGATCGAGGACCCGAAGGTGCTGACCGGGCCGTTCGTCTATCGAGCCACGATGCGGCGTCCCCCGACACGAGCGTCGCGGAATACGAGTGCCTCGAAGGCAACAACGATCTGCCGCATCTCGTCGGGCAATAACGGATCGTAGGGCGGGTCTATCGGACCGGCCGCGCGAGCCGGGTCCGAAAGGACCCGGCCTACCTGTAGCCGTTCTTCACCCTCCTGCCGCCGCAGCACCGCGAAGCGCGAGCACCACGGCGAACACACCGATGAGCGCCGAATACGCAAAAAACACCGACATAGCCCGCGCCGAGGGCGGCGGGGCTGACGCCCGATCTCTCGACGGCGGCCGCGAAGTTTTCCGGCGGCAGGCCCGCGAAGAAACCCTTCAGACCCGAAAGGACGCCGCCCGCATCGGCGGCGCGCGCGGCGCCCTCGACGATGCGTCCCGACTGCGAGGCGAGCAGGCGGCCGGGAATCGCGTAGAGCGAGGAAAAGAGCGCGTATTGCGTGGCGGTGAACCCGGCCGACGTCAGGCTCGACATGTAGGCGATCAGGCAGGTGCCCGCGAAGCCGCCCGCGACGTTGTCGAGGCCGATGGCGGCGAACAGCGCGAACAGATTGTGGCCCTGCGTCGCCAGCCAGATGAACAGCAGATTGCTCAACGGCCCGGCGAACGCGCCGATGACCATCGCGCGCAGGAGCCCGTAGCGCGCCACCGCCACGCCGCCGGCGAACACGCCGAACATCGTCATGCCGACGCCGAAAATCTTCCGGACTTCGGCGATCTCGACCAGGCTGTAGCCGAGGTCGAGATAGAACGGATTCATGATGTTCAGCACGAAGTCCGGGATGCGGTACAGGCAGATCAGCGCCAGGATCAGGCCCGCGGCGGAGCGGTAGCGGACGAAGAAATCGCGCAGCGGATCGGCGAGCGCCGAAGAGAGATAGACGCCGGGCCGCGTGCGCGCCGCCGGGAAGCGGCAGCGCGGCAAGAACGATCACGCCGAAGCCCGCGATCACCACGGCGGCCAGATGGACCCAGACGCGCGCGTCCGACGCCCAGGCCGACAGAACGGCGTCGCGTGCGCCGGTCGCGCCCAGTCGCGTTGAGCACGCCGGCGAGCACGCCGGCATTGGCGGCCAGGCCCGAGCCCAGAACGAGCGCGCCGGCCGCGAGGATCGCGAGGCGGGCGACCCATTCGAGCGCCTCGCGTGCGGGAGCGGGCCGAATGCCTTCGGCATGGATCGGGCGGATGGCGTGGCGCTCCTCGCGCGGCGCCGCCAGCACCGCCAGGACGCCGACCGTCATCAGCGCCGCCATCACGGCATAGGAAAAATTCCAGCCGTAGGCGTCGGCGAGCAGCAGCGGCACCGCGCCCGCCACGATGATCGCCACGCGGTAGCCCCATTGATAGGCGGCCGCCATGGCCCCCTGCTTGGAGATCTCCGCCGCTTCGATGCGCCAGGCGTCGATGGCGATGTCCTGGGTGGCCGACGAGAAGCCGATCGAGCACCGCAAACACCGCGATGGCGCCGAGGCTGCGGGTAGGATCGGTACCCGCCACCAGCCAGAGTCCGAGCATGATCAGGCCCTGGCACACCAGCATCCACGAGCGGCGATGTCCGAGCCAGCCGTGGAGAACGGGCACGCGCGCGCGGTCGATGAACGGCGCCCAGAGGAACTTGAAGGTCGAGACGAGCGTGACCAGGCTGAAGAAGCCGATCACTTCGAGCGAGAGGCCCGACGCGCGCAGCCAGGCCGACAGCGTGTCGAAGATCAGGAAATAGGGCAGGCCGGCGGAAAATCCCAGCGCCACCATGACCAGCGCGGGCCGCTCGGCGTACACCCCGAGCGCCGAGAGGACGGTGGGCCTGCCAGGCGTGGATTCGCTTTCCCTGCTCATGCGGAGCGTCTGGCCGAATTGCAGATTTCAGATTGCAGATTTCAGATTGACTGAAGGATTGAATCTGCAATCTGAAATCCGCAATCTGCAATTTCATCATTTCTCTGGGAAGCCGCGCTTCTGCAGCAGCGCTTTCACATCGGGATCGCGCCCGCGGAACCGGCGGTACGCTTCGGCGCGGTCGCTGGTATTGCCGTCCGCGAGGATGTGCTGGCGCAACCGATCGGCGACGCTCTTGTCCCAGGGGCCGCCGCCCTCGACGAAGGCCTGCCACGTATCGGCAGCCATCACCTCCGACCACAGGTAACTGTAGTAGCCGGCCGAGTACGCGTCGCTCGAGAACAGGTGGTTGAACTGCGGGAACCGGTGCCGCAGGGCGATCTCCTTCGGCATGCCGATGCGCGCGAGCGCGTCGCGCTCGAAGGCGGCCGGATCGACCACGCCGTCCGGCCTGGTGTGCAGCTCCATGTCGACGATGGCGGCGGCGAGATACTCGACGGTGGCGTAGCCCTGGTTGAACTTTTCGGACTGCTCGATCTTGTCCACCAGCGCCTGCGGCATCGGCTCGCCCGTCTGGTAGTGCCGCGCGAACTTGTCGAGCACCTCGCGCGTCAGCAGCCACTGCTCGTTGACCTGTGACGGGTACTCGACGAAATCGCGCGGCGTCGTGGCGAGCCCGGGGTAGGTGATGTCCTGGAGCAGCGCGTGCAGCGCGTGGCCGAACTCGTGGAACAGCGTCCTGCCATCGTCGAGCGAAATGAGCACCGGCTCGCCCGCCGCCCCCTTGACGAAGTTGTTGTTGTTCGACGTAATCGCCGTCGCGCCCGCCGTCGAGCCTGTGCTGCGTCCGGTAACTGGAGGCCCACGCCCCCGAACCCTTGCCGGCCCGCGCGAAGTTGTCGAGGTAGAAGAGGCCGCGATGGGCGCCGGGCATGCCCTTGACGACGTCCCTCACTTCGAACACCCGCACGTCGGGATGGAACACCGGCACCTTGCCGGTGATTTCAACGAAGGAGATGTCGTACCGCCGCTCGGCCGACCACATGGCGGCCGCCACCATGTTGTTCAACTCGAAATACGGCTTCAACTGACCCTGGTCGAGGTCGTACCTGGCCTTGCGAACCTTCTCCGCGTAATACAGGTAGTCCCACGGCTCGATGGTCGTTCCCGGATCTTCCTTCGCGGCGATCGCCTGCATGTCGGCGACTTCTTCCTTCACCCGGGCGACAGCCGCCGGCCAGACGTTCATCATCAGCGCCTGCGCCGCCTTCGGATCGACGGCCATCGTGTCGGACATCCGCCAGTGCGCATGCGAGGCATAACCCGAGCAGCCTCGCGCGATCGGCTCGCAGCTTCACCATCGCCGCAATCGCCGATTTCGTGTCGTTGGCGTCGCCATTGTCGCCGCGGCTCTTGAACTTCTTCCACACCCGCTCGCGGAGGTCGCGGCGCGTGGAGAACATCAGGAACGGGTCGACGCTGGAACGCGTGTTGACGATGGCCCACTTTCCTGCCAGCTTCCGCTCCTCGGCGGCGGCCTTCGCCGCGGATACCAAAGAGGCCGGGAGGCCCGCGAGATCGGCCTCGCGATCGAGCACCGTCCAGGTGTCCTCGTCGGCCAGCACCTTGGTGCTGAAATCCGAGAAGAGCGCGGCCAGCGCCTGGTTGTATTCCGACAGGCGCGCCTTCTGCGACTCGGTCAGCCGTGCGCCACGCCGCACGAAGTTGTCGTAGGTGCGCGACGTCAGGCGCTGCTGCTCCGGTGTCAGGTTCGTCTTCGGCAGGGCCTGATACACGGTCTCGATCCGTTTGAACAACCCCGGGTTGAATGCGATCTCATCCGCGGCTGCCGCAAGCTTCGGCTGCCACTCGCGATCCAGCTTCTGAAACTCGGGCGTGCTCATGTTGTCGCTCATCACGCCGAACAGCCGTCCGACGCGGTCCAGCGTCTGCCCGGAGCGCTGCAGGGCCGCGATCGTATTGTCGAAATTCGGCGCGGCGTCGTCGGCGACGATGGCTTCAATCTCGGCACGCTGCTCGGCGAGAGCCGCTTCGAAAGCCCCCGGGAAATGCTCTGCCTTCGCCTGATTCCACGGCGGCACGCCCCCGTAAGGGCCCGTCCATGGAGCGATGAGCGGATTGGAGGCGGCTCGCGGCTGACGGGGAGGCCGTCGGCTGCTGAGCCGTAAGAGTCCATGCGGCGAGTGCCATCGCGCTCGGCACGAGAATCACGAGGCGCGCGATGGCCGGAAAATATGTCGGCATGAGGATCAGTTTACGCCAGGTCGCCGCCGAGCGACTCACCCGGACGATACCTGGCATACCCGCTATCGGGCGTCCCGATTCTGTGCTTTAATCTCGCCGATGTTCCCGATCGAAAGGAGATTAGGCGTGATACGACTTCGACGCGTGGTACCGCTCGTCCTGTTCTCTTCACTCATCTTCGCTGGAATGGCGGGAGCGCAGGCCGCGCCCGCGGCGCCGCTGAGGTCTCCGGACGTCATCTTCGTTCCCACCGCGCCCGAAGTCGTCGACGCGATGCTGAAGCTGGCCAAAGTCGGGCCCAACGACGTCGTCTTCGATCTCGGGTCGGGCGACGGCCGCATCCCGATCGCGGCCGTGCAGAAGTACAACGCGAAGTCGGCCACCGGGATCGACATCGACCCGCAGCGGATCAAGGAAGCCAACGCGAACCACGCGAAGTCCGGCGTCGGCGCGCGGGTGCGATTCCTGAACCAGGATCTGTTCACGACGCCGATCGGGGAGGCCTCGGTTGTGACGCTCTATCTGCTGCAGTCGTTGAACGAGAAGCTGTATCCGAAGCTGCAGAAAGAGCTGAAGCCCGGATCGAGGGTCGTCTCGCAGACCTTCAGCATGGGCTCGCTGTGGGAGCCGACGCAGACGATCATGGTCGAGGGACGCAACATCTATCTCTGGATCGTGAAGTAGCACGTGGGTGAAGTAGGCCGGACCTTATAAGGTCCGGCCTCTTCTCTTCATTACTTCACGGCGAAGACCCAGATCGCGCCGCCCTCGGGAACCTCGGGGTATTGCCCGGGAAACAACGTGTTGAGCCGTCCCTGCATGCCTCGCGCGTCGACGCCCCACCCCGACTGCACGGCAATATACTGCCTGCCGTCGACCATGAACGACGTGGGTTGGCCGATGACGCCCGAGTTGGTGGGGAACTCCCACAACACGTTCCCGTTCCTGGCGTCGTAGGCGCGAAACATCCGATCGTTGGTCCCGCCGCTGAACACGAGGCCGCCTCTCGTCGCAAGCATCGGCCCCCAGTTCGGGGATTTCGCGAACCGGTGGGTCCACACGCGCTGGCCGGTATCGACATTCCACGCCTGCACTTCGCCCACGTGCTCGGCCCCCGGAGCGAGATAGAAGCTGGTCGTCGCGCCTGTGTAGCTGCGGCCGGGCATGTACTCGACTTCCCGCCCGGTCGATGTCCCGCACGTATTCTCGTTCGCCGGAATATAAATCATGCGGGTGTCCGGGCTGAACGCGATCGGCGGCCAGTTCTTGCCGCCCCAGAGCGACGGACAGTGATCGGCCAGCTTGCCGGTCGCGGGCTTGTGGGCGAGATCGATGTCAGGGCGCCCGGTGACGGGGTCCAGGCTCTTGAACACGTTCTGCTTCACGAACGGCTTGCCTTCGACGAAATTGATCTTGCCGTTGGTGCGCTCGAGGAACCACAGATAGCCGTCCCGTCCGACGTTGATCAGTCCCTTGATGGTCCTGCCGTTTCGCTGGAAGTCGACCAGGATCGGCGGCGAAACCTCGTCCCAGTCCCACGACTCGTTCGGCTCGTACTGATGGTGGCCCTTGATCTGGCCGGTCGCGACGTCGATCGCGACGGTCGACGAGGTGTAGAGGTTGTCGCCGGGCCGCTTGTCCCCCATCCACGGGCCGCCGTTGCCGGTCCCCCAGAACACCAGGTTCGTGTCCTGATCGTAATTGCCGGTGACCCAGGTCGCCGCGCCGCCGGTTTTCCACTGGTCGCCGCCGGCCGGCCACGTTTCGCTGCCGGGCTCGCCCGGAGCCGGAACCGTATAGGCTTTCCATTCCGGCGCCCCGGTATCGACGTTGAACGCCGCGACGAAACCGCGGATGCCGAGCTCGCCGCCGGAAACGCCGACCATCACCTTGCCGTCCGCGACGAGCGGCGCATTGGTCATGTAGTAGCCGTTCTTGTTCTCCTCGACCTTGGTGGCCCAGACTTCTTTGCCTGTCTTGGCATCGATGGCCACGAGCACCGCTTCGCCCGCGGCGAAATAGACCTTATCGCCGTAGAGGGCGACGCCGCGGCTGGTCCGGTGGAGCACGATGGCGTCCGGCGCGAGCTCCCTCCGGTAGCGCCAGAGAACCGTGCCGGTCTTCGCCTCGATGGCGATCACCTGGTTGCCCGGTGTGGCGACGAACATCACGCCGTTGTTGACGATCGGCGGCGCCTCGTGGCCGCTGACCTGGCCCGTCGAGAAGGACCACACCGGCTGCAGCCGGCTGACGTTGTCCCGCGTGATCTGATCGAGCGGGCTGTAACCCCACCCGTCGTAGGTGCGGCGGATCATCAGCCAGTCGCTGTCCTCGGGTTTCTTCAGGCGTTCCGCCGTGACCGGCTTGTACGTCTGCAGGATCTGCGGAACGGGCGCGGGCGGCGGCGGCGGTTGCTGCGCCGATGCGTGGGTCATCAGCAGGAGCGCGAAGGCAACGGCAAACGTTCGGGCGCAGATACTCTTCATGGCGTGCCTCATTTGTGCAGGTCTAAAGACCTGCGCTACTGCTGCCTGCGAGCTCACGCAGACTCGAAACCGACGCGGGCGGTGAACGGGCCCGCGACGATCAGCCTTCCCTCGACCACTCTCAATGGCAGCGACGGCAGCGGCCGCGGCGCTTCGCCCTCGACGACCTTCGCGCCGTCCGCCGGATCGAACTTCGAGCCATGGCAAGGGCAATACAGGCGCTGCTCGGTCTCGAGCCAGTCGTCCACCTCGCAGCCCATGTGCGTGCAGATGGCGGTATAGGCGACCACGCCGGCTGCGGCGCGCGACTGTGTCTCGGGAGTGAGCTTTTCCGGGTTGAGCCGCATGACGAGCACTTGATTCAAGCGCGAACCGTTGCGCACCGTCCCGTTGGCCGGGTCCATGGCCCAGGCCATGACGGGCTTGGCGCCAGGCTGGATGTCATCCGGACCGAGCGGCTTCGCGCTCGCATCACCGGCCTTGACGAGCGCATCGCCTTCCATCGGACGAAGAGACGCAGGATCGTCCTGACCTGTGGCCCGTCCGGGGGTGAAGTACAGCCCGAGCCCCGCACCGAGTGCCGCCTTCAGCAGCGTTCGACGGGTATCGTCCTCAGGCTGCACAACTTCACCTGGCCTGAACGCGATGATTCAGTAACGACGGAACAACGATCAACGCAGAAATCGCAGAGCGCGCAGAGACGCTCGACGCGGCGCCGCAATGCGGCGCGTGGCGGGCACGTCCAATCGCGACACGAACGACAACCACTGCGCCGAATCGTTCGTTCGCGATTCGACGTGCCGCACCAGTCGGCCTGCGCGACAGGCCGACTGCGTCGAGCGTATGGCGATACGGTCCGTTCCGTGGTGTTACCCGTCCATCTCTGCGTTCTCCGCGGGTTCTGCGTTGTACGTCGTTCTTCGTACGGTTCTGATTTAACAGAGGCACACCATTGGCGGGTGGGTCGTATCCGGCGCTTCCTCCTGATCCAGAGGGCCGGGCAGGTCTGAAGACCTGCGCTACGAGTCTTATTCGCACGGCGTCGGATTCCATTTGGATCCGTCGGGCTCGCGCTTGAAGTGCGTGGTCGTCACGAAGGGCTGGGTGAGATACTGCGGATCGGCGACCTCTGTCAGCACGACCAGCCATGTGTTGCCGTCGGGCGCCGTGATGAGGTCGTAGTGCTCGGTGAGGACGGCATTCGAGCTGTAAGGCACGCCGTTCCTCCGCAAGTATCCGGACCGCATGCCAGTTGTGACCACTTTCAGGTTGCCGGTTCGAGGTCTTCCTCTCGCCGCGGGCGCGTATTCCCACTGCGCGATGGACTGGCCCTGCCATGCGGCCGCTCCGCCTGCCGGCCTCGACGACCCGAAATGAAACACGCGAGTCTGCGTGCCCGCGTCGGCGTCGATGCGCAGCGTGTTGTCCGTTTCCCAATCGATGCGCAGCCGCCCGGGCAGCCGCATCAGGCCGGCGGCGCCGTATGCTTTGCACTGCTCGCCCGCCGCCCGGTCCTTCGCCGCGTCCCAGGCATCGGCGACACGACGGCCCTCTGCGGTGAGGGGAACGCCGCCATAGTTTCCCTTGGGCGGAACGACCATGCGGAAGCGCCAGTCTTCCGTGACGACCGACACCCAGTAGCCCGCGAGGTCGATCGCAGCCCCCGCTCTCGGGGCGACTGGAGCCTGCTGGCCTCGTCCGCCCCCTTGAGCCTGAAGAGGGCCGGGCGGCTCGAGAAAGAAAGCCGCCATCACCGCCAACGCGGGCACGAGGGGTGATCGCCTATTCGACGCTTTCACCAGGCCTCGCACCCCACCCGAACCCGTCCGATTTCCGGTGAAGGCTCAGCAACAGCCCCTTGAAGTCGGCGGCCGTTCGCGAAGGGTTCATCGTGACGACGACGGCTTCCCCGCTCTTCAGCGTGTCTCGCTTGACGCCTTCCTGATCCAGTTGCCCGATGCTTCGCCATTCCAGCGAATAGCGCTGCGGGTTGCCTGCCTGGTCGAGCGCCTCGATGTGCAGGAACGAGTGCGGATTACGCAGAAGAATCTGCACGATCTTCCCTTCGACCGTCACCTTCTTGCTCTCGTCGTAGGTCGCCCCGATGGAGTGATGGGCGAACGTTGTCAGCCCGCACAGAAGGGCGGCGATCGTCCCGAGAAGCACGTTCAGCACGTTGCGTTTCATTTCTGTTTCCTGCCTTATCGCTGGGGACTGAGGCTTCGGTAAACGGCCTCGACGAACATCGCCGTCGTCCAGGGACCGGAATCCGAACCATACAAACCGTCGTAGTCCATCGTGGGCCGGGCCGCCTTCACCTGCTCGAGCGTCATGCCCTTGCGGATCATGTCCTGCACCCGGTCGCGGATGATCGCGACCATGTTCCGGTAGTTGGCGAGGTCGCCCGTATCGCTCAGCCTTCCGTGGCCGGGAATGACGAGCGTGCCCCCCTGCGACCTGAACTCGGGAACGGCGAGATCGAGGATGCGGTTCAGGCCGTCGAGCACGCCTTGAATATTGCCGCCCCTGTCGATGTCGACGACCGGATAGCTGGTGGTCGAGTAGATGTCGCCGGCGCTGATGACGTCGGAGTACCGGAAAAAGACGATGCTGTCACCGTCGGTGTGCGCCGCGGGCTGGTGATACACCTTCACGCCTTCGCCGTTGAAGAACTGGCTGAGCGTGTACGACGAAGCGTGGTATGTCACCGTCGGCCACGCGGCGACCGGTGCTGGAGCCTGGCCGGGAGCCGGCTCGCTCATCCGCATGAGCACGTTTTCGTGCGCGATCAGGATGGCTGAAGGCGCGACCGACACGGGCGGAAAGGTCACGCCGACGATCTTCGAATCGGCGGGCAGCGCCGCAAGCGTGACATTCCCGCCCGCGTGATCCTGATCGACGCTCGTATTGATGATGTAGCGCACCGGCTTGGCCGCGGCCGGCGAGCTGATGATCGCGTTGAGCGACGGGCTCACCCATCCATACGGGTTTCCCGGGCAGTGCTGCCCGAGACACCGGTTGGGCACGCCTGTCGCGGTGACCGCGCTCGACAGATTCAGAACCGTCGCAAGAACCTTCTCGGCCTGCTGCGCCGACCCCGCATCCACCAACAGGATGCCGTCGCGGCCGACCGACGCGGTGACGTTGCCGCCGGCGCCGGCGATCATGTAGACGTTCCCCTGAACCGGCAGGACCTGAATGGCTGCCGCGGTGCCTGTTTGACCCTGCGCAGGTCTCGCCGGTGCGGAGGCGACAGGAACGGCCGGGCGCGGCGCCGCCGCGGACCCGGCTTTCAATTTCGATCGGTATTCGGGGTAGGTCGTTTCAGCGCCGCCCCGGGCCGCCTCGGGGGGAATGTCGTCGGCCATGAGGTGCGGGTTCTGTCCCGGCAGGAAGTGCGGAACAGCCGTCGAGATGTTCTCCTCGCTCACGGTGCAGGGATAGAAGGCCAGCTGCTGCTGTGTATCGAGCTGGTAATGCGTGCTCTGCACGAACGGCTCTTCCAGCCACACCGGGTCGGTGAGAATCATCACCACGACAAAATAGTCGCCATGACGGGTCAGATACTCGGTCATGGTCGCCTTGTCGCTGAAGCTCGCCCCGTTGCGCCGGAGATAACTGCCCTTCAAGTGCGTCGTCGTGACGACCAACGTCTTGCCTTCCCACTTGCCGGTCGAGAAGCCCGACCAGGTGTGCAGCGCGTTGGCGGGCGGATGCGGGCGCCCGTCTGTGTAGATCACGCGCTCCATCGACCGCAGATATTCGAAGTGAAGCGCCGTGAGCTCCCTCGAGACGGGATCGATCTCTTTCGTGATGCGCACGCCGCCCAGGGCGCGCCACTGATAGGGACCCGGGTGCGGCCGGCACTGGAACTCGGGAAGGCTCCACTCCGAGTGGTCGTGGCTGTCGGCCTTCATGCGGCCGGCGTCGTTCAGCGGGATGCCCTGGTAGTCGCCTAAAGGGGGACCACCCGACCGCTCGTACGAGTCCTCGGTAATCCGATCGACCCATTCCCCGGAGAAGTCGGTCTGGGCAAAGGCGGGGACGCTGGAGACGACGCCCAGCATGGCGGCCAGAAGAAGCACGCCGTGCCGCGCTCGAAATGAAACGAATGGGCTGTTCATGGTCGGTGCAGTCCCAATTTACACCATGGCAATTCAATCGGGTAATTGGATAATCGGGTAATCGGGTGATTGATTGGCCGATTGAGCAATCAATCACCCGATTACCAGATGACCCGATTACCCAATTCCTCCGGCGGGCGCATTCCCTGGTATCTCTGGTGTTCCGCGCTCGCCGTCACCTCCGCCTACATCGGTGGCTACTGGGACATTTCCTGGCACCGATCGATCGGCCGCGACACGTTCTGGTCGCCGCCGCACATGGCCATTTATGCGTGCGGCGTACTCGCCGGCATCGCGTCGGGGTATCTGATCCTGACGACGACGTTCGGACGGAATGCGCCGCTGCGGGAGGTGAGCGTCCGGATCTGGGGCTTCACCGGGCCGCTCGGTGCGTTCATCCTCGCGTGGGGCGGCGTCGCCATGCTCGCCTCGGCGCCGTTCGACGACTGGTGGCACAACGCGTACGGCCTCGACGTGAAGATCGTCAGCCCGCCTCACATGGTGCTCGCCGCGGGATTCTTCGGCATCGAGCTCGGAACCGTGATGCTGCTGCTCGCGTTCATGAACCGCTCGGGCGACGCGGTGCGCGGCCGTCTTCAGAAACTGTTCTTGTATGTCGGCGGCACCGTCATCTGCGAATCGCTCCTCCTGAGGATGGAGTACATCAACCGGTCCGACATGCACTCGGCGCTGTTCTACATCGTCGTGGCGCTGGGAACGCCTGCGGTGCTCGTGGCCATCGCCGTCGCGTCGCGGCAGCGCTGGGCGTGCACGATCATGGCCGCCGTATACACCGCATTCGGGCTGGCGTTTCTCTGGATCCTGCCCCTCGTTCCCGCTGAACCGAAGCTCGGGCCCGTTCTCCACCAGGTGACGCATCTGATCCCGTGGGAATTCCCGCTGCTGGTCGTCGTGCCCGCGCTGGCGATCGATCTGATTCTTCGGCGCGTCAGCGCCTGGCGTCCCCTCGCCGGCGGGCTGGTGACGGGACTGGTCTTTCTGCTCACGTTCGTCGCAGTTCAATGGCCGTTCGCAAGCTTCCTGATGACCCCGCTCGCGCGCAACTGGTTCTTCGGCGCGCATTACATGGACTTCAGCACCCCGCCGCAGTCCTCGTATGCCCGTCACCTGTTCTACGCCAACGAAACGCAGCAGTTCTGGCCCGGGATGATGCTCGCGGCGTTCATGGCGTGTCTGATGGTGTGGTTGGGCCTCCATGCGGGACGGGCGATGCAGAAGGTCAAGCGGTGACGATGCGACGCCGGTTCCGCCGATTACGCCGATTACGCCGATTCCAGGCAGGCGCCGTTCTTGCCGGCGCGATGCTGCTCCAGCAAGGCGCATCGGCCCACGTCGGAAGCCCGGACGTGTTCCTCGACGGTCAGGCGGGACCGTATCGAATATTCGTGACGGTGAGACCGCCCTACGCGGTGCCGGGCATCGCCGACGTCGAAGTCCTCACGACGTCGCCGAACGTGAGCGACGTACGTATCGTGCCGCTGCCGCTCACCGGCCCAGGCGCTCAGTTCGCTCCGGTCGCCGACCAGGCGACACGATCGGCAGACGACCCGCGGCTGTTCACGGGCCAGCTCTGGATGATGTCCGCGGGCGCGTGGCAGGTCCGCGTTGCGGTCTCGGGCGATCTTGGTCAGGGGACGCTCTCCGTGCCGGTCCCGACGCTGCCGCAGGCGACGCTGGCCATGACGCGCTCGCTCCGCGCCCTGCTTTTCGTCCTCATGTTCATCCTTTGTGGCGGCTTCGTCAGTATCGTCTCGGCGATTGCGCGTGAAACGGGACTCGAGCCTGGCGAAACGCCAGGTCCGCTCGCGCGCCGGCGCGGCCGGATCGCGGGCGTCATCGCCGCGTGCGTTGTCGCCGGCGCCATGTCGTTCGGCAACTGGTGGTGGGGCAGCCGAAGCGTCGAGCTATGCGCGTTATGTGTACAAACCGCTGCAAGCCGTACCCACAGTGTCTTCTGACGGACGCTTGAGGCTCGACCTGCGCGACCCCGGTTGGATTGCGACCCGCCGCCTGGACGACTTCGTCACCGATCACGGCCACCTGATGCACCTGTTCATCGTGTCGCCCGCGCTCGACCGCCTGTGGCATCTGCACCCCGACGAAGTCGCGACCGGCGCGTTCGAAGCACGACTGCCGGAAATGCCGCAAGGTCAGTACGAGCTGTTCGCCGATCTCGTGCACCGGACCGGCGTGTCCGAGACAGTTACGGGGCAGCTCGACACGTCGGGGATCCGCGGCGCCGCGCTGACCGGCGACGACAGCGAGTGGAGCGAAGAGTCGTGGGATCCGGCTATAGCCGGATTGGTCCGCCTGAAGGCGGACCCCACAGGTGATGAAGCCAGTTTCAGCCGGACCGCTGACGGGGGACGCATCGTCTGGGTGCGGGACGCGTCAGCCACTCAGAACGAAACGGCTGACGATGTTCACGTTCCGCGTGGAAGACGGGGCGGGCCAGCCGGCGAGCGATCTGGAGCTGTACATGGGGATGCCTGGGCACGCGATCTTCGTGCGGCGGGACCGGCGCGTGTTCGCCCACGTGCATCCGTCGGGGTCGGCGCCGATGGCCGCGATCGAAATCGCGATGCCGGCCAGCCAGTCACACGCGCATCCTGGCACCGGGCTGCCTGCGACAGTCTCGTTTCCCTATGGGTTCCCCGAGGCCGGGGACTATCGGATCTTCGTGCAGGTGAAGCGCAGCGGCCGCGTCCTCACGGGTGCATTCGACGCCCACGTTGAGTGACGGACGATCACCGCAGAGCTCGCTGAGACCGCAGAGACGGGATGGCGATGCTTTCAACATGTGGGATCCGGCTTTAGCCGGATTGCCGTGCCCGCGCGCGTATAATTCGACCACTCCGTGAGCCTCGCCCCCGGCACTCGCCTCGGCGCCTACGACGTCCTCGCGCTCATTGGCGTTGGTGGAATGGGCGAGGTCTATCGGGCCAAGGACAGCAAGCTCGAGCGGGAGGTGGCACTGAAAGTTCTGCCCGATCTGTGGGCCAACGATCCAGATCGCCTCGCGCGCTTCCAGCGCGAAGCCCAGGTCCTGGCGTCGCTGAACCATCCCCACATCGCCGCCATCTACGGCCTCGAGGACGCTGACGGCGTGCGTGCCCTGGTCCTGGAGCTCGTCCTGGGCCCAACGCTCGCCGATCGGATCGTACAAGGCCCGATTCCGCTGGACGAGACCTTGCCGATCGCGCGGCAGATCGCCGAAGCGCTCGAAGCGGCGCACGAGCACGGCGTCGTCCATCGCGACCTGAAGCCCGCCAACATCAAGCTGCGCCAGGACGGCACCGTGAAGGTATTGGATTTCGGCCTCGCCAAAGCGATGGCCGGCGACTCGTCGATGGGACACGTATCGCAGTCGCCGACCATCGCGTCGCCGGCAATGATGACCGGCGCGGGTGTCATTCTTGGGACGGCGGCCTACATGGCTCCCGAGCAGGCGAAAGGCAAGGCGGCGGACGCGCGCTCGGACATCTGGGCCTTCGGTGCCGTCCTGTACGAGATGCTGACCGGCAAGGCGGCATTTCCCGGCGAGACGATGGTGGAGATTTTAGGTGGGGTGCTCAAGTCCGATCCGGACTGGACGGCGCTGCCGCCCTCGACGCCGCCGGGCGTTCGCTCCCTGCTCCGCCGCTGCCTGCAGAAGGATCGCGACCGGCGGCTGCGCGACATCGCCGATGCGCGGTTCCAGATTGAAGAAACGCTGAACGAGCCCGCCAGTACCCTTGCGGTTGCCGGACCCACTCGAAAGGGTCATGAACGGCTGCTGTGGATGGCGGCCATGATCGTCGGGGTGGTTGCCGCGTCGCTGATGACCGCTGCGTATCTGCGCCGCGCGCCGGCAGACGCTCCGGAAATGCGCCTCCAGATTGTCACGCCGCTCGCCGGCGATCTGGCTTCCTTTGCCGTTTCACCCGACGGGCGCAACGTCGTATTCCAGGCGACGGCAGAAGGAAGGAGTCAGCTCTGGCTTCGGCCGCTGGAGTCCGAGACAGCGCAGCCGCTGGCGGGAACAGAAAACGGGTCGCATCCATTCTGGTCCCCCGACGGCCAGTCGGTTGGATTTTTCGCGGTCGCGCAGTTGAAGCGGAGCGACATCGCCGGCGGGCTCGTGCGGACGTTGGTGAGCTCGCCAAACGACAGGGGCGGTACGTGGAACGACGAGGGCGTGATCGTGTTTGCCCCGTCCAGCACCGGCCCGTTGTACCGCGTGCCTGCAGGCGGCGGCAGCACCGTTGAAGTCACGCGTGTCGACCCGCCACGACAGACCGGCCACCGCTTCCCTCGTTTCCTGCCCGACGGCCGCCATTTTCTGTTCTTTGCGTTGGGCACGCCCGAGGGCCAGGGCGTGTACCTGGGCTCGCTCGACTCGATGGACGCGCGGCGCCTGTTCGATGCCGACGGGGCAGCGGTTTTTGTGCCGCCCGATCATGTGCTCTTCCCGCGGCAAGGGGCGCTGTGGGCGCAACGTCTGGACCCCAACACGCTCGAACCGGTCGGCGATTCGCTGCCCGTGGCCAAGAGTGTGGCCGTCGATCCCAATCTGTTCGCCAGCGTCGCTCTTTCCGCGTCAGCGGCCGGCGTGGTGGCGTACAGGGCCAGCGGAGTGCAGGGTCAATTGACGTGGTTCGACCGGTCGGGCCGACAGATCGGCACCGTGGGCGGGCGCGATGTGGATCAACCTGCTGATATCCAGCTGGCCCCGGACGGGCGCAGCGTGACGTTCCGCCGCACTGTCAGCGGCAACATGGACGTGTGGCTGATCGAGATCGCGCGGGGCGTGCTTCGCCGGTTCACATCCGATGCGGCGAGGGACTACGAGGCGGTCTGGTCGCCCGACGGGAGCCGCATCGCGTTTTCGTCGGATCGAAAAGGCGTCCTCGACCTGTACGAAAAGCCAGTCGCCGGCACCGAGGCCGAGTCACTGCTGCTCGAATCCCCCGAGCAGAAGAACCTCTACGACTGGTCTCTCGACGGCCGCTACATCTTGTACGGCGCTCAGAACTCGAAGACGGCCCAGGACCTCTGGGCTCTGCCACTCTTTGGCGACCGGAAACCGTTGGCCGTGGCGCAGACGGCATTTCAGGAGGTGAACGGGCGGTTTTCGCCAGATGGCCGCTGGGTCGCCTACGTGTTGAACGAGAGCGGACGGAATGAAATCTACGTCCAGCCGTTTCCCGGGCCGGGCGGCAAGTTGCAGATCTCGACGAGCGGCGGCAACGCTCCCCTGTGGCGTCGAGACGGGCGGGAGCTCTTCTACCTCGGACCAGACAACCGCCTCATGGCGGTACCGGTAAGCCTGCCCGTCAACGGCTCGGCGATCGAGGCTGGAGCTCCCGTTGCCCTCTTTGCGACGCGGCCGGGATCAGAGGTCGCCCCTTCGCCCGATGGTCAACGATTCCTGATCAACATGTCGCTCGACGACGCCGCCCCACCCATCACCGTCATCCTGAACTGGAAGCCCAGGCCCTGACTGGTGTGGAGAGAAAGAAAAGCCTGGTCAGTCGTGAGCGTGATTGTGGGAGAATCAAGGCCTGAATTTACGTCCCAGGAGATAGGCAGATGCGAAATCCCTTCATCCCGCTCAGTGTCGCCATGCTTCTCGCGGTTTGCGCAACACCGCTCGTCGGCCAGCAGCCGGCCGGTCAGCAACCCGACCGCGGCGTCCAGGTTGGCGTCCCGGACGGGGCGGCTGCCGGCGACGGCGGAGCCTCGAACCGTCAGCGACGGACCGGGCCGCCCCTGCCGGCGCCGCGCTCAGCCGACGGCCGGGCGCTGCTCGGCGGCTCGGCGCAACAAAAAGGCCTGTGGCTGCCAGGTCCCGTCATTCCGAACCCGCTCGGCCTGCCGCCGGCAGCCGAGCTTCCGTACAAGCCGTGGGCACGGGCGCTGCGCGCCGATCGCCAGACGCATCGGCTCGAACCGCACGCGCGGTGCAAGCCATCAGGCGGCGCGCGTGTGTTCCTGACGCCTTACGGCGTGGAAATTGTGGAAGCCCCGGAGCTCCAGCGGGTCTACGTCTTCGACGTCGGCGGACCCCACACCTTCCGCACGATCTACACCGACGGCCGGACGCATCCCAAGGTGTACGAGCCGACCTACTACGGCCACTCGATTGGCTGGTGGGAAGGCGACACGCTCGTGGTGGACACGGTTGGTTTCAACGAAGCCTTCTGGTTCGATCGGAGCGGCATGCCGCACACGGAGAAGCTTCGCACGCTCGAACGGTTCACGCGCGTCGACATGGACACGCTGCGGTACGAGCTGACGATCGACGATCCCGGCGCCTATACCGCCCCTTTCACGGGCAAGGTCAATCTGATCCGGGAGCAGGAAACCGAGCTGTTCGAGTTCGTCTGCCAGCAGGCCAACTACGCGCACGAGCTCATGGTCGGCCAGGGGACGTCGGTCGATCGCAGCAGAACGCACATCCCGTAAGGGAGCTTGAGGAGAAGTCGTGGGATCCGGCTTTAGCCGGATTGGTCCGCCTGAAGGCGGACCCCACATTCAGGGCCTGGCCGTGACCCCACGTCCAGGCCCTGGCTCAGAACTCGAGCAACACTCCGGCTGACGGCACAAACGGGAACAATGTGTCGAACAGTCCGAAGGCCTGGCCTGTTCGCACGTTCACGCCTGGCGATGCCAATCTCACATTGCTTCGGCCGTACGTGTTCAGCGCCTCGACAAAGAGCGTCAGCCGCTTCTGAGACCAGGTGAAGGTGCGGTTGGCGCGAAAGTCGAGCCGCGAATAGACCGGCACCCGAAGCTCGTTGCGGCGGTCGCTCACGAAGTGATCGCTGCCGCGGGCCTCCCAGTAACCCGTCGCCGGAAAGTTGCTCCCGCTGCGGAAGCGCGCGCTGGCGCTCATGCGATCGCTGATCCGATACAGGGCGTAAAGGTTCACCGTGTGTCGTTGATCGTAGTCGCCCCAGAATGTCTCGCCGGTTGTGGCGTCGTGGTAACGCGAATAACCGAGCGCATATGATGCCCAACCCGACCATCCGTTCGGCGACTGGCGTCGCACGAGAAGCTCGACGCCGCGTGCGTGCCCGGACAACGTATTCTCGAAGCGCGAGGTGAGCGACGGCAGCACGACGCCGGTCTCGTCCGCCCGAATCCACGCATCGGGCAGCGTGATGATGTCTCGCTCCTCACGGTTGTAAACAGTCGCTTGCCATGTCGTCGCGGGGCCGATTCGCCCTTCGAGACCGACGTCGGCGTGGTACGCCCGCTCCGGCTTCAAGTCGATCGTGCCGCGCAGACCGACCACCTGCTCGAAGGAGGGATCCTGGCGATACACACCCGTGCCGCCGCGAAGGGTCAATGTCGTGGTGATCGGCCAGCTCCCCTCGAGCCAGGGCGACACCTGCGTCTTGCCCGTGAGCGTTGAGTAATCGAGGCGGCCGCCCGGCGCCAGCGCGCCACCGGCCGGCCGTGTGACGCGGACCTTGCCGTACGCCGACGTCACAAACGACGCATCGTCGAAATCCTGGCGCAACTCGAAGCCCGGCGCAAAGAACGCCAGGCCCTGATCGCGCTTCGCGGCCTGCAACGATCGTGCTTCACCACCACCTTCGATGGCCAGTCTGGCGTTCGGCATGTACGCCCAGTCGGCGCGGTACAGGACATCGCGTGCGCTGCCGCGCGCCAGCTCCACGCCAACGCGATTGAGGTTGCGGTAGGTGTTGCCGACGACCGCCAACCGCTGCGTGAGCGTGAAACGGGCCGACGGCAGGTACCGCCACGCGGCCACGCCCAGCGCCGACGCGTTCCTGCCGTCCTGTACATCACCCAGATCGAGTTGATCGGCCGGCTGATCGAGGCGCGAGCGTCCCGCCGCGAGCGAGAACTGAAACTGGTGCGCCGGGTTCACGTCGTAAACGAGCTTCGACTGAACATCAGTGAAGCCGAACGCAAAGTCAAACTCCGAGCCAAGCCGCGCGATGACGAGATCGAGATAGCTCTTGCGCGCGGACACCAGCCAGGATCCCCGCCTCGACCCGCCAAGCGGGCCCTCCACGACCGCGGCGGCATCGGTTCCGCTCACCGACAGTCGCGACTGCACGCGTTCGCGCGAGCCTTGCCGCATGCGGAAGTCGATTTCGGCGCCAAGCCGGTTGCCATGCCGCTGCGGATACGCGCCGTTCAACAGCGACACCTCCTCCAGCACGTCGCCGCTCACCATCGAGAGGGAGCCGCTGTCGAACAGGCGCTGCACGGTGTGCAGGAGGAGCGGCGTGGAAATGCCCTCGAACGTGAACTGCATGTGCTCGACGTGGTGGCCGCGCACCGTGAACTCGCTGCGCAGGTCGTCGCCGGTCGCGACGCCCGGCATGACCTGGATCGCCCGCAGCGGATCGTTGGTGACCAGGCCCCGGAGCTGCTGCAGGTCCTTGCTGGTGAGCGTCTGTTCGGCGGCGACATCGGGCTCCTGCCGCTCGACCGGCGTGCCTTGAACCGTGATGGTTTCAGTAAAAGTCCCAGTCCCTTCGCTGAGCGGAATCGTGATGACGGCCGGCGCATCGGCGGACACCGTGACGGTGCGTTTCACGAGGATGAAATCGACGGCCGACACATAGAGCTCGTGGGATCCAGGCGCGACGCCCGTGAACTCGAACCGCCCCTCGTCGTCGGTCGTTACGGTTTGTCCCGTGTCCTGCAGTCGCACCGCCACTTTCTGCACCGGCGCGCCTTCGCGCGTGTCGACGACGGTGCCGCGAATGATTCCAGTCGGGGGCGGCTGTGCTAGCGTGGGAACGGTGAATACGACGATCGCGATCACAAAGCTTGCGGCGAGCGGCAGGCGATGGTGCATGGCGTCGGTTGAGCATTGACGATGCCAGGTCCAGATCGGCGATTTCAGGGGAGATTCTGCGGATGACACGGCGCCGATGCCTCCGCAATGAGACACCAGTGTTCTCGACCAGTCAGACGAAAGTGCAGGACTGAAGTCCTGCACTCCATCCGAATCTAACCGTGGGGCTGCAGGAGTAGCGCAGGTCTTTAGACCTGCCCAAAACCCCGGGCGGCTACCGGGGCAATGCCCACGCGGTCAGCGTCGTGCCTGCCGGAACGAGCACGTGCTGGCGGCCGTCGAGCATGTACGTGATCGGGGACGTTCCGTGCATCGTCGCGCCCATCTGGTAGCGCCAGAGCAGCTTTCCCGCGCGCGAGTCGAGCGCCAGCAGGTTGCCCTCGTTGTCGCCGCTGAAGATCAGGCCCGACGCCGTCGTCAGCAGGCCGGCGGTCGACGGATTCAGATAGCGGAACTCCCACTTCCGCTCGCCCGTCGCGGGATCGATGGCGCGGAGCGCGCCGTACACCGGCATGTCGGGACTCCGCACGCGCTGGCCGGCTCCACCGGTGAATCGCTCGCCCGGCTTGTACTCGGGTTTCCACGCGTAGTAGGTCATGCACGCTTCGCGCGCGTTGACGAAGAAGGTCTGCGTGCTGGGATCGTAGGTCGGCGGCCAGAAGTTCGTGCCGCCGGTGATGTCGGGGCAGGTGACCTCGCCCTTTTCGTCCGGCGTGTGGCCGGGCAGGGCTATCGGCCGGCCATCGTGGCCGATCTCCTTCGCCCACGTGGTCGTCACGAACGGTTTCGCCACGATCACCTTGCCGTTCGTGCGATCGAGCGTGTAGTAGAAGCCGTTCCGGTTCGCGAACATCAGCACCTTGCGCGGCTGTCCCGCGATCGTCATGTCGGCGAGAACCGGAACCTCCGTGGCGTCCCAGTCGTGCACGTCGTGCGGCGTGAACTGGTAGTGCCAGCGGAGCCTGCCGGTGTCGGCGTCGAGCGCGACCACCGAAGCGCTATAGAGGTTGTCGCCCTTGCGGCTGTCGCTGTGGTAGTCGGGCCCCGGGTTGCCGGTGCCGTAGAAGACGAGGTTCTGCTCCGGATCGTACGCCCCGGTCACCCAGACACCCGCGCCGCCGATCTTCCACGAGTCGCCCGCCCACGTGTCGTTGCCCGGCTCGCCCGGACCGGGAATCGTGTAGGAGCGCCACGCGCGCTTGCCGGTTTGCGCGTCGTAGGCGTCGATGAAGCCGCGGATGCCGAACTCGCCGCCGGCCACGCCGACAATGACTTTGTCCTTGACGACCAGCGGCGCAATCGTCGAGGCGTAGCCGATCTTGTAGTCCTCGAGCACCGCATCCCAGACGATGGCGCCGGTCTTCATGTCGAGCGCCAGCAGGTGGGCGTCGAGCGTCGTCATGAACAGCTTGTCGCCGAGCACGCCGAACCCGCGGTTGACGAGGCCGCAGCACGCGGTCAGGCCGGTGGCCGGCAGCTCGCGCCGGTAACGCCAGATCTGGCGCCCGGTGCGCGCGTCGAGCGCCCAGGCCACGTTCTGCGGTCCCGTGACATACAGAATGTTGTCGCGCAGGAGCGACGTCGTTTCGAAATTGCCGAGCGTGCCCGTCTGGAACGTCCACTGCGGGACGAGGCGGTTGACGTTCGCGGGCGTGATCTGCGTGAGTGGGCTGTGCCGCTGGTTGGTGTAGTCGCCGCCGAAGGTCAGCCAGCGCGAGCCGTCTGGCGTCAGGCCGTCGAGAATCTCCTGCGACGTGACGAGCGGCGGCGGAGGCGCCTGCTGTGCCGTCAGCGCCGCGGTACCGGCGCCGAGCAGGAGCAGGCCGGACGAGACGGAAGGCGCGATGCAGGGCGGATCCTGGACGACCGGCGAAGTCAGTCGTGGCGCGCATAAGCCTCCTACTGGGGGACCGTCGGATCGAATCCGCGCAGGGTCTGCAGGTAGCGAAGGACGTCGTCGAGATCGCCGTCGCTCAGGCGGTCGGGACCGAAGGGCGGCATCGCCGACCTGCGTGCCGTTCTCCACCGCTTTCATCTTGTCTTTCTCGTATCCCTGAATCCGCTCGCGCGTGTCCATGATCTGGACCGAGAACAGGTCTTCGTTCTTCTTCACGCCCTGGATCGGCGGCCCCGTCTGCGGCGTCACCGTTACGGGTGCGTAGCCGGTGCCGAAGTCGTCTTCGAGGCCGCGACGAATGCGCAGCACCAACATCTCGCGCGATCGCGCGACGCCGACGCGCGACAGGTCGGGTCCCAGGCGCCCGCCCGTGCCGTTCACCCGATGGCAGCCGGCGCACTGCTGCCGGAAGATCGCTTCGCCGTTCTGGGCGTTGCCGCGCGGTGGATCGGTCGGGGCCGAGGCGGCCAGCGTGCGGAGGTAGGCGAGGATCTGCCACGCTTCCTGGTCGTTGATGCGCGGGTTGGCCGGCATCTCGGTGCCAGGCACGCCGCCCTTGATCGTCTTGAACAGGCCATCGTCGGTCCGGCCCGACGCCCACACCTGCGTGATGTCGGGCGCCCGGACGCCGCGCGCGTCCATGCCGTGGCAGTCGGCGCACCGCCCGCGGAAGAGGCCCATGCCGGTGCGGATGGCGTCCGGGTTGCCCTGGAGAGGGTTCTTCGCCGGCGGATCCTGGGCGGCGAGCAGGAGCGCCGCCCAGCACCCACAGCATCGCAACGATAGTACCGGCAGCACCGGGCGCGTCCACTTCATACGCGGCTCCTCCTGCAGTGCCCCTTATACACCTGCGCCCCGAGCCCGGCGAGTATTTTCGCCAGGGCTTTGTGCCCGCTTGTAGCGCAGGACTCTTGCACACGTGTGGCGCAGGACTTTAGTCCTGCCCGGTGGGACGGGTCAGGGTTTGGGCTTCCAGGGTCGAAAATCTCTCGCGCTCATGCTGGATTGCTCAATGGAGAGAGTTACCAGCTCGACACGGTAGCCCAGGCTTCGGAGTTCGCGGATCATCTTGGCGGTGCGCCGGTGCTTTCGGTGTTGGATGACGGACGGACCACGTTCTTCGTAGGACACGCCCTGGCGCAGGATCTTCCAGATCAGCCGACATAGACGATGGGCGATCGCGCCAATGGCCTGGGCGTGTCCCAGGCGCGGCATCAGACGGCGATACACCAGCTCGAAGATGCTGCCTTTCGTCTTGACGGCGGCATTGGCGGCCTGATTGAGCACCCGGCGCATCTGGCGGTTGCCGTTCGGCGAGCGGTGACTGTAGTTCACGCCCGCGCTCTCCTCATCGCCGGGACACACGCCCACCCACGAGGCGAGATGCTTGGGCGACGGAAACGTGGCCGCGGCGGCGCCGACTTCCGCGATGATCTGGTGCGCGGAATCCACGCCCAACCCGGGCACTTCGGCCAGCCGTTGCACGGCCGGCTGGTGCGGGCTGAGGAGCTGCGCCATCTCGTGGTCGAGTTGGGCGATGTGGTCTTCAATCAGCCGTAATTCGTCGAGCGCCAGGGTCAGGACGCGCCGGTAGACCGGATGGAGGTCTCGGCAGGCGCCGAGCGCGTCACACAACTGGTCCGGGGTCGCGCGCAGCCGCCGACTGGCTAGGCCCGCGAGCGTCGCCGGATCCGTTTCTCCGTCCGCGAGCGCCTGCAACATGCGCCGCGCACTGGCGCCGAGCAGGTCCGACACGAGGCTCGACAACTTAATGTGCGCTTCCTCCAGTAAACATTCCAGACGGTTCTGGAGCTGCACGCGATGACACGTCACTTGGTACCTGCGGCGCATCACCGTCCGCCACAGCCGCTGCTCGGCCTCCGGCACAAAGCTGAGGGTGAGCTCTTGAGCAACGAGCCGTCGCACGAGGCGTTCGGCATCCGGAAAGTCTTTCTTCCGTCCCGGCGCCCCGCGATTCGATTGTGCCTGGGCCAGATGCAGCGTGCCCGAGAGCGCGCCCGGCGCCCTCCCGAGTCCGGCGAAGGGGCGTCCAGAACCGCTCGAGCGCTTCCCACACCGGTCGCCAGTATTGCGCGGTCGATTCCATCACGACTTCCTCGACCTCACGCTCCACGAGCCAAGCCGCCAGCGCGCGCAGTGCGCCAGGGCTCGTGCTCACGGTCCGCCGTTCAAACTGGTACTCGCCTTCAACGACATCCGCGATCACCACCGCCAGCATCTTCTTGTGAACATCGACGCCCGCGATCCAGTACGCCATCGGCCTCTCCTGGCCAGAGCGGAGAGCGTGCCTACGTTTGCTTAATCAGGGTCACAGGCTGTCGCCGCCGCCCGCCAGGCGGCCCGTCACGATGCCCAGTTATTCGCTCAATCACGCACGCTCCGGATCAGCCAATTCAACGGTGTCGACAGCACCACTGGAAGCTCGATCTCGCCGCTCCACGCCGGTCTCATTGTGGCAAACGCGCCCCGATTTTCATCGCCTTTCGCGCGCTGCAAGCGCTGGTTGCCAGTTCAGGATGACCGTGATGGGCGAGCTGGCTTCCTCCGTGACGGTGGCAACGAGGAACCGCTGGCCGTCCGAGGAGACCATGTACTGGTGACGGTAATCGCCTTGCTGCACCGCGCCGCCAAGCCGGGGAGCGAACAGCGTGACCGGCGTGCCGACTTCGGGGCCCCCCGCGCTCGATGCGAATCCGGCCGACATCAGCCGGCCATCCAGCGCGACATAGAACAGTTCCTTGCCATCACGTCGCCAACGTACCTGAGTGCCGCCGTTGGTGGAAACGAGCCTGTTGTTTCCGGGGCCGGGGAACGGCTGAACGTAGATCTCGACGCGGCCCGACTCATCCGACTGGTACGCGATCCAGTTTCCGTCAGGAGAGAATTGTCCGATCTGTTCTTCGAAATTCGTCTGGACCACCGGAAAAGGCGTTGCGGGCTTTCCGTTTTCATCCAACGGCAATGCCCAGATGTCAGAGCCTCTCTTCGGGTCCTGACTCTGGAAGAGCATGAAGCGCCCGTCGCGCGACCAGTCGGTCGCAAGCTTCGACTGTACCGTCGACAGCAGCAGTTCCTCAGTCCCGCCCGTGGTCGCCGACTTCTGATACAGATCCATGATGCCTTTCCGGTTCGAGCTGAAGATGATACGGCCGGCATCCGGAGACCAGATCGGATACACGTCATCGGCCACGTCAGATGTGAACCGGCTCAATACGCCGCGCATCGGTTCGAGCAGCCAGATGTCGGCGTTCCTGCTCACATTTCGGTACAGCACGACGCGCTCGCCATCGTGCGAAAGCGACGGGTGTGACAACGATGGACTGGCGGTCGCCCACTCGACCGATTTCCCTGCCGGACCGATCGAACCAGGCGAATTGCCGCTCGACGCCTGTCGCGCCCGTACGATAGGCGACGGAGCCCGCGCCGGATACCGATACTGCCGCACCGGCCGGGCTACTCGCTACCCGTTCAGCCACTGGGAAGGGATTTCCGGCCAGCTCCAGGCGGACCGGATCGAAGCCTTGTGCAAACAGCGTCGTCTGACGAAGAAACAGCAGGTGCCCGGAGGAGGCGTAAATTGCGCCGCGATCCGCATCGAGCAAACGGCGGGACAATGTGTTTCCGAGCTCGCCAACATACACGCCGCCGACTTCGGGCGTGCCCCGCAGCCAATAGAGAAAGTGACGGCTATCGGGCAGAAATTGTGGAGCGTATAGACTCCCTTGCCGGTTCCCGGCTGGCGTGACGGCGACAGGCTCGCCACCCGTGTCGGAGACGCGGAAGATCGGGGTACCCAACATCGTAAACAGGATCACGCCGTCGCGGCTCCACGCACCGCCGGTGCCGTTAGAAGCGTTCGCGAGCGTTTGCACCGATCCGCCGTCGATGTCGATTCGCTTGAGCTTGCCGTCCGCAAAGAAACCGACCGCCCGGCTGTCCGGCGACCAGAAGGGATTCTGTGCGCCATCGGTCGCCGTCAGCGGCCGCGCCGTTACGGAATCGAGCCAACGCAGCCACAACCGAAGCCGGCCCTCGGAGTCGGCTACGAACACGATTTTCTGCCCGTCGGGCGAGATCGCCAGCGAGGCCGGAAGCGTCGTCGGCGGGGTGTTGATCTCGAGACGCACTTCGGGAGCCGGCGGCGGCGGGCGGAAGGCCCTCACGATCGCGACGGCGGCAATCAGCGTGACGAGCGCCAAGGTCGAGATCAACACGACCCGCTCCCGGCGCCGCGATGCGCTGTGCACCGGATGGACGTCCATGTGCGGCCCCGTCCGCGCCTCGTCGATTTCAAGACGCGCGTCGCCGATGTCGCGGTGCCGGAGCTTCGTGTCCTTCTGCAGGCATCGGCGCAGCAAACGCCGGATGCCCTCAGGTGTCTCGGCCGGGAGCCTCTGCCAATCCGGTTCCACCTTGAAGACTCCAGCGAGAATCTCGCCAGCCGTATTCGCCCTCGAACACCGCCCGCCCGGTGAGCATTTCATAGAGGACGCACCCGAATGCCCACACGTCCGCCTTACGGTCCGCCTCCTTACCATTCGCCTGCTCGGGCGCCATGTACGCGGCCGTGCCGAGAATCGCGCCCGCCTCCGTTGCCGCCCGCGTCAGCGTCGGCGAATTCGCGGCGTCGCCGGCGGGCGCCGCATCGATCGCCTTTGCCAGTCCGAAGTCGAGCACCTTCACTGATCGCCGCCGGTGAGCGCGATGTTGGCCGGCTTCAGGTCGCGATGAATGATTCCCTTGTCGTGCGCGGCCTGAAGCGCGTCGGCAATCTGTCCTGCGATGGCCAGGGCATCGCCGATCGGGAGGGCGCCGCCCTTCAGCCGATCGGCCAGCGTCTCGCCCTCGACCAGCTCCATCACGAGGAAATGCGTGCCGCCGGATTGTTCGAGCCCGTGGACCGTGGCGATGTGCGGATGATTCAGCGAGGCGAGCAGCTTCGCTTCGCGTTCAAAGCGAGCGATCCGCTCGGGATCGTACGTGAAACTCTCCGAGATGACCTTGACCGCGACCTCGCGACCGAGCCTGGTGTCGCGCGCGCGATACACCTCGCCCATCCCGCCGGCTCCGAGCGCGCCAACGATCTCATACGAGCCAAGACAGATGCCGGCAGCAAGGGCCATGGAAGGTTCCTTGTATCACGAACCGGACTTCGCTTTTGAAGCGCTGAGGATGAGGCGGAATCCCTTCCCTTTCGCGGTTCGATACGTCGAAAACCCGCGCCGGTCCAAGGTCAGGATTTCGGTCACGCCGACTTCTTCGGCCAGCAGGACCAGGGTCGCATCAGCAAAGTCCATCGGCGTGTCGGAGTACTTGCTCATCAACTCGGCGGCCGCCAGGACCTGCCGGGGTCCCGTGGCATCCACAATCCGAGCACCAGAACCGATCAGGAACTTCGCGAAGGACATCGGGCCACTCGCAAGCTCGGAGACGAAGTAGATGACTTCGCCGATGACGGCACCTGTGGTTACCAGTTCGCCCTTGAAGCTGTTGATGAAAGTCGCGACGCCTTCGTGCATCGGATCGCTTCGATTCAGATAAGCCACGAAGGGGCCGGTGTCGATCAGACAAGGCTTCATCGCCAGTTGCGGTCCTTGATCCGGCGCCGCAACCCATCCTTCGGTTTCTGGCAGCTCCAAGACGCCTTTCAAGTGGCCGACGTGATGGCCCAACGGTTGTGCTTCCAGCCCTTTCTCGATCAACTCCCGCACGAGCGCTGATCGTGTCTTGCCCAGGACTTCGGCGCGTTGCGTCAGCGCCTCGGCTTGCGTCTTGTCAAGACGTATGGTCAGTGTCTTATCCATGAGCAGATTGTAACACGTTGTAAGACAGAGTCCCGATTCCAGTCCTGGCAGGCAGACGTCCGGCGTGTCGAATCAACACCCGAAGACCCAATCGCCCCGCCGTCCGTCACGTTGTCACTTCGTCGGCACGCGCGCTTTCAATTCCTCGAACCAGTTGAGGACAATATCGAACTGAGGAGCCATGGCTGATCCGGATTCGGTCGGCGCGGAGGCGTCGAGCACCATCACGATCCGTGTGCCGTCAGGTGTGATGTCGTGGTTCCTCGGGCTGGTCGTGCTGACATTGGAGACGAATTCGCCAGGAATTGGCGCGGGATTGCCGAAGGTGAAGCGCGGTGCCGTGGTGACGTTCGCGGCAACCAGTGCGTTCGCTCCCTGAAAATAGAAGATCTGCTTCCCGTCCGGCGACCAGAGCGGATGGTGACCCAGGTCGTCGTCTTTTGAGATCTGAAACCGGGCATCCGGCGTGGGGAACGGCTGGACGAAGACCGCCGTCCCTCCAAGCCAGCGCAACGTATAGGCTACCCAGCGCCCATCGGGGGAAAAAACCGAATTCAACGAGTTGAAGGCCTGTATCTCGCCGTACCGAGAGGCTCTCTTGTCCCGGATAGAGAACATCCAGAGAGAAGCATCGGTGGCGGTGGTCACACTGAACGAGAAGACCTGACCGGTCCGCGACCAGGATTCCGGAATATGTGAAGTCTCCTGGTCCGGTTTCGTCAGCCGTTCCGCCGTGCCGCCGCTGCCATCGGCACGCTGCCAGAAGATGCCGAGATCGCCCTCCCGATCCGATTGAAACGCCACCCACTGGCCATCTGCCGACCAGACAGGGAAGCGATTTCGTCCTCCGAACGTGAGTCGGCGCATCGGGCTGGCGCCGTCGAGCTCGTAGATCCAGATGTTCGCCTCCCTGCCGGTATCGGGTACTGACCGCGACACGCTTACCGTCCGGGGAGACTCGAGGAGATTCGTACGCGCCGCGCGGAACCTTGAGCGGCTCAATGTCTCCCTTTCGATCAATCAGCACAAGATCCCGCTGGCTGGAGGACGTGAATGCGGGGCCCCGCAAGTAAATCAGGGTTCCGGTATCGGAAACGCTGAAAATTGCTGTCCCGCTGCGGGCCGTGCGCCTCACGCCTGCGACGACCGGAGTCGATCCGCCCGTGACCTGCAGTCGCTCGAGGTCGAACGGAATCGCGAACAACGAGCCGCCCAGGGCGTACACGATGTGCCCTGTGGGCAGATAACGGGCATCGCTCCCACCTTCGATGAGCGTTGTGCGGGCGCCGGACGCGAGCGACTGGACGACGATCAGTGCGTTGTCCCACTGCTCGCTGCCGGCGGCTGCCGACAATGTGAACAGCACAGCTTCGCCACCGGGCAGTATCTGTGGTCCATGGGCGATTTCTCCTGGCTTGATGCTGACGAGCAGCTCCGGTTTGCCACCATTCGGCAACACCCGGATGATGCCCTTTCCGGTTTGACCGACCAGGATTCCGTTTGCACCCCAGCTCATGCCATAAGGAAGGTCGACGTCCTCGCCAATCGTGACGGCGGCTCCTCCGCTGACGGCAATCCTCTTGAGCGTTCGGTCCCTATTTGAATGGAACGCGACCGATCGACCATCCGGCGAAAAAGTTGGATACGAGGATTGAAGGCTCTCGGTGCCCGGGATAGGACTTGCCTCGAGTTCCGACATCGACCGAAGGTATACGAGGCCATTGGCCACGTATACGAACTCCTTGCCGTCCGGTGAGATGGCGACCAACCGGCTGGCGATACTCGTGAACTGCTGCCCCGCGGGAAGCAGGAAAGAAAATCGTGTGACGGCCAACGCCAGCGGCGTGCCTGGCCTGAAGCTCCACCACACGACGCTCATCAACGCCGTTGCCAGGACTGCCGTCGCAGCGACCGGCATCGCTCGCTTCCAAAAAGGTCGCGGCGTGACGACCGCAGCCGACGGGGGTACTGCTCGTGGAGCCGCGGCAATCGTCTCGATCTCCGCACGCAGGTCTCCGGCAGCCTGCCAGCGCCGCTTCGGATTCTTGTCCAGGCATCGCCTCAGCAGCTCGCCAATGCGCGGGTTCAGATTCGGCGGCAGCGCGCTCAGGTCCGGATCGCGCGCGAGCACCGAGGCGAGGACATCGGGCGCGGTCTCGCCCGGGAAGGGCCGGCGCCCGGTCAGCATCTCGCAGAGCACGATGCCAAAGGAAAAGACGTCGCTCCGGTGATCGGCCGGAAGCCCCCTCGCCTGCTCCGGAGACATGTACACCGCGGTGCCGAGGATGACGCCCGCCCCCGTTGCCATGCTCAGCGTTGGCGAGGTGGCCGGATCTCCTCCCGCCGCGCCCGCGCCAATCCTCGCGAGCCCGAAGTCGAGCACCTTGACCAGTCCGTCCGGCGTGATCTTCACGTTTGCCGGCTTCAGGTCGCGATGAACGATCGCTTTTTCGTGCGCGGCCTCGATGGCCTCGGCGATTTGGCGGGCGATCGTGAGCGCCTCGTCGAGGGGTAGCCCTGAGCCTTGAGACTTAAGCCTTGAGACTTCCTCCAGTTTCTCAGCCAGCGTCTCGCCGTCGACCAGCTCCATCACGAGGTAGTTGGGCCCGACATCGTGGAGTGTGCAGATGTTCGGGTGGTTGAGTGCCGCGACGGCCCTGGCTTCGCGTTCGAAGCGCTCGTTGAATCGCTCGACGGAGACCTTGATGGCCACGTCGCGCCCGAGCCGCGTATCGCGCGCGCGATACACCTCGCCCATTCCGCCTTGCCCAAGCAGCACACCGATCTCGTAAGGACCGAGTCTCGTGCCGGCCGTCAGTGACATCGCCTGTCGGGAAGGATACTCCCGTTCTAGGTCGGAATCTGGACGACCGTGCGGGCGCTGCGGTGGGTGCGGATCATCTCCGCCATCAGCTTCTTGGACAAATACACCTTGGATTCGGCGTTGTCGGCCTCGTTCCGCTCGTACTTCACGACCTCGAACCGCAGGTGATCGAGGGTGCCGCGCATGTCGTAGAGCTTGTTCTTCGTCTTCACGACGATCTCGTCGAAGCCCTGCTCGATCGCCCAGAGCTCCTGCTGCTCGGTGAGCGCGCGGAAAAAGCCCTGGCCGCGCCAGTCGCGCCGGGTGCCGCCGATCCAGCTGTAAAGCACGCGGCGGCCGTCGAACTGCACCTCGTTGCGCAGCCGGTCGACCAGATCGACGAGCTTCGGTTCCGTTTCGGGCACGCGGATCTCGTGCGCCACCTTGAACGAGACCGGGCACGACGGTGCCCGGGTCGTCGGGAAGCGGCGCGGTCGCCAGCAGAATCAGGTGCGACGCGTCCCTCCAGCCGGCGGACGATTTCGGACGCGGACTTCTTGCGCGCGAACTCGCCGAAGAACTCCTCGATGTACTGGATCTCGAGCGCGCCCTGTTCGAGTCGTAATGCTTGATGTGATATTCCACCTAGCCCGCTACCTCTTTGCGCTGATCCTGGCCCAGCTGTCGCGGAGCGACACGGTGCGGTTGAACACGAGCGCGCCCGGCGCGCTGTCCGGATCGACGGCGAAATATCCGAGCCGCTCGAACTGGACGCGCGTGCCCGGCGCCGCGGTGGCGAGGCTCGGCTCGACCGGGCAGCCGGTGAGCATCTCGAGCGAGTGCGGATTCAGGTGGTCGAGAAACGTCTTCCCGTCCGCGGAGCGCTCCGGATCCTCGACCGAAAACAGGCGATCGTACAGCCTGACGACCGCCGGCAGCGCGTGCGCGGCCGACACCCAGTGCAGCGTCGCCTTCACGCGCCGGCCGTCCGGCGAGTCGCCGCCGCGTGTCGCGGGATCGTAGGTGCAACGCAGCTCGACGATCTCGCCGCTCTCGTCCTTCACGACCTCCTCGCACCTGATGAAGTAGGCGCATCGCAGCCGCACCTCCTGTCCCGGCGAGAGCCGGAAGAACTTCTTCGGCGGATTCTCCATGAAGTCGTCCTGTTCGATGTACAGCACGCGCGAAAACGGAACCTTGCGCGTGCCGGCGGCGGCATCCTCGGGGTTGTTGATGACGTCCAGCTCTTCGACCTGTCCTTCGGGGTAGTTCGTCAGCACGACCTTCAGCGGGCGGAGCACGGCCATCACGCGCGGCGCGCGGCGATTGAGATCCTCGCGCACGCTGTGCTCGAGCTGCGCCATGTCGATCACGTTCTCCTTCTTCGCGACGCCGATCCGCATGCAGAAGTCCCGGATCGACTCCGGCGTGTAGCCGCGGCGCCGGAGGCCGGTGATCGTCGGCATGCGCGGATCGTCCCACCCCGACACGTGTCCCTGCTGCACGAGCTGCAGCAGCTTCCGCTTGCTCATGACCGTGTAGTTCAGGTTCAGGCGCGCGAACTCGATCTGCTGCGGACGCTCGTCGGGATCGGTCGAAACCAGATTCGCCGACCAGCCAGTCGTAGAGCGGCCGATGATCCTCGAACTCGAGCGTGCACAGCGAATGCGTGATGCGCTCGAGCGCGTCGGACAGCGGATGCGCGAAGTCGTACATCGGGTAGATGCACCAGGCGTCGCCGGTCCGGTGATGCGTCGCGTGGCGAATCCGGTACAGCGTCGGATCCCGCATGTTCAGGTTGGGCGACGCCATGTCGATCTTCGCGCGCAGCACATGCTGGCCGTCCGCGAACTCGCCGGCCCGCATCCGCGCGAACAGGTCGAGGCTCTCCTCCACCGGCCGGTTCGCGGTACGGGCTGTTGCGCCCGGGCTCGGTCAGCGTCCCGCGGTACTCGCGGATCTCGTCGGCGGTCAGGCTGTCGACGTAGGCCTGGCCCTGCCTGATCAGCTGGACCGCGAACTCGTAGATCCGTTCGAAGTAGTCCGACGCGAACAGGAGCTCGTCCCACTTGAAGCCGAGCCACGCGACGTCCGCCTTGATCGCGTCGACGTACTCGACGTCCTCCTTGGTCGGGTTGGTGTCGTCGAAGCGCAGATTGCACGTGCCGCCGCGCTCCTCGGCGACGCCGAAGTTCAGGCAGATCGATTTCGCGTGGCCGATATGGAGGTAGCCGTTCGGCTCGGGCGGAAAGCGCGTCGCCACGCGCCCGCCGTGACGTGCCGGCCGCGAGGTCCTCGTCGATCATCGCGCGGATGAAATCGACGGGCGGGGCGGCCGTCGTGGTGGTCTGCGGGTCAGCCATAGGATGCCGCCTATTCTACAAGCTAGTCGAGACCGGGATTAATACGCGGCGAGGAGCCGGGCCGCGCGCTCGATCCGGGCCTCCCCGGGCAGGTAGAACTCCTCGAGCGGCGGCGAGTACGGCACCGGGGTGTCGAGGGCGCCGACAATGCGCACGGGCGCGTCGAGCCACTCGAACGCCTCCTCCTGGACGATCGCGGCGAGGCTCTCGCCGACCCCGCCGGTCCGGGCATCCTCGTGAACGATCAGCATCCGGTGACAGCGGCGCGCCAGGGCCAACAGCGCCTGCCGATCGAGCGGGACGAGCGTCCGCAGATCGAGCACGCTCGCCTCGATCCCGTCCCTGGCCAGCCGTTCGGCCACCCGCTGCGCGGTGTGCACATACGCGCCGTAGGAGACGATCGCGAGGTCGTCGCCCGCACGCCGGAGCGCGGCGCGGCCGAGCGGGATCGCTTCGGGCGCCGCCTCGCCGAGCGCCTGCCTGAGGCGGGGGTCCCGATAGAGCGCGATGTGCTCGTAGTAAAGGACCGGATCCGGGTCGGCCACCGCCGACGCCATCAGGCCGCGCGCGTCGTGCGGCGTCGAGGGCACGACGATCTTCAGGCCCGGCGTGCGATAGAACCAGGCTTCGGTATTCTGGGAGTGGTAGGGGCCGGCGTGGCGCAGCCCGCCCCATGGCATGCGGACGACCATCGGGACGCTGCCACCCCAGCGGTACCGGATCTTGGCGGCGTTGTTGACGAGCTGATTGAAGCCGGTCGCGACGAAGTCGTTGAACTGCATCTCGCCGATCGGCCGCTGCCCCGCCAGCGCCGCGCCCACGCAGACGCCGAGGACCGCCCCCTCGGCCAGCGGCGAATTGACGATGCGATCGCTGAAATGCTCGAGCAGCGGACGCAACAGCAGGAACGCGTTGCCGTACGGGGCGCCGACATCCTCGCCGTACACGAACACACGGGGATCGGCCGCGAGCGCATCGCGAATGCCCAGCGTGATCGCTTCGAGAAACGTCTGGCCCTTCGGATCGAACGGCGGCCCCGGATCGAGCCGGGGATCGACGTCGTAGGCCGGGTCCTTTTGGACGCCGGCGATCAGGCGGGTCCGAATGCATCCGGCGGGTCCGAAAGGACCCGCCCTGCAAATCGTACCTCCGGATCCAACACCTCGACGTGCACGCGCGGCGGTTCGTCCGCGAATACTCCGCGGCCCGCCTCCGTGGATTCCGGCCACGGGGCATCGATCACGTTGCGCGCCTGCTCGTCGACGATCGCTTCCGCCTCGCGCTTGAACCGTTCGAGATCGTGCCGCGTGATGACGCCATCGGCCTCCAGCCTGGCGGCGTAGCTTCGAATCGGATCGCGGGCCGCCCAGTACTCGTAGAGCTCCCGGTTGGCGTAACCCCCCGCCCCGAGCGGCGGGTAATCCCAGGAAGGATGCGGATCGCGGCCCAGGAACAACATGTCATCGTGGTGCGCGTGGCCGCACATGCGGAACGAGACGAGCTCGATCAGCGCGGGGCCGTCGCCGGCGCGCGCCCGCTCGGCGGCCCATGCGAAAGCCGCAGCGATGCGGTCAGGATCGGTGCCGTCGATCGTGATGCCGGGTATGCCGTATCCGGCCGCCTTGTCCGCGAACACGCGCGCGGCCGACTGATCGGCGATCGACGTGGAGAGCGCCAGATGATTGTTCTCGACGCAGAAAACGCCGGCAGCCGCCGTGCCGCGCAGAGGTTGATGGCCTCGTGCCATTCGCCAAGTGACGTTCCGCCGTCGCCCATGAACGACACCGCCACACGCCCCTGGCCCTCGCGCTCGAAAGCCATCGCCACGCCGGCAATCGTCATCGTGGCGATGCCCAGGGGCGCGGCCGGCGGCAGAATGCCCCAGTCGAAATCGCCCACATGCAGATCCTTGCCTTCGAACGGCATGCCCGATTTCCCCATCTGCCCGCGCAGCACCATCTGAACGGTCTCGGGGTCGCACCGCATGGCCAGCGTCGCTCCGAGATCCCGGATGACCGGTGCAATGACGTCGCCGTTCCACCGGCCATCGGCGCCGCGGTACGCCGGGCCGCGGCGCAGCCGGATTCCCGCCGCATAGATGGCCTCCTGCCCCAGCGAGCGAAATCCCTTTCCCTGAAATGGAGTCTGCCCGTAGCGCACTTCCCCGCTCGCGAAGAACGTCTTCAGCCGATTGTCGGTCGCGCGCGTCAGCAGCATGCCGCGCAGCATCTCGATTCGCTCGCTCGTGCTCAGCGACGCTTCGATGGCCGTGCGGCGAAGGAAGCCGTCGCAGTCGTCGACGACCTGCCTGCGGGCGAGCTCGAGGCGGGCGCCCGCGGACGTTCCGGGCGTGGTCTCGGGAATTCCCGCTGGAATGGGACGCGACTCCAGCCGCCCGGCCAGCTCCCGGCGGAAGCGCGGGCGCATCGCTTCGATGGCAGCCTCGTCGGCGAGCGCGCCATCGCCCGCGGCGGCCGTGAACGCATCGATCGCGTCGGCCAGCGCAAGCGGGTGCCGCTCGGCGACGAACGCGCCGAGGCGCATCGCCGTCAGCTTCTCCATCACAGCGTGAAACTATAATCGTTCGATGGCGTTCCGGACGCTGATCTCGACCGACGCGCTGGCCGCCCGCCTGGGCGATCCGTCATTCAGGATTGTCGACTGCCGTTTCAAGCTCGATGATGTGGAGTGGGGCGAGCGGGAGTGGAAGGCCGGTCACATTCCTGGGGCGGCGTACGCGCACCTCGATCGCGACCTGTCGGGACCAAAAACCGGGAAGAACGGACGGCATCCCCTTCCGGAGGTTGCCGCGCTGGCCCGGACCCTCGGGCGTCTGGGCATCACGAGCGGAACGCAGGTCGTCGCCTACGACCAGGACAACGGCATGTTCGCGAGCCGTCTGTGGTGGTTGCTGCGCTGGCTCGGTCACGACGCGTCCGCGGTGCTCGACGGCGGTCTCGCCAAATGGACGGCGGAGGGACGACCGCTGTCCAGGCCCGACGAGCAGAAAGCGCGGAACGAACCGGTCGAGTTTCAGCCGGCGCTTCACAGCGGCATGACCGTCACGGCTGACGAGGTAGCCGCCCTGCGCCTCGACCCGGACTGGCGTCTTGTCGACTCGCGCGCGCCCGAGCGTTATCGCGGCGAGATCGAACCGATGGACCCGGTTGCCGGACACATCCCGGGTGCCGCGAACCATTTCTTTCAGCAGAACCTGGGCGAGCGCGGCATCTTCCGCACTCCTGAAGATCTCCGGGCACGGTTCTCCCCGGTCCTCGGCGCCGTCGCCCCTTCACACGTCGTGCTCTACTGCGGGTCGGGCGTCCAGGCGTGCCAGAACCTGCTGGCGCTCGAGCACGCGGGCGTGTCGGGCGCGAAACTGTATCCGGGATCGTGGAGCGAGTGGTGCAGCGATCCGACGAGACCCGTCGAACCCTAGGGCTGGCGTTTTCCTTGCCTTTCCCGGCGGGCTTGCCTATAACAGTTCCGTATGCCCTCGTCGTTTTCGATCCTGGGTGTTCTTTACCTCCTTGCCGCGTTTCAGGCGCCGGAACCGCCTCAACCTGTTACGCCGGCGACGTTCGTCGGCACATGGGTGGGTCTGCAAACGGTTGCGAACAACTCGTCACCCGGCGTGCAGGAAGGCCAGACGGTCACGATGACGATCGAATTGGTCGATGGGAAACTCGTCGGAACGCTGAACCCGTTTTTCGGCGGCAACGACGGCGCCCGTTTCGTGGACGTCATGATCGCGGGCGAGGAGCTCAAGGCGTCCGCCGTGGTCGGGAAGGCTCCGGTGGCCGGACCCCCAGCGCCCGGCAACGCCGGAGGTGGACGCGGGGGACCCGTCTGGAAGAGCGACACGAGCATCCAGTTCACGTTGAGAGCCGATCGCACGCATATGAAGGGAACGGCCGATGTGGCGCTCGGCGGCGTGAAGTGGATGCAATACAACTACGATCTGGAAAAGAAGCGATCGCGGTACTGAAATAGAAGTAGGCAAGGAGGATCTCCCATGCGGCGTTTCATGATCTGGTCGGGAGTGCTGACGGCGGCGATGCTGTTGCCGGTTGCGATCGCGGGCCAGAACAGCCCGAACGGCGGGGGCAACGGCGCGAACGCCGCGGTGCACGACGTGACATTCAGCAGGGATGTCGCGCCAATCGTCTACGCCAATTGCGTCTACTGCCATCGTCCCGGCGAGGTCGCGCCGATGTCGCTGCTGACCTACCAGAACGCGCGGCCGTGGGCGCGAGCCATCAAGAGGATGGTCGTCGAACGGCGCATGCCCCCCTGGCTCGCCGATCCTCACTACTCGAGCTTCTCGAACGATCGGCGTCTGACCGACAAAGAGATTCAAACGATCGCGGCGTGGGTGGATGGCGGCGCCAAAGAAGGCAACCCGGCCGATATGCCAGCGCCTCCGAAATTCGCCGACGGCTGGCAGATCGGCGTGCCCGATCTCGTGTTGACGATGAAGGAACCGCACAAGATTCCGGCGACGGGCACGATCGCGTGGATCGGCCTCCCTTCCGAAGACTACGTCTTTCCGGAAGACGTCTGGGTTCAGGCGATCGAGATCCGGCCGGGCAACCGCAGCGTCGTGCATCACGCCGTGGCGCAGGCCAACTCGAACATTCCGGGAGAGAGCCTGCACCTGTTCTCGCCGGGCCTCGACGCCATGATCTGGCGCGACGGCTACGGCAAGCTCATTCGCAAAGGGACGACCATCTCTTTTCAGATGCACTACAACGCGATCGGCAGGGAGACGACCGACCAGACCAAGGTCGGGTTCGTGTTCGCGAAGAAGCCGGTGCACACGCAGGTGCACACGACCATCATCTCCAACACCTCGATCGTCATTCCGCCGATGGTGAACAACTTCGAAGCCATTGCGGCGTACAAGTTCAATGGCGCCGCGCGGATTCACGCCTTCCGCCCGCACATGCACCTGCGGGCGCGGACCGGCACCGCGTCGCTCATCTCCGCTGATGCCGGGCGCCGCGTCCTGCTGCACATTCCCCGATGGGACGACTCGTGGCAGAACTACTACGTCCTCGACAAGCCGTTGACGGTTTCACCCGGCGCGTTCGTCGAGTACGTGGCCAATTACGACAACTCGCCCGGGAATGCGCTCAATCCCGATCCGACGGCGACGGTTGTGTGGGGACAGCAGGTGTCGGACGAGATGCACTCGGTCTACATGATCTGGACGGACATCAACGAGAAGAACGCCAACGACACCGAACCGATCCAGATCTCGCCCAACAAGGCCTTCACCACCGGCATCATGAGCTCGCTGCGGGGCAATGACTAAACAGGCAGCAGTGACGGTTGGGATTGCGGCGATATTCGTGGCGCTCCTGGCTGCGCAAGCCGAGGAGTTGAAGGACGTCCACGGTGTCGTCGAGGCGGTGAACCCGCGGAACGAGTGGTATGGCATCGTGCCGGACGGCGACCGGGGAACCCGCTATGCCCCCGATCGCCTTCCGGACGACTTCAAGAAGGACGGCGTGCGCGTCGTGTTCAGCGGACGCGTCGGCCCGACCGACCCCAACGCACGAACGTGGGGCATTCCGCTGACGCTGAGCAACATCCGCGTCGAATCAAGCCGATAGTTTCGTCAGTGCCCGAACCGATACAGGCTCCACTGAGCCTGCATCCGCGTGTCCTGACCCGGGGTGAACTCCACCATGCACGCGTCGTCGGTGTAGTCCATGAAGTTGAAGATCGGGTCGAGCCCGGGGTTCCGGTTCGCGTCGCACGAATCGCGCCCGACCGGGCATCCGAACGCCGGCGACCGTTCCGCCGGTGTATCGTCGATCAAGTCGTTCCGGTTCTCCAGGCAGCGGCCCTGGAACGTGTGATACAGCCCCATCCAGTGGCCGACCTCATGGGTGCCCGTGTCGCCCTCGTTGTACGGAACGGTAGTCCCTCCGGGCAGAGAGGAGAACAGAACCACGACGCCGTCGGCCACCGGGTCCGCGGCGTAGTTGGCAGGGAATGTCGCCCAGCCGAGAAGCCCGCCACCCGGGTTGGCGCTGTAGATGTTCAGATCGTCGCCAGTACCCTGCCGCAGCGCCGCCTTCGCCGCCGCCTCCTCGGCCGAGTCGGGGCTCATCGTGTACCACGATGCATTCGTCGTTCGATCGACGCTGACCAGGTTGAAGCTGAAGGCGTTAGGCGCATAGGCAGCGTTGAGCACGTCGATCTGCGCGTTGATCTGCGAATCCGGTATGTTGCCATTGGCGATGCCGGAGCCATTGTTGATCACGTGGAAGTACACATTGATGACTCCGCCCCGAAACGGAAGTCCCAACGCGTCGCGCATTGCGATGTGCTGCCTGACCGCCTGGTCGATGCGGCCACGCTGTTCTTCGTTCGGCTCCCTGGTCATGCACCGGATGCTGAGTTGCTCCTGCGCGGCCACGAAACTGCTCAGGGCGAGCCACGCACACACGCTCAATAGACGGGACCTTTTCGACAATCTCAACGACTTCATCGGGAGCCTCCTTGAAATGGGAACGCGGGAGTATATCCGCAGTTCCCCCTAACGCAAACCGCCGGACGCTCCGATAGGCTGAAAGGCGAGATGTCCGTCCAGTCCCCCGACAGAAACAACTTCGCGCGGCGAAGCGCCTGGGCATGGGCCGCGCCTGGCGGTCTGCGCGGCGACACTCCCGTTTCTGCCAGGGCTCACGGGCTCGCGTGTGTTCTACGTCCGCGACCTCAGCATGTCCTTCTGGGGACGCTATCTCTGGCTCCGGCACGAATTGCTGTCCGGCAGCTTTCCCCTCTGGGATCCGTACGTCGGCGCCGGACAGTCGGCGGTGGCCGACGGGCTCCACCAGCTGTTTCTGCTGCCCGCGCTGGCGGTCCGGTTGATCGGCAGCGAAGTGCTCGGGTTCAACCTCTGGGTCGCGACGCCGTTTCCGCTCGCGGCGCTGGGCGCATGGCTCTTTTTTCGCCGGCGATTCGGGGCGGAAGCGTCGGCGCTCGGAGCGATCGCCTTTGCAGTGTCCGGTCCGATCGTCTCCACGGGCAACTTTCCCAACCTGTCGTGGTCGGCGGCAGCGATCCCCTGGGCGTTCTGGGCCATCGATCGCGCCGCCACCGACGCGGCGCCGCGACATATCGCCGCATTGGCGGTAGTGACGGCACTCCAGGCGCTTGCCGGGGAACCGGTCACGCTGCTCGCGACCCTCGTGGCCGGTCTGGCGTTTGCCGCCATCGTCAGCCCGCCGCCTGCGGCGCCGTTCGCTCGAAGGGCGTGGCAGCTGGCGTCGGTCGGAGCCGGTCTCGGCCTGGGTCTTGGCGTCGCGGCGGTTCAACTCGTCCCACTGGGTCGTGCGGCGGCACTCTCGGTACGCTCCGCCACGATTACGAAGGACTTCTGGTCGCTGCACCCGCTCGCCCTACGTCGAGATGGTCTCGCTCCACCTGTTTGGCAACCACTTCACGGGCCAATCGCTCGCGTATACGCCGTGGCTGCCGGTACTGAACAGCGGACGGGAACCGTTCCTGTACTCGATCTATTTCGGCGTGCCGCTCCTGGCCGTCGCGGTGTTCGGCCTGATCTCTGGAGGGTTGTCCCGGTGGACTGTGTTCTGGATCGGCGCGGGCGCGATCAGCCTGTTGAGCGCGTTCGGCGCGTATACCCCGGTCTACCCGTTTCTGCGAGACCACCTGCCGCTGCTGCCTTCCCTGAGGTTTCCGGCAAAGTATCTGGTCGTCTGGTCAATCGTGATCGCTGCCGGAGCCGCGACAGGATGGGAGGCGATGGCCGGGCCGGCACCGAGGACGGCGTTTCACGCGCGCACGGTCCGTGCGCGATTGGGTTTCCGTTGGCGATCGGCGCTGTTCGGGTGGATAGCGGCCGGCGCCTGTCTGTATCGACCGGCGACGTCGGAGCTTCAGATCTTCGAGCTCGCGCAGTCGATGGGCGTGGCCGATCCGGTGGCGGCGACCGTATACATGATGCGGGCGCTCCCGCATGCCGCCTCGTACTTGCTGGTGCTGTCGGTCGTGACCGCCGTCCTCGTATTCGCGGGCGCGCGAACGCACGCGCGAGCGACGGCGGCGCGCGCGGGGTTGTTCGGGCTGATTGTCCTGGATCTGGTGGTCAACGCGTGGGGCATCAATCCGACGTTCGACCCTGCCTACCTCGCCGAGCCGGCGTGGCTGTCCCTCACCAAGGCACACCCGGATTCCCGCTTCTACGTCGGCGGCAAGACCGACGGCATGCTCGACGCGTCGGATCTCGATGCGTCGCGCGGCTACCTGAACCCGCCCGGACTAACAGGCTCCGCGAGCCGCGGCGCGCTATCGGGCCAGGCCAATTTCTACCCGTCCGGATGGCGGCGCCGCGAGCTGCTCAGCTACGACCTCGCCATCCTCTGGCCGCGCGAATTCGAAGCGATGACCCGGCGGTTCTTTCAGAGCGGACGGCACGAGCGGGATCTGCTCCTCGACCGAACCGGCGTGCGCTACCGCGTCCTGCCTCGACGGGAGGCGGGCGAACGGACGCCGATGGTCGCAGGTGCCGTACATGCTGGAGTGCTTTCTCTTCGACTACGGCAGCGACGTCGCCCCTCGTGTGACGGTGGTCTCGAACGTGGAAGTCGTTGGCGAGATCGGGCAGCAGATCGAGAAGCTTTTCACGGCCGGCTGGGACAGCCGATCCACGGCGATTGTCGAGCATCTGCCGGCCGCCGCGGGTGATGCCCGGCCGCCAGTACCCCCGTCGGCAACGATCACCACGGACACGGCGAATCGTGTTGTGGTCGAAGCCGGTATCGGCGAAGGCGGAGGATACGTCGTGCTGCTCGATTCGTTCTCCGACGACTGGCGGGCGACTGCCGATGGGAAGCCGGCGACGATCGTTCGCGCCAACGGACTCTTTCGAGCGGTCCGGCTGAACCCGGGGCCACACGTGGTCGAATTCCTGTACCGCCCGCGCGCGTTTCTGATCGGCGCGGCCGCCTCGGCGGCCGCACTGGCGATCGTCGTGGGGCTGCTCGCGTGGCCGGCTCTGGCGGGGCGCGCCAGTGCGCGAACGGGCCGAGCAGTAGCGTAAGACGAACAGAAGGTCAAGCACCCGGCGCTCTCACGCGTCTTGCCATTTGGAGAAAAGTTGATGAATCTCTTGATGGTATGAACCCTTTGCCGCTGCTCATGAGCGTCGTCCTGCTCGTGGGCGCACAATCTGCATCCGGATCGCCGCGATTCGATCCGATGTTCCGCTTCCGCGTCCTTTCGACAGACCACTTCCTGATCTACTTCCACCAGGACGAGGAATCGCTCGCACGCCGCCTCGCCGTCATCGCCGAGGAGACGTGGCGCAACCTGCGAGAGCCGCTCGGCGTGACGCCGCCGGCGGTGACGCACGTGGTTCTCGTCGATCAATCGGATTCATCGAATGGGTGGGCGACACCGGTTCCCTACAACACGATTGTCGTTTCGTCGGCGTGGCCCGCCGGCAGCGAGTTCATCGGCAACGTCGACGACTGGCTGCGCGTGGTCTTCACACACGAGTTCACGCACATCGTCCACCTCGATCGCTCGATCGGGTGGGCACGCCTCCTGCGCGGCATCTTCGGCCGAACGCCGATCGCCTTTCCCAATCTGTTTCTTCCGGCGTGGCAGATCGAAGGCCTGGCGACCTACCAGGAGGGCATGATGAATGGCGGAGGACGGCTGCACGCCGGCGATTTCTCCGCAATTGTCGAGGAGGCGGCGCGGTCGGGGCGCCTCGAATCGCTTGACCGCGTGACGGGCGGTCTAACCGACTGGCCCGGTGGACTCACGCCGTACGCGTACGGCGTCGGCTTCCACGAGTACCTCGCGAATCACTACGGGTCTGACAGTCTTGCCGATCTCGCCGCACAGACCGCCGGCCGCGTGCCGTTCACGGCGTCTCGCGTCTTCGCGCGGATCTATGGCAAATCGCTCGGCGCCTTGTGGCGCGAGTACGAGAGCTCGCTCACGGCGGCAACCGCCGGACCCACGACGAGCGACGAGGCCACCCGGCTGACTGATGAGGGGTTTGCCATCACCGCGCCGCGCTTCGATCGGGAGCCGTGCGGCGGGTGTTCTCCGCGAATTGTCTATTCGGCCCGCACGCCGCACGAGTTTCCATCCCTCAAGGCCGTCTCGACGGACGGCTCGTCACCTTACCGCCTCGCGACGCGCTATTTTGGATCCACCTCCGCCGTTGGCCGCGACTTCATCGTGTTCAACCAGCTCGAGTTGCGTCGCAACGCCGGACTGTACAGCGATCTGTATTTGTTCGATCGTCAGAGCCACCAGGTCCGCCGGCTGACCTCCGAAGGACGCCTGCTCGATCCGGATCTCTCGCCCGACGGCCTGACGCTCGCATCCGTCCGAGAGACAGCGGGGCGGCGGGAGCTGGTGCTTGTGAGGTTGAATCAATCATCCGAAGCATCGGCGGACGAGCTGACGACCGACATCAATGTGCTCGTCTCCGAGCCGGAGACGCAATTCAACGCACCCCGGTGGTCGCCCGACGGCCGCTCGATTGCGGTCGAACGGCATCGCCGAGGTTCACTTTCGGAAATTGTCGTCGTCGACATCGCTGCTCGGGCGGTGCGCGTGGTCGCCTCCGACGCGCACGCACGAATTGTGACGCCGACGTGGATGCCGGACGGCCACTCGATCGTTGCTGCCCGGGCGCCCGAGAACGCGCCGTTCAATCTGCATGAGTTTCCGCTCGACACCCGGCTGCCTTCGCGGCAGTTGACCCGCACGACGGGGGGCGCCACCTGGCCCGATGTGGCCGCTGACGGCCGGACAATCGTGTTCGTCGGTTACACGACCGGCGGCTTCGATCTGTTTCTGATGCCGTATCCGGCACGTGAGGACGGCCTCCCCAGACCTTTGCCTGCGCCGCAGGAGGCGGCTCCTGCCAATTCTGCCCCTTCCGAGGAGATGGCTTCTTCTCCTGTCGCATCGGCGGCCGTCTATCGCCCGTGGCGCACATTGAAGCCGACGTCCTGGTCCCCAATCATCGCCGGCGACAGCCATCAGGTCAGGGCTGGCGCGGCGACCTGGGGGGGCGACGTACTCGGTTATCACGCCTACACCGCATCGGCGACGTGGCTGTTCGCCACATCTGCGGGCGCCGACGCTCCCAACCCCGCGGCACCGGACTGGCAAATCGCCTACGAATACAATCGCTGGCGACCCTCACTGTGGGTGGCGGCGTCGAGCGACACCGCATTTTTCGCTGGGCCTCCAACCGACGCTGGCATCCCGTCGGCGGCGACCCGCCGCACCGACCAACTGGAAGCCGGCGTGCTGCTGCCTGTTCGTCATGTCCGGCGTTCGCACACGACTTTGGTGTCGGCTCTGCGCGCGTCCGATCGGTTCACGTCGCCAGGCGGCACGAGCTCACTCAACCGTACGGGCCTTCGCGCCGCCTGGCGGATGACGACGGCGCACACCTACGGTTACTCGATCAGCCCGGAGCGCGGCGTCAATTTTGGCGCGACCGTGGAGACAGTTCGCCGCGCTTTCGGGGCTTCGGCAGACGCCGACGCATGGACGGCTGACGCACGCCTGTACCTGCCGTCGGTCTCGCGACACCACGTCGTCGCCTTGCGCGTGGCCGGCGGCGCATCTTTCGGTGATTCGAACCTCCGGCGTACGTTTCATCTCGGTGGCGCCCTGCAGAATGTCTCGGTGATCGATTTCGGCAGCAATGCGATCAGCCTGTTGCGCGGGTTCGGCAGCGATACATTCGCCGGCACTCGTATCGCGCTGCTCAATGCGGAATATCGATGGCCGCTGGCGCGGCCCCAGCGAGGGGCGGGCACGTGGCCGCTGTTTCTGCATACGGTGTATGCGGCGGCGTTCGCCGACACCGGTCAGACGTGGACCCGGCGGTTCGACCCGGCGCAGATCAAGGCTTCAGCCGGCGTCGAGCTGTCAGGCAGTTTCGTGGTGGGCTACCATTTCCCGATTGCGGCGACCGTGGGCGTGGCGCACGGCCACGACGGCAGCGGCACCGTACCGGACGCGTGGACGGTTTATCTCCGCCTCGGTCATGCGTTCTAGCCGGCATTAGGCGAGCGTCGCGAGTGATGTCAGAATTGGCGCCCTGAACGTGCACGAACCTAAACACCATGTTTCTAAGCCCTTTCCCTTGGGCCTTCGCGCTTCAGCGAGGGCTGGATGCAGGAGGTTTGATGACTCCCCTCGTGGACTTGAATCGGAGACCAGGTAGCGGATCCACCTTTGCCGCATGGGCTGTCGTGCTTTGCGCGTGCGTCGCATCAGCGCCGACGGTACATGCTCAGATCGAACTGAACACGACCACGGCAACCACGCTCGCCAAGGCCGCCGCCGATGAATGCTACACGGCGCTCGGGCAAAACGTGCCGGGCGACTTTCCGCCATGTTCGGCAGGCCAGCTGCTAAAGGTCAGCCAATCGTACGTGTGGAGCCAGGTGGACACAGGCGACGACGTCTGGTTCGGAACCACCGCCAACGCGCTGTGCACCACTGAAGGAGCGTTTTCGCAAAGCGACACCGGTATCACACCCTATCAAACGCCGTCGTGGGCTTGCGAGTATGGCGACTCACCTTACTCCCCCCCGCTTCCCGCGGCACTCGGCGATTTCCGGCCACCGCGAATCTACGTCTATAACAAAGCGTCTACCGTTCTGACCGACATCACGCCCCGCGGCTCAACGGGTTCTTCAGACCGTCTCCTCAACCAGACCTCCGGGCTTCGCGCGGCTGTGGTCGCCGGCAACTACGTGATCTTCGCCGGCCCCAAGCTGACCGGCGGCCTGGCGTTTTTCGCGTACAACATTCAATCGAAGCAATGGATTGCGAAAGGGGAACTGGCCGGTTACCGCAACATTCGCAGTTTCCTGAATGTTGGCGGGGTCATCTATGCCGGTGTCGGCACGGCGCAGGGAGGGAGCGTGTTGCGCTACACGGGATCGTTCGCGACGATTCCACCTCCGGCGCCCGGCGACGGAGCGGGCAGCTGCCCGGCGTGCTTCAGCTTCAACACGGTCGCTCTGCTCGATTCAGACGCGGCCGGTCTCGCCATGCACAACGGGCGCATGTACGTTTCCACCTGGCCGGCGCGCGGTCTAGGCGGCTTGTACATGGGGCCCCCGGTTCCCGCCGGCGGTTACACCGTCGCGGGCGCCAGACAGTGGAGAAAGGTGTGGGATGCCCGCCAGTACGAGCCCGATCCGGCCGTGGCCACCAGCTACGCTGGTGGAGCGCTCCACTCGTTCGGTGGTTACCTCTATTGGGGCACGATCAACGTGCCGTTCGCCAGTTACCAGGCCTGGGTCGCGGCGCACGGCACCCCGCCGACGCAGGAGCAGGTCGCGGAGGTGATTGCTTTCACATTCCGCCCGGCCGTGCTCTTCCGCTCGCCGGGATTTGACGCCGGCACGCCGCACGTCGATCTGCTCTACGGCGCGACCCAGTTGTATGCCTACACGCCTCCGCCCGGCGGAGGCCCGGAAGGGACCTGGGCCCTGACACCGAACAAGATGCCGGCCGGCAGCGCCAGTCCGCTTTATGGGATATCGGGAATCAACAACACGTTCAACATTTATATCTGGTCGATGGCTGTCTGGCAGAACAAGCTGTGGGTCGGTACATTGGACTGGAGCTGGTTACTGGCGCAAATGGCGGAGATCGTCCCGCTGCCGGCGCCGCCGGCTGCCCTGCACGGCGCGGATCTGTTCTACTTCAACGATGCGAATTCCGCCGCGGTTGCCGAAGACCGGAACGGGCTCGGAAACGTGACCAGCTATGGGATTCGTAACCTGCTTCCATCCGGAGACTCGATGTACGTCGGGATGGCCAATAGCGCGAATCTGCTGGGCGATCCCGAAAATCCGCCGAACGGCGGTTGGGAGCTGATTCTCCTTCAACCCGAGTGATCACGTCGGCCGAGAGCGACGTCACGACGCCGGCTCGTAGCGGAGGCCCGCGCCCGGTCCGAGCGGCAGGCCGAACAGATACCAGGTAACCAGGAGCAGCGTCCACAGAATGAAGAACGCCGCCGAATAGGGCATCATCGTCGCCATGATCGTCCCGATGCCGGCGTTCTTGTCGTATCTCTGGGCGAACGCGACGACCAGCGGGAAGTAGGACATGAGCGGCGTGATGATGTTGGCGACCGAGTCGCCGATGCGATACGCGGCCTGCGACAGCTCCGGTGAATACCCCAGAAGCATGAGCATCGGCACGAAGACCGGCGCCATCACCGCCCATTTGGCTGACGCGCTGCCGAGGACCAGATCGAGCAGCACCGTCACGACGATGAAGCTGATGATCAGCGGGATACCGCCGATGCCCGACGCTCTCAGCAGCTCGGCGCCCTTGACGGCGGTGATGACGCCGAGGTTCGTCCAGTTGAAGAACGCGACGAACTGCGCGGCGAAGAAGGCCAGCACGAGGTAGAGCGACATCGTCGACATCCCCTTCTCCATCGCCTTCATCACGTCGCTGTCGCTCCGCACGGTGCGTGCGCCGATGCCGTAGGCCAGCCCTACCAGCGCCCCAGCGGTGAAGATGACCGCCACGATCCCCGCAAGAAACGGTGAGCGCAGGACGCTGTCCGTGGCCGGGTCGCGCAGAAATCCGCCTGAGGGCACGAGGCCCAACAGAAGCGTGCCGATGAAAAGCAGCGCCGCGACGAGCGCGAACCGCAGACCGCGCTTCTCCGCCGCGCCGAGCGCCTTCAGCTCCTCGGGTTTCTCGCCGCCGCGATACGCGCCGAAGCGAGGCTCGACCACCGTCTCCGTGATCCAGGTCCCCGCGAGCACGATCAGCATGGCGGAGACGGCCATGAAGTAGTAGTTGGCGGCCGCGGTGACGACGTAGGCCGGGTCGAGAATCCGCGCGGCTTCCTGCGTGAGGCCGGCGAGGAGCGGGTCGGTGGGGCCGAGCAGGAAGTTGGCGCTGAAGCCGCCAGAGACGCCGGCGAAGGCCGCAGCCAACCCCGCCAGCGGGTGACGGCCGACCGCCAGAAAGACCATCGCGCCGAGCGGGATCACCAGCACGTAACCGACATCGCTCGCCATGTGCGACATCACGCCGGCGAAGACGACCACGACCGTCAGCAGGCGAGGCGGAGCCGAGAGGACGACCGCCCTGAGAGCCGCTGAGATCAGTCCGCTTCCTTCAGCCACCGAGATGCCGAGCATCGCCACCAGCACCGTGCCGAGCGGCGCGAAGCCGGTAAAGTTCGTCACCAGCGACGTGAGGATGCGGTGCAGCCCTGGAATCGTCAGCAGGTTCACAACCGATACCGTCTCGCCCGTGCCTGGATGGCTGACCGACACGCCCAGCGCCGCCGTGATCGCCGACAGAATCAGGACGCCGGCGGCGAGAATGACGAAGAGAGTGGCCGGGTGCGGCAGCACGTTTCCGGCTCGCTCGATGACGCCGAGGAAACGGTTCAGGACGGTGCCCGTGGCGCCAGGCTCGCCGGCCGCACTGGATCTGGCGACGTTCACGTGTTTCGCCTCATCTCGTCGTCACAATCGCGCGCGCACCAATCGGGACCGGAGCGGAGCGGCGCTCTCCGATCTGTTGTCGCCACATCGCGTAGTACAGCCCTTTGCGCTCGAGCAGGTCGTCGTGGCGACCCGACTCGACGATCCGGCCCTGCTCCAGCACGAAGATCCGGTCGGCATGAAACACCGTGGACAGCCGGTGCGCAATCATCAACGTGATGACGTCCCGTCGTGAAGCGACCGAGCGAATCGTCTCGGTGATGCCCTCCTCAGTCAGCGAGTCGAGCGACGAGGTCGCCTCGTCGAAGACGAGCAATTCCGGCCGTCGCAGCAACGCTCGCGCGATCGACAGACGCTGCTTCTCGCCTCCCGAGAGCTTGACGCCGCCCTCGCCGATGACCGTGTCGAGCCCCCGGTCGGCGCGCGCCAGGAGGCTGTCGCACGCGGCCTGGTGCAGCACCTCCAGGCAGTCGGCGTCCGATGCGCCGGGACGCACGAACAGCAGGTTTTCACGGATCGTCCCGGAGAAGAGTTGCGTGTCCTGGGTGACGAATCCGATGCGCTCGCGCAGCCCCTCGAGATCGACGTCGATGCTTGGCTGACCGTTGTACAGGATGCGGCCTGTTTGCGGCGTGTACAGTCCTACCAGCAGCTTGACGAGCGTCGTCTTGCCGGAGCCCGAGGGCCCGACGAATGCGACCGTCTCGCCGCGCGCTGCGTCGAACGAGATGTCGCTCAAGGCGGGCGACGATGCCGTCTGGTGTTGAAAGCCGACCGATTCGAACGCCAGCGCCGTCAGCGGGCCGATCGGCACCGGCTGGAGGGGACGGCGTTCCTTGGGCATGCCGAGAATAGCCTCGAAGTTCGCGAGCGACGCCTCCGTTTCCCGGTAGGTGTTGATGACGTTCCCGAGCTCCTGCAGCGGCCCGAAGATGAAGAACGAATAGATGAACAGCGAAAAGAACTGGCCGACCGTGATCTGCTGCGCGAAGATCAGATAGAGCATCAGGAACAGGATGCTCGTCCTGAGAAAGTTGACCGCCGTGCCCTGGATGAAGCTCAGGCTCCGCAGATAGCGGACCTTCCGCAGCTCGAGCCCCAGGATCTTCTCCGTCGTCGCGTTCAAGCGTCCTATCTCCTGCTGCGCCAGGCCAAGGCTCTTCACCAGCTCGATGTTGCGCAGCGACTCGGTCGTCGACCCGGCCAACGCGGTTGTTTCGGCGACGATGACCTTCTGAATGACCTTGATCTTGCGGCTCAGGATCGAGCTCATGATGCCGAGCAGCGGTACGGTGAGGAAATAGACCGGCGCGATCAGCCAGTGCACGCTGAACGCGTAGATCATGACGAAGACGATCCCGACCAGGGACGTGAACAGCACGTTGATCGACACGGCGATCAGCCGTTCCACGTCGGTCCTGACCTTCTGGAGCTTGCCGAGCGTTTCGCCGCTGCGCTGGTCTTCGAACGTCGAATACGGCAGATCGAGGGAATGCCGGATGCCGTCCGCGTACAACTGTGCGCCCAGGCGCTGGGTGATGACGCTGATGACGTAGTCCTGGAAGTTCTTCGCGACGCGCGAGACGAATGCCACGCCCATCGCCGCTCCGAGCAGCACGCCGACGCCCCGGAAGAACTCTCCCGTCGAGTATTCCTGGAAGCGGGTGGCGTACTCGTCGATGACGTGCCGGAAGATGAGGGGATCGAGCAGCGAAAACACCTGGTTGATCGTCGCCAGCGTCAGCGCGATCGCGATCAGGGACTTGTACTGCCGCAGATACGAGAAGAGCAGCTTCATTGAGCCGATCGTGGCATCAAAACGGCGGGCACGAATCTGCGTTCAGTTGACAGGCTTCTGCACTGCCGGCAGCTCAGATAGTTGAGGCTCGCGCAATGGATAGGGGCGGTGGCCATCGGCCCGAACATCTGGACTTGGCATAATGGGCGTCCTCGGTCAGTCCGCAGTTCGGATCCCGAAATGTTGATGATAGGCAGCTTGGACAGTGGCGCGTCAACAGAAGAGTTTATCGCACGACCTCGTCCTCGCTGAACCGTGTAGCCTGCTGAGTAACCGTTACATGAGGTGTAATCCCTCTATGCATCTTATGGTTGAGCGTGACCACCAAACCTAATATTTTTCATGGTCCTCATCTAGCATGATTGTTGCTACGGCCAGCACGATTCCCCGTCCACAGTCCAGGTAGCCAGGTGCAGGTTGCCGTGACGCGATGATCGCGCGCGTGCAGCGCAGGCGCCACATGCGGAGCCCCTTTTGTCCAAGGGATGGGCCAAGGGATCCGTCTGGTCATTTTTCAGGAGAGACAGCCTATGGTGCGTCGTTCAATCGTCTTCATCATCGTGCTTGCCGCGTGCGCGAGCCTCATGCCGGCCAGCGCGTCAGCGCGAACGGTCTACGTATCAACCTCAGGGAGTGATCAAAACGACGGAACGAGGTACGCTCCGTGGGCAACGCTTCGCTACGCGGTGGCGCAACTGCGCGCGGGCGACAGACTTTTCGTGCGCGGCGGCACCTATACGGGATCGGCGAATACGATTGACTCCCAGCGCGGCGCCGTGCCGAGCGGGACTTCATGGCAAAGCGCCATTACGATTGCCGGTTACCCCGGCGAAACAGTGACGATTGAGCCGCCGGGCGGGCAACCCGCGATTCGGCTTACGACTACGGCACCCGCGTATCTGATCTTCCAGGACCTGATCATCGACATGATCAATGCAACCCTGCCAGATGGCAGGGGCGGCCCAAACGGGATCTTTGTCAGTAGCGGGGCGCACCATAATCGGTTTGAGCGCCTCGAGGTCAAGAATAATCAGGGAAATGGGATCGTGTTTTCGAGCCAGAACGCAAATTCACCGTTTAACGAAGTTCTGAATTGCTCGATCCATGACAACGGACGCTATCCGGGAGTCAATGAGGGTTACGGCGTCTACGTCTTCACCAGCGACAATCTATTTGAAGGCAATGACATCTACAACAACGGCGGGTACGGGATGCATTTCTATAACAACAGCGGCTCCCCGCAGGTCTCGCGGAACGTCATTCGGTACAACGATATCCATGACAATGGAACGCACGGCGGGACCAACTACGGGATCGTGGTCGCGTGGGGGAGTGGGAACCTCATCTATGGCAACCAGGTCTACGGCAACGCCGGTGGGATTCAGGTTTATACACAGAGCGCCAATGCCAGCGTCTACAACAACACCGTCTATAACAATCGGCCTCTTGAAGGAATCGTGATTCAGTACGCGACGGGGACGATCGTGAGTGATAATTCGGTGTACGACAATGCAACCAACATTCTCGATTTGGGGTGGGGAACAGTAGTGCAGTGACTTATCAGTCACTTATAGCGGTTTTCACATGTCTACAGCGTTTTTCGAATCGATGTAGGCAGGACTTTAGTCCTGCCCAAACTGGCCATTCAGCAGGTCTAAAGACCTGCGCTACACGGAATCGGAAACTGCGCTAGTACGTGGTGTCAGGCTTTAACCGGAGCGTGGTGGTCCGCCTGAAGGCGGACACTACGTACGTTGTTGCATACCGCGCTACGTCGATGTGAAAACCGCTATAGCCCGGAAAAGAGAACGAGATCGCCGGCGGATCGTCAGCGAGCTGCGTTATCGCAGCCGGGCGGGCCTGGCGGAGATGACGTCGAAGGTCACGCGTACAGGCGTGCCGTTGACGGCCTGCGCCGGCAGCGGCGAGCCAGACGGCGGCAACAGTGTGTCCGCGGCGTTGAGCTCGGCGACCACTTCGATGCGCGTGCCTCGAACCCACGTGAGAGGCTGCTCGAACCAGTAGCGCCGCGTCCAATCGGGCCGCGCCGCCAGCCGGATCACAGTCGTACGGGCGCCGGCCGCGTTGACCGCGTCGACCCGCAAGCTCGCATTCGTCAGCGACGGATCGGGTGTGAACGCCAGCGCCTGGAGATCCTCGATGACCGTTCGGCTGAAGGAGACGGGATCGCCTGCCGCCTTGACCGGTGCGGATGTCACGGGGAAACGCCGGATCTCCACCGACGGGTCCTGGCCGAAGTACAGGCCGACCGCGCTGCGATCGGTCATCACCCTCCCCCCGTAGCCGTAGGTCTTCTTGTAGTGCACGCGCACAAGCAACTCGGCGCCGGCGGGCAGTCGAAATGCCGCGCCCTCTGGGGCGACGGGGTTCTCGCCGGGAACCCAGACGGCGAGCAGGCCCTCAGGAGCCACTTCCATTTCCGTGGGATCCGGCTTCAGCCGGATTTGTCCACTCGTCGTCGCCTTCGCCTTCACGGAAATGGTCGCATTGCGAACGATCGACGGCGTGCCGGGCAGCAGGTCGGCCGAACGGATCCACTTCGATTCAGTGGTCCCGGTTGCAATCGTGAACTCCCTGGTGAGCTCGGACGTGTCTGGCCCGAGGACCGCCTCGGGGAGTTGAAGCCCCAGATCGGGCTTGCCCGCCGGCCAGTCGCGGCGCAGCTCGACTGGTGGAGGAATGTTCTGCGGGTTGCCCTGCGGATTTCCGCCGCTGACCCATACGAGGATCTTGTCGATGTCCGCCGCCGTGATCGCCGGAGCGTTCCTGAAACGTACCAGGCCGTCCTGCGCATGCCACGGCGGCATGTGACCGGCGATCATCTCCGCGCGGACGGCTTCGCCCCAGGGGTATGCGTCCGCGTAGGTCATCAGCGACATCGGCGCGACGCCGTCCGCCACATGACAGCGCCCGCAATGGTCGCGCAGGATCGGAAACACGTCGTCGTTGTACGTGTATTTCGACGTAATCGGCTTGTGTGTTTCGCCGCGCTCGACGCTCAACCCGACGCCACCGAGCGAAAGGGCGACGAGCAGGACGGCATGCCTCCGGCGTTGGGTCGTCATCGCGTGCCTTTAAGGCACCCTGATGAGTGACTCGATTCCCAGGACTGCGGATTGGAAATCCTTGTACGCGGCAGTGACCTGATCGCGGTTGCCGACGTCGCCAAACGCGTCGAGCAGCCACGCCCCCTTCAGCAATTGCTTGATCGCCGGCTCCAGCAGCTGGCGCTTGCCGGCGGGCATCCGGGCGGCATGCGCGCCCATCGCGATGGCCAGATCCTTGGCCTCGAAGGCCGGGAACCACACCTCTGGAAACCTGCCGAGCTCGATCAGCTCGCCAATCTGCCGGTTGCGAATGCCAATCTCGGCGACGATGCCCTCGATCGTGTCCGGAATCGATACCTGGATGAGAGGCGCAGGAAGCTGAGGCATCGGCGGCGAAGCCGCTCGAGTCGTCGGAGTGTCTGGAGAGACTCGAGAAGTCGCCGGGATCGGCGCGGGCTCTTTCGAGAGCTCGGTGAATCTGAAGTCGAAGTGGTACTCGGGCCCGTTCTCTTTCAACTTGAGCTTCGCCACGATCGAGAGCGGCAGCGTGCGGCTGTCAACCTTCGCTTCCAGGTATTGCCCGTCGCGCGATTGACCGAGAGGGAAAGACACGTCGCGCGCCCCGGCATTCAGAATGATCCGGCCCTGGACCGGCTTCATCCGATCGCGCGTCAACGGCCGGGCGTAGTCGTCGTACAGATAGATCCGCACTACACGCGCCTGCGGTAAGGTGCCTTCGAGATGGTGCCAGTTGTCCGGGGCCATGAAGAACTGGCCGCCATGCTGCGGGTTGTGATTGCCGTGCGGGCGCGGCGTGTACTTCACCACCATCGCCGATCCGTCGGCACATTTCCCGGGCGCGATCTGGTCGATCTCCGGACGTCCGGCACAAGTCCACGACACGCCCACGGTCACCTGGACCAGATCGCGCCGATCGAGGGGGCACCTGCCGCTCTGCTTTTCGGCGATCACCGAATGGACCGGACACGTCCAGATCGAATCGAGGCGCACGGCGGCGAGCGCCATCCTGCAGATTGGACAGTTCCCCTTCGCGGCTTCGAACACGTCCGCGTGTGTCGTGCCGTCGGGCATGGCGACACCGTTCATCGGGCAGGCCCACGAGATCGGCGGCAGCTCGATATCAGCCGCACGTTGGGCGTTCTGCTGCGCCGTGACCCGGCTCGGCGTGGACCCAAGTCAGGAGGAGGAGAGCCGCGGACAGCAGCAAGGCCCGCCGGGATGCCATGAAACCCTCTACCGGCTCACCCACGCTGGCCAGTTCAGCACGACCGTGAACTCCTCCGGTGCGCTCTCGGCGACGGGCATCGCGAACAGGAACCGCTTGCCGTCAGCTGTGACGTCTGCCATCGCTCCAGGAGCGCCCACCGAGGAGGCGCCGAGAAAACCGCGGGGAACACGGAAAAGCAACTCGGCCTGCCCCACCTTGAAGGTTGGATCCGTCGTCACTTCGACGGCCATGATTCCGCCGTCCGGAGTCAGATAGAACAGCTCTTTGCCATCGCTCCGCCATCGAGGCATGCCGATGGCGCCCTGGGAAACCATCCACTGGCTGCCGGCAGCTGAGGGCTCGTCGGGCGAAGATGGATTGAACGGACGGACCCAGATTTCGTTTCTGCCGGACACATTGGATATGTAGACCATCCAGCGATTGTCTGGTGAAAAACGGCCGCCAACTTCCGCGAACGGACTGTTCAGGAATGGAATGGGTTTGCGCTCGCCAGTGAGCGGCAGCACCCACAGGTCTTGGCCCCGCGGATGCTGCGGGGTGAATATCAGAAACCGGCCGTCCCGGGAAATGCTGCTGACGTCGGGCCTTCCCATGGGTCCCCATTTCAGCAGCTCTTCTTCACCCCCGGCCAGGTTCGCGGCCTTCCTGAAAATCGCGTTCACGCCTCCGGCACGGGTAAACGCGACGTAGGCGCCGTCCGGGGACCATGCGGGATTGTTCTCCTGCGCGGGATCGAAGGTGAACCTGGTGCGCGCGCCCGTCTCGAGGTCGATCAGCCAGATGTCCGTGTTCCCCTGATCGTTCATGTAGACAGCCGCCCGCTTCGCATCCGGTGAAAGGGTCATGAACGCGAAGCGCCCGGGCTTCCCGACCGTACTCAGAACCTTGCCCTGCCGGTCGAACCAGGTGAGCTGCAAATCGCGGCCACCGCCGAGGGTCCTGTACGCGAGCGCGCCGTTCTGCGAGACGGCAAACTGGCTGACCTGTTCCGCCACCTGAACCGGTTCACCTACGACTTCGAGTTTGCCGGCATCGAACGACTGCGCGAGCAATGTGCCCTGGCGCAGGAACAGGAGCCGCCCGCCAGCGGGTTCCGTCGAGGGCACAAAAACGCTGGGTGGCAGCGTCGAGATCCGGTCGGAACTTTGTTCTCCCGGCTTTACATCAAGTGATCCCACGTAAAGCCCGCCGTTTTCCGCCGGGTTCGCAATGCGCCCGTACACGAAGTGCCGCCCGTCAGGAAGAAATGATGGGCCAGCGTGAACCGTCTCCCTTCGTGCGGCGTCTATCGCGGTCAGCGGAGTGGCAGCACCGCCGGCCGCCGAAACCTGCATGACGCCCTCCGCGCTGCCGAAAATAATCACACCGTCGCGGTTCCACGCGCCGCCCAGAAACGTCCCCGCCAAATCGCAGATCGTCTCTGGAGGGCCACCGGCCACATCGACCTTCCTGAGTTTGCCCGCGGCCGGAAATGCGATGAACCGGCTGTCGGGTGACCAGACGGATTCAGTGGAGCCGATGGTCTCGGCGCTGGCCAGAAGCCGCCACTCGGCCTCACCCATGTCGCGGACCAGCAGGCCGATACCACTGTCAGTCGTCAAACCGTAGTAAGCGAGCCGGCGCCCGTCGGGCGAGATCTTGAGCGTGCCGGTTTGATTCCCGGGCAACGGCACCTGAAAGCGCGTGGGTGCGGCTTCGGGGATCGATGTGGGCGATGGAGCGCGCCATGCGACAGACGCAATCGCCGCGATGGCCGCAACGCCGACTGCCACGCCTGGCCACAACCAATGGCGCCCGGTTCCGCCCCCTCCTTCTGCAGCGGCCACCCGCGGCGCCTCATCCACCAGCTCCATCGCGTCGCCGATGTGCCGCAGCCGCCGCTCTGGATCCTTCTCCAGACACCGGCGCAGGAGTCGCTGCACCTGCGAAGGAACGCGATCCCACTGCGGCTCCTCCTTCAGCACGGACGCGAGGATTTCCGTCGTGGTCTCTCCCGGAAACAACCGCCGGCCGCTGACCATCTCGTACAGCACCACGCCGAAGGCCCAGATGTCGGCCCGCTTGTCGACCGGCTTGCCCTTGGCCTGCTCCGGAGCCATGTACGCGGCCGTGCCCAGGATCACACCGGTCTGAGTCGCGCCTGCGGTGAACGTCGGCGAATCGTCGGCGGCCTGGGCACCGGGAACGGCTTCGACCTTCGCCAGCCCGAAATCCAGCACTTTTACAGCCCCGCCGGGTCTGATCTTGATGTTGTCGGGTTTCAGATCGCGGTGAACGATCCCCTTCTCGTGAGCGGCGTCGAGCGCATCGGCGATCTGCCGGGCGATGGCGAGGGCTTCCTCGAGCGGGATGGTGCCTTCACGAAGGCGCTCGCCGAGCGTCGGACCGTCCACCAGCTCCATGACCAGGTAGTTGGGTCCGACGTCGTGCAGCGTGCAGATGTTGGGGTGATTCAGCGCAGCGACCGCGTGCACCTCCCGCGAAAATCTTTCACTGAAGCGCTCGGCGGAAATCTTGATCGCGACATCGCGTCCCATACGGGAATCGCGCGCACGATACACTTCGCCCATCCCTCCCCTGCCGATGGGCTCGACGATCTCGTACGGGCCGAGCATCTCACCTTTTGAAAACGACATGGCTGCCACAGGATTTTACCCCCCCGGCGGGCCTCCATCGACGGATCTTTCGAGTAGAGCGAATTGAGGACTTCGAGGAACCTCAGGCCGGACCCGCCGCTACCGGGACACCCGTCGTCCCGTTCGTGGTGCCGCCGGCGAGATCCTGGGCACGGCCGCGTACTCTTGTGCGATGGCTGGCCGCTGTGACGCGCCGACGATATGATCGCCAGGGCTGGGATCGACATGACGCGGTAAGGCCGTGACAAGTGACGAGACATCATTCGATCTGCCCCCCCGGGGCGCAGCCCGGGCCCATGCACCCGTTGGCTTGCGTTACGGTGAACCTCCGGCCTGCAATCGTGAGGGAGCCGGTACGCGCGGGCCCTGTATTGACTGCGACGGTGAAATTCACGAGCCCGTTACCGCTGCCACTCCCCGGCGTGACGTTGGTGATCCAACTCGCGTCGCTCGTGGCGGTCCAGGCGCACCCGGGCGTCGCAGTGACCGCAATGGCCGTCCCGGGGCCGCCGGCAGCGGGCACCGACTGGGAGGTCGGGTTAATCGAGTATGAGCACTCCGCCGCCTGCTGATTGACTGAGAAGGTTTGACCGGCCACCGTCAGCGTACCTGTCCGCGGAGTGCCCGCGGGATTGGCGCCGATGGTGAAGTTCACGGTGCCGTTCCCCGTGCCGCTGCCCGGCGTGACGTTGGTGATCCAGCTGGCGCCGCTCGCCGCGGTCCACGCGCACCCGGGCGTCGCGGTGACCCCAATGGCGGTCCCGGCGCCGCCGCCGGCAGCCGCTGACTGGGAGGTTGGGTTGATAGAGAACGAGCACCCCGCCGCCTGCTGGTTGACGGAGAAGGTTTGACCGGCCACCGTCAGCGTGCCTGTCCGCGGAGTGCCCGCGGGATTGGCGCCGATGGTGAAGTTCACGGTGCCGTTCCCCGTGCCGCTGCCCGGCGTGACGTTGGTGATCCAGGTGGCGCCGCTCGCGGCGGTCCAGGCGCACCCGGGCGTCGCGGTAACCGCAATGGCGGTCCCGGCGCCGCCGCCGGCAGCCGCTGACTGGGAGGTTGGGTTGATAGAGAACGAGCACCCCGCCGCCTGCTGGTTGACGGAGAAGGTTTGACCGGCCACCGTCAGCGTACCGGTCCGCGGCGTGCCCGCGGGATTGGCGCCGATGGTGAAGTTCACGGTGCCGTTCCCCGTGCCGCTGCCCGGCGTGACGTTGGTGATCCAGGTGGCGCCGCTCGCCGCGGTCCAGGCGCACCCGGGCGTCGCGGTGACCGCAATGGCGGTCCCGGCGCCGCCGCCGGCGGCCACCGACTGGGAGGTTGGGTTGATCGAGAACGAGCACCCCGCCGCCTGCTGGTTGACGGAGAAGGTTTGACCGGCCACCGTCAGCGTACCGGTCCGCGGCGTGCCCGCGGGATTGGCGCCGATAGTGAAGTTCACGGTGCCGTTCCCCGTGCCGCTGCCCGGCGTGACGTTGGTGATCCAGCTGGCGCCGCTCGCCGCGGTCCAGGCGCACCCGGGCGTCGCGGTGACCGCAATGGCGGTCCCGGCGCCGCCGCCGGCAGCCGCTGACTGGGAGGTTGGGTCGATGGCGAACGAGCACCCCGCCGCCTGCTGGTTGACGGAGAAGGTTTGACCGGCGATCGTCAGAGTGCCTGTCCGCGGAATGCCCGCGGGATTGGCGCCGACGATGAAGTTCACGGTGCCGTTCCCAGTGCCGCTGCCCGGCGTGACGTTAGTGATCCAGCTGGCGCCGCTCGTCGCGGTCCAGGCGCACCCGGGCGTCGCGATGACCCGAATGGTCATCCCCCCGGCGGCGGCGGCCGCTGTCTGGGAGGTTGGGTCGATCGCGAACGAGCACCCCGCCGCCTGCTGGTTGACGGAGAAGGTTTGACCGGCCATCGTCAGCGTGCCTGTCCGCGGAGTGCCCGCGGGATTGGCGCCGACGATGAAGTTCACGGTGCCGTTCCCAGTGCCGCTGCCCGGCGTGACGTTAGTGATCCAGCTGGCACCGCTCGTCGCGGTCCAGGCGCACCCGGGCGTCGCGGTGACCCCAATGGTCATCCCCCCGCCGGCGGCGGCCGAAGTCTGGGAGGTTGGGTTGATTGCGGACGAGCACTCTGCGGCCTGTTGGTTGATGGAGAAGGTTTGGCCGGCCACCGTCAGCGTGCCTGTCCGCGGAATGCCCGCGGGATTGCCGCCGACGATGAAGTTCACGGTGCCGTTCCCGGTGCCGCTGTCCGGCGTGACGTTGGTAATCCAGGTAGCGCCGCTCGTCGCGGTCCAGGCGCACCCGGGCGTCGCGGTGACCGCAATGGCGGTCCCGGGGCCGCCGGCGGCGGCCACTGACTGGGAGGTTGGATTGATAGTGGACGAGCACCCCGCGGCCTGCTGGTTGACGGAGAAGGTCTGACCGGCCACCGTCAGCGTGCCTGTACGCGGAATGCCCGCGGGATTGGCGCCGATGGTGAAGTTCACGGTGCCATTCCCAGTGCCACTACCCGGCGTGATGTTAGTGATCCAGCTAGCGCCGCTCGTCGCGGTCCAGGCGCACCCGGGCGTCGCGGTGACCGCAATGGCGGTCCCGGGGCCCCCGCCGGCGGCCACTGACTGGGAGGTCGGATTGATAGCGGACGAGCACCCCGTGGCCTGCTGGTTGACGGAGAAGGTCTGACCGGCAACCGTCAACGTGCCGGACCGCGGAATGGCAGTCGAATTGGTTGCGACCGTGAAATTCACGGTGCCGTCACCGGTGCCATCACTGCCGCCAGTGATGGTGACCCAACTTACCTCGCTCACCGCAGTCCAGGCGCAATTGCCGCCCGCGGTGACCGCTACGCTAGCGGTCCCGCCGGTGCCTGCGACCGATTCGCTGACCGGTGCGATGGTGAACCGACAGGCCCCAGCTGCCTGAGCGATTTCCGCTCGCTGGTTGTTGACGGCAATCGCTCCCGTCCGAGCCAGAGTTCCCGGATTGGCGGATACCCGATACTCGATGGTGCCCTCGCCCTGGCCCGATGCCGGGGAAGCGATGGTGATCCAACTCGCCTCAGAGGAGACGCTCCACGAGCACTCGCGTTCCGTGGTCACGGCCACGCTGCCGGCTCCGCCCTCGGCATTCACGGCAGGGTTTGATGTTGCCAGCGAGACCAGGCACTTCACAGGCGACGGACCGGTGGAGACGCTCGCAGACGTGCAGGCGCTCGCCGCCAGCCCCATGACGATGGCTGAACATATGAAGGGACGCATATCTCGTAGAAGGGTCATCGACGCACAAAGACTCGACTTGGAGCTTCCTCTGCTTTTTTGCAGCGAGCGAGGGCCAGCAGGCAGAACATCCGTTCCACCTAGAGGGGGGAGTCAGACTATTTTTTGCGGATTAATTCTTATACATCGAAGCCCAGCGCAGCCAGATTTTTTCGTCGCGCTCCTTCACATCTCCGAGAACAGATGAGCTGACAACGGAGGCCGCCCTACGGGCGCTAGTCGAGGACTTCGAGGAACCCCAGGCGCGACCCGCCGCTATTGGGGCCACCCGTCGTCCCGTTCGTGGTGCCACCGGCAGTGCTCCACCAGATGCGATTGGGATTGCTCGGATCCACCTCGATCCTTCTCACGTCCGACTGAGCCTGCGGCAGAGGAAACTCCGACCATTCTCCAGTGCGCGGATTGAACCTCGCAATCTTGTCCACCGTGTGGAGAGACACCCACACCAGGTTGTTTTTCTTGTCCACACTCACCGTATAGGCGCCCGAAAGGCGACCGCTCGGCGGGTCGAAGGCCGTCATCTTGTTCGTCCGTGGATCAATCTTCAGGAGCTTGCCCGCTCTCCAGAGACCGACCCAGAGATTCCCCTCTGCATCAGGTCCGAGCCGCCGCGGATACAATCTGCCCTCGACGGGAATTTCGAGCTCCTGGATCTTGCCCGTTTCGGGATCGAGTCGTGCCATCGAATCCGAGTGGTCCAGGGCCATCCACACGCTTCCATCGCCGGCGACGTTGATGCCGTATCCGCCAGGAAGCCTGGCGCGGGAAGGCAGCTCGTAGACTTTCCATTCCTTGGTTCTGGGATTGAGGCTCTTGATCATGCCCGGTCCCGAAGCCCACACCATTCCTGTCGGCGCGACAATCAGGCTGTTTCCGCCCGGACCACCCGGCAGGTCGGCCGGATAGTCGTAGGTGGCCCAGGTCTTCGCCTTGATGTCATAACTCATCATTCGGCGCCCTTCCGGAAACCAGACCTTGCCATCCGCACTCACTTGCAGGTTGCCAGGACGAACAACTGCTCCAGGCTGGGCCGGAGGCGGTGCGATCTCTTCGTGCATCAGGGTATCGGGATCGAGGTGACTGAGAAAACCGGCACGCTGGTTGGCCCACCCATGTCCCCAGGGATCGGAGGCGACATCGTGCGTCTGGGCGTCGCCGTTCACGAGGTCGTATTCCACAACCCTGTATTTCGCGGTGGCGCCGGTCATCAGGGTTCTCGGCAAACGACTGTTGGGATCAGGAATCGGCATCGGCTGGAAACTGGCTGAAAGATAGTCCAGCATGGTGGCGGCTTCCCCGGCGGTCCAGGGCCGCAACTTTCGATCGACGACTTCCTCTGCCATCTGCTCCAGGAACATCTGCCAGGTCTTCCGATCCACTCGCATCTTCATGACATCGTCGAGCCCATGACACGCAACGCACCGGGCCTGGACAAGTTCCTTTCCTTTGCCTTCTTCTTTATTCTTGCCTTCGGGCAGCTTCAGGTTCACCGCCAGGTCTTCCGCAATCCTGTTCGGCCATGCCGGCGGCAGCGTTGGCCCCATCTGTTTTGCGAGCGATAGATCCAGGTTAGTGGCCTTGCCGTTGGCGACGTCCACTGGTGCAGACCATGCGCTCTCGAAGCCGGCTCCAGCACCCTGCACGGTGTATTTTCCCGGCGGGAGCTGATCGGCCGTGTAACGGCCCTGCGCCTGGCTGATGACCATGAAGGTCAACCGGCGCGCGTCATTCCTTAGTTTCACAAAAGCTCCGGTGACGGCCTGCCCGGATGCATTCTTGACAACACCCTCGACGACGCCCGTGTTGACCTGCCGCGCCGAAGCCTTGGGCGAAGGCGGGGCCTGCGCCCCGGCGGGCTGAACAGCGACGAACACGAAGGCAGTCGCAATCAGCAACACCGAGACTCGATTGAACGTCATCTTGTCCTCCTCCTCTGAACCTGCAGACCGATTTCAGATCTACTGCCCGGGCGGTACCGCGATGGCGATCATATCCGTGGCGCCGGAAGGGAGCAGCGGTCTCTCCCATTTCAACATGCCACGCGGAATTCCCCTATCCGAGCCTGGCCCCGTAAGGGTGATGGTCAACGTTCTGGTTTCCCGGGGCCCCAGCCGGGGTATTTCGAAGATTGCAGCGTTGGAGTTCGTAATCGGATCGCGCTGGACGCCCATGTACCCGCCGCCGGTCGTTGCGACAACCACGCTCGTCACCTCTTCAGGGTCTCGTCCTCTCAGCAGAGGAAGCGTGACGGTCACATACTCCGCCGTAAGACCCTTGCCCGGGGTGCCGGTATTCTGGACCGTGATCGTGTAGGTCATGCCATTCGCCGAACGCACTCCTTCGCTGACGGAAGCGCCCATGGGAACGCGAAGCCCTTGCTCGACGGAGAAGAAGTGCCAGATCTCGCGCAGCGTTGCCTCAGGTACCTGCTGCCTGGTGTAGTTGCCCATCCGCAGGTGAGGGCGGTTCGCGAACTCCGGCGCGTCCGTGTGTTCGTACGTGGCGGTCTTGAACCATTCCCAGTCGCCGCCTACGCCGCCCGCGGTTCTGCGCGGGTTGGCGAAGATCTGGGCATGGCACTGTCCGCATCCTGACGTGATGTAGAGTTTTTGTGCTGGTGTGGCGAGCGGCGGAACAGGCGTACGCCACATGGTCGAGCGTTGGACGGGCCTCGGCAAGCTCGCCAGGTAGGCTCTAATCTGAGCGACCTGCTGATCGTTCATATTCTTGTCGGGCGCGAATGCCGGCATCGTGGTTCCCCTGCCCTCGCGAACGGCCGCCAGGAACTCCGCATCGCTCAGTCGATGGCCCGCGAGAGCCGAGGCGAATCCACCCTCTCCCTGTTCACCATGACAAAGTTTGCAGTCGTTCTGAAAACCGAAAAAGCCCTGCCAGTTTCTCGCACCCTGCTCGATATCCGCAGCGGCAGGGGTCTGAGCGTGGGCCTGACTCACAGGAAGCAAGACCAAGCCGACGACCACGAGAATATTTTTCATGGGAGAGCTCTCAGTTACTTCGGCGTATTGCAGGCGAAATTCGCGGCATCGTTCGTGCTACCCGCTCCCGTGTAGGTCGCGACCTGCGGGTACGGGCAGAGCGCTCGCGTACGAGCGGCGTTGCCCTCGGCAACGCCGGATATGATGATCCGGTCTGGCGCCTTCCCGGTGTCCACCCATTTTTTCAGCTCGGCGCCCACGTCGAAGGTGCCATGGCTTCCCTCAAAACCGCAGTGCAGCTTGCCGGGCACCATGAACAAACGCACGGAGTCCTTCGCGCTCCTGGCGCCGATCGCGGACACGACGCTGTTGTAATAGTCGATGGCGGCGTCCGGCGGGATGCTCGTGTCGTTCCAGCCCTCCCACATGAGGAGCTTTCCGCCGCGCGCCACGAACTGTCTGATATCCGGATTCCTCGCATTGGCGACAAGGTTTTCCGGCCTGTCGGCCAGCGCCACGTCGCTGTGAAAGTTGACCGGGCGTTTGTTCTGATCCCAGTTCGCGTCCTTGAACACAAAGTACTTGAAGAAGTCCGCGGCCAGATCGAAGGGCCGCTGACCGTTCACGAACCGGTTCCACGTGAGCTCGCTTCCCCGATACGGCCCCGGGAAGATCTGCTGCTGAGTGTGTGGATTTCTTGGACCGGCGTAGATCTTGCGCACCGCCTCGACCTGGGGCGGGGTCAAACACGACGGCCCGTCAGCGCCGGCGCACTGGATCTCCTCCGGATCGAACTTGCACTGGCGCGGATCCTCGAGGACGCCATCGTTCACTCCGTCGAGCGCATCGCAGGCCTGCACCACCGCCTTGTTGAGCATCGTAAATTTTTCGGCGGGGATATAGCTGGCCTCGTTCCTGTGGGTTGCGTCCCACATCCACATCTGGTGGAAGACGTGGTGCGTCTTGTCGGACCACCCGGTGATGGCAATGGCGTCATAGTCGGTGGGGTACTTCTGCGCGGCAAGCTGGGCCGTCTGAGCGCTTCCGCCACACCCGTTGATGAACGAGAATTCAGGCCCCCGGCGGTAATACGCTGCGATGATCGCCCTGGCCTTCACGGGCACCTCATGACCCGCCCGGTCTCCGAAATCGATCACCCTCTCCGGGTGGGTCAGCGCATAACTCGAATCACCTTCGTGCCCGGTATCGCTGCCGGCCGTCGCATAACCTTCGCGCAAGGACGCGGCCAGGTCACCGAACGGAATCGATCCTCCGATGCCGGCGCTTCCATTGCCCCGGAATATGCCTTTCCAACCCGCGGCCGGCATCCACACCTCCATCTGGATATTGGAGTCGCTCGTCGGTTTCACGGTTGCCGTGACGCGGCAGAAAGCCGGCAGATTCCGGTACGCCTGCGCCGCATCCGGCTCGGCCCCTGGCGGCGTGAACGCTCCAGCGGCTACAGACCGCGCCGACGTGATCGTCGTATACGGCAGCGCAAGAGAAGTGAGACTCTCGCAAGCGGCTGGAGTCGCCGGCGCCTGAGGGGCGGTCGCCGCGACCTGACTGAAGAGGGCCATCGCAAAGAGAACGTTCAACGCGATGATCGATTTCCCCATTCTTCTCATCACGAATCGTCTCCTATCGAGCTACTGAGGCTGGCAAAAGAATACGCGAGGGGTGTGCTCGAAGGAAGGGAAGACGTCAGTCATGCCCGCTCCGGTGCGCATCGGCGAGTGCACTTGCCAGCTCCAACGTCAGACTCGCCGCCGAAAGCTCCTTGCAGCCGCTGGTATTCTGTCCGGCCCACATCGGAGAGAAATCGCCGCTGCCCAGTCCTTCGGCTCTTGCGCGCAACGGCGCCATCGCCGGGGCCGCGAGTGGAAAGGCTGGAGCGGCGGCGCTGATTGGACCCAGTTCCCGCATGATGCGGTTCACAATGCCACGGGCGGGTCGACCGGTGAAGATATTCGTGATTGCCGTAGTACGGGCGGCCTCGCTCTTCAACGCCGCGCGATGCACCGCGCTCGTCGTCGCTTCGGCGCACAGCAGATAGGCAGTCCCAACCTGGACGCCTGCCGCGCCGAGCGCCATCGCCGCGGCAACACCCTTCGCATCCGCGATGCCGCCGGCAGCAATCACCGGAACGCCGACCGACTGCACGATCTGCGGCACCAACGCGAACGTACCCAACTGGGTATCCAGGTCTTCCGACAGAAACATCGCGCGATGGCCTCCTGCTTCGATGCCCTGCGCGATCACCGCATCGACGCCGCGAGCCTCGAGCCAGCGTGCTTCGCCGACCGTTGTCGCCGAGGACAGGATCTTCGCACCCCAGCCACGCACCCGCGCGAGCAGATCGTCCGGCGGCAAACCGAAATGAAAGCTCACCACGGGAGGCTCGAATGCTTCGATTACGTCGACCACCTCGCGAGAGAACGGGGATCGCGCCGCGGCTGTGGGAATCGCGGTCACGTCGATTCCGTACTCCGCGAAGTAGGGCGATAGCGCCGTGCGCCAGGCCGACTCTCGATCGATGCTGGGAGCGGGCGGCGTATGGCAGAAAAAATTGACGTTGAACGGCCTGGTGGTCTGGGCACGGATGGCGGCGAGCTCGCGGCGGACGCCGTCCAGATCGAGCATCGCGCACGGCAGCGAGCCGAGGCCGCCCGCCGTCGATACCGCCACGGCGAGAGCACTGCCCTGCACGCCGGCCATGGGGGCCTGAATAATCGGGAGACGAATCCCCAGGAGCGTTTGCAGCCTCGTCATCCGGCTCGCTCTCTGAAAGGCTCATCCACTCCAGACGGGACGCACGCCTCTTTCTTCGTACCAAGCTTCGTGGAGCGACGCCTCCTGACACTGGAGACACGAGGTCCATCGCCACTGGTGGCTGCAGCCCGGGCAACGTCCCCGAGTCAAAAACGTGTTCCACGCCTTACCACACCCCCGAAAGAACGGCTCGGGAGTCCCGAGGCAGATACAGTACCAAAGGCTCGAGGCCGATGGTCGCCAACTGCAGAGCGGACATCGGATCCCGTGGAACGCATCTTCGTCGTCTCGTGCAGCAACGTCGACAATGATCTGCCGTGACGCCCGATCATCTTTCAGGAGCAGCTGCATGGCTCGAGCCAGCGGTCCCTACTCCTCAGGCCGCACGCCGAGATACGAGGCGCCGGCGCCGACCCAGTGCCAGAACTCGCGGGGATTCTTTCGCAGCGCTTTCTCGAAGAGCGCCTCGGCCTTCGCGCGATCGTTGTTCACGTTGGCGAGCGCTCCGTACTCGAGCATGCCCGAGTCGTCTCCGGTGTCCATGGCAAGGGCGCGGTCGAAGGCCTCTTGCGCCTTGCCCCATTCCCCGGCCTCCGCGTAGATGCGCCCGAGCCGAAACCAGTCGCTGCCCTCGGCCTTGCCACCCGCGGTGACGCCGTCGAAGATCTGCTGGCCCTTCGCTTTGTCGCCGCCAAGGTACCACGCCCGGCCGACAGCGATACGCTCCCAGCTCCCGTCCTCGGCCAGTTGGAGTGCACCGTCGAGCAGAACCGTCGCGGCGGTCTTCGCGTCCTTGCCCCGAAAGAGGTCGGGGCTGAAGGTGGGCCTTCGGCTCTGCGCGAGCCCGGACTGAACGAGTGCGCCAAGGACGAAACATCCGAGACCGAGCCCCCACAGACGCCACTGTTTCATAACTCCTCCTGGCCGCTGGTCGGTCGACCGGCGTTCGCTACCGGAAACGGCAACCTTCCTTTCGGCCTTTCACTTACCTCCACAGATCCTAACGCGGAATCGCTAATACGCCGCTCGCGAAGCGGGATATGTGAGCCGCTTGTACGGCGGCGCACGCATTACGTCGTAAGGAGACGCGCCATGCCCGTCAAGAAACGTATTGCCCTGTCTTTGACGATGCTCCTGCTTCCCGTTGCGGCGTTCGCGCAACCGGCCCATCCACCCACGCAAACGCCAGCCGCCGAGATTCGATTCACGACGGCGGCCGTCCGCAGGGCGCTTGAGGCTTCCTCGAGTCAGATCATCAGCCCGCCGCTTGTACGGAAACGGGCACCTCGCGTCAGGCGCGGGCCGACGGGCTCGGGACGGACCGGGAAGATTGCATATGGCGTCGCGGGCGGCGTCGGCGGTTTCTTAGGCGGCAGCCTGTTGGGGGCCACGATCGAAGGCGGCGAACTGCCGTTCAGAGGCTTCATGATCGGAGGTTCGATCGGAACCGTCGTCGGCGCGATCGCCGGCGTCAAACTCGCGGGACGGTAGTTAGGTGATGAACTGACCGTTGATCACTTCGGTCGCCCGAGCCAGCGGTCATTGACCTCAGTCGAAACGGAACCCTACCTGGAGGCCTCCGTGCTCACGAGGCGGTCGAATGCGAGGCCGCTCCAGCCTTCGCCCCGGCCGGTGCCTCTCTGGTTTCCGAGCCACACCACCACTTTCCCACCCCTCCAGCGAGTCCGGTGGAAGGCACGGCGGACGCGGGCGCCGGCGCGCGGCACTTCCTCTTCGTGAACGAAGTAGAACGGCGACGGACCGCCGTCAAGCCCGACGCGCAGCAGATTCGTCCGCGGCTGGATTTTCAACGGCTTGTCGGGATCGCGCTCGAGGATGCGCGGCATGGCGGCGCGCTGCAGCTGAATCGCCCGGCTGCTGCCGTCCACGTGGACCGGGATGAAGGGAACCCAGTTCTCCGGAACCGGGCTCATGACGTCATAGCGAACAGGGGCGACGGGCGCGTCCGGCAGCAACGGCGGCATCGCATCGAGACGACGATCGAGATCCTGCTGAATCCAGGTGTGAAGCTCGAGGGCTGCTTCTTCTCCGGGTTTTGACTCACCGTGGGCGAGCAGCACCTTCTTCTCGATCGCCCAGACCATGTTTGCGTTTTCGTCCCGGATCAGCAGGACCTCTTCTTCGGGTTCGCCGACCAGCGCTTTGGGGGCAACCGGCAGCAGGAGCAGGCCGGTATCAGCCGCGACATCGGCATCGCCGCGCGTGCTCAGGTTCCACATGGCCCATCGTTGCCAGTCCTCGTCGGCGCCACTTCCCGCGGCGGTGATCCAGGTGCGCTCGCCAAACACGTTCGTCACCGCGAGCCCTTCGATGTGGATCAGACTGCCGACGGGGAGATCGAGCGGGATCACGAACCAGTCGTTTGCGTAGACGAGAGCGCGAACTCGATGATCAGCAGCTTGGCGAGGTCGGTCGTGTCGGGTTTGACGTTGCCGAAGTTGGTCTTGCGATCCTCGAAGGCCCACCAGCGCGTATCGGGCATTCCGTCAAAGGTGACCGGCACAGGAAGCATGGTGAGAACCGGCCGGCTGGTCGCGCTCGCGGCTTCGATGGCGGGGGCCGGCTGGTCGCTCACGTTCTTCAAGTCGACGTCGTACCAATCGAGACGGCCGCCGCGATATCCTTCTCCGAGCAGTGTGCGTTCCACATCGGTACCGGCGGCGCATTCGAATCGGTAGCCGAACCTCGAGCTGTCCCACCCGTCGCCGCTAGCCGGTGGCTGCAACAGCCACCGCTTGAACCACGCGAGGAACCGGTTCGCAAGCGCGTCGGCCTCGCCGACCCTGCCGGCGAGGCCCGAAATCCCGTCGGCAGCGTGGTTACCCGGCGTCGCGATGTGCTGGTAAAAGGCCCACCCATCCATGCGCCGTCCGGCAACCGCGGCGTACTGGCTCCAGACCTCCGAGTGTGCCGTGCGGGATGCGTCGGCGACGAGCGCGGGATCGGGTGCGCTGATGGGATAGAACGCAATGTAATCCGCATCGAAGGAACCGAGGCTCCGAACCAGCTTGAGCCAGTAACGTCCCATCGCGAGGCGCAGATCGAGGCTCGCGCCGATACCAGACACGGTGAACGGCGGTGCGATGCGCTCCACTACGGCTTCGAGCGGCAGTTCGTTTTCGAATGGCTCGGTCTGCCCGTCCGCGGCTTTGTATTGGCTCAGCGGATCGACGCGCGCCTGAAGTTTCACCAATGCCGGCGATCCGGCGTCGTCGCCTTCGAACTCGCCCATCTGCCACTGTTTGGTGAGAAACCACAGCGCATCACGGGTCTCGGCTCGAAGCGCGCGATCGAAGTCGAGCGTGCGCGGGCGCCCTTCAAGCCGATTCCACACGGTGACCGTGGGCAGTTGCCGCAACTGCAGTGCTTCGCGAATGTCGACAGGGACGGTCGGGCGAGGCATTTATGTGGTCTCGGTCGCGAAGATCGCGTTGTTGGCCGCGAGGTTCGCAGAAATGGTCAACGCATGATAGGTGGCGGCCATGATCGTGGCCGGCAGGAACTGCGCGTACGGGCTCGCGTCCACCCACGCTGGCTCGACGGCGCGTATTTTCGCCAGGTCCAACGTCTCGTTGACCGCATCGAGCACGTCGGCCCACTGCCATGCGCCACGAAAGTCAGTCGGCGTCACCAGCAGCATTGCCTGGGGTGGCTCGTTGCTCGGCCGGTCGTAGTTGAACGTCAATCCCGTCGTGATCTTCTCCGCCGGAATCACCTCGTGCCATTCGTCGAGCAGAATCCCGCACTGCCTCTTCCCTTTGGTGAACGGCACAGCGAAATGTGCGGTGTAGAGCAGCGTCTCTGTGTCGAGCGATGCACTTGACGGGAACGGCAATGCGAGCCATTGATTTGTGTCGTCGTGCGGGAGCTGCAGAGCCGTCAGATCCGGCTCGACGAGGTCAAAGGCGCCCGCGTTCAGCAGGATGTTCTCCCAGGCCTGCACCTTCGAACGCACTCTCGACACGCCATGCAGCCACTCGTCGACCGGAAAATCGACCCCCTCGTTATCGCGCAAGTGCTCAAACAGCATTCCCGATTTGCTCAGGTCCCAGGCCAGAGCGATCTCGTCGCCGGCGGCATCCAGTGTGAACTCGGGCAGGAACAGAGCGGCGTCTCCCAGCATTGCTCTTGCGGCGGCCGTCAGTGCATCCACCTTTGCCGATCCGCTGGCCGCCTCGTCATGCTCGGCGACCGCAGCGTCGATGGCGTCGAGGCGACGGGTGGCTTCGACAGCGATTCCGTTCCCGATCGCCAGGATGTCGCCGCCAAACGTATCGAGCGCGGCCCCCTCCGCCGAGAAATCGAGCGCCCCGGTATCGAATGCCGAGACCGGGAGCAGCGCCATGACATCCACGAACAGATCGGACAACGTGGTTCTGCTGGTCGTCGTGACCGCCTTCGAACGCGGCGAGGCGAGCTGTGAAGGCACTTCTCTTGCCGTCGAGCAGCGCCCGATAAGCTGCCGCCGTATCCGGACGCGGCGACGCTGGCGTTGTCGATGCCAGAATCTCGGCGCCTGCGAGTGCGGCGAAGCGATCGCCATCGGTCGTCGCCGCCGGCAGAGCGTCGTAGGCCTCAAGTGCGGCATCGAAATCTGCCAGTCGTCTTGACCACCGCGTCACCAGCGCCACAGCTTATCGACGATCGCCGCGAATTGCCGCCGTCGCCAGTCGTAGGCGAATCCCCAGGAGGATGGAGCGATCGAGAATAGCGACGCGCGCTCGAGCAGGGCGACGAGGCGGGCGATGAACGTATCGATCCCGACGACCAGATCCGCGCGGCGTGCGGGCAGGTTGTTCACGAGCGCGGAGAGGTCGCCGACGAACGCATCGGCGTCAGCGCGGAACGACTGCAGCGAGACCCGGCCCACACTGATCCGCGCGATGTCTGCGGACACCGATTCGTCACCGGAGCTCTTCCCCTCCATGCTGATGGCGAGATCCGTCGGACGGAGCGGTCGGGACGACATGGTGAGACGGCGCAGGGAACGAATCAGCGGCAGGACCTGAAAGATGCTGAAAGCGGCGGGACCGCTATCCATATAACGAATAGTGAGCGGCTTGTCGGGCCGCAGCGATTCGCCGTCGGTCACCACGCGCTGAATGCGATCGTCGAGCTCCGCCATCGCCGATTCGTTTCCCGGCTGGATCGCGAAGACGAGGTCGATCGGCTGCAGACCGAGCTCGGCCACTGTGACGGGCCGCTGACGGGCCGCGCCCGCCGAGGCGTCGAAGTAGTCCACGCGGCATCCAATCTGGTCGAGCGGCGGCAGCAGGTTCAACAGCCAGGCGTTGAGAGCGGGCTCCGCCGATGCCCGCGGCGTCATGCCAATGCCGGCGATTGGCGAAGTCGTCGGGCTCAATCCGGCCTCGAGATGCAGTGCGAGTCTCAGAGTCAGGCCGAAGCCACTGTCCGGGGTTGAGATGACGCCCGGCTCGGGGGGGAGGCCACCCTGGCCGAACGCGTCGAGCGTAGCGGCGACGCGGTCGTAATTACCCTGCACGGCCTGGTGAACGCCTTCAGCCAACGCGAGATCGGCGAGCGAGTCGTGGGTTTCAATCAGGCGCTGCACTTCGGCGTCGATCGCCGCCCGCTCAGTCGCATTCGCGGCGGGCAGGTCCTTTCCGAACGGATACGCGCTATTCCCCGTATTCCGCACATGCTCGACGAGGAGCAACCCGTCGAGCACGTTCCGGGCTTCGATCGATTCGATCGGCACATCCGTGTCGGTCTCGGTCGTCGAGATGCCGTCGGCGACGAGCGGGAATACTTTGCGCAGCGGATAAATGAACCGATCGACTTCCGCGAGCGTGTAGCGATCGTGCAGCCCGGTCTCGAACTGGTAGCCGAGCAGCGCTCCAAGGGTCTGCCCTTCACGGATGCCTTCCAGAACCACTTGCGCGGCCCGGACGCGTTCCGATGTGAGGTTCACCGCCATTGTCCTGGTGTTGTCGGTGGATGCATTCGCGATGTAGCCGCTGCGCAGCACCGCCGCCGTGACGGCGTGATTGAGCGACGGCGCATGGATATAGCCGCCGTTTGCGCTGTCGCTCAACAAGGGGTCGAGGGTACCGTCCGCCTCGAACGTGCGCCGCAGGTCGGGGGGCAGTTGCACAGGGGTGAGCACACGATTCTCGGGGCGGAGGTTTTCTACCCATCCGAACGCCCCCAGATAGATACCGCGCGCCGGCTCGGCCTCTGCATCGGAGGCTATCTTGCGCATCCCCGCCAACTGATACTGAACCAGCCCCAGCAGCCACGCATCGAGTCGGTAGCTGCAGCAGTCGATGTGTTCAGAAAGCGCCCGTTCCAATGCCGCCGTCGTGCTGCCGGTCAGCACATCGAGTGCACGGATCTGCTCGCCCAGATGCCTGCTGCCGGCGACCCGTCCGATGTTCGAAGCGATGTAATCCGCGACCAGGACGTTCTCGCTGCCCGTAATGCGCGGCTCGGTCGTGAACAACATTGCGTAGCGGCTTTCGCTGCGCGGTACCGCGTGATCGACGTGGATGAACGGCGCTTCACGGCGAGCCTGCTGTAACTCGTCCGTGGAGAGAACGCCGACTGCCTCGTTCAGCCGGATGGCCGTGTCGTAGAACCCCTGCTCGATCGCGTACCGCAGCAGGATGTAGAGCAGCGCCTTGGGAGGCGCTTCGTCCGTGAATCCCCGCTGCTGCCTGACGGTGTCGAGCGAGGAGCGGGCGGCATCGGCCAGCCACTGGATGTAGTTCCGCTTGTCCCCGGTGTAGCTTCTGATCCCGACGCTTTCGGACAACGGGCGGTCGTCGATCAAGGGGCCGAGCAGCGGCTGGTGGGCGCCGAAGAAGAAACGGTTCATGATGTCGGGCGGGGTCGCGCCCGAATATCCAAGCCGTTGCAGCAGTGTGCGGCCTGGCGTGAGAAGGCCCGCCGCTTCGACTGCCGCGACCAGGATCCCCCCTAAGCCACCGATGTTGAGCCGGTTGTACAGATCGTCGAGGCTTTCGGCGTAACGTTGGGCATACTCGACCGATCCGGCATGCAGGCCGAGGACGTCGAGGAGAATCTTGTGAGCGTCTCCCGGCTTGCCGGCATAGGAGGCTTGCTGGCTCATCGCTGCCCAGTCGACGCGGACGACCTGAAGAATCGCGGACAGACGCGCCAGCAGGCCCATCGTCGCCTTGTCGAAAATCGCGCGTTCGCCTTCGACGTGCTTCGTCCACTCCATGCGTGAAAAAGCGGTCGCGGGGAGGAGCCCGTACGGTTGTTTCCCGATGCGAACAGCGGGGACCATTCCACGGCCGGTGACCAGGCGGGTGAAGAAGGAGCGCGTGAGGTCTTCGGCCGCGGGCGAAAAGACCGGCGCCATCATTGTCTTCATCCAGTAGCCAAACGTGCCGGGCCACAACGCGATGTTCATCGCTCTTGCTTCGATGCCGTCGCGGCCCGTGAAATTGTCGACCGACACAAGCCGTTGCGGATCGATGCCCAGCGATTCGGCAAGCCACTGCCCGTCGCGTCGCTCGAGCCAATCGGCGCTTCGCGTGAACACCGGATCCGCGGCCCGCCTGGCGAATGACGAGTCAGGATCCTCGGCACGCGTGTAGCCCGAGTCTCGATCTTCGGTGTTGTTGGTCGGCGTGCCCTGACGGAGGACGCCGAAGCCGGATCTGCCGAAATGATGATGCCGCAGCAGATCTTCGAGCGCGGCCTGCCCCTGGTTCTCATCCATGCTCAAGCGGAGACCGAGCACGACGAGACGATCGAAGCCGGCCCGCGACTGATCGACGGTCAGATCGAGGCGGAATCCCATACCTTGTTTCACGGCGACGTCGAAATTGACCATCCACTCCATGTCGTTCGGAATCGTGATGTCGTCGCCGTTCTGCTGAAGCTGGTCGGCGGGCGCCGCGTACGGATCGGGGCCGACGATGAGCGGCGAAGGGATCGGCAGGCCGAGCTGGACGAGCGCATCCTGTCCCTGGCGATAGGCGATCAGGACGAATCGATCCGGCAGGATGTTCGACTTTGGGGCTCTGGACCAGCTCTGCTCGCGCGCCAGCTCGTGTTCGGGAAACTCGATGAATGCAACGGTGACGGCAACGCTCTCCCGGTCCATCCCGGCCGCCGGCTTGGTGGCGACATTGAAAGGGGCCATGTTCGAAAGCGCGTCCGCGCGTGCCTCGCCAACCGCGGCAACAAGAGCCGAACGAGCCGCCTGAACCCGAGCGCGATTGTCGTCGGCGATCCATACAGCCTTCCAAAACCCGGCGGCCGCGTTCCGATCGCCGGCGGGGACGGCTGGCGTCACGAGGATGACATCCGAATCGCTCGTTCTAATAGGGCGCTCGCCGTCATTCGACGGCGCGTAGTTGCGAACAATCCACAACGCGCGCCCGGTGCCGTGACTGGCCACCAGCGATCGCCAAGCACCACGCTCGTCTGGTTCCGATCCGCCCGCGGCCCAGGCTGACGCCCAATATGCTTCTGCGCTCTTGATCTCGTCGACGGTGAGAGTCGGTTCGAACGTGTCGATGGAGCAGTCGTCCGGATATACGCGCACCCAGAGCTGATGGCGGGAGACGCCGTCGACGACCGTGGCTTTGAAGCGCGTTTCGAGCCGAACCGGCATCAGCAGGAAAGGGAACGCATCGTTCAGCTCGGCGATCGCTCTTCGCGGATCCGACACGTCGACGTAGGTCCCCAGAAGGCCGCCCTCGGCGACGCGCAGACGATCGCGTTCTGCCAGCGCCCGCGACAGGGTCTGGGCGTGCCGGGCGTGTTGCTCGTCCAGCCGCTGCCTCTCCTGCGCGTACTCCGGGCTGTTGCGATCGCCGGTGCGATTCAGCTGCCTGAGTTGCGACGCCGACTGCCGCAGCGCTTCGCGCGCGGCGCTGATGCGATCCTCGGCAGCAGCCTTGTCGCCGCGCAATTGCTCGAGTTGCCGGCGAAGTCCCTGGAAGTCAGCCACCGGCCATCTCCGGTTTGGGCAGCATCTCCGACGCGTGGATCCCGATGAGCACTGGAGCCTGGAAGAGGATGTACGCCGCCTCCGCCGAGCTCATGTTCTGACTCCAGGTAAAGCTCACGTCCGCGTCGTGTTGCGCGCGTTTGTCGGGCTCGTTCGCCGGCGGTATGGCGTTCAAGACGATGGTTGGCGTGCTCGAGTCGAATCTGAGCGACTGACCCGGGCCACCACCCGGCTGCACATCGTCCCAGGCCAGGTCGTTCCAGGTTTCGCGCACCGGTTGCCGGTCCAGATCGAATCCGAAGCGCGGCTCGCCCGGCCGCTCCTTGATCACGATGAACCAGCCAGGGTCGTCGTCGGGATGCTCGCCGGTTCCACCTCTTGCGGCGGCGGCGGTGAGATCCAGACCGAAGAAGAAGATGTCGGGATCCACCTTCGCTTCGTAGAGCGGCGTCCGAACCTTGCTGCGAGGCGGATTCGCCTCTTCCGCTGGAGTGCTGGGCTCATCGAACTCACGTGGTTGCGAGGCATCGATCGACCCGTCCGCTTTGCGCGCCCACCTGGCCCGTTGCGCGTAGATGACGGCGGTCGGATAGCGCTTCAGGAGATCGCCGCGGATCACGACGACGATTTCTTCCTCGGCTTCTCCGGGCCGTTCGCGGGCATCGTGGTCGCCGAGTTTCGACGTGGCCGTCCAGGAATGAAGCGGCGGGATGTCGCGCAGCTGTTCTCTCAACGTGTCGGGAGCAATGCCGGCTGGAGGCAGGAAGCCGCTCGCGTCCCAGAACTGCCGGAACGAGCTGCCGCGCATGTCGGTGGGGTACTCGCGCCATAGCAGCTCGCGCGCGAACTCGTGGTTGAGCCCGACCATGTAGGCCTCGATGAACTTCTGGTTCGTCTCGAGGAGCGTGATGCTGTTCTGATCGATCAAGTTGATATTCGGCAGAAACAGCTCCGACGAAAGATCGCTCAGCGGTTTGTACATCGGCACGTCGATGACCGGGTAGGCCATCACCTGCCGGAGCGAGTCGAGCAGACTGGTGCGGAGACGTGCGGGGATGACGATCGCGGAAAGAAGACGCTTCGGGATGGTGCGGTCGGGCAGCAGCTGTTCGGTCGCGGCCTGCGAGATGGCTGCGAAATTCAGGGACGTCCGCGGCGGCACGCGGGCGACCCGCGTGCTCTCCACCAACAACGTCGCGGTGTCGCTGATCGCCGACTTGTAGCGCGTCGCCTGGGGACTGTCGCTCGCCCCAAGTGTGGGTTTGTATCCGAACCCAGGGGCGGAGAGCACGAAATCCGGACTGCGCGGAAGCGCGGCAATCGACGCAGGGGTCTGGCGTGCTTCTTCAGCGCTGTTGAGGACAACGAGGCCTGGCGATGGCTTCGTCAAGCGCTGGTAGTAACGAAACAGCGCCAGCGACAAAAGCAGGGCGCTGCCGGCCTCCCAACCGTGCCGTCGTCTCCAGATCGCCAACCACAGCAGCAGTGTCGAGGCAGCCAGAACGATATTCGGGAGAAGCGGATAGCGCAGCAGGAGCGCGGACTCTGGAGAGGCGACATCGTCGGTCGCAACCGCGTGCACGGCGTCATCGACCGTGTGGAATCCCGCCGGTCGCCGCTTGGGTGGCGCGGCGTCGATCGCGACGGAGTTGATTCGCTGTAGCAGGTTCGTCGGTCGGACGGTCCCGCTGAAAGTCGTGCCGCGAAGAAGGCGGCCGCCGGGCCTGAGCACGCGCCTCATGCCGACGCCGTTCAGCACGGCCGGCACACGACTCTTGGAAAAGACGTGCTTGACCGTGATGCCGCCGGCCATGGTCCTCGCGTGAACCGGAGCGGTGAGCCGGAGCGCCTGTTCCGGGTTGACGTCGTAGAGGGGAAGCAGATGGCGATAGAACCAGATGAACGACGTTTCGCGAGCGAGTTGCGCCAGCCTGATCCGCCGGTTCGCTTCGAGCACGTCGCCGACCTGCGCCCACGCCGCGTTCATGAACTGTTCCTGCTGGTCCTGGATCACGCGCGTGCCGAATCCGGCAGGCACTCGAAAGCGCGGATCGAGATTGAGCTCGTGAACCCAGTTCCTGTCGTTGGGCACCGGATTCTGCGCGCGGTCGCGCAGCAGGCGCTCGGTCAGCCCGTGCCACCGTCCGTACAGCGGCGGCGTAATCAGCGGATCTTGATCTCTGATCGAGCGGAATCTCAAGGCCGGGGCGCGAGTGCGCATCCTGCGCTGAAGCGGCGGAATAGTCGTCGGCAAGATTGATGAACGACGCGAGGGCGCGCTGGAAGAGGACCGGGTATGGTTCCGCCCAGTGTTCGAACTTGAGTACCTCTGCCAGTTGTTCGGGCGTGTAGCTGATCAGTGGGACCCGGAGCGCACCCCCCAGTTTCAGAATGCCACCCAGCGCTGGATCCATGATGCCCGGAATGTTCAGGCCGGGTTTCCGGACGTCCATGTCGCGCGTGCCGACGCGCGGGTCCACCGGCTTTGCCTTCAGCAGGCGAACCAGATACTCGAAGTCACCGAGCTGGCCGGTGCGGAAATACCATCGGTAGTAATAAGGAAGGTTCTGGGGTTCAGCTCGGGTACCGGCGGGATAAAGAGCCCAGGCAGAAAACGTCGCGTTCGGGCTGTCCGACGGCTCCAGGCCCAGCCCCGCCAGGCGCCCTGTTTCGAAGACCGGAACGACGAACGCGTGATACGCCTTGTTGGCGTCCAGACGACGCAGCGATAGAAGCCGCGAGAAGGCGAGGTCGGCGTTTGCGGCGAGCAGGCTGTCCAGCCGCGGCATCACAGCGGCCATGTCCGTGGACCTGAACTCCGTCGCGCTGCCGGCGAGGCTTCCGTTCGCGTGCACGTGCGCACTCGCCCACAGCTGATCCGCGATCGGCAGCGCCGCCAGATCCTTCACCGAGATGTACGGCAACGGACGATTGCGGACGTTCCGGGGCTCGTCGAACTCGTCTTCGGTCAGAACGACCAGCGCGATCCACGGTCGAAGACGATGGCTGCCGGCGTTCGCGGCGGCGGGCGTGTACCGCCACGGAAAGTCTTCGTCGTAGAACTCGACGTGCGCAAGGTAGCTGGACTCGAAGTCTGTCGCCCAGTGGCGCGGTTCGGTACGCACGATCGCACGGCTTTCGATGCCGACGATGTCGCCCGGGCCGAAGAGGGCGACATCGCGAGACACGGTGTCGGTCAACGTACCGCCATCGACCCCCTCGCCGGCAATCTGCACGTTGACATGCGTGGTCGCCCGCAGACGGACCGACGGATCGAAGTCTGCCGCCGTGATCGTGTTGGCAATCCCCTGCCGCAGGTACGGCAGAAACGAGTACGCCCCCAGTGGGCTCATGCCGCGACCTCGAATGCGGGGATCACGTGGAGCGTATCTGCCAGGCTGGGATCGGCCGCCACCGTGCGAGACAGGAAATCTGCGGCCAGCGCGCGGCTGGTGAATGACGCGGCGACGTTGAACGCCTGGTTGTTCGACTGCAGCGCGACAGTGAACGTCTCGGTCGCCACCTGAATCTTCTCCGCGAAGGGCTGGTACTGCGTCTTGGCCTTTTGTGACAGCGCGCTCCGGGACGCGCTCCCGCCGCCCACGAAATGCGCGAAGATGCTGTCCAGCTGCGGGTAGAAACGGTTGACCACCCGGCGGGTCTTCCCGTCGACGATGATCCGCTCGTAGCGGACGTCTCTTCTGGCCATCTCGCTCGACGAGCGCTGGCGTCCCGCCGCCGACAGCTCGAGCCCGCCCGCTTCCGGCGTGAACGCAGGCTGCGACAGCTTGTCCGCGTCGGAGAGGGCCCGGAACTGGGCCGGTGCGAACATCTCGAGACGGTCCTGAGTCTTTGCGAGCCCGGCGCTGGTCACGCTAAGCGCCAGCTGCTTGACGTCCGACGGCGTCTGGGTCCCGATCGTGTCGAGGACGATGCCGAGTGGCACCGCTCGCTGAGAGACGCGCAGAATCCCGACCGGGTGCAGCACCAGCGCCGCGTCATCGGCCGGCAGAGTGCGCAAAGAGACCAGCAGGTTGTTATGTGCAGGCACAATCGCCGTCCAGTTCGCAGGCTTCTGCAGCTCGGCCTTGAGCAGCGGCAGCACGGCGATCGGCGGCAGCGTCGCGTTGTTCGCGTCACCCCAGGTGATCGAAAAGTCGACCGAGATGTCGAAGAAGAAGAGCGAGATCGACCCTGTGCCGAGGGCGCGCCAGGGTGTCGGACCTGACAGCGTCATCGAGACACGGACGCTGAACACCCCGACGCCAAACGCATTGACCGACAGCGACGCGGACAACTTGACGACGAAATGAAACGGCGAAAACTGGAACAGCGCGTCGAACGCGATCTGCCCCTTCACGCCCAGGCTGCTGAATCCGAGGACCAGCTCCGCGTGCGCCCCGAACTGCACGGTGTTCGTCGTCACCGCAAAATAGCCGTCCACCCGGATCCGCGCTTTGGGCTGGCTCAGGATGGTGAGGCTGACGCGGTTCGGCGTGGGGAACGGCAGCGGCGGCGGCGTGAACTGCGGATGGAAGCCGCCGACGCTGACGACGAAATTCGCATCGTCTCCGAACGCGGCGAGGGCGCCCATCTCGCCTTCGATCGGGATGAAGAGAATGCGCGACTCGAACAGCGCGGCGAAGAAGTAGACGCGCTGACGGTCGAATTCGATGGCGCCGGCGAAGTTGACCTGCAGCACGATCAGCGGCGCGTCGCTCGTCGGGAGCGCCACGCGCATCACGCCGATGATCGCGATGTTCCCGGGAATCTGGATGATGATGCCGAGCGACAGCGTGATCAGTGGCGGCGTGCCCCAGCCGATCCTGGCCATCGGGCCGATCAGCAGTGTGTTCGGCGCCGGCGGGAAGATCGCGCGCAGGTCGCTGATGATCCGTGGCGCATTCGCGATCACGTTCTGCGGAAACAGGATGCCGTTGACCGCGCCTGTCCGGACACCTTCCATCAGCGGCTCGAGCCGCACCGTCCGGTTCAGACCGACGAGTCCGCCGACGCCGAGCAGCGTGAAGCCGAAGCCGAGTTGCAGGCCTTGTCCGAAGTCTGCGGTGATGATGAGCAGCAGCGAAAAACCCGGCGAACCGTCGGGCAGCCGTGTATTGATCAGGCCGATCGCGCTGAGCGCGAGGAAGTCGCTGAAAACCAGTTCCAGCGCTCCGGCGTACTCGCCTTTGCTGGAGTCGAGCGACAGAAAGCCGCCGCCCTTGAGGACGCCGGCATTCAGCGCGAGCCCCACGCCGCTTGGCGGTTTGAAGGCGAGACGGAGATCGGCTGGGCCGAGATTTCCGGTATTTCCCGGCGGGAACCTGAACGTCGCGGTGACCCCGACGTTTTCAACCACCGCGGTGAGCACGCTCAACTCGCCGCTGAGGGTCGTCGACAGCTCGACCGGGATCGTCCCTGCTGATGGACGGATGGCCAGCAGCGCCGACTGTACCTCCACTGGCCCGAGCCTTACGTGAACGGGCAGGCCGATCTCCAACCCGCCGCTGCCGCCGAAGTACATGCCCCGGTTTGTTGAGATCCCGAGCGTGAAGTCGAAGGTGACGTGCAGGCCGTCCGACGGCAGAAGCGACCCAAGGAACGAGTCCGCTTCGCCCGGCCCCGGCTTGATGACCAGCGCCGCCCGGCTCCACTCGGTTTCGAAGAAGAGGTCCTTGTTCCCGGCGGAATCGACGTGCGCGCCGGCTCTCAGCGCCACACCAGCGGTCTGCAGGCGGCTGGCGTCCGGAGAACCGAGCAGGACGAGTTGGGTGCCCGCTGCCGGCTTCCACACCAGCGCGAGCGCGACGTCGCCGGAAGCGGCGGCGGGCGTGCCGCCCGATATCCCGGCGTTGACGTCAACCGAGCGTCCGGGACGCACGACGATTGCGACACCGCCGGTAAGATCGGCGGCGCTCGAGACCTGCGCCGACACTTCGTCGGTGATCGGCAGCTCCTCAGACACGTCGCCGTGCGCGGACGGAACGATGGCGATTCCCGGCTTCTCCGCCGCAGTCTCCGGCAGGATCAGTAATTCGAGCCCGGCTTCGACCCCGAACTGCACGTTCGACGCTTCGACCAACGGAGCGCGCAGGGCCACCTGCCACACGTTGTCGGGCACGATTGCGCCGTTGGTCAGGAACGCCTGCATCGCCGGGTCGAGGACGGCCTCGTAGTTCGTGAATCGCCATGCGCGGAGCAGGTCGCGCACGTTGCCGACCAGCGCGTCGTCGAGGAAGTCCGATTGCCCCCACCGGTAGGCGTTTCGTACCACCGCTGATGGATCGCCGAAGAAATTGACGAGATCGTTCCAGGCAATCGATCGCCGGAAATATTCCGGGCGCTGTCCCCCGGCGGGTGTCAGGTCCACACGAATCACGCCGATCAGCTTGAGGAGATATCCCCAGTTGCCCCGGATATTCAGGAGGTATTCTGCGACCAGGAAATCGACGATTTGACCAGGGAAGTCGTTCTTGAACGCGGCAACGTCCAGAGCGGCGGGAAAGCTGGCGTCGGGCTGGCCAGGGATCCCGTTGATGGCGCTGATCAGACCCGCCACCGCCGCGAGCAATGCTGGCACGTCGCTCTCGGCGCCGCCTTCGCCGTTGACAATTGAAGCGATCGTCGAAAGCGGAGCCGCCATGCCGGTCAGTGCTGGGGGGATGTCGTCGAATTCCCATCCCAGCCCGTGCATGAAGGCCGAGAAGTTGCCTGGCGATTGAAACGCGCCGCTCAGCGGCTCGGTGGCTGCGCCCAATTCACCAGCGAGAATGGCAATCGTGTCCCGGTCGGGCATCGAGGCTCTCTACAGCGACAGGAAGAGAAGGGCGTTCGATTCGTTCAGCGTGCTGACGAAACCGCTGGTGCCTGAACTCGGATAGAAGTTGTAGAACTTCAACGTCGGCTTGGTCGCCGGCGGCGCCGGCGGGTCCGCGATCGGAATCAGCAGTGTGTACTCATGCCGCTCGGCGCGAAACTTGAGCTTCGTTCCTGATTTCGTCACTTTCCAATTGAGCGTGTTGACGTAGTCGTCAAGATCCTTGAAGCCGTACCGAATGTAGATTGGATAGTCGTAGCTGGGATCGTAGGTACGATTCCCGGCGTGGTCCGTCCCCTGCGGCAATGTATCGCGCAGGATCTTGATCTGCTCGGCGTGTGTTCCAGGGTCGGGCGCTCCCCACTCCCATGTGAAGGGAATGGCCTTGTAGCGATACTCGCGGTTCAGCTTGGCGTCCTTGACGGTGCCAATCGCGGGCGAGACGCTTACGTGATGATCGAACTTCTGATCCGATGAAGGGTGGATCGCTGTTGGGATCCACGCTTTCCACAAATCGAGCGGCACCGTCTGGCCGCCGATGAACGTGAACTTCGGCACGTGCTGGTCAAACGCGGCGATCAGGGCTGCCTGGTCCTTGAAAGGCGTGGGGCTCGTCACCCGAAACGAGTGGGCGAGGTATTCCACGTAGCCGCCGGTTACCGGCGAGAACTCGTCGAAATGAAGGGGCACGGTCAGGTTCAGCGTTCCCCCGGTTCGTGTCATCGCTTTCTGGAACTTCTCGATGAACGGCTTGGCAACGCCCACATTACAGCCACGAAGGCGGACCGTGATGGTCGCGGTCGAGCCGTCGGGCTGCTCGAGGTCTTCTGTCAGCAGCCGGACGGAGTCGCTCAAATCCGCGTCAGCCGCATCCTCGAACTGTGTAGGGCTTCCGTGCTTCTTGTCGATTGCCAGCTCGTACGCGCCGAAGTAATGCCCGTGCGCAACAAAAATCAGGTCGCCGAACGGCCGCGTCGCAGGCTTTCGCAGCAGCTTGAGGAAGCCTTCGATGCTCGGTCCGGAGGCGCGGGTAGGTGTGATCAGCCGCGTGTTCGGCCGGTGCGGGATAACATCTCGGGCGCGGCTCTCAGCCGTGCCCTGGCCTGGGATGAACAGGTAGTCCATCGGTGCGTTCGACGGAGCCTAACATACGCTGCCCGCCACATTCCATCAATGGTCAACGAAGGAAGCTGCGGCACCTATGCGCGGGTTGAGGAAGGGGCCCCGCCACAGGTACTCGGGTGGAAGCGCGTTTCACTCGAGCAGTTTCCTCATCGCGACGCGATGCGCACCGGCATCGCGGAAGCCGTGCATCGCCCCGAGATCTCTCCAGATCGTCATCGTCCGTGTCAATCGCCATCGCGACCTCGCAGGTCGAACTCGAGATTCCGCAGCCCGTCACGCGCGCCGCGCGATTCGTCACCGTAGCCTGTCCATCGGTCCCAGACAAGGCCGTCACGCCGCGCGCACGCGTGCCGGATGTCCTCGACAGTGGTCGCGTCCAAGCTTCCGCGTTGCAGGCCGGAACATCTGTTACCCGGCCGGTAACGCGTTTTCGGGGGTGGTAAACGTCAGACGTCATCGTCCCGTCAATCATTCAACGATCGCGCGGGGTGCGTGTGGCATGCGCGTTGCGCACCGGCCCACTTTCACAGGACGGGTTGCTCACCATTCCGACGAGGGCCTTTATCTCCGTTTCACAGACAGGAACCTACATGACAAGAACGCTTCGTCCGTTTTCGGCAGGTCGTACTTTGATGCTCCTGATGTTGTTGGGTTCGTCCACCGTGTCGGCGCAGGTCATCCGGCGAGATCGCATCCCACCAACGGCGCCCACCAACCTTGTTGTCACGGCGACGACATCGCACAGCGTTTCGCTGGCCTGGGGTCCTTCCACGGATAATTCGGGCAGCTTCAGCTACGTCATCTGCTGTGCCGGCAGCACCGTGACCGTCAGTCAGACGGTAACGAGCCACACTCTCAACGGCCTCGCCGCTGGCGCCACGTATACGCTGCGCGTTTACGCCAAGGATGCCGCAGGAAACCTTTCCGGTTCCAGCAACCCCGTGACGGTCACGTTGCCCGCGGGCCCCACCGCGCCGACCAAGCCCGTAGTTACGGTGCTCGATGTTGGTCCGACACACGTATCGCTCGCCTGGTCGTCCACCGACGACGGTCCGACTATCTGGTACACGATCTTCCTGGATGGGCAGGCAATCGCCACGTTGAATTCGAAATCGGGTACGTTTACCCCACTCGAGCAGGAGACCACATACACGTTCACTGTTCAGGCCAGGGACGTTAACGGAAACCTGTCGCCGGTCAGCGATCCCGTTATCCTGACGACCGACCCTCCTGACCCCAACGATCACACACCGCCGACGACGCCCATGAACATCACCGCAGACGGTAATACCGGGCACGTCAACGTGAGCTGGGATCCCTCGACCGACGATCTCACCCCACAGTCGCTCATCCGGTACGATGTTTACATCAACGGCGTCTTGAGTGCCGTCGTGGTCGGCAACACCACTGCCGCTACGGAGGTTGACAGCAACCCCGGCGTCAACACGATCGCTGTCATCGCCGTGGATGCCGCCGACAACGAGTCGGAGCCCGGCACTATTACGGTGATCTTCTAAGCAGTTCGGAACACACTCCTACAAAGAGACCCGCTCTTTCCGGGCGGGTCTCTTCATTTACTGCTGATAATTCGTCCGTCTTCGTGTTTTCGTGTCTTCGTGGCTTGCTCACAGGCGCCGGAAATCTTTCAACATGACGCGCAGCCGCATTTCGTCCCGGCAGTCCCATGACGCCGCCGCCCGGGTGCGTCCCGCTTCCGCACATGTACAAGCCGCGGACCGGCGTTCTGTAATCTGCGAAACCGGGAACAGGACGCATGCTGAACATCTGATCGAGTGTCATCCGTCCGTGAAAAATGTTGCCGCCGGTCAGATGGAACTCGCGTTCGAGATCCACCGGCGTCAAGACCTCGCGATGGAGGACCGCCCCGCGGATGTTGGGCGCGTATTCCGCGAGAACATCGATGCAGCGGTCCGCGTAGGCCTCACGTTCCGTCTCCCACGTCAAACCATCGCGCAGCGCATACGGACCATACTGCGAGAAGATATTCATCAAGTGCTTTCCCGGCGGCGCCACCGTCGGATCGACGACGCTCGGGATCGTGCACTCCAGCATCGGGGCGCGACTCGGACGCCGCATCAGGGAATCGGCGAACGCGTTCTCGATGAACTGAAAGTCGGGACAGATGTGAATCGTTCCGCGGTGCTGTGGTCCAGCCTCGACGCCGGGATACGCCCTGAAATCCGGCAACTCGGAAAGCGCCAGATTGATTTTCACCGAGGCGGAGTCGTAGTTGATGCGGCGGACGGCGCTCAGGAAGTCCGCCGGGAGTGCCTTCGCGTCCACCAGCTTGTTGAAGGTCACGTTGGGATCGGCGCTGGAAGCGACCAGCCGTGCCGTGTACTCGTCCCCTCGGACCACTACGCCCGTCACCCGGCCATTCTGAACCTGGATGCGATCGACCGGCGCCCCGGAATGAATCGTGACGCCCATCGCACGGCACGCACTCGCGATGCTTTCCGACAGCGAGCCCATGCCGCCGCGCATGTAGCCCCAGACGCCTCGTACGCCGTCGCATTCTCCCATCACGTGGTGGAGCAGGATGTAGGCCGTTCCCGGCAGGGAAGGCGACGTGTTTGCGCCGATCACCGCGTCGGTGGCCAATGTGACTTTGAGTTGCTCGCTTTCGAACCACTCGTTCAGAAGGTCGGTCGCCGATCCGGCAAGTATCCGCACGACGTCGGGCCACTTCCTTTTGAGGTTGGCTCGGTTACTCAGTCCGAAACGGCCGTAAGTCCAGAGATCCGCCAGTCCCAGATTCCCTGGATTCGGTGGAACCATTGCCATCATCGGCTCGAGCACGGCGGCGATCTCCCCGATCGCCGCCTCGTAGCGGGGATAGTTCGCGGCATCGTGCACCGAAAACTTCGCAATCTCCCGCTCGGCCAGGTGTTTGTCGGGCCCGAGCACGAGGTAACGGTTATCGGGAAATGGCGTAAAACTCGACGGATTTCTGGCAAGCATCTCGAACCCGTAATTCCTGAGTCCAAGGTCACTGACGATCTCAGGGTTGAACAGGCTGTTGACGTAGGCGCAGCGTGACACCTTGAAGCCCGGCCACAGTTCTTCCGTGACCGCAGCGCCACCGACCACATGCCGCGCCTCGAACACCGCAGTTTTCACGCCAGCCCGGGCCAGATACGCAGCGGCAACCAGTCCGTTGTGGCCGGCGCCGACCACAATGGCGTCATAGGCAGTCGCACTCATAGACCTGAGTATCCGTTTATTCGGGCTCCGTTGATAGATTGCCCGCGGCAAACGCGGTTCAGGCTTCGACTTTTTCCTGCTATCAGCAGCGTGCGGGTTCGTACGAGAGATTGGAGAGAGCCAGCGCTCGAGCTCCTCGACCGGGCGTTCTTTTCGGCGGGCACAGGCGGCGATTTGGTCGTCCCCGATGAGGGGTGCAGCTCCTGACGACCCAGCTTTATCGCTGGCGCAGGTCGTCTTCACGATGGAGTAACGCGGACGATCGGCGGGTGAAATCCCGGAACACCCGTATCGGAAGCCGTGCGCTTCCGTGGGCAATTTACTGAAAGCCGCGAATCGCTTCGGCTTCGGACTCGACGATTTCGAAGAACCGAAGAAGGTTGACGGTGCGCAACAACGTCGATACGTGAGGCGGCACGTTAATCAGCTTCAGCTTCGCGTCTTCCTGCGTCGCAGTCTTGTGCGCCTTCGCAAGGTCGCCGAGGCCGCTGCTGTCCAGGTAGGCGACCCCATCGAAGTTCAGGATGAACTTCCGGCGGCCTTCGCCGATCAGATCGCCGATTCTGTTGGCGACATGGGTAGTCATGTCACCGAGCGCCTGCTCGCTGGCCAGATCCAGGATGGTGACGTCAGCGATGAGACGTTCGGCGGTGAACCGCATCGGGCCTCGTTTCAGATTGACGATAGGGAACGGCAACATCAGGGCCGTCTCGCGGCTAGTATAACCTCCGCTTTCAGCCCCTCGTCAGTCCTCGTCCGCTCACGACAACCGACCGGCGCCCGTGCGCTCTCCCAATGTACATTCGGAGGGCAATGGGCTTGGATGGCCCACGCGTATGTCCTGGCCGGCCGCCGCGCGGAAGTCGAAAGGACTGGCCGCCGCGCATGACCAGCCGTTCCGTCTGGCGGTGATCTATGCCGCGCTGGGGGACGAAGATCGCGCGCTCGAGGCGTTGGACCGCGCGGCTGTCATCCGTGCCGCACCGTGTCGGGCACTCCTTCTGAGGGACCCGGAAATGGCGGCGCTTCGTGGCGACCCGCGCTTCGCGGCTGTTCGCCGGAAGCTCAGCCTGCCGTAGAGAATTACCACTCCACTTACCGCATTTCGAACATGGTTCGTTACGGCCGCCTGGACGGCCGGCATCCGCGCCCGGACCGCTCATAGCACCGGGGCGCCCTCGCATTGGAGATCGTTGCGCGTTTTGGCATACCATGAACCTGTGATGAGCTGGCGGCAAGCTCCGCGGACACGGCATGGATCTAACACACATGGGCTTAGCCAGGCCGGCGTTTCACAAACCGAACCCTCAGCCGCCGCGACTCTACTCGTGGCGCGCCCCGCCGGTTCGCAACAGAGCTCGTTGACACGGTGAAACGGCAATGGTCACGCCTCTCGCTGATAGTGCACGCTACGAACGCCCGTCCAGCACGGCGAGCCAACGACCGGACGCCGCGGGGCTGGGTCACCTGCTCAGGAGCGCGCGCGAACGCCTCGGGCTGACCTTGGAACAGGTCGCGAAAGAAACCCGCATTCCCCGCACTCATCTCCAGGCCTTCGAGCAGGACAATCTGTCGGCGGCACCCGGCGGTTTTTACCAGCGGGCCCAGTTGCGCGTTTACGCACGCGCGCTCAATCTCGATCCGACCTTGGTGCTGGCCCAACTCGAGCGCGAACTTGAGCCGTCGGAATTCAGCGACGCGATAGAGGCCCGAAAACAGAAAGCGCCATTTTTCAGCAAGAGCGTGCTGATCGTGCTGGGTGTGATGACGGCGGCGGGCGCGCTCGGCCTTGCGATCGGTGGACGGGTCCCCGCGTTCGACCGTCCCCAGCGAATCAGCAACCGCGCCGAACCGGCGACGTCAGGCCAGCGGATCGTCGACGCGACTGCGCCTGCAACGCCAGCCGGGCTTATCGCCGGCGGGCCAGCCGATCCCGTACGGCATCCGGTCGATCTCGCGCCGGCGCAGACGGATCTCGCCGCATCCCCGCCACCGCTGCCCGCGCCAGCGCCTCAGTCCACCACACTTGCTCCGTCGATCGAACAGCCTCCGGCCCGTGTTCCGCCAGGCCCGGTTTCTGCGCTGGTGATCGCCACCGAACCGGCCGGGGCGCGAGTGACGGTGAACGGGATCGGCTGGGGGACGACACCGGTGACGATCCGCTACCTTCCGAGTGGAGAAAAGCGCATCCGGGTCAGCAAGGAGGGCTACGCCGCCGAGGAACGCGTGGTCAAGGTCGCCGAAGGCCGGCAGATGACGCTCGACATTCCGCTGCGCAGCATCCCCTGAAGATGAACACGGCGCCGGTCCGCCCGGGGCGCGCTTCACGATAACAGCCGCGGTGCCGGCCAGAGCATGAGCGTGTTCTGAACATCCACCAGCACACCGGGTCGCCTAAGTCTTAAATAATTAGTTGACAGGCCGGACCGATCGGAGATAGGCTGCTTGCGTGCTCCTAAATAATTAGGTGTTCAAGGGGACGACGCTATGGCCAGACCGCCGTCGCCAGGGCTCACCGACGCGGAATTGCGCGTCATGCGAGTGCTCTGGGAACGTAAGCGCGCAACCGTCGGGAACGTGGTCGAGCGTCTCGCCGGCACGCACACGCTCGCGTACAACACCGTCCTCACGACCCTCGGCATCCTCGAGCGGAAGGGGTATGTCACGCACGAGAAGGACGGGCGTGCGTTTGCGTACCTGCCGGTCGTCGATCAGACCGAGGCGCGCCATACCGCACTGTCGCAGGTCCTGAAACGGTTCTTCGACGACTCGCCTCGTCTGCTGGTGCTCGACCTGCTCGGACACGAGCGGACGGATGCCGGCGAGCTGCGCCGCGTCCGCGAGCTGATCGAACAGGCGCCGCCGGATAACCGCGACAACAGCGACGCCACACGCAAGAGGAGACGCCGGCGATGACCTTCATCGTGACCTGGCTGTGGCAGGGACTGGCAATCGCCTGGATCACCGCAGCGGCCGTTCGGACCATGCCGCGGCTCAACGCAGCGACTCGCCATGCCGTCTGGTGGCTGGCGCTCGTCGCCGTGCTGGCCATTCCGGTCGCCCACGCGCTCGCGGCGATCACCACGAGTGCGCCACCCACGCCAGACCTGACGCCGCCACGTGCTGATGATACCGGCGGTGCGCTCTTCCTGCCGGCGATCCCTGCCGGCGTCGTGGCCTGCGCGGCCGCCCTGTGGGCGATGACAGCCGCTGTCGGTCTGCTGCGGATCGCGGGCAGCTACCGCGCCCTCGGGCGGCTGAAGCGCGCCTCCGCGCCCTTCGACCCTGCCCGCGAAGCTCGCCTGCCGCTGTGGGTCGCGGCTCGCGAGTGTGGCCACCACCGGGCAGCCGAACTTCGAATGTCCGGCGCCATGGCTGGAGCGTGCGCGCTCGGACTCGGCCGGCCCGCCATCCTCGTATCACGCTCCGTGGCCGACGCGCTCAGCGACGAATCGCTGGACGAGATAGTGATGCACGAGCAGGCGCATCTCGATCGCTACGACGACTGGTCGCAGCTGCTGCTGTCCGGCGTCGGCAGCATCGCAGGACTGCACCCGGCCGTTCGATTCCTCGCCCGACGGCTGGATGTCGACCGCGAGGCCGCGTGCGACGATCGCGTCGTGTCGTGCACCGGGGCTGCGCGGCGCTACGCCTCCTCCCTGCTCACAGTGGCTGCGGCCTCGAATTCCGGGGCGCGTGGGGCCGAGTTCGCCGCCGGGGCGCTGACCGCGACCACGACGGCGTCGGCCCTGCGGGTGCGCGTCGGCCGTCTGCTCGATCCCCGGCGCGACCGGGGCGCGCGACTCGCGAGCGTCACGAGCCTCGTGAGCATGACGGCTCTGGGGCTGGCCGTGTTCATTTCGACGCAGGTCGCCCCCGTCGTAGTCTTCGTCGAGACGGCGGTGAACACCCCGGGCGTCCCCGCCGCCGCCGCGCCGGCAATCGACATGCGGCCCGCACCGGATCCTTTGCTCCTCACGGATGTGAACGCGACCACGGTTGGGCCCGCACGGCCGCTACGCCGCGCGCCCACGCATTCGACTCTTTCGACACAGTCCGATCCGCCGGAAATGGCAGCGCAGTCATCCGTCCAGACGACACAGAACGATGCCCCGACGGGTACTGCTCGACAGTCGCGTCATTGCGGCGGTGGCCAACGCGCCCGTGCTCGCCGTGCCGGTGCCCTCCTCGCAACCGGCTGCCATCCCGTCGGCGCCAATTCCTGCCCCCAGTCCCTGGGAAGCCGTGAGCGACTCCGCGACGTCCGCGGCCAGCGATCTCACGCGAGCCGCAGTGGTGACCGGCGCGCGGGCGCGGAGCGCGGGCGTCTCGATCGGCCGGTTCTTTACACGTGCCGGTAAGGCCGGCACGAGCATGTTCTAAGTTCATCACTTCTTAACCCGTCAAACCGTGCGGTCCGTCGCACTCCCCGTGGAGGCTCCGCTATGCGTGTGTTTCTCGTCAACCCGAGTCATGTGTCGTTCGGCACGGCGGTGATCACGCCGCGGTGGCTGTATGTGCTCGCGGGCGCCACGCCCTCCCGGTTTGGCGATCCGATCGTCGCTGATGAAACGCTGGACCCCTTTGACGCCGCGCAGCTCGCTCCGGGCGATGTCGTCGGCATCGGGATCCATACCGGGAACGCGCTTCGCGGGTACGAAGTCGGACAGCTCGCGCGTGCGCTCGGCGCCCACGTCGTCTTCGGCGGCATTCATGCCACGCTCTACCCGGCCGAGGCCCACGCGCTCGGAGGCGCACACGCGGTTGTGCGAGGGGACGGCGATGTCATCTGGGCGACCGTCCTCGACGATTGTGCGGCCGGAACGCCGCGTCCCGTTTACGAAGCGGGAAGAATCGGTGGCGAGACGTTCAAGACAGCCCGGTGGGATCTGCTGCCAAGAGATCGGTACATGTGGGGATCGATCCAGACGGTGCGCGGATGCCCGAAGCATTGCTCGTTCTGCTCGGTGTGGCGCACCGATGGCCAGGCCCCAAGGCAGGCGGCGGTCGATGCCGTCATCCACGAGGCGGTGGAGTTACGACGACGAGGGTTTCGATTCATCGCGCTCGCTGACGATAATTTTTATCCCGTGACCCTGGCCGACCTGGCCCAGGCCGCGCGCCGGAGCGACCCGTCGCACCTGCGCGCGCTCGAAGCCACTCGCGCCGAGCGCTTCGCCCTGATGGACGGACTGGCCAGGCTCCCCGGCGACATGGTGTTCTTCACCCAGATCACGATGGAAGCCGCAGAAGATCCGGCGTTCCTGAAGGCCATGGTGCGCGCGCGAATCCGCGGGGCGCTCGTCGGCGTGGAGGCGGTCACGCCGGAGGGGTTGAAGGACGTGCACAAGGGGTTCAATCTGGCGGGTGAAGCGCTCGTCGAGCGCCTGCAGGCGTTCCAATCGCACGGCGTTCATGTGCTCGGCTCGTTCATTTTCGGATTGCCGAGCGACCGTCCTGAAACGTTCAAGGCGACCGCCGACCTGGCTGAGCGTGCCGGGATCACCTTCGCGCAGTTTGTGATGCTCACGCCCTATCCAGGCACGGTCGACTTCGAGCGGTGGGAGCGCGAGCTGGGTGGTGAGGCCGCGACCGTGGGTGGCATTCCCGTCACGCGGCACTGGCTCATCCCGCAGGCGGACCGTCCGAAGGCTTTTTCGCCGCATCCGGTGATGTCGTCAGACGAAATCCGACAGCGCACGCAGGAGGTCTGGGATCACTTCTATGCCTTGCCACGGATCTGGCGGCGATCGCGCGTCGCCTCGAACGTGGAAGGGGCGGCTCGCGTTCGTTCTCATCTCAAAGCTCTATCGGCAGATGTACGCCAACACCGGGATTGCGACCGATTCCGCCCGGCGTACACGATCGGCTCGTGTCGCGCGCTGGATGGCGCGTCCCTGCCGCCGGCTCTTTGCCGCGGCCCCGATGCCGCACCTCGAAGTTCCACGAGTGTAAGGAATTGTAGAGCCGGCGGTCCGTGACGCGCCGCTGATGCCACTGTCCACGCGATTGCATGCAAGGATAGGTACGACACTATTGGGAGGCATTCGTGAAGACATCCGTACAGCGACTGGGACTCGGGGTCATTTGGGGGGCGATCGCCCTCGCTCCAGCCCAGGCCTCGGCGCAAGAGCTCTCCTTCGGCTACCAGTGGCAGCGCTTCTCGCTCTCGGTCGATGACCGCGGTGGCTTCGGTGACTTCGACGAAAGCCTGACCGCTCCGCTTGGCCTCAACTTCGACGTGGCTATTCCGATTCCGGCGAATCTCGATATCGTTGGCCAGCTCGATTGGTCGCGCTGGAGCGAGTCTGAGGTCCTCTTTGGCACCAGCTTCGCGGCGGCAGCAAACTTCACGACGTTCGGCGGTGGCATTCGTTGGAGCAGCCGCGCAAGTCCGAGTGTGACGCCGTTTGTGCAGGGGCTGTTCGGCGCGACGCGGGTGACGTTCGGGTGTGACGTGGCGGGCTTCGACTGCGAGGACTTCCTGGAGGAGTTCTTAGACCAGGATACCAGCGCCACTGACCTGATGTATCAGATCGGCGCCGGTGTCGCGATTCCCGTGGGTGGCTGGAGCGTGGTCGGTCAGTTCGACTATCGCCGATTCTTTGCCGAAGACGAAAGTGTGAACAGCATTCGTTTCGTTGGTGGTATTCGCCTGGGAAGACGATAGCAAGGAAGCATTAGACGAGTGTCGGCGGTCAACGGAAGGGCCCCCGGACATGCGCCCCGCAGGGTAGAGCAGATTAGCGCGCGATCACGAGTCGATTCCGTCGATTCTGACGCCAGCCGAAGGGATTTGTCACGCCCGGCGCCGGGAGATTCCTTGTGCTGCCACGCAATCGCACCCACGCCTGGCTGACACGATGGCGGCCAGGGCATCGACTGCGCGCTCGACCTCATCGACCGTGTTGTAAAGATAGAAGCTCAAACGACAGCTCGCGTCGATGCCGAGCGCCTGGTGCGCGAGCGTCGCGCAGTGGCAGCCGGCACGGGCTTCGACACCGGCGTCGTTCAACGCACGCGCCAGCCGCATCGGGTCATGGCCCTGAACGTTGAAGGCGACCAGCGAACTGCGGCGCGCAGGATCGCGCGGTCCGTAGATCGTCAGGTCCGGGATCGCGCCGAGTCGCTCGAGCGCGCACGCCGTGAGTTGTCGGTTCCATTCAGCCACGCGGCCCATCGCGCGTTCCGACGCCTCGCGTTCGATCGGCCGATCGCTACCGAAGTAGTGGGCCCGCGTCGGCGCGAGCGCCAGGTCGAGCAACAGGCGCAGGGCCTGCGCCGAGACGATCGTGCCGATGATGTTCGGTGTGCCGGCCGCGTACTTCCACGGCAGCGCGCTGTAGGCGACCCGATCTTCAAATACCTGCCCTTCAGCGACCATGTCGCCGCCATACAGGAACGGCGGCGACGCTTCGAGCAACGGCTCGCGAGCGACCAGCACGCCGACGCCGAACGGCGCCAGCATCTTGTGAAACGAAAACGCCAAATAGTCGGCACCGAGGGAGCGAAAGTCGATGAACGTGCCGGGTACGAGTTGCGCGCCGTCGATCAGCAGGTACGAGCGCCGCTCGCCACTCGGCTGCGCGTAGCCGCTCGCATCGGTCAGCCGGCGGATCGCGTTGACCGGGTTCTTCGTGCCAAGAAAGTTCGACGCTCCAGTGCAGCACACGAGCTTGGTGCGGGAGTCGATCAGCGACCTCAGATGCTCCAGGTCGAGCTCGCCGGTCAGCGCATCGAAGCGCGCGAGCCGCAGTGCCACGCGCCGCCCGAACTTCGGCAGGAGGTCGTGGCACATCGCATACCAGGGGACGAAGTTCGAGTTGTGCTCCATGCAGGTGGAAACGACGTTGTCGCCATCGCGAAACTCGGTCAGCAACGAATACATCACCGCGTTGATCGCTTCGGTCGTATTCCGCACGACAACGATGCTGTTGCGACCGGGCGCTCCGACGAAGCGCGCGATGTCGTCGTAGGCCGACTCGAAGCGCAAGGTCGTGCACTGCGATGCGCTCGACTGCCCGCGGTGCACGTTCTCGTATTGCGGCGCGAGCGCACTGTGCAGCTCCAGCAGCTCGCGTGGTGGCTGCGTGCTGGACGCGTTGTTGGTGGTGATCCGACCGACACCTGGAAACAGGAAGTGCTCGCGGATGGCGTGGACGTCCAACGGGCTCGACATCATTGCGGTCCTCCCCTGCGGCGATTCTTCGCCGGCGGAGAGTGACGTCGCTATAGGCAAATTGACACCCGGGTTTCGCCCGCCGCGTAAGATCCGGCTGCGCGCTGCCCGCGTGGCGACAGTCAAGCCTTGGCTTGCAAGCGCGCCGCCAGCTCGGCGCGTGAATGGACTCCGAGCTTGAGGAAGATGGCGTGCACCTGATTCGCCACCGTGTGCTCGCTGGTGTGCCGGCGATCCGCGATGTCGCCATTGGTCGATCCCGCGACCAGGTGCGCAACGACTTCGCGCTCCGCCTCTGTGAGCTTCTCTACCTGACGCTCGTTGACGAGCGGATAGGAACCGAACAGCAAGGTCTCGCCGCTGATGGCGACTTCGGCGAGCTTGGCTCGAAAGCCGCACGGCGCGAAGAAGGCGGCAAGCTCGGCGCGCGAAGTCAAACCCAGCTTGGCTTGCGCCCGGCCGGTCAGGTTGGTGACGGCGGACAACGAGACGCCCAGGATGTACCCGATCTCCTTCGTCGACCGGCCCAGGCCGACGAATTCCGCCACCTCTCGCTCGCACGTCGTGAGGCCACGGGGATCGGGGTGTGCGGGATCGTTCTGTACGGCGACGACGAACCGTTTGCCATCGGTGTCGAAGCGATCGACCAGAGACCAGCGTCCGTCGACCAAGCCCTCCCAGCTGTCCATTGCCGCATCGGGATCGCGTCGGCCTTCCGTGGTACGCGCTTTCTCGATGCGGCGAACCGCTTCTCTGAGCAATTCGCGCGCGGCAACGCTGGCGGCGCCCGCTCGTGCGTGCTGGACCCGTCCACCAGAGTCCAACACGGCTTCGACCGGGGCGCTGTCAAGCTGCAAGCGGCGCGTCGCGGCGCGCAGCCGCATGCCCGCGCCGAGATGCGCAGAGATGCACGACCAGCGCGTGCGTTCGACGGCCGTCGGGCAGCGGAACTCCTTCAACCACACACCGAAGGCCACGCCGAGCGATGTTCCGCTGTGTGCACCCGCCATGAATACGTCTCGCGCCAGGCCACCCGTGACGCCGGCGACGATGCGCCTCGTTTCGGGCAGCAGTGGGTAGATCAGCGAGCTGCCGGTCGCGACCACCACGCCGCTGCGGTAAGTCATGTCGAACCACCGCGCGGGCGCTGCCGCATGAGAGGCACGATGCATGCCCTTCAGCAGTTTGGAAACGCGAGTCGGGTAGCGCCCGAGCTGAAAGGTCGTCGGCGTGCAGCGAAAGGTCCACGCGCCGCGCGCGATGCCTGGATCGAGCAAGGGCTCTGCCCGGTCGAACAAACGATCGAGCCAGTCCTGGTCGCTGCCGTCCAGGTCGTAGCCGGCTTCGACGAGTGCGATCCAGTCGTTCTTCATCGTGATGCCTCAACGCCAGGATGAGGGGACCCGACGCACCGCCGCCCCAACCGTAACACGTCGCCCGTGGGTCCGGCGAGGCGTCACGCCGCCCCCTCCTCGCGGGGGAACGCCGCCTCGTGTACCATCTGGCAAGTCAGAGACAGCATGCGATCACGCAGGTTGAGAAGGAAGTTCGTGGACGGGCTGCTCACCGGGTTGCGCGTGGTGTGGCCAATCCTGTCTATCCTGCTCGGACTGATCGCCGCGCTCGGCTTGGTTGTGGGCCTGCTCGAGCGCTGGTCTGTGCACGAGTCGATCTACTTTGCCTTCGTATCAGGCCTGACGATCGGCTACGGTGATCTGGCGCCCAAGTCGCTGCTCACACGTGCGCTGGCGATTCTCATCGGGGTGTGCGGCGTGCTGTTGACCGCCTTGGTGGCAGCGGTCGCCGTAAAGGCGTTGACAGTGGCGACGACCGATGACGGCGAGCGATAGTAACCACGCCACCACATCCCGACGATTGTGGTCAGTTGACCTTCATGCTTGGATTCCACGTCCATGTTTCGGTGGCACCCGGCGTCTCGGAGCGTTCACGTGCACCTATGCATGAATTTCGCGTCTCGTCGACCCAACCTGGTGACGATCCGACGGGGCCGGGTCGGATGACACCGGCGACCTGATTCTTCCCGCCCTTCTTCGTTTTCGTCGGGGCCAAAGTGCGCCGGACCGCTCGGGACGTGCTCTAATCGCCCGAAGGCCGGGCCCGTACGGCGGGTGCGAAATGAAACTCGTGGGCGCGGTGTAGGACCTTGCCACGGGCCGGGTCCGGTTCTTGGGTTAGCAGCCAGGCCACCAGGAGCAAACGCAATGTCCCCAACTCCGATTCCCGCCCCGCCGAGCGCGCCGAAGGCGTCGACCTTCCGCTTCGACCTGGTGGCCGGGCTCACCGCCGCCGCGGTCGTCCTTCCCAAGGCGATGGCTTACGCGTCGGTGGCCGGCCTGCCGGTTGCTGTCGGCTTGTATACCGCTTTCATCCCGATGGCGATCTACGCGCTGCTCGGCACCTCGAGCGTGCTCAGCGTCAGCTCGACCACGACGATCGCGATCCTCGCCGGCACGCAGCTGGGACTGGCGGTGCCGGACGGCGATCCGGCGCGCCTCGTGACGACTACGGCAACGCTGACCTTGCTGGTCGGCGCCGCGCTGATCGCGGCGCGGCTGTTGAGACTCGGCTTCGTCGCCAACTTCATATCGACGCCGGTGCTTACCGGATTCAAGGCCGGCATCGGGTTGGTGATCGTGCTCGACCAGGTGCCCAAGCTGCTGGGCATCCACATCACCAAGCAGGGCTTCTTCTACGATGCCGTCAGCGTCGTCAACCAGGTGCCCGAAACCTCGACGATGACGCTGATGGTTGCCCTCGCGACCTTCGCGGTGCTGATCGCGATGGAACGGCTGTGGCCGCACTCGCCGGCCCCGCTGGTCGCGGTGGCGGGCGGCATCGCCGCGGCCTGGTTCCTCGGGCTGGAGAAGATGGGCGTCTCGATCGTCGGCCTGATCCCGCAGGGCTTCCCGTCGCTGACCCTGCCTGATCTTGCGCTGGTCGAACAGCTGCTGCCGGGCGCGCTCGGAATCGCCTTGATGAGCTTCACCGAGTCGATCGCGGCCGGGCGCGCCTTCGCGCGCGCCGAGGATCCTCCGGTCAACGCGAACCGGGAATTGCTCGCCACTGGCGCGGCGAACCTTGGCGGCGCCCTGTTCGGCATCATGCCGGCCGGCGGCGGAACTTCGCAGACGGCCGTTGTGCGCTCCGCCGGCGGGCAGTCGCAGCTGGCCTCGCTGGTGACCGCGGGCGCCGCGCTCGCCACCATGCTGGTCCTGGCGCCGATCCTTGGCCTGATGCCCAATGCGACGCTGGCCGCAGTGGTCATCGTCTACTCGGTCGGGTTGATCAAGCCGTCGGAGTTCCGTGCCATCCGCAGCGTGCGCACGATGGAATTCCGCTGGGCCATGGTCGCCTGCATCGCCGTCCTGCTGCTGGGAACCCTCAGGGGCATCGTGGTGGCGATCATCGTGTCGATGATCGGCCTGGCCAGCCAATCCGCGTACCCGCGCGTGTACGTCATCGGGCGCAAGCGTGGCGAGGACGTGCTGCGACCGCTTTCGCCCGAACACAGCGACGACGAGACCTTCGAAGGCCTGCTGATCCTGCGCCCGGAAGGGCGGCTGTTCTTCGTCAATGCGCAGGCCGTCGGGCAGCAGATCCAGGCGCTGGTCGCGAAGTACCAGCCGCGCGTGTTGCTGCTGGACATGAGCCGCGTATCCGACATCGAGTACTCGGCCCTGCAGATGCTGGATGAAGGCGAGCGGCGCATGACCGAGGGCGGCGTCGAGGTGTGGCTGGCCGCGTTGAATCCCGGCGTGCTGGCGACGGTACGAAACACCGCCATCGACAAGCGGCTTGGTCGCGAGCGCATGCTGTTCAACGCGCGCGCGGCGATCGAGCGCTACCAGGCGCGGAAGGCAACCGGCGGCAACGCGGCCTAGAGCGCGTCCAGTTCAGGGTCTCGACACGGTACGGGTGGAGAAGCCACCCAGCTCGAACGAGATGCTGCCGGACATGCTCCTCAGCAGGTCGTTGGCACTGCCGGCGCCGGCGGAAATCCCGCCGCCACTACCCCACGTGGTGGGTACTTCTCGTGTCCGGCATCGGCGGCGTGGCACGATGGCCAGGGTCTTTATTGGCCACGTCGCAGCTTCGCGCTGGGTGGTAGACCTCGCCCATCCCGCCGACGACGCCAATCAGATGGTGAATTTCGGCCTGCACGTCGCGAGAGGTCGACGACACGAACACGCGAATGGACCGGAACGTGTCTGCCTTGCTGCCTGGGGTGTGCGGGCGCGACAGCATAGGAGATGTGTCAGCTGACTAGCCGTTGTGCCAGTACCCGGGACATCACTATCAGAATCGTACAAACGACACGACACGCCGGCCGGATCAGTTCCGCGGGCCTGCGCTGCGCTTGACCCCTGGCGAAATCATGGTTATACCGTGCACGTCAAGGAGGAGAAGCATGTCCACGATCATCTGGAACCGGAACATCCCCGACGAAGCGCATCAGAAGATGCTTGAGCTCAGATCGGCAGGGCATGAGCTGCTCTGGTTCGCATTCCCACCGCCAGGCGGGAACCGCTGGAGCCTCATCACCGACAAGACGTTTTTCAATCGAAACATTCCGGATGAATGCCACGACAAGATGGTCGAGTTGCGCAACGCGGGGCACAAGGTGATGCGCGTGGCGTTTCCGCCCGGCGGGGGCAATAGCTGGAGCCTCATCACTGACAAGACCTTCTTCAATCGCAACATCCCGGACGAGTGCCACGACAAGATGGTCGAGTTGCGCAACGCGGGGCACAAGCTTCTCTGCGTCGCCTTTCCGCCCGCGGGAGGCAACAGCTGGAGCATTATTACTGACTCGACTTTCTTCAATCGCAACATCCCGAGCGAATGCCACGACAAGATGAAGGACATGAAGAACGCGGGGCACAATCTCCGGCAGGTTGCGTTTCCTCTGCAGGGTGCCAACCGGTGGTCGATCGTCTCGGACACCTCGTACTACAATCGCAACGTTCCATCCGAATGCCACATGATCATGGGCGAGATCTACACCTGCCACGGTCCCGTCCGCTGCCTCGCCTATGACCCGGACCTGAACGGCTGGTCGGTGCTCGCGGCCGGAAAATCCGCCGTGATCTACCGGCTTCCTTTCGCCGACGATGGGGGGTGGCAGCTTTCGAATGGCAACTGGGACGACCCGATTCCGGGTCACGGCGGAAATCCCAACGGCCTCCAGGCGTTCGCGTTCGACTTCACTCACGCCGAGGGCGGCCAGATCCGGGCCGCGCGCGGCGGCACCGTCTATGCGCTCGTCGAATCGGAATCGGGGAACAGTTGGGGGAGCGACGACCCGTGCAAGCCGGGCGTGGGAAACTACCTGGTCATCAACCACGGCGACGGTACGTTCGGCGTTTACTGGCACATGAAGAAGAACGGGATCCAGGTCGCGGTCGGCAACACGGTTGCCCGCGGCGATAACATCGCGCTCTCCGGCAATACCGGCAATTCGAGCACGCCGCATTTGCACTTCGACGTGCGCACCGGCTGGGACCTGGCCTACTCGTGCAGCAACCTGTCTGAGTTTCCCAGCATCAGGATTCGGTTCGAGGACAAGAATCACATCTGCTGGATTCCCAGGGAGGGGGACACGCTGGCCTCGAACAATTCGTGAACGTGTGATGGCAGGTGGGAGATCTCTCCAAACCTGGAGCAGGGACCCGAATGAAGCGAACGACCTTTTTCATGTCGGCACTCGCCATCCTCTGTCTTTGACCGACGTCGCAGGCCGCCGCGGCCTCGTGCAAAGCGTCGCGACGCTGAGCCTTTCCAACGTGAAGGTGACGACTGCGGTCGAAGTCGCCGCGGGTGCGTTCGCGCCGCCTGGTGGCGGGGCTGGTGGGGGTGGTGCGGGCTCGGCCTTCACGTCGCTGCCCGCGTTCTGCCGGGTCGCGGCAACGCTGAGGCCCTCGAGTGATTCGGGATAGCGTTCCTTGCGCCTGATTCACCTCGGTGAAGAGCCAAGATGCCTTTGCTGTCCTCCAAGTAGTCGCGCTCTTCCTGAGTGGCGCACTCCAAAGCAACCGAGGGGCTGGGCGATAGGATGGACCGCGAGCATCCATTGAACGCGGCGACGCGTTACAGAGCGCGTCAATCGCGAACTCACAAAGCTCCCGAGCAGCGGTTGGAATCAAGATGCGGCCCGAATCGTCCTTCTCAGGCAGAGCCGCAAGATCGACCTTCACAGTAATCAGGAAATCTTGTTGCTTCTCGTTCGCGGCTTGCCCCTTCGCCATGGAGATATCGACCTCTCCTATGCGCGAAGCGCCTGAGGCAATTTCCGCTTTCGCGGGGAAGACACCGATTGCAAACCGGACCAGGCGCATCGTGAACTCGTAAGTGGATGTTTAGACTGGACTCGCGCCGAGGTGACCTATGGGCGTGCGCGAGCCCGGAAGATAGGAAGCATTAGACAGGTGTCGGCGGTGAGCGGAAGGGCCTTGTCGGCCCCCCCGGACACCCGTATCGGAAGCCGTGCGCTTGCGTGGGCAATTACTGAAAGCCGCGAATCGCTTCGGCTTCGGACTCGACGATTTCGAAGAACCGAAGAAGGTTGACGGTGCGCAACAACGTCGATACGTGAGGTGGCACGTTAATCAGCTTCAGCTTCGCGTCTTCCTGCGTCGCAGTCTTGTGCGCCTTCGCAAGGTCGCCGAGGCCGCTGCTGTCCAGGTAGGCGACCCCATCAAAGCTCAGGATGAACTTCCGGCGGCCTTCGCCGATCAGATCGCCGATTCTGTTGGCGATATGGGTAGTCATGTCACCGAGCGCCTGCTCGCTGGCCAGATCCAGGATGGTGACGTCAGCGACGAGACGTTCGGCGGTGAACCGCATCGGGGCCTCGTTTCAGATTGACGACAGGAAGCGGCAACATCAGGGCCGTCTCGCGGCTAGTATAACCTCCGCTTTCAGCCCATCGTCAGTCGTCGCCGCTCACGACAACCGACCGGCGCCCTGGCAGAAACCGTCCTCGGCTGGCTCCGCCGCCGCGTGCGCGGGGATGGTGTGCGGGATGGTCGCGGCGATGCGGTGGCCGTCATCCAGCGGTTCGGGGGCGCTCAATCTGAACCTCCATGTGCACGCCCTCGTGTTGGATGGGGTCTTCGTGAGGGACCGCGCCGGGGGCCTGGGGTTCCACGCGGCGCCTCGCCTCATGTAGACGCGACGCGGCCCAGCACAGATCGTGGTCCCACGCCAACAAGGGGCGCGGCTTCTGTCCGAGTTGTGGGGGCCGCCGGATGGCGGGAGCGTGCGGCGCACCTTAGCAGCGCGCAGGCTCGTACGAGAGATTCGACGAGAGCCAGCGCTCGATCTCCTCGACCGGGCGTCCTTTGCGGCGCGCATAGCTGGCGATCTGATCGTCCCCCAGGCGGCCGACCGTGAAGTACCGCGCCTGCGGGTGTGCGAAATACAGGCCGCTGACGCTGGCCGCCGGCAGCATCGCGGCGTGCTCGGTCAACGACAACCCGACGTCGCCGGCATCGAGCAGGTCGAACAGCTTGAACTTCTCGCTGTGGTCCGGGCACGCCGGATAGCCGAACCCGGGGCGGATGCCGCGATGCGCTTCGGCCACGATCTGCTCGGGCGTGAGCGGCTCCGCGATTCCCGCTTCCGTGCGCGCCTTCGAGTGCAGATACGCCGCAAACGCCTCCGCCAGGCGATCGGCCAGCGCCTTCACGATGATCGCGGAGTAGTCGTCGATGCGCAACCTCGAAGGTCGTCGCGAGCTCCTGGGCGCCCAGTCCTGCCGTCACGGCAAAGGCGCCAAGGTAGTCGGCGCGGCCGGCCGAAAGCGCGGTCCGCGGCGCGATGAAGTCGGCCAGCGAGAGATTCGGCTTGCCGTCGGCGATCGTTTCCTGCTGTCGAAGCATGTTGAACCGCGTCCGCTCGTGCGACAGCTCCAGGTCGTCGGTAGACGACGATATCGTCGCCTTCGCTGGCCGCCGGCCAGAACCCGTAGACGCCACTCGCCGTGAACTGCTTTCCGGCGATGATGCGATCGAGAAGCGTACGCGCGGCGTCGTACAGCTCGCGCGCCGCGCTGCCGTATTGCGGGTGATCGAGAATCGCCGGGAAACGTCCCTTCAACTCCCACGCGGCAAAAAAGAACGTCCAGTCGATGTACGGCACGAGCTCGTCGAGCGGGACGTCGGCCAGCACGCGGCGGCCCACGAACGCCGGCGTCGCCAGCGGCGCCGCCGCCCAGTCGAACTTCGGACGGTTGGCGAGCGCCGCTTCGTACGAGAGCAGCGGCCGCTCGCGGCGCGCGCGGTGCTGGTCCCGCAGACGCGACTGCAGCGCGCGGTTCGCCGTCTCGAAGGCCGGACGCCGATCGTCGCTCAGCAGGCTCGACACGACGTCGACCACGCGCGAGGCGTCCAGCACATGGACCGTCGTCTGCCCGTATTCGGGCGCGACCTTCACCGCGGTGTGCTGCGGGCTCGTCGTCGCACCGCCGATGAGCAGCGGCAGGCGGATATGGCGGCGCTCCATCTCCTGCGCGACGAAGACCATCTCGTCGAGCGACGGCGTGATGAGGCCGCTCAGGCCGACGATGTCCGCGTGCTCGTCGAGCGCGGTCTGCAGAATGCGATCGCAGGACACCATCACGCCCAGATCGACCACCTCGTAGCTGTTGCATCCCAGCACGACGCCGACGATGTTCTTGCCGATATCGTGCACGTCGCCCTTGACGGTCGCGAGCACGATCTTGCCCCTGCCGCGCTCTTCCTGCCCTTCCTGCCCTTCCCGCCCGTCCGGCCTTCCCGCCGCTCCAGCTTCTCCTGCCTCCATGAACGGCTGCAGGTACGCGACCGCCTTCTTCATCGCCCGGGCGCTCTTGACCACCTGCGGCAGGAACATCTTGCCCGCGCCGAACAGCCGGCCGACGACCTTCATGCCGTCCATCAGCGGCCCCTCGATCACGTCGAGTGGACGCGGATACTGAAGCCGCGCCTCTTCGACGTCCTCGTCGATGAAGTCGGTGTATCCGTGGACGAGCGCGTGCGACAGCCGCTCCTGGACCGGCGCCGACCGCCAGGCCGTGTCCTGCTCCCGCTTCGTGCCGCCACCCTTGACGGTCGCCGCGAACTCCACCAGCCGCTCGGTCGCGTCGGGCCGGCGGTTGAAGATCACGTCCTCGACGTGCTCGAGCAGATTCTTCGGAATGTCCTCGTAGACGACCAGCTGGCCGGCATTGACGATGCCCATGTCGAGGCCGGCCTTGATCGCGTGGTAGAGGAACGCCGAATGCATCGCTTCGCGGACGATATCGTTGCCGCGAAACGAGAACGACAGGTTGCTCACGCCGCCGCTCACCTTCACGCCCGGGCAGGTCGCCTTGATGATGCGCGTCGCTTCGATGAAGTTGATCGCGTAGGCGTTGTGCTCTTCGAGACCGGTCGCGATGGCGAGGATGTTCGGGTCGAAGATGATGTCCGAGGGGTCGAAGCCCGGCGCGCTCGGTCAGCAGCCGTGTACGCGCGTTGGCAGATCGACACCTTCCGCTCGATCGTGTCGGCCTGCCCCTTCTCGTCGAACGCCATGACGACCACGCCGGCGCCGTAACGCCTGACGATCGCCGCCTTCTGGAGAAAATCCGCTTCGCCTTCCTTCAGGCTGATCGAATTCACGACCGGCTTGCCCTGCACGCACTTCAGGCCGGCCTGAATCACCGACCACTTGGAGCTGTCGATCATGAACGGCACGCGCGCGATTTCCGGCTCGGTCGCGATGTAGTTCAGGAACTCGGTCATCGCCTGCTCGGAATCGAGCATGCCTTCGTCCATGTTCACGTCGATCAGGTTGGCGCCGCCACGGACCTGGTCGAGCGCCACCTGCGCCGCGTCGCCGTACTGGCCGGCGCGGATCAGCCGCGCGAACCGCGCGGAGCCGGTCACGTTGGTCCGCTCGCCGATCATCTGAAAGTTCGAGTCGGGGCGGATCGTGAGCGTTTCGAGGCCGGAGAACTGGGTGTACTCGCTTCGCTCTCCACCACAGAGGACACGGAGGACGCGGAGGATGAATCCTGTACGTCTTGATCTACTTGTAGGTCATCGCCTCCGTGTCCTCTGTGTCCTCCGTGGTGGAGTATTTCGGGGAGGCAAGACCTTCGACCGCCTTCGCGATCGCCGCGATATGCTCCGGCGTCGTGCCGCAGCAGCCGCCGACGATGTTGACGAAGCCGCTTTCGGCAAATTCGCGGAGGTAGGCGGCGGTCTCGTCCGGCTGTTCGTCGTACAGGCCGAACGCATTCGGAAGCCCGGCGTTCGGATGGCAGCTGATGTAACAGTCCGCGATCCGGGCGAGCTCGGCGAGATACGGCCGCATGTCGCGCGCCCCGAGCGCGCAGTTGATGCCGACGGAGAACGGCCTGACGTTCGCGATCGACACCCAGAAGGCGTCGATCGTCTGGCCGGACAGCGTGCGGCCGCTGCGATCGGTCACCGTCACCGAGATCATCACGGGCGGGCGCGTGCCGGGATCCGGCAGCGTGGCCTCGAACACCTCCTGAATCGCGACGAGCGCCGCCTTGGCGTTGAGCGTGTCGAAGACGGTCTCGACCATCAGGAGGTCGACGCCGCCGTCGATCAGCCCGCGGACCTCTTCGACGTACGCCTCGCGCATCTCGTCGAATGTCGTCGCGCGGAACCCCGCGTTGCCGACGTCGGGCGAGATCGAGAGCGTCCGGTTCGTCGGCCCCATGACGCCCGCGACAAATCGCGGCTTGCCCGGGCGTCCGGGCGGTCCACTCGTCGCAGGCGGCCCGCGCCAGGCGGGCGCCCTCGACGTTCAGCTCGTAGGCGAGCGACTCGAGCCCGTAGTCCGACTGGACGATCGACGTGCTGTTGAAGGTGTTCGTTTCGATGATGTCGCTGCCGGCCTCGAGGTACTGGTGATGGATCCTGCTGATCGACGTCCGGCCGCGTCAGCACCAGCAGGTCGTTGTTCGCCCTTGAGATCCTTCGGGTGGTCCCGGAAGCGCTCGCCCCGGAATTCCGCTTCGGTGAGCTTCTCGCGCTGGATCATCGTGCCCATCGCGCCGTCGAGCACGAGAATCCGGCTCGGTCATCAGGCCGTCGAGCCGGGCCCGACGATCTAGTGTTCGTGTCTTCGTGTCTTCGTGGTTGCATTGGGTTTTGTTCCTGACGCCAGAAGCACGGTAAATGGATCGCCGGTCCTGCGTGCGCCCACGCCGACGCGCACCTCTTTCAGTCCCGCTGACGTGAGCATGCGCTCGAGCTCGGCGTCGGCGAATCCCAGCACGCGATCGCCCAGCTTGCCGCGCACCCACGTTTCGTTGTGGGTTCTCAGATCGAGCACCAGCACGCGTCCGCCGGGCGCCGTCACGCGCGCCGCCTCGGCCACGGCGCGCGCCGGCTGCTCCGCATGGTGGAGCGCCTGCGACAGCATGGCCACGTCGACCTGGCTCGTCGGCGATGGGCAGGCGCTCGAGCTCCCCACGCTTCCAGGTGACGTTGGTGACGCGCCGCCGCCCGGCCAGCCCGCGCGCGCGCCGCAGCACCGCGTCGGAGCGATCGACCGCAATCACGCGCGACGCCCACCGCGCCGCCTCCATCGTCAGGTAGCCTTCGCCGCAGCCGAGATCGGCGACCGTCAGCGGCGGCAGCAGCATCCCCAGCGCGCGCGACCAGGCCGCCCAGCTCCGCCCCGGCACGAGCTGCCGCGCGTCGCGTGCGTCGGGGCCGGCGTGGCGCTCGAAGTTCTCCTTCCGGAGCCGCAGCACCTCGTGCAGCCGGGCATCGTCGGCGCGGACCATCGGGTCGTCCGCCGACGCCGCGAACTGCCCGTCGAGCACCGCGCGGAGCGGGTTCCCGGCGCCGCTGGCGCGAGCGTCGGGGTCAGCCGGTAGTAGCTGAAGCCGCCGTCCTTCTCCTCCTCGACGAGCCCCGCGTCCTTCAGCAGGCCGAGATGCCGGGAGACGCCCGACTGGGCCAGCCCGAGGACGCCGGTCAGCTCGGTGACGTTGAGGCGCTCGCGCGCGAGCACGCGCAGCAGCCGGAGGCGCCCCTCGTCGCCGAGGAGCCGGTACAGGGCCGAGGCTTCCCTCACGCGGCCAATCTCACATCTATGAATCTACATGCATTGATTAGATATCGTCAATCGATTTCGGCCAGTCGTCCCGGAGCAGCCGCGACAGCGATCGATCGGCGAGCAGGCGTCCACCCGTCTGGCATTTCGCGCAGTAGTTGCACTCGTTTGCCGCGTACACGATGCGCTGGACGGGCGCGCCGCAGACGGGACACGGCTGTTTGTATCGGCCGTGGACCGCCATCGCGTCGTGGAAGGCGGTGACCTTCTCCGGGAATCTGCCCGACAGCTCCTGCCGCAACCGATCGATCCACAGCAGCAGCGTGTCCCGCGTGGCGCTGTGGAGCCGCTGCACTTCCTCGTTCGAGAGGGACCGCGTGAGCTTGAGCGGCGACAGGCGGGCGGCGTGGAGAATCTCGTCGGAGTAGGCGTTGCCGATGCCGCTGAAGAGCCGTGGATCCGTGAGGCCGCGCTTCAAGGTGTGGTTCTCGCGCGTCAGCGCTTCGCGAAACATCTCGACCGTGGCCTCGAGCGGCTCGATGCCGCCGCGGTCGAGCGCTCGTACCGCATCCCCACCGCGCACGAGCTGCATCGAAGCCCGCTTCCGGGAGCTGGCTTCGGTGAACAGCAGGGTGCCGTTGGTCATCACGAAGGAGGCGAGCAGCAGCCTGGGCCCGATGCCCGGCTTCTGCCCCGGCTCGCGCCAACGCAGCCGGCCGGCGATCATCAGGTGAAGGACGAGAAACAGATCGTCTCCAAATCTGATGAGATGCGTTTCCCGGAGCGCTGAATGTCCTGGACCGTCAGGCCCGTAATCGACTCGATCGGCGGCTCGACCGATCGCAGAACGAACGGACTGATAAGCTGCAGATGCTCGAGGCGCTGGCCGAGTGATGCGTGTCCGCAGCGCTTCGATGTACAGGACGACGTCGGGAAGCTCAGGCAACGATTCCCTTGATTATTTTAGCGTTCCGCTGGCGCGAGTCGTGCAATCCTTGAAGACGGTCTCCAACCGCAGGCCGGATTCCACAGGCCGCGTCTAAGATAGGTGCCGGTGTTCCTGTTTCCATGCGACTCCTTGCTTCACTGATCGCGGCGATTCTGATGACGTCGACGGGGGCCGTCTCCGCCCAGGAGTCGCCTGCCTCGACATTACCTCCGCCCTCGCCGCCTCCGTCAGCCTCGTCTCCGGCACAGGACGCGCCCCGGCTGACCCTGCCGGTTTCGATCGAACGCATCCGGAAGGAGCTGGAGAAGAAACCGGTGCGGCCGCTGTTCGGGCTTCGCGAGACGCCGACGTTCAGAATCGAAGTGCAGGAACGCAACCGGCTGCAGGATCTGGTTGCGAGCCTCGATTTCCGCAGCGGGCCTGTCCCAGCCGGCGGTCTCTACGCAGCCGAGATGCAGCGCGTCATGTTCCCGTCGGTGTCGAACCCGCTTCGTCAGCCGTTTGCGGCCTTCAACCAACCCGAGCTGTTGACGATTCTCATCCAGACCATCGCCGGCACCTACCTCGCAGGACGGGCCGCTGGCGCGATCACCAACGCCGAGCAGGCCGCCGCCGAAGAGGCCGCGCGCCAGGAGCTGCGGCGCACCATTCGTTTGTATTGCGCCGCCCAGCCGAATAACGGCGCCGGCATCGAGATTTGCACCGCCCCGCCTCCTTGATGTATCCTTTCATCCGGCTTAACGGATGAATGGACGCGCCCCGGCAATCCTCGATCATCTCGCGTCGCTCGCCGATACCACGCGCAGCCGCCTGCTGCTGCTGCTGGACCGGCACGAGCTGACCGTGTCCGAGCTGTGCGGCATCACGCAGCTGCCTCAGTCGACGGTCAGCCGCCATCTGAAGGCGCTCGTCGATGCGGGGTGGATCGCCGCACGGTCCGAAGGCACCAGTCACCTGTACACGATGACGCGCGACGAGCTCGACCCGGCCCGGCGCCGGCTCTGGCTTCTGGTTCGCGAGCAGGTCGGGCCTACACCGGCCGCGGCGGGAGATCAGCGCCGGCTTCAGGCCGCGCTCGCCGGCCGCCGCACCACGTCGCAGGAATTCTTCTCTTCGTCGGCCGGACAGTGGGATCGGCTGCGCGACGAGCTGTTCGGCGATCGGTTTCAGCTCCCCGCGTTCGCCGCGCTCGCCGACGCGGGTTGGACCGTCGGCGACCTCGGCTGCGGCACCGGCCAGGTCAGCGCCGCGCTCGCGCCGTTCGTCGCGCGCGTCGTCGCGGTTGACGCGTCCGCCCCGATGCTCCAGGCGGCGAAGAAGCGGTTGCAGGGCTTCGCGAACGTCGACCTGCGCCGGGGCGATCTGGAAGCCCTGCCGATCGACGACGAGCGCCTCGACGCGGCGACGCTGATGCTCGTGCTGCATCACGTGCCGGAACCCGCGCGCGCGATCGCTGAAGTGGCGCGGGTGCTCAAGCCCGGGGGGCGGGTGATCATCGCCGACATGCTGCCGCACGACCGCGACCACTACCGCCAGCAGATGGGCCACGTCTGGCTCGGTTTCGCGGACGGCCATGTCGCCGGAATGTTGTCCGACAACGGATTCGATCAGGTGCGCGTCGTGCCGCTGCCGCCTGATCCGAAAGCGAAAGGACCAGGATTGTTCGTCGCAACGGGACGGAAAACAGGCTCTAGGCTCTAGGCTTTTGGCTCTAGGCCTGGCCTAAAGCCCAAAGTCCAAAGCCTAAAGCCCCAAGGAGACACAAAGATGGCGACTGCAGTTGAAAAGCTTCATCCGTTTGAGGCGGCGAAGGCCGCCGGCCGTGAGCCGTACAAGGTGAGGGATCTGTCGCTCGCCGATTTCGGCCGCAAGGAAATGCGCCTCGCCGAGCAGGAGATGCCCGGGCTGATGTCGCTGCGGAAGCAGTACGGCGCCACGAAGCCGCTGGCCGGCGCACGGGTCATGGGCAGCCTGCACATGACGATTCAGACCGCCGTGCTGATCGAGACGCTCACCGAGCTCGGCGCCGACGTGCGCTGGGTTTCGTGCAACATCTTCTCGACCCAGGATCACGCCGCGGCGGCGGTTGTGGTCGGCCGTCCCGAAAGGGGCGGCACCGTACAGAACCCGAAAGGGACGCCGGTCTTCGCCTGGAAGGGCGAGACGCTGGAGGAGTACTGGTGGTGCACGAACGAGGCGCTCGAGTGGCCTGACGGCTCCGGACCGACGCTGATAGTCGACGACGGCGGCGACGCGACGCTGGTCGTGCACAAGGGCGTCGAGTTCGAGAAGACCGGCAAGGTGCCCGCGTTCGATCCCGACACGGACCCGGAGGAATGGGGCGTCATCCTCGATCTGATCAGGACCTCGATGGCGAAGGACAAGTCGCGGTGGACGCGGCTCGCCAAGACGATCCGCGGCGTCAGCGAGGAAACGACCACGGGCGTGCACCGGCTCTATCAGATGATGGAAGCCGGCACGCTGCTCTTCCCCGCGATCAACGTCAACGACTCGGTGACCAAGAGCAAGTTCGACAACATCTATGGCTGCCGGCATTCGCTGCCCGACGGCCTGGCGCGCGCGACCGACGTCATGCTCGGCGGCAAGGTCGCCGTCGTGTTCGGCTTCGGCGAGGTCGGCAAGGGCTGCGCGCAGGCGCTGCGTGGCCAGGGCTGCCGCGTCATCGTCACCGAGATCGATCCGATCTGCGCGCTGCAGGCGGCGATGGAGGGCTACGAGGTCAGCACCATCGACGACGTGATCGCGACCGCCGACATCTTCATTACGGCGACGGGAAACCACTACATCATCACCGTCGATCACATGAAGAAGATGAAGGACAAGGCGATCGTCGGCAACATCGGCCACTTCGACAACGAGATCGACATGGCCGGCCTGAAGAAGTTCGCCGGCATCGAGCGGATCAACATCAAGCCGCAGTACGACGAGTGGCGCTTCCCCGACGGCCACAGCATTCTGGTGCTCGCCGAGGGCCGTCTGCTGAACCTCGGATGCGCGACCGGCCATCCCAGCTTCGTGATGTCGGCGTCGTTCACGAACCAGGTCCTCGCGCAGCTCGACCTGCAGAAGAACGCCGACACGTACGAGAAGAAGGTGTTCATGCTGCCGAAGAAGCTCGACGAGGAAGTGGCGCGGCTGCACCTCGACAAGCTCGGCGTGAAGCTGACGAAGCTGACCAAGGAGCAGGCCGACTACATCGGCGTCCCGGTGGACGGACCGTACAAGCCGGACCACTATCGGTACTAGGGGTAAGAGGTTAGAGGTTAGGGTTAGAGGTTAGGGGTTAGGGTTAGGGGTTAGGGAGCTTAGGGCTTAGGGCTTAGGGCTTAGGGCTTAAGGCTAGGAAAGAGAGTAGCGCAGGACTTTAGTCCTGCAGGACCCGCGGGCGTTCATTGCGCTCGCGGGTTTTTCTTTGGCAGGTCAGCGCGACTGCGCAAGGCAACGCACGCCGCGAATCAACTTCTTCGCGGGTTTGAATCAACAATCAACAATTAGCAATCAGCAATTCCCCTAGTCCACCGACGGCCGCTCCGCCCGATCGACGACGATGACGTCGACCGGACCCGTGGTCGCCTCCAATCTGAGGCCGAGCTGTTCCTGCAACGCGGTGAAGATCGACGTCGCTTCCGCGGCCGCGGGCGCGTTGTGATCGAACGGCCCGAGTCCGGCGTATTCTCCGGGCGCGGGCGTCCAGGCGAGATCCAGATCAAAGTTTCCGGCCATCCCGGTCCGATCGCGCACGACTCGATTGACATACGGCGATAACCCGTTCCCAATCTGCTGCATCGTCAACGCGTTGCCCATGAGGCGGCCCGCGCCACCTCCCATCGAGCACGGTGGCGCGCCACCAGTTTTCGCCGGGCCCGGTGGGCGTCCGTTGGCCACGATCGCGGCCATCACGGCGTCGCAGTCGACCGCGGACCGCTGGAGTTGTGGGCCCATTCTGCGGTCGGCCCGTGCCAGCACCAGCGCATACACGGGACGGTCGCGGGTTTCGCTGTGCACGACGAGCTTGAATCGGTCGGCCAGCAATGCCTTCACCATCTGGTACGCGAGTCCAGGAGAGCCCTTGCCATCCGGCAGATACAGTCTTCCGAGATTCCCTGCCTGGCCATCGTCGATCTTTGCCTCGACGTCGAACCGCTCGGAATCGATCCAGTCCGGTCCGCCCGAGATCTCGCGGCGATCGAAGGCTTGTTGCGAGTAGGCCATCTGAATCAACTGGCGCAGCGTGACGTTCGAGCGCACGAAACGGCCCGGTTGCGGGCCGCCGCCACGCTGGACGGTCCCCGATGTGTTCGGCTTGACGGATGCGACCTCGAAGGCGGGAGGGCTGGCGTTCTGGGCCACCAGAACAATTGTGAACACCCGATACCAGCCGACCGCGCTCAGAATGGCGCCCAGGATCGCGAGCAGCAACCACACCCGCAGCGATTGACGATCGACCGTATTCGGCTCCATGGAGCACCCCCTTCATGCTTCGTCGGTCCCGGCGGCCAGCTTGTTCTGGCGCAGGGCTGCCGCGCCGAGGAAACCGCCGAGGCCCATGGTCTCGAGCGCGCTGCTCGGGACGAGCATGAGCGCGCCCTTCTCTTTCAGGCCTTCCGACAGGATGTTCATCGCGCGCAGGTGCAGCGCGGTCGGGTTGTCCCGGTACGAGACGGCGGCCTCGTCGAAGAGCTTCGCGATCTCGACCTCCGCCTGGCCGAGAATGATGCGCGCCTGCTTTTCCCGCGATGCCTGGGCCTGCCGCGACATCGCATCCTGCAGGGCGCTCGGAATGATGACGTCGCGTATCTCGACCGACTGCACCGTGATGCCCCACGGGTTGGAGCGGTGATCAATCAGCTGCTGGAGCTCGGTGTCAATCCGATCCCGGCCGATCAGGAGGTCGGAGAGCGGCGTCCGCCCGATGATGTCGCGCAGCGCTGTCTGCGCCGCCCAGCTCACGGCCTGCTCGTACTGCTGCACCTCGAGCGCGGCCTTCTGGGCATCGTGCACCATCCAGAACAACACCGCGTCCACGTTGACCGGTACGGTGTCCGCCGTCAGCGTCTGTTCAGCCGCAAAGCTCGTCGTGATGGTGCGTTGATCGATCCACAACGACACCGTGTCGACGAACGGCACGATCCAGAAGAGACCCGGCCCCTGCAGACCGATGAACCGGCCGAGCCGCAGGACGATGGCGCGCTCCCATTGCTGGGCGATGCGCGGCGACTGCATCGCGATGGCCCCGACGGCGGCCATCACCACCAGCGGCACGGGGCTGCCGGTCGCGGCCGTCATCAACCCGCCTGCGGCGAGCGACCCGAGGAGAATGACGATCGCGATGACGTTCAGACGGGGACTCGGGATCGATGGAATGTCAACGCGAAGCGGTAACGGCACGGCTTACGCTCCTTCCTTACGGTGGGCGCTGATCGCGCCAACCACATCGTCGATGGTGAATCCGGCCGCGGCCGCGTCGCCGAGGACGCGCATGGCAAAGGCGCGCAGCCGCTTAGCGTGTTCGGCCGGCGGACGGGCGTGCTTCGGCGTGGCGAGGATGAAGGACCCGACGCCGCGCTGTGTTTCGATGATGCCGGCGCGTTCGAGCTCGGCGTACACGCGGGCGACCGTGTTGGCGTTGACGCGGAGCTCGACGGCGAGCTGACGGACGGTCGGAAGCTGCTCACCGGCCTGGATGCGTCCGGTGGCAATGGCGGCGCGCAGCCCGCGCTCGAGTTGCGCGTAAATCGGTGTGCGGTCACTCGGGTCGATGGTTACGACGCCCACGAACGGGATAATACTAATGTATTAGTACAATAGTCAAGCCCCTTTTGGCTCCGAGAAATGGTTCCGCAAAAAGCTTCTCTCTCTCTCCGGCCCGCCGCGTCGGATCGTGACCGATCCTGTGATTCGTGTCTCCTGTCGGAACACAAACCTTCAAGCTGCTGACAGGACGACGGTTGCGGAGCCGAACGGCTGATTTTCATGGCTGTTGTGTGCCTCGGTGAGCCACGCCTGGCCACACATCAGGTTTCCTACGCTTTCGCGTTCACCCTCGCTATCACCTCTATTCCCTGTGAGTTAACGCGTCCACCTTATTCGACAGTAGAGCTGGGCTCAATCTTGCGCTGCAACGGTGTGACTAGAGTCGTCACATATCCCTTGGTGTCATCTCTGAGGCCCAGGGGCAAAGTCATCGCGCGACCGCCACCGTCATCGGTGCGCCCAGTAGCCCGAGCTTCGAATGCCCTGTGTCACCTCGTGACGTCGCAGACCTCGCGCCTTGTCATCGTCGCCGCTGCGCTCGTCGCCTTTTCCTCCCTTGGGCTGCACGGCGCGCAAGCGCGACCGCGCGGGCGCACCTCTCTTGCTGATCTCACCAGACATCAGGCGCGCAAGACGACCGCGCGCAAGCGCGTCATCGTGCACGGGACGGATCGCGATCTCGACTTGCTGGCCTCGCGTCACCGGCTGCAAGTCGTCAAGCGGATGCGCGGCGCGGCCGTGGTTCTCGCGAACAGCGCGGAGCTCAGCGATCTGTCGCGCGACGCGGCCGTCGATCATCTGTCCGGCGATCTGCGCGTGCACAGCTCGACGGTGATCTCGGACGCGTCGACGGCGGCGGATCAGACGCGCGCCGGAAACGCGCTGCTGGCGGGCTGCTCGGCATCCCGGGAGTGGACGGGCAGGGCATCGGCGTCGCCGTCGTCGATTCCGGCATCGCGCCGCACTCGGCGCTCGCGCAACCGCGTCGTCGCGAACGTGAGCTTCGTCACCGGCGATCCCCAGATGACCGATGCCTACGGTCACGGCACGCACGTCGCCGGGATCATCGCCGGCAACCCGGCGCCGGCCAACGGCGTCGCGCCGGAGTATGCCGGCGGCATCGCGCCCGCGCGCGCACCTCGTCAACGTCAGGGTGCTCGGCGCCGACGGCAGCGGCTTCACGAGCGACGTCATCGCCGGCATCGAATGGGTCGTCGCCAACCGCGCGCTCTACAACATCCGCGTCATCAATCTGTCGCTCGGCCATCCCGTGACGGAAGCATGCTCCACCGACCCGCTGTGCGAAGCCGTCAACCAGGCGGTGCAGGCCGGGATTGTCGTCGTCGTCGCCGCAGGCAACGCCGGGAAAGCACCCGACGGCCGCGCCATACTGGGCGGCATTTCGTCGCCAGCGAACTCTCCCTATGCGATCACGGTCGGCGCGCTGAACACGTGGGGAACGGTCGATCGATCGGACGACACCGTGGCGACGTTCAGCTCGCGCGGTCCTTCGGCGTACGACCTCGCGGTGAAGCCTGACATTGCCGCGCCCGGCACGAAGATCACTCTCGCTGCAGGCAGACGGTGCGTTCCTGCCGGCGATGTATCCGTCGATTCATGTCGCGGGCAGCGGCAACAATGCCTACATGTATCTGAGTGGGACCAGCATGGCTGCCCCGATGGTCAGCGGTGGCGTCGCGCTGCTCCTGCAGGGATCTCCGAATCTGTCTCCGGCGCAGGTGAAGTTCGCGCTGCAGAACGGCGCGACCGCCATGACCGACGGCAGGCCTGATGGGCGCCGGCGCGGGCAGCGTGAATTTCTGGGCCTCGCGTCAGATCGCCGTTTACGGGGCCTCGCCGGCCTCGGCGCAGACCGCACCGTCGCTCGGTTCGGCGCAAAGCTTCGCGGTGTTGGGCGGCTCGACGGTCACCAATACCGGCTCGAGCGTCATCACCGGCGACCTCGGCGTCAGCCCTGGCAGCGCCGTCACCGGCTTTCCTCCCGGGCTCGTCGTGTCCGGCACGATACACGGCGCTGACGCTGCCGCGCTTGCGGCCCAGGACGCCGTCACCACGGCGTACAACAGTCTGGTCGGCCAGGCGTGCACCCAGGATCATGACCGGGTCAGGATCTGGGCGGACAAACGCTCACCGCAGGCGTCTACTGTTTTTCCTCCTCGGCTCAGCTGACCGGAACCCTCACGCTCAACGCCCAGGGCAACGCCAACGCGGTCTTCATCTTCAAGATGGGGAGCACGCTCACGACGGCGAGCGCCTCGTCGGTCGTCCTGATCAACGGCGGGTCCCCGGGTAACGTGTTCTGGCAAGTCGGCAGTTCGGCGACGCTCGGGACAGCCACGTCGTTCGCAGGAAACATTCTGGCGTTGGCGAGCATCACGGTGACCACTGGCGCAAGCGTGACGGGCCGGACCCTGGCGCGAAACGGCGCCGTGACGCTGGATACCAACGCGGTCACCGCGACCAATCAGCTGACGTCGGCGGTCACGACAACGGTGGGCGGCGCGCAGACCACCGGAAGCGGCGTCTCGTTCTGGGACATCGGCACGCTCGCCGCTCGTCTCGAGGCGGGCATCGGCACTCGCGTCCTCTCGGCGGCCGACGCATCCCTCGCGTGGGCGAATCCGTCGCTCCTGACGTTCGGCGACCTCAACCTGCTCGGCCTCACGAATCCGCTGGCGGCGCTCGCGCCGAACTCGCTGCTCTGGGGTGAGGTGGCGTCGTGGACGTCGGCGAACCACGATCATCTGGGGCGACACGCATCTACAACCCGCAGGGGCGAGCACGATCATCTGGGGCGGATCACGAGGCTTCAACGATCGCAGGGCGAGCAGATCATCTGGGGCGCCGCTCGGTGCTCGCCTCGCCTGATGCCCGCTGAGCACGATGACTGCCACTCCGGCAGGCGCACGCGAGCCCGGCAGCGAGATCACCAACCGCGCTGCGCCTGTACGTCCAGATTATGGTCGCCATCGGCAGCATCGCCGTCGTGCACTCGATTGCCGCGCTGCCTCGCGCACCGCACCCGCTTGAGTGGGTGGCTGTTTGCGTTCCTGGCGTTGGTCACCGGATCGTTCACGATTAAGATCGCCTCGATCGAGGCGACGATGAGCGCGTCCGACACCTTCTTCATCACCTCCGCGCTGCTGTTCGGTCCCGCGCCGGCGACCGTGGCGCTCGCGCTCGACAGCATCGTGATGTCGTGGCGCCGGAGGACACGGGTGGACGCGGGTGGCGTTCAACGCGGCGGCGCCCGCCGCTGTCGCTGTGGGTCGGCGCGCACGTCTTTTTCCTGATCGCGCGCGTCGCCGCCGCTCTCGGAGGGCCACGCGTCGGCCGGACGCGCTCATCGTTCCGCTGTTCTGCCTCACGATCATCTACTTCGGCCTGAATTCCGGGCTGACCGCGATCGCCGTCGGGCTCGAATCGCAGCAGTCGCCTGTCGACGATCTGGCGCCAGCACTTTCAATGGCTCTCGCTCGGATATCTGGCGGCGGCTTCGGTTGCGTTCTGTCTCATCCTGCTGATTCAGCAGATCGAGCCTCACCGCCGTCGCGGTGATCCTGCCAGTGGTCGCCGTCTTTCATCTGACGCTGCGTGCGACGTTCGGGCGGGTCGAGGACGCCAACCGGCACGTGGCGCAGGTGGATCGCCTGTACTTGTCCACGGTCGAGACGCTCGCGATGGCGATCGACGCGAAAGATGACGTGACGCACAGCCACGTGCGTCGGGTGCAGGCGTACGCGGTTGGCCTGGCGCGTGAGCTGGGCGTCGACGGACGAGCCGACGTTGAAGGCGATCGAGGCAGCCGCCCTATTGCACGATACCGGGAAGCTCGCGGTGCCGGAGCACATCCTCAACAAGCCGGGAAAGTTGACGGCGGCCGAGTTCGACCAGATGAAGCTGCCACGTCGACGTCGGCGCCGACATCCTCTCGCTCGTCGAGTTCCCGTATCCGGTCGTGCCGATCGTGCGGGCCCACCACGAGAGCTGGGACGGGAGCGGCTACCCTCGCGGCTTGATCGGCGCGGACGATTCCGATCGGCGCGCGGATCCTCTCGGTCGTCGATTGCTTCGACGCGCTTGACGTCCGACCGGCCCTATCGTCTGCGGATGACCGATGCCGCCGCTATGCGAGATCCTGATGCGAGCGCCGCGGCCACATGTACGACCCGGCGGTCGTCGACACCTTCATCCGGGTCTATCGGGAAATCGGAGTGAAAAGCACCGAGCCGATGCCGAAGCACCGTGAGGTGCATGCAGCGGATCACGCAGTCGCGGTACGAGCCGGCTACCGCCACTCGCGTCCGATTCGCCGGCAGCCGCCGAGCGGCGCCAACGGGCCTGCTGGCATTCGTCAGCCTGACACGCCTCGCGTCAGGCGAAGGAGGGCGTGAGCGACGTGCTGGCGCTCGGCTCGAGCCTGCTCGCCGATGTCGTCCCCGGCGCAACCGGCGCGTGGTATCCTGCCGGACGCGCGCTCACAACCGTACTCGTGGCCGTGGACACGTTCGGGCCCGCCGCGCAGGTGCTTCGCGGCGCCAACGTCGCCCTGGGTGAGCGGCTCACCGGATGGGTTGCCGCGAATCGCCAGCCGATCATCAATTCGGACGCGGCGCTCGATCTCGACACGCGGGTGAACGAGATCAATCCGCCGCTTTCGCGATGCATCAGCGTCCCGCTCGTGGCCGGCGAAGCGCTGGTCGCCGTGCTCACGCTCTACACCGCCGCTCCAGACGGCTTCACCGCCGACCACGGCCGGCTGATCCAGATCGTCGCGCCGCATCTTGCCAGCGCGCTGGACGTCGCGGTGCGAGCCGAAGCCGCTCGGCGCGATAACCCCTCGGTTCAGAAGCCTGGACCGCGAGACCTTCGGCTCGTCGTTTCGCGCTAAGGTCAGCGCGGATTTCAGATCCTCGTCCCGTTCAGATTCTCCTCGTTCAGATTCTCCTCGTTGACACGCGAACCGGCTATGCATTACGCTGGACGCCAATGTTCCGGACCGTCCATCACGCGCGGCATCACCATCACCCCGGCTGCGGGGCGGCGGAAGTTCGCGTGATCTAGGGTCCCAGGCAAGACAGACAACACCCCGATGAACATGCAGCCCCGCCGAAACCGGCGGGGTTTTTGTTTTTACGGGACTCTTTATTCTATGGACTACTCAAAACTGGCGGGCTTGATCCCCGCGGTCATCCAGGATGCGGAGAGCGCCGAGGTCCTGATGGTCGGATTCATGAACGAAGACGCGCTCGCGCAGACGCGGAGCACCGGGTTCGCCACCTTCTTCAGCCGCACGCGCAACACGCTGTGGATGAAAGGCGAAACCTCCGGCAATCGGCTCCAGGTCGTCGATATTCTCGTCGACTGTGACGATGACACGGTGCTGGTGAAAGTGAAGCGCCTGGGCGACGGCAATGTGTGTCATACGGGCGAACGCACGCTGTTTTTTCCGAAGGCTGTCGAAACGTAGCAACCACAGAGGACACGAGTGGACACGGAGGCGACAGATCATGTTCTGTACCTCCGCGTCCTCCGTGTCCTCCGTGGTGGAGAGCTGTAGCACGAATGAAACTCAAACTCGGCATCCCGAAAGGCTCCCTGCAGGACGCGACGGTGCAGCTCTTCGCCCGCGCCGGCTTCACGCTCTACGTCAGCTCGCGGTCGTACTTCCCGACCGTGGACGACCCCGAGATCGAATGCATGCTGATTCGCGCGCAGGAAATGGCGCGGTACGTCTCCGACGGCGTGCTCGACGCCGGGCTCACCGGCCAGGACTGGATTGCGGAGCACGAGCTCGGCGACGGCACGACGGGCGTCCTGACGAGCATCGCGGACCTCATCTACGCGAAGCAGAGCTTCGGCAAGGTGCGATGGGTCCTCGCGGCGCCGGAAGACTCGGCCATGCGTTCCGCCGCCGACATGGGCGGCAAGACCATCGCCACCGAGCTGGTGCGCGTCACGCGCGCCTATTTCGCGCGCCACGGCGTGAAGGCCAACGTCGAATTTTCCTGGGGCGCCACCGAAGTGAAGCCGCCGGTGCTGGCCGACGCGATCGTCGAAGCGACCGAAACCGGCTCGACGCTGCGCGCCAACCGGCTGCGCATTCTCGACACGGTGATGGAGTCGAATACCCAGCTCATCGCCAACCACTCCGCGCTCGCCGACGCCGTGGAAGCGGACCAAGATCGAGAACATCGCGCTGCTGCTGAAGGCCGCCATCGAGGCGCAGGGGCGCGTCGGGCTGATGCTCAACGTGCGGCGGCCCGATCTGCAGGCGGTGCTCGCGCTGTTGCCCGCGCTGCAGCGCCCGACCATCTCGTCGCTGAGCGACGAGGAATGGGTGGCGGTCAACACGATCATCGAGGAGCGCACGGTCCGCGATCTGATCCCGAAGCTGAAGGCCGCGCGCGCGCAGGGTATCGTCGAATACCCGTTGAACAAGATTGTTCTGTAGACGGCGAAATGCAAGCACGAAGGCAGGAAGACACGAAACGGACGAGGAGACAATCGCCGCGCTGGAGCGGGCTCCAGAGATCGTGGTGCCCCTGGTCCGCCAGGCCGCGCCGGCGATCGTGAAACGCAGGCCGCCGTCCGGAAAGTGGTCGATCCACGAGCACGCGTGCCATCTCGCGGCGTTCATGCCGCTCTTCACGCGTCTCGATCTGATGCTGTCGGAGGACAAACCAGCCATCCGATCGTACGATCCGGGCCGCGACGACCAGCCGGACGGCCTGCTCGGCGTCGATCTCGACGAGGCGCTGCGCCGGTTCGAAGAGGATCGCACGCGGCTGGTCGGCCGGCTGCGCGAGCTTCAACCCGAAGACTGGACGCGCGCCGCCGATCACGAGGAGTACAACTCCTACTCGGTGTTCACGATGTGCCGGCACCTCGCGCTGCACGATTTCTTCCACGCGTATCGGATCGAGGAGCTGCTGCTTCGCAAGGACTGGCCGGCGCCTGATGTCTTAGAATCATCGACGCCAGCGACAAGCGGGCCGTCGCGCGGCTGCTCGCCCGCCGGGGGCGCGGCGACCGCACGCTCGACGCCCGGGTCCGCGCCATCGTCGAGCGCGTGCGCGCGGACGGCGATCGCGGCGCTGATTCGCTTCGCGCGAAAGTTCGACGGCGTGGAGCCTCCGCTCGAAGTGACGGCCGGAAGAGATGCGGGAACAGGCGGCCCGCGTCGCCCCTGAGGTCCGGCGCGCCATCCGGCAGGCGGCCGCGAATATCGCACGCGTCGCGTTCCGGCAGATTCCCCGCCACTGGGATCTGGAAATGGGCCCGGGTGTGTCGATCGAGCAGCGCGTCGAACCGATCGCGCGCGTCGGCTGCTACGTGCCAGGCGGGCGGTTTCCGCTGCCCTCTTCCCTGCTGATGACCGCCGTGCCCGCGCGCGTCGCGGGGGTGCCCGAGATCGTCGCCGTCTGCCCGCGGCCCGAGCCGGTCGTCATGGCGGCGGCGCTCGAGGCGGGCGTCACCAGGTTGTTTCGCGTCGGCGGCGCGCACGCGATCGCCGCGCTCGCCTACGGCACGGCCACGATTCCGCGGGTCGACAAGATCGTCGGCCCCGGCAACAAGTGGGTCGCCACCGCCAAGTCGCAGGTGGCCGGCGATTGCGCGATCGATTTCTACGCCGGCCCGACCGAGATCGTCATCGTCGCCGCCAGCGGCCGGCCGGCGTGGGTGGCGGCCGACATGGTGGCGCAGGGCGAGCACGATCCCGATGCCCGGGCCATCGTCATCACCTGGAGCCGGCCGTTTGCCGAGCGTGTCGCCCGGGCGGTGGCGGCGCAGGCGGCCGGGCGGGCGATCGTGCAGCGATCGCTTGCCGCACACGGCGCGATCGTCGTGACCGGGTCCGCGAAAGAGGCGATCGCGCTGGCCAACCGCATCGCTCCGGAGCATCTGGTCGTCGACCGCGAGTCGCTCACACGCCAGCCGCTCGTCGCCGGCGCCGTGTTCGTCGGGCCGTATACGGCGCAGGCGGCCGGCGACTACGCGACCGGATCGAACCACGTGCTCCCGACCTCCGGCGCCGCCCGCTTTCGCGGCGGCCTGAGCGCGGCCGATTTCGTGCGGGTGATGTCGGTGCAGCGCGTCACGAAGGCAGGGCTCGCGCGGCTCCGACCGACGATCGTGCCGCTCGCGCGCGCCGAAGGGCTGACCGCGCACGCCGAATCAATCGAGGTGCGTTTCCGATGAGGAAGTCACGACATTCAACGCAGAACTCGCAGAACACGCAGAGCAACATTTCGCGCCCGGTCAGATCGAGAGATCGATTGTCTCTGCGATTTCCGCGGTCTCTGCGTTGATCGTTCTTGGTTATGAGCGCTTACGATAAGCCGCCGGAGCTCTACGACGGGCTGCGGCTCCATCAGAACGAAAACACCGGCGGCTGCTCGCCGCGGGTGCTCGACGCGCTGGCCAGGCTGCGCGCCGACGAAATCGGGTTCTACCCGCCGTACGCGGCCGCGGCGCGGGCGTGCGCCCAGTACCTCGGCGTCGATACCGACCGCCTCGCGCTGACCAACGGTCTCGACGAGGGGATCATGGGGCTCGCCGTCGCATACCTCCGGCCTCCGGTCGGCGGGCCGATTCCGGAAGCGCTCGTCCCCGAGCCTGCGTTCGAAATCTTTCGTGTCGACACCGATGTCGTCGGCGGCCGCCTCGTGCAGGTGATGCCCAGGCCCGACTTCAGCTTCGCGGTCGACGACGTGCTGGCGGCGATCACGCCGCGGACACGCGTGGTGTTCCTGACCAACCCCAACAATCCCACCGGCGTGTCGATGCCGCTCGACGCGATTCGGCAGATCGCGCGGGCGCGTGCCCCGGGAAGCCGTCGTGTTCGTCGACGAGGCATACGCCGAGTTCGCCGGCAGCGACGTTCATCCCGGAGTTGCCCGCGTTTCCCAATGTCATCGTCGGCCGGACGTTTTCGAAGGCCTTCGGCCTCGCCGGCCTGCGCATCGGCTGCCTCGTCGGCGCGCCCGAGGTGCTCAATCCTGTGCGCGCGGCGATCCCGGTCTACAGCGTGAACATCGCCGCGGTGGTGGCGGTCCAGGCGGCGCTCGCCGACCTCGCCTACATGGAGAACTACCTGCGGCAGACGAGCGAATCGAAGGCGCTGTTGTACGCCGCCTGCGAGCGATGGGGGCTGAAATACTGGAAGAGCGACGCGAACTTCGTGCTCGTCTGCGCCGGCGATCGGCTGCCCGCGCTCGTGAAGGGCGTGGCCGATCGCGGCATCTACATCCGCGACCGCTCGTCCGAGCCCGGCTGCGCCGGCTGCCTCCGCATCGCCACCGGGCTCGTCGAGCACACACGCCGCGCCATCGCGGCGATGGAAGAGGTCCTGTGCGCCGCGCCGTAATCGACCGCCGGACGAAGGAAACGCGCATCGCCGTGCGCCTCGGGCTCGAAGGCAAGGGCCGCTACGAGATTCGAACCGGCATCCGTTTCCTGGATCACATGCTCGAGCTCTTCGCGCGCCACGGTGCGTTCGACCTCCGCATCGAGGCCAGGCGGCGACCTCGACGTCGATCAGCATCACACCGTCGAGGATCTCGGCATCGCGCTCGGCGAGGCGGTGTCGAAAGCCGTCGGCACGCGGCGCGGCATCAATCGCGCCGGTTATTTCGTGATGCCGATGGACGAGACGCTGGCCGTCGCGGCCGTGGATCTCGGAGGACGGCCGCATGCCGTCGTGGATCTGAAGGTGCGCGTCGCGCGCGTCGGCGACCTGCAGACGGAGCTGGTCCACGACTTCTTCGACGGCTTCGCGCTCGGCGCGCGCGCGAACGTCCACGTCAAGGTGCTGTACGGACGATCGAGCCATCATCACATCGAGGCCGTGTTCAAGGCGTTCGCGCGGGCGCTGCGGGTCGCCTGCTCGAAGGACAAGCAGCTGGCGCGCATGCTGCCGAGCACCAAGGGACTGCTGTGATTGCGCTCATCGATTACAAGGCCGGCAATCTGACGTCCGTGCGCAAGGCGTTCGCCGCGATTGGCGCCGAGCTGTACGACCCGGCGTCGCCGGCCGATCTCGAGCGGGCGGCCGCGATCGTCGTGCCGGGCGTCGGCCATTTCGGCGCGACCGCCGCCCTCGATCGCGACTGGGTCGCGGCGATTCGCGCGCACGTCGCGGACGGGCGGCCGCTGCTCGGCATCTGTCTCGGGCTGCAATGGCTGTTCGCGGGCAGCGAGGAAGCGCCCGACTGCCCCGGCCTGGGCCTGCTGTCCGGCACGTGCTACCGCCTGAAAGGATCGGCCATCAAAGTTCCCCATGTCGGTGGAACAGCCTGGCCATCGAGCGTGGAGGACATGGGAACAATGACGCGTCCATTGCCGCCGGCGTGGCCACCGGCTCGCAGGTGTACTTCACGCACAGCTTCGTCGCGCCCGTCACCGAGCGACACCGTGGCCGTCACCGAGCACGGCGAGCCGTTCGCGGCGATCGTGCAGCGGGGCCACATCGCCGGCGTTCAGTTTCATCCGGAGAAGTCCGGCGAGGTCGGGCTGCAGAATCCTCGCAACTTTCTGCAGCTTGTCAGATAACCTATCGACCACGGAGGACACGGAGGACACGGAGGGTCAAACCTTTCGAGGAACCGTGACTTCCTCCGTGTCCTCTGTGTCCTCCGTGGTGGAGAGTTCTGCATGCTGTCTAAGCGCATCATCGCCTGCCTCGACGTCCGCAACGGGCAGGTCGTCAAGGGCGTCAACTTCGAGGGGCTGCGATCGGCTGGCGATCCGGCGGAGCTGGCGCGCCGCTACAACCACGAGGGCATCGACGAGCTCGTCATCCTCGACATCACCGCCACGATCGAGCAGCGCCGGGCGCTGGCGGACACCATTCGTGCCGTCGCGCGCGAGCTCTTCATTCCCCTTGCCGTCGGCGGCGGCATCCGAACGGAAGCCGACGCCGAGGCGGCGGTCGAGGCCGGCGCCGACAAGGTCAGCCTGAATACCGCGGCGCTTTCGGATCCTGCGCTCATCACGACGCTCGCGCGCCGATATGGCAGCCAGGCGGTGCTCGTCGCGATCGACGCCAAGCTGGACGGCGGCCGGTTCGCGGTCTACGCCCGCAGCGGCCAGAGCGCCGCCGGGCGCGACGCGGTTGAATGGGCGCGCGAAGCCGAGGCGCGTGGCGCGGGCGAGATCCTGCTCACCTCGATCGATCGCGACGGGACGAAGGTCGGCTTCGACTGCCCGATGACCGCGGCGGTGTCGCAGGCCGTTTCCATCCCGGTGATCGCGTCGGGAGGAGCCGGCTCGCTGGATCATTTCGTCGACGTCTTCACGACCGGCCGCGCCGATGCAGCCCTCGCGGCATCGGTGTTTCATTACGCCGAAACGAGCGTCCGGTCGCTCAAGGAACATCTTCAGCAACGAGGCATCCCGGTACGCCTGTAAACCACGAAGGCACGAAGGACACGAAGATCAACAGATTTGGTGTCTTCGTGTCCTTCGTGGCTCGTGTAACCACACATGCTGATCCCCTCAATCGATCTCCAAGACGGCGCCGTCGTCCAGCTCATTCAAGGCGAGCGCCTTGCCATCAGAGACGACGATGTGTTCAGGTGGGTCCGGCGGTTCGAGCGGTTTCCCAAGGTTCAGGTCATCGACCTCGACGCGGCGATCGGCGTCGGCGATAACCTCTCGCTGGTTCGCCAGATCGCCGCATCGCTTTCCTGCCGGGTCGGCGGCGGCATCCGAACGATCGATCGCGCCCGGGACGTGCTCGCCGCCGGCGCGCAGCAGATCATCGCCGGGTCGTCGCTCTTCAAAGCCGGGCAGCCCGATCTCGCCTTCGCGAAGGCGCTGGCCGACGCAGTCGGCAGGGACCAGGTCATCGCGGCCGTCGACAGCCGCGGCGGGCAGGTCGTCATCCATGGCTGGAAAACATCGCTGCCGCTGACTGCGGTCGAGGCCGTCCGCGCGCTCGAGCCATTCTGCGGCGAGTTCCTCTACACCCATGTCGATACCGAGGGGCTGATGGGCGGGACGAACATGGACGCGATCCGATCGGTGCGGCAAGCCACCACCCGTCGCGTCACGGCCGCCGGCGGCATCACGACCCAGCAGGAAATTGACGATCTCGAGGCGCTCGGCGTCGATGCCGTCGTCGGGATGGCGATCTACACTGGAAAGCTGGCAGTCCCCGACCCGCGAAGCCCGCAATCCCTAACCCCCAATCCCTGGCCCCTAACCTCCAACCTCCAACCTCTACCACCTATACAATAGATAGTTGCCGCTTTCCAAGCTCGAGCGGCCAAGACGTATTGTGAGGACTGCAGTTCAGGCCGATCCCGGCAGTCCGAACGCACGCGACGCGGGAACTGGCCGCGCGGATCGTCGCGGACGGAAAATTTCTGCGCGCCCAGCTCCCAGGCGCGGAGCCGGCGGACGGAGTCCGCTTTCTCGTCAAGGGTGTGACGTACGGGACGTTTGCTCCCGACGCCGACGGCTACCAGTTTCCCGCACGTCTCCAGCTCGCCGAAGACTTCCGCATGATGGCGGGCCTCGGCATCAATACGGTCAGGACTTACACGACCGCCCCGGCGGGACCTGCTGGACGAGGCGGCCCGTCAGGGGCTCCGCGTGATGGTCGGGCTCCCGTGGGCGCAGCACGTCGCGTTCCTGGACGATCGACGGCTGCGCGCGAAGTATCCGGCAGGAGATCGTCCGGCAGGTTGGTGCAGCTCGCCGATCACCCGGCGGCGCTCGCTCTTTGCCCTCGGCAACGAGATTCCGCCCGGCGTCGTCCGCTGGCACGGTCGCGTGAGGATCGAGAATTTCCTCCGCGACCTGTATCACGCCACAAAGGCGGGGGCGCCTGGCAGCCTGCTCACCTACGTCAACTTTCCGCCGACCGAGTTTCTCGATCTCTCCTTCTTCGACATCTGCGCCTTCAACGTCTATCTGCACCGCGAGCACGAGCTGCGGTCGTACCTCGCCCGCCTTCAGCACATCGCCGGTCACAAGCCGCTGCTGCTCGCCGAAGCCGGCGCGGACAGCGTCCGGGAGGGCGAATCGGGGCAGGCCGACATCACGGCGATGCACATCCGCACGGCGTTCGAGGAAGGCGCGTGCGGGGCGGTGGCATTCACCTGGACGGATGATTGGTGGCGCGGCGGCCATCCGGTGGACGACTGGGCGTTCGGGCTCGTCGATCGCGACCGCAACCCGAAGCCCGCGTCTGTCGCCGTCGCCGCGGCGTTCGCCGATGCCCCGTTTCCACCCGAGGTGCGGCAAACGTGGCCGCGGGTCTCGGTCGTCGTGTGCGCGTACAACGCCGCCGACACGCTCGAAGACTGCCTCTCCTCGCTCGAGCGGTTGACGTATCCCGACTACGAGATCATCCTCGTCAACGACGGGTCGAAGGACCGCACGGGCGAGATCGCGCGCAGGCATCCGCAGGTGCGCCTCATCGAGACACCGAACCGGGGGCTCAGCGCCGCGCGCAACAGCGGTCTCGCCTGGGCCAGCGGCGAGATCGTCGCGTACACCGACGCGGACGTCCGCGTCGATCGCGACTGGCTGACGTATCTCGTCCAGCCCTTCCTCACCTCTGACGTCGTCGGCTCGGGCGGACCCAATGTCGTACCCGACGACGATCCCCCGATGGCGCAGTGCATCGCGCGCGCCCCCGGGGGACCGACGCACGTGCTGCTCGACGACCGCATCGCCGAGCACGTGCCGGGCTGCAACATGGCGTTCCGCCGCGAAGCGCTCCTCGCGATCGGCGGCTTCAATCCGATCTACCTGCGCGCCGGCGACGACGTGGACATGTGCTGGCGGCTGCAGGCGCGGGGCTGGAAGATCGGGTTTTCGGGCGCCGCGCTCGTCTGGCATCACCACCGCTCGTCCATCGCGGCGTACTGGCGGCAGCAGGTCGGCTACGGCGAGGGCGAGACGTGGCTGATGGCCCATCATCCGGAGAAGTTCCTCGACGGGCGCATGCTTTGGCGGGGGCGCATTTATAGCCCGCTGCCGTTCGTGCGGTCGTTGTCGGGCACGAAGATCAACGCGGGTGTCTGGGGGACCGCGGCCTTTCCGTCCGTCTACCGCACCGACGTGCATCCGTTCGCGTTCCTGCCGCACTCGATCCGCTGGCAGGTTTTGTCGTTCGTCCTGGCGATGGCCGGCCTCGCCGTGGCGTTGGTGGGCGGCCACGACTGGGCGGCGGCGCTCCTGCTCGGCACCGGCATTGATCGGCATCGCGTCCACGATCGCCAAGAACGTCGCCTACGCCATCCGATCGCAGGTGGACTCGCTGCCCGGCAGCAAGCTGTGGTACCGGGCGGCAGTGGCGTATCTCCACTTCATTCAGCCGATCGCGCGGCTGTTCGGGAGGATCCGTGGCGTGCTTTCGCCGCCGGAAATCGAACTGCCGCACGCGGTTGCGCAGAACCAGCCGTGGCCCGAGGCCGTCGCTCGCGCGAGGCCTGGCGCGCGATTCTGCTGTTGTCCGGAACCGTCACGGAAGACCGCTTCTGGAGCGAACAGTGGACGTCCGCCGAGCGCGTGCTGTCGGGGCTTACCGACTGGCTCCGCCGATCCCGCGCGGTTCGGACGATCGAGATCGACGATGGCTGGTCCGACGATCGCGACCTCAGCATTCCTGTGGGCCGCTGGGCATGGCTCGACGCCCGCGCGCTCGTGGAGGATCACGGCAGCGGCAAGTCGATGCTGCGCGTCAGCACGCACCTTCGTCCGACGATCCTCGGCGTCGTCGGCGCTCTCGCCCTCGGGCTCGCGCTCTTCGTCGCGGCCGCGTTCGGCGTCGCGCTCCGCTGGCCGCCGGCGGGCGCGATCACGGGCGGGCTGACGATTCTTGTCATCGCCGCGGCGCTGTGGCGAACGGCGCAGGCGACCGCGACCCTTCGGCGGAGCGTCGCGCGGGTGACGATCGACCAGGGCATGCAACAGATGCCTTCGGGACCGGCGCGGGTGCCGCTCCTCGCGCCGTCGCTCCTCCGGATGTATGGCCTGCGCAGCGCGACGATATTCGTCCTCATGATCCTGTCGCTCGGCGCGAGCACGTTCATGCTGCGGGAGGTGGCTACCGGTCCCGTCATCGGCGGCCAGAAGGGTTACGCCGGCGATTTCGGTCCGGCCATCGAGGCGTGGCTCGACACACCCGGAGGCGTGGTGGTCGCGCCGAACGGCGACGTCTACATCGCCGACTCCAACAACCACGTGATTCGGCGGATCGATGCGCGCACGACGAACATCGAGCCGGTTGCGGGCAATCACCAGGCGGGCAACGGGTTTGCCGGCGACGACGGGCCGGCCACGGCGGCGCAGCTCGATACCCCGAACGGTGTCGCCATCGCGCCCGACGGGGATCTCATCGTCGCCGACTCGCACAACCAGCGGATCCGCCGCGTGGACCGGGCGACCGGCACGATTACGACCATCGCGGGTTCCGGCGAAATCGGTTATGACGGCGACGACCAGCCCGCGGTGGAGGCGGCGCTCAACACGCCGAGCGCCGTGGCGGCCGCCCCCAACGGCGACATCTACATCGCCGACACGCTGAACTACCGGGTGCGCATGATCGACGCGAAAACCGGTCTGATTCACACCGTCGCCGGCAACGGACGGGCCGGCGACACCGGCGACAGTGTCGGGGTCGGCGACGCGGGCCCGGCGGCCTTCGCCACGCTGAACATGCCGAGCGACGTGGCGCTCGATCCGAAGACCGGCGATCTCTACATCGCGGACATGCACCACAACCGGATTCGCAAGGTGGACGCGAGAACGCGCCTCATCACGACGGTGGCCGGCGGCGCGTGGGGCTATTCGGGGGACGATGGGCCCGCCGTCGAGGCCCGGCTTGCCGGCCCCGCCGGCGTGGCGGTGGTGCCCGAGGCGGGCGGCAAGGTGACGATCTTCATCGCGGACTACTACAACGGACACGTCCGCGCCGTCGGTCCCGACGGGATCATCCGGGACCTGAGCGGCGGAGAGCGAGGCGAAGCGTTCGGCGCGCCGTCGCGCGTGGCGTTCGCCGCCGAGGGGCCCAGGCGCGGCTGGCTTTATGTCGCCGATTCGAGCCAGGACAAGATCGTGCCGCTGATCATTCCGCGAATCGCGCCGAACCTGGCGCAGGCGCCGCCGCCGCTGCGGCCGCCGGCGGCACCCAGACGAGTGGGTGGATGAGCGAGGCGAACGGCTCGCCCTCGCTGCGTCCGCTGGACGCTCTCCTTCATGCGGCCGTACCGCGGACGCATGACGCTCGTGGCCATCCTGCTGCTGCGTCGAGGTCGCGCTCGTCGCGCTGCAGCCCTGGCTGCTGAAGGCCGTCATCGACTACGTCCTCGTCGGGCAGCCCATTCCGCAACCGTTTGCCGGATGGCTTCAGGCCATTCGCGTGGTCGATCCGCTCACGCTGCTCGTGACGCTCGTGGTCGCCGGCGTCGTGCTTCAGCTGGCGAGCCAGGCCGTGTCCGTCTACAGCACGCAGGTGCAGGTCGATACCGGCCAGCGGATGGTTTACAGCCTCCGCTACCGCCTGCTTCAGCATCTGCAGACGCTCGGGCTCCATCATCACGTCAAGACGAATACGGGAGACGCGGTCTACCGTGTGGACGTCGATGCGTACGCGATCGAGAACCTGCTCATCGGCGGCTTTCCGCTCGTCACGTCGGTCGTGACCCTGGTCGTGATGTTCGCGATTCTCGTGAAGCTCGACGTCACGGTGGCGCTGCTCTCCCTGGCCGTCGTGCCGTTCCTGTATCTCTGCATCCGCTACTACATCTCCACGCTGCTCAATCGCGAGGAGGGCGTGAAGGAGCTCGAGTCGAAGCTCGTCGAGCGGCTGTACGAGACGTTTTCGGCGATCCGGCTGGTCAAGAGCTTCGCGCGCGAGTCCCACGAGACGGCGAGAGTATGCGGCAGCCGGCGATCGGACGATGAACGCGCGGATCGCGCTCACGTGGCAGCAATCGCTGTTCTCGTCCAGCGTCACCGCGGTGACGATTATCGGCACGGCGCTGGTGCTGATCGTGGGCGGCGTGCACGTGATGCGCGGGCAGATGACGATCGGCGATCTGACGGTCGTCATCGCCTATCTCGGTGCGGTGTACGGACCGCTGTCGACGATCGCGCACACGACCGGGCAGCTGCAGGGGGCGCTCGCCGGCGCCAAGCGGGTGCGGGCGATGCTCGCGCAGGTGCCGGAGACGATCGACCAACCCGACGCCATCGAGGCGTCGGCGATCAAAGGCGATGTCCGCTTCGAGGGCGTGGACTTCAAATATCCGGACGGCACCGACGTGCTGCACGACATCACCTTCGCGGCAGCGCCCGGCGAGATGGTCGCGCTCGTCGGCCTGACGGGTGCGGGAAAGACGACACTCGTCAGCCTGATCCCGCGCTTCTTCGACGCCACGGCAGGACGGGTGCTGGTGGACGGCGTGGACGTCCGCCGCTATCACGTGCGCTCGCTGCGCGAGCACATCGCGATCGTGCTGCAGGATCCGGTGCTGTTCTCCGGCACGATTGCCGACAACCTGCGATACGGCCGGCTCGACGCGACGCGCCGAGGAAATCGAGGAAGCGGCGCGGTCGGCGCATGCCCACGACTTCATCTCGCGCCTGCCGAAGGGGTACGAGACGGAGGTGGCCGAGGCGGGGCGGAGCCTGTCGGGCGGCGAACGCCAGCGGCTGAGCGTCGCGCGGGCCCTGCTCAAGAACGCGCCGATCCTCATCCTCGACGAGCCGACGTCGTCGCTCGACGCCATCTCGGAGGAAATCGTGTTCGCCGCGCTCAAGCGGCTGCGGGCGGGGCGCACGACGATCGTCATCGCGCACCGGCTGTCCACCGTCCGCAATGCCGATCGCATCCTGGTGCTCGACGCGGGCCGCATCGCCGCCGAAGGCCGCCACGACGAGCTGCTGAAATCCAATCTGCTCTACCGCCGGATGTGCGCGCGGCTCTCGGTCGGCAAGTCGCTCGACGAGCCCGAAACGGTGGACGAGCTGATCGAGGCGGCGCGGAGATAGTGGGCGGGAAAGGCTGGAAGGGCGGGAGAGGCGGGATGGCAAGGGCTTTCTTCTTGCCGCGCCCTGCTCCGCTCTCTGCCCCTCCTGCCCGCTCCTGCCCCTCCTGCCCTCATGAGGATCCTGTTCGCGGGCATCATCGCCCGTTACCCGTTCGGCGGCGTGACCTGGTGCTCGCTGATGTATCTCCTCGGCCTTCGGGCGCTCGGCCACGAGGTCTTCTACATCGAGGACACCGGCGAGTGCGTGTACGACCCGATCCAGAACACCCGCGCCACCGATCCGAGCTACGGGACGTCCTATATTCACGCGGCGCTCGCGCCGCACGGGCTCGGGCGATCGGTGGTCGTTCGTGAACTACGACGGCACCTATCACGGACGGACCGCGGACGAGGTCCGCCGCTACGCGGCCGGACGCCGATCTGTTCATCAACCTGTCCGGCGGATCGTGGTTCTGGCGGGACGAATACACCCGGATCCCGCACAAGGTGTTCGTCGATTCGGACCCCGCGTTCACGCAGCTCGCCATCGCCAAGGCCGAACCGTGGTATGTGTCCTTTTTCGAGCGCTTCGACCACCTGTTCACGTTCGGCTCAAATATCGGCACGGACAGGTCACCGGTGCCAACCGGCGCATTCACGTGGCACAAGACGTGGCAGCCGATCACGCTCGACGACTGGCGCACGGCGCTGCCGCCGGGCGATCGGTTCACCAGCGTCATGACCTGGCAGATCGAGAGCTTCACCGACGTCGGCGGCAACAAGGATCAGGAGTTCGTCAAGTACATCGATCTCCCGTCCCGGACGCCGCAGCGATTCGAGCTCGCGATCAACGGCCCGCAGAAGCTGCTGCGCGAGCACGGCTGGGACACCGTGGACGCCATGCGCGTGTCGCGAACGCCGGCCGAATATCGCGACTTCATCCAGCGCTCGAGGGCCGAGTTCGGCGTGGCGAAGCACACGTATGTGGCCACACGATCCGGCTGGTTCAGCGATCGCACGGCGTGCTATCTCGCCGCGGGCCGCCCCGCGCTCGTGCAGGACACGGGCTGGACGGCGCACCTGCCGTCCGGGCAGGGGCTGCTGGCGTTTTCGAGCATCGACGAAGCCGTCGCCGGCATCGATCGCATCAATACGGATTACGCCCGGCACGCCGCGTGCGCGGTCGAGATCGCGCGGGAGCATTTCGATGCCGCGCAAGGTGCTGCCGCGGCTGCTCGACACAGCGTGTTCATGAGCACCCAGCACCCCAGCAGCCCGGCACTCGCACCGGCACGCACCCGGCACCCGGCACCCGGCACCCGGAAGCTGCTGAGAATCGCGCACGTCGCGCCGGTCGCGACGACGATTCCGCCGCCGCACTCGGGATCGGTGGAGACGATGACGTCGCTGCTGACCGAGGGGCTCGTCGCGCGCGGACACGACGTCACGCTCTTCGCCACGGGCGACTCCACGACGCAGGCCAGGCTCCACGCGATCTACCCGCATGGCTATTCCCACGACCCGCACATGTGGCCGTGGGAGCTGCACGAGCTGTTGAACCTCGCCGCGGCCGTGGAGCGCGCGGGCGACTTCGACGTGATTCACTACGAGGCCGAGTACTACCCGATGTCGCTGGCGTTCTCGAGGCTCTCGCCGGCGCCGCTCCTGCAGACGCTGCATTACTCGCCCGGCCAGAACGAGATTGCGGCTCTGGTCCCAGTATCCGGAGGCGCCGTTCGTGGCGATCTCGAGCGAGCAGCGGCAGCTGATGCACGGCCTCAATGTGGTCGGCACGGTCCTGCACGCGGTGGATACCGACGCGCTCACCTTCCGGGAACAGCCCGACGACTACCTGCTGTTTCTCGGCCGGTTCACCGAAGGCAAGGGCGTCGCTGCAGGCGATTGAGATTGCCCAGCGCGTCAATCTGCGCGCTGATCCTGGCCGCCGCGGAGAACGACTACTATCGCGACACGGTGGCTCCGCTATGTGGACGGCACGCGAGATCATCTATGCCGGCGAGGCGGATTACGCGGCCAAGGTGAAGCTTCTCGGCGGCGCGCGGGCGCTCCTCTACCCTGTCCAGAGCTCCGAGCCGTTCGGGCTGGTGCTGGCCGAAGCGATGGCCTGCGGCACGCCGGCCGCCGCCCTCGATCGCGGCGCGGTGCGCGAGGTCGTGGACGACGGGGTGACGGGCCGCATTTTCGAGGGCGTGGACGATCTGGTGGCTGGCCTGCCGGCCGTTTTCGCGCTCGATCGCCGGCGCGTTCGCGAGCGGGCGGTCGCGCGCTTCGGCGTGGAACGGATGGTCACGGAGTACGAGGCCGTCTACCGCCAACTCGTATCAGGTCCGGCTAAAGCCGGACCCCACGATCGAGCGGCCACAGGTCCAGCCGAAGCCGGACCCCGCGATCGAGAGGCCGATCGTGCCAGACAGTGAGCTGGCAGGCCGGACGGTGCTTGGCGTGTTCGCGCATCCCGATGACGAATCGCTCGCGTGCGGCGGGACGCTCGCGCGCCTGGCCGACGCCGGCGTCCGCGTGGTGCTGCTGTGCGCCTCGCGCGGAAGAAAGGGATTTTCAAGCGATCCGGCGCTCGTCGCCGGCAGCGATCTCGGCAGCGTGCGCGCCGACGAGCTGCGCCAGGCGGCGCGCGTCCTGGGCGTTGCCGAGGTCGTGATCTTCGATCATCCCGACGGCGACCTGCGGTGGGCCGACGAGCCCGTGCTCCTCGAAGAGATCGTGTCGGCCATCCGCACCTACCGGCCGGATGCGGTGATTACGTTCGGCGAGGACGGGTTGTACTGGCATCTCGATCACATCGGCATCCACGAACGGACCGAAGACGCCGTGCGGACGTTTGGTGACGCCGCTCCCCCGCTGTACTACGTCACGATACCGAAGGGCGCGATGCGCGCGGTGGTCGACAGCGCGACCGCCCGGGGCTGGTCGCCGCCGGCCTCAGGCTTCTGGAGTCTGGTGCCCGACGCGTTCGGGCTTCTCGCCCGTCAGCCATCGTTCATCGTCGACGTCCGCGACTGGGTGCCCCGCAAGCTCGCGGCCCTGCTGTGCCACCGCACGCAAATGGGCGCGAACAATCCGTTCGCGCAGATAGACGCCGCCGATGCGGAGCGTCTGCTCGGCATCGAGCAGTTCCGCCGTGCGGAGCCGGCAGACCGGCTGTGCGCTGCTCGAACCGCTGGGCGAACCGGGATCTTCAGCCTAGATCCTTAGATTCTCAGATCCTGAGATCCTCAGATTCATATGCACCTTTCCACCCTCGACATCCTCCGGTGTCCCTACTGCGGCGGTCCCCTCGAGCTCGTCACCTCGCTGTTCCACCGCCGCGACGGCGACGAGATTCACGACGGCATTCTCGGCTGCCACTGCTGCATCTTTGCCGTGATCGACGGCATCCCGGTGATGCATCTCGAGGGGACGTCGTCCGCGGCGCGGGCGCACGTGGAGGCCGGCCGCCCCGACATGGCGCGTCGCCTGATGTTCAATCTGCCGGATGACGCGCAGGCGGCCCGTTTCGACGACCTCGCTTCGTCTGCGTCCGCGACCTACCTCGAGGTCGTCAAAGCCCTCGACTCGAGTCCGGAAGGGGGCTACTTCCTGTACCGGTTCTCCGACCCGAGCTACGTCGTGAGCCACTCGGTGGTTCGCGCCGTGGCCGGCGTCGCGCTGCGCCGCGGTGGCCGCGCCATCGACATCTGCGGCGGGTCGGGCCACCTGACGCGAGCGCTGATGGATCTGTCGAGGCCGCCGCCGGTTCTTGCCGATTTGTATTTCTCGAAAATCTGGCTCGCGCGCCGGTTTACGGCGCCGGGATGCGAGGCCGTGTGCTGCGACGGCAACGGGCCGATGCCGTTCGCCCGCGGCGCCTTTCGCTATGCGATGTGCGCCGACGCGCTGATGTTCATCTGGACAAAGCGGCAGTTCGTGCAGGAGATGCTGCGTCTGATTGACGACCCGGACTCCGCCGCGCCCGGCGCCGTCGTCATCAGCCACACGCACAACGCGCATGTCTGGAGCCCGTCGCACGGGAATGCGTTGCCACCGGAGGGCTACCGCAGATTTGTTCGAAACGCTGGAGCCACGGCTCTTCGCCGAAGGCGGGCTGTTCGCCGACGTCGTCAAGGGCGGACCGCTCGATCTCTCGCGTCGCGACTCCGCGGAGATCCTCGATCGCGATCCGGCCCTGGTGGCGATTGCCAGCCGCCCAGCGGGAAGTGATGAGGTCTTCGGCCCTCACCCCGTCGACGCCGTGCCGGGCGCGCCCGGCGAGCTCCGCATCAACCCCCTGTATGTCGCCGAGCCTCATGGCGACCTCGTGCGCCTGCGGCTGCAGTTTCCCTCGGAGGACTACGCGGAAGAGTTTGGCGCTAGCCGGCAATACCTGCCCGACGAAGCCGTCGTCAGCGCCGCGGCGCTGGCCGCACTGGCCGACGGGCGCGTGCCGCCGGAACTGGCCGAGCTCGCGCGCCGGCGGGTCATTCTCGATCTCCCAAGGCGGTACTACTGAGGACCTTGAGGATGACCGCCATATAATCCGGCATGCTCCGACACGCGATCGGCCTGATTCTGATGTTGGGCGCCGCTGTCGCTGCTTGCGGCCGCTCGTCGGAGGCTCCTGCCCCAGCTCGGCAACCGGCCGACATGCGCGTCCGCGAGCTCGCCGACGGGTATCTGGACGGCTTCTTCGAACAATTTCCCGAACAGGCGACCTACTACGGCGTGCCCGGGAAGAAACACGACCGCCTGTCGGACAACTCGCTGACCGCGCTCGACGCGTGGCACGGGCGCGAGGATCGCTGGCTCGCCGACGTGAGAGCGATCGATCCGGCGACGATTGAAGCGGGTCCGCTGAAGGCGACCTACGCCATCCTTCGCGAAACGCTGGAAGGATCGGTCGCGACGCGCGTGTGCCGGAGCGAGCTCTGGAATGCCAGCCAGATGACCGGTTGGCAGGTGGGCCTCGGCTACCTCGTCACCATTCAGCCGGTCGGCAGCCCCGAAGCGCGCGAGCAGGCGCTGGCGCGATGGCGCGCGACGGCGGCCTACATCGACACCGAGATCGCCAACTTGCGCGAGGGGATGAAGCTCGGCTACACCGCGCCGAAGTTGATCGTCCGCGTTGTCATCGACTCGGTGCGTGCGCTGGCGGCAACGCCGGCTGCAGACATGCCGTTCCTCGCACCGGCGCGAACCGACGAGGATGGCCCGTTTCAAGCGGCGATTCACCGCGATCGTCACCAAGGAAATCGTTCCCGCGGTCCGCCGCTACGCCGACTTCCTCGAAAAGGAGTACCTGCCCGCGGCGCGCGAGGCGATCGCCGTGGCGGCCAATCCGAATGGCGCCGCCTGCTACGACGCCAGCATCCGAAGGTTCAGCACGCTGCCGAAATCCGCACGGGAGGTGCACGACATCGGCGTGCGCGAGGTGGCGCGGTTCGATGCGGACATGAAGGGGATCGCCGAGCGCTCGTTCGCCACTGGCGACGTGCCGGCGCTGATGCAGCGCCTGCGCACCGATCGCCAGTACACCTTCCGCACCCGCGACGAGCTGATCGCCTACTCCCAGGCCGCGCTCGCGCGGGCCAGGGCCGCCGCGCCGCAGTGGTTCGGCATCCTGCCGAAGGCGGAGGTGCGCATCGAGGCATACCCGGCGTTCAGGGAGAAGAGCGGCGCGCCGGGCGAATACAACCCGCCGTCCGAGGACGGCACGCGCGGCGGGCTTTTCTACATCAACGCCTCGCAGCCGGACAAGACGACGCGCGCCGACAACGAGTCGACGGCCTTTCACGAAACCATCCCCGGGCATCACCTGCAGGTGGCGATCGCCGTCGAGCGGAAGGAGATCCATCCGATCGGGCGCTACATCTTCAACAGCGGCTACGTGGAAGGGTGGGCGTTGTACGCAGAGGAACTGGCCGACGAGATGAAGCTCTTCTCCGGCGACCTCGATCGCCTGGGCATGCTGTCGTCGCAGAACTGGCGGGCGGCGCGGCTGGTGGTGGACACGGGACTGCACGCGCTCGGCTGGACGCGGCAGCAGGCGATCGACTACATGCTGGCACACACGCCGCAGTCAGCCGAGAGCGCGGCGTCCGAGGTGGACCGTTACATCATCTGGCCGGGCCAGGCGACGTCGTACATGCTCGGGCGCATCGAGATCCTCGCGGTGCGCGAGGAGGCGAGGAAAGCGGCCGGGGCCGCCTTCGACATCAAAGCGTTCCACGACCGCGTGCTCGAGGACGGCGGCGTGCCGCTGACCTTCCTGCGCGAGAAGAT
>CAVVNL010000012.1:2500-109515 GCA_963749565.1 uncultured Acidobacteriota bacterium | reverse complement strand
TGGGGATGCCGTTCACGTAGGAGCGCACGTGTTCGTCGGTCGCTTCGGTCCACTGCAGCACGGCGTCGACCCGCAGGCCATCGTCCTTGCTCAGCGCAAAAGGCACGTCGTGCACCGGCTTGGCCGCGCGGTCGGCGACGATGCGCTTCAGGTAGTCGATCACGCCTTCGTCGTGTTCGAAGACCGACTTCTCCTTCGACGTTTCGTCGTCGAAGGTGACCTTCAGTCCCTTGTGGAGATAGCTGGCGATCTCGAGACGTTCCTTGATGATCGACGGGTCGAACTCGATTTTCGGAAAGATGGCGGCGTCGGGATGGAAATAGATCGTCGTGCCGGTGCCGCGCGCCGCGCCGAGCTTCTTGAGGGGGCTGACCGGCTTGCCCTGCTTGAACCGCATCTCCCAGGAAGCGCCGTCGCGTCTGACGGTCGCGACCAGCTCCTTCGAGAGGGCGTTGACGACGCTCGCACCCACTCCGTGCAGGCCGCCGGCGGTCTTGTAGCTGCCGTGCTCGAACTTACCGCCGGCGTGCAGGACCGTGAAGATGACCTCGAGGGCGCTCTTCCTGGTCGATTGGTGCTTGTCGATCGGAATGCCTCGCCCGTCGTCCTCGATCGTGATCGAGGATCCGTCGGCGTGGAGCGTCACCCGGATGTTCGACGCGTAGCCATTCATCGCCTCGTCGACGGCGTTATCGAGAATTTCCCAGACCAGGTGGTGGAGACCGGCCATGCCGACGCCGCCGATATACATGCCGGGGCGCTTCCGGACAGGATCCAGTCCCTCGAGAACGGTGATGTCTTTGGCGGTGTAGTTCGCAGATGCCATGTATACAGTCTCGGGTTGAGCGTCCGCTGCGGTTCCTGCTGGTCGCCACGATTGTAGCGCCCAGACGAATCAGTTCTGCGCGAGCGTGGCGTCGAGCATGTCGAGCAGCGTCTGCCCGCCGGCGCCGAACGCGACTTCGTGCCAATGCGCGGGGCCAAGCCGATCGAGCGTGAGCGCGATCGCGAGCCCTTCGTTCTGCGACCACCAGCGGCTGCGCATCGCGGCGCGGCGTGCGAGGTCCGGCTCGAGCGCCATGCCTTGCGGATGGATGAGCCAGCGATAGCCCGCCCACTGCCCCGAGCCCTCGAAGGTGAGGAAGAGCGCTTCCGCCTCCGTGTAGTACGCGAGGTCGCCGACGAAATGGCGCGCGGCGCGGGCGCGCATCATCGCCCGCGCTTCGTGCGCAAGACGTAGCGCTGCCGCGTCATCCGCCGCGCCCGCGGCCTGGACGAACAATTCCGTCTCGCGCAGGATCGAAGCGGTGAAGGCCGGCGTTTCTTCGAAGCGCCGCTGCATGCTGTCGTCGTTGAAATCTTCCGGCAGATGATTGCTCTCGGCGAGCGCGCCCACGCGCTGGCCATAGGTCGCCATTTGCGCAACGTGCGACCCCTCGTGCAGCAGCACGAACACCATTATCGCTTCCAAATCGAGCGGATCGCCACGCACGCCGCCGGCCTGCCACACGCTCGGCGTGGACATGACAAAGAACGAACTCCCCTCGCCGGAAGCGAACGAGGTGACGCCCGCCGGCAAGTCGTCGCCGTTCGGCAGTGTCACGGTTCCGGTGTGCGGCGCCGCGGTCCAGGTTGCGGTGGCGTCGTTTGCGGCGGAAAGAGCGTTCGGGCTGGTGAGCACGCACGCGCCATCGAAGAACACCGCGCCGAAATCGCCCCGGGGTCTGACGCCGGTGATCTCGCGCACGCTGAAGCGCCAAGCCGCAATCGCCCGCTCCATCCAGGCGCGGTCCGAGGCGGAGACATCGCACGCGAGCGGTGGCTGTTCCGGGGCGGGTGTGCAACCGGCGGCGAGTAGGACCAGGGCGAGGATGATGTGTTTGCGCACAAGCTCATCGTACCGCGTCGCTTCCCGGACGCATCCCCCGGCGACTTGGCCGCCGTAGTTTCACGAAGGCGGAAAGCCAGCGTGGCTGTGAGCGGGGCGGCGGGTCTGAGAACGGCTGCCGCTGCGTGCAGGACCATGAAGATGACCTCGAGCGCGCCCTTCCCGGCCCTCGAGAACGGTGATGTCTTTGGCGGTGGAGTTCGCAGATGCCATGTATATAATCGCGGCTTGAATCGTCCGCTGCGGCTCCTGCTGGTCACCACGATTGTCGCGGCAATCCCGATGCGCATCGCCGTGGCCGCGGCGGTGTCGGAGGATGTACCGGTTCCCGGTGGGAGAGCGGCGCTCGCCGCCGCGCTCGGCATCCGTCCGGTTCCGGATCGCGCCCGGTTTGTCAGCGAGCTCGCTCGCCTCGTGCACGGCCTTCCGGATCAGAAGGCCCCGCGCCCCGGAGATCCTGGCCCAGGACCTCCGCAGCGTCGCTTCGTCCACCGGTACCGACGAGATCGTTCCCGTGCCGCTGACGGCGGCTGTATGGAGCGACGCGGTATTCAAGCGCGCCGTGGCGCCGCGCGATCTCGTGGTCGCCATCCTCGGCGATCGGCAGGCAGCGTTCCTCTGCCACGGCCTGGCCGCGCTCGACGACGAGACGCTGCAGTACCTCGCCGATCATCCGTCCGTCCTCGAGCAGATCTACACGCTCGGCGCCGAGCCCTTCGCGGTGTTTTCCAGCAGCCCTGCGCGTTCAGGACGGCCGCATCGTTCCGCCCGGCAGTGCTGGAGGTCTGGCGGAGAAGCAGCGGTGGTGCTGTGGGAGGCCGTCGTCGGCGAGCCCGTCACGCGCCCCGAGCGATTCATCGCGGCGCTGTTCACGCTGGCCGAAGGCCGGCTGGCGAATCTGTACAACACGATCGGCCACCTCGATCCCGCGCGTCAACGCTTTGCCCTCGGCCTGTGGATCGCCGAGCCCTCTGCCCGCCTCGACAGCATGCGCGCCCTGGCCGCCGCGGCGATCGCGGCGTCGGGCGATTGGCGGAGCATGAAGACGCAGCCGTTCGCGCGGCAGCCCTACGATTTCTCCGCGATGCTGATGCGTGTCGGCGTCGATGCGGCCGGCCGCCCGACGGCGCCGGCATCGCGAGCCTTCTGGTCGCAGGTGATTGAGAGTCCGGACCTGCCGGATGATCCGGCGACGGTGCTCCGGACAGGCGCCGCCGACACCGCCGTTCGATGCCGCGTGGCTGGCGGGCCTGACGACGGCGGGCGACATCCGCCTGCGCGCCGAGCGTCTGGATCAGTTTGCGTTCGGCCAGCGTGCGTTTGTCGGGGCGTCGCCAGCCGAGATGCCAGACGTCTTCGTCGCGACGCGCGCCTTTCGCCGCTACCGGATGTTGATGGTGACGCTCGAACGGATGGGCATCCGGAATCCGGCCGTTGTACGCGGCGGCGGCGCGGCTGGCCAGCCGGTTGTCGCCACCGGATCCCGCCCGGTCGTTCGTTGCCACCGCTCAGTTTCAAGGTGCGCTCGCCTTGCTCTGGCGAATGCACGGCGTCGGCACCCTCGACGCCGCCGCGGCCGAGGCGCTGGTTGCCAGCCTCATCGCGGTTCCCTTGAATTCGTCCTCACAGTACCTGGGGGGGATCCTGCGATGGCTCGCCGAGGATCTCCGCCGCGCGATTCCTCCGGCCGCCTCTCTCGAAGCTGCCGTCCAGGCTGCAGTGTCAGGACCCGACACGACCGCCTCGGCGCCGCGCATCGAATGGGAGGGACAGCGGTATCGAGTCGATCTGGCGGCGGCCGAACGCCAGTCGGCTGGCGCGCGTGCGGGAAAAACAGTCCGGCGTGACGCTGGACATGGCGCTCGAGCTGGACGCCGCCGCGCGCACGCTGAACGCGGCGCCGCCGACGCTCGACGCCGCGCGGCGCGTAAGCGCGCAGCTGAAGTCTGTCACCGAGGAGCTATCCGCCGCGATCCCGACGGGACGCGGTTCCGGACTTCGAAGGCTTTCCGCCGGGCGTCGTGCCACCGCCGAGCCCGCTGGAGCGTGTGCCGAGGGCGATCGACGAGCTCGACAGGATCGGCAGCAACGCCGCCAGCCTCCCGCGCGCCTCGCGCGCGGCCGCCGAAATCGTCGACGCGGCCGACGAAGCCGCGGCGCAGGCGCTGGTGTCGCTGGTCTACGCGATCAACCTCGGAGATCCCGACGGCGACGCGTTGTTGCCGGCCGACGTGTCGCGCCGCCACGATTTCGGGCTGGGCCAGCGGGACAACGAACAGCGGCTCCGCGCGCCCTGGATGATGCCGCGACAGGATGTGTCGCCCGGCGTGCCGTGGCACATCGACGGGTCGCTGCTCGGTCTGGATGTCGCGCTGGCGACGGTGGCCTTGCGGCGGCTGAGTGCAGATCGCGCGATCGACGCGCCGACGCTGACGTCGAACGAGCGCGAGTCGTTCGCGGTCGGTTTCGGACTCATGAATCCGTTCGCCCTGACCGACGCGGCCCGCGACGCGATCGCGGAGGCCATCGAGACGGGCCGTCAGCGTGTTGGCTTCAATCAGCAATGCGGCCGAGATGGCCCGCGTTGCCGACGAGCTCGACATGGATGGGTGGCGTCGCCGCGCGACCCGATGGACGCTCGAGCACGAACCCGGGCAGGCTGGAATCCTTTTTCTCGCTCGGCGAGCTGCTCGCGCTCGGCGGAGCGGGTCGCGACATCGATCTGGATCCCTGGGGAACGTCGGCCCTGGTCTCAACTGGTTGCGTATGCACGCGGATGCCGTCCCCGGGCCGGTTTGCCGCTGGTCGTCGGGCAGGCGGCAAATCGGACTGCTGGCGAGCGCCGTGCCGGACCTGAACCTGCATATCGCGCGCATGCCTGGCCCGCTTGCGTGTTCCGGCCCGGCTGGCCAAGTATGTGCTGAGCGCCGCGCTCCAGGACTTCGTCGACGAGGTCCGGGGCACCGACCCCGACGACTGGCTCTCGCTCGTTCGCGGGGCGGCTGCGGTGCCGCTCGAGCGGATTGAAGACTACGTCGCGGCCGCGGCCGCAGACGGCCCGCTCCTGCCCGATTTGTCGAGATGATTTGGCGGGATAGCGAGATAATGCTACGGTCCCGAGCCGATGATCACCAGACGCGGGCGCCGATTCGCGACCATGCTGGCCCTCGCCGCGGGCGTGTCGGTATCGCTGTTGGCGCAGGCGCCGCCACCCGCGGCGCGGCTGACCATCCTCTCGCCTGAAGCGGACTCGTACATCAGCGGCCAGACCACGCTGCGTGCCGAACTGGATCCGGCTGACGCCGCGTCGGCGGTGATCTTCTTCGTCGACGGCCGTCAGATCTGCGTCGTTCCCGCCGCGCCGTTCGAGTGCCGGTGGGATGCGGGCCGCACCATTTCCGAGCATCAGATTCGAATCGTCGCGACGCTCACCGCCGGCGGACGCGTCGTTCAGACCCTCCGGACCAAGGGCGTCACCTTCGCCGACAACGAGGACGTCGACGCGGTACAGGTCACCGTGACGGTGACGGACGGGCGCGACCGATTATGTGCGCGGGCTGCCGGTGTCGGCGTTTCGCGTGTTCGAGAATGGCCGGCCGCAGAAGATTTCCTACTTCGCCAACACTGATGTCCCTCTCGAGCTGATCGCGGCCATCGACATCAGCGGCAGCATGGGGCCCGTGATGCCGAAGCTCAAGAAAGCCGTCCAGGAATTCCTCGCCGCCGTGCCCTTCCGGCGACAGGTCACGCTTCTCGGCTTCAACGACACGGTTTTCCCGCTGACCCGGCGCGCCACCAATCCCGCCGAGCGCGTCAAGGCGGTCGATCGCATGGCGCCCTGGGGCTCGACTGCGCTCTACGACCTGGTCCTTCGCAGCATCGGCATGCTCGGACAGGCAGACGGGCCGAAAAGCGCTGGTCGTGTTCACCGACGGCGAAGATCAGGGCAGCCACGCGACGATCGCGGACGTCGAGCGCGGCCTGCAGTCGAGCGACGTGACGCTCTACATGATCGGCCAGGGGCGAGGCGTCACGAACGCGCCCCTCAGAGCCGTGATGTAGCGGCTGGCGAAGCCGACCGGCGGCCGCGCGATCTTTACCGAGAACATCGACGAGCTTCGCGGGGCGTTCGCGGAGCTGCTGGACGAGTTGTCGAATCAGTATCTGCTCGGCTATGTCCCGGCCGCGGCACGCCGCGACGATGCCTGGCGCAGCATCAAGGTCGAAGTAGACGGGCATTCCGAAATTCGGGCCCGTCAGGGCTACAGACGGGAGCCAAGCAAATGAAACAGGACATTTACCGCGGAGATCGCGGAGCACGCAGAACACCGGTTCCCTGCGGACGCTGCGCGCTCTGGGGTTGGCGTGGGTCGGCATGTTCGTCGTGGTGGCGCCGGCGGCCGCGCAGGACGCTCCACCGCGGTTTCAGACGTCGGTCAACGTCACCTCCGTCGTCGACGTCGTCGTCGTCGACAGCAGACGGTCAGCCGATCACCGGCCTTGGTGAAGGCGATTTCAACGTCCGCATCGACGGCCGGGAGCGCCAGGTGCTCAGCGCCGAATGGGTGGAGGTCGTCGAGGAGGCGAAAGCGCGGGCGACGGCGGTTCCCGTACCCGCCGGCTACACCTCCAACGAGAACACGGGCGGGGGCCGTCTGATCGTGATCGTCAGTCGATCGAACTCGGCATCCGCTTCGGCGGCAACACTGCGATGATGAACACGCTGCTCGGCTTCATCGACAAGCTGCAGCCGTCCGATCGCGTCGCCGTGGTCGGCTTCGGACCTGACAACCCTCCGCTCGAATTCATTGCCGATTTGGAACGCGTGAAAGAGCTGGTCACTCGCATGACCGGCCAGAAGCAGCCTGGGGCGCCGACCACATATAACGTCGGGCTCGGGGAATCTTTGTCGATCGTTCGAGGCGAGCTGGGAATGCTCGACGGCGCGGTCGCCCGGGAATGCGTGAACCTGCCGCCGCGCTCGTTCCAGCTGAACGTGTGCAGCACGGGGGTCAAGGACGACGCCGGCCAGATTGCCCGCGAAGCGCTGGAGCAGGCCGACACCACGATCGTTGGGCTGAGCAACCTGTTCACCACCCTGAGAGCGATCGACGGGCCAAAGACCGTCGTGATGGTCTCCGAAGGTTTTGTGGTGGACGACTATCAAACCTTCGCCGAAACCGCCGGCCTGATGGCCGCGGCCGCGCGGGCCAGCCTGTACGTGATGCATCTCAACGACACCGCGTTCGACTCCGGCAGCGGACGGCGGCCGCCCTCGGCGATCGAAGATCGCCGGATACGCGTACTTGGCCTGGAAGCGCTGACGAAGGTCGCCCGCGGCTACATGTTCACGGTGAACGGCGCCGGCGCCGGGGTGTTCGATCGCATTCACGCGGAACTGTCCGGCCACTATCTGCTCGGCATCGAGCCGGACCGCCGCGATTCCGACGGCAAGCCGCACTCGATCAGCATCCAGGTGCCGTGGAACGGCGCCGTCGTGCGATCGCGCCAGCACCTGCTGAACGTGGGGCCGGCCTTGGACCTCAGCACGCCGCAGAAAGCAGTGGCGGCCGGCCTGAGCTCTCCGCTGCCGCTAGCCACGCTGCCGCTTCGGGTGGGGACATTTGCGCTGCAGGGCTCCGAGCCGGGCAAGATCCAGCTGCTGATTCACGCGGACATCGGCCGGGAGTACAGCGCCGCCAGGCGTGTGTCGATCGGCTACGCGATCTACGATCGATCCGGCCGGGAAGTGGATGCGCACCACGTCGACAACCGGCTGGCCCCCGTGATGAACGGCTTCCCGTCGGCGCTCCAGTTCGCCGCCGGTTCGAGCCTCGCCCCCGGCGAGTACACGCTGAGGCTTGCCGTCGCGGACGGAGCGCGCGTGGGCAGCGTCGAGCATCGCTTTCAGGCGAAGCTCCCCGAAACCGGCGCAGTGAAGCTGAGCGAGCTGATGGCGGGTGGACCGACGGCCGTCCGGGAGTTACTCAGCCCGACGATCGGGTATACGGTGGCGTTCGGCAGTGTCCACGGCTATCTCGAGGCCTACGGGGACATGGCTGAAGCCGTCACGGTGAAATACGAGATTGCCACCGCGCCGGCCACGCCGGCCCTCATAGAGGCTGACGTGCCGGGACGGCTCTTCGGCGACGACCGGATGATCTTCACGCATGTGATGCCGGTTCAGCAGTTGCCTTCGGGTTCGTACGTTTTGCGCGCCAAGGTCTCCGCGGCCGGCCGTCCGCTGAAGACCCTGACGCGTCCGTTCGAGGTCCCTCCGCGCGGGGCGGCCGCGGCGTCAACCGACGTGCGCGTCCGGCGACACGAACGGGGATACCGATGCCGATGTGTACCTTCCCGTGGACGAGAAGGTTTTCGCGCGACCGCTCCTTCGTGACGAGGCGCTGAAGCCGGAGGTCGCCAAACCCTTCCGCGATCGGCTCGCCGCGGGAGGGCAGGCTGCGTTCGAGGAGGGATTGACGGCGTTGTCGGCGGGCGACTACGACAAGGCGGCCGCACGCCTCAAGAGCGGCGTGCAGCCGGACACGGACAGCACGCCTCTGCTTGCTTATCTCGGGGTCATCTACGCAGCGGCCGATGACGATGCCCAGGCGGTCGGCGCCTGGCAGACCGCGCTCGTCAGCGGCGACGACATTCCGCAGCTGTACGCCTGGTTGTCGCAGGCGCTGCTGCGCATGCGGAGTCTTCCCGAAGCGGGCGAGATTCTCGAAGAGGCGATCGAGAAGTGGCCGTCCGATCCGCGATTCACGGGGACGCTCGCGTCGGTGTATGCGACGTTCGGCAGGGGACGGGAAGCCGTCCGGCTGCTCGAGCAGTACCTGGAACAGACGCCGGCCGATGTCGAGGCGGCCCGCGTTGGAGTCGAGTGGCTGTATCAGATCAACCTGGCCGGACAGGTCGTGCGCAACCGCGAGGACGACCTGCGCCTGGCGCGCGACTGGGCCGCGCGCTACGGAAATGGTCCCCAGCAGGCGCTGGTCCGGCAGTGGCTGGACGCGCTCGAACGCGACCCGCGCTGAGACCGAGCAGCCGGCCACACGTTTACGCGAACCACGTCATCAGCGGGAAAGATCGACTGACGCTTTCCGGGGGAACGCCGAACCACTTCGGCCGGAGTCCTTCGACCCCCGCCCTTCAACTCCCCAATCAGTTACCCGATTACCCGATTACCCGATTACCCGATTCATGACTCAGCCCTCGGTGTCGTCGGCGGCGTCGGCCCGCGTGGCTTTTTTCGCGCGTGCGCGGCGGGGCGCCGCCGGTTTCCGCGCCGCGGCCTTGCGCACGCCTCGCGGTGCCGGGGGAGCTGCCACCGCGGACGTCGCACGCGCGCGCGGCCTCCTCGGTTTCGCGCGTCCGAGCAGCTCCGCCGTCGTATCGATCGGAATCGGTTCCGGCTCGGCCTGTTCGGCTTCCGCCATTTCGCGGGGTTCGACCATCATCGGCTGCGCTCGTGCTCGGACTCGGACGGTTCCGGCGCGGCGACGGGGTGCGCCGGCTCCGTTCGCTGGAGCGCCTGACCGGGGAACACCCGCAGCCCGCCGCGTCGATCGCGCTCGACGCGAACGAGCCCTTCCCGCTGGCACGCCCGCAGCAAGTCCATCAGCCCGTCGAACCCGTATCGTCGCTCGTCGAATCCGCCCGGCCCGGCGGTGTTCCCCTCGGCGTCCGCTCCCGCGCTTCCGTCGCCGCGATACGCGCGCAGCAGCTGCTTCACGTTGCGAACGTACATCGGCCAGCGGGCGGTCGTGGCGCTCTTGAGAATCTGCCCCGCGAGCTTGACGCCGTCGGCATTAGTGCCCACCTGCGGGCCGACAGGCTCTTCGTGCCCGGCCGCCTGATGGCCGCCGTGGATCGCGGCGGGGGGCACCGCCGAGAACGGCCGTAGAGCGGTCGCGGCCTCGCCGGCGGCCGCCGGCGTTTCGGCCGGTTCACCTTCGCTCGAAAATGTCGCCGACGAGCTCCACCATCACGCTTCGGCCGGAATGTTTCAGCTGCACGAGGCCGGCCTGCGCGAGCTTCTCGACGAAGTCGAGAAATGACGACGCGCCGTAGTTGCGCTCCGAGAACGTGGAGTCGAGCTGGAGCAGCGTGCTCTTGAGCAGCCCGGTCTGCGGCGTCACCTCGCGGTCCGCAGAATCTTGAGGGCGCGGCGCACGATCGGGAACGCCTGCGAAATCGGCGCGGCGGCAGTCGCCGCCACCGGGCGCTCGCCCTTGGCGGCCGGCTTCCGGCTCCGGTTGAGATTCTCGTAGGCGATGAACTCGTGGCAGTTCCGCTGCAGGATGACGCTCGTGAACGCGCGCCCTCCGACGACGAACACCTTCTTGTCGTACTGCTTCAGCTTTTCGACGAGCGACAGAAAATCGCTGTCGCCGCCGACGATGACGTACGCGTTGATGTGCTGGTGGGTGAACACCATTTCGAGCGCATCGAGCGCGAGGTTGATGTCGGCGCCGTTCTTGTCGCCGCCGGGCGTGAGGTTGCGCTGCACGAGCCGGATGGCGTGCTGCGTCAGATGCCGGCTGTATTCGCCGGCGCGGGTCCAGTCCGCGTAGGCGATCTTGGTGACCACCTCGCCGCGTTCCTTGATGCCGTCGAGGACGATCCCGACGTCGAAATGTTCGTTGAGGGTGCTTTTGACGCCGATTTCGATGTTGTCGAAGTCGATGAAAACGGCGATGTTCAGACGATCCTGGTGAGGCAAAGAGAGTCCTTGCAGTGAATGCGAATCGCGACGGTCGAGCAATCAGCGGCCGGAATTGTTCCGAGCCTCAGTCTTTCGCAGCGCTCGCGTCGGGCAGCGTCGGAGTGACGTGCGCGGCTATTGTACTTCAGATAACGGCGCGGGCGCCTCCGGAGCCGGCCACAGGACCCGGGTGAACTGTCCCCGCTGCAGCAGCTCGCGTCCCTTGCCGCCTCGGCCGGTGACCTCGTACTTGGCCGTGCTGATGGTCTGCTCCGCGCCGCGGGTCGTCTCGACCGTCAGCAGATCGCGGTCGCCGGACGAGGCGATGAAGCCCAGGACCCGGTCGTCGTCGCCCAGCTTGATGAGGATCACGCCCTTGCCGGGGCCCGACAGGTAGTTCACTTCCTCGAGCCTTGCAGAGGAGGCCGCGTCCCTCGGCGGTGGCGGCGATGAGCACCTCCCCACCGCCGAGCTTGGCGACGCCGACCACTTCCGCGTCTTTCGAGGGGCGGGCGAAGCGGCGGCCGGCTCGGGTGCTCGGCTCGACGAGCGGCTCGAGGCTGAAGCGCAGGCTGTAGCCGTCGCTCGTGACGGCCACCCCATGCACCGGCGGCGCGGCGTCGGGTCGCTTCGGCGACGGTTTCGACGTCGCCCGTCGCGCGCGGATCGAGGCTGAGGGCCGCGACGATCTTTTCGCCGTCCTTCAGCTTGAACAGCCGCTGGATCGGTTCGCCGTAGCCGGTGGACGCCGGCACGTCGATGATGCGGCAGGTATACGCGACGCCGAAGTTGCTGAAGAACACGCAGGTCGCGCGCGTGCTGCCGGCAAACGCCGCGAGCACCGCGTCGCCCTCCCGCAGCCGCGTCGTCGACAGATCCTTCACGTCCTTCTGCCGCTTCACCCAGCCGTCGCGCGAGACGATCACGACGTTGTCCTCCTCGACGATGAAGTCGTCGGCGGTGTATTCCGGTTCGCCGGTGTCGCTCTCGAGCCGGGTGCGGCGCCTGTCGATCTTCGCGTCACCGTATGTCTTCTGGATCTCCTCGAGCTCGGAGCGCACCAGCTTCCAGCGGCTGTCCTCGTCCTTGAGCAGCGTGCCGATCTGCCGCGCGCGCTTGCGCTTCTCGTCGAGCTCGTTGCGGATGATGAGGATTTCCAGCCGGGCGAGGCGGTAGATCTTCAGCTCGAGGATGGCGTCGGTCTGTTCCGCGTCGAGGCTCGAACCGCTTCATGATCTTCTCGGCGGAGTCGGCCTTGCCGTCCGACTTGCGGATGATGCGGATGATCTCGTCGAGCGCGTCGAAGACCTTCTCGAAGCCCTCGAGGATGTGAATGCGCTTCTTGAGGGCGGCGAGCTCGTGCTCGAGCCGCCTGGTCACCACCTCGAGCCGGAAGTGCAGGAAGTGCCGGAGGATCGTCTTCAGGTCGAGCCGCTCCGGCCGGCCGACCTCGGGGTTCTCGGTCGGGATCGAGGCAGGTGAGGTTGACGGCGAAGTTGATCTGCAGCGGCGTGTGCTTGAAGAGGTACGCCATGACCATCTTCTCGTCGGCGTCCTTCTTCATCTCGATCGCGATGCGCACGTCCTCGGTCGACAGATCCTTCACGTCGAGCAGCGGCGGCAGCTTGCGGCTGATGACGACTTCGGCGATCCGCTCGACGAGCTGCGACTTGTTGACGGTGTAGGGAATGCTGTCGATGTAGATCGTCTTGGTCGATCGCGTTTCCGGCCCGATGTCCCAGGTGCCGCGAAGGCGGATGGAGCCCGAGCCGGTCTTGTAGATCTGCTTCAGCTCCTCCGGCGAATTGAGGATCTGCCCGCCGGTGGGGAAGTCCGGGCCCTTTGACGTAGCGGCACAGCTGCGCGTTGCTGAGTTCCTCGTTGTCGAGCAGCTTGACGAGCGCCGTGCAGACCTCGCCGAGGTTGTGCGGCGGAATGTTGGTCGCCATGCCGACGGCGATGCCGGTCGCGCCGTTGACCAGCAGGTTCGGCAGCCGCGCCGGCAGCACGACCGGCTCGGTCTTGGTGCCGTCGTAGTTCGGCCGGAACGGCACCGTGGCCTGCTCGATCTCGGTGAGCATCTCGTCGCTGATGCGCGCGAGGCGGCACTCGGTGTAGCGCATGGCCGCGGCGCTGTCGCCGTCGAGCGAGCCGAAGTTGCCGGAGCCGTCCACCAGCGGATAGCGCAGCGAAAAGGACTGCGCCATGCGCACCAGCGTTTCGTAGAGCGCGGCGTCGCCGTGCGGGTGGTAGCTGCCCATGACGTCGCCGACCACCTTCGCGCACTTCCGGTGCTTGACGTCGGCGGTCAGGTTCTGCTGCCACATCGTGTAGAGGATGCGGCGCTGGACCGGCTTCAGGCCGTCGCGGACGTCGGGCAGCGCGCGCGCGGTGATGACCGACAGCGCGTAGTTGAGGTAGCGCGACTGCGCCGCTTCGTGGAGGGCGACGTTCTCGGTCGTGCCGGCGCCGCCGCCGCCGCGCGGCGATGCGGCATCGCGTCGCGGCCGGACCGCCGTTCGGAGCCGGCGTGTCGAGATTGTCGAAGAGCGACTGGTCGGAGGGTTTCTGCGTTTGGCCACGGACGGAGATTGTAAGGGCGCGGACGATCTGGACCGCGCGCAGGACCAGGACGTGATGGCCGATGACCGGCGCCTGCGACGCGTCCTGCCCCAGCCCGCACTCGTCCGGTCGCTCTACTTGATGAACAGCATCTCGCGATAGGTCGCGAGCGGCCAGAGGCTCGTGCGGCATCATCAGCTCGAGCTCGTCGCCCGTCTTCGCGCAGCGCCTCCATCGCCGGCCGGACGACGTCGCGGAAGTGCTTCGCGTGCTTTTCCGCCGAACCGTTGCCCTCGTGCTCGAGCGCCTGCTCGAGCTTGTCGGCGCGCCTCTTCACCTCGTCGGTCATCTTCGTCAGCCGATCGAGCACCTTCTTGCCTTCGACCGACTTGCCGCCCGCCTGCTTCACGGCCGCGACGCTCGCGGCGACCTGCCTCTGGTACTCGAACGCCGCCGGCAGGATGTAGCGGTTGGCCATCAGCACCATCAGCTGGCCCTCGACGTTGATGGTCTTGTTGTACTGCTCGACCATGATCTCGTAGCGCGCGTGCAGCTCGCGCTCGTTGAGCACCTTGTACTTCTCGAAGAGGCCGATCGACTTCCTTGGTGACCAGCTGCGGCAGCGCGTCGACCGTGTTCTTCAGGTTCAGGAGCCCGCGCTTGCCGGCCTCCTTCTCCCACTCCTTCGAGTAGTTGTTGCCGTTGAAGATGATCCGCTTGTTCTCCTTGATCACCTTCGGCAGCAGCTCGGCGACCGCCTTCTCGATCGACTTGCCGCCCTTCATCAACTTCTCGAGCTCGGTCGCCATGTAGTCGAGCGACTCGGTGACGGCCATGTTCAGCGCGATGTTCGGATAGGCGATGCTCTGGTTCGACGACACCGCGCGGAACTCGAACTTGTTGCCGGTGAACGCGAACGGGCTGGTGCGGTTGCGGTCGCCGGCGTCGCGCGGCAGCTTCGGCAGCACCATCACGCCGGTGTCGAGCTGGCCGCCCTGCTTGGTCGACTTGGCGCCGCCCTTCTCGATCTGCTCGAAGATGTCGGTCAGCATGTCGCCGAGGAAGACCGAGAGGATCGCCGGCGGCGCTTCGTTGGCGCCCAGCCGGTGATCGTTGCCGGCGCTGGCGATGCTGGCGCGCAGCAGGCCCTGCCACTTGTTGACCGCGCGCAGGACCGCCGTGCAGAACACCAGGAACTGCAGGTTGTCGTGCGTGTTCTTGCCCGGGCTGAGCAGGTTGTGCCCCTCGTCGTCGCTCATCGACCAGTTGAGGTGCTTGCCCGATCCGTTGACGCCGGCGAACGGCTTCTCGTGCAGCAGGCAGGCGAGGCCGTACTTCGGCGCCGTCCGCCTCATCGTCTCCATCGTCATCATCTGATGATCGGTGGCGAGGTTGGCGTTCTCGAACACGGGCGCGATCTCGTACTGGCTCGGCGCCACTTCGTTGTGCCGCGTCTTCACCGGCACGCCGACCTTGTAGAGCTCGGTCTCGACGTCCGACATGAACGCCATCGCGCGGTCGGCGATCGCGCCGAAGTACTGATCTTCGAGCTCCTGGCCCTTCGGCGGCTTGGCGCCGAACAGCGTGCGGCCGGCGTTGATCAGATCGGGACGCGACAGGTAGAAGTACTGATCGATCAGGAAATATTCCTGCTCGGGCCCGCAGGTCGTGATGACGCGCGTCGCGCGTCGAGCCGAACAGCTTCAGCACGCGGACCGCCTGCTTGGAGAGCGCTTCCATCGAGCGCAGCAGCGGCGTCTTCTTGTCGAGCGTCTCGCCGGTCCAGCTCACGAACGCCGTCGGGATGACGAGCGTGACCGAGTTGCCGCTGTACAGCAGCCAGGGCGGGCTGGTCGGATCCCACGCCGTGTAGCCGCGCGCCTCGAAGGTGGAGCGCATGCCGCCCGACGGGAAGCTCGACGCGTCGGGCTCGCCCTTGATCAGCTCCTTGCCCGAGAACTCGAGGACCGCCTTGCCGTCGCCGGTCGGGGACAGAAACGAGTCGTGCTTCTCGGCGGTGATGCCGGTCAGCGGCTGGAACCAGTGCGTGTAGTGCGTCGCGCCGTGCTCGACCGCCCAGTCCTTCATCGCGCTTGCGCCACCGCGTCGGCGACCGACAGATCGAGCGCTTCGCCGTGGTGATCGTCCGGCGCAGCGCGTGATACACCGGCTTCGGCAACCGCGCCTGCTGCACCTCGTCGTTGAACACCAGACTGCCGAACGATCCGTTTCCGCTCGCGCTGATTCCGCTCGCGCTCATCGCGCGCGTTTCCCGCGTTTCCTGCGTGGAAACCGACCAGTCGCGGATCGCGCCGATCGCTTCGCCGAACACTGCAGAACCCATGACGTTGCTCCTTGCTGATGAGAGACAAATCCCGAACCGGAAGAAGATGGATTATGTGCAGATTGTCCGGACCGGCGCAACAGGAGAGTGACCCCTCCAGACGTACACAAATGTCTGTAGAACTCAGAATAGAGACAAAAATGTCCTAATCGCCGCCGATCGATTCCGGCAGCCCGGGGTTCCATCCGAGCACCGCCAGAAACTCGGCGAGCACCATCGCCGTCGCCCCCCAGATTTCATGGCCGCCGACGTTGAAGGCGGGGACCAGAAGCGTGCGGCCGTCGCGTTCGCGCTCGCTCGACACCAGGCACGCGCGATCGAGCAGGTCGTCCACCGCAATTTCGAGGATGCCCGCGACTTCGCCGTCGGCCGCTCGCAGTTCCGGACGCCGGTTCATGACCGCGACCACCGGATGAAGACGGAAGCCGCTGACGGGAATGTCGATCGGGCGTCAGCGAGCCGAGAATCCGCGGGTCCGCGCTCGGCAAGGCCACTTCCTCGTGCGCCTCACGCAGGGCCGCCTGCTCGATCGTTTCGCCCGGATCCACGACGCCGCCCGGCAGCGAGATCTGCCCGCGGTGCCGGCCGAGCGTGTCCGCGCGAACGGTCAGCACGAGATGGGCGCGGCGGTGGATCGGAAAGACCAGCAGCAGGCCCGCCGCATGGCGAATTCGAGCGGGATCGAATCCGTCGGGCCACTGCCGCCGCGGCTCCGGGGCGAGAACGGCCTGTGCGGGTGCGCCGGGGAGGACGCCGCTCAGACCATTCGTCAAGACGTTCGACGACCTCGTCAAAATGCACGGAAGTGCTACGCCTTCGAGCTCCGCCCACCTCGTCATACACGATTGGACTTGCAACCGGGCAGCCAGGGGTGGTGGCTTTGTCGACGCCCTGTTCCAGATTAGCTCGCTGCTGCCAGCCCCCCTACAATTGTGGGGCCGATCCGTGAAATTGGAGAATCGTGCGTCAGGCAAAAAAAGGTGCATCCACGGTGGCACCGGACCGTCGTGTCTCTCATTTAGAATGACCCCTCAGGTCGGAGTACGCTCGTTATGACCTTGCTCGATCGATTCCGCGCGCAACCGCCTCAGAAGCACGCCGATCCGGCCGTGCGACTTTCCTACGTACAGGAGATCCCGATCGACGAACGCGATCTCCTCGCGGAGATCGCCCGCGACGACCCGGAGGCGCGGGTGCGGCGCGCAGCGGTCGCCAAGCTGATGGACCCGGCCGCGCTGGTGGCGGTGGCCCGCTCGGACTCCGATGAGAGTGTTCGGGAGGCGGCCCTGACGATGCTGCGGGATATCGCGCTCGATTCGTTCGAGGGTGTCTCGGAGACCGAGAGCCTGGCGGCGGTCGAAGCGCTATCTGACGTCCGAATGCTGGCCGCCGTCGCGAAGACGGCGCTCCGCGAGGAAGTGGCCCTCCGCGCCCTTGGCCGCGTCAGCGACGCGCATGGCCTTGGAACCATCGCCCGGCACGCCGTGCTCGAACCGATCCGCCTGGCGGCGCTCGCGGCGCTCGACGCCCGCGGCGAGATCCTGAACGTCGCGCTGAACAGCGAGTTCAAGGACACTGCGGTCGGCGCGGTTGAGCGGATCGATGACCGGGTCGATCTCGAGCAGGTCGCCGTGCGCGCGAAGAACAGGAGTGCGCTCAAGCGCGCCCGCACGGTCCTCCGCGAAATGGACGATCGCGCCGCAGCCGAAGCGGCGTCGCAGGCGCCTGCCGAAATCGAAGTTGCTGGAGTCCCTGGCATCCCTGGAATCCCTGGAATCCCTGGAATCGACGACGTCCCCGAGGTCCCCGGCGGCGCCGCTCTGGTGGGCAAAGAAGGCGCGCCGGAGGTCGAGCGGACGCGGCGCAGCGTCAGGCGGTGGAAGAAGAGGAAGCCGCGCGGCTCCGAGCCGAGGCTGCACGGGCCGAAGCCGAACGCGCCGAAAGCGAGGCCGAGGCGGCTCGTCTGCGCGACGAGGAGCAGGCGCGCGAGCGGGAACGGCTGCAGGAACAGCTGGAGAAGGAGCGCGTCCGCCAGGAAGAGCAGGCGGCGCACCAGCGTCAGCAGGAGGCGGAACGTGCCGAGGCGCAGGCTCGTGAGGCGCGGGTTCGTCAGGAGGCGCTCGTCAGGTTGACCCAGCTTGCCGCCCGAACCGAGACGCTCACCGCCAAGTCCGACCTGACACTCAAGGCAGGCGAGCGCGCCTTGCGGGACGTGCGAACGGCGGTTGCCGCACTGCCGCCGCTCCCGTCCAGGCGCGAGCACGACGACATCGCGCACCGGCTGAAAGCAGTCCAGACCGCTCTCGCGGCGAAGGTGCAGGAGCTGCGGGAGCTCACCGACTGGCAGCGGTGGGCGAATCTCGGCGTCCAGGAACAACTGTGCGTGAAGATGGAGGGCCTCGCCGCGCTCGAAGACCCGGTCGAGATCCAGACTCAGGTCCGCGCACTGCAGGAGCAGTGGCGCGTGGCGAGCGACGTGCCGCGGCCGCAGGGCGATGTGTTGTGGCGCCGCTTCAAGGCGGCCCACGACGTCGTATGGAGCCGCTGCGAGGCACACTTCGCCAAAGAGGCTGCGGCCCGCGCCGAGAATCTCGCGATCAAGATCGCTCTGTGCGAAAAGGCCGAGGCCCTCGCCTTGTCAACCCACTGGATTCAAACCGCCGAGGAAATCAAGCGGCTGCAGATCGAGTGGAAAACGATCGGCGCGGTCAGCCGTGGACAGGAGAAGGCGATCTGGGAGCGGTTCCGGAGCGCGTGCGATCGCTTCTTCACACGCCGTCAGGCGGACCTCGCCGAGCACAGGAAACGCTGGGCCGAGAACATGGCCAGGAAGGAAGCGCTGTGCGCGCGCGTCGAGGCGCTCGCCGACTCGACCGACTGGGACGTGGCCGCCGCTGAAATCAGGCGCCTGCAGAGCGACTGGAAAACCGATCGGTCCGGTGAAAAAGAGCCGATCGGAGGCGATCTGGCTGCGCTTCCGCAACGCCTGCGACCGCTTCTTCACGCGGTATGCCCAGCGCCACGAGATAGAGCGAGGCGAGCGGGTGGCGGCGCGCGAGGCGATCTGCGCCGAGCTCGAGTCGCTCGTTCCGTTGCCGTCCGCCACCGACGCCGCTGCGTCGCAGGACCCCGCAGCAGACGCCGCTCCGTCACAGGACCTCGCAGCAGAGTACCGCAGAAGCCGCGGGAAGCGTCGTGTCTGGCCTCAGCCCGAGCGCAGAAGTAGCGTCCGGCGCGAGCCGGACCCCACAGGAACTATTGACTGCCGTCCGCGCGCTGCGCGGGCGATGGCAGCAGGAGATTGCCGCGCGAGGCGTGGATCGCGAGCGGGCCGCCGCGCTCGACCAGCGATTTGCCGCGGCGTTCGCGCGCGTGCTCGCCGCGGTACCGGCCGCGTTCGCCGGCAGCGACCTCGACCTGGACGCGAATCGCAAGCGGATGGAAAGCCTGGTGCGGCGGGTGGAGGAGCTCGCGGGTCCGGCGGCGCCGGGCGACGCGAGCCGTGACGCCGCGCTCTCGCCCACCACGAGGCTCGCGGCGATGTTGAAGGAAGCGCTCGCCTCGAACACAATCGGTGGAAAAGTGGACGAGGAAAGCCGCCTTCGCGCCGCGGCCGAAGAGGTCCGTCAGGCGCAGGCCAGCTGGGCGCGCATCGGCCCGGTGCCCGACGATGTCCGCCGCGCGCTCGGCGATCGATTTTCCCGCGCGTGCCGGAAGATTACGGAGCGGGCGGGGCAGAGGCGGGACGAGGCGGGAAGGGCGGGAGGGGCAGGTCGGGCAGGAACGGCCGGCGGACCGGGCCCGGCAGGAAGGGCAGGAGGGACGGGAAAGCCGGGGCGGTGAGCCCACGACTGCTCAGGTGTGCCTTATCGCAGTAACCCCCGCTCCACAGAATTCGTTATCCGTCACGGTAGTTCGCGCACATAATTCCATCACCTCACGCCTTCGACCCTCTGGCGCGAGCGTCGCCGACTCCTGAGGGTGCACGAAGGACGGTCATGCTCCCAGGATTAGCGGAGCGGCAGACTGCCCCAAGCCGCCCAGCCCATTGCCGGTTCGCCGGTCGCGTCGCTCGCTGAACGCGCACGCGTGGCATTGCTTCCCGGCGCGCGAATTGGTCGTACGAAGTGCTTGCGCCACTCGGCGTCGGCGGGATGGGCGAGGTCTATCGCGCGCGCGATACGAAGCTCGGGCGCGACGTCGCGCTGAAGGTCATTCCCGATACGTTCGCGCTCGACGCCGATCGCCTCGCCCGTTTCAAGCGCGAAGCGCAGGTGCTGGCCTCACTGAATCACCCGCACATCGGCGCCATCTACGGGTTCGAGGACAGCAGCGGGACGTCACGCGCTCGTGCTCGAACTGGTCGAGGGCGGCACGCTGGCCGATCGGATTGAGCGTGGTGCCGATTCCCCTGGATGAAGCATTGCCGATCGCGCGTCAGATCTGCTGAAGCGCTCGAAGCGGCGCACGAGCACGGGATCATTCATCGCGATCTGAAACCGGCGAACATCAAGGTCACGCCTGACGGCGTGGTGAAAGTGCTCGACTTCGGCCTCGCGAAGCTCGCCGATCCGGCAGGGGCCGGTCTTCAGACCGGCGCCGTCGGCGTTGTCGCAGTCGCCGACGATCACGATCACCGGCGATGACGACGGGCGTCGGCATGATTCTGGGCACGGCTGCCTATATGTCGCCGGAGCAGGCGAAGGGGCGTGAGGCGGACAAGCGCAGCGACGTCTGGGCGTTCGGCTGCGTGCTGTACGAGATGCTGACGGGCCGACGTCCGTTCGACGGCGAGGACATGACGGAGGTGCTCGGCGCGGTTGTCCGCCTCGAACCGGACTGGGCAGGCGCTCCCGTCCGACGTGCCGCCGCCGGTCCGCACGCTGCTGCAGCAATGCCTCGTCAAGGATCGCCGCAGGCGGATCGCGGACATCGCGGCGGCGCTGTTCGTCCTCGATCACCAGGCCGGTGTCGCGGCCAGCAGCACGGCGCCGGCAGCGCCGCTCGCCTCGCACATCACTGTCGCGGCGCATTGCGGCACTGGTGGCCGTTGTGTTGGTGGTCGCCGCTGTCGCGGCCGCGCTCACGTGGTTCGCCACCCGCCCGGCGACTCCGCGCGTCGTGCGCACGACGATCACGACGTCCGGGTCGGCTGCGTTGACGCTAGCGGGCGGCGATCGCGATGTCGCCATCACGCCGGACGGTTCAAGTGTCGTCTATCGCGGCAACAACCAGCTGCTGGTGCGTGCGCTCGACCAGCTCGAGCCCACGGTGCTGAGCGGTCTTGGCGCGCCACGAGGCGTGTTCATCTCACCGGACGGACAGTGGGTCGGGTTTTTCGACGGGGTGAGCCCACTCAAGAAAGTGGTGATCACGGGCGGGCCGGCAGTGACGATGCTTGCGTCGACGGCGGAGGACCGCGCGGTGCGACATGGGGACCGGACGGGACGATCGTGTACGCCACGAACGCGCCGGCAACCGGCCTGCAGCGCGTGTCCGCTGCAGGAGGCGAGCCCACGCGTGCTCACGAAGCCCGATCGCGAGCGCGGGGAAGGCGATCACCTCTGGCCCGAGTTCCTGCCTGGTGGCGACGCGGTCCTCTTCACGATTGCTCCGGCTCACCGGTAGCATCGAGAACGCGCAGATTGCGATGCTGGATCTGCAGACCGGTACGTCGAAGATGCTCTTCCGTGGCGGCAGCCACGCGCACTACGTGCCGACGGGGCATCTCGTCTACGGCGTCGCAGGGACGTTGCGCGCCGTGGCATTCGACCTCGAGCGGCTGGAGGTGGTCGGGACGCCTGTGCCGGTGCTCGAGGGCGTGGTGACGACCGCGATCGGGCGCCGCTGACGTCGCGGTGGCCGCCAACGGCTCGCTCGTCTACGTCCCAGGTGGGGCCGATGGCGGCGGCCAGCGGACAGTCGTGTCGGTGGATCGCCAGGGACGTGCCTCAGCGCTGCCTGGCCTCCCGCTGGACTCCTACCGCGACGTCGGGTGTCGCCCGATGGCGCGCAGCTCGCCCTGGCCACCCAGACGACGATATCTGGATCTACGATTTTGCCCGCGCCGCGCGGAGCCGGCTGACGACCCACCCTGCCCCGGACAGCAGCCCGATCTGGACGCCCGACGGGCAGCGCATCATCTTTACGTCGCTACGAGCGGGCTATCCGGAGCTGTTCTGGCGGCCGGCGGATGGCACCGGCAGCGACGAGCGGCTCCTCGCGCGTGCGAAAGATCTCATCAATCTGCGCGCCAACGGCTGGTCGGCAGACGGCAGGCAGCTCCTGTTTACCGAGGTGTCGGCGAGCAATCAGAGTGCGATCGGGCAGATGGCGATCGAGCGCCCGTCCGACGTGAAAGATGCTGCGTGAAAAGCGACTTCAGCAACGACCACGCGGCCGTGTCTCCGGACGGACGCTGGATGGCCTACGAGTCGAACGTGACCGGTCGATACGAGATCTATGTCGAGCGGTATCCGGAGCTCGGCAGATCGGCAACCGATCTCGACGGGCGGCGGCCGTCTCCCACTCTGGTCGCGCGACGGCCGGGAGCTGTTCTTCGCAGCGGACGGCCGGCAGATGTTTGCGGTCGCCGGTGCAGTCCGGGACGACGCTCGTCGCCGGGCGTCCTGCAGCCGTTGTTCGATTTCGCGATGCTCCGATTCTGGCGGCCTGACCCGGCCCGTACGACATCGCCCGCGACGGAAGGTTCGTCGATCATCCGCAGTGGCGCAGCCGGACAGCCGACAGCGGCACGGCGTCGAACCTGATCCTGGTGCAGAACTGGTTCGAGGAGCTGAAGCGGCTGGTGCCGGTGAACTGACGCACGGAATTGCAGAAGGTATCGGGCAGCAAGGCCTCGAACGTTCCGCCATAGGTGATCTCGCCCAGGATTCGAAGCTCCTGCGGTCGTAGTCAGCGTGAAGTTGAGGCCCCTCGACAGAGTGTCCACGTCCCATGTGAACGGCAGGCGGGCGGCACATGAACGATCACCGCGAGGCCGCCGACGAGCATGAATTCCCTGTCCTGCCTGTCCGCCCCTCCGCCGTCCCGCCTTCCTCCTGCTACTTCGTCCGAAGCAGCTCGACGTCGAAGACCAGCGTGCCTTGCGGCGCACCCGCTTGTCCTTTGTAGGCCAGCGCCTCGGGAATCCAGAACCGCGTTTTTTCGCCTTCGACCATCAACTGCAGGCCCTCGGTCCACCCCGGAATCACGCCGTTCAGTGGGAACGAGGTGGGCTCTCCGCGTACCACCGAACTGTCGAACATCTTGCCGTCGGTCGTCCAGCCGGTGTAATGGACCGTGACCTCGCTGGTGGCTCTCGGTCGCACCTTGCCGGTGCCCGGCGTCAGGACTTTGTAGGCGAGGCCGCTGGACGTGCGCTTGGCATCGGCGGGGGCGGCCTTGACGTCGGCCGGCGGGCGCGTCGGCATGCCGAGGAGCTCGACGTCGAAGACGAGCATGCCCTTCGGCCTGTCGGCTTGTCCCTTGTAGGCGAGCGCCTCGGGAATCCAGAGGCGCCGTTTCTCGCCGATCACCATCAGCTGGACGCCTTCGGTCCACCCGGGAATCACTCGATTCAACGGAAAGCTGGCCGGCGCGCCGCGGACGACCGAGCTGTCGAACATCTTGCCGTCGGTCGTCCAGCCCGTGTAGTGAACCGTGACGATCTCATCCGCCCTGGGGCGCTCTTTTCCCGTGCCCTGCTGCACCACGCGGGTTGCGAGGCCTGAATTCGTCTTGCTCGCATCTTTCGGCGGAGCGGCGACGTCGGGAGGCGCTGGAATCACAGTTGGCGTCTGCGCTGACAGGGTCGCGGCGGCAACGAGCGCCAGCGCGAAGGTCGGGATGATACGCATGAGAGTCCTTTCGAGGGCAATTGTACCTGCAGCAGCTTTTCGTCGCGGGGCTCTTAGTTTTGCCTGCTCGCCAGTTGCTCGAGCGCCCGCTTGAGTGCTTCGAGTTTCTGTCCGGCTTCCCCGAGTCTTCCCTCGGCGGTCAGCCGCTGGTAGTCAGCGAAGTTGCTGCCGGCTTCGGCAATCAGCGTGTTGATGTCGGCGCCGCCGCGCGCGCCGGAAGCCGCTGGCGACGTTGCGGGCGGCGACCCGATGGTCGCCAGACCCGCCGCGGTGGTCGGCAACTGCCCCGGGAGCGTGGACGGGGCGTTGCCGAACAGTCCTGCGAGGGCCTCTTCGAACGTTGCGCCGTAGGCGAGCCGATCCTGGAGCGCGAGGACGACCAGGCGCAGCTGCGGCATCGGGCTGCGCTCGGCCTGCAGGTAGATCGGTTCGGCGTAGAGCAGTGCGCGGCCAATCGGAATGACGATCAGCGTGCCGCGCAGGACGTTCGATCCCTGCTGATTCCACAACGACATCTGTGCGGAGAGCTGCGGGTTCTGATCGATGCGCGCCTCGATCTGCAGCGGTCCGTCGACCAGCCGGGTCGTCGGAAAGTTGTAGACGATGGCCTTACCGTAGTGCGGCTCGTCGCTGCGGGCGGCGATCCAGCCGATCATGTTGTTGCGGTTGGCCGGGGTGAACGGCAGAATCTCGATGAACTCGGAGTCGCTTCTCGCCCGGCAGCTTCATCAGCACGAAGTTGGGCTCCATCGGCTGCGTCGCCTGTTCGCCCTGGCTGCCCTGGCTGACCTGGCTCGCGACCGTCCACAGATCCTCGCGGTTGTAGAACACCTCGGGCGAGTCCATGTGGTACAGGCCGTAGACGGCCGCCTGCAGCTTCAACAGCAGCTCGGGATAACGCACATGGCTGCGGAGCCCCGGCGGCATCGCGCTCGCATCCTTGAACATCGTCGGAAAGAGGGCCTGATACGCCGCGACGATGGGATCGCTGCTGTCGAAGACGTAGAACGTCGTCGTGCCGTCGTAGGCGTCGATCACCACCTTCACGCTGTTGCGAATGTAGTTGATGCGCTCGCGGCCCACCACGAAGTGGCGCGCGTACGGAAAGGTGTCGGAGGTCGTGAACCCGTCCGCGATCCACGACAGGCGGCCGTCCTCGCCGACGACGATGTACGGATCTGGATCGAGAGTGAGGAAGGGCGCCAGCGCGGCGACGCGCTCGCGGATGTTGCGGCGCATCAGCAGCCGGCTCTCCGGGCCGATATCGTCGCTGAAGGGCAGCTTCGTGATGTCGCCGCGGTCGAGGGCGATGAGCGTGCGCCGCAGGAAGCCGCCCAGGACGATGCCGCCGGTGCCCTCGTACGACGTCAGGTTGTTGGTTTCTCCCTGCGGATAGTTGAATTCCTGCTGCCGCGTCTTGACGTACACGTCGGTGTTGGTGAGCTGGCCGAAATAAATCTCCGGCCGCGTCACCTTCAGGCTCGGGATTCGTGCTCTCGACCGGCATGTTGCTGAGCACGAGCACCGGATGTCCTTCCGTCGTGAACCCGTTCACCGGATTCATCGTCACGCCGTACCCGTGGGTGTAGATCAGCTTGGTGTTGATCCAGGTGCGGGCGGTCTCCGGAAGCCGCTCGACGTTCAGCTCGCGGGCGGCGACCATCATCTGCCGCATCGTGCCGTCAATCATGTAGCGATCGATGTCGACGTCAGGAAATTCGTAGTAGGTGCGGATCGCCTGAATCTGCCGGAGCGTGTCCCCGAGCGCGCGCCAGTCCCACAGGCGGATGTTCTGGATCGTCGCCTGGTTGTTGGCGGTGTCCACCGCTTCGACGCCGGTCTCGGCGGGAAACGGCTGCTCCTCGAAGCGATCGAGACCGTAGGCCTTGCGCGTGAACTCGATGTTGTGCGCGATGTACGGGGTTTCGCGAACCAGCTCGTTCGGCTTCACGATGAAGCCGTTCACGTACGGCCGAGATGACGCCGACGGCAAAAAAGCAGACGGCCGCGGGCACGACCGCCGCGATCAGCCATCGAAGCTTGGGCGCGGCGACCGCGTTGACGAGCGCGATCGCCGCACCGAGGACGAGCGCGCCGGCGACGACGAGCAGGCCGGTGAGCCTGACGTTCGCATCGGTGTACGCCACGCCGCTGAAGATGGCACCGCCGCGATCGTCGAAGAGCTGCTCGAACCGGCCGAGATAGACGCGCATGGCCAGCATCAGCAGCACGACAGCCAACGGCAAACGACAAGCCCCGCCAGGGACCGCGTCTCGCTCGCGCGGGCGCGGCTCAGGAGGCGCGTGCCGCTGGTGATCACGACGAAGAAGCCGGCCACGGCGCCGGCGAACACGCCGAGCGTCAGCAGCCATCCGACGACGATCTCCCACGCCGGAAGGGTGAACAGATAGAAGTCGAGCGGCCGCCCGAAGATCGGATCGAGCAGCGGCTCCGCGGAAGCGGGCGAAGCGGAACGGCTGTACCAATAGAGCGCCAGCGTCCGCCAGTTGGTCATGATGCCGGCGCCGGTGATCACGGCGATTGCGAGCGAGCCGCCGAGCGCGATGAGCCGCAGAACCGGTTCGACGGGCAGCTGTATGGGCTGACCGTTGATCAGAATGGGGACGCCGGTCAGTTCTCCGAGGCGCGCGGGCTTGAACGCCAGATACGAGCCGTACAGCACGAGAAAGGTGATAATCGTGAAGCCCAGGAACACCGCGATCCGTACGCTCAGTGTTTTCCAGAACACGTCGACGTAGCCGAGGGAGTCGAACCACAGCGACTCGATGTAATACGACAGCACCGTGCCGCCGCCGAACACGACGGCGGCAAGCGCCGCCATCGCGATCAGGCCAGCGTGGTTCTGGCGGGGCCGCCGAGGCGGAGGCCAGTCGACGACGCGAGGCTGCTCGGGCATATCAATGTGTGGGGACGGGTCGCCGTACTGAGTACGTACGGCGACCCGTCCCCTGTACGGATGCTATCATGAGAAAACACCCCCACACATGAGCCTGGTGAGACTTCACAAGACCGTCGGCGTCAGAGTCGGCGGCGTCAACGGCGTTCAAGTCGGTGGCGGCGCGCCGGTTGCCGTCCAGTCGATGACGATGACTGACACCGCCGACGCACCCGGGACGGCCCGGCAATGTGTTGAGCTGGCCGAAGCCGGATCGGAGATGGTGCGGGTCACGGTCAACCTGCCCGAAGCGGCTGCCGCCGTCCCCGAGATCAAGCAGCGGATGCTCGATGCCGGCTGCACAGCGCCGCTGATCGGCGACTTCCACTACAACGGCCATCTCCTGCTGACGAAGTTTCCCGGTTGCGCCCAGGCGCTGGACAAGTACCGCATCAACCCCGGGAACGTCGGCACCGGCCGGCGTCGCGACGAGCAGTTCTCGACGATCTGCAAGGTGGCGGTCGATCACGGCCGGCCGGTTCGGATTGGCGTCAACGGCGGCTCGCTGAACCAGGAGCTCGTCGTCGCCCGGATGCAGGAGAACACGGACCGCGATCTCGGCAAGTCGTCGGAAGAGATCATCAACGAATGCATGGTCCTGTCGGCGGTCGAGTCGACGGCGCTCGCGATCGAGAGCGGGCTGCGCAAGGACCAGATCATCATCTCCTGCAAGACCTCGCGTCCGCGGGATCTCATCGCGGTGTACCGCGCCCTGGCGCGTCAGACCGATCAGCCGCTGCACCTGGGCCTGACGGAAGCGGGGATGGGGACGAAGGGCCTCGTCTGGTCGGCGTCGGCGATGGGCGTGCTGCTGGAGGAGGGGATTGGCGACACGATACGCGTGTCGCTGACGCCGCGGCCAGGCGGCGATCGCCGCGAAGAGGTGTACGCCGCGTGCGAGCTGCTGCAGGCGCTCGGCCTGCGATCGTTCTCGCCGAGCGTGACCGCATGCCCGGGCTGCGGGCGGACGACGAGCTCGACGTTCCAGGAGCTGGCCGAACGGATCCAGGACTACGTCCGCGAGAAGATGCCCGAGTGGAAGACGCAATACCAGGGTGTCGAGACGATGACGCTCGCCGTGATGGGCTGCGTCGTCAACGGTCCGGGCGAGTCGAAGGCGGCCAACATCGGCATCAGCCTGCCGGGCACGGGCGAGGCGCCCAACTGTCCGATCTATATCGACGGCGAGCACGTGACGACCCTCCGCGGCACGTACGAAGAGCTGTCCGGCCTGTTCCAGCGCCTCGTCGATGATTACATCGAGCACAAATACGCCAGACGCTGACGGTCCGGGCCGTCCGGATGCTCTCGAGGCCGGGACGGTCGCGATCGCCTGAACGCCCTCGACGGTCTCGACGTGGCCGATGTTGCCCTCAGGGACGCGCTCCACCGCGTCTGGGGATTCTCGGGATTCCGTCCGCTCCAGCGCGAGGCGATGCACGCGATCCTCGCGTCGCGCGACAGCGTCCTCGTGCTGCCGACCGGCGGCGGCAAGTCCTTGTGCTTCCAGGCGCCGGCGGTCGTCCAGGCCCACGGGGTGGGCGTGGTGATCTCGCCGCTCATCTCGCTGATGAAAGATCAGGTCGACGGCCTGCGCGTCGACGGCGTGGCGGCCTCGTATCTGAACAGCACCCAGACGCCCGAGGAACGCGACGCGGTCATCGCGAGCCTGCGGACGGATCGCTGCCGCCTGCTGTATGTGTCGCCGGAGCGCATTGTGGGCGACGGCGGCCCGGCGTTGCGGCGCCTGCTGCAGCAGTCGGGCGTGCGGTTCATCGCCGTCGACGAAGCGCACTGCATCAGCCAGTGGGGCCACGATTTCCGTCCGGAGTATCGGCAGCTCGGGCGGCTGCGCGACGACTTTCCCGGGCGTCTCGCTGCACGCGTTCACGGCGACGGCGACCGAGCGGGTCAGGGCCGACATCGTCCACGAGCTGCGGCTGCACGAACCGGCGGTGCTCGTCGGCTCGTTCGATCGGCCGAACCTGACCTATCGCGTGCTGCGTCGGGGCAACCTGCACAGCCAGCTTCGCGCGATTCTCGATCGCCACGAGGGCGACGCCGGCATCGTGTACTGCCTGTCGCGGCGCGAGGTCGAGTCGCTCGCGGCGTGGCTGGTCGAAGAAGGCCATCGCGCGGTGCCGTACCACGCCGGCCTTCCCGATGCCGTCCGAAGCGCCAGCCAGGAAGCGTTCCTCCAGGAGCGCGCCGACATCGTGGTCGCGACGGTGGCGTTCGGCATGGGCATCGATCGGTCGAACGTGCGCTTCGTCGTCCACGCCGGCGCGCCGCGGTCCGCCGAGCACTACCAGCAGGAATCGGGCCGCGCGGGCCGCGACGGGCTGCCGGCCGAGTGCGTGCTCATCTACTCCGGCGCCGATTTCGTGCGCTGGCGGCAGATGCTCGAAGCCAACGGCGAGTTGACGCCAAGCGGGCGCGCGCTGCTGCGCGGACATGCAGCGATACGCGGGTGGCACGCGCTGCCGGCACCGGACGCTCGTCGAGTACTTCGGCGAGGCCTACACGCGGGCGAGCTGCGGCGCGTGCGACTGGTGCCTGAAAGAGCTCGACGTCGTCGACGGCTCGACGATCGTGGCGCAGAAGATCCTGTCGTCGGTGGCGCGGCTCAAGCAGGGCTGGGGCACGGGGCATGTCACCGATGTCCTCCTTGGCCGGGCCACCGAGAAGGTGACGGCGTGCGGCCACGAGGCGCTCTCCACGTTCGGTCTGCTGAAGGACGAATCGGTGCCCGCCGTGCGCGGCTACATCGAACAGCTGGTGGCCGAAGGATTCCTGGCGCGCGAGGGCGATCCGTATCCGGTTCTCCGGGTGACGCCGGACGGCGCGTCGCTGCTGCGCGGTCAGAGCGACTGCACGCTGTATCGGGAAGTCCGCCCCCCGGCGCAGAAACGGCGTCGTGGCCCGTCAGCGCCAGGTGCGCCGTCCGTGCCCGCCGACGTCGATCGCGAGCTCTTCGACCTGCTGCGCGACCTGCGGCTGCGGCTCGCGCGCGAGCGCGGCGTGCCGCCCGTACGTGATCTTTCACGACACGACGCTGCGGGACATGGTGCAGCGGCGGCCCAGGACGATCGACGACCTGCACGAGGTGTACGGCGTGGGCGCCAGAAAGGCGGCGGATTTCGGCGACGCGTTCCTCGACGCGATCCGCACGTTTCACCGGCCGGAATAGCGGCCCGTTCTGGCGGCGCTAGGCCGACGAGTGATCGTGCACGATACGCCAGCCTTCGGGGAGCTTGCGGAAAATGACCGATGTCATCCCGGTCAGCTCTGATCCATCCGGCATCTTCAGGCGCCACCGCCCGCGCGCCATCGCGGCGTCCGGACCCAGCGCGACGATGTCCAGCTCCGGGAAGGCGAGCGTGCCCATCTGCTTCCCTTCGCCCTGATACCGTGCCCGATACCGGTCGAGCGTCGCCTGCCACCCACGCGTTTCGGTGCCGTTGGAGAAGAAGACCAAATCGGGCGATTTCCAGTACCCGGCCATGAAGCCTTCGAGGTCGCCGCCATTCCAGGCCTCGACCTGCGCCTCCCACACCGCACGCACGTCCTTGATAGCGGCAGTCGCAGGCGCGTCGGCGGCCGAGCACGCTGCGCTCAACAACAACAGGATCGCCGCCGGCCATGCTCGCGCGGTCGCCCTCGTCCTCATTGCAGGTGCTCGTAAATCAATTTCTCGAACCGCTTCATGACGTCCATGCTGACGGGGTTGCAGGGCAGGCGATCGCCTGTTCAGTGGACCGTGTACGGCTCGTGCAGCGCGAAGGGGGCAATCTTCACGTCGAAGTGGTCGCCGCTTTCGGTCAGGACCATCTGATACGTACCGTGCATCACGCCCGTCGAGGTGTTGAGCCGGCATCCGGAGGTGTACTGAAACGACTCACCTGGACCGAGCACCGGCTGCTCGCCGACCACGCCCGGGCCGCGCACTTCCTCGATGTGACCGCTGGCGTCGGTGATGATCCAGTGGCGGTTCAGCAGTTGCACCGTCTCGTGGCTCTCGTTCGTAATGCGAATGGTGTAGTAGAAGAACCACTGGCTCTGAGAGGGCTGCGAGTGCTCGGCCGCATATTGGGATTCCACCTCGACCCGGACGTTGTTCGTGACGGCCTCCGAGGTCGAAGCGTGAAGGGGCTGATCCCTTGATGGATTGTCTGGCATACGTTCTTCTGTGCTTATGATACCTAATAAGGTCCCGAAGAATGCTGCCTGCGATACTGCCAGCCCGGCTTAAGCCGGGTGTCACCACGGAGAGGTTTGCGGGCCCTGACGGCGTTTCGGATTCCACCGGCTCGCGCACGATGATTCGCGGCCGGGCTCTCATCATCTGGGACTTGAAGGTGCCGGGCAAGAAAAAGAAGCTCGACGCCATCGACACGGATCAGATCACGCCGGCCGCCGACTGCGTCTCCGACAGCCTCGACACGCTGGACCAGCGCTGGAAGGCGGGCTCCTTCCGCTACCTCATTCCTGATTTTCGCGAGCGCGTCCATCGCGGCGAGACTTTTCTGGTGGCCGGCGATCGCTTCGCGATCGGGTCGTCGCGCGAGATGAGCCCGGCGGGACTCAAAGGCGTCGCCGAGGAAGCGGGGCTCGAAATGGTCGTGGTCTGCGGACAGAACATGGGCGACATCTTCCGCAGGAACGCCATCAATCTCGGTCTGCACGTGGTGCAGAGCCCCGAGGCGGTAGCCGACGCGCGGGACGGGGACGAATTCACCTTCGATCCGGACACGCGTCGCCTGACGAACGATACCCAGAACGTAACGTATGTCCCGCTGCCGCTGACGCCGCAGGAAGACGAGATCCGCCGCACGGGCGGGATCTACGCCGCCGGCCGTCGCGAGCTCCGCGCGTCCGTGGACACCACCCCGAGTCTCGAATGGCCCGACAGCGCCCGGGCCATGCGCATGACGTCGACCGAGCAGATTATCTGGGCGCACCGTGTCGACAGGGATGCCGAGGTTCGTCCCGGGGCCACGCTTCGCGTATACGCCGACCTGCTGCCGGCCTCGGACGGCACGGCGCCCTTCGCCATCCACACATTCAACAAGATTACCGGCGGCGACACGATCTTTCCGAGGCAGGCGGCGATCGCCAACGACCATTTCGTCTTCACGGGCAAGAGCAACGACGACAAGCAGACAGCGATCGGCCGCGAGTTCGCACGCCTGCACGGGCTCGAGCCGCCCTACTACGCGACGCCCGGCGACGGCATCTTTCACTTTTACTTTCCCGAGCAGGGGCTGGTGCTGCCGGGCCAGTTCATTCCCGGCGCCGACTCGCACAGCCGGGCGTACGGCGCCTACGGGGCGGTTGGCGTCGGTGTCGGGTCGACGACGCTCGGCTTCGGCTGGTCGACCGGCTATATCTACTTCACCCTCGCCCGCGCCCGGCGGGTCGTCTTCGGCGGCCGGCTGCAGCCGTGGGTGAGCGGCAAGGACATCGTGCTCGAGTTGCTGCGCCGGTGGGGCGCCCGCCAGGCGCAAGGCATGTCGGTCGAGTTCGTCGATCGAAACGCGCAGCTACCCATGGCGTACCGCAACACGATCGCCAACATGATGGCGGAGGCAGAGGCGCAGAACGGCATCTTCGCGCCCGACGAGACGACGATGGCTTGGTACCGCGCGAAGGGGATGGTCGATTTGCCCTATCCGTCGTGCCAGGCGGGCGTCGACGCGCACTACGAGATCGACGAGGCACTCGATCTGTCGGACGTGCAGCCGATGATCGCCAAGCCGTTCAGCCCGGGAAATGCGTTCCCGGCGTCGGAGGTCGCGGCCGAACGCATCAGGTTCGACAAGGCCCTCATCGGTTCGTGCACCAACGGCAGCTATGACGACCTCCTGTCCGCGGCACTGGTGATTCGCGCGGCGCGCGCGCGAGGCGCAACCCGCGCCGCGACGGTCTTCGTCATCTTTCCCGGTTCGGGCGGCGTGGGGCGGCAGATCGAGCGGCCCGATGCGCGGCTCGGCGGCGAATCGATTGCCGGCGTCCTGCGGTCGGTCGGCGGCCAGGTGCGGCAGTCATGGTGCGGCCCGTGCTTCGGGCAGGGGCCGGACGCCCTGGAGAAAGGGGAGCGCGCCATCACCTCGTTCAACCGGAACTGGCAGAACCGCATGGGCCTTGGCGGCGAAGGGTATCTGGCGAGTCCTTCGGTCGTGGCGTCCTCTGCGCTCCTCGGATACATGGCGCCGCCCGACGCGCTCGGGTTGACATGGAACGCGGAGGATTTCGGTGTCTGACTCCTCATCCGACTCGCTGCGTGAAATCGCCGACGAGATCGGCGTGCCGGTTGCGCGGCGGCACATCTTCCTGTGCTGCGATCAGACGAAGCCCAAGTGCTGCGACAAGGAACGGGGCGAGCAGGCCTGGAGGTACCTGAAGCGCCGGTTGAAGGAGCTGGGCCTCGCCGAACAGGGCGGTGTCCTCCGCACCAAGGCCAACTGCCTTCGCATCTGCGAGGGTGGACCGATTGCCGTCGTTTACCCCGAAGGCGCTTGGTACCGGGAATGCGACCCGCCGGTGCTCGAGCGGATTATCCGCGAACACCTCATGAAAGGGCGCGTCGTGACCGAGTACCTGATCGCTGAGCATCCACTCGAATAACCGGAGCGCCCGGTGGTGAGGCAGCCGATGTCGCTGCGTATGGCGGTTGTATGGGTGTCAATCCTGCTCGCGACGGGCGGCGTATCGGGGCAACGGCCGGAGTGCACCCTCGAGCCGACCGAAGGGTCGAGGCAGGCCCGGTTGCCCGGCAACGTGACGGCGACGATGACCTGGAGCGCTTGTACCAGTCTGGCCAGAGAAGTGACGTTCGAGTGGCCGCGGCGCCAGGGTATTCCAGCGACGTCCCGGGCCGCGCTGAACCGAGCTGCGGCCCTCGTGCGGGAGTGGGAACGTCTCACGAAGGTTGACGTGAGCGCGTTTGGCGATCTTCCGAAAGCCCTCGAAACGAGGGCGGCCCGGCCAGAGACTTATGACTTCGGTGATGACATTCCGGTCACCGATCAGGGTTTTCCCGGCTGGGATGGCGTACGGGTCGTCATCGTCTCGACGCCTGAGACAACGCGGCTGACCGTGCACTACTGGGCGAACCCATAATCACCATCGCCGCCGCTCACCTTCTACGGGATCCTGGAGATCGCGCAGGCCTGAGGCGAGCTCGAGGAGCCTGACGAACTCCGCGCGATACCCCTCGGAATCGCTCCCCCGGAACGTCCGTGCCCTGGTCAGCGCAGATTCGTAGCTCGCACGTCCACGGTGTTCCGAACCGGTCAGCAGCATGCCGAACTCCGCGACCGCCGATGCGAACCCCAGATTGGGAGACATCGCGCCAGGTCTGGCCTGCACCACGGCTGTGATCAGCCGGCTGGTGTCACCATCGGGCGCTTTGTAGCGGACCTTCACGGTTGCGAGCTCCGATGTGCCGGCTGCGCGCGTCGGATCGCGTGTCTGCTGATAGCGGAGAGGGTCCACCGATGGCGCTTCTACCTCTGCTCCGGCGGGAACGATTTCGTAAAGCGCTGTCACGGAGTGTCCAGCTCCAATCTCGCCGGCGTCCTTCCTGTCGTCGTTGAAGTCCTCGTTCCGGAGCACCCGGTTCTCGTAGCCGATCAGCCGGTATGCCGCGACCGCTTTCGGATTGAACTCGACCTGGATCTTCACGTCTTTGGCGATCGTCGTCAGCGTAGCGCCCGCCTCGCGCACCAGCACTTTGCGCGCCTCGTGCAGCGAATCGAGGTACGCATAGTTGCCGTTGCCCTTGTCGGCGAGCTTTTCCATCGTCGAATCTTTCAAGTTGCCGGTGCCGACGCCGAGCACCGAAAGAAAAACGCCGGTCGCACGCTCTTCCTCGATCAGCCGGACGAGCTCGTCCTGGCTGGTGACTCCAACGTTGAAGTCGCCGTCGGTCGCCAGTACCACGCGGTTGACGCCGCCGCGAATGAAGTTCCGCCGCGCCACCTGGTAGGCGAGCCTGATCCCGGCGGCGCCGTTTGTCGATCCGCCCGCTTCCAATTGCGCGATGGCGTGGTGAATGACCTCCTTCTGATCTCCGGGCGTCGACGGAAGGACGAGCCCGCTCGCGCCGGCGTAGACGACGATGGCGACGCGGTCCCGTGGCGCGAGGACATTGACGAGCATCCGCATCGAATTGCGAACGAGCGGCAGCTTGTCGGGCGACATCATCGATCCGGAAACATCGATGAGGAAGACAAGGTTTCGCGGCCCGAGCGCCTTGTCGGCGATTTCCCGCCCCTGGATACCGATCAGCGCGAGACGATGGCTCGGGTTCCACGGGCACTCCGCGAGCTCCGTCGTGACCGAGAAGGGCGTGTCGCCCGACGGCTGCGGATAATCGAAGCGGAAGTAATTGATTAGCTCCTCGACGCGGACCGCGCCGGCGGGCGGCGGCGTCCCCTGCGTGAGAAATCTGCGCACGTTCGCATACGACGCTGTGTCGACGTCGATGGAGAACGTCGAGAGCGGGTCGTTCGCCACGCGACGCACGCCGTTCTCGTCAACGTGATCGTACGCCTCCGTGTTGAACCGTGGACCGCCCTCCGGGCCCGTGCGCCGGCCAGCCAAGCCCCGGCCGCGCCGCCCATCACGCCACCAGCTGCGCCGCCGACCATCCTCGCTGACGCTGGGGCGCTTATTGCCGGCGTCGAGCCGGTAACGGTAACCGTTTCCTCGAGCGCGCCAACCTTCAGATAGAGCGATACGCGCGCTGTCTGTCCCTCCGTGACCGTGGCTCTCGCGAGGGCAGTTGAAAAGCCGGGCAGCGAAGCGTGAATCTGCGTACGCGCCGGGGAGAAGATTCGCGAACGTAAAAGCGCCGCGATCGTTGGTGAGGGTGGTGCGAGGCTCGACGCCGGAGAGCGTGACGGTCACACCGGGAAGCGTGCCGCCGGACGAATCCATGACCGTTCCCGCAGATCTGACCGCGGCGCGATTGAGCTGCGAGAAGCGTAACGATCACCGAGACAGCGACAACAACTGCGCTCATGCGCGTACGCATGCTGGACCTCCAAAGGGCTGGTTGCGGTTGTTGCCGATCCGGATCGGCTGATTCGTGCAGGGTGGAGAGGCAAACTGTGTACCTTCACCTCATCCCTGCTTTTGGCTTAGACACCGTCGAAGGCGGTTTGGTCTGTCCCGGCTAGCTCCGATGAAATGGATATGAGACCAACGGATTGGATTCACAGGTTGCGCGGGTCCCCGGTCAGAGCTCGATGACCGACTGCATCCACCGGACGATCGTTCGCTGCACGTCGTCGTACACCGCCGCCTGGACTTGCGGGTTGCGGGATACCTTCAGCGAGTGATCGCCACCGGCGACGACGTGAAGAGCCGGCGCGGGGGCGAGGCCGGCAAGCACCGGTCCCAGCTCTGATGGCGTGCCGAAAGTGTCCCGGCTCCCCTGGACGAACAGCATCGGCCGGGCGATCGCCGGCAGATGTGCGGCGCGCAACTGAGAGGCGCGGCCGGGCGGATGAAGCGGATATCCGAGCAGGACGAGACCCGTTGCCGGCAAGTGTGGATCGGCTGCCGCCACCTGGGTGGCGATGCGGCCGCCCATCGACTTCCCGCCAATGAATAGAAACCGGCGGGACGATTCGAGGCGTTCGCGAACAGTAGCTATCACGTCCCGGTAACAGGCTTCGAGCACGGGGCCCCGATCGGGAAGCCGCCGCTTCGCCATGATGTACTGGAAATCGAAGGTGACGACGTCGATGCCGAGGGCCGCGATGCCCTCGGCGAACGCGATCATGAAGGCGCTGCGCTGGCCGGCGCCTGCGCCGTGCGCGAGGATGAGCGACGCATCGGCTTCCCCGTCCGCCCGGTAGACGAGCGCCGTCGTCGGCGCCCGTCCCGAGCGGAACCTGAAGCTCACTTGATCGTTTCAAGCAGGTCGCGGACCTCAGCGTTCGTCTTGAGGTTGTTCGTCACCGACATCGCGGGGAACTGATGCGCCAGCGACCGCGCGATCATCCGGTCCGTCTCGTTGTTCACAACGCCCGTCAGCGTGACGCGCCCGTGCTCGACGATGATGTGGATCGGCGGATTCGGGCCGATGGCGTAGTTCCAGAAGTGCGGATTGCCGTAGATGGAGCGGGCAACGTTGTAGCGAAGCCTGTCGTCGCTCAATGACGCCGGCAGCACGTTGATCTGGTTGCGCACCTCGACGACGCCGTCAATCTTGGCGACCCGCTTCTCGATGTCCACGCGTTTGTGAGGCATCGTCACGTCACCGGTCAGGGTCACGATCCCGTCCTTCACCACAGCGTCGACGTCGTCGAAAACGGTGAACTGCGTGTAGTTGTTGACCGTTCTCGAGATGTCGTTGAACACCTGTAAATCTTTCCGCTCGCCCACGTCGGCGAACAGGACGCCGCCCATCATGACAAACGCCGCGCACAGGAGAAGAAGTTTTCGCATGTGACCCTCCTAGAAAATTCCGCTCCTGTTCCAAGGCAAGTCGTATGCCAGCAGGCATAGCTATATGTCTTTATTTATCAGCTATTTATGAAAATCACGTCGGCGCTGTCCTGTCCTGGCGCGGGGACAGCGAGGACAGAATTCCCAGCTCTAGTAGCGCAGGACTTTAGTCCTGCCTGTGCGCGCTGCAGGTCTAAAGACCTGCGCTACACGCATCGAGCGGTTAGCTCAGGAGTCGTTCGAACGCCACGACGGTGCCGATGCCGGCCGCGATCAGCGTCACCTGGCGCATGCCGTTCGCGTCCACCTCGCCACGGTGGAGGTCTGGGAATGAGGTCGGACATTGCGATATACAGGAGGGCTGGCGGCAGAGAACGCCAGCACGTAGGGCCGGATGCCGGGAATGATTCCAACAGCGCCGTAGGCGACGAGCGCACCCACGATACCCGATGCACCGGACACGATGTTGAGGACCAGCGCGCGCGTCCGGCTGTAGCCGGCGGCGAGCAGAATCGCGATGTCGCCAACTTCCTGAGGGATCTCGTGCGCCGCCACCGCCAGCGCCGTGTTGATGCCAAGCGGCACCGACGACAATCACCGCCGTGCAGATGATGGCGCCGTCGATGAAGTTGTGAAAAGCGTCCCCGATGATGACGAGCGGCGCCGTCGCCGCGTGCACGTTGCACTCGTTGGTGTGGCAATGCCGCAGCAGCACCAGCTTCTCGAGGACGAAGAACACGAGGATGCCCGCGAGCAGCGTGCCGAACACCGGCGCCGGCGGCAGCAGCGTCAGCGCCTCTGGCAACAGTGCGAGCAGCGCGACACCGAGGAGCGCCCCGACCGCGTAGCTGACCAGCCAGGGAACGAGCCGGGTACGCACGGAATCCGTGAAGAGCAGAAGGGAAGAGGCGACGATCAACCCGCCGCAGCTTCCCAGAAGGCTGAGGCCAAGCGCCGTCGCGAGGAGAGGCACGCGGTATTCTAGCTTGCGACGTACCCCTTACGTGCGCGGACGATGTAGCGGCCCGTCTTGATCTCGACGCGAATCGAGTGCCAGCGTCCGTCTTTCTTCCCCGACGCCTGATAACCAAGGTAGGTACTGCTTGCTGAGTTCGTCGGCGATCGATGCGGTCGCGGGATTGAGATCGCGCCCCTCGCGAATCACTTCCGTTCGGCCGCCGCTGTCGTCGGTCATGTCGCGCAAGGCGGCGACGTTGACGCGATCGTCGTTGGGAGTGATGCGCCACCCGCCGTTCTGGCCGTAGAGGATCTGCGGGAACGGGCGCCGGCCGCCGGGGATCGGAAATGGAAGCGGCGGGAGCGGCCGCCGCGGTTGCGGCTGGGGCGCGCGCCGATACGTGGGCCGCTCGCTGTCGCCGTCGATGCCGATGGCGTACACCAGCACTTCGGTTTCGCGGATCTGCTGCTTCAACTCGCGAATGCTGGTGCGGCTCGACGTATCGTTGCCGTCCGAGATCACCACGATCGCCTTCTTGCGGAACTGGCCGTCCTGTGCCACCGGCACGGCTTCCGCCACCGCGTCGTACATTGCCGTGCCGCCAGTTGGCGAGAGGCGATCGATCACCCGGCCCAGAAGCCGCCGGTCGCTCGTCCAGTCCTGAAGCAGGGTCGGAAAATTACTGAAGCCGTAGACGAAAATCTCGTCCTCTTTGTCGAGCAGGTCGTAGAAGAAGCGATTCAGCGCGGCTTGCGCCTCGCGGATCTTGGTGCCGGCCATGCTGCCGCTCGTGTCGAGCACGATCCCGAGGCTGACGGGCACTCGTTCGGCGCTGAAGTGCGTCAACTCCACCGGCTGACCGTCTTCGTAGACGGCGAAATCCTCTTTCCGCAGGCCCGAGACGAAGCGGCCGCTCGCGTCCGACACCGTCGTCGTGACGTTGATCAACTCGACGCCGCTCTTGAATCGAAACGCGCCGTCCTCGTCGGGCGGGCGTCCGGAGTCCTCTTGCTGGGCGCCGAGCGAGACATTGATCGGCGGGATCGACGGGATCAGCGCCCCCAACGCGAGCGCGACGGCAGCGGCGGCGAACGTGCGTTTGAAGATCATGGCAGTTGGACCGTAACAGCCTGTTTGCGCCGATCCACGTGCGCGACCGTTTGGTCGTCGCTCCTGAAGCTGACGCGATAGCGATGGAGCGCGTCCACCCCGGTTATCGTGACGGCAAACGTTCGATTCTACGCCAGCTGCGGCTTCGAGTGGTGCCCGGCCGCTCGCCACCAGGGCGCCGTCACGATCGAAGGCTGACACGACGGCGATGATAGGGCCGGCCAGGGACGTTCCCCCCGCCCGGACTGCGGACGGCACCACGAACGATCAGGCGATCGCCCTCGCGTTCGTGCGAGAGGGCGGTGAGCTCGATTGGCGACGGGGTGCTCGTCGTCGTTGCCGCGGCGGCCGCATCCGCGACAGGCGTTGCCACCGGGCTCGAGCGCGCGCCGTCCGAGAAAACAATCGCCAGTCCGACGACGCTGCCGACGAAGAGCACGCCGACGGCGAGCGCGGCGGCCAGGCTCCCTTGCGTCCGCGCGGGCGCCTCGGGCGGAAGGTACTCGCCTGCCTTCAGAAAGGGGGGTTCGTCCGCATGAATCTCCGCGGTCAGCGCTTCGACTCGCGCCCGCGAGCGCCGCTGCTCCTCACGGGCCAGCCGCCACGCGACGACGCTCATGACAACGGCGACCGCAACAGACAGGATGGTTATGACGAGCAGGGCAATCATCGTTACCTCAATCTGAACTCGACGGCGACTTCGACGATCACGTCGACCGGCGTTCCCTGTCGGCGGGCCGGGGAGAATCGCCACTGGCGGACCGCCTGGACAGCGCGTTCGTTCAGTCCTCCTCCCAGCCCTTTGATCACCTTCAGATCACCAACCGATCCGTCCCGCCGGACGACGATTTCCAGGACGACTTCGCCGGCGAGCCTCCGCATGCGGGCCTCTTCGGTGTAATCAGGCTTCACCTCGCGCAACAGCTTCGGCGGCTCGATGCCGCTCCCGGGACGATAGACGCCGCCGCCGGTGCCGCCGCCGGATCCGGGTCCGACTCCTGCGCCTTCGCCCTCGCCGATTCCCGTACCGGTGCCCGCCCCTGTGCCGCCCCCGCTCCCCGATCCACGGCTGTCTTCCGCCGCCGCCGTCTGCTCCAGGACGCCGTTGCGGTCTCCGCGAATCGGCAGGGACGGTGATCAGTGGCGCCACGACGATGGGCAGCGATTCAGCCTTGAGGGGCTCGGGTTCAGGTTCTGGCGGATCTGGCGCCGGCTCAACTGGCTTCGGCGGCTGCCGCGCCGGGAGCGGGCTGCTCATCGCACGGCGGCCCTCCCGCTCGGCCTTCGGTGGCGGTGCCTTCTGCAGCGCGCCGCCTCCACCGCCGCCTCCGCCAGGACCCGGCAGTGCGACGAAAACGAGCCGCATCGGCTCTGGTCGCGCGAATGCGGCCGTCGCGCCGGCAGGCGCAAGTCCCAGGGCCGCGATGAAGACGGCCGCCGCGAAGATACCGGCGTGCAGCGTGCTCGAGAGGGCCAGCGGCACACCGGTCGTCCGTATCGGCTGGTGTCCGCTCGAAAAGATCGAGAAGATAGCCGCATGCGTCGGCGTGCGATCCGGCGACCCGCCGCAGTGCCCGCCCGATCCGGACGGCGTCCTCGTGCGGCACGTAGCCCGCCGGCGTCGCCGAGCGCGGCGACGCACCTGACCCTCGGACACACCGGCAGCCTCTGCGATTTCTCGAGGCGAATAGGACTGGGCCGAGCGGTGCGACGAGATTGGACATGCGAGGCTGACTGAACGAGAGGCAAAAGCCTTGCCTATAGTTTTGCGGCGTTTTCCCGCGTAAACCCCAGGGCGCTCGGCGGTTTGACGCTTTTTGGCGACGGCTGGCTGTCCTCAGGGCAGGAAGGCTGTCGCCTATCCCGCCCCTCCAGCCTTTCCTGCCGCTCCCGCCTTTTCCGCTCCCGCCGCGCGCGGCTTCAACGCTTCCACGAAGACGAGTCCGTCGCGCTCGGCGAGCGTCCGCACGGGGCGGAAGCCTCCGCTGGCCAGCAGCTCGTGCAAGGCGCCGGAGGCCGCAAACGACGGTTCGCTCGAGGGACGCCTGAACAGGGCGCCGAGACCGCCGGAGCGGGACCGCGCCGATCGGCAACCGCCCTTCCGGCGGGCCGCAAAATACGGAACAGCTCGCGAACGAGCCGCGCGCGATCGCCGGGCGGGATCGGCGGCGACGAGTCCGCCGGTGTCGTCGACAACGGCCACGTCGAACGCGCCGGCGTCGACCGGCAACGCGGTCATCGGCGCGACTTCCACTTCGATGAGCACGCCGGCCTGGGCCGCGCCTTTCTGCGCGCGCGCGGCCGATGCTTCGTCGGGGACGAGTGCGACGGCGCGTCCGGACAAGCCGACTTTGGCGGCGACAGCACCGAGGCGGCCTCCGTGCGCGCAGCCTAGCTGCACGAAGCGCTCGCCCATCTTCGTCCCCACCATGCCGACCTCGAGCAGGTGGGGTTGCTGCTCTTCGCGAAAGGGTTCAACGCCATCGGCACAGTTTACCCCGGCAGTCGACTAGTCTGACTGCCGACCGGCGACTGACGCGACTGGCGACTGCCGACTGGCGACTGCCGACTGGTGACTGATATAGTTCCACCCCGTGCCTGCACCTGTTGACATCGCTCCTGCGCGCGGCAAGCTCGGCGTGCTGCTCGTTGGTCTCGGCGCCGTAAGCACCACGACCATCGCCGGCGTCTTCGCCATCCGCAAGGGATTCGCCAAACCGATCGGCTCGCTCACGCAAATGGGCACCATCCGGCTCGGCAAACGCACCGAAGGCCGCTCGCCAAAGATCAGCGACGTCGTCCCGCTCTCCGGGCTCGACGATCTGGTGTTCGGAGGGTGGGACATCTTCGAGGACGACTGTTATGCGGCCGCGCGAACGGCCGGCGTCATCGAGCCGGCGCTGCTCGAGCAGGTGCGGCCCGAGCTCGAACAGATCCGTCCCTGGCCGGCCGTCTTCGATCAGCGGTACGTGAAGCGCCTCGATGGCCCGAACGTCAAGAAGGGGAAGAACAAGAAGGATCTGGCCGAGCAGGTGGTTGCCGATATCCGGAAGTTCAAGGCGGACAACGAGCTCGATCGCCTGGTCATGGTCTGGTGCGGCAGCACCGAGATCTTCGCCACCGAGTCGCCCGCGCATCAGACCATCGAGAGCTTCGAGCGTGCGCTCGAGGAGAACGATCCGGCCATCCCGTCCAGCATGGTCTACGCCTACGCGGCCATCCGGGAAGGCATCCCGTATGCGAACGCGGCGCCGAATCTGACCGCCGACATTCCGGCGCTCGTCGACCTCGCGGCGAAGACCGAAGGCGCCGCTGGCCGGGAAGGACCTGAAGACGGGGCAGACGCTGATCAAGACGATCATCGCGCCCGGCCTCAAGGCGCGGCTGATCGGCATCGAAGGCTGGTACTCGACCAATATTCTGGGCAACCGGGACGGCGAAGTGCTCGACGATCCGGAATCGTTCAAGACGAAGGAGGAGAGCAAGAAATCCGTTCTCGACTACATTCTTCAGCCGCAGCTGTACCCCGACCTGTACCAGGATTTGTGCCATGTCGTGCGGATCAACTACTACCCGCCGCGCGGCGACAACAAGGAAGGCTGGGACAACATCGATCTCGTGGGCTGGCTCGGCTACAAGATGCAGCTCAAGATCAATTTTCTCTGCCGCGACAGCATCCTGGCGGCGCCGATCGTCCTCGACGTCGCGCTGTTCATGGATCTCGCCAAGCGCGCCGGCATGCACGGCATCCAGGAGTGGCTGTCCTTCTACTTCAAGAGTCCTGTTCACGCACCCGGTCTCTATCCGGAGCACGACCTCTTCATCCAGTTGATGAAGCTGAAGAACACGCTCCGGTACATGAAGGGTGAAGAGCTGATCACCCATCTTGGCCGCGAGTACTACGATTAGATCGCGCTCTCGTCCAGCCGGCGCTCATCGGAGGCGCCGTGGTCGGCGTGCTGTCGGCGCTGCCGATCATCTCGGTCGGGAATTTCTGCTGTTGCCTGTGGGTGGTGTGCGGTGGAGCGGTTGCCGCCTACGTGCTGCAGCAGAACCAGCAGACCTCGATCACTCCCGGCGACGGCGCGCTGGCGGGCCTGCTTGCCGGCTTTGTCGGCGCGTTCATCTACCTGGCCCTTTCCATTCCGATCACGCTCCTGATGGCGCCGATGGAGCGCATCATGATGGAGCGCATCATCGACAGCGGCAGCATGCCGCCCGAGTTTCGCCAGTACGCCGGCACGTACATGGGCGGCGCCATCCAGCTGGCGGTCGGGTTCTTCCTGATGCTGATTGTCGGCTCGATGATGGCGACGCTCGGCGGCGCGCTCGGGTCCCTGATCTTCAAGAAGTCGCTGCCGCCCGGCCCAATCGACGGGCCGGCGTCATGACAGGTCCGGCTTAGCCGGACTGCGCGGCCCTCGGGCTGGACCAGGCAAGCTGTTGCACACGGCTGCCGAACCCTTCCCGCCGTTTCGGCTCGAATGTCATGTCATGCCTTCGTAGTACCGAAAAGCTTCAACGTGGACTGTGTGTCGCTTCCCCGGCAGGGGCTGGCCGGCGTCTGGTGCGTCATCCTCGCGCTGTCGGTGGCTGTTCCCGCGTTGGCGCAAGCTCCCCGCATGCCGACTCTGCCGCTGACCCAGCTCGACGAACGCGGATCCGGCGGCGGATCTCGATAACCGCACGTTCACGCTGACATTCGCCCAGCCGGTCCCGGTCAACGATCTGTTGCTCCTGCTGGTCCGAGGCACCAATCTGAGCCTCATCCCGGACCCGGGCATCGACGGCTCGTTTATCGGTGAGCTGAAGAACGTGACCGTCCGGCAGGCGCTCGATTCGATTCTTCCCCCGCTCGGCCTCGATTACCGCGTCGATGCCGGGTTCATTCGCGTCTTCCCGCGGGAACCCGAAACGCGCATCTTCGACATCAATTACGTCGCATCCGAACGCAGCAGCACGTCGATGCTTGGCGGCCGCGCGGTCGATCCGGGTACTCAGCTCCGCGAGCGTGTCGACGACGAACAGGATGGACCACTTCGTGGGGCTCACGGATGGCGTCCAGACGCTGTTGTCCGAGAGCGCGAGCTTCAACCTCGATCGCAAGGCTGGACTGCTGCAGGTAACCGACTTCCCGGAGCGTCTCGATCGCATCGGCGCTTATCTGGAGGCAGTCGAGGGCCGCGCCCACCGGCAGGTCGAGTTCGACGCACAGATCGTCGAGGTCGAGTTGAGCGACGCGAACGCGACAGGAGTGGACTGGCGCGTCATGGCCGCCGCCCTCGCCGCCGGCACCTCGCCGGTAACCTCCGGGCAACGGTCCCTGACCGGGCTGCGCGTGACCGATCTGCCCCGTTTCATGCGGCTGCTGGGCGAGCAGGGGAAGGTCGGGACACTCCACAGCGCCAGGCTGACCACGCTCAACAACGAGCCGGCGATTGTGCGGAGCGACACCCTGACGCTGAGCGTCACGCCGCAGATCTCGCTGGACGGGGTGGTCATGCTGAGCCTGACGCCGATCATGAAAGCTCCCGCCGTCGCCGAGTCGGACACGCTCGCACGCGTCGCCAATGGAGAAACGCTGGTCATCTCCGGGTTCACGAGCAGTCGTGAGGTGCGCGAGCGGACCAACCAGGGCGTGAGAGGCGGCTGGTTCGGCCGCGGGACAGTCGTCACGCAAAAGCGCGTGGAGTTGCTGATTCTCCTGACGCCGAAGATTCTCTGACCATGTACGAAGCCTATTACGGATTTGCCGAAAAGCCGTTCAGCCTGACTCCGGATCCGAAGTATCTCTACCGCAGCCCGTCGCACGCGAACGCCTTCGAGTTGCTCCAGTACGCGATCCAGCGCCGCGAGGGCTTCGTCGTCGTCACTGGCGACATCGGCACGGGCAAGACGACGATCTGTCGCGCGCTCCTCGAGCAGATCGATCGCAAGACGTTCACGGCGCTGGTGCTGAATCCGTTCCTGTCGGAGGAAGATCTTCTGAAGCGCATCCTCCAGGAATTCGGCGTGGTCTCGCGCGTGAACATCCGGGCCGGGCGGTTGACCGGCGTATCCAAGCAGGATCTCATCGAGACGCTCTACGATTTTCTGCTCGGGCTCATTCCGCTGAAAGCGAACGCGGTCCTGATCATCGACGAGGCGCAAAACCTCCCTCTACCGGTTCTCGAACAAATCCGGATCTTGTCGAATCTCGAGACCGACAAGGAAAAGCTGCTGCAAATCATCCTGGTCGGCCAGCTGGACCTCGGGACGCTGCTTCGTTCGCCCGAGCTCCGGCAGCTGGATCAGCGGGTGTCCATTCGATATCGGCTGGAGCCGCTCGACCGCGAGACGGTCGGCGCGTACGTCGCGCATCGCCTGACGATCGCCGGCGGCTCCGCTGCGGTCACCTTCGAGCCCAAGGCGCTCGATCGCCTGTATCGCCTCTCGGGCGGCATCCCGCGTCTCATCAACCTCATCTGCGATCGCTCGCTGCTGGCGGCGTTCTCCGTCCGCGAGAACCGGATCACGCGCGACATGGTCGTCCATGCGGCCGACAGCCTGGGCGTACGGCCGTCGCCATCCGTGCGAATCGGACGGCAGGGAGCGTGGCTCGCCAGCGCGGCCGCGGTCACTCTTGCTGCATCGGTGTTTGCGGCGTCCACGGCGTATCTTTCCCAGCGATTCGGCGACTGGCCGGTTTCGGCTGCGGGTGTGGGAGGCGCCGCCGGGGCCGAGCGCCGGCCGGCAGAAAGGCCCGTGTCTGCCGTCGATCGCGCTCTTCCTCCGGACGCTCCGCTCACCATCCTCGTGGGCTCGTACCCGACAGTCAGCACCGACCCTGGAGGCAGCGTCGAAACTATCGGAGATGCCAGAACCGCCGGGAGTATCCGCGCGCTGACCGAATGGCTCGAGACCTCAGGCTATGCGGTCTACTACGCCGACGCGGATCTCGGCCCGCAAGGACGATGGCAACGGGTCCTCGTCGGCGCATACACTGATCCCCAGGTTGCGCAGCGCGACGCGGACCAGCTGAACGCCGTCGTACCCGGAGCGAACGCCCGGGTCATCGAAGCCGCCTCCGCGGGCCGCGTGGAAAACTGACGTGAGCCTGATACTGGACGCCCTTCGGGGTCGCTCGTCCGACCGTGAGGGGAATGGAGAGCCGAAGACCGCTCGCGCCGATACCGTGCTCGCGACGCTCGGCTATTCGAAGCGACAGGGGCGAATCGGCCCCTCACTGAAAACGCTCATGCTCTATGGAGCCGGCGCGATCCTCGTCGGGTTCGCTGGATTGGCGTTACTCATCACCCTGCTCGCGCCGTCGACGCCGCCGAATCAGGCCGCGCTTGCGCAACGACCGCCGGCGCCTCCGACTCCCGCCCGCGCCCCCGCGCCGCCGCGCGAAAGTGAATTGCCGCGAACGGCGCCCTCGGACGCTCCGCTCATTGGGGCGTCTTCCGCGCCCGCAACGGCGGGGCCTGGGGCCGGGGTGTCCGAGCCGCTCCCCGCGCGGACGGGGAGCGCGCAACAGCAGTTGCCGTCCCCGCTACCCTCTAGCCCCGCGGCCAGCCAGCCACAGCCACAGGAGGCAGCCGCAGAACCAGCGCCGCCGAGAGTCCCGCGGGCAGAGCCCCAGGCCGCTCCTCTGGCACCACCCGTCGCGCCGCGTCCCGCGCCGGCCTCCCCGCCGCGTCCGGCGTCCGCCGTGCCTTCGCGGTCCTTACCGGCCGCCTCGCCGCGGTCGGTCCCGGCCGTCACGGCGCCGCAGCCCACGCCAGAAGCCGCGCCGGTCCCGCCTCTTGTCGATCACTTCGGCCTCGCGTTGTATTACCAACGCACCGGAGACTTCGACAACGCGCTGATGCACTACCGGACGCTGCTCGAACAGAACAACGCGAGCGCCGAGGTGCACAACAACCTCGGCCTGCTTTATCAGGACCGCGGACGACTCGACGACGCGATGAAGGAATTCCAGCAGGCGATCGCGCTCGATCCCAAGTACGTGAGGGCCCACAACAACTTCGGGGTCGCGCTGCTGCGCGCCGGCCGGCTGGACGCGGCGACCGGTGAACTGCGCGTCGCCCTGGCGGAGGAGCCACGCAACGTCGAATCGCTCGTCAACCTCGCGCTCGTCCACAAGGCCGCGGGCCGCACAGCGGAAGCGCGCGACCTGCTGCAGCGCGCGGTCGGTGTCGATCCCAGGAACGCCGGCGCGCGCTACAACCTTGCGGTCGTCGCCGACGAAGCCGGCGATTCGGCGTTGGCGGTCGAACACTACCGCGCCTTCCTGCGGCTGGGCGCGGTCGCGCATGCCGATTTCGTGACGCCTGTGCGCGCCCGTTTGGCGGCCCTCGGCGGATAGACAACGATCAACGCAGAACACGCAGAACACGCTGGGCAAACCTATTCTGCGAGTTCAGCGAGTTCTGCGTTGAACGTCGTGCCGTGACGCTATCCTTCACGGAATGGCCCCCGAGAATAACGACAAACGCGCCGAGTTCGACGACCTTCTCCGCGAAGACCGCAGCTTTCCACCCCCGCAGTCGTTCCGCGATCGGGCTCGCGTACGCGACGAGCAGATTTACGTCGATGCCGAGCGCGATCCCGAGGGCTTCTGGGCGGAATTGGCGGGCGAACTGGAGTGGTCCCGACCGTGGGACACGGTGCTCGACTGGCAGCCTCCGCATGCGAAGTGGTTCGTCGGCGGCCAGTTGAACGTCGCCGTGAACTGCCTCGATCGGCACGTGCGCGGCCCGCGCCGCAACAAGGCCGCGATCATCTGGGAGGGCGAGCCCGGCGATCGCCGAACGCTGACCTACTTCGAGCTGTTTCGCGAGGTTTCCGCGTTCGCCAACGTGCTCAGGTCCTTCGGCATCAGGAAGGGCGACCGCGTTGCCATCTACATGCCGCTCGTGCCGGAGCTGGCCGTCGCGATGCTCGCCTGCGCCAGGATTGGCGCGGTCCACAATATCGTGTTCGGCGGGTTCAGCGCCGAGGCCCTTCGCGATCGTATCAACGACGCCGAGGCCCGCCTCCTCATCACCGCCGACGGCGGATACCGCCGCGGCCAGATCGTGCCGTTGAAACAGGTGGCGGACGAGGCTGTGGCCGGCGCGCCCTCAATCGAAAACGTCATCGTCGTGCAGCGCGGCTCCGGAGGCGCGGCGCATACAGCGGACTCCATGCCCTCCATGGCGGGCCCGATTCCCGCGACAATGAAAGCCGGGCGCGACCACTGGTATCACCAGGTCATGCAGGACGCGCCGCTCGTGTGCGAGCCCGAAGCAATGGACGCAGAGGACATGCTCTTCATCCTCTACACGTCCGGCACGACCGGAAAGCCCAAGGGCATCGTGCACACGACCGGCGGATACCTCGTCGGCACTTACGCGACGACGAAGCTGGTGTTCGACCTGCGTGACGAGGACGTCTACTGGTGCACGGCCGACATCGGCTGGGTCACGGGCCACAGCTACGTCGTGTACGGTCCGCTGGCCAACGGCGCGACCGTGCTGATGTACGAGGGCGCCCCCGACTGGCCGCAGAAAGACCGCTTCTGGTCGCTCGTCGAACGGCACGGCGTCACCATCTTCTATACGGCGCCAACGGCGATCCGCGCGTTCATGCGGTGGGGCACCGAGTGGCCCCAACGCCACGACATGTCGTCGCTCCGGCTGCTCGGCTCGGTCGGCGAGCCGATCAATCCGGAAGCGTGGATGTGGTACCACCATGTCATTGGCGGCGATCGCTGTCCCGTCGTGGACACATGGTGGCAGACCGAGACCGGCGCGATCATGATCACGCCGCTGCCTGGCGTCACGAACCTGAAGCCGGGATCGGCGACGAAGCCGTTCCCGGGCATCTCGGCCGAGATTCGCAACGAGGGCGGCGAGGTCGTGAGCGTGGGCGGCGGCTTCCTGGCCCTGACGCGGCCCTGGCCGTCCATGTTGCGTGGAATCTATGGCGATCCCGACCGGTACGTCCGGCAGTACTGGAACAAATGGGGTACCGGCGTCTACGTCACCGGCGACGGAGCCAAGCGCGATGCCGACGGCTACTTCTGGCTGCTTGGCCGCGTCGACGACGTGATCAACGTGGCGGGTCATCGAATCGGGACGATGGAGGTCGAAAGCGCGCTGGTCGATCACCCGAGCGTTGCCGAAGCGGCGGTCGTCGGTCGCGCACACGAGCTGAAGGGGCAGGCGATCACGGCGTTCGTCACGCTGAAGGAAGACGCGCGGGCCGGCCGGTCGACGGAAGACATCATCAGCGATCTCAAGGCGCACGTCGTGCGGAAGATCGGGGCGATTGCGCGTCCCGACGACATCATCCTGACAGCCGATCTGCCAAAGACCCGCTCTGGAAAGATCATGCGGCGGCTGCTACGCGACATTGCGGAAGGCAAAACGCTTGGCGATACGACGACGCTCGCCGACCCGACCGCGGTGGCCAGGCTGAAGGCGAACTACGAAGAAGAGTACGGTTAGGGAACCGGGCGCGCCGGATGCGTGCCGGAGTAGCGGTCGATCCGCTCCACACGATTGCGCCCCTGCTGCTTGGCGCGCTCGACGGCCGCTTCAGCATCCGCCAGCAGCCGCTCGGTGTCGACGACGTCGCCGAGCGCAAGCGTCAGGTTGATGATGGCGGCGCTGACGCTGACCGTCACAGGGCGGTCGGTCAGGTGGTCGACGAAACCGAGCCGTTCGACGACGGTGCTCCTGACGCGCTCGGCCAGCTCGTTGGCATGGTCGGCGTCCGTCCGGGGCAGCAGCACGGCGATCGAGTCCTCCGAATGCCGCGCCACCCAGTCGTGCTGGCGGAAATAGGTGCGCATCAGGATGCCGAGGCGCTCCAGGATCTTGTCGCCAACGCCGTACCCGTGCTCCTTGTTGATCGCGGACAGGCGATCGACATCGAATAGAATCAGAGAAAGAGGTTCGCCGAAGCGGGCCGCCCGCTCGACCTCCTTCGCGAGCGCCGCGTCGAACAGGGGCCGCGTATGCAGCGTTGTCAGCCTGTCGGTGATCGCCGCACCGCTCGGGTCGAGCTGGGCGCGTTCCACGTAGGCGCCAAGCAGATCGAACGAGCCGCGGCGAACCAGCTGTGCAACGAGCGGCCACGGCTCGGTGGTCGCGCCCATCCGGTCGTCTAGCGCCAGCTCGTCCAGTGTCGTCCGTTCGGTCAGATACGCGAACGTGAACAGGCGCTCGACCGACAGGTGGCGCTCGACCACGACGTTGTGCAGGCCCGCGACGAAGCTTCCACGCGGGTCGATTCGGCCGTCGCGGACGGCAAACGCCAAAAGCTGCACCAGTTGATGTCCGACCCGGCGACAATAGTCGGAGTCGAGGCTTTCGACCCCGGTATAAGCGAAGATGGCGATGGTGTCGCTCGTGATGCTTTCCACCCGCTCCAGCAGCAGCTGGGCGATTTGCTGCCGCAGGTCGTCTTGAACGCCGCTGGTGCGTTCATCGTCGAAGAGCAGATCGTCACCGTCAGGCATGGATGAACAGCATGTTCACTGAAACCACAGGGCCGGCGCAAGTCCGCGGTATGCACGTGTGAGCAGCCGCGTGCGTTGGGGGTTCAAGCAACTGAAGCAACCGCCTGTTCGAGCCGGCAGTAAGGGGGACTTGCGCACGCGCGTCGGCATTGAACTGTCACCGGCCGCCTGCCGGCTTGTCGAGCTCGAAGGCCCTTCGATCGAGCCCGGACAACCGCCGGCGACGCGCGTCCGCTCATACGCGGTCCTGCCGCGATCGGGACCGGAGACCGACGGCCGCCTCGCAGCCCTCGGCCGCCGCCCGGCCGCCGTTGTCCTGTGGGGCGTTCGAAGCGATCACCGGCAGGTGGTCGTGTCGAACGGCTCGTACGAAAAAAGCGGACCGAAGCGCTCGCGTCGGTGCGGTCCGCTGGAGTGGACACGCGCGGCGCGATCGCCGACATCGCGACTGCTTCGACGGCCATCAAGGGCGCGAACCGGCAACCGGTCGTCCTGGCCCTCGCCAGCGCAGAGGATGTATCGGCGGCATTGCAGCCGCTCCGCGACGCGCGCGTCCGCATCCAGTCCGTCATGACTCCGGCCGATGCGCTTATGGGGTTGGCGCGATCGCGCCAGGCGTTTGCGGTGCCGGGCGGGATCGAGGCTTACGTGGCGCTGGACGAGAGCGCCACCTGCGTGGCACTCGTGCGCGACGGGTCGTTGCTTAGCGCGCGGGAGCTGCCGTGGGGGTACGGCGATGGAGCCGGGCAGCTGGCGGCATCAGCCGGCGACGGGATACGGCCGCGCGATGATCTCGCAGCGCGGCTCTTCCATGAGCTGACTGTTTTTCTGACGACGGTTGGCGCGGGCGGCAGTTCGGTGGCGCAGGTTTCCATTTGCGGTGGTATGCCGGACCTGCGAACAATGACCGTGTCGCTGATGGAGCGGCTCGACGTCGAAGTCGAGGCGCTCGATTCGTTGTTCGGGATCGACGCCGACCAGTTGCCGGAACCGGCAGACGAGTTTCGCGAGCAGGCCTCTGCGCTGAGGCTGGCCTGGGCGGCCGCAGCCGATTGGCCAGGCCCGATCAATCTGATGCGGCACCGCCGCCGCCGCACGCAGAGAGTCGCCCTGGCGCGGGCGGCGGTGATCGCGGGCGTCGCCGCGGGGTTGGGGACAGGGTGGGCGATTCAGCAGAGCGCGTGGTGGCGGACGACGCCGCCACTCGTTGCGAGAGGGACGCCGGCCGCGGACTCGCCGGTGGCGTCACCGGCGCCCACGGGAGGCACTACGACGTCCTCGTCTGCGACGCGCGCCGTGCCGCCGCTCCAAAACTCCGGAAGGGGGTCACCGGCGCCGACACCGGCGCCTGATTCGAGCGCGCAGACGGCCCGCCCACCCGATGTGCCGGCGGCGCAGCCGCCAATACCTCTGGTCCCTGCAGTGCCGACTGCCCGGGGAGCGACCGCGCCGACAACTAATGCGCCCCAGCCGGCGACCCAACGGCCGGCGCCACCAGTTGCCACGCCAGCGCCGGCACCGGCAAGGCCGTCAACGGCCACGGCACCGCCGCCGGTAGTGGCGAGGCCGCCGACGGTCCCGCCGCCCGCCGTGCGCACCACGCCGCCCCCCTGCGGCCCCGGCTGCCGCAGTGCCGTTGCCCCCGGCGCGACAGGCAGCGCCGCCGGTGGCTACGCCACCCGTGGCCGGATCGAAGCCGCCAGTCGCCACGCCACCCGCAGCCGGCTCGAGGCCGCCAGTCGCCACGCCACCGCCGGCAGCGGCGAGGCCGCCGATCGTCACGCAGTCCGCGTCGTCGGCGGCAGTGGCGCCCGCACGCCAGCCGGTGCCTGCGGCGCCCAGTCCTGCGGCGCCTCCGATCAGTGCTCCCGCGCGCCAGCAACCGAGCGCCACACGGCCATCGCAGCCGGCGACGCGGCGAGCGGAGGAACTTCCCGTGCCTTTCGACGCTGTGCTCGGCACGATCCTGTATTCGTCTGACCGCAAGCTCGCGATCGTCAACGGTCGCATCGTCGGACTGGGGGATGTGGTGAATGGTGCACGGATTGTCGATATCGCAGCAGGCACCGTTCTGCTTCGAGATGCACAGGGCCGGCTGCGCAGTCTGACCCTCGGCCCGGTCGGGTCGACGACCGCGCCGTAGTAGATAACCGCCTCGCGTCTACAAGATGTTGTCATCCATTCACGGTTCTGCACGTCCGAGGAATCTTGGGCCGTGTCACCAGCGGCGGCAGACCGTAAAATGGTAGATCCTTCAAGCCAGAGAGCCCACGCAGGGCGAGGTTCCGATTGCGCAAGAAAATCGGTGAGTGCCTGATTCAGGCGGGGCTCATCAGCGACGACGATCTCGAGAACGCGCTCGTCGAGCACAAACGCACCGGCGAGAGGCTGGGTGTCGTCCTCATCCGGATGAATCTCGCCACCGAAAAGCAGATCGCGAAAGCGCTCGCGATGCAGCTTGGCTTTCCGTACGTCAGCCTTTCCGAGAACCCGCCCGAGCCGGCCGCCGTGATCCTCGTTCCGAAAGACGTCGCCCTCAAGCGCGTGTGCATCGCCGTCAGCCTCGAGAAGAACCTGCTGACCGTCGCGATGTCCGATCCGCTGCTGTTCAGCCTGGTCCAGGATCTCGAGTTCCAGACGGGTTATCGCATCAAGCAGGTCGTTTCGACCCGCGGCGACATTCTCGAGGCGATTCAGATCGGCTATCCCGACAAGGCGCTCGCGCGAGTCGCGCAACCGGGGTCGGACGTGGCGCTCGCCGCGACGAAGCACGCCCGCACCGGCGATGCGCACGCAGGCGAGACAGCGCTGGTGCGCCGCGCGGAGGAAGAAGTCTTCGAGCCCATCGCCGGCCTGAAGGAGAGCAGCGAAGCGGCTCCGATCATCGATCTCGTCGATCTTCGTGGTGAGGAGCGCGATCAAAAGCAAGGCGAGCGACGTGCACGTCGAGCCGATGGAAAAGGGCGTGCTCATCCGGCATCGCCTCGACGGGCTGCTCAAGGAAGTGATGGACCTTCCGAAATGGGTCCACGAGGGTTTGATCGCGCGGCTGAAGATCATGGCGGGCATGGACATCGCCGAGAAACGGCTGCCACAGGACGGCCGCCTGCGGGCGGCATCCGAAGACGGTCACGACGTCGATTTCCGGGTCTCGACGCTGCGCACGCTCTACGGCGAGAAGGTCGTCATGCGCGTGCTGGATCATCGCAAAGGCGTACCGGCGCTCGAAGAGATCGGCATGTCGGGGTCCGCGCTCGAAGAGGTCCGCCAGTTTCTCAAGCACCAGCACGGCATGATCCTCGTCGTCGGTCCAACCGGCAGCGGCAAGTCGACCACGCTCAGCTCGGCGTTGAGCTCGGTGAGGTCGGAGAAAACCAACATCATCACCATTGAGGATCCGGTCGAATACCAGATCCCCGGCGTCAACCAGACGCAGATCAACGAGAAGATCAAGCTGACGTTCGCGAGCGCCCTGCGCTCTATCCTGCGGCAGGACCCCGACGTCATTCTCGTCGGCGAAATTCGAGACGCCGAGACGGCGAAGATCGCGATGCAGGCCGCGCAGACCGGCCACCTCGTGCTGTCGACGCTCCATACCGACGATGCGCCCTCGGTTGTGACGCGATTGATGGATATCGGCACGGAGCCCTACGTCATCGCGGGCGCGCTCGTGGGCGTCGTCGCCCAGCGGCTGGTGCGGCGCCTCTGCGTGCATTGCCGGCGTCAGTACACCCCGCCGCCCGATACGCTGCGTGCCCTGAACCTCACCGAGGGCGACGCGGCGTCGATTCCGTTCTACAAATCTGTCGGCTGCGATCAGTGCAATCACACCGGTTATCGCGGCCGGATTGGCATCTACGAAGTGATGCGCGTCACCGACAAAGTTCGGCGGATGATCTCCGTCACGCGCGCCGGTCGATCAGATTCGTGAGGCCGCGCTTTCGAGCGGCATGATCTCGCTCGGTGAAGACGGGCTGGCGAAGGTGAAGAGCGGCATCACTACTCCCGAGGAGCTGATCCGCGTGGTCACTGAAGTCCGCGAGATGCGGACGCTCTGCGGCGGGTGCGGGGCGGCAGTCGGCGTCGATTTCAATGCATGCCCGGCCTGCGGCAAGCGGCTGGGGGGCGGATGCCCGCACTGCGCCCGCGCCCTGCAACCGGGCTGGAACTTCTGTCCCTATTGCGCGAAGAGCACGTCCGAAGGGAAACAGGCCAAGCCCAAGCGCCTGCGCGCTCAGCCAGGTCGCGGGGGCCCGCGCGAGCTTCCGGCCGCGAACGTCGCCGAGTTCAAGAAGTAGTCCGGCGTGCCTCACAAAAACCACTACGACGTCCTGGAAGTCGCTTCGACGGCGCCCGCGGAGGAAATCAAACGCGCGTTCCGCTCGCAGATCGCGCGCTATCACCCCGACAAGGTCCAGCATCTCGGCATGGAGTTCCAGGTCATGGCGGCGGGACGCGCCGCCGAGCTCACCGAGGCGTATCGCGTGCTGTCGAACGAGACACAGCGCGCCGAGTACGATCGGGCGCTCGCCACGGCCGGTCCTCCGCCGGCAGGGCCGGCGGTTCCTCCTCAACCGGCTCCGGGCACGCCGTCTCCCGCGCCCTCGGCGCCCCCTCAGGCCGAGGAGCCGCGATCGCGCGCCGCGCCTACCAAAGAGCGCGCGAGCCGCGACCTTTTCGTTCGCAAGGCCACCACGGACCGCATCCGGCAGGCGCTTGCGCAGACCGGGACCGACTACAACGAAACGCAGGCCGCAGGGTTCGACATCGCGCTGGTGCCGAAGCCCAGGTTATTCGGTGGCGGCAAGCGGCCCCGGCTGCTCGGACGGTTCGTCGAGCCCGTCGACGCGGCGGCAGTTGCAGAAGCGTGGCCGCTGGCGGTCAAATGGGTGGCCTCGAGCAGTGACGGGGTCTGCGTGTTTCTGATGGGGTCGGCGGTGGCCCCCGCCCGGGAGCTCGCGGAGGCCATCGCTGTCCAGCGCCGGAGGAACCGCACCGCGAATGTGACAATCATTCCGGTCGACGTGCGAACGTGGGACGCGCATATTCCGGTCGATACGCACCTCGTATGCAAGGATCTGCTGACGAGGCTCAAGAGCGGGAAATAGCACCCCGATTCGCCGGACCGGGGCGGAACCTCGTCCGTCTGCCGGCCGTATGTCAGAAGGCGAGCGGAGCGGCGCGCGGGGGAGGGGCCCCCGCAAACGGAGCGAGCCGAAAGGGGAGGCCCCCCGCGACGAGCCGGAGAAGGAGGGCCCCCGCGACGAGCCGAGGGAGGGGCCCCCGCGAGAGCCGAGGGAGGGCCCCCCGCGACTAGCCGGAGCGGGGGAGGGGCCCCCGCGACTAATTAAAGAGGCCCGAATGGCGCTGATCGAAACCGTCGACCTGTGGAAGACCTACGTGATGGGATCGGAGGAGATCCACGCGCTGCGCGGCGTTTCCATTCAGATCGATCGCGGTGAGTACGTCGCCATCATGGGGCCCTCCGGATCGGGCAAGTCGACACTGATGAACCTGATCGGCTGCCTCGACACACCGAGCCAGGGATCCTATCTGCTGAACGGCAAGCAGGTGGGCCAGATGAACGACAACGAGCTGGCCCGCATCCGCAACGAGGAGATCGGGTTCGTCTTCCAGACCTTCAACCTGCTGCCGAGGGCGACGGCGCTCCACAACGTGGAACTGCCGCTCGTATACGCGGGCGTGCCGGCGAAGGCGCGCGAAGAGCGCGCCCGGGCCGCCCTCGAGCGTGTGGAGCTCACGTCGCGCATCGCGCACCGCCCCAACGAGCTGTCGGGAGGGCAGCGGCAGCGAGTCGCGATCGCGCGCGCGCTGGTCAACAACCCGTCCATCCTGCTGGCCGACGAGCCAACCGGGAACCTCGATTCGAAAACCGGTCTCGAGATCATGTCCTTGTTCGAGCGGCTTCACGAGGCCGGCAACACCATCATCCTTGTCACGCACGAGGCCGACGTCGCGGCGTATGCCTACCGGACCATCCATATCCGCGACGGCCAGGTCGAGAAAGATGTGAGACGGGCGGCGTAGTCGTTGGTCTTTGGTCTTTGGTCTTTGGTCGTTGGTCGTTGGTCGTTGGTCATTGGTCATTGGTCATTGGTCGTTAGTCATCGACGCTTAGCCGCGATGAAGACGATTCTCCCGGGTAAGATGCTGCACCAGTCTTGTGAGCTGCTTCCCGATGACGACGTATCGACCGCAGAGATCCCTCGACTCAGAATCTGTGATGTAATTGCGGCCCTTTGCAACCGTAAGGTGCGATCGCATTTCATTGCACGATCCCCGTGCGATATAGAGAAAGTGTGCAAAGTGCCGATCGGTTTTCTGGCCAAAACCCTCAGCAATGTGTGAAGGAATTCGAGAAGAGGTCTCACTGATTTGCTCTCTCAGTTCCGGATCTCTTCGAAAGCAGGGGCGATTGAGGATCGCAGAAACTGCATCTGCCGCTTCGAGTGCTCGTTGAAAAATTGCCAGATCTTCAAGTGTTTTCGCATGCACGAGCCCGGATGCGCACGTTTCGTGCCAGACCAACGACCAACGACCAACGACCAACGACCAACGACCAACTGACCAACGACTAACGACCAACGACTAACGACCAACGACTAGCACGCGTACCGCCTACCGCCTCGCGATCACCGCGTAATCCATCGACGAAAACAGGCGCGCGTTGAGCTTGTCGGCGTGGGCATTGACGGCCGCGGCGATTGCGGCTGTCGCCTCGGTTCCCGTAGCGGACAGCGGGACGCGATCGAGACGGTCGGCATCCGTGACCGGCTGCCGGTATTCGATGTTGACGCCGGTGAACCCGCTGGCCTGAACCAGGTACCGCAGCGTATCGGGATGAAGCGGCCTCGCGTGCGTGAAATCGCGGATGTAGGTCTCGAAAAACGCCATCCAGCATGCCGGGTTGATCGTTTCGAGGACGAGCGGCGCCCCGGGCCGCAGCTTCTGATATGCCAGCCCCAGCAGGCCGCACCAGATACGCGGGCTCGAGATGTTCGACGACCTGAATCGCGATCAGGCCGCCCAGGCTGCCGTCCTGCCGCTCCTCCAGAAAAGACAGGGCGTCGGCCCGTTCCGCCGCGAGCCCGCGCGAGCGGCACTCGTCCACCATCGCCTGATTGGTGTCGATGCCGCGCGCCGTCACCCCGTGCTCGCGGAACAGTTCCAGCAACTCACCGCGGCCGCAGCCGACGTCGAGCACATCGGTCGCCGCGGCGAAAAGCGGCAGGTAGGAGGTCGAGCCGTCCGCGGATGTCCTCCGTGGTGCCGCGGAAGCGATCTTCGAAACCCAGATACACCGCCGACCCGAGATCGGTGAACGGCGCGGGAGCGCTGGAAGTGGCGGCGGGAGCCGGACGACGATCGATTCCCGCGAGCTGAGCTCCCGCTCCACCATCACCAGCCGCTGTTGAATCAGGCCGACCTGATTCGCGAAGCTCCGGGCCGCCGGCGCTGCGATCCTTCGTGTCCACGTACGCCGTCACGGTCTGCAGAAACTGGAGCAGCAGCCATTCGAAGCGGCACGAAGGCCTCGAGCTCCCGCCGCGTCGCGTCGACGAGCGCGGCGGCCGCTCGTGCCGCCTCCTCCGCGCGCCGAGACGTTGCGATTGACGTGATCGACGAGGGCGGCGTTGAAACGCTGTTGCGCCTCGAGCGTCGGCCCCAGCACGCGCCAGATGAAGCCGCGCAGGCGGCCCTTGAGCGAACGATCGACGGCCGGCGCCGCCCCGGGCAGGATCTGCCATGCCTGATTCAGACGCTCGACCTGGCTAACGTCGTGGAACACCGGCGGCGACGGGAGCTCGGGGCGCCCCGTCAGCGCCCGATCGAGTGCGGTCAGTGCGTCGTTGTATTGCCGATCGGCGGCCTGGCGTTCGCGGTCGAGCCGCTCGAAAAGGTCTTCAGCCGTGCGTTCGCGATCCATTGAGTGGGCGTCGCCTCAGACTGCGGCCCAGTGGCTGTCGGCGATTTGTCTCAGAACGGCGTCGCGGCTGAAGGACGCAGGATCGAGTGAAATGCGCTGCCGCGGCGCGTCGGGATCGGGCACCGGTATCGCTGAGAGTAGCGCCCGCGTATACGGATGCTGCGGTGCCGCGAAGAGCGACGAAGCCGGGCCCATCTCGACGATCCTCCCGAGATACATTACGGCCACGCGGCTGCAGATGTGCTGGACCAGACGCAGATCGTGCGCGACGAACAGGTACGTCAGGCTGAGGCGCCGCTGCAGGTCCATCAGCAGATTGATCACCTGCGCCTGCACCGAGACGTCGAGCGCCGACACCGGCTCGTCGAGGATGACGAACGAGGGCGACAGCGCCAGCGCACGGGCCAGGCCGATCCGCTGCCGCTGGCCGCCGCTGAACTCGTGCGGGTAGCGCTCGAAGTGGATCGGATCGAGCCCGACCAGCCCGAACAGCTCGGCCACGCGAGCGCGACGCGCCGCCCGGCCGCCCAGCCCGTGGATGATGAGCGGCTCCTCCACGATGTCACGCGCGCGCATTCGCGGATTCAGCGAGGAGTAAGGGTCCTGAAACACCATCTGCATCTGCCGCCGTGCCGCCCGCAGCTGCGATGGCGAGAACGTCAGGATGTCGTCGCCGCGGAACTTCACGCAGCCCGATGTCGGCTCGATGAGCCGTAACAGGCAGCGGCCCGTCGTCGTTTTGCCGCTTCCCGATTCGCCGACCAGCCCGAACGTTTCACCCTCCTCGATGCCGAAGCTCACGTCGTCGACGGCGTCGACGCGCGCGCCCTTCCGGAGGAAACCGCCGCCGCGAACGAAATGCTTCACCAAGTGCGACACTTCGACGAGTGGCATCACCGGCCCCCACCGCTGACTGCCGCCTGCCGATTGCCGTCAGTCGCCTGCCGACTGCCGTCTGGATCGTGCAGGTAGCACTTCGCCTGGTGGCCGGCTCCCACAGGATAGTCCGGCGGCGGCATGGCAGTGCACGGCTCGAAGCGATCCGGGCACCGGGGGTTGAATGCGCATCCGGCCGGCAACGCTCCCAGAATAGGCACGTTGCCGTCGATGGCGCGCAGCCGCTGGCCGGGGGGGCCACCGGGGATCGAGGCCAGCAGCCCGCGCGTGTACGGGTGGCCGGGCTCCCGCAACACCGTGCGCACCGGACCTTCCTCGACGAGTCGGCCCGCGTACATTACCGCGACGCGGTCGGCCGTCTCGGCGATGACGCCAAGATCGTGGGTGATGAGCAGCAGCGACAGGTTGAACGCAGCTTTCATCTCCCGCAGCAAGTCGAGAATCTGCGCCTGAATGGTCACGTCCAGCGCCGTCGTTGGTTCGTCCGCTATGAGCAGCGAGGGACGGCAGGCGAGCGCCATCGCGATCAACGCGCGCTGGCGCATCCCCCCTGACAGCTGATGCGGGTAGTCCTTGACTCGTGAGCGTGCGTCTGGAATGCGAACCGCGTCGAGCAGCTCGACGGCCCGGTCTTTGGCCTGTCGACCGCTCGCGCGGCCATGGACGACGAGGGTCTCCGCGATCTGATCGCCGATGGTGAAGACCGGATTGAGCGCGGTCATCGGCTCCTGAAAGATGAGCGCGATCTCGGCGCCGCGAACCTGACGCATGTCCCGTTCCGACAGCGTCAGCAGGTCGCGGTCCTTGAACCGTATACTGCCGCCCGCAATGCGTCCCGGTGGCTGAACCAGGCGCATCACCGACAGCGCCGTCACCGATTTGCCGCTCCCGGATTCGCCGACCAGCCCCAGGGTCTCGCCCGCTCGAATCTCGAAGCTGACGTCGTCGACCGCCGCGACCGGGCCGCCGGGCCGATCGAACACGGTGGTGAGGTGGGAGACGTGGAGCATCCTTAGATTCTGATATCCGATTCGAACTCGCCGAACACACTCCGCATCGCGTCGGCGATCTCCCCGACAGTCGCGTGCGCTTCAACGGCGGCGATGATGGGCGGCACGAGGTTGCCGCCGTCGGCCGCCGTCCTCGTGACCGTGGCGAGCGCCGTCCGGAACGCGCCGGGATCGCGGCCGTCCCTCAGGGCGACGAGACGCGCAATCTGGCTGGCTTCGCCTTCCGGATCGATCTGGAAAAGGGGTCGGGAGTCTTTTCCGGCCGTGCCATCCGCGGAAAAGACTCCCGACCCCTTTTCCACGAATTTGTTGACGCCGACGACGATCGAGCGGCCGGCATCGATGGCCTGCTGGGCCAGGAACGCCGATTCCTGAACCTCCCGCTGGATGAGCCCGTTCTCGATCGCGGCGAGCGTTCCACCCGCCCGGTCGATGCGCGCCAGGATCTCCTGTACCTCCCGCTCGATCGTATTGGTGAGGGTCTCTACGGCGTACGATCCCGCTACCGGGTCCACGGTGTTCGTGACGCCGCTTTCGGCGGCGATGATCTGCTGCGTTCGCAAGGCGATGCGCGCCGAGTCTTCCGTCGGCAGAGCCAACGCTTCGTCACGGCCGTTGCAGTGGAGCGACTGGGTCCCTCCGAGCACCGCCGCGAGCGCCTGCAGCGAGACGCGGACGATATTGTTGTCGCTCTGCTGCGCGGTGAGGGTGCTGCCGGCGGTCTGCGTGTGGAAGCGCAGTTGCTGGGCGCGCGGGCTCGTGGCGCCGAACCTGTCGCGCATGATGCGTGCCCACAGCCGGCGCGCCGCACGAAACTTGGCAATCTCCTCGAGGAAGTTGTTGTGCGCGTTGAAGAAAAACGACAGGCGCTGACCAAAGCGGTTGACGTCCAACCCGGCCGCGATCGCCGCTTCTACGTACGCGATCGCATGGGCGAAAGTGAATGCCACCTCCTGAACCGCTGTCGATCCGGCTTCGCGGATGTGATAGCCGCTGATGGAAATCGTGTTCCAGTTCGGCAGCTCACGCTCGCCGAACGCGAGGATGTCGGTGACGAGCCGCATCGAGGATCGCGGTGGGTAGATGTAGGTCCCCCGGGCGACGTACTCCTTGAGGATGTCGTTCTGGATGGTCCCCGAAAGCGCCGCGAGCCCGACGCCTTGACGCTTCGCCACGGCAATGTAGAGCGACAGGAGAATGATCGCCGTCGCGTTGATGGTCATCGACGTCGACACGCGGCCGAGCGGAATGCCGTCGAAGAGCGCCGTCATGTCCTCGATCGACGTGATCGAGACACCGACACGTCCGACCTCGCCGGCGGCCAGAGGGTGGTCCGGGTCGTAGCCGATTTGGGTGGGGAGGTCGAAGGCGACGCTAAGGCCTGTGACGCCCTGCGCGAGCAGGTATCGATACCGGGCGTTCGATTCCGCGGCCGTGCCGAAGCCGGCGTACTGCCGCATCGTCCACAACCGGCTCCGATACATCGTGGGGTGGATGCCCCGGGTGAAGGGGAATTCGCCGGGGAAGCCGAGCTCGGTTTCGGGGCTCCAGCCGGCCAGATCCTCGGGTGTGCGGGCGTGGTGCACGGAGGGATTGTACTCGACTCTGCCAAAACTGTGGCCGTAAGTGCTTGACAAATCGGGGCCTTTGGGCCTAAACTCACCCATACCTTCAAGGCTCTTCCGACACAGTACACGTCTGGCGCCCGGTCCCGTTCACCGCTCTCGGTGTTAGCCGGCCCGGCGGCGTGAGGGAGGAAGCAGGATGGACGACGTCGTGAACCGGTTCGCACGAGAGCTGGCCGACGCGATTGCCGCGGCTGTCGCGGAGAATCCCCAGGTCGAAGCGTGCCGTGAAAAAGCTCGGGCCGCCGGGTTCGAGATGAAAGTGACCCTCGAGGCCGTCGTCGGCTTCGTGAGCCGATCGCAAACGTCGGCGCTGGAAAAAGTGTCGAAAGTGTCGGCACCAGCGCGTGTCATACCACCGCGGCGCACTTTAGAGGTGACCGCCAACGATCGCCGCTTCCTTCGGTCGCTCAGAATCGCGGCCGACGAGACCGCGGAGCCCGTCGAATAGAAAGTCGGCGCTGAGAAGTTAGAAGCTGGACGTCGAAGTTGGAAGAAGGCAAGGGCCGGTTCGCTGCAGCGGACCGGCCCTTGCTATTTGCTAGAACCGCCGCAGGTCGCTGCCGGTCATTTCAGCGGGCAGGTCGAGACCGAGCAGCCCCAGTATCGTTGGTGCGACGTCGCTCAGCGCACCCCCTTCGCGCAGCGGCGCCCCTTTCGGATCGACCAGGATGAAGGGCACGGGATTGCTGGTGTGTGCCGTGTGCGGCGAGTCCAGCTCGGTGTCCCACATCTGCTCGCAGTTCCCGTGGTCGGCCGTGACGAGGACGCGGCCACCTGCCGACTGCAGGACGGGCACGATCCGGCCCAGACACCAGTCGAGTGTTTCGACGGCCGCGATGGCAGACTCCAGCCGTCCGGTGTGGCCCACCATATCCGCGTTGGCGAAGTTGCAGATGATGACCTCGTGTGCGCGCCGGCCGACATCGTCAATGAGGGCGTCGGTGATGCCCGGGGCGCTCATCGCCGGCTGCAAGTCATAGGTTGCGACCTTCGGTGAAGGAATCAGCAGCCGATCCTCGCCCGCGTAAGGCCTCTCCTCGCCACAGTTGAAGAAATATGTGACGTGCGCATACTTTTCCGTTTCGGCCAGCCGGAGATTGCGGATGCCGCGGGCGCTCAGGACTTCGCCGAGATTCTGACTGAACGTCCGCGGCAAGAACGCGACATCAAGCTCAAACGTCGCATCGTAAACCGTCATGCAGGTGTAATGGACGGTGGGATGCACGACACGATCGAACCCGTCGAATTCCTGAAAGGCCAATGCGCGGGTCAGCTGACGGACACGATCGGCTCTGAAGTTGAAGCAGACGACCGAGTCGTCATCACGAATCGGCGCCAATGGCCCGCCGTCCTCGTCCACCAGGACGGCCGGTTCGAGGAATTCATCCGTAATGCCTTGCTCATAGGACTGCTGCAGCAGCGCTCGAGCGTCTGTCGTCTGCCGGCCCTCTCCCTGCACCAGCGCCGCATACGCACGGCGTGTGCGCTCCCAGCGTTTATCCCGGTCCATCGCGTGGTAGCGGCCGCAGAGCGATGCGAGCCTCCCGGTGCCCACGCGCGCTGTCAGATCCTGCAGTTCCTGGACGTAGCGGATTCCCGCCGTCGGCGAGGTGTCGCGGCCGTCGGTGAAACCATGGATGAACACCCGCGGCACCCGTCGTTGTGCCGCCATTTGAATCAGCGCGTGCAGGTGGCGCTGATGGCTGTGAACACCTCCGTCCGACAAAAGACCGATGAGGTGCAGCGCGCGCGCTCCCGACGAGCAGCGATCCATCGCGGCGATTAGCGCAGGAATCGAAAAGAGTTCACCGTCCGCGATCGCCTTGTCGATACGCGTCAGGTCCTGGTAGACCACGCGCCCGGCGCCCATGTTCATGTGACCGACCTCGGAGTTTCCCATCTGCCCGGCGGGCAGGCCGACGCGTTCGCCTGACGCAGCCAGTTCAGTGTGCGGGAATCGGGCCAGCAGCTCCGAGTAGTGCGGTGTGCGCGCGAGCGCGATGGCGTTGTGCTCCCGACTGCTCCGAAGGCCCCAGCCGTCGAGAATCAACAGGGCGAGAGGACCGGCGGCCGTCAACGGCCCGTTCCCGAGAGTGGACTTCGACCGGCGAACACGGCTGACGCACCAAGCTCTTCCTCGATGCGGAGCAGCTGGTTGTACTTGCCGACGCGGTCCGTGCGGCTCGCCGATCCCGTCTTGATCTGGCCGGCCGCCGTTCCGACCGCGAGGTCCGCGATCGTCGTGTCCTCCGTTTCACCCGAGCGATGCGAGATGATCGTGCCGTAGCCGGCGTTGCGGGCCATTGTCATCGCGTCGAGTGTCTCGGTGACGGTGCCGATCTGATTGAGCTTCACCAGCAGTGCGTTGCCCACGCCGTCGGCGATGCCGCGCTCCAGAATCTCGGGATTGGTCACGAACACGTCGTCGCCGACGAGCTGAACGCGTCCGCCCAGCTCGCGGGTCATCAGCTGCCAGCCTTCCCAATCGCCTTCCGCCACGCCATCTTCGATCGAAATGATCGGGTACTCGCGCAGCCATTCGTCGTATAAGCGGACCATCTCTTCAGAGGTGCGCCCGGGCTCGCCGGACTTCTTGAACGTATAGCTGCCGCGGCCGGCCCACAACTCGCTCGCCGCCACGTCGAGGGCGAGGAAGACGTCCTGGCCGGCCTTCATTCCCGCCTTGCCGACCGCCTCGAGCACGGCCTCGATTGCGTCGCGATTCGATTTCAGGTTCGGTGCGAATCCGCCTTCGTCGCCGACGCCGGTGGACTGCCCGCGCGCCTTGAGAATTCCGCGAAGGGCGTGGAAGATTTCGGCGCCCGCGCGGAGCGCCGCCGCGAACGAGGGGAATCCGACCGGCATCACCATGAATTCCTGCACGTCGACGCTGGTGTCGGCGTGCGCGCCGCCGTTGAGGATGTTCATCATCGGCGTCGGCAGCGTCAGAGGAGGAAGGGTCCCGGTACCCGGTACGGAGACCCGTCCCCCGTACAGCGACGAGATGTGCTGATAGAGGGGCTCGCCTTTGGACGCGGCTTCGGCGCGGACGGCCGCCATCGAGACCCCGAGCAGCGCGTTAGCCCCGAGCCGGCTCTTGGTCGGCGTGCCGTCGAGCGCGATCAACGCCTCGTCGAGCGCGCGCTGCGTATCGAACTCGCGGCCCACGACGGTGGCCGCGATCTCGCCGTTGACGTTGGCGACCGCCTTTCTTACGCCTTTTCCCCCGAACCGGGTGGCATCTCCATCGCGCAACTCGAGCGCCTCGCGTTCGCCCGTCGAGGCCCCCGAGGGAACCGCCGCACGCCCGGCTCCGCCCTCGACCACCATGTCGACTTCCACCGTCGGGTTGCCGCGCGAGTCGAGAATCTCGCGGCCACGCACACGCGTAATCTTCAAAGCGCCTCCACGGATCGAAATGCCACGCCGTTCATCCCCCGCTCCCTCGGCGATCCGCCTCGGCCTCGAACGTGAGCGCCTCCTCGGAGAGCGGTCCGATGAGCGGTTCATCCTCGGGCGTGACCACCACGACGCCCGAATCGGTGACCGTGTGACGCCGGCGGTCCTCTTCGGGGTTGTAACCGATCAAGGCGCCGCGCGGAATCAGCACGTCCCGGTCGATGATGGCGCGTCGAATCCGCGCGTGCCGGCCGACGCGCACGCCGGGCATCAGGATGCACTGTTCGATTTGCGAGAAGCTGTGCACCCGCACGTTCGGGCACAGCACGCTTCCCTGGATGCTGCTGCCGGAGACGATGCAGCCGGGAGAGATCACCGAATCGAGCGCCTGCCCGCAGCGGCGTCCGGCGTCCGCGAAGACGAACTTCGCGGGGGGCGCCTGCGGCTGGTAGGTCCGCAGCGGCCACTCGGGATCGTACAGGTTGAATTCGGGGTTCACCTGGCACAGATCCATGTTCGCTTCGAAGTACGCATCGAGCGTCCCGATGTCGCGCCAGTACTTGGACGCCTTCTTGTTCTGGTCGTAAAAGCGGTACCAGTACACGGGCGCCTCGTGGATGAGCGCCGGGATGATGTCCTTGCCGAAGTCGTGCGTGGTTGGCCGGACCGCGTCCGCCTCGAGCGTCCGGACGAGCACGTCGGTGTCGAAGATGTACACGCCCATGGAGGCCAGCGCGACGTCAGTGGAGCCGGGAATGGGGGTGGCGTTCTTGGGCTTTTCCTGGAACCCGGTGACGCGCTCCTTCTCGTCGACCGCAATGATGCCGAAGCGGTTCGACTCAGCGATCGGAATCTCGATGGTCGCAAGCGTGGCCGCCGCGCCCCGCTCCTCGTGGGACCGCAGCATGCGCGCGTAGTCCATCTTGTACACGTGATCGCCAGACAGCACGATCAGGTGGCGCGGGCTCTCGCCGGTAATCGAATAGAGATTCTGATACACCGCATCCGCCGTCCCCTGGTACCAATGCTCGCTGACGCGCTTCTGCGGCGGCAGGATCTCGACGAACTCGCCGAGCTCCTCGGAGACGATGCCCCACCCCATGCCGGATGTGGCGGTTGAGCGACAGCGACTTGTACTGCGTGGCGATGAAGATGCGCCGCAGCCCTGAATTGATGCAGTTGCTGAGCGCGAAGTCGATGATGCGGTAGGGGCCTCCGAAGTACACGGCCGGTTTGGCGCGATCCTTCGTCAGCGGATAGAGGCGCTCGCCGGCGCCGCCGGCGAGGACGATGACCAGGCTGTCGTCGAGCATGGCCGGCATGGAGCTCAGTTCCTCCGAAGCAGGACGCGGGCAGGCGCCCCGTCAGCGCCGACCACCCGCAGCGGCAGGCAGAGCATGTCGTAGATGCCAGGCTCCACCTCGCGGAGGTTCAGGCCCTCGATGACGATGACGCCGCCACCGAGCAGCATGTGATGGGCCGGGGCACCAGGGGTCTTGAATTCCTCGATCGAAAGATAGTCGATCCCGACGACCTTGATCCCGTGGGCGACCAGATACTCGGCGCCCGAAGCCGTAACGCCGACGTAATCCGTGTGGAACTCCGGCGATCCCCACAGGCGCGAGTTCGAGGTCTTGAAGAGGACGCGGAGCTCCTCCGACAGGTCGAGGCCCCCCAGTTGCTCGGCGCCGATCCCGTTCCGCGTGCTGATTTCGACGACACGCGTACGGCCGAGCATCAGCTCGAGCGCGAGGTCGTCGGCGCCGGGCGCCGCGTCGAAGAAGTGACGCGGCGCATCGACGTGCGTGCCAGTATGTGCACCCAGATGCAGCGTGGAAGTATTGGAGCTGTCACCCCTGGCGATGCGCTTGATCGCTTCAATCGTAAACGGGGTGTTGCCTGGGTACGTGGGGGTGCGGGAGTCCAAAGGCACGGTGACGTCGATCAGCTTCATGTCGAAAAAAGGGGTCGGGAGTCTTTTTCGGCGACTCCGATTCGAAAAAGACTCCCGACCCCTTTTGCGGATAATAGCACAGGGCGCTGCGGCTGAAGTGTAGGTCGCGGAAGGGTTTGACTTGTGTTGCCGGGCGCGCCTATCATGGGCTGATCGTCCACGCAATCATCATGGGAGAGTAGGCTTATGGTACGCCGTCGTGGAGCAGTTGGATTCGGAATGGTCTTCGCGCTCGTCCTTTCGGCCGGGCTTTTTGGACAACAGCTCGACAAGAAGATTGATGAGGCACTGAAGAGAGAGGCGCAGGCCCTTTCCAAGCTCGCTGACGGCGCGTTGGCGGCACAGGGGGGGCAGAACGAGTTCGACGTCACCTGGGCAGGCCAGGATTTCTTGAAAGGCCCCGAGGGGAAGGAATTCGTTCCCTTTACCGTCACGCTCGATCCGACCAAGGTTCCCGGAGGCAATCTGGCGCTGTACTGGCGGGTCGCTGCCGCCGGCGCCGCCACCGGATCCGACAAAGAAAGCCGACAACAACCGGCGGGTCGATCCCATCTGGGAGGGCGCCACTTACGTCGCCGCCGGGACTGCGCAGAACCCGCTGCGGCTCAGCCGCTCGTTCGTAGCCCCGGCAGGGACTTACGACGTGTACGTCGTCGCGAAAGAGCTGCAGGTGGAGAGGCCCAGAAACGCCCCGGCGCCAAAAACAGTCGTGCTGAAACAGACGGTGAACGTCCCGGACTTCTGGAACAGCGAATTGACGACGAGCTCGGTCATCGTCGCCGACCGAATCGATCCGCTTGCCAGCGCCGCTCTCGTCGGCGCAGCTCACCGAGCGGCCATATGCGGCGCTGGGCGTCATGGAGATCATTCCGGTGCCCAGCACCAAGCTCTCGAAGAAATCGGAGTTGTCGGTCTTCTTCCTGATTTACAACCCCAAGGGCGACAGCACCAACAAGCCGGACATCAACGTCGAATACAGCTTCTGCCAGATCGCGCCCGGCAACCAGCCGGCGGCCGACGAGCCCTGCAAGGCAGGCGAGAAGTTCTACAATAAGACTGATGCGCAGGCGATGAACGGCCAGACGCTGCCCCCGCAGTTCGACCTCACAGCCGGGCATCAGCTCCAGACGGGACAGGCGGTTCCGCTGGCGGGGTTCCCGGAGGGCGACTACAGGCTCGAGATCAAGGTGACTGACAAGCTCGCGAACAAGACGATTGTCCGGGACGTGAACTTCAGTGTCACCGCGTCATAGCGTAAGCTCGAGTCAGGCACGAGGACGGCAGGGAAGCCGGCCAGCCGGCTTCCCGGAGTAAAACATGACAGGCTCCCCCAGATTGATCGCGGCGGCGGTCGGCGGCCTGGTTCTTCTCTTCCAGTTACCCGCCGCGTGTCGCCCAGTCCTGCGCCTCATGCCGACCACGCGGGCAGCGTCGCTCGCGTCCGGATCGATCGGCGGCGTCGTGCAGGACGAGAAGGGCGCTCCGATCCCGGGAGCGATGGTTTCGGCGCTGGGGGCCAAGACGGCGACCGCTGTCACCGACCGGGGTGGCCGGTTCGAAATACGCACGCTGGCGCCCGGGCCCCTATCTGCTCCGAGCCCACATCACCGGCTACGTGGGCTCACGCGGACAGATCGTCGAAGTCCGGGCGAGCGCACGCACGTCGTCGTCCATCGCTCTGCGCCACGCGGGTAGCGTGGCTCTTTCCGCAGTCCCGTCGGCGGCGACCAACCTGCCCGTGCTCGCGGCGGGCCTGGGTGGCGCCGCGGAATCCGCAGGCGCCTGCTGGCCGCAGATCCGGTCCCTGCTCACGCCTCAGGCCGCTGCCGTCAGGCTCGCCGGCCGAGGACGATCACAGCGAGACGGCATGGCGCCTGCGCCATCTCCGTCGCGGCATCCTGAAAGACATCACGGTTCCTCCCGCGCTCCTGGCAGACGCAGACGCGCCGGAAACGGCCGCGTTCGGAGCGATGCGTCGGCAGGTCTGCCGCGGGCGTCCGCCGGCATCGCCGCCAACCTCTTCGCCGGCATACCGTTTACCGGCCAATTCAATCTGCTTGACGACCGGTTCGTTCGACAGCCCGAAAGAGCTGTTCAGCGCGCGACAATTTCTCGCGCAGCATCGCGTATGTCTCGCTCGCGGCGCCTGTCGGCGACCAGGCGGACTGGTCGATGCGCGGCGCGCTCACCCAGGGCGATATTTCGTCCTGGTTCGTGGCAGGGGCATACGCGACGCGCGTGCCCGGCCCGTCACCGCTTCGATCTCGGCCTGTCGTACAGCACGCAGCGATACGATGGCGGCAATCCCGCGGCGCTGCGCGACGTCTCGGACGGAAGCCGCAACGTGGGCGCGCTCTATGGGTTCGACACGTTCACCCTCACGCCCGCCGTGGCGGTGACGTTCGGCGCCCGTTTCTCGCGCTACGACTATCTGGCCGCGAGCGGCCTTTTCAGCCCGCGTGTTGAGCTGACGTTGTCGCCGGGCGAACATTTCCGCTTGAACGCGGCTCGCGTCCAGCCGCGCTCTCGCCCCGGGTGCGGAGGAGTTCCTGCCGCCGATTGAGATCGGCTGTATGGCTGCCGCCGCAACGGACGTTCTCGTCGATCGTCGAAGGACGTCCCATGCAGCCGGAGCGCACCGATCATCTGGCGATTCAAGCCGAGCGCGACTTCGGCGCCTCCACCGTGTCGGTGCGAGCGTTTCGTCAGCAGGTCGACCGACCAGTTGGTCACGATGTTCGGCGTCGAGTCGCCGGCCGCGCCTCGCGCGCAACTCGGGCACTATTTCGTCGGCAACACCGGCGACGTCGATGCCACCGGCTGGGGCGCGGGGTTCCGGACAACCCTCGCCTCTCGCGTCCATGGCTCCGTGGAGTATTCGCAGACCACGTGCACGCTGGAGCCGCGCTGACGATCGGTGCCTTATCTGGTGCTGGTTGCGCCTTCGGTCGCCAGACCCAATCTCGATCGCATGCACGACCTGTCGACCTCGATAGAGACCAACGTCCCCGAAACCTCGACTCGCGTCGTCGTGATTTATCGTCTGACCAACGCCGGGCCATCTTTCGGCGCGGATCGGGCGTTTTCCGATTCCCGCTTCGACGTTCAGGTCCATCAATCGCTGCCCTTCATGGACTTCAGCACCGCCAGATGGGAAATGCTGCTGGCGGTCCGGAACACGTTCCATGAGGCGACTGTCGACTCCTCGGTGTATGACGAACTCCTCGTCGTCCGGCCGCCCAAGCGAGTCGTTGGCGGTCTGACACTCAGGTTCTAGAGCGCCGATCTCGAATCGTCCAATATATTTGGATCAGGGCGGTTCTCAGCCCTGTTTCCGCTTTGGATTTCGCCTCCCTCCATCTCAAAAAAGGTCATACGTTTTCATATACTTACGCTGTGGCGCTAGGTCCAATCACGAACGACCGGCGACACCCTGCCGCCTGGAGCGGGACGAGCGGAAGCGTCCGAGGCCCGCTGGCGGGTCTGGGGTCGCACCGGCCTTTGCGCTTGCCGTTGCCCTCCTTCTCGGGGCGCTCGGCACCGCGAACATCATCACTTACGCCAGGTGGCATGAGGTCGAAGACGGAGTCCTCTGGGGTTCCCGCGCCGAAGGTGTCACGGCCGTCGAGGTGGCGCCGGAGTCGCCCGGCGGCCAGCGCCGGAATCCAGCGGGGCGATCTCCTTCTCGCCGTCAATGGCGTTCCCGTTCACACGCAGGCCGACGTCGTTGAATACCAGCACAATGCGGAAGAGGGCACGCGCCTCACCTATACCCTCGTCCGTCTCGGCACGCATCAGTTGACCGAAGTGGCATTGGCGCCCGCGCCGCGGGGCAGCTCGATGTACTACGTCCTCGCGGCCGTCGGCCTGTTTACGCTGCTCGTGGGCGCGTCGGTACGCCTGAAGCGGCCCCGCGATCAGGCGACGCTGCACTTCTTCTGGCTGTGCGTCGCCTTCTTCGGTGCGTTCACGTTCTCCTTCATCGGTCCGTTCGATCGGCTCGACTGGGTGTTTTACTGGGGAGACGCCGTGGCGCAGGCGCTCCTGCCGCCGCTGCTGCTGCACTTCACGCTGGTCTTCCCCCAGCGGCCGCCCTCGGCCATTCCTTACGGCAGGACGAACCGCGTTCGTGTTTTCGGCGCGCCCGCCGTCGCGGAAACTCGCGAACAGACCGCGCGGGTGGAGTCAGTCGGGCCGGGCCTCCGAACGTCAGACGCCCTGGTGCCGTTGATCTATCTGCCGGCGCTCGTCCTCGGTGCGGCGCGGATCATCGCGCTTGGACGCGGCTCGTCGAACGGCGAGTTGTTCTCGCGAGTCATCGAGGCGCTCGATCGACTCGAGCCGGTGTATTTGTTCGTGTGCGCGGTCGCGGCGCTGGTGGTGCTCGTGCGGGGCTTCCGGCAGATGACGTCCCCCACGGCGCGACGCCAGCTGCGGTGGATCGCATGGGGGACCGCTCTGGGGGTCGGGCCTTTTGCCTTCGGCTACGCGCTGCCGTGGGCGCTTGGGATCGATCCGCCCCTCGCCCTGCAGCTGACGGCTATTCCGCTCGGCTTCGTGCCGCTGACGTTTGCATCAGCCATCGTCCGTTACCGGCTCCGGGATGTCGAGGTCATCGTCAAGCGCGGGCTCGCGTATACGGCATTCGTCGCGGCGACTGTGGCGCTTGGGCTGGCCATTCTGAAGGCTGTTTCGTCGATCTTCCCGACCGGCGCAGATCGGCAGAACTGGATCATCGCGGTGCTGGCGACGACCGTGATCGTGCTGTTGGCCCAGCCGGTGAGAGAGGCCGTGCAGAACGCGCTCGATCGGGTGTTCTACCGCGATCGCTACGACTATCGCCGGGCGCTCGTTGCGTTCGCCCGCGATCTGAACACCGATCTCGATGTTGTCCGGCTCGGGCAGCGCCTGGTGTCGCGCGTGGTGGAGACGCTGGTGGTCGATCGGATGGCGCTCATGCTCGCGCCCGGAGGCAATGACGGCTCGGGCGATTTCGCGTCGATCGGAGACTACGGCTTTTCCGAACGGGTACCAGCCGCTCGCGCGCGGACTCTTCGTTCAGGACGCGGCTCGACGCCGGGCACACGGTCGCGCTCGACGATCCGATTGCCGCCGCGCGATTCGCGGCCGAAGAGGTGGAGCTGTGGCGCGACGCCGGGATCTACTACTTCGTGCCCTGCGTGTTCGAGGGCGGCGCGATAGCGGTTCTGGCGCTCGGACGGAAGGACAACGACGAGCCGTTCAACAGCGAGGACCTCGCGCTGCTGACCGCAGTGGCCGGCCAGGTGGCGACGGCGATCGAGAACGGGCGCCTGTACCGACAGCTGCACCTCAAGGCCGAGGAGCTCGGCCGGATGCGTGAGTTCAACGAAAACATTCTCGAGTCGCTCGATGACGGCCTCGCGGTGTTCGACCTCGAGGAACGAATCGTTCGCTGGAACCGCGCGTTGGAGGGGTTTTACGGGATCGATCGCGAGGATGCGATTGGGCGGACGCTCAGCGAAGTATTCGATCAGCCGTTCACCGAGGCGCTCGACGCCGCGCGCCGCGAGCATCCCTACGGCGCCACCCTGTATCGCATCCCGCTTACGACCCGGCACAAGGGCGACAGCTCGCGGCTTCTGGTCACCGCGACGGTGGTGCCGCTGCAGGATTCGGGCAGCGACGTCGTTGCCGGGGCCATTCTACTGATCGAGGACATCACGGATCGGGCCAGGCTCGAGGAACAGCTGCAGATTTCCGAGAAGATGGCCTCGATCGGCCTTCTGGCCGCCGGCGTCGCGCACGAAGTCAACACGCCGCTGACCGGCATATCGAGCTTCACGCAGATGCTGCTCGAGGGCGCCGACCCCGGCGATCCGAGGACACGGCTGCTCGAGAAGATCGAACGGCAGACGTTCCGTGCCGCCAAGATCGTCAATGGCCTGCTCAACCTGTCGAGGCAGGGCCGGGAATCGAACGCGCCGGAGATCGTCGACCTGAACGCCGTGATCACCGACGTGTTCGCGCTGCTCGAGCATCAGTTCGAGGTCGGCAGCATCAAGATTCGGCGCGAGCTGGCCGAATCGTCAGTTCCGGTCGTGGGAATCGAGCACCAGCTGCAGCAGGTATTCCTGAACCTGTTCCTGAACGCCCGGGACGCGATGCCGAGCGGCGGCTGGCTGCTGGTGTCCACGCGCATCGAGGACGACCGGGTTGTCGCCGACATTTCGGATACGGGCTCCGGCATACCCACCGAGCACCTGGCGCGTATCTACGATCCGTTCTTCACGACCAAGGCGATTGGCCGGGGCACCGGCCTCGGATTGTCGATTTCGTACGGCATCGTGCGTGAACACGACGGCGAGATTCACTGCCATAGCGTGATCGGACAGGGTACGCGCTTTACGCTGTCGCTGCCGCGTGCCGCCGAAGCCCGGCGCGCCAGCGCACGAATGTAGTGTCAGGACCCCTATGACCACACCCGGAACCGGCATGGTCCTCGTCGTCGACGACGAAGAGATCATGCGCGAGATACTCGAGACGCTGCTCACGCGCGAGGGATACACCGTGCGGCTGGCGTCCTCCGGCGAAGAGGGCCTCGAGCTGGCCCGGGCGATGCCGTTCGATGCGGCGATCGTCGACATCATGATGCCTGGCCTCGGCGGCATCGCCACGCTCGATGAGCTGAAGCGCATCGACGACGACCTCGCAGTGATCATCATCACCGCCTACGCGTCGGTCGGGAGCGCGATCTCGGCGATGAAAGCGGGTGCGTTCGACTACATCACCAAGCCGTTCAAGAACGACGAAGTGCTGGTTGTGGTCCGCAACGCGATGGAGCAGCGGCGGCTGGTGCACGAGAACCGCAACCTCCGCCAGAGCATCCAGGAGCGGTACCACAAGTTCGCCAATATCATCGGGAAGAGCCCGCAGATGCGGCAGGTTTTCGACCTGATCATCCAGGCTGCGCCGAGCCGATCCACCATCCTCATCCAGGGCGAGAGCGGCACGGGCAAGGAGCTCGTGGCGCGGGCGATTCACGCCAACTCGTCACGCGCCGATCGGCCGTTCGTGACGGTCAACTCGGGAAATCTCCCCCCGGACCTGCTCGAGTCGACCCTCTTCGGCCACGTCAAGGGCGCGTTCACCGGGGCGGTATCCCCCAAGAAGGGGATGTTCGACCTGGCGGATACCGGCAGCATCTTCTTCGACGAGATCGGAAATGTCCCGCTCGAGACGCAGGCCAAGCTGCTGCGTGTCATCCAGGAGCGCGATTTCATGCGCCTCGGCGGTCTGGACACCATCAAGGTGGACGTGCGAATCATCGCCGCCACCAACACCGATCTGAAGCGTATGACCGAGGACGGGCGCTTCCGCGAGGATCTCTTCTACCGCCTCCACGTCATCGCGCTCGAGCTTCCGCCGCTGCGCGACCGCAAGGACGATATCCCGCTGCTGACGCGGCACTTCCTCCAGAAATACGGCGACGAGAACCGGAAGCCCGGGCTCGAGCTGACGCCGTCGGCGCTCGATCTGCTGACCGAGTACGACTGGCCGGGTAACGTCCGGGAGCTCGAGAATGTCATCGAGCGATCGGTTGTGCTGACGGCCGGTCCGCGCATCGGCACGGAGCTGATTCCCGAGCACGTGCACAAGACGCCGACGTTCAGCGTACCCGACTTCGTCGTCCCGCCGGAAGGCATCTCGTTCAAGGACGTGACCAGCGACTTCGAGAAGCGGCTGATCGAGTCGACGCTCGAGGCCGCGGGTGGCGTCCAGAAGCGCGCCGCCGAGCTGCTGCACGTGAAGCCGACGACGCTGAACGAGATGATCAAGCGGTACGATATCCGGCCGCGCCGGAAGAGGAGTACGCCCGGCAGCGACGGCTCGTCGGAACCTGAGGCCGAAACGGACCCTCCTGAGAATCTGGTCATTGGGTAATCTGATAATCGGGTAATTTATCGCGGGATTGGCGCAGGCGGTCAGACCTGCCGGCCCGACGGTTCTCAGGGGCGCAGGTTTTTCTCCTGGCGAGGTGCTGTCAGTTCGAGCGGCTCCTGATCGGCGCCGGCCGGGGCGGTGCGTCGTTTGCCACGCTTCGATTTCTTTGCATCCCGCGCGTGCAGCTTGAAATAGAAGTCGAGTAGTTTCTCGAGAAAATCGCCCGCGCTTCCCGTCCGATCGTTGAACGCGATCGACTCCTTGCCGATCATCAGGGCGGCATACGCGAGGCGTCTGTCGCCCGATCGCGCCGCCTGTTGAAAGTCCGGGTGCAGCGCGTTCGCCTGCACGACACCGGAGACGAACCGGCTGTGCGCCGTCGATCCACCCTCGAAAGGAACTTCCTCGTAACGGATGCGCCGGCCGCGTGCGGACAGGACGTTGCCCGGCGTCTTCGGCGGCTCGCCGTTCCGCCGCCGCTTCCGGCCCGGCGCCGTCTCACGTGTCGATGCCGGCTCCGGTCGGCCGCGTCTGGCCAATCCGCCGGGCAGCGCCAGATCGCGAAACTCGTCGAGATCGAGGATGTCACGTGCGAGGCGCAGCGCCCGGTCGCCAATCTCGGCCGCCTGCTGTGCCCGGCGCGCCTCGAGATGGCCGTCGAGCTCCGCGTTGAGCGTCGGCAGGTACTTGTCGAGGAGATCGAGCAGCGCGATCCAGTCGTCGTTCTCCTCGAACCCCGAGCGCGCGGGCAGCGGCGAGAGAAAATCGGCGTCGAGAAATCCACGGACGAATCCCTGTGCCCACCCGCTCTCCTCGAGGCCGTACGCCGTCAGGGCGGCGAGATCGTCCACGACCGTCACGCCGCGGTGACGGATCGCGACGCGGCCCCGGCCTGAAGGGTCGAAATAGAGATCGACGAGCACGTGTTTGTCCGCATGGCGGTCGATCACGAGATCCCTGAAGTCCGCGAGCAGACGCGGCAGACGGATTCGCGACGGCAGGACGGGAAATCGGGCGACGCCGGCCCGAATCTCGATGGTCAGCCAGCCCCCGCGCAGATACGCTTCGAATTTCTGGGCGAGTGAGCGGCGGAGCGCGTCTGGCGCCAGGGGTCCGCGCGAACGCGTGGGATCGAATTTCAGCTCGGAGATGACCACGCGGAGGCCCGGCTCGGCGAGGCTCTCACGCGCAGGGGCGGCCTCGATGGAGGCTTCGTCCGAGCCTTCCTTCAAGACCACTCTCAGCGTATCGGCCAGCCTGGTCTTGCGCGCATAGAACGTGCACTTCCGCCCGACCTGCTGGAAGCTGAAGATGCCGATGCCGAGGCGGCCGATCGTCTGCGCCGGTCCCGTGCGCTTCGCCGAATCGGCCACTCGCTGAAGCGCCGACTCGAACTCTGATCGGCTCATGCCGTACGGATAGGCGATTGTGACGCATCGTCGATCGAGGGTGAACGTGATGTCGCAGCGATCGTGCGCGGTGCCCGCGAGCTTCGCCTTGAGGTGCTCGTCGATGGCGTTGCTGACGTGCTCCTTCAGCGCGTCCGCCGGATTCCGGTAGAGCGTGCCGAGCCACTGGAGTGCGTTGGCGACGTGCAGGTGGATGGGGATCCGCTGGGCCATATGGGTACGGTACGGCCGGTCTTCAACCGGAGCGTCTTGTTCCGGAAGCGGAGTGTAACATTTCTGCCACTTCCTACGGCTGCGGGATCGCAATCACGGCAACACTCTGGGTCTGAATCGAGCGGCTACTAGCGTCGCAAGGCTGGCACGGTCCTGGCGAAGCCGGCAGGCGTGAGCGGGCCACCGAGACTCCTTGACGGTGTGCGCGAAGCCATCCGTACACGTCATTACAGCCGCCGGACTGAGGAGGCGTACGTCTATTCGATCCGGCGCTACATCGGGTTCCACGGGAAGGTGCATCCGTCGACGGAGATCTCCGCCTTTCTGACCTGGCTTGCGGTCCGGCAGCACGTGAGCGCGTCGACGCAGAACCAGGTGCTCAGTGCGCTGCTATTTCTGTACCGGCACGTGCTTGGAATTGAGGTGGGTCCGCTCGAGCAGTTGCCGCGAGCGCGCACGCCGGCGCGTCTGCCGGTGGTACTGAGCCGCGAGGAAGGATCCGCGCGAGCGTTGCACATATCCAGGAGACGCGTGCATCCGGCGCCAACCGCGATAATGTTGACGCGCAAGAGCTGGCCGTGTTGGACGCCATTCCGCGGCCCGCGGATACGTGCGAACGTTCGCACACATCAACCGAGGTGTTCGGTTTGGCGGGCGTAGCTGCATCGACGCTGCACGTATCCACGCACGGGCCGTGTCCCCTGGTTCTGCTAGACTCGACTGACGCTGAGGGATTTGGGACGAGCGAGCCCGCTTCTGTCTGAGCATGGTTCGTCGTCAGAGACGTCGATAAATAGTTGGGCTTCTTAACGCCACGGTCGATTGAGCGACATAGAATGGCGAACTCCGATCACAAACCGATCAGCGTGGCTCGACTACAGCGGCAAGGCCGTGGTCAATCGAGTCAGCGTAGTCGGAAGCGTCAACATTTCGATCGCGACCGCGATGAACGCATCACGATGAAGGTCGTCGTCGACGCCTACGATGCGTCGGAGCGGGCTACCAGCTGGTTCGGGTATCTGGAGAGCGAACTCGAATTCCCGTTCACAGCACGTTGCACCGAGAGGCGGGCGATTTCTCCACTCTTGGTGGGCGACGAAGTCGAGGTCGTTTCAATGGCGCCCGCAGACGAGTGCTCGTACGAGATGTTCGTGATGATTCGCTGGGAACACGGAGGCCTGGGCGTGCCCCTTTCTCAACTTGAGCCGAGCGGGACCGGCGCGGGGACCGCGGTTGCCGTGGCGGACTGGCGCTACTGGGTCGACCAAGGCTACCAGTTTTGACCGATGTCGAAACGAAGCCTAACCCCGCGATGGAAAGCCCGACAGAAGGTCCATTCCGGACGACGGACGGTGACTTGTATCTGGAACCACACCATATTCGACGACTGGCTGACGACGGTCCAGATCATCCCGCTAAAGTGGTAGGACTGTGTCCAAACTGTCACCGGAGAGCTCACCACGGCGTGAATCGGAAGGAATTCAACCGCACACTTCTCCGTCGAGTGGCGATTCTCGAGCGGAGATAGGGCGGCCCAACAACGCTTGCAGCCGTCGGTCCATTGGCTCATGATGGCCCGCGGCTGAAGCGCAGGCCTCACAACCGATTGCGGCGATATTTCGGAAAGACCTGGCACGGGGCGTAGAATTTCGGCGTGACCGTTCGGTTCTACGTCGATCCAGCAACCGATCAACCTCACATCTACGGCCACTCGGTCGTCGAGGAAGAAGTGGAGGACGTCCTGGCGCGACCGATGGAGGATCGCGCCGGTCGCGATGGGTCACGGATCGCTCTCGGTCAAACCGAGGCAGGTCGGTACTTGCGAGTGATCTACGTGCCGGACCAAACTCCTGGATCGGTGTTCGTCATCACGGTGTACGAACTTGGCGAGAAGGCTCGGAAGGCCTTACGGCGGCGCCAGAAGTCTTCACAACGGAAGAAGCCATGAAGAAACGCAATCGATTCCCACCAGGTTGGAACAACGCACGCGTGCAACGTCTACTTGATCACTACGAAGCGCAGTCCGACAGCGAGGCTGTGGCGGAAGACGAGGCAGCGTACCGATCAACGACGACCACCGTGATGAGAATACCGGTCAAGCTCGTTCCGGCAGTCAGAGCGCTCTTGGCGAAACGCCGGGCGAGTTGATCGACGTGAGGCCTAACATGCCATGGTGTGCCTTGAAAGGCGCGATGGACGCCTGCCCGCCGCGGCTGATGCCTGACGTTGGGCGGACAGCGTGGCGCGAGTGACATAGATGGACAAAGTGAACCTTGCGGACAAGTTCTCGCAAATCCGGGAGCACTGGCGGCCAAAGGTTGTCGGAGAACTGAATGGGCAGGAGGTCAAGCTCGTCAAGTTCCGTGGCGAGTTCGTCTGGCGTCATCACGAGACAGAGGATGAACTATTTCTGGGCGTACGCGGCCGCTTCCGTATCGAGTTCCGCGACCGCAGGGTCGAACTCGGCCCCGGAGAGTTCATCATCGTGCCGCGCGGAATCGAACATCGGACGGTTGCGGACGAAGAAGCAGAGGTACTCGTCTTTGAACCGGCGGCTGTGCGGAACACAGGCAACGTCGAGCATCCCACCTTTAACAGCGCCGAATGGCGTGAAGTTGTGACGTGAGGCCTGCCGTGATGCCGGTGTTGAGCAGACAATGCGCGAGAGAAGTAGTAAAGCACGTATCGAGACTGTACGATCAGGGCGGTCGATCTTCGCCACGGCGAAACGGCTATCGCCTTCGATTCGATTGCGGCGATTATGCCAAAGGGTATCGAATTGATGTCAGGGACGATCCTGCGCCGTTCGGATGTTGACGGGTCCTATTTGTTTCGAGTCCGGGGTTCGCTTCACCTTTAGTGCGTTTTCCATTACGCCGTAGCAACGCGGTAGCCGCAATGCCGAGCATAGTTGCGGCATTCGTCGGGCGAGAAGAGGCCGAGTGCCGCGGCGATCAGGCCGCAGACCTGCTCAAAGCTGCGTGGGCGCGCGGCGCGTAAGAACGCCTTCAGTTTGGCGAAAGCGAGCTCGATCGGATTGAAGTCGGGACTATAGGGCGGGAGAAACCGAAGAGACGCGCCGGCCTGCTCGATCGCCGTCCGGACCTCGGGCTGCTTGTGGGCGGCGAGGTTGTCCAGCACGACGACATCCCCTGGGCGCAACGTGGGCACCAGCACCTGTTCGACGTAGGCGAGGAAACTCGGACTATCGATCGGCCCATCGAAGACCGCGGGCGCGCGCAGGCCGTCGACGCCGAGCGCGGCGATCCTCTGCTCAGTGACTGCAGGGCGTGTGATCGCGGAGCCGTGTGCCACGCGGGCTCCGGCCGTAGCGTCGCAACAGATCGGTCGTGCCGACGAGCGCCGCCCGCAACACAGGGTCGATTCGAGGCAGATCGTGAGCGCCGCTCGCGGCTGAGGGGCACGACGTCAGCCGGGCAAAACGGACAGAGTGACGATACTCATCGGGCAGCAGGAAACCAATCGTGGATCTCATAACATGGCGCTGTCAATTCGATTCGCCACCGAATCAGACATTCCCGCCCTTTTGAAGCTTCGACTCGCGGTCGACGCAGATCAGGCGCGGCGCTTTGGCAAGAATCGTTGGTCCACAACGATCAACTTGAAGAGCGTTGCCCGCGGGCTCAAGTCCTCACGAGTGCTGCTCGCCAGGCGGCATGGGCGGATCATCGGTACGCTGAGGATGGAGACAAAGAAGCCGTGGGCAATCGATCTCAGATACTTCACTCGCGTGGCAAAGGCTGTGTATCTCCACGACGTCGATGTGGATCCGCTGTTGCAGCGATCAGGTATCGGGCGGCAGCTTATCGAGCGCGCTAGAGCTGTTGCGCGCGAGTGGCCTGTCGGGGCGATTCGCCTCGATGCGTACGACGGATCATCAGGTGGCGGACCGTTTTACAAGAAGTGCGGGTTCACCGAGGTCGGGCGCGCAGTTTACCGAGGTGTGCCGCTGGTCTACTTCGAGTGCGTGCTCCCGACAGGATCGTCGGAGCGTCAGACGGACGAGTGCCTGGAGAGGGCCTTCTCGGGTAAGACGAGCTGAGCCGTCCAACTCGCGCTGGTGCGCCTTAAAAGGTTCTGATGACTAACCGGTGGAAGTCCGGTCGTGGTAATCGCCAGAGAGCCACGTAACAGGCTGCCGCTGCACCTGGGCGACCGGGTGTGGCTGCTTCGACGGCGACATCGCCGACGGGTTCTTCGCGGAGGTGTTGGCGGCGATCAAGGCCGACGGCCTGCTCTCCGACGAGCACTTCACGGTCGACGGCACCCTCCTGGAAGCCTGGGCGAGTCACAAAAGCTTTAAACCGAAGGGCGGCTCGGACCGCCCGCCCGACAATCCGAAGAATCCGACCGTGAATTTCCGTGGGCAGACACGGCGGAACGACACGCATCGATCGACGACCGATCCCGACGCACGGCTCTACAAGAAAGCCGTCGGCCGCGAAGCGAAACTCGGGTATCTCGCGCATTTGTTGACCGAGAATCGCCACGGATTGATCATCGACACGGCGGTCACGGCGGCCGGCGGGACGGCCGAACGCGACGCCGCCGTGGTCATGCTGGGCGAGCTGCCGCTGACGACGCGGCGGCTCACCGTGGCCGCTGACAAGGCGTACGGCACGCGCGCTTGGGTCGCCGCCGTCCGACGGATGCATATCACGCCGCACGTCGCCCAGAACGAGTTCGGGTACGGCGGCACCGCCATCGACGCCCGCACGACCCGACACGTCGGGTATCGGCTCAGTCACCGAAAGCGCAAGCTCATTGAGCAGGCCTTCGGCTGGTTGAAGACCGTCGCGCTGTTTCGCAAACTGCGTCATCGTGGGGACAGCTGGTCGATTGGTTGTTTAGCTTCGGCGCCGCCGCCTACAACCTTGTACGCTGGCGCAATCTTGTGGCACAGCGCGCGTGACGCAGAGGACGACACGTGTCTTCCGCTCATCGCGGTGACTGCAGCACGACCAACGACGAAGGAATCTGGTGCTGAACCTTCATTCTTTAGCACCCTGCTAGAGTATCTTTCGCGGCGTCAGCTGACCCGTTCTTGGAACCGTTGGCGCTACCTCGCCCCCTGATCTTCGCGAACACCCGCTCGTACTTACCCAGCACGACATCCCAGCGGTAGTTGCGGCGAACGTACTCACGGCCGTTGCGGCCCATGGCGGCCCGAAGGCGATCGTCGGACACCAGCAGTTTCAGGCATTCCACGAACTCGTCACCGTCCGCATAATACAGACCGCCGTTGCTCCTGACACAGTGCTCGACCAGCACCGGGCTGCGGCCGTTGACGAGAATGGGCGTGCCCACCGATAACGCTTCGAGCGCGAGAAGCGACAGGCTCTCGTACGGTGAAGGGCAGATCACGACCGTTGCGGCTTCGAGCGCCTGCAACCGCTCGCGATCCGACAGCAGGCCGGCAAAGTTGATGAACGGCTCCTCGGGCACCGCCATCAGCTTCACGCCCATGAGCACCAGCGTCGCATCGCCGCCGGCCTTGACGTACCGGCTGAAGTACTCGATCAGCTCCTCGCACCCCTTGCCCGGATCGATCCGCCCGCCGTACAGCGCGATTGGACCGTAGAGGCGATGGCGGCGGCGGAAGACGGCGCCGCGGGCGGTCAGGTGCGACGGGAACTCGCGGACGGACATCTCGTCACCGCCGGCACCGGGCTCGTCGCCTCCCTGCTCCGCTTCGGCGGGCACCGTCATGCGCGGATACGGCTGATGCTGGGGAACGTCCACGCCTACGCCAACGGTTTCCTCCACAGCCGGCAGCTTCTCGAACTGTCCCTTCAGGAACTGCCGCTCGATCTCGGTGTTGAACATGATGGCCGCGGGCCGGGCGAACACGTCTTTATAGATCTCGAGCCGGATCGCCGGCTCGTCGTGGGCGGTCGGCACGAGCACCGCGCGAGCGGGATCGATCTCAACCCCTGTCACAGTCGTGGCATAGAGATACGTGAAGAAAATCAGAACGTCGTACCGCTGATGATTCGCGCTGCAGGTAGTTCGTCAGCGCCGACGACCATGGCCCCTGCTGTTTCAGCCACTCCATCTCGTCGGCGCGGCTGTGCGGGTTGTTGAAAATCCAATCCGAGTACCGGTCGAACGCCGCGATATCGCGGGTGGTGTCGTTGGCGAAGCGCCGCACGGTGACGCCGCGGATGCGGTCGGTCCCTTCCGGATACTCGTTTCGCCAGGTGATGTAGTCGCGCGCGCAGGTGGTCAGGACCTCCACCTCGTGCTGCGACGCCAGGCGCTCCGCGATCAGCCGGCAGTGGTACTCGGAGCCCCCGAGCACTTCGGTGCCGTAACGCTGAACGATGAACGCGAGCCTCATTGATTACTCCGGGGGCCCCTACCCCCGGATGATTACTCCCGACGCCCCTGCCCCCCGGACCCGCGACATCACCAACTCGGGGACGCCGATGCCCCGCTTCGCAGCGACTCGAGAACCTCTGTGAGGGCGCCGATCATCCGGGCGTCGCCGAAGTCCTGCAGCCGGCGGCGCTGTCCGGCGATCACGCCGCTGCGAAAATCCTGGTCGAAGACGAGCGCCCCCGCGAGCTCGGCTGCCTGCTCCAGATCCTTCGGTGAGAACTGAACGCCGGCGCCCCCGAGGGTCTCCGGCACGGCGGCCGCGGCGTAGGCGAGGATGGGGACGTCGGCGGCCATCGCCTCGACGAGCGGAACGCAAAAGCCTTCGTGCTCGCTCATCGACATGTACACGGCCGCGTGGCGGTAGTAGACGGCCAGCTCGGCGTCCGGCACCGGGCCGGTGAAGATGAATCGCTCGCCGAGCATCTTGAATTCGCTGATCAGCGATCGAATCATCGCATAGTAGCGGGGCACGGCGTCGTAGCGGCCGACGAAGATGAATCGATAGTACGCGTCGACATAGCGTTTGTAGTGCTCGGCAAAGAAGATGTGATCCTCGATCTTCTTGTTCGGCGCGATCCGGCCCACGAACAGAAAATTCACGAGCTCGTCATCCAGCAGCCGCTCGATGGCCGGGACGGCTCACGGCCCTGGTGATGCGGGCCGTGTCGACGGCGATCGGCAGCACGCCCGGTGGGCGAGAAGCCGAGCGCCTCGAGCTCGCGGCGGTTGAACTCGGACACCCCCAGCGCCAGATCGACATGGCCGACCAGGGTCGCGAGCTCCTGGCGCGCCAGCACCGCGAGACGGAACAGCCCCGCATCGTACGGCGCGAAGTAGGCGGCCGGCGTGACGTTGTGGTAATGGAGCACGCGCCCGTGGTCGAGCGACGCCAGGGCCGCGGTCATCGGCGACGGCAAGGCGTAGTGCAGGACCGTGACGTCGCCGCGCCGGGCGGCCGGATCGCTGAACGGCCGGACCTCGTCCTCGATGCTCCTCGTCGATCGTCAGAGCGAACAGTTCGGATTGGTGGCCGAGACCGCGCAGCAGATCGCGGACGTGCCGCGCGCTGTCTCCGATCGCGTCGCCTCGTATGCGCCGCCGCCAGCCACTGGTTGACGATCATGGCGACGGCAGGACCTTGTAAATCGAGGGCCGATCGAGGCGCAGTTCCTCGAGCTCCTCCGCCGCGTCGAACTGATGCCAGAAGTCGAAGGTGACGCGTGGCGTCTGTGCCCGCCGGGCCGGACAGGATCCTGTTGACGAGCCCGAGAAGCGTCCCGGCGAAGTCTCTTGCGCGCAGCCGGTCTACGGCGGCGAGCTGACCGTGTATCACCGCTTCCTGTACGTCGGAGTTCGACAGGACGGCGTCCATCAACGCTGCGACGTGCGTCGGATCCTTGTCGTCGTACAGGATGCCGGCGCCGTCCATCGTCGCCGGCACGGCCGTGGCGGCGTAGGCCAGCACCGGAACCTGCTTGTAGAACGCCTCCACGAGCGGTACGCAGAAGCCCTCGTGCTCGCTCGCGCACAGGAAAAGGTCGGCGATCTCGTAGAACGCCACCAGTTCCTCGTTCGAGACCTGCCCGACGAAATGAACATGGGTGTTGCCGAGGGTCGCGGTCAACTGGTGGAGCGCGGTCATGTAGCGCTCGAACCCGCCCTGGGCGCCGATCAGGAGCAGCCGCGACCGCGGGTTGTGGAACGCGTGATATGCGTGAAAGAAGCGGATCAGGTCTTCGATCCTCTTGTTCGGGACCATACGGCCGACAAACAGGACGTTGGTCCAGGTGTCGTCGAACAGGTCGGCGACCGTCCGATCGGCGTCCCCATCGAGATGCGAAAAATCGGGCACCACCGGCAGGACGGCGGTTCTCTTGAACCCGAGCGCCTCGAGATCCTGGCGGTTGAACTCGGAATCGCCGAGCGCGAGATCGCAGCGTTCGGCGTAAGCGCGCGAGCTCCCGCCGCCCGCGGAAACATTCGCTGCTCAGCGAACGATGCATGCCGACGAAGAATTCCGGCGGCGTGATGTTGTGATAGATGAGCGCCATCCGGTCGGGGAGCGCAAACGCCGTGCGCGATGCCTTCGACGCGAGCGAGAAATGGTGCAGGAGCAGATTGTCGGGATGGCTGACGTCGATGAGCTCGCGATAGTCGCGCGTCTTCCCTTCGAGCCGGTGGTCCGCTGCTTCGACGAAGATTTCCGAGTCGTAACCGGCCGCGCGGAGCACGCGCTGGATGCCGAGGACCTCGTGCCCGATCGCGTCGCCGTACCCGAGGGTCGCCAGAACCTGATGAATCTGAATCACGAGACTGTCCCCGCCGCCGCAGGCTCTTCGGCCCGCTTCACCGCAGCGCCACGCGGCAGCCGCGTCAGCACATCTCGAGCCGGCGGCAGGTTACGGCGCCGGCGCTCGAACCAGCCGGGCAGTGGCTCCATGGTCCGGGCAGGCGGCCGGCCCTTCAGCTGTTCGAACATGTGGAGATACTTGCGTTCGATGACCGGCCAGTCGTAGTGGTCGCGGAAGAACTGCCTGCCGTTGGCCCCGAGCGCCCTGCCGAACCGCCGGCTCTGCTCGAGCGATCGAAGGATGGCCGCGAATTCCGGATAGGTCTCGTAGCACAACCCTGCGTTACTGCGAGCGCACTGGCCCTTCAGGACGTCGCACCGGCCGTTGGCCACGACAGGACGGCCGAGCGCCCACGACTCGAGCGCGACCATCGACAGGCTCTCGAAATATGACGGGATGATCAGCAGGTCCGCGGCCGCGATCGCGTCGAACTTGTCGGCGTCGTCGAGAAAGCCCAGATGACGGAGACGCGGATGCTGGGGTATCGGCAGCAGCGCCTGGCCGATCAGCACGAGCGACAGCCTGCCGGCATCCTGAAGATACGCCTCGAAAAACTCGAACAACTCCTGGCAGCCCTTGTTCTCGTCAATGCGGCCCACGTAAACCGCAAAGCGTTCGTAAACGCCGTACTTCTGCCGGAACCGATCGGGTTGCGAGTCGTGCGGAACCTCCGACCCGACGCCAACCACGACCCCTGGCACGTCGTGATTGCCCGAGACCGTCTGAATCATCGCCTGCTCTTCGGGCGAGTTGTACATGAGCGCCCGCACGCCTCGAAAGACGGGCTGAAACAACCGAAGGCCAATCGCCGGATCGCGCTCGGCGGTGGGCACGAGGATCGCCCGCGCGGCCGCGGCCCGCGCTCCGTGATACGCCTGGTAGTACCGGTAACTGAAGAACAGGCAGAAGTCGTACGACCCGGCGTGCGCGGCGACGTGTTCCACGAGCGCAGGACTCGTCGGTCCCTCGGCGTCGAGCCATCGGAGCTCGTCGTCGAGAGAGTGTGGCTGTTCGAACACCTCCGCCGATCGCCGGCTGAAGTCGAGCAGATCGCGCTCGTGCTCGACGCGGAAGCGATGGACCGGGACGCCGTTGATGTGCTCGTGAGCGGGACCCGGCTCGTTGTGCCAGGTGACGTAGTCGCTGGCGTACGTGGTCAGGACGTCCACCTCGGCATGGTGCGCCAGGTGCTCGGCAATGTAGCGTGCATGCAGCTCAGCCCCGCCGCTAATCGCCTGACCGTATCGCTGTACGACGATCGCGAGTTTCACTGCTCGTCGTCGGGCCCGCCGTGGCTGGAGCCGGGCGACGAGTCCGCGCCCTCGTCTCCGTGCGGGTCCGAGTCCGAGACTGGTGCGGGGCCACTCTCCTCCGCGTCAGGGGCAGACCCCTGCGGCGAGCCCGCCGGGGAGCCCATGATGGCGGTGGCTGGCGCGCCGCCGCGCCGGCCGCGGCGTCGCCGGCGGCGCTTGCTGCGCTGACCGGCGCTTTCCGCGGTGATGAGGGCTGGCGGGGCCGGCCCGCTCGCGCCGCCCGAAGCTGCGACACCGGCCGGGCTCTGCGAACTGGCTGGGCGGGACGGTCCACGATCGGGGAGGGCCACCGGGGCCGACCGCGGAGCCTCCCGCTCTTCATCCGGACCGCGGTACAACACGGCGCCTTCAAGCGCCCGTGCGCGCCGCTCGCTGAAGTCCACTCTGGCGTCGAGCGACTCCACCCGCATCCTGAGATTCTTGACCTCGATGCCGAGCCGCGTGGTTTCCACCACGAGATTGTGAATCAGCTCGTAATACAGCTGATGACGGCCCGCGTTGAGGTTGTTGATCTGCGACTGCATGTGCAGCACGTGGATGAGCGGGTTCGGATTGAAGAACAGCTTGAGCAGCGGCCGCAGCAGCCGCCTGATCATCCCGATGGCTCCGCGAGTCGAATGGAACAGCGTGTCGTCTTCGAACGCGTAGTTCGGGTCCGGCTCGACGCGCCGGAACTCGTTGAGAAGATCGGAGCGGACGCCGCGCGGATCCAGGAACTTCTCCAGCTTCACCGCCGCCAGCTCGCGAATCTGCTGCTCGGTGTAGTCCACGCCGCGCTTCTCGCGGATGCGCGCGCGGATCTGTTCCATGATCTGCTCGACGTTCACCGAATCTGAGCGGACGTTGAAGTCGGGCATGTCAAAGAGGCTTGTAAATGATCAGCACCACCGATGCCGCCCACAGTGTCACGCAGAGCAGCAGCGGGCGATCGGTGAGAAGCAGGTCCGCGGGGCTTCCGCCGCCTTCCCGCTGGTGAACGAGGTACAGATATCGGAAGATGCCGTAGAGCGGAAACGGCACGGTCAAGCCCAGCAAGTGCGTGCCGAACTTCTGCACGGTTTCCGGACTGATGGTGTAGAAAACGTAGGCGATCAGCGTCGACGCCGTGACCACCGCGATCATCTGATCGAGCAGATACGGGCTGTATTCGCCGAAGAATCGGGCGGTGGCTGACCGCGCCATCGGCGAGCAGCACGAGCTCGTGGCGGCGCTTGGCCAGGGAAATGAACAGCGCCAGCAGGATCGTGCAGACGAGCAGCCACTGGCTGATGCTGACGTCGATCGCGACCGCCCCGGCCACCGCCCGGAGCACGAAGCCGATGGCAATCGTCAGCACGTCGATGATGACGATGTGTTTGAGCAGGCCCGAGTACAGCGCCAGGAGTGCCAGGTAAGCGGCCGCCACGGCGAAGAAGGTCAGCCCGAGCGCGAATGCACCCGACAGGGCAAAACCGCCGAGCACGACAGCGGACATCAGCGCCGCCGGAACCGGCAAGGCGCCGGACGCAATCGGCCGGTGTTTCTTGAGGGGATGCCGGCGATCGCTCTCGCGGTCCGCGATGTCGTTGATTAGGTACACGACGCCGGACAGCAGGCAGAAGATGCCAAAGGCGGCGGTCGCCCGAGCAACCGCCGTTACGTCGAACAGATGCAGGCCGAACAGCAACCCCGCGAACACCAGCAGATTCTTCGCCCACTGGCTGGGACGAAGGGAGATCAGGAGGTTCGCCGCGAGCGAACGGTCTGGCCCCTCGCGCCACATCACCGCCGGGGGGGAGGTACTCTGCACCATCTAGCGCGGGCCAGACGGGTTAGCAAACCCAGATACGCATCGCATGCGGGGAATGACCGATTGGATCGAATGAAACGAGGCCCCGACGTCCGGGGTCGTTAGACGCCGCCCGCTCCGGCGAACTTTCGCGATTGGAAGCACTCCTTGCAGAACACCGGGCGCCCCTGCGTCGGCCTGAACGGCACCGTCGTTTCCTTGCCGCAAGCCGAGCACGTGGTCACCGTTTCGACCCGTTCGCGTGACGCGCCGGAACCAGCGGGCCGACTGGCCCTTTTGGCTTTGCAGGGCTTGCACCGCTTCGGCTCGTTCTTGAAGTTCTTATCGGCGAAAAACTGCTGCTCGCCGGCCGTCCAGATGAATTCGGCCGCGCAATCCACGCAGCTGAGGATCCTGTCTTGGAACTCCATTGGTCGATACCTCGTGGGGCCGATCGTCTATTCGAGCTCGCGCCGCAGCTTTTTCCGATTTCGTTTTCGCGCCAGAGCCTGTTTGGCCCGCCGTTTGTCGCCGGGCTTCAAATAAAAAGAATGCTTCTTGATGTCCTTGATGATGTCTTCCTGCTGGACCTTCCGCTTGAAACGGCGGAGCGCGCTTTCTATCGACTCGCCATCCTGGATCTTCACTTCAGCCACGCTCGCACACCCCCTCGGCAGACAACGCAAATATGCTAGGCTACCCCAGATAAACGCGGATTCTAGGCGCATTTCCCACTAACGTCAACGAAATACTCCGGATCTCCCCGCCGGTACCAATCGGCGCAGGCACATGCCCTAAGTCCTTTGCCAATGCGAGTTCTCGTGATCGGTAGTGGCGCCAGAGAGCATGCCCTGGTCGTCCGGCTGACTGCCGATCGCGATGTTGGCGAGGTCATCTGCGCCCCTGGTAATCCCGGAATCGCACGAAATGCCAGGATCGTTGCCGTTGATCCTTCGAATCCAGATGCTCTCCTCGCCCTTGCAGATCGTGAGCAGATCGATTTTACCGTCGTTGGACCCGAGCTACCGCTGAGCTTTGGTGTCGCGGATACATTCGCCGCCGCCGGACGCCTGCTATTCGGGCCGAGCGCCGCTGCCGCGCGCCTCGAATCCAGTAAGGCTTTCGCGAAGGCTTTCATGGCGCGTCACGCCGTACCGACGGCGCGTTTCCACACGGCTGAATCACTCGACGATGCGATGGGGATCGTCGGGGCTGGGGAATTCGGATGGCCGGTGGTGCTGAAGGCTGATGGCCTGGCCGCCGGCAAGGGCGTCGTTATCGCGGAGAATCGCGCGTTGGCCGAAACGGCCGTTCTTGATGCGATGGCGGAGCACAAGTTCGGAAGCGCGGGCGAAAAGCTGGTCATCGAGGAATGCCTGTCGGGCCCCGAGGTCTCGTTCTTTGTGCTGTCAGACGGCGAGCGTGCGGTTCCGATTGGATGGGCGCAGGATCACAAGCGGATCTTCGATGACGATCGCGGACCGAACACCGGCGGGATGGGCGCCTTTTCCCCGAGCCCCCTGGTCGATGCGCGGCTCGTCGACCGCGTCATGCGTGAGATCGTCGAGCCTGTGATCGCCGGGATGGCGCAGGAGGGCCATCCCTTTCGCGGCTTCCTGTTCGTCGGCCTGATGCTCACGCCCGCTGGCCCGCAGGTGATCGAGTTCAACGTTCGTCTGGGCGATCCGGAAACGCAGGCCATGCTGCCCCTTATCGAGGAGCCGCTGTTGCCGCTTCTCGTCGCTGGTGCGACGGGCCGGCTCCGGCAGTCGGCGGTTCGTATCGGGGACGAATGCATCGTCGGTGTCGTGCTTGCCTCGCGAGGCTACCCGGACTCCGCCGAATCCGGCAGAGTGATCGAAGGCATCGAAGCGGCGGAGAGGCTGCCGGGCGTCGCGGTGTATCACGCAGGCACCTCCCTTCGGGGAGGGCAGTTGGTGACAGCGGGCGGACGCGTGCTGACCGTGGCCGGCCGGGGAACCGATTTCGCCGAAGCCATTTCCCGGGCTTACGCGGGCGTTGACGCAGATCTCGTTCGACGGGATGCAGTACCGGCGCGATATCGGACGCAAGGCACTGCTCGGACAGGCTACCAACCACGGAGGACACGGTGGACACGGAGACTAAGGCGGTCGGTGGAGAGTTTCAGGTGAAGTACTCCGTGATCACCTTCGGCTGCCGAGTCAACCAGGCCGATTCGCTGAGTGTCGAGGAAGGCTTTCGCGCGCAAGGCGCGACCGCCGTTGCGGCCGAAGAGGCCGACATCGTCGTCGTGAACACGTGTTCGGTCACAGCAAGCGCCGATCAGTCGGCGCGTCAAGCCATCCGGCGCATTGCGCGAATCAATCCAGCCGCCCGGATCGTTGTCACCGGCTGCTACGCGACCCGTCGGGGCGACGAGGTGGCCGGCCTGCCTGGCGTGATGAGAGTCGTTCCGAACGACGACAAGCCGCGGCTCATCTCGCTGCTTCAACCGTACCTGACAACCGCCGATCGTTTTGGCGAGGGAGAGGGGGGATGCGGTGCCGTCCTCGAGCCCGGCGTTGCCGGCCGAACGGCGTTCACGCTGCGGGTGCAGACCGGCTGCGCCGAAGAGTGCTCCTTCTGCATCATCCCGACGACGCGCGGCAGGCCCAGAAGCGTGCCGATTCGACGATGTCCTCGGCGGAGGTGCGAGCGTGTAACGGGCGCGGGCTTCAAGGAGATCGCGTTGACGGGAGTCCATCTGGGATCGTATGGCCGCGATCTGAACGCGCGATCGTCTTTGGTTGAGCTCCTGCGGAGCCTTTCAGAGTATTCCTGCAGGGGACGGCGTTGCCGCCAACGCGGCTGCCGCGTCGGGGGCCCCGGCTTCAGGCCGTCTCGAACCGGACCCGCTCTTTCGTATCAGTTCGCTCGAGCCGATGGACTGCACGCCCGAGATCGTCGATCTGGTTGCCACTGCCGGGTGCTTCGCGCCGCACTTTCATCTGCCGCTTCAGCACGCCAGCAATCGGATGCTGGCGGCGATGGGACGGCCGTACACGATCGATTACTACCGCGGCCTGGTCGACGCGATTCGGACGCGCATTCCGCATGCGTCGATTGGATCCGACATCATCGTCGGCTTTCCGGGCGAAACCGATGACGAGTTCGGCGAGTTGCGGGCCTATCTGGAGTCGTCACCGTTGACGCACGTGCACGTCTTTCCCTATTCCGATCGGCCGGGAACGCGTGCGACCAGGTCGATGGAGAAGGTGCATGGGTCGATCGTCCGCGAGCGCACACGCGCGGTCCGCGACATCGGACAGCGGCTGACGGTGGCATTCCGCGAGTCGCAGATCGGAACCGTGCATCGTGGCCTGACGCTCGAGGATGGGTCGCTGGTCGTAACGGGGAACTACCTGAAGGTGAGGATCCCGCCAGGCTGCGCGCGCAATGAATGGGTGAACGTCAGGGTCACCGCTGCGAGCGGGGCGGGGATGTTCGGAGAATTGGATAATCGGGTAATCGAGTAATCGGGTAATTGATTGAGCGAATTGTCTCGAACGTGCAATCGGCCAATCGATTACCCGATTACCCGATTACTCAATTACCAAATGCAAGCGTCGAGAGTTGCTGGGCAGGTGACTTGCGCGGGCCTTCCACAATCAGCTGGCCGCAGGCCGCTCGAATGTCCCGACCCCGGCTCTTCCGCACCGAAACGATCAGGTGATGTTCGGCCAGTATTGCCGCGAAGCGATCGACCGCCTCATCGGACGGGCGCTCGAAGGGAATCCCGGCGGCGGCGTTCAGCGGAATCAGGTTGACCTTCGATTTCACGCCGGCCAGCAGCTTCGCGAGGCATCGCGCGTCGGCCGGTGAGTCGTTGACGCCGGCGAGCATCACGTACTCGAACGTGATGCGGCTTCGCCGCTTCAACGGAAACCGCTTGCACGCCTCGATGACATCGCTGACGCCGTATTTCCGATTGATGGGCACGAGCTCGCCGCGCAGGACGTCGGTCGGCGCGTGGAGCGAGATCGCCAGGTTGGGCATCACGGGCTCACGGGCCAGGCGCTCGAGCGCGGGCAGCAGCCCCACGGTCGACAACGTGATCCGGCGCGGGGACATCGCAAACCCGTGTTCGTCGGCGAGGATTCTGAGCGCTTTCATCGTCTCGTCGTAGTTATGGAGCGGCTCGCCCATGCCCATGAGCACGATGTTGAACCGTGCGTTGCCGCATCGCGAGCGCGTCGGCCAGCACCCGGACCTGACCGACGATTTCGCCTGCGGTCAGATTCCGCGAGAGCCCCATCTTGCCGGTGAGGCAGAATGCGCAGGCCATCGCGCAGCCTACCTGCGTCGAAATACAGAAGGTCATGGACGGGGTGTCGGGAATGAACACCGATTCGATCCGCTGGCCGTCGGCCAGGCGCAGCAGGAACTTCTCCGTGCCATCGATCGAGCGCTCGCGATGGACGAGCTCGGGCGTCACCAGAGCGAATTCGGCGGCCAGCTGCTCGCGCAGCGAGCGCGGCACATCGGACATGGCGGACAGGGCAGCCAGATTCGCCACCCCGTGCCGGTAGATCCACTGGAAGATCTGGTCTGCCCGGAAACGATGATGCCCGCGGGCCGTGAGGGCCGCCGCCAGGTCGGAACGTTCCAGGCCAGCCAGGTCGATGAGCGGTGCACGTCACGGTATCTCTCACGGTCATAACCACTTGCCGGGATCTCGATCTTACCGGAAAAGGGGACGGGAGTCTTTTCGGAGATCGCGGAAAAAGGCTCCCGACCCCTTTTCCGAGCGCTTGCCCCGATCGGGGGCCGCGTGTTATAGTGTGAATCGGCCTGTAATTCCTTCTGTCTCAATGCTTTGCGGCACGTTCACGGCCGCCGGGTTGAACACGGTTCCTGCTGCGAGCGTCACCTTGTCGAATTCACCGATCGTCCGAGACGTTCTGGGTAACGGGCTTCGCATCCTCACCGAGCGCATGACACAAGTGCGGTCCGTCAGCATCGGGGTCTGGCTCACGCGCGGTTCACGCCACGAGAGCGCCGACAAGAGCGGCATCGCCCATTTCGTCGAGCACATGCTGTTCAAAGGGACCGCCGCGCGGTCGGCCGAAGACATCGCCCAGGCCATCGACTCGATAGGCGGGCAGCTCGACGCGTTCACCGCCAAGGAATACGCCAGCTACTACATCAAGGTGCTCGACGAGCACCTCCCGCTCGCGATGGACATCCTCGCGGACATCGTCCGCAACCCGGCCTTCAGCGTCGAGGACATCGAGCGCGAGAAGAAGGTCGTCGTCGAAGAGATCAAGATGGTCGAGGACACGCCCGACGACCTGGTGCACGAGCTCTTCACCCAGGGCTTCTGGGAGAACCACCCGCTGGGGCGGCCGATTCTCGGCACCCGCGAGACCGTCGAGTCGTTCACGTCGGATGTGCTCCGCGACTACTTCCAGCAGGCGTACACCGCCAGCAATCTGATCGTTTCGGCCGTGGGAAATCTGGAGCACGACGACGTCCGCGATCTCGTCGACGAAAAGTTCGGATCGCTGGACGCGCCATCGGCTCGCACCCGGGCGAGCAGGCGCCCCAGGTTGTGCCGAAGGTGCTGATTCGCAACAAGGAGCTCGAACAGAGCCACCTGTGCGTCGGCGTCAGCAGCTATCCGCAGAACCATGACGATCGCTATTCCAGCTACCTGTTGAATACGCTTCTCGGCGGGTCGATGAGCTCGCGGCTGTTTCAGAACGTTCGGGAGAAGCGCGGCCTCGCCTACGCCGTGTTCAGCGGGCTGAGTGCGTATCGCGATGCGGGTTCGTTCACCGTCTACGCCGGGTGCTCGAACGACGCCGTCGGCCAGGTGATCGACCTGGTCGTCGAAGAGCTGCGCGGAGTGAAACAGGCCCCGGTTCCGGCCGCCGAGCTCCAGCGCGCGAAGGATCACCTGAAGGGCAGCCTCATGCTGAGCCTCGAGAACACCGCAAGCCGCATGTCGCATCTTGCCCGGCAGGAAATCTACTTCGATCGTCAGTTCGGCCTGGACGAAACGCTGCAGGGGATTGAACGCGTGACCGCCGCTGATGTGCAGCGCGTGGCCGCCGATCTGTTCCGGAACGGCTCGCTGTCGGCGACCGTCCTTGGCAACGTGAACGGCCTGCAGGTTCCGCGCGAGCGGCTCGATTTCGACTAGAGGCAAGCTATCACCACAGAGAACACCGAGCGACATCTGATGCTCAAGAACGGTGATGCACGGGAATTCTGAACGCCAGGTTTGTTCCTTTGTGTCCATCGGTGTCCTGTTGTGGTTATTCAGCGATCGCATGATCCCAAGATACACCCACCCCGACATGGGGCGGATCTGGAGCGACCAGCGCCGGTATGAGACCTGGCTGCTCGTGGAGACCGCCGCCGCGGAGGCGATGGCCGCCGCCGGCCTCATCCCGGCGGAGGCGGCGCGGGACATCCGCGAGCGCGGCGCCTTCGACATCGCGCGCATCGAGGAGATCGAGCAGACTACGCAACACGACGTGATTGCCTTCACCACCGCGGTGGCCGAGAAGGTCGGGCCCTCTGCGCGCTGGCTTCACTTCGGCATGACGTCGTCGGACGTCATCGACACGGCGCAGGCGTTGCAGATGCGCGAAGCGTGCGACGTGATTCTGGGCGATCTTGCGGCGCTTTCCGAGGCCGTGCGCGATCGTGCGATCGAGCATCGTGCGACGCCGATGATTGGCCGGACACACGGCGTCCACGCCGAGCCGATGACGTTCGGCCTGAAGCTCGCGCTCTGGTATGCGGAGCTCGATCGGGACGCCGGACGCGTGCGCCGCGCGCGCGAAGACGGTAAGCGTCGGCATGATCTCCGGCGCGGTCGGCACGTTTGCGCACCTGCCACCTGAGATCGAAGCCGACGTCTGCCGCCGCCTCGGCCTCGAGGCCGATCCGGTGGCATCGCAGGTGATTCAGCGCGATCGGCACGCGGAGCTCATGTCCGCGCTCGCGATCACGGCGGCCTCGCTCGAGAAGTTCGCGCTGGGGATTCGAGGCCTTCAGAAGACCGAAATCGGAGAGGTCGAAGAGCCGTTCGCCAAGGGCCAGAAGGGCTCCTCGGCGATGCCGCACAAGCGCAACCCGATTGGCTGCGAGCAGATCGTCGGCCTCGCGCGGCTGGTTCGCGCCAATTGCCAGGCGGCGTTCGAGAACATCGCGTTGTGGCACGAGCGTGATATCTCCCACTCGTCGGTCGAGCGGGTGATTCTGCCCGACAGCTTCATCGCGCTCGATCACATGCTGCGCCGTTTCACCCGCATCGTCCGCGGCATGGTCGTGTATCCGGAGCGGATGCGCGAGAACCTGAATCGCTCGCGCGGTGTGGTCTTTTCCGGAACCGTCCTGCTGGAGCTGGCCCGGCGAGGAGTCTCTCGCGAGCAGGCGTACGAGTGGGTCCAGCGGAACGCCATGCGGTCGTTTGCGGAGCAGCGCGATTTCAAGACGTTGCTGCTCGCCGATCCCGATGTCGCCCGGGTGCTTTCGCCGGCCGACATCGAGCGCGCGTTCGATCTCGGCGAGCAGCTCAAGCACGTCGACCACATTTTCGACCGGGTCTTTGGCAAAACATTCACCGCAGAGACCGCTGAGATCGCGGAGTCTTCCGGCTCTCTGCGTGCTCCGCGAGCTCCGCGGTGATCGTAGAGGTATAACCGCATGCGCGCGCGCGTCTTCGTCACGCTCAAACCGTCAGTTTTCGATCCGCAGGGCAAGACCATCGCCGACGCGCTGCATTCTCTCGGCTACGACGGGATCCGCGACGTGAGGCAGGGCAAGTACTTCGAGCTGGATCTGGCGACGACCGAAGCGGCACAGGCCCGCGCGCTTGCCGCGGAGGTGGCCGACAAGCTGCTGGCCAACCCGGTGATCGAGAGCTACCGGATTGAGGTCGACTGAGACCAGGGCCGAGGAGTCATTGATGACATTTGCCATCATTGTCTTTCCCGGCAGCAACTGCGACGAGGACGCGCATCACGCGGCGACCGACGTGCTCGGCGAGCGGGCCGAGTACATCTGGCACAAGGAGACCGATCTGAAAGGCGCCGACGTCGGTGATTCTCCCGGGTGGATTCGCCCACGGCGACTATCTGCGGACCGGCGCGATGGCGCGCTTCTCGCCGATCATGCGCAGCGTGCGGGCGTTCGCCGAGAGCGGCGGCCCCGTGATCGGCATCTGCAACGGCTTTCAGATCCTGCTCGAAGCCGGACTGCTGCCGGGGGCGATGCTTCGCAACCGCGGGTTGAAGTACCGCTGCGAGCACGTCTATGTGCGCATCGAACAGACGGATACGCCCTTCACGGGCAGCGCCCGCGTCGGGCAGGTGCTGCGGATCCCCATCGGTCACGGCGAAGGAAACTACTTTGCCCCGCCAGAGATGCTCCAGAAGATCGAGGCCAACCGCCAGGTGATCCTGCGCTATGCGGATCCCGATGGTCGCGTGCCCGGAGGGGCCGCCGTGCCTGGCGCCGACGACAAGTGGAACCCGAACGGATCGGTGAACGCCATCGCCGGCATCTGCAACGAACGGCGTAATGTGTTCGGGATGATGCCGCATCCGGAACGCGCGTGCGAGGCGCTGCTCGGCGGCACCGACGGCAAGGTGATTCTCGAGTCCGTGGTCGCGGCATTCGCAGGCACACGATGATGGATTCCCAGGTTCTCGACCGGCACGGGCTGACGCGCGAGGAGTACGACCGGATCGTGAAGTTCCTCGGTCGCGAGCCGAACTTGACCGAGCTCGGCATCTTCTCGGTGATGTGGTCCGAGCACTGCAGCTACAAGAGCTCGCGCGTTCATCTGCGAACGCTGCCGACCGAAGGGCCGCAGGTGCTCCAGGGTCCCGGCGAGAACGCCGGCGCCGTGGACATCGGGGACGGGCTGGCCGCCATCTTCAAGATTGAATCCCACAACCATCCCTCGTTCATCGAGCCATACCAGGGCGCCGCAACCGGTGTCGGCGGAATCATTCGCGACATCTTCACGATGGGCGCCCGGCCGATTGCCCTGCTGAACTCCCTTCGGTTCGGATCGCTCGACGCGGCAGGCACACGCCGGGTACTCGAAGGCGTCGTCGCCGGCATCGCCGGTTACGGGAACAGCATCGGCATCCCGACGGTCGGCGGCGAGATCGTCTTCGAGCCGTGCTACGCCGGCAACCCGCTCGTCAATGTCTTCTGCCTCGGCATCGCTCCGGCGGCCGATATCATCAAGGGCGTCGCCTCGGGCGTCGGGAATGCCGTCTACTACGTCGGCGCCAAGACGGGTCGGGACGGTATTCACGGGGCGACGATGGCGTCGGCGGAGTTCGACGAGAACTCGGCCGAGAAGCGCCCGGCCGTTCAGGTGGGCGATCCGTTCATGGAAAAGCTGCTGCTCGAGGCCTGTCTCGAGGTGATGAAGTCGGACGCGCTCGTCGGCATCCAGGACATGGGAGCGGCCGGCCTCACCTGCTCGACCTCCGAGATGGGATCGCGCGGCGGCGTCGGGGTCGAGATCGACGTGTCTCTCGTGCCGCAGCGTGAGACGGGGATGACGCCCTACGAAATCATGCTCTCGGAGTCCCAGGAGCGCATGCTGCTGGTCGTCAAGCGTGGCCGCGAGCCGGAAGTCGAACGGATCTTCGATAAGTGGGATCTGCACGCCGTCCGGATTGGCGAGGTCACCGCCGACGGTATGCTGCGCGTGAAGGATCACGGCACGCCGGTGGCCGACATTCCGAACCGCGCGCTCACCGACGAAGCGCCCGTGTACCACCGGCCGATGTCCGAGCCGGAGTATCTGAAGGACGTGCAGCGCCTCGATCTGGCCGCCCTCCCGTCGCCATCGCGTGACAGCAATGCCGCGTTGCTGGGGCTTCTCGCCTCGCCGACCATCGCCTCGAAGCGCTGGGCCTACCGGCAGTACGACCACATGGTCCGCACCAACACGATCAACCTTCCGGGGCTCGGTGCCGGCGTCGTACGGGTCAAAGGGACCGATCGGGCGCTGGCGATGGCCGTGGACGGCAACGGCCGCTACTGTTACCTCGATCCGAGGCGCGGGGCGATGCTCGCGGTCGCCGAAGCGGCGCGAAACGTCGCCTGCTCAGGGGCCCGTCCACTGGCCGCGACCAACTGCCTGAACTTCGGCAATCCCGAGCGGCCCGCCATCATGTGGCAGTTCGCCCGGGCCGTCGAAGGCATCGGCGAAGCGTGCCGTGCGCTGGGCGTGCCGATCACCGGCGGCAACGTGAGCCTGTACAACGAGACCGATGGCCAGTCCGTGTATCCCACCCCCGTCATCGGCGTGGTCGGCCTGCTCGAGCACGCGGATCGGGTGGTCGGCGGCCGCTTCAAGGCCGCGGGCGACGTCGTGATGCTGCTTGGCGAGGGGCGAGGCGAGTTAGGGGGGAGCGAATACCTCAAGCTCGTGTACGATCAGGTCAGAGGCGTTCCGCCCGCGCTCGACCTCGACCGTGAACGGGCGCTGCAGGACCTCCTCGTCAGGCTGGCAGACGAGCCGGCTGGTTCGGTCGGCCGACGATTGTTCAGACGGCGGCATTGCGGTCACGCTCGCGGAGTGCTGTTTCGACACCTTGGGGATTGGAGCCGAGATCTCGCTTGATGCTGTCGAGGTTTCGAACAATGGGCGTCTCGACGAAGCGGCGGCGCTGTTCGGAGAATCCGCCTCCCGGGTGGTCGTCTCGGCTGCGGCGGAGAACGTTACCCGGATAATGGAGCAGGCAACGGCAGCGGGCGTCCCTGTTCGAGTCATCGGTCAGACCGGCGGGAACCGGCTGCGCATCGCCACCGGCGGGCGGATGACGGTCGACGTGTCGATTGAAGACGCCGAGCGTGCGTGGTCGGCGGCGATCGACTCGTATTTCGCAGAAGAAGATCGCCTGATGGACAAATTCAAGGACGAGTGCGGCGTTTTCGGCATCTTCGGCCACCCCGAAGCGGCCAACATGACCTATCTCGGTCTGTACGCCTTGCAGCACCGGGGCCAGGAGAGCGCGGGAATTGCCGCCTCCGACGGCGCGCAGATCCGCCTGTCGAAGGCGATGGGCTACGTGGCCGACACGTTCGACGGCGAAACGCTGTCGCAGTTGCCGGGTTCGATGGCGATTGGCCATGTCCGCTATTCCACGGCAGGCGAGAGCAAGATCTCCAACGCTCAGCCGATTCTGATCGAGTGCGGACACGGCCAGATCGCGATTTGCCACAATGGCAACCTGGTGAACGCCGGTGAGGTTCGTTCGGAGCTGGTGCGGCAGGGCTCGATTTTCCAGTCGAGCAGTGACACCGAAGTCATTCTGCACCTCTACGCACGATCGAGGGCGCCCGAATCCAGTCGATGCTCTGGTCGAATCGGTCTCGCAGGTCCAGGGGGCTTTCTCCCTGGCGCTGATGACCCGCGACCGCATGATCGCCATCCGCGATCCCCACGGCTTCCGTCCGCTCGCGCTCGGGCGCCTCGACAACGCGACGGTCATCGCCTCGGAAACCTGTGCCATGGATCTCATCGGCGCCACCTACATCCGGGACATCGAGCCCGGAGAAGTCCTGGTCGTCAGCGCCGAGGGGATCCGGTCGATCAAGCCGTTTCCGCCGGCGCCGCTCGCGCACTGTGTCTTCGAGCATGTGTACTTCGCGCGGCCCGACAGCTATGTGTTCGGGAGAAGCGTGAACGAGATCAGGACGAACCTGGGCCGCATCCTCGCCCGCGAGCAACCGGTCGAGGCCGACGTCATCGTGCCGGTTCCCGATTCGGGTGTGTGCGCCGCGATGGGCTTTGCCGAAGCCGCGGGCACGCCGCTGGCCATGGGCCTGATCCGCAATCACTATGTCGGCCGGACGTTCATTCAGCCGCAGGCGTCGATCCGCCACTTCGGCGTGAAGGTCAAGTTGAATCCAGTCCGCAGCATTCTGGATGGCAGGCGCGTCGTCCTCGTGGACGATTCGATCGTCCGAGGCACGACCAGCCGCAAGATCGTGAAGATGGTGCGCGCCGCCGGGGCCAAGGAAGTGCACGTCCGGATCAGCTGTCCACCGACCATCTCTCCGTGCTTCTACGGCGTTGATACGCCGCAGCCGGTCGGAACTGATTGCGGCGACGCACACGCTGGAGGAGATCACCACGTATCTCAACGCCGACAGCGTCGGATATCTGAGCCTCGAAGGGTTGATGTCGGCCGTCGGCTCCCAGCGCGGGTCCTATTGCAGCTCCTGTTACACGGGCGTCTATCCCGTGCCGTTCCCGAGGGACGAGGCGAGCTACCTGCAACTTGCGCTGAAGCTCGTCGACAAGGAGACCGTAGCGAACGGGATGGACAAGGACAGGGTGCCGGATCGAGAGGCGATCGGAGAGAAAGAAGCACTGGCGAACGGATGATGAGCGCGCCAACGCCCAGGACGCGGAGCACCGGGAGGCTTCTGGTTGGATTGATCCTGTGTGTCCTCGTTGCGTTCCGAAGTGGAGCGCTTCTCCCGGCCCAGGAACCCGCCGCTCCTCAGACCGGCGTCCGCCGACCAGCTGAAAGCCGCCATCGACAAGCTCGGCGATTTCGACTACGCCACGCGCACGGCGGCTTCGCGCGCGGTACGGCGCACCATCGCGTCGCAGGCGGTGCCGGCGCTCCTGCAGACAGTCGCCGAGCATGCCGACGGCTACGTTCGCTACCGGGCGCTCGTGCTCCTCACCGGCTTCAACGATCCGCGCACGACCGATGCCATGCGCGAGTCGCTCACCAGTCCCAACGATCGCTTGCGATCGGTCGCCTACAGTTTTTTCGAGCATCATCCTGACCGCGCCATGGTCGGCGACCTGGTTGCGGCGCTCGACAAGGAACAGGGGGAGTTCGTCCGTCCTTCGCTGGTACGCGCGCTGGCGGCCCACGGCGCCGTGTATGACGACCCTGCGCTCAGACAGGCCCTGCTCCGGGAAGTCGGACGCGGCGAGGATTATTTCCGGAGTGCCGTCATCGAGGCGCTCGGCGACTACAAGTCGCTCTACGCCTACGAGGCGCTCGTCGCGGTTGCGAAGCTGGATGGCCCCCTCCAGGACGATGCGGCGCTGGCGCTCGGCAAGATCGGGGACAAGCGCGCGCTCCCGACGCTGGCGTCACTGCAGCAGGCGGCGCCCCGTCAATCGCAACCGACGATCGCGACGGCGATCTGCGTGCTCGGCGTGAATTGCGGTTCACACCAGAACTATCTGATCGAGACGTTGAAGTTCGCCGATCGCAACCTCGGATTCCAGGAACTGCTGCGTGGCGCAGCGACAGGCCTCGGCGCCCTGGCCGTAGCCGGGGGCCACGATCAGGCGGTCGACGCCTTGTTGGAGGTTGGCATTCCTTCGCAGGACGATTCGACGCGCGCACCTGTGTCGCTGGCGCTCGGAACGGTTGCCCTGCGGAATACGCCGCTCATGCTGTCGATTCTCGGGAAGCACCCCGATCGCGATCGCGCGATCGAGCTCGTGGCAGAAGGCTTCGACATGCTCGAGGAGGATCTCGCCAAGGAAACGTTCTTTGCTGCCACCCGCCGCACCTACTGGGACTCGCCGGCGGGATCGCCGACCCGCGGCCTGATGGAGACCCTGATCGGAAAGCTGAACTTCTGATGGACTACCGTCAGGCCGGCGTCGATATCGACGCCGGAAACGAGACGGTGCGCCGCATCCGGTCGCTGGCGCGGGCGACATTCACGCCCGGTGTCCTCTCGGATATCGGATCGTTCGGCGGCCTGTTCAGGCTCGATCGCGGCCGGTTTCAGGATCCGGTGCTCGTCTCGAGCGCCGACGGTGTCGGCACGAAGCTCAAGGTCGCCTTCATGACCGGCCGCCACGACACCGTTGGCGCGCGATCTCGTGAATCATTGCGTCAATGACATTCTCGTCCAGGGAGCCGAGCCGTTGTTTTTCCTCGACTACCTCGCGACGGGACGGCTGTCCCCGGATGTTGCCGAGCAGGTCGTCGGCGGCGTCGCGCGGGCCTGCCGGGAGAACGGGTGCGCCTTGATCGGTGGAGAGACCGCGGAGATGCCAGGCTTCTACGCTGACGGCGAATACGACATTGCGGGCTTCATCGTCGGCGCGGTCGAGCGGACGAAGATCGTCGACGGCCGAAGCATCGTGCCTGGAGACGTTCTGATTGGCCTGCCATCGGCCGGGTTGCATACCAACGGATATTCGCTTGCCAGGCGCGTCTTCTTCGACGTCGCCGGCCTGCAGCCCGATACGTTCGTCCGGGAACTGGAGGCTACTGCCGGCGCCGCGCTGCTTGCGCCGCATCGCAGTTATCTGCCGTTCATCCGTCCGCTGCTCGAGCACGCGTACGTGAAGGGGCTCGCGCACATCACCGGGGGCGGGATTACGGAAAATCTGCCCCGCATCCTGCCGGAGGGCTGTGCGGCGGAGATCGATCGGCGCGCCTGGATCGTGCCGCCGATCTTCCAGTTCATTCAGGCCCGCGGCGGCGTCGGCCGGGGACGACATGTATCGAACGTTCAATATGGGGATCGGCCTTATCATCGCCTGCACGGCGCTCGAGGAGGAACGGGTTGTGAACGCCCTGGCGGGCGCCGGCGAGCCCAACGCAGTCCGGATCGGTCTCGTGGTGTCGGGCGACCGGACGGTCCGCTACGTCGAATGAGGGCGACGGGGTCATACAGGGGGACGGGTCACTGTTCCACGGGGGACGGGCTCTCCGTACAGTGGAGACAGGTCACCGTACGGGCGAGACGGGTCTCCCAGCCGTCGATGTCACCAGCGGGCGCGCGCGGCTGGACGCTTATCGGAACGTTCAGCCGTTCGGATCCAATCAGCGGGATTGGGTATTGGCCAGTCGCCAGGCGGGCAGCGGCCATGTGATCGCAAGTCGCGTCCTGATTGAGCGACGCCAGAGACTGCCCCATCTCCAGTTTCGGCGCGCGATACCAGGCCGGCTCTGAGTGGGTTTCGCTCGACATATCTGCACGCGGTTAACAGATGTTCGTCCGTTTCAATCTCCACGGCCTTGTACCGGCCCTGATAAACGGGCCCAGTGCCAGTGGATCCGTTGACGGCGTGCCATCGCTGCGCGTGAATCGTAGTCAGACGAGTGCATGAACCGCGGCAGGTCGCCATCGGGAGCGGGCCACACAACGAGATGCCAGTGGTTCGGCATGGCACAGTACGCTAACAGGCGGACGCGGGACGTGTTGCAAAGCCTGCCATAATGTCAGCTCGAACTCGATGTACGCGGCAGCACCGTCAAATAGCGTGGCTCGTCTAACTGCCCGATTCAACACGTGATAGGCGGAATCACACGTTCGACCTCGCGGACGTCTGGGCATGATGTCGCCAAATCGCATCCGCAAGACTGGTACCTATGGCTAGCGAAACCCGTCCCCCGTACAGTACGGTGACCCGTCCCCCAAACGCGTCGCCTCGGCGTACTGATTTCGGGGCGGGGATCCAACCTTCAATCGATCATCGACGCCATCTCGCAAGGCCGGCTCGATGCGCAGATCGCCCTGGTCATTTCAAACAACGCTGACGCGGCCGGGCTGACGCGCGCGGCCCGGGCGGGAATCGAGGCGATCTGTCTCCGCCCGCGCGACTACGCGGACCGCGACGCCTACGATCGCGCGTTGGCCGCTGCCCTCGAAGTGCGGGGCGTGGACCTGATTTGTCTCGCAGGCTTCATGCGGCTGGTGGGACCGGCTCTACTCGAAGCGTTTCCCCTGCGCGTGCTGAACATCCACCCTTCGCTGCTGCCAGCGTTTCCAGGCCTCGAGGCGCAGCGGCAGGCGCTCGAATACGGCGTGCGCGTGAGCGGCGCGACCGTACATCTCGTCACGTCAGAGCTCGACGGTGGACCGATCGTGACTGCAGGCCGCGGTCCCAGTGCTCGATGACGACACCGTCGAGACGCTGTCGGCGCGCATCCTCGCTGAAGAACATCGCCTCTATCCCGAGGCGATTCGTGTCGTTCTCGACGGGGGCTGGGCGGTGGATGGCCGGCGGTTTATCCCACGCGCCCCAGGCCGCCCTCCGGACCCGTGACAGCACCCGCCGTGCGTGCACGGCCTCGCCTTCAGGGCTTGCGTCCGGATGCGGGCTTCGGCGGATACCAGTACGCCATGTGGCAACTCTCACATGCCTGATCGATCACGTCCCCGGCTTCGTACAGGCCTTCGACGCTTCTGTCGTCCGCCGCGCGCAGCGCCACCAGGGCCGCGTCCGTGAGCTTCTGCGCGAAGTTGTTGAAAGGTGTTCTGTTCTGTTTCAGCAGCGCTTCGATCTGCGCGGGACTCAAGTCGTCGGGCCCGGGAGGCTCGAACGCGACACCCTTGATCGCCCTTGTGGGAGCGACGGGACGCGGCATCTTCAACAGGTTGCCTGCTTCCGCGAGGATCAGCGCGTTGTTGCGAACGGCCAACCACTCCTCTTCCGTGCGCGGTTGCGTCTCCTTCGAGCCGGCCGCTGTGACCACAACCGACACCGACTCGAAGATGAAGTCCGCGGTCGGATCGACAACACCCAGCATGATCTCGAGAATGCTGCCGACGGGCGCCAATCCCTGCGTCGCCGGCTGTTGAGCGAGCGCGACGGTCCCGATGAACACTGTTAGCGTGACCAGGATGAGTCGGTGAAGTCTGAGCATTTCAGTCCTCTCTTCTGCTCGGACTATACCCACGACGCCGCCGTGGCCTCAACTTAAGACTTCCTGAACAGCTCGTCCGCTCGTTTCACTGCCGTCCAGCTTCAGATTCCCGGTTCGGGTTTCAGCGTCAGCACGGCGACTTCGGGTGGGCAATTGATTCTCACCGGGACGTACACGGTTCCGACACCGCGGCTGACGAATATCGCCGTTTTTCCCTGACGGCCGAGACCTGCGACAACGGGAAACTTCTGTGCCGCAATCGCGCCGAGACCGGGCAGCACCACCTGCCCGCCGTGCGTATGCCCCGACAACACCAGCGGAATGTTCAGCGTGGCGGCTTCGCTGAGGCGCCGGGGGTCGTGCGCGAGCAGCACCACGGGACTGGTCGCGCCGCGCACGACGGCTGCGATGATCGGCTGGCCTCCTGGTCCAGTAGCGGATCCCGGCGAGCTCGATGCCTTCACCGTTGATCGTCAGATGCGTGCGCGCGTCCTTCAGGACCTGCACGCCGTTCTTCGCGAGCGCCGCAGGCATCCGGGTGTCGTCGTCATGGTTCCCGAGAATGGCGAAGACGCCGTGGGGCGCCGACAGCGGCGCGAGCGCGTCCGCGGCGGGGCCCACGTACTGACGGTCTCCCAACGTCACGTAGTCGCCGCCGAGGACGATCAAATCAGGCCGTTCGGCCATGAGCGTCGCCACGCTGTGCCGGACCTCGTCGTGCGACACCCAGCGGCTGCGGTGGATATCAGTCAGCAAGCCGACGCGAAGACCACTGAGAGCGTCCGGAAGACCAGAGACGCCAATGGTCTGCCGCGTCACCATCAATTGATGTCGGGCGTAGAGGTAGCCGTACGCACCCGTTCCGGTTGCGGCGCCGACACCCGTCGCGACGAGTCCCTTGAGTACAGCTCGGCGTGTGACGCTGGGCACCGGGTTATAGTAGCAGCTTCACAATGGACGATTTGTTGTCGGAACTCGAGTGGCGCGGGCTGGTGTACGACGCCACCGAGGGCTTTCCGACGTGCTCACCAAAGAGCGGGTGACCGCGTACATCGGCTTCGATCCAACGGCCTCGAGTCTCCATGTCGGATCGCTGCTCCAAGTGATGTCGCTTGCCCGGCTCCAGCGTTCTGGCCATTCGCCGATCGCGATTGTCGGCGGCGGTACGGGGATGATTGGCGATCCGAGCGGGAAATCGCAGGAGCGAGTCCTGCAGTCTCCCGAGCAGATCGAGGCGAACCTCGACGGGATTCGTCAGCAGCTCTCGCGATTCCTGGACTTCGATCGCGCAGGGAACGCCGCCCGAATCGTGAATAACGCCGACTGGCTGGCCACGATCGATTTGCTGTCCTTCCTGCGCGACGCGGGAAAACACTTCACCGTCAACTACCTGCTCCAGAAAGAATCGGTCAGCCGGCGTCTCGAGAGCGAAGATGGCATCTCGTTCACTGAGTTCAGCTACGTGCTGCTGCAGGCCTACGATTTCCTGCAGGTGTTCGACCGGTACGGCTGCACGCTGCAGATGGGCGGCAGCGATCAGTGGGGCAACATCACCGCAGGGATTGATCTGATTCGAAAGCTGCGCGCGAAGAAGGCGCACGGTCTCGTCGTGCCGCTGGTCATGACGGCATCGGGCGTCAAGTTCGGAAAGACCGAGGCGGGCACCATCTGGCTGGATCCCGCGCGGACCTCGCCATTCAAGTTCTATCAGTTCTGGCTGAACACCAACGACCGCGACGTCGTGACGTATCTGAAGTACTTCACGTTTCTCGATCGTCCGACAGTCGAGGCGCTCGAGGCGGCCACGAG
>CAVVNL010000011.1:0-277893 GCA_963749565.1 uncultured Acidobacteriota bacterium | reverse complement strand
GTTTTCCGCATGATATTCTCCTACCCAATTCATGAAGAACCCCCCCGGTGCCATGGCGGTGTTTCTCGCCGCCCTGGGGGCCGGGCCGGCGCACGGCCTGGGGTATGGCCGCGCGGTTTCGCCTCCACGACCATCATCCGGAATTCGGCGACCTCAATCCGCGCGAGGAATATCGCCGCAGCGCTTTTGGTCAGCTGACGTGGCGTTTCTGAACACGGCGAGGCGTCTGGCGTTTGCGCTCGTGCTCGGTGCGGCCGCCGGGCCCGTTGCTGTGAGCGCGCAGGGCCTCGAGTACGAGGTCAAGGCGGCCTTCGTCTTCAACTTCATCCAGTTCGTGCAATGGCCGGCGGCGATGAGCCAGACGTCTGCGCCGATTCGCGTCTGCCTGTATGGCGAGAATCCCTTCGGCCAGACGCTCGAGCGCACGGTGCAGGGCGAACAGGTCAACGGCCGTTCCATCGAAATCGAGATCGTTGCCGTCGACGCGCCCCTGACGCAGTGCCACGTGCTGTTCGTGCCCCAGTCGCAATCAGACATCGAGGGCGTGGCCGTGCGCGCCGCCGCCCGCGGCCCGATTCTGACGATTGGCGAGTCGCAGGATTTCCTCAAGACCGGCGGCATGATCAACCTCTTCGTCGAGCAGGGGCGGGTCCGGTTCGACGTCAACCTCGCGGCGGTCGGGGCGCGGGAGCTGAGCCTCAGCTCGAGGCTCCTGCGCGTGGCGCGCAGCACGTCCGAAAGCGGCGAGCGCTGAAATGTCCTTCCGCGATCTCCCGCTCCGCCTGAAGCTGATCGTCATCGGGATCGCGGCCAGCGCGGCCGCGCTCGCGCTGACGTCAGCCGTGTTCCTGGTCACGACCTACTTCATGGTGCAGCGCTCGGTCCGGAACGACCTCGTGGCACAGGCGGCCATCGTCGCCGACAACTCCACCGCCGCGCTCGCGTTCGGCGACCAGGCCGGGGCGACGGAGACACTCGAGGCGCTCAGGTCCAAGGCCAACGTTGACGTCGCGTGCCTCTACGACATGGGTGGCCTGCCCTTCTCGCAGTTCGCGAACGTTTCCGATGCTCACTGTCCCGCCAACCCGCTCCCGGACGGCGTGCAGACGCTGGCCAACGCGGTCCTGGTGACGCAGCCGGTCGTCGTCGCGGGCCGCCGGGTGGGGACCGTCTACGTACGCGGCAACCTCGACGAGCTTGTCTTCCGGATGCGCGTGCAGGCGCTGGCGGCGGCAGGCGGCTTCGTCTTCGGCCTGCTGGCGGCGGTGGTGATTGCCAGCCGCCTCGAAGGCGTGATCTCATTGCCGTTGCGCAGCCTGTCGGAAACGGCGGCCCGCATTTCTCAGGGCAACGACTATACGCTCCGTGCGCCCAAGCACGCGCCGGACGAAATCGGGTCGCTCGTGGACGCGTTCAACGGCATGGTGGAGCAGGTGGAGCGCCGCGACGGCCGGCTGTCGGCCACCAACGAGGAGCTGTCCCGGGCGAGCCGCTTGAAGGACGAGTTCCTCGCCGCGCTCTCGCACGAGTTGCGCACGCCGCTCAACGCGATCCTCGGCTGGCTGCAGATCATCCGGACCGTCCCGGGCGGGCCCGAGCAGACGGCGCGCGCGCTCGAAAGCCTCGATCGCAACGCACGGGCGCAGGCGCGGCTCATCGAGGACCTCCTCGACATCTCGCGCATCATCAGCGGCAAGTTCCACTTCAAGGCCGAAGTCGTGGAGCTCGTCGTCGTGGTGCAGTCGGCCGTCGATGCCATCCGTCCGGCGGCCGTCGCCAAGCGGATCGACATCGTCATGCGCCTCCCCGCGCCGCCAAAGCTGGTCACCGGCGACGCCGATCGGCTGCGGCAGGCCATCTGGAACCTGCTCTCGAACGCGGTGAAGTTCTCGCCACCCGGAAGCCGGGTGGACGTGGACCTGGCGGAAACCTCCGGGCAGCTCGTGCTCACCGTGCGCGACAACGGCCCCGGCATCGACGCGGCGTTTCTGCCCCACGTCTTCGACCGCTTCCGCCAGGCCGACGGCTCGTTGACGCGGCAGCATGGAGGGCTTGGACTGGGCCTGGCAATCGCGAGCGAGATTGTCGCCCTGCATGGCGGCACCGTGGGCGTATCGAGCGACGGACCCGGGCGCGGCGCGGCCTTCACCATTTCACTTCCCGTGCTGATTGCCGCGCAGCCCGAGGCGCAGGGCGGCGAGGAGCCGCCGAGCTCCGGGCGAATCAGCTTACGGGACATGACGGTGCTGGTCGTGGACGACGATGCCGATGCGCGGGAGCTGGCGAGGAGGGCGCTGGCGCAGGCGGGCGCCGAAGTGTCGGTCGCCGAGGGCAGCGCGGACGCGCTGGCGGCATTTGGCCTCTCCCGCTTCGACGCGCTCATCTGCGACATTGCCATGCCCGGCGAGGACGGGTTCGTGCTGCTTCAGTCGATTCGCGACCGCGAGGCGCGCAACGGCCGCTTTACGCCGGCCATGGCCGTGACGGCCCACGCGGGCGACGAGAGCCGCCGTCTCGCCAGCGCGGCCGGCTATCAGTTCTTCCTGGCGAAGCCATACGAGTTTGCCGATCTCGTCGGCGCGGTGGCGCAGATGCGTGGCGCAAGCACCTAACCTACGTGGGGTCCGCCTTCAGGGCGGACCAGCACGGTCCGGCTAAAGCCGGACACCACGACTACGGTCATATCAATCCGAACGGCCCGCCTGCGGATGAGTAGTTGACGTGGACAATCAGGTGAAATTACACTTGCGCTGAATTGAGAACGAGTCTCATTTTCAACATTCTTCTCGCTTGAGGCCATCATGCATCGCTCATTGCTCTGTGCCGCGCTGTCCCTCCTCATCCCCATTCACTCTGTCGTCGCGGCCCCGGCCGCTTCCCCGCGCGCGGCTGCGCAGACGCCTGCACAGTCGTCGCTGAAGGGCCGGGTGCTCGACTCGAGCGGGGCCCCGATCGCCGGCGCGCAGGTGACAGTAACGTCCGGGCGAGCCGGTGCTCCGGCCTCCGCCGTGACGAATCAACAGGGCGAGTTCGAGGTCGCGGTCGCGCCGGGCGCTTATACCGTCCGGGTGATCGCCACGAGCTTTGTCGAGGCGACCCGGGATGTCACCGTGACCGCCAAAGACGCCCAACCGGCGGTGTTCACGCTCCAGGTCGCCGGGATCCGAGAGACCGTGACCGTCGGCGCGCTGGCTGGATACGAGGTGCCAACCGTATCGTCGGCGACGAGAACGACCACGCCACTGCGCGACGTCCCTCAGTCAGTCAGTGTGGTGTCGAGTGCCCTGATCGCAGACCAGCGGATGACCAGCATGGCCGATGTCACCCGGTACATGCCTGGTGTCGGCTTTGCGCAGGGCGAGGGGAATCGGGACACGCCGATTCTCCGGGGCAACAGCTCGACGTCGGACTTCTTCGTCGATGGCGTTCGCGACGATGTGCAGTACTTCCGCGACGTCTACAACGTCGATCGCGTCGAAGCGCTCAAAGGGCCCAACGCGATGATCTTCGGCCGCGGGGGCGTCGGCGGCGTCATCAATCGGGTTACGCGGCAGGCGGAATGGGGCCAGTCGCGCGAGGTCTCCCTGCAGTTCGGCTCGTGGGACAACCGGCGCTTCACGGCGGATCTCGGACGAGGTCTCAGCGAGACCGTGGCGGTCCGTGCCACGGGTCTTTACGAGAACTCGGACTCGTATCGAGATGGCGTCGGAGTCGAGCGCCAGGGCTTCAATCCCACGGTTGCCTTCCGTGTTGGTTCCAACACGACGCTACGTGCTGGATACGAATACTTTCATGACGAGCGAACCGCCGACCGCGGCGTCTCTTCGTTTGCCAATCGGCCTCTCGAGACGGACCCTGGCACTTTCTTCGGCGATCCAACGCGGAGCCCCACGGAAGCCACGGTCAATCTGCTGTCGGCGGTCCTCGAGCACCGCGTCGGCACCGGCATCACGCTGAGGAACAGGACCAGCTACGGCGACTACGACAAGTTCTACCAGAATGTGTTTCCCGGTGCCGTCAACGCAGCCGGCACCAGTGTGGCGATCACGGCATACAACAATTCGACGGCGCGCCAGAATCTGTTCAATCAGACGGATCTGATCGTCTCCCGCCGCAACCGGCCGGATCGGGCACACGGTTCTTCTGGGCGCGGAGTTTGGCCGCCAGGAGACGGATAACTTTCGGACGACCGGCTACTTCACGGCCGTTGGTCCGAATGTGACGTCGGTCCAGGTGCCGCTCGACGCGCCGACGACTTCATCCGCCCCTCGAGTTCCGGCAGGCGGCGACCGACGCCGACAATCATGGCGTTGCGGCCACAGCAGCCGTTTTCGCCCAGGATCAGATTGCCATCTCCGAGCACGTCGAGGCCGTTGTCGGTCTGCGGTTTGAGAGCTTCAACGTGGATTTCACCAACAATCGCACGGTAACCGACTTCTCCGGCGACGATGGCCTGGTCTCGCCGCGCGTGGGTCTCGTCTACAAGCCGATCGAGCCCGTCTCCATCTACGGCAGCTACAGCCTTTCCTATCTGCCGCGCGCCGGCGAGCAACTGGGCTCCCTCTCCGTGAGCAACCAGGCCCTCGATCCTGAGGAGTTCCGGAACTATGAGTTCGGAGCAAAGTGGGACGTCGTCCCGGACTTCTCGCTCACCGCGGCCCTGTACCGGCTCGACCGGGGCAACGTCGTCGTGCCCGATCCAGTCGATCCGGCGCTGTCCCTCCTCGTCGATGCGCAACGCACGAAGGGGTTCGAGCTTGGCCTCAACGGCTACCTGACCCGCGCGTGGAACATCGCGGGTGGATATGCCTACCAGGACGGAGTGATCACCCAATCGATTTCGGCCACGGCGCAGGCGGGCGCGGTCCTGGCCCAATTGCCCAAGCACTCGCTTTCGCTTTGGAACAAGTACGATTTCACGCCTCGCGTTGCCGCCGCCATCGGCCTGCTGTCTCGCGACGACGTCTTCGCGGCGACCGATAACACTGTTATCTTGCCGGCCTGGACGCGGGTGGACGTGGCCGGCTTTTTCAACGTGACGGCCCGGGTTCGTGCGCAGGTGAACATCGAAAACCTCTTCGACGAGGACTACTACCTCAATGCGCACAGCAACACGAACATCACGCCGGGGTCTCCACGCGCCGTCAGATTCGCGTTGACGACGCGGTTCTAACGGGGCTGCTAGCTACGGCTTGAAGATCAAGTACGGATCGATGGGGCGCCCCTTCCACCACTGTCGCTCCGCGTCGAGCTCGAAGACGGCGAAGTGGAGATGCGGGGTGTTGAGCGGGGCGTTCCCGGTCGTACCCACGAACCCGATCACCTCGCCCCTCGCGACGCGCTGGCCTTCCTTCACGCCGCGCGCGTACCCTTCGAGGTGCGCGTAGTAGTAGCAGAAGCGGCCGGTCGGATCGAACTGATAGAGAGTGATCCCGCCGGCCTTGCTGGTGAACAGTTTCGCGATCGTCCCGTCGTCCACCGCGCGGACCGGCGTGTTGCGGGGCGCGAGGATGTCCACGGCTTCGTGCCCGCGGCCTCCCGCGTCGCGGCGCTCCGAGAAGCCGCCCTCCATCTCGTCAACGTCCGCCTCGTCCACCGGCAGACGGAGGTTGCGCTCCCGCAGCAGCTCGAGGACGACGCTATCAGGAAGCGGCTCGGGCGGGGCGGGTCCTATCAGGGGCTCGCCGGTGGTTGCAATAACGTCCGCGCCCTTACCTCGTGCTTCACCGCGCAAGGCGGGGCCGTCACCACTTATGGCGCGTCCTTCCGGGCCCGCCCCCGGTGCCGGATCCGAAAGGGCCCTGCCCTCGGGCGCCGCGGCCGGCTGTGGCGCGCCCCACGAATTGAGGAGCCACCCGGCGAGCATCCCGGCTGCGAAACTGGCGACGATCGCCGGAATGACGCGGCCGCGCTGCCGGCCTCTTGTTCTCATTTGAAGTGAACCGGCGTCCCCGGCTTGACGAGGGCGGCCAGCCTCGCGGCATCCCAGTTGGTGAGGCGCACACAGCCATGCGACTCGGCGTGGCCGACGCGCCCCGGTTCGGGCGTCCCGTGGATGCCGTAGTGGTCCACGTTGATGTCGATCCAGACAATGCCGACGGGATTGTTGGGGCCGGGCTGCAGCGTTGCCTTTCCGTCGCCTGGCTTTGCGTCCCAGAAGAGATTCGGGTTGTATTTGAAGGTTGGCCTCCAGCTGACGCCGTTGACCTTCCAGTCGCCGGGCGGCAGCGGATCTTTTTCGCTGCCGGTCGTGACCGGCGCGAAGAACACGAGCGTGCCGTCGGCGCGCGTGACGCGGAGCGCCGACTCGCCCTTCGAAACCGTCACGGTGAAATCGCCGGCCGCGGGATCGGTCGCCGGCCTCGGCGCAGCAGAGTCGAAGGGCTGGACCGCGGGAACATCGATCGTCGTGCCCGCCTCGAAGCGCGCGCCGGGATTCAGCTGCTGCAGCAGGGCGGGCGAGGTGTGAAAGCGTTCCGCGAGCTGCTCCGTCAGCGACGAGTAGCCGAGCGCCGGGAGGCTTGCCTGGTCCGGCAGCGAGGGCGGGATTGTCCCGGCGAACGGGCCGTCCGCGTCGTCGTCGGTGATCGTGTAGCTGATGGTCGCGGCGCCGGCGGCGTTGCCGCCGGGCGCAGCTTGACCCTGGGCGCCCTGAGCTTGCCGAAGGGCGTCCCACGTCGCGCAGTCGGCCTCGCCGCTGACGTGCAGCTTGCGCGCCGCCTGGAATGCGTCGAGCGCGCGGGTGAAGTTCGGACCGGCCTTGCCGTCGATCTCTCCAGCCGAAATGCCCTGAGTGTCCAGCAGGACCTGGAAGCCGAGGACGTCGCCGCATGGCAGCGCGGCAGGCGTCGCCTGTGTCTGCGCCTGTGTCATCGGTCGCTTGTCAACCGGTCCGGGCTTGCTGCGCTGCGCCGCCGCAGGCGCCGCCAACGTAAACGCGACGGCGCCAGCAAGCGCCGTGCACGTTGTGAAATCTCATCTGAACCATAAATGTTTGTCCCAAGCTCGTCTCGTCTGACGTAGGGCACGGTCTCTAGACCGCGCCTTGCCGACCGTATGAATTGCACGACGCGTGCCCCGCAGGCGTCAACTGTGCGAGACTCTTTTCCCCATGATCCTGCGACTGGACCGGCGCGAGTGGAAGGCGAGCGCGTCAGCCCCGTCGCCTTCCGAGGGCGATTTCACGGCCCAGCTGGAAGCCGGCGCGCTCCTGTTGATGCCCGAGCTGGCGTTCGACGTCCTTCCTGCCGAGCGCGTCCTTTTCTCGCCGTCGATCGCGTCGGCCAAGAACGTGAGCTTCGATCCATCGACCGGGCGGGTGGGCGGCGCGCGGGCAAATGGCGGCGCCGATGGCGATAAGGCACAGCTGGCCGCGATGCTGCGGCGGTTCAGCGACAGCGCGGATGGGTTGGTGATTGCCCTCTTCCCCCGCTACGCGGGGCAGCTCGAGCGGGCGCGCGCCAGCTTCCGGCCCGTCGAGATCGCGGGGAGGAAGACAAGCTGGCGGCACGACGACACGCGGCTCCACGTCGACAGCTTTCCGGCGACCCCGGTGCAGGGGCGACGCATCCTGCGGCTGTTCACCAACGTGAACCCGGAGGGCCGGCCGCGAAGCTGGCGGCTCGGCGAGCCGTTCGAAGAGCTCGCGGGGCGGTTCGGGGGCGACCTGCGGATCCCGAGGCCGTTCCGGCTCGAGCTGCTGCGGCTGACCGGCATCACGAAGAGCCGGCGCTCGGCGTACGACGCGCTGATGCTGCAGCTGCACGACCGGATGAAGGCGGATCTCGGCGTACCAGGCGCGGGTGCCGCGGACGCCGATCGATTTCCCGGCGGGCTCGACGTGGATCGCGTTCACCGATCAGGTGAGCCACGCGGCGGTGGCGGGGCAGTATCAGCTCGAGCAGACATTCCTGCTGCCGGTGGACGCGATGCAGCGGCCCGAGCGATCGCCCTTGCGGATTCTCGAGCGGATGAAGGGACGCCGGCTGGTTTGACGCAAAGCTCGACCGTAGCGCACAATTGGGTGTGGCACTAAAGCGGCCGGGGAAGCCGCGCGTGCGTATTCTCAAGACGCTGGGGCTGAGGCGACCGGCGCTGGACCGCCGCGACGTGACGCGCGCGGAGTTCAACCACCTCGTCGCTCTCGTCAAGGAGCGTGGCGACGTCGTCGACCGGCTCACGAAAGATCTGGAGATCCAGCTGAGGCGGATGGCGCAGATGCAGCTGGAGCTCGACGAAGTGCGGCTCGCCTGGCAGCGATCGAAGCGGACCCAATCCCTGGGTCCGAAGGCCAGAACTGAGCCACCGTTCCCCTGCAGCCTGCGCCGGGAACGTGGCACCCATCCGGGTATCGCCTACCCGCCCTTCCGGCCGCCCGAACATCGCGATTGCGGTGAAGTGAAGGTATTCCTCAGGGATTCTTGTTCCCGAGAATGGGTATCGGGCTTGCGATGGCGGAGCACATGCCCGAGGAAATCCTCCCACCGGCGGCGCCGCTCCACAGTGTGTTCGTCGAGGAGGCGGCGCGAATGCTCGGCCTGTCCCGCCGCACGGTCTACTATCGCATTCGGGAGGGCCGGCTCAGGACGATGCGCACGCGATGTGGATCGCAGCGCGTCCTGCTCGAGTCGATCGAAGGGCTGATGCGCGAGGAAGCGGCGAAGCGGAGGGCGCGAACGGTTCGAACTGCGGACGTTGCCGACGTTGCCGACGTCGCCTTCAGAGGCCGAGCCGCTGGCGCTTCAGATAGAGTCCCTTGCGTGAGATGCCGAGCGCCCGCGCGACCGCTTCCACCTTGCCGTGGTGATCGCGCAGCGCCGTCGTGATCATTTCGCGTTCGATGCGTGACAGGGTCGGGAGTGAGCTTTTCGCCGGGCGACGTGGCCGCATTCCCCGCCCTGGGTTTCGCCGAACCCGCTGTTACCGCGGACGTGGTCTGCAGAATCTCGGCAGACAGTACCTGCCGGTTGCAGAACCGTGCCCGGGTCCGCCATGGCGACGATCCGCCGGACTTCATTCTGCAGCTGCCGGACATTTCCAGGCCACGCGTAGAGGATCAGCCGCTCCATCGTTTCCTCTGCCATCCGGATGTGGCTTTTTCCGAATTCCTCGGTGGCGCGTATGAGGAAGTGGCTGATCAGGGCGGGCACTTCGTCCCTGCGCTCGCGGAGCGGCTTGAGGGACAGAGCGGATGACGTTCAAGCGATAGAAGTAGATCCTCGCGAAAACGGCCGGCACGGACCAAATCCCCGAGGTTCGCGTTGGTGGCGGCGACGATGCGCACGTTCACCGGGAAGGGCGTGGACTCTCCGAGCGGACAGATTTCGCCGGATTCGAGAAACCTGAGCAGCTTCGGCTGCAGGTCGAGGCTCATCTCGCCGATCTCGTCGAGGAAGAGCGTGCCGTCGCGCGCGCTTCGAATCACGCCGGGATTGTCCCGGTCGGCGCCGGTGAATGCGCCACGGCGATAGCCGAACAGCTGGCTTTCGAGCAGTTCGCGCGGGACGGCGGCGCAGTTGAAGGGGAGAAACGGTTTGGAGGCCCGGCTCGAGTGCGCATGGATGGCGCGTGCGACGATCTCCTTGCCGGTGCCGCTCTCGCCGGTAATCAGGACGCTGGCTCTGGTGTTGGCGACTCGCTTCGCCAGCGTCATGATGTCCCGCATGTGACCGACCGTGACGGCTCCGTCGGCGTCGGCCGGGAGCTCGTCGACGGGCCACAGCGTCGCACGCTCCTCGCGCTCCGCGCGGCCGCGCTCCAGTTCGTGGAGGGTCGCGAGCAGGAGCACGACGGAGTTGATCGTGGCGATCGACTCCAGATCGGTCTTCGGGTCGATGAGCACGTCAATCGAGCGCTCGCGGTCCGTGCCCACGGCGAGGCACTGGCTGGCCTGCCGCGGGTGGATCCTGCTGGGGGCCGATGTGGGCCAATGTCTCGCTGGATCCGTCGGCGGCGCGGGCGACGGCGGTGGCGGAATTCACACAGTCAGCTGCCTCCAAGAGCGCCATGATCTCGCGAGCGACCAATTCGGATCGACCAGCATGGAGCAAGACTGAGGCAATGCTGTGGACGATGCTCTTGTTGTGCCAGCGCGGGTCGAGCGAATCCTGTGAGAATTGACGATCGCTCGGGATCCGGAGATCGCTTGCTTCCAACTTCGCTTCAGGTCTTGCAATCCTGGCGCGCTCGGAAGACCTTCATGAATTCGCCTCGCACGATTGTAATGAATTGTGGCGGCACCAATCTCTTGAGTTCGAGCGAGCCCGATGGCAAGGACACGCTCGTATTGAGCGTAGAGATCCGACGAATCAGAACCTAAGCGCACGATCGCCTCATTCAACGCATGCAAGGAGTCCAATGGCTGACCCGCGCAGCTGCAATAATTCGGCTTTGGCCAGCAGGCCCTTGTTCCAGAGGAGTTCGTCTCCAGTCGAACTGCGCAAGGCGCAGCACCGAATCCGCGCAACTCCAGCGCCTCAAGAGTATGTCCTTGACGCGCGAGAATTGTGTTCGTGTTAGTTGGGCAGAGCGATGTGCGTAGAGAGCGCGATCAGTGTCTGTTCTGATGGACGCACCGATGCGTTCGAGGAATCCGTTCGCATTCGTCGAGTTGACCTTGATCCAGTCGTATTCGTGCCAAGCTGTCGAGAGTGGCATTGGTCTTCTCACCCTCCGATGGCAATGCGGTCAAGGCTTTCCCGAAGTAATCGATGGCAACCTCGAAATCTCCGAGGACATGGAAGAGGTTCCCGAGATTTCCAAGGCACGCTCGACGGGTTGAAGCGATGCCGGACTCCTCGGCAAGTTCAAGGGCACGCAAACCGTGTGACAGTCCAGACCTAACGTCGGAGCGAAGTATCGAAACAGCGAGCAGAAGATTTTCGGCAACCGCCTCGAGCCAAATGTTCTCGGACGTAGCCAGAGATCCTTTGAGCCACGCCGGCATGCCGCTGAGCGCCGCGCAGATTTCCACACTTGGCCTCCATCTCGCCTACGAATAAATGGAGGGCGGCGACTGTCTGAGGGTCACCGTGCTTGATAGTGCTGAGCCTCAACTCCGTCAATAGAGGCACAACGGCTTGAGGTCCGTTCCGATCAGCCAAGATGAGGAGTAGCGTGATCTGTGCCCAACATAAGCGCTCCAAGTCTTTGCCTTCAATTGCAAGCGATACCGCGCGATGTAGTTGAGCAATCCCGACATCCGTATCTCCTCTCTCGAACGCTATGCGCCCCATCACATACTCACATGCACTTCGCTGGCCCGGCGACAACCCTTTTGACTTGACAAGGAGACTTGCGAGTGTTCCACATTGAACGTGTTGACCCAAGCGCTCAAGAAGTTCGAGTTTTAGCACCTGCGTATCTAAGCGCATGGCCTGTGGTACTACCGTGGATTCCAGAGTAGCCAAGGCATCAGAAAAGCGGCCGGCACGTTTCAATCGATTGACAGGTTCAAGGGAATCCATTCAAGCCCTCATCACTTCGCTAACCGCCGACGTGGAGATTGTGTGGTAGTTCTAGTGTGGTTGGTAACACGAAAGCACAGCGGGCGATATTTCTTGTGCAAAGAACTTCACGCAGTTACCACAATGTAGGATTTCTTCTTCCGCTCCCGGGCTCAGCTGGAGCCAGTGTGTCAGTCGCGAGTCGACGCCGTCGGCCGACCTCTTTTCCTTGACCCACTAACAGAGGTTCGACGCGGATCGCTACGAGTGCTGTGTTTGCAGGGGAGAACCCGTTCGCCAAGTGAAAGAGGTTCGTCCGGATGGTTGTTCAAGCTCTCCGACTGGTGTAAACCTTAGGATGGTCTTCGATGGAGGGAATAATCTGAGCCTGGCGCTTAGCGTTTCTATCCGAATCGCCGGCACACTTAGCGCTGAACGCAACGGCGGCTGCGACCGCCTCAATGACTCCACGGTCATTGTCGTCAAAGGCGTCAACTGTTTTCGAATAGAGCGTTACCACTCCGACTAACTCATCGTTAAGAACCAAGGGGGTACTCAACGAACTTCGCAGTGGCGGGCTTATCGAATGAGACAGCTCTCCAAGGTCGAGGACCGGATCGGAATTGACAATGGTCCGTCGGTTGGCTGCGACCCAACCGCTCAACCGATGGCCGAGTTCAATCCGCAATCCCTGTACGCGAGCCCCCCCTACGCCTGTGACATGCCTAGCCTCCAGATCATCGGTACCTGCGTCATAGGAATAGAGCACACAAAGGTCAGCCGGAAGCAATTGGTGCAAATACCTCGCAACGAGATCAAGAGTGTCGCTGAAGTTGGCATCACCGGCTAACGCGTGTGCCGAATCGAACAGACCCAGGGCTTCTTCGATAGTGGGGGTGTTCGCACTCGATCGACGAGATGGTAATGGCGACGTTATGTGCGAGTTGGAAGACGCGATTTCGTCGAGCGCTGCACGAGTGTCACCGACTGGCGGCGCTTCCGGAGCGATCTCGAAATGTACGCGGGCAAAAGTATCGACGACCAATGGATCGTACATTGAGCCGCGTCTCTCGAAGAGAATACCCATTGCATCATCGTCAGACAAACGTGGACGATATGGTCTGTCAGACGTCAGCGCATCAAAGCAATCCACGACCGAAAGAATTCGTGCGCCTATTGGGATGGCCGTGCCCTTCAGTCCAGCTGGATAACCAGTGCCGTCCCAATTCTCGTGATGGCATCTAACGATTGGAACTACTGGGTAGGGAAAATCAATCGCTGTGAGAATGTCCGCACCGACGGTCACGTGGAGTTTCATTTTCTCGAATTCCGCGGCCGTGAGCTTTCCTGGTTTGTTCAGGATGTATTCGGGAACCGCTAGCTTTCCCGTGTCATGAAGGAGAGCGGCCGCTTCGATTGCTTTAATCAGATTCGAGTCCGTGACGCCAAGTCGGCGTGCCAAGCCCAACCGCGAACGTCTGCACTCGCCGAATATGACCGTGAGTGATCTGATCTTTTGCGTCGATCGCCATTGCGAGTGTTTCGATAGTTGATAAGTACAGCCGATTGACCTGCCCGACATGATTGTTCGCGTCTTCAACGCGGTCCATTGATGTTTTGATCGTGAAGTAAAGCACTAGCAATAGCGGAACGATCACTCCGATAAACGGGAGATCAACATCCCTTGTGTAGACCACTAAGAGGAGAGCAACTGAAGCGCCGCAAAAATAGTTAAGAGAAACCCACCTGAAGTTGTCGCGCCAGATTCCGTAAGGGGAAAGCCCGGTCTCGAACGCGACTGCGACTGTAATTAGGCCGCTGTTCAGCCCGAAATAGACAAAAGTGAACATGATCAGGGGGATAAGTAGTTCGTTGACTGTCGTGGCTTGCCGAAAAAGGGGCTCGATCTTGGTAATGTGGAGAAGCAGTTGTGACGCGCACCAGATCGAGAGTGCTGGTGCCGTCATATTGAATAGCGCACGATACCATTCAGGGCGGCGCCTGGCCATCCAGAAGGATATGACTAGACCGTCAAGTGCGACGGTAACAGTGCCGGCAGCGGAGCCGAACAAGAGAACGGAGGCGAATACGAATGTTTCTGATACGGAGATTGTAGCGGGGATTGACGGTAGCTTAACCGTGGCAGAACCGCTCACCAGAGTGAGCGCAGCAAGTAAATACCACTGCGGTTCAATCGTCTGAGCATGGAGGTCATAGACTGAAGAACCAATCGCGATGAGTCCGGCAACGATTACAAACGTCAGAAAAACCCGACCGCCCGTGCCAAACCCAACCGCCGCTTCCGTTCGCTCAGTCATACGAGTCCTGAGCGTAGTTATCGGCCGATCTAGCCCCAAACTATAATTGTTGCTGTCACTGTAACTCCTGTAAACGTTGATTGTTACGGGATAACGGAGGGCCTCTAGTCCGAGGCGTTGCTACATTCGTCACTCATGTGTTGCCATGGAACTAAGACGACGAGATGCGCTAGCCCCAAACGATAATTGTTGTTTCCAAGGTAACTCCTGTAAAGGCTAACGGTTACGGGTGACTGAGCGGTACCACTCCCAAATGACGCTTCCCTAGAGCAGCCCTGGTCACTCACGGCGTTGCCCCAGACGATGGTGTTGCCCCAGACGATGGTGTTGCCCCAGACGATGGTGTTGCCCCAGACGATGGTGTTGCCCCAGACGATGGTGTTGCCCCAGACGATGGTGTTGCCCCAGACGATGGTGTTGCCCCAGACGATGGTGTTGCCCCAGACGATGGTGTTGCCCCAGACGATGGTGTTGCCCCAGACGATCGTGTTGCCCCAGACGATCGTGTTGCCCCAGACGATCGTGTTGCCTTGAACCGAGCTGGTCGGAAGCGCGTTACTGCGCAGCACCCTGTTCGAGGGAAGCTCATGCCCTGTGACACTCGAGCCGAATGCTATGAGACTCGGATAAATTTCTTCGTTGGCAATCACGGTAGTTTCGGATTTCTTTTCGCTGGCCGTTCAAACGGTTAACGGCTCCAAGCGCTGTTGACACTTCCGGCGCCAGCGCCTGACAAGCCCCCGTCAGGCATGAATGAGCTTGTCAACTGAAGGATGGACTTCGTCTCACCGGGCCGCAAGTCCGCACGCTCTATCCAGTACCAGCGCCGCGGCGCCGCTGACGACCGCGCTCGCCATGCTCGTCCCGGACCACTGGCTGTACGCGTCCGATCCGCTCCCCGCCACGTGGCGCTCCGGATAGGTCTGCGACAGATACGAGTTCGCCGCCTCCGCTCCCACCACACGCACGCCAGGCGCCGCAACGTCCGGCTTCAGGATCAGGTCGAACCGCGTCGGCCCCTTCGAGCTGAACGTCGCGACCGTGTCGTCGCTTCGCTGCGGCGTCTGCTTCGTGTCGAGCGCGCCCACCGTCAGCGCGATACGGGCTGTTGCCCGGCGACGTGATCGCCCCGAACTGCGACAGCCCGTCCGCGTGTCTGCCCGTAGTTGCCCGCCGCCGCCACCACCAGAATCCCCGCACGCACCGCCCGCTCCACCGCCTCGCACAGCGGATCGTCGCGCAAACGGCTGCATCACCGGCGCGCCGAGCGACAGGTTGATGATCCGGATGTTGTACCGGTTCCGGTGCTCGATCGCCCAGTCGATCGCCTCGATCACGTCGCTCGCCGCCCCGGACCCGTCGTCGCCGAGCGCACGCAGGTTGACGAGATACGCGCCGTAGGCCATCCCGCGGTAGCCGGCCGTTTCCGCCGCGCGGCCCGGCCGCCCCATGATGAGCGACGCCACGTGCGTCCCGTGGCCGTAGCCGTCCTGGCCGTCGCCGCCGGTGAAGTCCACGCTCGCCAGCACCCGGCTGCGGAATGCGGCGTGCCCGGTGTCGATCCCGGAGTCGATCACCGCGACGGTGATCCCCTTGCCCGACAGCGGCTCGAGGTCGCCGGCGCCGGCCCACACCTGGTCGGCGCCGATGGTCTCCGCCGTAATGTTGCTTCCCGCGCCGAGCGACTGGACCCTGCTGTCCCCGGAGAGCGAATCGATCGCGTCGTCGGCCTGCAGCACCGCCAGCTGGCTGGCGTTCAGCCGCACGACGGCGCCGCTGCGCATCGATTTCTTGACGCGGAGGTTGTATTTCCGCGCCAGCGTCTCAACCTGCGCCGCGTCGCCCTGGACGATGACGTCGATCGTCTGGGAGCCGGCCGCCAGATGATCCGCCAGGTCCTCGCTGAGGCGCGCGCGGCGCTGCGCCATTGCCGGCTGGACGGAGGTGGCCAGCAGGAACAGCGTGACGAGCGCCGTGACGACGACGCCGAGGGTGACTCTGCCGGCTCTCTCCGAGGTGGCTCTCGGGCGGCGGCACGCCCAAATCCATGGCCGAGGCAAGCGTCACGCGCTGCGACCCGCCCAGCGTGCGGATGGTCTGCAGGCGGCCGTCGCAGAATCCGGTTGTAGATCGGTCCGGCGCGAGACGCCCAGGAACTCGCGCCGCGTGATCGATCGAGAGGCTGCTGCCCGAGGTGGGGCGCTGAACCGGATTCAGGGGCACGGTCCGATATAGAAGTTAGTTGTGTCATGTGACCGGTCTAATCGCACGTTCGGTGCCCGAAGCTCGGCTAACTCGAGGCGCGCTGCGGACGCACCATGCAAGTGTCTATGGGTCAGCAAGTTGCGGGATCGAATTCGCGCGCGTGGCCCTGCGGAATCGTGCGGGAGTTCAGCCAGGAAGCTGGCTGGCGGGGATGGGCGGCGGAACCTCGTCGCGATTTGCACGCAGATTTGAAGGACGATAACAAGATTGCACGCAATAACATCCGGCCAGCTTTCTGGCCGACGGGTCAGTAATTGACCGGACACACGCGCCGCCGGCCGGTCGCGCTCGCGCTCGCGGCCGTGGTGACGGCGGCGACCGTCGCCTGTGGTTCGTCGCAGCCGGCCTCCAACCCGCCGGAAACCGCCCATGGCTCGGCGATCCCGCGCGGCGGGAACCTCGTTGCCTCCGTCCGCTCCGAGCCGCGCTCGTTCAACCGCCTCGCGGCCCGCGACAGCTCCACGGACCTGGTGACGAACCTCACGCAGGCCAAGCTGGTGCGCATCAATAGGGTCACCCAGGAAGTGGAGCCGTGGCTGGCCGAAAGCTGGACCCGCTCGCCCGATGCCCGCCGCTACACGCTGAAACTGCGCCAGGGCGTCGTCTTCTCCGACGGCCAGCCGTTCACTTCCGCCGACGTCGTCTTCATGTTCAAGGCGATCTACGACGAGAAGACGGCGAGCAATCTGGCCGATTCGCTCACCGCCAACCATAAGAGGCTGCGGGTGACGGCCATCGATCCCCATACCGTGGAGATTGTCTTCGCCGAGCCGTTCGCGGCGGGCGTGCGCCTGCTCGACAACCTGCTCATCCTGCCGCGCCACAAGCTGGAACCGGCGCTCGACGCCGGCCAGCTCGGGAACGCATGGAACGTCGCCACGCCGCCGTCGGACATCGTCGGCCTCGGCCCGTTCGTGCTCAGCTCCTACGTGCCGGGCCAGCGCCTGGTCTTCGATCGGAACCCGCGCTACTTCCGCAAGGCACCGGACGGCGGCGCGCTCCCGTACCTCGATCATCTCACCGTCGAGATCCTCGGGGACCAGAACGCGGAGCTGCTGCGGCTCGAGGCCGGGCAGATCGACACCATGGAAACGGCGATCGGGCCCGAAGCCTACGCGCCGCTCAAGCGCGCGGCCGACGCGGGACGCGTCACCCTGTACGATCTCGGCGTCAGCCTCGTCCCGAACAGCCTGTGGTTCAACCTCGAGCCGGGCGCGTTTGCCAGCGATCCGCGTGCCGCCTGGCTGCAGCGCGACGAGCTGCGCCAGGCCATCTCGCTCGCGGTCGATCGCAAGCTCTTCGCAGACACGGTGTACCTCGGGGCGGCCGTCGCCGGTCCACGGCCCGATCACGCGAGGCGAACAAGAAGTGGCACTGGCCGGGGCTGCCCAAGACGCCGCACGATCCCGAAGCGGCGAAGAAGACGCTCGCCTCCATCGGCCTCACCGATCGCAACGGCGACGGCATGCTCGAGGACGCGCGCAACACGCCGCGTACGTTTCACGCTGCTGACGCAGGGGGGCCGGCCGGAGCTCGAGCGCGGCGTGGCCGTCGTCCGCGACGAGCTGAAGAAGATCGGCGTCATCGTGGACGTCGTCTCGCTCGAAGCGAGCGCGCTCCTCGATCGGTTCGCGAACACGAAGAAGTACGACGCGGTCTACTGGACAGTGAACATGACCGATACGGACCCGGCGATCAATCCGGACTTCTGGTTCAGCTCCGGAAACGGCCGCACCCTGGAACATGGCGCAGAAGACGCCCGGCCACCGACTGGGAGCGGCGCATCGACGAGCTGATGGCCAGGCAGATCGCCGCACCCGACGACGCCGAGCGCACGCGGCTGTTCCAGGAAGTGCAGCAGGTGTTCGCCGAGCACGCGCCGGTCGTCTATTTCGCCGCGCCGCGCGTCTACGTCGCCGTGTCGGCGCGGGTGACGAACCTGACGCCGGCGGTCTCGAGGCCGCAGACGCTGTGGTCCCCGGACACGCTCGCGGTGCGGTAGGTCGTCCGGGCTGAAGCCCGGACGCTACGTACGAGAACTACCGGGCTGAAGCCGGGACGTGCAAGGCGACGGATAGAACAAGACGATGTTCGGTTACATGTCGCGGCGGCTCATCTTCGCGCTCTTCCTCGTGTTCGCCGTCTCGTCGGCGTCGCTGGTGCTGGCGCGGCTGGCGGGCGGCGATTACGTTACCGAATCGCTCGGCATCGAGGCGAGCCGCGAAACCGTCGAGCAGGCGCGCGCGCGCTACGGCCTCGACAAGTCGATTGGGGAGCAGTACCTCGACTGGCTGGGCCGGGCCGTACGCCTGGATCTCGGGCGCTCCCTTCTGTACGACCGGCCCGTCAACGAGCTGATTCCCGAGCGCGCGGCCAACACCGCGATCCTCGCGGTCACGGCGCTGCTCTTTGCGACGCTCGTCGGCCTGCCCCTCGGCGTCGTCGCCGGCAGCCGCCGCGGCGGACCGCTGCCCGGCGCCATTCGCGGCGTTTCGCTCGTCCTGCTGTCGATGCCCCCGCTGCTCACGTCGTTGTTCCTGATTTTCGTCGCCGCGCGCACCGGCTGGATGCCCATCGCCGGCATGCGATCGCCGGGGGCGCCGGCGACCGGCCTCACCCTGGACCTGCTGCACCATCTCGTCGTGCCCGCGGGCGCCCTCGCGCTGCCGCTCGCCGCGATGTTCGAGCGGCTGCAGGCGCAGGCGATGGCCGCGACGATGGGCGCGCCGTTCGTACTGGCCACGATCGCCCGCGGCATCCCTCTCCGGCGCGTCGTCTGGCGCGATGCCCTCAAGCCGGCGCTGCGCCCCGTCGCGGCGATGTACGGCCTGGTCGTCGGCACGCTCCTGAGCGGGTCGTTCGTGGTCGAAGTGATCACGGCGTGGCCGGGCCTGGGGCGGCTGATGCTCGACGCGCTCCGTGCCCGCGATCTCTATCTGGTTGCCGGTTGCGCGGGCACCGGCGCGCTCTTCATCGCCGCCGGGAGCCTCTTGTCCGATGCCGCGCTCGCGGTGGTGGACCCCCGCGTGGCCGACGCCTGATCCATGCGAACCCTCGGCTTCGTCCTCCTGGCCGTCGCTATCGCCGCCGCCGTGGGCGCCCCGGCGCTGGCGCCCCATGCCGGCGATACCTCGTTCCGCGCGCTGCTGAACGCGCCGCCCACGATCCCGCACGTGCGCGGAGACGACGGCGCGTGGCATGCGCCGTTCATCCATCCATGGGCGCTCGTCAATCAGCTCGAGCAGCGGTACGAGCAGGATCGATCCACGCGGGTGCCGCTCGAGTGGTTCACCGGCGGCCGGCTGGTGGGGTCCTCAGACGATGGGCGTGCCCCGCTCATGCTGCTTGGCGCTGACAGCTTCGGGCGCGACGTGTTCAGCCGGCTGCTGTTCGGCGCCCGTGTCTCGCTGGGCCTGGCGGCGGCAAGCGCCCTCGGCGCGCTGGTGCTCGGCGCCGCGGTCGGCGCGCTCGCGGGGTACGCGGGTGGTGCGGCCGACGATGTGCTCATGCACGTAGCTGATTTTGTCCTGGTGCTACCGGCCATATATGTCGCGCTGGCGCTGCGCTCGGCGCTGCCGCTGGTTCTCGCGCCGCGGACGGTGTTTTTGCTGCTGGCCGGCATCTTCGCCATCGTCGGGGCGCCATTCTTCGCGCGCGGCGTGCGAGCCATCGTGCGCTCGGAACGGCAGCTGGATTACGCGGCCGCCGCTTCGTCGCTCGGCGCCGGCCATGCGCGCGTGCTCCTTCGGCATCTGCTGCCGGCGGCACGCGGCTTCATGGCCGTGCAGCTGACGATGCTCGTGCCGGCGTTCATCATCGCCGAAGCGACGCTGTCGTTTGTCGGGCTGGGATTCCCGGATCCGATGGCCAGCTGGGGGACGATGCTGCACGACGCGTCGAACGTCCGGGTCTTCGCCGATTTCCCGTGGCTGCTCAGCCCGGCGGCGGCGATGTTTCTCGTCGTCTTCGCGCTGAATCTCGTGCTCGAGCGGTCGAACACGCTGATATCGCGGTCCGGCTAGGCGGGGCGATTTCTGTCAAGGTCGTAGCGATCTACAATCAGAGCAATGGTTCGCGCGACGAAGCTGCGTACAGCTGGCCGCTGGGTCGCCGGAGCGGCGGCAGCGGGCTTCGCCTGCCTGTCTTACATCTACCTCGCGCTGCCAGATGTGCGAACGCTCAGAACGACCAATCCGACGACCACGGCGTTCATGGAGCTGCGGGCGCGGGAGGCGCGCGCGAAGGGGCAGAAGCCGAAGCACGTGCAGCAGTGGGTGAGCTACCGGCGCATCTCGCCGAACCTCACGCGCGCGGTGCTGGTGGCCGAGGACGCCCTGTTCTGGCAGCACGAGGGGCTGGACCTCGAGCAGCTGGAGGAATCGCTCGAGGCCAACTGGGCAACCCTGAGTTTTGTTCGCGGCGGGAGCACCATCACGCAGCAGCTCGCGAAGAACCTGTACCTTTCCCCCTCGAAAAACCCGCTGAGGAAATTCAAGGAGCTCATCATCGCCCGGCGGCTCGAAGCGGAGCTGGACAAGGCGCGGATCCTCGAGCTGTACCTCAACGTTATCGAGTGGGGCGACGGCATCTACGGCGCGGAAGCCGCCGCGCGGGCATACTTCGGCGGCGGAGCGGGAAGTCTCGGGCCGGCGCAATCGGCGCTGCTCGCGGGCGCGATCATCAACCCGCGCGTGCTCAATCCCGCGCGTCCCAACCGACGGCTGGTCCGCCGTCAGGCCATCATCATGGGGCGGATGGGATCGGTCACGCCCCCGCCGGCAGCGGCAACTGTTCCGGTGCCGCGCGCGGAGCCGACGGCGCCGGCATCCGAAGAGCCCGTGAACGAACAGCACGAGGACGAGTTGCCCGCAGAGGAACAACATACCGTCGAGCCGCTCGCGCCTGAAGAACCCGCCAACAACGAATCCCTCGCGCCGCCGACTGCCGAGCCGACAGAAGTGCAATAACGATCTCGGAACTGTAAACCATGCAAAAAGCCGTGAGAAAACGCACGGCCCAGCTTGACACGGTCGGTACGCTCGCGCATACTCGCCGCGCTCCGGCTCTTATCTTGCACCACTGAGTTCGTGTCCACTAACGGCCTTTCCTGCGAGGTTCGTGTGCGCACCGTCGACGAACATATCGTCGTTCACAGGTTCAGTGGCTGCGCATGATCAACTACACAGAATCGCTGACGCTCTTGATGCAGGATATCGTCGCCCGCGTGCCGACGCTCGCCTTCATCGATATCGCCGACGTGCTGGTGTTTGCGCGGTTCGGTCGCTCCAACGCGGAAGGCGCGTTCGCCACCTGCCATTCGCTCAGCCTTCCGGCGAGCGAGCCCGGCTACTACTTCTGGCGCGACCGCGAGAGCGGCCAAATCACGCGCCGCTCGGAATGGTTTGTCACCAAGTCGCCGGTCGTTTCGATCGGGACGCAGCAGATGAAGTACCTGATGTCGTTCGCGCTGCCGCGGTTCTGCGATCAGTCGCTCGACCGCTCGCGCAAGGGGCGCTACTATCAGGAGGCCGAGCCGTGGATGGCCAAGCTCGACACGGTCGTCCACGAGCTGTATCACATCGATCCGGAGCACATGGGTATCCGGCGGATCGAGCGCGAGGACGGCACCTTCTCGGTCAACTGTCACAACACGCGCTTCTTCGAGCAGGTGTCAGAGATGGTGCAAACCTATCTCGCCTCGCGGCCGGATCCGGCGGTCTACGAATTTCTCCGCCACGATTTCCAGACGCTCGAGCTCCGGCATGGTGGCGTGGTCGGGACGAGTTTCCGGACTTTCCCGTCGTTCCCGCAGCGCTACGTCGAGCGGCTCGACACGCAGCTGCCGGCCGAACCGGACGCCGCGGGTGTGCGGATCGAGCCGATGCGCCCGCCGGCGCAGCCGACGCACTACACCGAGGACGATCTTCACATCCGTCAGTTTTCCAGGCACGTGTCGCGGCGGCTCGTCCGCAAGGGCAGGTTCAAAGCCGCGTAATCCTCCGCGCGCCGAGGTAGCGCGCGGCCCAGTAGCGCGAACTGAGGCGCTCGACGCGGACGACGCCGGCCGAACTGGGGGCGTGAACGAACTGATCGCCGCCGATGGCGATCGCCACGTGAGTGGCGCCCGGCCCGATGGTCGTGAAGAACAGCAGATCGCCCGCCTCCAGTTCCTCCTGCTTCACCTGCTTTCCGATCCGAAACTGATCGCGCACTTCACGCGGCAGGGCCAGGCCGTGCCGCGCATAGACATACCTGGTGAATCCGCTGCAGTCGAATCCTTCCGGAGTGTCGCCGCCGTTCCGATAAGGCACTCCCCGCAACGAGAGAGCCGTCCCGACGATCGCGTAATCGTCGAGAACCGCGGTCTCGGGGACTTGGAGGACCGGGGCCTGGGGGATAGGGCCCTGAGGGCTGGTCTCCGGGGCCCGGGCCTGTCCGCTCCCCCGGGCACCGGAAAGGGACGGGGAACGCCGCCGCTCGACGCACAGGCCCCAGCGAGCGCCGGCGCGGCGAGCGCCACCAGGGCACGGGCGAGCACGGCCTGACGCAACATGTTCACGGCTATCGGTACGATGGTCCGCTAACTCCAGTTTCCAGAGCAGTTACAGCGGTGTCTTCTTGACACCTCGACAACGTCGGGGCACAATTCTTATTGATCTCCAATCGTACATGGAACAGACGCTACTTCTAAACGCGTCGTACGAACCACTCAAAATCGTCCACTGGCAAAAGGCGGTGACGCTCTGGTGCCAGGGGAAGGTTGAAGTCATCTCTGTGTACGACAGGGAGATCCGCGCCGTTTCCTTCAGCCTGAAGCTCCCTTCGGTCATTCGCCTGCTGCGATACATCAAGATCAAGCGCCGATTCGACTACGTGCCCTTCTCGCGCGCGAACATCTACGCGCGCGACGAGCACCTGTGCCAGTACTGCGGGGATGGTTTTCCCACGAGCGAGCTCACGTTCGATCATGTGATTCCGGTCGCCCAGGGCGGCCGGAAGGATTGGGAGAACATCGTCACCTGCTGCGTGACGTGCAACCGCCGCAAGGGCGGCCGCACGCCGGCCGAAGCCGGGATGCACCTGCTGCGGCATCCGAAGCGGCCCTCCTCGGCCCCCGCCATCCGCATCACCGTCGGGTTGCGAAACGCGCCGGAGAGCTGGCGCGACTACCTCTACTGGAACGTCGAGCTGGACGATACCTGAAGTTTCAAGTCTCAAGTTTCAAGTTCCAAGTCTCATTTCGGGGGTAAGGCTCGAGGCGCAACTTCACGTCTCATTTGACGCGTGAGCCTCCAGACGGGGACACTTGAGGCTTGGCCGTCATGTCATCGCCCCGCGTGGCCGTCGTTCGCCCCCAGTGGGCGATCGAGAGCGGCCGCATCACCATCGAAGGCATCGAGTTTCCCGTCGACGAGCCGCACCTGCCGGAGGTACGCATCGGCGACATCCCCGCGCGGGTCGTGTACGCGTCGACATCGCGCCTCGCGGCGCTCGTGCCGGCGGGGCTCGAAGGCGGGCCGACGGCGATCCGCATCGACGGCGCGCCGGGAGAGGCCGCGATCGTCGGTGTGGCGGCGAGCTTTGCAACCGGGCTGCACCAGGTGGACAACCCGGCGTTCGACCGCGAGGGCAACCTGTATGTGACGTACAGCGGCACGCGCGGTCAGCAGGTGCCGGTGTCGATCTTCCGCGTCCGGCCGGACGGCACGCGCGAGCCGTTCTGCACCAGCCTCGTCAATCCCACTTCCATGGCGCTCGGGCCGGACGGCGATCTTTACGTGTCGAGCCGGTTCGAGGGCACGGTGTATCGGGTGAAGGCCGACGGCGTGATCGAGCCGTTCGCGACCGACCTCGGCGTCGCATGCGGCCTCGCCTTCGATCGTGACGGCAATCTGTTTGTCGGCGATCGCTCGGGCACGATCTTCCGCGTCGATCGCACGGGGCAGGCGACGACGCTCGCGTCGGTGCCGTCGAGCGTGGCGGCGTTCCATCTCGCGTTCGGGCCGGACGGCGCGCTGTACGTCACCGCGCCGACGCTGTCGCCGTACGACTCGGTGTTCAGAATCGATCCCGAGGGCGCGGTCACGATTCGCTACACCGGCTTCGGGCGGCCGCAGGGGATTGGCTTCGGTCCGGACGGCGATCTGTATGTCATAGAAGCGCTCGCCGGCGCGAGCGGCTTGTACCGGTTGCCGCCAGCGGGCCCGGATGGAGGTGCCGGCGAACCCGAGCTGGTCCTCTCCGGCCCCGGCCTCGTGGGTGTGGCCTTTCCTCCGAATGGCGGCGTGGTGGTCTGTTCGAGCGACACCGCTTATCGCCTGCCACCGTCCGCCTGAAGTAAGCGCAGGACTGAAGTCCTGCGCTACATCTGCTGCGTTGTGGCGCGGGTCCTTGCTTCACTCGTGGCGCAGGTCTTTAGACCTGCCGATCGTGTCCGGCTTTAGCCGGACCTCGGGGTACAATCGCGCGGCTCATGTCGCAGCTCTTTCAGCGCAAAGCGATTGCGGATCTCCTGCCCGGTGACGGCGACACTCCGGGGTCGCTGCGGCGCACGCTCGGCGCGGGGGATCTGATCATGCTCGCGATCGGCGCCGTGATCGGCGCCGGGATCTTCTCGTCGATTGGCACGGCAGCGGCAGGCGAGGTGCTGCCCTCTGGGGAAGTCATCCGGTACGGCGCCGGACCGGCGCTGATTCTGTCGTTTCTGCTCCTCGGGCTGGTGTGCGGCCTGGCGGCGCTCTGCTACGCCGAGCTGGCGTCGATGATCCCGCAGGCCGGGAGCGCGTACGCCTATTCCTATGCCACGCTCGGCGAGCTCATCGCGTGGATCATCGGCTGGGATTTGATCCTCGAGTACGCCGTCGGGAACATCGCGGTCGCGATCGCATGGAGCGGGTACTTCACGTCGCTGCTCAGCGCGCTGGGCGTGCAGCTCCCCGATTACCTGACCCACGGCTACCGCACGGCGCTACTCAGCCCCGACCCCGCCGTGAACGCCCTGCTCCAGACCGCCCCGCGCATTGCCGGTGTGCCGCTGCTGCTGAACCTGCCGGCGTTCACGATCGTGATGCTGATCACCTGGCTTCTCTACATCGGCGTCAAGGAGAGCATCCGCGCCAACAACATCATGGTGGTCGTCAAGCTGCTCGTGCTGGGGCTGTTCGTCGTCGCCGGCGGGATGTACATCAACCCGGACAACTACACGCCCTTCGCGCCGAACGGCTGGCGCGGCATCCATCAGGGCGCGGCGATCGTGTTCTTCGCGTATATCGGATTCGACGCGATCTCGACGGCCGCCGAGGAAACGCGCAACCCGCAGCGCAACATGCCGATCGGGATTCTGGGCGGGCTCGCCATCTGTACGGTTATCTATATCGTCGTCGGCATCGTGGCGACCGGGATCGTGCCCTACACGCAGCTGAGGGCGGCCGATCCGCTCGCGCAGGCGCTGCAGCTGGCGGGCCTGCCGACAGTCAGCGCGATCGTCGCGTTCGGCGCCGTCGTGTCGATCACAGCCGTGCTGCTGGTGTTCCAGTACGGCCAGCCGCGAATTTTCTTCGCGATGGCGCGAGACGGGCTCCTGCCCCAGTGGGCGGCCAGAATCCACCCGAAGTACCGCACTCCGCACGTGACGACGCTGGTGACGGGCATCGCGGTGGCGGTCGGCGCGCTCTTCCTCGACGAGAACGAGATCTACGATCTCACCAACATCGGGACGCTGTCGGCGTTCGCGATCGTCTGCGTTGGAGTTCTCGTCCTGAGAATCAGTGATCCCGGCCGGCACCGTCCGTTCCGCGTTCCCGCCCTGCCGTTCGTCTCGATCGGGGGCGCGGCCGCCTGCCTGTACGTCATGTTCGGGCTACCCATCCAGGCGTGGGAGCGCTTTGGCATCTGGCTCGCTGCAGGCCTGCTGCTGTACTTCGTGTACGGCTACCGCCACAGCCGGCTGCGAACGAGGAACTAGAGGTTAGAACTAGGAATGGGATAGGGATTAGGGATTAGGGAATTCGTCAGTTGCCGTGCGCCCAGTTCTGAACGACCGTGATGGGCGACGCGCCGGCTTCGTCGGCAGTGACGTTGATCAGGAAGCGGCCGTCGGGCGCCACGTCGTACTGGCGCAGGACGCCGACAGGACTTGCGCCGCCAAACACGATCCGCGTCTGGAACAGCGCCGCCGGGTTACCGGGCTCGAGCGACGTATTCTTCACGGCGATGGGCGCCGACATCAGGCGACCGTCGGGCGCGATGTAGAACAACTCTTTGCCGTCCGGCGCCCACCGCGGCGCGATCCCGCCGGCGGTGGACACCTGCCACTGTCCGCCCGGGCCCGGAAACGGCCGGACGTAGATCTCGTAGCGTCCGGATTCGTCGGACTGATAGGCGACCCAGCGAGCGTCGGGGGCGAACTGGCCACCCCGCTCGCTGAAGCCGGAGCTCAGAAATGCGAAGGGCTTCCGGTCGCCCGCTATCGGCAGCACCCACATGTCCTGCCCGGCCCCGGAATCGTTCACACCATAGAGCAGAAAGCGGCCATCGAACGACAAGTCGAGCGGCGACTCGTTCTGCGGCGACTCGAGAAGGAGCTCCTCGCTGCCGGCCGCCCCGCTCGCCTGTTTCTGATACAGATCGAGATTACCCTTCCGGGAGCTGCTGAACAGGATCCGGCTCCCGTCCGGCGACCACACGGGGTATTGGTCGAGACTCGTACCGAACGTGAAGCGAGTCGTCCGCGCGCCATCGAGCAGCCAGACGTCCGTGTCCTGCTGTGCCGCCTGGTAGATCGCTACGCGACGGCCGTCCGGCGCCAGCCTGGGATGGAGCAGGCCGTGCTCGCTGCGCCCGCCCACTGTGCCGAGCGCCCGGCCGGAACGGTCGAACCACGTCAGCTGCGTGGCGTTGGCCCCGCCGGCTCTGTACGTGACCACTCCCGAGGCGGACGCTGAAAAGGCCCCCGCGGACACATTGAGATCGCTGCCCACTGGATCGGCCACGCTGACCGCCTCGCCGGTCAGGGTTCGACGCTCCGCGTCGAGGCGCCGCGCAACCAGCGTCCCCTGGCGGATGAAGAGAACCCAGTCCGGGGGCACAAGCGCGCCCGTCGTGTCGGCATCTGTCAAACGCACGGTTTGGGTAGAGTCGAGCGAGCCCAGGTAGAGTCCCCCGGATTGCCCCGTTCCGCGGGCGTACAGGAGAAACTGCCGGCTGCCCGGCAGGAACTGTGGAAAGCGGTGGCTGGTCTGGTCCGCCGCCAGTTCTGTCACCGCCACTGGTTCGCCTCCCGAGGCGGGCACCCGCAGCAGCGTGCCGATATTCGAGAACGCGAACACGATGACGGCGTCCGCGCCCCAGCTCCCGCCGCGGCCGTCCCCTCGCTCGCTGGCCAGCGTCTGCGGCAGCCCGCCTCCGAGATCGAGGCGCTTCAGACTGCTGCCGGCGAAGAACGCGACCGATCGGCTGTCGGGCGACCAGAACGGGTAGGCAGCGCCTTCGGTTCCGGCCAGCGGCTGCGCCGTCGTGCGATCCAGCGGCCGCACCCACAGTTGCGACTGCCCGCTGCTGCCCGAGGCGACGAACACGATTCGCAGGCCGTCCGGCGAAATGGCGAACGAGATTGGGTCGTTCGTCGGTGGCGTCGTCATCTCGAGGCGTGTTTCAGGTAACGTCGGCGCGGCAGATCCTCGTTGGCTGATCCATCCGATCGCCGCGGCGGTGGCCGCGAGTGCGAGAATCGCGACGGCGGCGATCCACGCCCTTCGCTCCCGGGCGCGCGCCCTGGACACCATCGGCGCCGATTTCCCGGGCTCCGTGCCCGCGTCCTCGATCTCTATTCGCGCGTCGGCGGCGCTCTGGAGGCGTCGCGTCCGGTCCTTCTCCAGGCAGCGCCGCAGCAACCGTCGAACGCTGTCGGGCGTCGACTCCGGCAGCGCGTCCCAGTTCACGTCGTCCGTGAGAATGGCCGCCACGGCGTCGGAGACTGTTTCGCCACTCGCAAACGCCCGGCGGCCCGTCAGCATTTCGTAGAGCACGCAGCCGAAGGCCCACAGGTCCGTGCGCGTATCCACCGGCCGGCCGCGCGCCTGTTCGGGGCTCATGTACGCCGCGGTCCCCAGAATGACACCGGAGCGCGTCGCGTACTCGTCGTGAGTTTCGTCGAAGGGCGCGGCGAGCGTCGGCGACGACAGCGCGACCGATTTTCCGGCCCCCCCGGACGCTCCGACCTCGTTGAGTTTCGCCAGGCCGAAGTCGAGCACCTTCACCGTGCCGTCAGAGCGGACCTTGATGTTGGCCGGCTTGAGATCCCGGTGAATGATGCCCTGCTCGTGCGCCGCTTCGAGCGCTTCCGCGATCTGTCGGGCGATAGGCAACGCTTCATCGAGCGCCAGGGACCCCGAGGGCCGGGCCCAACGGGTTTCCGGCAGGGCACGGTCTTTGGGCCGTGCCAACCGTTCCGCCAGCGTGTCCCCTTCCACCAACTCGAGGATCAGCGCTCGAACGGGCACCTGCGCAGAGCCTATCGAGGGGTAGTCCTCTTCGAGCCCGTAGATGCTGCCGATGTGCGGATGATTGAGGGCGGCCAGCAGTTGCGCTTCGCGCCGGAAACGGGCGACGCGATCGGGATCGCTCGCGAAGACATCGGGAAGCAGCTTGATCGCCACGTCGCGATTGAGCCTGGTATCCCGACCGCGATATACCTCCCCCATGCCGCCGGCGCCGATCGGCGCGACGATTTCGTACGGTCCCAGGCGAGCGCCGATCTGCAGTGGCAACGCAGAGTTTCCGATGTTATTTGACGGTGCCGGAATTATAGAGCGAATTCACCCTCCGGCAACACCGCGCCGCCCAAGCGCTATCCAGCATTGTGGTCGCGGGGCAGGACGAGCCTGGAGACCGGTTGGTCGTTACCTCACGACAGCCAGCCTCCTCGAAAACCGGCGCGGCGCAGGCCGTTGACGATGTAGGGACACTGTCGCATCAGGCGCCAGACCAGTCCTGTCCGGTAGTTCTCGATCATGATGACGATCGGTCCTTCGTTCAGCCCGTACTTCCACGGTGAAATCCACCCGTATTCGTTTCGGCTCTTCACCGGAAAGGTGGGATTGAACGTGGCGGCGAACCCGAAATCCGAGGGGTTTTCGAGGTGCGCCTCATCGATGAAATACCGGACGGTCGGCAGCACGATTTCCGGCGCGAACGGCAGCGAGGCGACCACCGCCCACGGCGCCAGCGTGCCGTCGTCGGGCCCATTCGGGACGCCGCGCGCCTCGTAGTCGAAGAAGACCCGCTTCCGGCCGTTGATCTTCAAGACCGCCGGCCCCGGGCCGTCGCTTGCCGTAATCCCCCAGCAGTCTTTCGCGTAATTCTCGAACTCCAGCGGATTGCGGATGGCGTACTGTTGCTGCACGTAGGTGGCGCGGCGGCTGTTCTCGAAATAATCGAGACCTCGCGCCGCGACGTAGTTGTCCTGGATGCCCCTGAAGTCAATCCAGACATGCGAAAGCTGATGAACGAACAGCGGGCCCCCATAAATGAACTCGAAATCGTAGATGCTCTTCCACTGATAGGAGGACAGCCACGCGGGATAGCTCTCGTCGGGTAAGGGAAAGGTCGGCGATCCGAGGCCGAGCACGTACAGGAGGAGCGCCTCGTCGTAGCCGTTCCATCTGTACTTCAGAAAACCGCTTCGTGGCTTCCAGCCGTGCGTGACGGTCGCTCCGCCATGGAGCGCCCATTGCCAGTCGGCCCGGCGATACAGCTCGTCGGCCACCGTTCGGATCGCGCGCTCGTCTTCCGAGTCGTCCTTGAAGTACATCGCCGCCGCGAGCGCGCCGGCAATCAGCAGCGCGGAGTCCACGGTGGAAAGCTCGCAACGCCAGGCGCGGCGCCCCGTCGTCATGTCCAGGAAGTGGTAGTAGAAGCCCTTGTAGCCGGTGGCGTCGGCGGCGGTTCCCTGCGGGCTGTCTCGAAAGAACCGCAGCGTCGTAAGCGTGATGGCGGCGGCGGCCTCGCGCGTGATGAATCCGCGCTCGACACCGACCGGGTAAGCGGCGAGCGCCAGCCCGGTCGCCGCGATGCTGGCGGGCCAGTTCTCTTTCGTTTTGTCGGCCACGAGGCCGTTGGATTTGTTGGTCTTCTCGAGAAAATACTCGAAGGACTCCCATTGCAGCTCGTCGAGCATCTTCTGATCGTCAGCGAGTCGTTCCGGTTGTCGAATCGGAGTGCGGATGAGGTTGCACGGTGAGATCGAGCGCTTGCAAGTTCGATTCCCGGCATCGGGCTGGAGCCTTCACCCGTGAGACCCATTGAGTTCTTCTGCGATGTCGGCCAGAAGGGCGTCGACCTGCCGCACTGCTGGGAGCACACCGTCGGCAGCTGCCACGCGACGCTCGCGCTGCGCGCCGACTGGCAGCAGCAGTTACGGCAAGCCCACACCGAGCTGGGATTCCGTCATGTCCGTTTCCATGGCTTGCTGTCCGACGACGTCGGGACGGTGTTCCGCCAGCATAAGAGGCTGCGGTATTCCTTCTTCAACGCGGATCGGATTTTCGACTTCCTGCTCTCCATCGGCGTGAGGCCGTTCGTCGAGTTGAGCTTCATGCCGGAAGCGTTGGCCTCGGGCCGCAAGACCGTCTTCCACTATCGCGGGAACGTCACGCCGCCACGCGATTTCAAGCAGTGGGGAAGTCTCGCTGGCGGGCTGGCGCAACACCTGGTCGATCGTTACGGCGCTCGCGAAGTGGCGCAATGGTTCTTCGAGGTGTGGAACGAACCCAATCTGAAGATGTTCTGGACCGGAACCCGGAAAGAGTACTTCAAGCTCTACAAACACACCGCGAGAGCGCTGAAGGACGTGGACCCCGGCTTACAGGTGGGCGGACCGGCCACGGCGCAGAACGCCTGGATTACCGAGTTTCTCGACTTTTGCCAGACGCGTCGCCTCCCGGTGGATTTCGTCAGCACGCACCACTATCCCACAGACATTGCGGACTACGAGAACGCCGATACCGAAACCCGGCTGGCGCACAGCCGGCGGAGCATCATGCGCGAGTGGGCCCAGAATGCCAGGAGGCGCGCCGGGGAGCGGCCGCTCTATTACACCGAATGGAACACCTCGGCCGATCCGCGCGATCCGCGGCACGACGAGCCGTACGCGGCGGCATTCGTCGTGAAGACCGCGCTCGAAGCCAGCGGCGTCGCCGACGGTTACAGCTTCTGGGCCTTCTCCGATATTTTCGAGGAAGACTATTTTCCGTCCGTGCCGTTTCACGGAGGATTTGGATTGCTCAATCTGCACGGCATCGCCAAGCCGGCCTATCGCGCCTTCGAGCTCCTTCATCATCTGGGGAACGAGCGGCTTCTCGTCGATGGGCTGCACGATACCGTCGATGCGTCGGTCATTCGCGGCGGGGACACGATCACGGTGCTCCTGACGAATCACGCGCTGCCTGGTTACCCGATTCGCGCCAGAACGGTGCAGGTGCGTTTGACGAACGCGACCAGGCCGCGCGAGCTGTGGCTGCAGCGGATTGACGACGACCACGCGAACGCCAAGCGGACGTGGCGAGAACTGGACGAGCCGGAGTACCTGGATCGCGACGTGGTGGAGCGGCTGAATGCCGCCTCCCGGATGGTGCGGGAACCATATCCCTGCGAGTACGCCGATCGAACCATCCACCTCGAGCTCGAGTTGCCTCCCCATGCCGTCGCGGCCGTGACACTGGAAATGGCTCCGCGATGATGCCCGTCGATCAGGGCGCGAGCAGACGTCCGATGGGCTCCAGCGGTTCCACGTGATCGCAGATCGACTTGATGACGACGAGCATCGGAACCGCGAGCACAGTCCCCCACGAAGTATGACCGAATTAAGTGTCGCTGGAATTAGGAGGAAAACAGGAAGGCACTGTGGCCGCATCGGGGACGATTCCCCGATGCGGCCACAGCGTAAGGCAGGTTGACTACTTCGCGGGTGAACAGGCGCCGGTCGTTTCACGGACCGAAGCGACCTCGAACTCGCGGAGCTTCAGATCCTCGCTCGTGATGTCGACGCCGCTCGGCGGCGCACCAGCAGTCGGACCGCCGGTCGGACCAGCCGCGCCCGCTTCCGCGGCCTTGAACGTCCCCATGATCTCGACGCGTTTCCCTACGTGACTCGCGAGCTGCCCTTCGCCCGATCCCGTCAGCTCATAGGCGCTCATCGCCGCGGACGCACCGGCTGTTCCAGTCGGTTTTCCTGCAGTGCTTCCGCTGGCGCCGGACGGGGCTGCGCCAGGCGCGCCCGCGCCGGATGCGTTCGCCATGGACGCGTCGATCAGCACGAATTCGTTGCCAACGCCGACGCCGGTGCCTGCTGCTCCGCCTTTGCCCGCGTTTCGAGCCCGGCGGTAATCGGCTTCGCTCTGCACGCAGCCGACGATCGTGACTTGTTGAGCCCCTTGAGCCGCTTGAGGCGCTGGAGTCGCCGGGCGGTTGGGTTGCTCTTCAGGACGGGTCTGCTGTGTGGCCGGTGGTGCCGGTGTCGGGCTCGCGGGCGGGTTGGGCTGCTGCGCGAACCCGGCAATACCAAATGCCATCACGGTGGCAACACATGTGCTTCCTGCGCAAAGAAATCTCATCGGTTCTCTCCTCGAAAATTGAACGACCCGGAATACATTTGCAATTCCGTGCATTTACACTCTGCAATCGACGGACCGCACGCCATCGACGACGAACCCGACATATGGGACCGCCTGCAAAGAAGGGATGAGTTGTGATCCGGGACGCAGTCGCGTCACAGGTTCACTGATGTCCTGATTCGCGTGTGATTCACTCTTCGTCGTCGCCCTGTTCGGCTCCGATCAGCCGGTCATCCTGAGCGATTCCTCGAACTTCTTCTCGTTGTCGAGGTCGCTTGTTATATCCGACCGTCCTTGCGATCACTTCCTCGTCGCCCTGACTGTGGCCTCGTCGGAACGTGATGCTGCTTTTCAGCCATACGTTCTTTCCTTGGCTACGAGAGCTCTGGTGTTTCTCTCCCGGCTCGCTCAATACTCACATGCAAGGCGCCGCGCAGAGAGCTGCGAGTAGAGTCCCAGGACTGATTGTTGCGTGCGTGACGGAGTGAAAAGCTGGGCAATTTACTGTCGGCGGGAAACTGCACAGGCGCGGGCGAATCCTTTTATGCGCGTCGTCGTTGTTCATAATTCCAAGGCTGGCGAGAAACGGTACGACCGCGATGCGCTCGTCAGCCTGATCAGGAGGGCTGGACACGAGGCGACGTACTTCCCGTTGAAGGACGCCGCCTGGGTGAATGCCATCCACGCTGTCGCGGATGTCGTTGCCGCGGCGGGGGGCGATGGTACCGTTGAGGAAGTGGCGGGCGCTGTTAGAGGGCGCCAGTTGCCGATTGCGGTCCTGCCGCTGGGTACCGCGAACAATATTTCGAGAGCACTGGGGCAGGCTGACGTTCCGCTGGAAGACCTCGTGGCCGGCTGGGCCGGCGCGCGGCGTCAACCGTTCGACATCGGCGTCGCCCGAGGACCGTGGGGAGCGCGTCTTTTCCTGGAGGGCGTTGGGGCGGGGCTGATGGCCGACGGCATGGCCGAGATCAAACAAGGCAGGGCCGGCTCGATTCGTGAGCTCGAGGATGCCAACAGCCGGATGGCGGCCGCGCGTGGCTTGTTTCAGCGACTACAGGGCACGATTCCCGCGATGCGGTTGGACCTGTCGGTCGATGGCCGCGATCTGTCAGGCGAATATCTGCTGTTGGAGGTTCTGAATTTCGGTACCGCTGGTCCGAACCTGTGTTTGGCCTCCGGGGCCGATCCGTTCGACGGATTGCTGGACGTCGTGCTCGTGGACGAGCAGCATCGTCGCGACCTGGCCGCCCACCTCTCGACGTTGCCGAGTGATCCTGCGCGCCCGCCTGCGCTGCCGGTCTATCAGGCACGGCATGTCACCCTGTCGTGCGAACGCTGCAATCTTCATCTCGATGACCAGGTGTGGACTGAACACCGCGCGGGTGGCGATCCGATCCTCGTCGACCTGACTGTCGAGCCGAAGGCGCTGACGTTCCTGGCGCCCGCGTACGTGCGTCCGACCGCCTCGTAAGCGGTCTGCCGAGCACGGCTGCGTGGTACAATCAAGGTTTCACAACCACGGCAGAAAGCGGGCAGGGTGCATGGCTCACGACTGGATCGCGGTGCGCGGCGCCCGCGTCCACAACCTGAAGAACATCGACGTCGACATCCCGCGCCACAAGCTGGTGGTCATCACCGGCCTGTCCGGCTCGGGCAAGTCGTCGCTCGCCTTCGACACCATCTACGCGGAAGGGCAGCGCCGGTACGTCGAGTCGCTGTCCGCCTACGCCCGCCAGTTCCTCGAGCAGATGGAGAAGCCGGACGTCGATCTGATCGACGGCCTCTCGCCGGCCATTTCGATCGAGCAGAAGACCACCGGGTCGAACCCGCGCTCCACGGTCGGCACGGTCACCGAGATCTACGATTACCTCCGGCTGCTGTTCGCGAACATCGGCGTGCCGCATTGCCCGAACTGCGGCAAGGAGATCACCAGCCAGTCGCTCGAGCGCATCGTGGACATGGTGATGCTGTACCCGCAGGACGAGCGCATCAACGTCCTCGCGCCGATCGTGCGCGGCCGGAAGGGCGAGTTCAAGAAGGAGCTGGCCGGGCTGCGCGGCCGCGGGTACACCAAGGCGCGCATCGACGGACAGTTCCGCGCGCTCGACGAGGACATCAAGCTCGATCGCCGCCGCAACCACACGATCGAGGTGGTCGTCGATCGGCTGATCGTGCGGGGCGGCATCGAGCGGCGGCTCACCGAGTCGGTCGATACCGCGCTCAACCTCGCCGACGACATCGTCGTGATCAACACCTACGACGGCGGCGATCGCCTGTTCTCGCGGCGGCTGGCCTGCGTGGACTGCGGCTTGAGCATGCCCGAGATGACGCCGCGGGCGTTCTCGTTCAACTCGCCGCACGGCGCGTGCCCCGACTGCCAGGGCCTGGGCGCCATGATCGACTTCGATCCGCAGCGCATCGTTCCCGACGAATCGAAGTCGCTCGCCGGCGGCGCGATCGCGCCGTGGGCGCGCGGCGATCGCAAGCTGGTGCGCGAGGCGCTGCAGGCGCTGTCGCGCGATTTCGGCATCGACCTCGACGTGCCGTTCGCCCGGCTGCCGCGCAAGGCGCGCGAGGTGCTGCTGTTCGGCGCCGGGAAAAGCGCCGGCGGCGGCCCGCGCGAGGGCGGGGTTCCTCGCGCGTTGAAGTTCGAGGGATTGCTGCCGAACCTGCGCCGCCGGTACGAGGAGGGCAGCTGGGCCGAGCAGGAGGAGCTCGAGCCGTACCGGTCGCTGCGCCCGTGTCCGACCTGCCGCGGCCAGCGCCTCAAGACGCAGAGCCTGTCGGTGAAGGTAAAGGCCCGCAGCATTTCCGATTACGTGAACCTGCCGATTTCCGAAGCGCTCGAGGTGTTCGAACGGCTTGCAGCTCACCGACCGCGAGGCGATCATCGCCGAGCGACTCCTTCGCGAGATTCAGGAGCGCCTGCGCTTTCTCACTGGCGTCGGCGTCGGCTACCTCACGCTCGGCCGCAGCGCCGCCACGCTGTCGGGCGGCGAGGGGCAGCGCATCAGGCTGGCGACGCAGATCGGCGCGAACCTCACCGGCGTGCTGTACGTGCTCGACGAGCCCTCGATCGGCCTCCATCAGCGCGACAACCGCAAGCTGCTGGCGACGCTCGCGCGCCTGCGCGACCTGGGCAACACCGTCATCGTCGTCGAGCACGACGAGGAGACGATCCGGACGGCCGACTACGTGATCGACCTCGGCCCCGGCGCGGGCGATCTCGGCGGGCCACGTGATCTTCCAGGGCACGCCGGCGCGACGCTGATGGAAAAGGGGACGGGAGTCTTTTCCAGATGCCAACAGGTGCGGAAAAGACTCCCGTCCCCTTTTCCCTGACCGGTGCGTATCTGACCGGGGCACGCGCGATTCCGACGCCCAAGGCGCGCCGCCCGGAGCTGAAGGGCGAGATTGTCATCCGGGGCGCGCGCGCCAACAACCTGAAGAACCTCGACGTCAGGATTCCGCTGGGCGTGCTGACCGCCGTCACCGGCGTCAGCGGATCGGGGAAATCCACGCTCGTCAACGACATTCTCTACAAGTCGCTCGCGAAGACCCTGTACAGGGCCGGCGACGAGCCCGGCGCCCACGATCGCATCGACGGCATCGACCTCATCGACAAGGTGATCGAGATCGATCAGTCGCCCATCGGCCGCACGCCGCGCAGCAATCCGGCGACCTACACCGGGCTCTTCACGTTCATCCGCGATCTCTTCGCGATGATGCCCGACGCCAAGGCGCGCGGCTTCAGGCCGGGACGTTTCTCCTTCAACGTGAAGGGCGGACGCTGCGAAGCGTGCCAGGGCGACGGCGTGATCGCCATCGAGATGCACTTCCTGCCCGACGTGTACGTCACGTGCGAGCAGTGCAAGGGCCGCCGCTACAATCGCGAGACGCTGGAGATCAAGTACCGCGGCAAGTCGATCGCGGACGTGCTGGAGCTCACCGTCGACCAGGCGCTGCCGCTGCTCGAGAATATTCCGACCATCGCCAACAAGCTCCGGACGCTGCAGGACGTCGGCCTCGGCTATATCGCGCTCGGCCAGTCCGCGACCACGTTGTCCGGGGGCGAGGCGCAGCGCGTGAAGCTGTCGAAGGAGCTGTCGAAGCGCGGTACCGGCCGCACCCTCTACATCCTCGACGAGCCGACGACGGGGCTGCACTTCGAGGACACGAGAAAGCTGCTCGACGTGCTCACCAAGCTGGTCGATCAGGGCAACACCATCGTCGTCATCGAGCACAATCTCGACGTGATCAAGTCGGCCGACTACGTGATCGATCTCGGCCCCGAAGGCGGAGCGGGCGGCGGCCGCATTGTCGGGGCGGGAACGCCCGAAGAGCTTGCCCGGACGGAAGCGCTCGGCGACGGGCCAGTTCCTTGCAGCTCTTCTGTTTCCTGACAGAGGGTCACGAGTCCGGTCCGAGGCCTCGTGACCGATGTGGTAGAATTGCCACAACTTTGACAGTTCAGCCTGTGGTACGGGTACCACAATGCCGAACTCCATGACCTCCTCGCAACGTGCCAGATCAAACTAAGTCTCTTCCCTGCCAACAGTTTAGCGACATCAATCCCGGAAGGGGACGGCGGGCATCGTATTTGCTGAGGTCGTGAGAGCCGCTCCCCGTTGCTTCGAGAGGCTGATGGACGCACAACGTACGCTTCGCCGACATATCTCTTGCGTCGGAATTGGTCTTCACTCCGGCAACAAGGTCAATCTCACGCTCAAGCCGGCGCCGGCGGATTTCGGCATCCGGTTCCGCCGCACCGATCTCGGCAACCTCGAAGTGCCGGCGACCGTGCAGCAACCTCGCCGGCATCCAGCTGGCGACGGGCCTGGCGCACAACGAAGTGTCGGTTGAGACGGTGGAGCACCTGCTCGCCGCGCTCGTCAGCCTCGGCATCGACAACGTCATCGTCGAACTGAACTCGCCCGAAGTGCCGATCATGGATGGCAGCGCCGCGCCGTTCATCTACCTGATTCAGGAAGCGGGCGTGAAGGCGCTGCAGGCGCCGCGGAAGTACCTCAAGATCGTCCGTCCGATCATGATCTCGCGCGGGGACAAGCGCATCGCACTCTACCCTTCGGAGCACTTCAAGGTCACCTACAGCATCAGCTACGACCATCCGCTGCTCCGGCACCAGTCGCGGACGCTCCGCATCACCGAGGAGTCGTTCATCGAGGAGCTGGCGCCCGCCCGCACGTTCACGTTCCTCAAGGACGTCGAGATGCTGCGGCAGAACGGCCTGGCGCTCGGCGGCTCGCTCGAGAACGCGATCGTCCTTGGCGAGACCGGCGTGCTCAACAACGCGCTGCGCTTCGAGGACGAGTTCGTGCGCCACAAGATCCTCGACGCGGTGGGCGATCTCGCGCTCGTGGGCTATCCGGTCATCGGCCATCTCTTCGCGCATCGCGCCGGCCACGCGCTCCACACGGAGTTCGCGGCGAAAATTCTCGAAGAGACTCACGCCTGGCGGTTCGTCGAGTCGCCCGACACGGTCGCCGTGCCCGCGGCCTTCGGGGCCAAGGCGCACGTGCCGCGCCTCGCCTGAGCATCCAAACCGCGGTAAATTGAAGATGTGGGATCCGGCTTCAGCCGGATTAGTCCGCCTGAAGGCGGACGCCACGAGGACCGGTCGCCACGCAAACCCGCGTGGTGTAGCGCAGGTCTTCAGACCTGCACACATGCCGGTTACAATGAAACCGTTTTGGCCGACGAGACCATTCGGGTCGAGCCGCTCATGCTCGAGATCGAGGATCGCGTGCGCGACGAGTTCCGGCGCCGCGTCCTCGCGCGCGGCGGCGCGCCGGAGTTCCAGGACCCGGACGTCTTTCGAGCGGTGGATCGCATGCTGCGGCGCGCGGCCGAGCGGCCCGGCGAGCACGCGCTGCTGCCGGAGTTTCTCGGCCCCGACACCGACTGGCGGCTCCAGACCCATCTGCGGTTCGCCAGCCATCGGCCGGTGACGGGCCCGCTGGTCGTATTCGTCAAGCGCCGGGTCCTGCTGCCGCTGACGCGCTGGCTCTACGAGTACAGCGTCGACAATTTCCACCGCCAGGACCGGCTCAACGGGATGCTCATCGCCTGCATCGAGGAGCTTGCGATCGAGAACGCGCGGCTCCGCCGCGACCTGGTGCGGCTCGGCGAGCGGGTAACCCCCGCTTCTTGAGCCTCGAACCCTGAACCGTGAAGCTCGCCTGCGTCATCCAACGTTTCGGAGCCGAAGTGACCGGCGGCTCCGAGCGGCACTGCCGGGTCGTCGCCGAGCATCTCGCCTCCCACCACGAGGTCACGATCCTCACGAGCTGCGCGCAGGACTACGTGACCTGGCGCAACGTGTATCCGCCCGGCGTCTCGCAAGTCGGGTGCGCTGACGGTGCGGCGGTTTCCGGTTGCGCGGCAGCGCCATCTCGGCCGGCTCGCGGACATCAGCGAGATCGTCTTCACCACCCGCTCGTCGCCCGAAGAACAGGAACAGTGGTTCGTCGAGAACGGGCCCGAGGTGCCCGAGCTCGTCGAGTACCTGCGGCGAGCACGGCGCCGAGTACGATCGCGTGCTGTTCTGGACCTACCGCTATTACCAGACCTTCTTCGGTCTGCCGCTCGTCGCCGATCGCGCGATCCTGGTTCCGACAGCCGAGGAGGATCCGCTCATCTGGGTGGACGCTGTCGATCGTCTCTTCGCGCTACCCACCGGTTACCTGTTCCTGACGCCCGAGGAAGCCGACCTCGTTCGAGGCCGGGCGTCGCGTCCGCTTGCCCCATCCTGCGTCATCGGGTGCGGGGTCGAGCCGATGCCTCGGCCCGCGGTCGACACGGATCTCGCTGCACTGGGCGTGGCGGATCCGTTCATTCTGTACCTCGGTCGCATCGAGCCGAACAAGGGATGCGAGACGCTGCTGGACTATTTCGGCAAGTATCTCGACTCGGGTCCGCCGCCGGTCAATCCGGCGGTAAAGCATGTCCAGCTCGTGATGGCCGGTTTTCCGAACATGCCGATTCCCGAGCATCCGCTCGTCAAATGCCTCGGGGTCGTGGACGAGCCGGTGCGGGAGGCGCTGCTCGCGAAGGCACGGCTGCTCCTCGTGCCGTCGCCCTACGAGAGCCTCAGCATGGTGCTGCTCGAGGCGTGGAATCAGGGACTGCCAGCGCTCGTCAACGGCCGGTGCGCCGTGCTCCACGGCCAGGTGTTGCGGGCGAACGGCGGTCTCTCGTATCGATACGCCAGCGACTTTGCGGCGTCTCTTACCTATCTGCTGGCCCACCCTGACGTTGCCAAGCAACTCGGCCGCCAGGGCCTTGCCTATATCGAGCAGGAATACCGATGGCCCCGCGTGATGCGAAAGGTTGAAGACTTTCTCGAGGAGAACGTCGCGCGTCCGGCCACCGCACGACGACCGGATTGATCGTGATCTCCCCGAGCTAAGCAGCCTACGAAGCGTCCACACTGCGCAGGCTCTTCATCGCCTACGACATCTTTCGTATTGACATCTACGATGAAAGTCGTAGACTGCCGAATGTGAAGCCATTTCTCAGAAAGCCTACCAATGCCGAAGTCGCCATCCTGCGCGTGCTCTGGTCGCGCGGGCCAAGCACCGTTCGAGAGGTGGCGAAAGCCATGGGACGGGAGGCGGCATATACCACCGTCCTCAAGCTGATGCAGAACATGACCGATAAGCGGCTGGTCCGCCGCGACGAGTCATCGCGAACGCACGTCTACGAGGCTGCATGCCCGGAGGAACAGACGCAACGGCAGTTGGTGACCGACCTGCTTGAAAGGGTCTTCGACGGATCGGCGGCGAAGCTGGTCATGCAGGTACTCGCTTCGACGAAGACTTCACCCAGGGAGCTGGCGGAAATCCGGAAACTCTTGGACAAGCAGCGAGGAGGTCGCGGATGAGCCCCTGGATGCAGATCACCGCATGGACGTTGATCCATTTCGTCTGGCAGGGCGGGCTGATCGCACTCGCAACGGCCGCGGGAATACGGCTGTGTCGGCGCCGCTCGTCGGAGGCCCGGTACGCCATCGCCTGCGCCGGCTTGACGGCCATGCTCGCCTCGCCCGTCATCACCGCCTCGTTCCTCTGGGCTCCTGGTTCCGTACTTGTGGCAGGCAGGAGCGCGCTTTCTATCGTTCCCGGATCCGAAGCCACTTCGTCACCGCAACGAATCACGATTGATGACAGGTCATCGTCCACGAACGGTGGAGCAGCGATGACGAGGATCGGGTTCGCTGCATTCCTGCCATTCGTGGTGTGGGCCTGGCTTGCAGGCGTGACGTTGCTCCTGGCGAGGTTTGCGGGTGGGTGCTGGCGTGTGCATCGCTTACGAGTCGCTTCCCTTGCCGAAGCCGTGTCGCAGTGGCAGTCGTCCAGCGAGCGACTGGCAGCGCGGCTCCGATTGAGGGTCGCTTTCCAGGTCGTGGAATCGAGGCTCGTCGATGCCCCAATCGTTATTGGATGGATTCGTCCGGTAATCCTTCTGCCTGTCGCGGTCCTGACCAACCTGGCCCCGGGCCAGATCGAAGCCATTCTTGCGCACGAACTGGCCCACATCCGGCGCCGCGATTACGCCGTGAACCTGTTGCAGAGTGTTGCCGAAACACTCTTGTTCTACCACCCGGGGGTGTGGTGGATATCGGCACAGATCCGCGAAGCGCGCGAACAGTGTTGCGACGACGTCGCCGTGGAGGTGTGTGGTGAGCCGACGGCTTATGCGGCAGCCCTCGTGGAGCTCGCATCGTGGCGAACCCGCCAAATAGCCCTGTCAGTTGCTGCGACCGATGGGCTGCTCCTCGCCCGTGTCCGCAGGCTGCTGCGCGTCCCAGACAATGAACCCCGGTCCATCAGCGGGTTGGTGATCCTGGCGCTCGGAATGTTGTTGGCCGCCGGGGTCGCCGTTCAGTCGTCTTCGTTTGTCGCGAGCGGCGCAACGGTCATCGCGCCGAGAGCCGCAGTGCCGGCGGCGCCTTCTCCGCGACTCGCATCGCGTGGACTTGCAGAATACCCGCTGGTCTCGGGCCTTTCGACGGCGCGTTCACTAACGACTGTTCACACCGCAACGGCTGCGGCCCAGCCTGCAGCGGACCGGCACATATTCCAAACCGATCACTTTGAAATCTACTACCAACCCGACCTGGATCTGCATGCCGAGCGCGTCGGGCAAGAGGCGGAGCGTGCATACGAGCAGGTCAGCGCCGACTTGAAACACGATCTGCCCGCTAGAGTGCCTGTCATCCTCTTTCACACCACCGGCGAGCTCGAGCAAAGCGTGCAAACCGGCAGCTTGGGCGGCCAGGCCCACGCCGCCTCACCGGCCGTGCCTTCTCGCATGCTTCTCGCGATGGACCATCCGGCCGATCAGTGGCACGGGCTCATCACACATGAAGTTGCACACCACTTCCTGTTCGACATCGTCCCTGGCACCGCGACACCTCGATGGATAACGGAAGGCTTGGCCGAGTACGAACGCGGCGCCTGGGATCCGGGCGATCTGGCAGCGCTTCGCGAAGCGGTTCGAGCCAACGCGATCCCGCAGATGAGCGGCCTTGAGGGGGATGGCGACGGCAGAAACCCGCGTTTGGTTTACGGCCTCGGGCACGCGGCGTTCGATTTCATCGAGTCGCGCTGGGGAAAGGCAGGCGTGCGCCAGTTCATCTTCTGGCTTCGCCAGACCGCTAACAACGGGGGGGATCCGTACGAACGAGCCCTCCAGGTCACACGAGCCGAGTTCGATCAGGCCTTCGAACAGCATCTGAGAGAGCGGTTTGCTCGATTTGTCGGCCAATCGCAAGGCGAGAGGTTCGATTATCGCGCCACCATCCGGATCGAAGGCGACATCAGCGCGATCAATTCCCCCGTGGCGGCCGGATTCGCCTGCATCGAACTGTGGGTGGTGACAGAGGGAGGGATCAGACGAAGATGGGCCGTCGAGTGTGGCGACGACACGGAGCAAGATGTCCTGCGGGTATTAAGACCTGGCGATCGCGTGATCGTGACTGGCCCGCCCGTACGCACGCCGGCCGCACAAAGAATGGTCATGCAAAGTCTCGAGCGGCCATCTGATGGATTCACATGGCGTTCGGTCGCTGTTCTCGGCGCGGCGCCACTCACTGCTGAGAGCCAGAACGAGACAGTCTACAACACAGGCAACGGTGTCTCCGTCCCGGCAGTGGTGAGGCAAGTCAAACCAGACTACACGCCCCAGGCCCTGGACGCACGTATTCAGGGCGGCGTTATCCTCGATGCCATCGTACGCGCGGACGGCGAGGTGGGTGATGTGAAGGTACGTACCTCGCTGGACTCGAAACTGGGGCTCGACGAGCAAGCGGTCTCTGCCATGAAGCAATGGTTGTTCACGCCGGGCCTACGCGAGGGGAAACCGGTGGCCGTGCGCATCCAGGTCGAGATGACGTTTGCCCTCAAGTAGCGCAAGAGGGGACCATCCAGTTGCGGTCAGGTCGAACACCTGAGGCGTCAGAGGTATACTCGGCGACATGGCCACAGCCCCGAAGCTTTCCAAGTCCGAGCGAGAAGCCGCACGTTTGAAGAAGAAGAAGAGCGGTCCGAGTGCCGTGAAGCGCGCCACTGCCAGGCAGGCGCTGCAAACCAAGAAGCCCGCCGAGGAAGGGGGCTAGGACGTTGGAGATCGGCCCCGCCCCAGCAAGCTCATAGATAACCAAGAGCGACTTCCAGCCCGAGAACGCGGACGCCTGGCGAACGCGGAAGGAAGGGTGTATGTCGACCTATACCACCAGGTGGACAACCTCTACCAGTTGCTCGCCGCAGGGAAGGGCGCAGCGCGTATGATGGGTCCAATCCCGTTGCGCGCACTTGTCGGAATCCTCACGGTCGCGACCCTCACGATGGCTCCATCGAACGCCGCACTGTCCGCCGGTGCCCAGCGTCCCGAGCCGGAGTGCCGTGAGTGGCAGGAGTGCAGGCAGATGGCGCTCGATGCGAGGGCGGGCGGTCAGTACGAGCGATTTCACGATCTCGCCTGGCGAACGGTTCAGACGGGCCCCGCGAACGACCCGGCGCTCATGTATCTGGTTGCGCGCGCGCAGTCGCTGAGCGGCAGGCCTCGCGATGCGCTGGTCATGCTCAGACGGCTGGCGGACAGGGGTGTGGCCACCGGCGCCACGACCGAAGAGGATTTCGAGGGCGCACGCCAGCTGCCCGGCTGGCAGGAGCTCGAGACGCTGATGGAGCGCGTGGCGAAGGGCGGCGCCTTGCTGGCCTCAGGTTCTCCGGGTCCAGCGCCTACCGCTGCCGACATGCCTGCGGCGCCGCCAGCCGTGGCGCGGAACGCGCTCAGGTTCGAACCGCGCCCCGCCGAAGAGGTCGCGCGTTTCTCGGCCGAACCGTTTGTCGCGGCCGGCCTGGCGTACGACGGGGTGTCCCGCCGGTTTCTGTTCGGCGACGTGCTCGGCCGCCGGGTGATCGTCCTCGGAGAAGGCTCGGACACCACGGTCGATCTCGTCCGCGCGGCCGGCGCCCAGTTTCTCGACGTCACCGCGTTCGAGATCGACGCAAAACGCGGCGATCTGTGGGTGGCGAGTACGGCCCGCGATGGCGATGCCGGCGCGATCCACAGGCTGCAACTCATCTCGGGGCGCGCCATTGCCATCGTCGAGTCTCCCTCGGAATTTCAGGCGGTCAGACTGATCGACTTGTCGATTGCGGCCAACGGCACGATCCTCGTGCTCGATGGCGCCGCGCCGCGGGTGATCGGACTTCGATCCGGTGCGAAGACGCTGGAACAACTGATGTCGCTCGACGTCGTTGCTCCGGCGAGCATCGCTGCGGCCGGTGACGAACGAACCGCATATGTGGCGCACCGTGACGGTATCGTCCGCCTCGACCTGCAGCTGCGGAGCGCCGCGCCCGTGACGGCTCCCGACGGGATCGCGCTCGGAGGCTTCGAGTGGATTCGATGGCACCGCAACGCGCTGGTGGGAGTTCAGGTCCTGCCGGATGGGACCCGGCACGTCGTCCGCCTGCAACTGAATCGAAGCCGGGTCACGGATGCGATGGCGATCGAGGCGCCCCTCGGCAGCGAACGGGGTTCGACGTTCGCCACTATCTCCGGTGACGACGTCTACTACCTCGTCACGCAGCAGGGAGACTCGACGACGAGCCCGGGTGCGAGAGTGATGAACGCCGTCATCAGGCGCATCCGCCTGCCGTAGTCCGCGACCGGACGGTCAGACGGCGGCGACGAAGGCCTGAACGATCGGATGCAGCGGACGGCCCGCCAGCGAGCCCACCTGGGGCTGGAACAATGTCGCCATGAAGAACGGGTGATTGGGTAATTCAACGGCCTCGACGCCGGCGTCGTCGGCCACGGCGGAAATCACGAGGCCGTGCTGGACGAGCCGATCGATGTAAGCGGGAACGAGCCCATAGTTACACCAGTGAAAGCCGACGAACGGTTGACCGCCGCATAGATCGTGCATGCGTGTGCCAGGGATCGCGGTGACGGTTCGCTCTTCGCCGACGAGGCTGCAGGCGAGTCGATCGACAACAAGGTTGCCCGCCTCAGGGGCAGTTTCGGCGTGATCGGCTCCTGCGATGCCGGCCTTGTTTCGAGCGAACTCGACGACTGCGTACTGAAAACCGGCGCAGGTCCCCAGGAACGGCTGGCCTGACGTTCTCGCCGCCTCGATCGCTGAGTACACGGCGGCATCGTTGCGATAGGGGCTGCCAGGTACCGCCCACACCGCGTCAGCCTGGCCAGTACGGCCCGCGTCCGGCGTGTCGGTACCGACCCAGCGCGCCTGGACGCCGTGCGGCAGCAACCCGATTGCCGCATCGAGCTCGCGGTGGGTGATGAAGCTGGTGTTGTGATCGCCAAGCAGGAAGATAGTCTTCACCGTCAAAGTGTAACGGCCATAGGTTCGTGTTGTGAACGAGGTGTCGTTAGAATTGTAGGCACGTGTCCGAACGGTCGTCCTCCGTCGCGTTCATGCTGCGCGCCCTCGCCTACCGCAACTACCGGCTTTTCTTTGGCGGCCAGGTCGTATCGCTCGTGGGCACGTGGATCACCACGACCGCGACCAACTGGCTCGTCTACCGCCTGACCGGCTCGGCGCTCCTTCTTGGCGTCGTCGGTTTCGCGGGCCAGTTTCCGGCGTTCGTTCTCGGCCCGTTTACGGGCATCGTCGTGGACCGCCTGGATCGCCATCGCCTGCTCCTCATCACCCAGACGATCTCGATGCTGCAATCGTTCGCCCTCGCGGCGCTGGTGCTGTCCGGCCGAATCACCCTCGAGTGGATCGTCGCCTTGAGCGTGGTGCAGGGGATCGTCAACGCGTTCGACATGCCTGCCCGCCAGTCCTTTGTCCTCACGATGGTCGAGAACAAGGCGGACCTCGGCAACGCGATTGCCCTGAACTCGTCGATGGTGACCCTCGCGCGGCTGGTCGGCCCTTCGATCGCCGGCGTGGTGATCGCGGCAACGAACGAAGGCTGGTGCTTCCTCCTCGATGGCATCAGTTACGTGGCTGTCATCGTCGCGCTGCTTCAGATGAAGATTGCGCGCCCGGCGGCGCCGCCGGCCACGCGAAGGAGCGCGCTCCATCAGTTCACCGAAGGATTTGTGTATGCCTTCGGGTTCCGTCCCATACGCTCGATCATCCTGCTCCTCGCCATCGTGAGCCTCGTCGGCGTCCCGTATACGGTGATGATGCCGGTCTTCGCGACGACGGTCTTCCGGGGCGGACCGCATACGCTGGGCATCCTGATGACGTCGTCGGGATTCGGCGCACTCTGTGGCGCACTCTGGCTGGCGCAGCGCCAGTCGGTCGTTGGCCTCGGCCGCATCATCCCGATGGCAAGCGCGCTGTTCGGCGCCGGGCTGATTGCCTTCTCGTTCACTCACGTGCTCTGGCTCGCGATTCCGTGCCTCGTCGTCGCCGGCTTCGGGTTCATGGTGCAGATGGCCTCGAGCAACACCGTGATTCAGACGATCGTGGACGACGAAAAACGCGGCCGTGTGATGGGCTTCTACATGATGGCGTTCCTCGGCACGGCGCCGTTCGGCAGCCTGCTCGCCGGCTGGCTCTCGTCGCGGATCGGGGCGCCTCAGACGTTGTTCGTGGGCGGCGTGTGCTGCATTCTCGGGGCGCTGTGGTTTGCGAGCGCCCTTCCGGCGATCCGGTCGGCGATACGTCCGATCTACGTCAGGCTGGGCATTCTTCCGGAAATGGCCACCGGTCTCGCCAACGCAGCCGAACTGTCCGTACCACCAGAACAAGGGTGAAAAACTATTAAGACGATTAGTTCAACTATTAACAACTTACTTGTTCGCGCCCCCGTTGCTACATTGAGGGATCATGCGCCGCACGCTGCCCGGAGTGGTGGTCGTTGCCCTCGTGTCAACAGTTGCTCTACAGGGTCAGTCGACGTTAGACGATCCTGTTCCCGCCTTCCAGGTTCCTCGCATCCTGCCTTCCTGCGGGATCCATATAGCGCTTCACCAGTTTCCACGCGGAACCCGGCTGCTTCTTGGCGTCGAATACTCGAACGAGTGTGGTGAAGCCTATTCGAAGCTGGACGCTTGGCGGGAATTGGGCCGGCGTTACGAGGAAGCGGCAGGCCGCGATCCTGTCAGGCTGGAAGGGTTGACGGTGCGGGAAGCGCTCAACGATCTCGTGACGCGTGCGCCAGGTTACGAGTGGAGGGAGTTGAACGGGGTCGCGGTTGTGCGTCCCGTCGCAGCATGGCGCGATAAAGCCGATGTCCTGAACCTGCCTATACGCCCTTACAGCGCTTCCGAAGCGTATTTGGCCGTGGCGGTCTCGTCGATGCTTCAAACGCCGGCGCCGAACGGTTTTCCGATAGGGCGATATGGGCCGGCAAGCCGTCCGTTTGGTTTCAGTTTCCCCGGCGGAACTCTACTCGAAGCCCTCAATTCCATTGTTCTGGCGAACCGAGGCGCTGGGTGGGAGGTCAGCTTGGCTCCGAACGCTCCCGCATCACGCGACGAAAGAGGTCCGCGTTTCTTCGTCATGATAGGAACGACCGAGATGGAGGGCCACGGCTTCAGCATCGACACTCCACTCGCGCGTTTGCGGTCGGCCCTTACCGCCAGACCTCAACAAATCCGACCCAGTCAAGGCGCGGCTTTGGAATCGAGCCTCAAATCCTTTTCGGGTCATAAGCTCAGATTGAGCGTGAATTCTCGCGATGAGGACACAGCCAGGGCTAGTGCCGTCCTGAAAGATGCATTCGCCAGGGCGGGGATTGACCTCGAAGTGGTTGAAAGCATGGACGCTCGCATTCCGCCGAAGTTTTCTTTTGGTGTTCCATCGAATTATCAGGACTGGACGTTCCTCAAAAAGGTGGCGACCGCACTGGTTGAGATCGGAATTGCCGCCCATCCTATCCCCACGGTTATCACCGACAGCCCCACTCTGTATGTCGGGTCTCTAAACTAGACAAGATCGTTGCCGCCCTACCGCTCGCGGTGGACGACGATGCGCGGGGGGCGCACGATCAGGCTGAGCGCCGTGCTGACGATGGTGACGACGAGCGCGCCCCAGAAGGCCGGCCAGAAGCCCGCAATCTCGAAACCAAGCCCGAGGGCGCCGCTGACGGCGCTCGTCAGCCACAGCATCAAGCCGTTGATGACGAAGATGAACAGCCCCAGCGTCACGATGATGAGGGGGAACGTCAGAATTTTGGTGATGAAGCCGACAAACGTGTTGACCACACCAAAGATCAGGGCCACGCCGAGGAACGCCATCCAGCCGCCCGAGTAGGTGACCCCGGGGACGATACGCGTCGCGACCCACAGCGCGGCAGCGTTGATGAGCAATCGAACAAGAAAATTGGGTTTCATAAGCCTTTCGTTCTGCTGACACTATACGCATTCGGGGAATGTCTGTGTGATGATGTTGCAGCAGCAAGCGAGGCCGGACGTTGGGCCCAAGGAGAGAGTGACCATGCGGAATCTAGCGATCGGCCTCGTGCTCGGTGCCGCTCTCGGCGTCGCGTCGTCTACGTTGATCGCCCAGCGAAGGGCGGCCGATACCGTTCCGGACGCCGTAACCGCGGACCCGAAGCACTACTCCGTGTCGTTCGAGAACGACGTGGCGCGATTCCTCCGGGTGAAGTACGGTCCGGGTGAAAAGTCGGTCATGCACCGGCATCTTCCGAACTGCTCGGTCTTCCTGACCGACCAGACGTTCAACTTCACGATCCCGGATGGGACCACGGAGCCTGCCTCGGTCCCTGCCGGCGCACTCGGGTGCAGTGACGGCAACATCCACCTGCCTGAGAACATCGCCGGCGAGGCGGAATTCATCATGGTGGAGTTCAAGGACCGGTTGACCTTCCAGAAATAGATGTCCGTCTCCCTCGCCGACCTTCTCCCGGACGCGTCATGGGACCCGTCGAGCGACGTGCTCCTCGACCGCTTCCTCGAGTACGCCGGCGGCAAAGGCCTCGTCCTCTACCCGGCCCAGGAAGAGGCGATCCTCGAACTGCTCGACGGCAAGAACGTCGTCCTGAACACGCCGACCGGCTCCGGCAAGTCGCTGGTCGCGTCCGCGATGCTGTTCGCCTCGCTGGCGCGCGGGCAGCGGGCCGTCTACACCTGCCCGATCAAGGCGCTCGTCAACGAGAAATGGATGGGGCTGTGCCGCGAGTTCGGCCCGGACCGGGTGGGCCTCTCGACCGGCGACGCGAGCGTCAACCGCGACGCGCCGATTCTCTGCTGCACCGCCGAGATCCTCGCCAACATCGCGCTGCGCGAAGGCCCGGACGCCGCCATCGCCGACGTGGTGATGGACGAGTTCCATTACTACGCCGACCGCGACCGCGGCGTCGCATGGCAGGTGCCGCTGCTGACGATGCCGCAGACGCGCTTCCTGCTGATGTCGGCGACGCTCGGCGACACGCGGTTCTTCGAGGAGGCCATCACTCGCCTCAACGGGCGCGCGACGGTCACGGTGAAGTCCGGCGATCGCCCCGTTCCCCTCGAGTACGCCTACTCCGAGATCCCGCTGGCGCATACGATCGAGAAGCTCGTGGACGAGGCCAAGACGCCCGCCTACGTCGTCCACTTCACGCAGGCGGACGCGGCGAGCAGCGCGCAGGACTTCACCAGCCTCAAGATCTGCACCAGGGAGCAGAAGGCCGAGATCGCCGCGCGTATCGCCGGCTTCGCCTTCAGCAGCCCGTACGGCGCCGACATCCGCAAGTGGCTGCGGCACGGCATCGGGCTGCACCACGCGGGGCTGCTCCCGAAGTACCGCGTGCTCGTCGAGCAGCTCGCGCAGGCAGGACTGCTGAAGGTGATCTGCGGGACGGACACGCTCGGCGCGGGCATCAACGTGCCCATCCGGACGGTCCTGTTCACCCGCCTGTGCAAGTTCGACGGCCAGAAGACGGCCCATCTGAGCGCCCGCGAGTTCCACCAGATCGCCGGGCGCGCCGGGCGCAAGGGATTCGACGACCGCGGCTTCGTCGTCGTGCAGGCGCCGGAGCACGTCATCGAGAACATCCGGCTCGGCGAAAAGGCGGCGCGCGACGTGAAGATGCCAAGAAGGTCGTCAAGCGGAAGCCCCCCGAGCACAACTTCGTCAACTGGGACCTGAACACGTTCAAGCGGCTGATCGGAGCGCCGCCCGAGCAGCTCGTCTCGCGGTTCCAGGTGTCGCACGGCATGCTGCTGAACGTGCTGAGCCGGCGCGGCGACGGCTGCCGCGCGATGCAGCGGCTGCTCCGCGACTGCCACGAGCCGGAGGCCGCGAAGCCGGCCCACCGGCGCCGCGCGTGGCAGCTGTTCCGGGCGCTCGTTGCGCGCCGTGTCGTCGAGTTCGTGCCGAGGATGCCAGGTGCCGGGGACGGCGCCAAAGTGCGCGTCAACGTCGACCTGCAGGACGACTTCTCGATGGACCAGACGTTGTCCCTGTATCTGATCGAGACGCTCCCGCTGCTCGACTCCGAGTCGCCGGACTACGCGCTCGACGTGCTCACGCTGGTGGAGTCGATCCTCGAGAACCCCGAGCTGATCCTGAGAAAACAGCTCGACCGCATCAAGGACCGCGCGGTCGCGCAGATGAAGGCGGACGGCGTCGAGTACGAGCAGCGCATGGAGGAGCTCGAGAAGCTCGAATACCCCAAGCCGCTGCGCGACTTCGTCTACGAGACGTTCAACGCGTTCGCCGACCGGCACCCGTGGGTCGGCGAGGAGAACATCCGTCCCAAGTCGATCGCGCGCGAGATGTTCGAGAACTTCCGCTCGTTCGCCGAGTACGTGCTCGACTACGAGCTGCAGCGTTCCGAGGGGCTTCTGCTGCGGCACCTCAACAGCGTCTACAAGGTGCTCAGCCAGACGGTGCCCGATGGCGTGAAGACCGACGAGGTGCGGGAACTGGAGCTGTACCTGCGGACGCTGCTGCGGCAGGTGGACAGCAGCCTCGAGGACGAGTGGGAGCGGATGCGCGACCCCGGCTACCGGCCGTTCGCGCTCGCGGCGCGGCACGGCGAAGAGCTACACCCCGCGGGCGCCGAGACGACCAGGCCGGACATCACGCGCGACACGAAGGCGTTCACTGCCGCGATCCGGACGCGCATTTTCACGTTCCTGCGCGCGTGGGCCATCGGCGACCACGCGGCCGCCCTCGACGCGCTCGATCCTGCGCCCGCCGGGACCGACGCCGACGCGTGGACGCCGGAACGGCTCCGATCGGCGCTCGCGGACTACCGCCTGGACCACGAAGGGATCCGCCTCGATCCCGAGGCGCGCAACCTCCGGCACACGCACGTCGATCCGTCCGACGACGGGCGCACGTGGCGCGTGCAGCAGGTGCTCGTCGATCCCGAGCTGCACAACGACTGGATGGCGGAGTTCGAGGTGGACCTGGCTGCCTCGCGCGAGGCGAACCAGCCGGTGCTGTGGCTGCGGGGGCTCGGGCCGATCGGGTAGCCCGCGCCCTTACTCTGGATTCAACGACCCGACGTACGCCGCGATGTTGATGATGTCGCGATCGTTCAACTGCGCCGTGGGCTTCTGCATCAGCGCCGCGTCGGGGCCCTTTCTCAGGCCCTCCTTGAACATCATGAGTTGCCGCGCGATGTAGACCGGGTGGACGCCGGCCAGCCGCGGCACGTTACCGATCCCTTTGACGCCGTCGCCGTGACAGACGATGCAGGCGACGCTCTTGCCACCGCCGGTTTCCACGAGCGCCTTTCCCTGCGCGATGCTGCCGGGCGGCACGTACGAGACGAAGCCGGACCGCGGATCGCGCAGCCGCGCCAGGTCCTGGTTCTCCGGCAGCGTGATGATCCGATCGCCGATCGGCTCCATGCCCGTCTGCTTCGGATCGATGAAGCGCATCCTGCCCTGGCCGACGAACGTTCGCGGGACCATGGCGGCCTCGACGACGCGGTTGAACTGCTTGCGGGGCAGCGATGCGAACTACTCGGCGGCCTGCCGGATCTCTTCGTCGGTCATCGCCTTGGCGAATCCGTCCATCCGTCTCGCGAAGTCCTGCCGGGCGCCGCTCCGGAAGTCCATCATCTGCTGCACGAAATACGCCGCCGTGTACCCGGTCAGGTCCGCCGATTCCGGATGGCCGAGACCGGACATCAGATGACAGCTCCCGCACGCGAACACGCCCTCGCGCCCTTTCTGAACGATCATTGGCGCTGGAGGGTGCTGATCCGGGAACCAGTCTGGTGGGTTGTTGAGATCGTCGATCTCTTTCGGCGGGTACTTCCGCGCGCTTCCGGGAATCGTCTTTGGCTCAGGCGTCTCCGCCGGGAGCGATCCTGCCTGTACCGGGAATACCCACGACGGCTCGCGGGGAGTGGGCGACGGAAGCACCGTCTGCGAGTGGACTGCCACTGACACCACCGCCACGATCGCGGTGACGAGAACCCATGCGCGCATCTTCATAACTCTCCTCCGCTTCATGACGCATTCTAACCCCAGCCTCGGTGAAGGTTGCAGGGTTTGCGCGTGCGGCGATCCAAGGCTATGCTGCGGGCAGCGCATCAGGGCGCTGCCGTGTCCGCGGGAAGGACTGCGTCCACCTGGGTCAGCCAGCACAATTCGTGCGTGTCGATGACCTCTTTTCTGCCCGAGTGAGCGGACACCGGGCGCGACGGCTGGCGCGAAAGCGCGGCCAGGAAAGGAGCTCATCATGACGCCGCGGAAACAACCGCCCACCCGCACGCTGCGCGATCGTCCCGACCTCGCCCAACTCAAACGCCAGGCGAAGGATTTGCTCAAGGCTTACGCGGCCGGAGAAGCCGATGCCGCGACGGAAGTGAACGCCCACTACCGGGGAGCGAGCCCGGCGAGCTTCGCGCTGCACGATGCTCAACTCGTGCTCGCCCGATCCTACGGATTCCCCAGCTGGCCCAAACTGAAAGCGTTCGTCGACGGCGTGACTGTCCGCCGGCTTTGCGACGCCGTACGCGAGGGCGACCTGAATGGCGTGAAGGCCATGCTCGACGTGCGGCCCGAGCTGGTCCATCTCGATCTGGCGGAGAACGACGAGCATCGGGCCCTCCACCATGCCGTATTGCAGCGGCGGCCCGACATGGTTCGCCTCCTGATGCAGCACGGTGCCGATGCGCGCAAGGGCATTTGGCCTCACCGGGACGCCACCAGCCCGCTCACGATTGCCAGCGACCGCGGATACACGGAGATCGTCGCGATCATTCGAGACGAAGAGCGCCGTGACTCGCGCGTCCCCGTCCGCTGCCGCGGATACGCCGGTGCCTGCCGATCTGATGGACGCATTTCAGCGCGGCGACGAAGAGGCGATGATCCGGTCGCTTGACGCGCATCCAGCTCTCATCCAGGTACAAGATCCGCAGGCTGGGATGACCGCGCTCCATTGGGCCGCCGCGAACTTGTGGGGACGGCTGGGCGCCTGGCTGATCGATCGCGGCGCGGACGTGAATGTGCGCACCCCGACAGGCCAGACCCCGTTGGATCTTGTCGGGTGCAAACGCGATTCTCGCGCGCCCGACAGGTCGCGTCTGGTCACGAAGCTCGCGGAGATGCTGCTCGGGCGTGGCGCGGAGCGAACGGCCCGTTGGGCAATCGCGACAGGCGACGCCAGCTGGCTGCGGGCGCGTCACGGGGAAGGCGCGCTGGCCAGCCAGCGGAGGCTCGTCACTCACGCGGTGACGTCGGGCCGGCCAGAGATGCTGGCCCTGTTGCTCGACCTCGGACTCGACCCCGATGAGCGCGAACGCGTGGATGGACTCGAGGAGGTCGTCTACTCCTGGGGCGAGCCGCTCCGTCAGTGCGCGATCTCGGGCCAGCCCGCCATGGCGGAGATCCTGCTGAAGCATGGAGCAAACCCGAACACGAACGTCTACGCCGCGAGCTCGGCGATGTACGAAGCGTACGCCAGGCAGGACCGAGCCATGGTGGAGCTGCTGGAACGTCACGGTGGATTCGTGGACGCCGGGACGGCCGGCTACCTCGGGCTGGCGGAGCGATCGAGGCGGCTGTTCGAGGACGAAGCCGCCGGCCGTTTGCCAGAAGGCCTCGTGTCGCCGGGAGGCACGGTCGCCGAGGACCTCCTGTTCAGCGCGGCCGCCAGTGGCAACGTCGATCTCGTCCAGATGGCGCTCGAGCACCTGGATTGGCCCCGAAGCGATGCGCGGTGGCAATGGAGACTCATGCAGCCGCTCGGACGCCATCCAGAGGCTGAGCGAGACCGTTACCTGACATGCTTCCAGATGATCCTTGAACGATCCGGCGTCGATCTTCCGCACCGCTTTGGACGGACGCTGCTGCATGACGTGGCGGCCTCATGGCCTCGACCGCGCCATGGGCCCGGAAGAACGGACTGCGTTCGCGACGACGCTCCTGGATGCGGGCGCGAGGTTCGATGTGCGCGACGACCTCCTCAAGAGCACGCCGCTCGGATGGGCGTGCCGCTGGGGCCGAGTGGAGTTGGTGACGCTACTGTTGGAGCGCGGCGCGGATCCGATCGAAGGCGGACGCCGAGCCGTGGGCGACGCCCAAGGCATGGGCGGAGAAGATGGGTCACGATCCCGTCCTCGTCGTCCTGCGGGAGCATAGTCAGTAGCAGTCGCGTCGATCGATGTCCCGAAGTGTCCGTTCCGCAACCCATATTGGGCGTGCGGAACGGACCATGAACGATTCGCTCGGTTGAAGTCGCTAACCCAGTCGGCTAGACCACGGTCCGGCGGCCACTTAGCAACCCGACCAGGAACAACACGATGGCGATGACCAGGAGCATATGGACGAAGGCGCCAATCGTGTAGGTTCCGACGATCCCCAGCAGCCAGGCAATCAGCAGAATCACGGCGAGGGTATACAACATGACGTTTTCTCCTCCGTGCTGTCTCACAGCAAGACTTACGCCGCTGAAAGGCCGGCAATTGCCGAGCTCGCGGGGTGGGCCGCTGGCGAAGGCGGTACCTGTCTTGCGTCGGCTCCGGCGTGTTTCGAGTCACTCGAGCCGGCCGCCCAAGCTCAACTTTCGGGGGCGCGCGACCTGCTGGCGACGTTACGCGAAACGCTCGCCGAATTCGGCGCCGGGGCGGACGATCGTGCCGCGCTGGCCGCCTCGATCCATCAGCTCGACGAGCTGTTTCTCATCGTCATCGTCGGTGAGTTCAACGCAGGGAAAAGCGCCTTCATCAATGGCCTGCTAGGTCGCTCCGTCATGAAGGAGGGTGTCACACCCACCACCGCGCAAATCCAGCTGCTGAAATATGGTGACGTAGTGACTTCGACCACCGATGCCAATGGTCTGCGGGTCCTCACTGCGCCGGTGGAGCTGCTCCGCGACATCCACATCGTCGACACGCCAGGTACCAACGCCATCGTCCGCGAGCACGAACGCATTACGACCGACTTCGTTCCGCGGTCCGATCTCGTGCTGTTCGTCACCTCCGCCGACCGACCGTTTACCGAGACAGAACGGGTATTCCTCGAGGCCATTCGCGACTGGGGCAAGAAAATAGTCATCGTCCTGAACAAGATCGATATTTTCAGCGACGCGGCACAACTCCATGAGGTGGTCGCCTTCGTCCACAAGGCGGCGGCCGACCTGCTGGGCGTGGATGCCGATGTTTTGCCGGTGAGCGCGCGCCTGGCTCTTCGCGCCAAACAGGGAGAACCATCAGTGTGGGCAGCCAGCGGATTCGAAGCGCTGGAACATTACTTACAGGACACGCTGGATGCTCGAAACCGGTTTCGCCTGAAGCTGGCCAATCCTCTCGGCGTCGGACTGGCACTCGCAAACCGCTTTACGTCGATCGCCGGGGAGCGACTGATGGTCATGCACGACGACCTCCAGCTGCTCGGCGATATCGACCGGCAGATCACCATGTACCGCGCTGACATGGCGCGCGGTCTCGAGCTGCGCATCACCGCCGTCGAGAAGGTGCTGGCCGACATGGAAGCGCGGGGCGACCGTTTCTTCGAAGAGACGCTGCGGCTCGGGCGCTTCGCCGACCTGCTGAATCGCGCGCGCGTCCAGAAGGAATTCGAGGACAAGGTCGTTGCCGACGCCCCGGCTCAGATCGAGCGGCGCGTCACGGAACTAATCGACTGGCTTGTCGACCAGGACTTTCGGCAGTGGGAGGCTGTCACCCGAAAACTCTCCGAGCGGCATCGCGAGCACGCGTCGCGCGTCCTGGGGTCCCCGGAAGTGGGCAGTTTCCACAACGACCGCTCCCGACTGATGGACTCGGTCGGCCGCGAAGCGCAGCGAGTCGTGGAGACCTATGACAAACGCCGGGAAGGGGAGGCGATTGCGGACCAGGCCCGAATCGCGGTCGCCGGGGCAGCGGCGGCTGGTGGTGCCGCGCTCGGCCTCGGCACGCTTGTCACAATCGCCGCGTCCACCGTGGCTGCCGATATCACCGGCATCCTGCTCGCCAGCGTCGTGCTCGGAGTTGGATTTCTGATCATTCCGGCGCGACGGCGACGGGCGAAGGCGATGCTCCAGGAAAAAATTGCCGCGCTCCAGATTCAACTCTCGACGGCCCTCAGAACCGAATTCGAGGGGGCGCAGGAGCGCAGCGCACATCGACTTACGGACGCGATTGCGCCCTACGCACGTTTTGTACAGGCCGAAGAGCAGCGCTGGAGGCAGGCACAGCGCACACTTGCCGCGATGCGGGACCGGATGACCACTTTTCTCTCTCAGCTGTCGCAGCCGGCGGACGCAGCCTAGCGGCGGCCAACTCGTACACTCCGGGCGCGTGCATGATCGCGTAGCCCTCGGCGACCAGCGCGCGATTGCCGCGTCCCGCGTCTGGCCGCGGCAGTCCCGTCACGCGGGCCATCTCGCCGGGGATCGTCATTCCCGCTCCGGCCAGAAAACAGCGGGCGATTTCGCGCAGGGCAGTTTCCCGGCTCACCCGCCGGACCAGCGCGTCGGGAAACTGTCCGACGGCAAGCGCCCAGATGTAGGTGAACTTCGGTTGATAGACGACGTCGCTCGGCACGACGAGCATCGCGGCCTGGAGCTCGTTCATGCCCCGGGTGAACGCCTCTCGATCCTTGACGCCGGATTCATCGCGGAGGTCAGCAGTACCCATCTCCCATTCCCTGCGAAGCACCTTCAGGATTGCTCGCGCGCTCCTGCTCAATCGCTGCTGCTCTTCCGATCGGCGCAGTATCCCCCAGACGGCGTGAAAGAAGGGGATCATACGCGGCGCGAGGAACATCGGCCTGCCGCGGGCGAGCCTGGCGTAGTAGACCTTGCCGCGCCGCACCATCTCGTCCTTCAATCCCCACGTCAGTGAGGTTTCGGGGTCTTTCTGCACGTTGCGTGGCATCACGGCGTCGCGCCGTCCGCAGACGGCCACGTAGAGCGACGGCCCTGGCCGCCGGGAATCGGTGAGGCAGGCGGCGAAGCCAATCTGCTCGATGAAGCCTTCGGCGTCGAGCGCGGTCTCGACCTGCCGCGTCGCTTCACGTCGCCAGCGGTCATCGCGGTACTCTTCGAACGCCGCTGGAATCTCCAGCCTGGGTCTCATACCGCTGACGCTAGCGCTTCTTCGGCGCGGCCTGCGCCTTCTTGCGCTCCGCGGCTTCCTTCGCGCGGAGCTTCGCGATGCCTGCGATCAACGGCACGGGCACGGGTTCGGAAAGCGGGAAGCGGATCGTGCCCTTGCTGATCTCGGTACGGTGCAAGGTCGTCCTTGAACGCCGCGACGACGGGAGCGGTCGAGGGGTAGAGGGAGTAGTGCTGCTTCCACCCGGCGAAATAGAGCACGGGGCGACCGTGCAGCTTGTAAGCGGGAATCTGGTACGAAATCACTTCTTCGGCCTCGGGCATGGCCTTGCGGATGGTGCTTCGCACGCGCTTGAGTACGCGCTGCACGGCCTCGGGCTGCGACTCGATGTACTCGTTCACGGACTTGAAGTTGGTCTTGGCCATCGCTGCTCCAGTCGCGATAATGGGCGCGCCTTTCCTGCTAGACAGGCTTGCAGCGCGCTGCGAGCAGGCCTGTGGCCGCGGTGATGTCGATCTCGGCGACGAGCAATCCCGGCTCACCGTACGGCTGATAGCTGTGCAGCGTCCCATCAGGACGCACCACCGCGGACGTGGTCGGCGACCCGTCGCTTGCATAGTTTACCGTGGCGAAATAACAGTTGTTCTCGGCGGCGCGACAGAGAGCTGCTTTCTCGTGGAACGAATTCGCAGGATCGGCGAAGCGTGCGGGCCGGTAACCGCCGGGCTCGGCCTCGTGGAAGTGAGGGTGGAACACGATGTGTGCGCCGTGCCGGACGGCCCAGCGAACCGTTTCCGGATAGCGCCAACCCTCGTGGCAGATGGCGATACCGAATACCAGCGCACCGGTTTGAAAAACCCGTCTCCCGGATCCCGGCGAATAGGTATCGTCTTCTGACGGGTCCAGTTGCACTTTGTCCTGGAAACCAGCGATCGTTCCGTCCCGATTGATGACCAGTACCGGTGGGGACCAGGCGGGTGTCGACGACGCGCTCCGTGCCGAGGACGACGGCGAGATTCGCTTTCGCCGCGGCTGCGGCGATGGCGGACCAGGCCCGTTCGAGGAACGCAGGATCGGGAGGCGGCACGTGCTTCCCCGGGCCGCGGTAACCGGGGACGAAGCATTCCGGGAAGCAGATGAGACTGGCGTGTTCGATGAACGCTCGAGCGATCGCCTGTTCGGCCAGCGCGACCGATTCCGCGGGAGTCGCCGGGAACTGGATGTTGGCGAGTGCGATTCGAAACGTGTTCATTGATAGGAGCGGTCGCGACGTGGATTTCATCGCGCCGGGACAACGGCGGCCCGAGTGGCCGCCGTTGTTGCGATGAGAATGAACTGTCCTATTTCCCGACGGCCTTCCAGAGCTCTGCTTTGGTCTGCGGAGTGGCGGAGGTGTGCACGTTGATATAGCGATCGAAGTCCAGATTGAGCTTCTCGAGAATCGGCACCAGGGCCTTGACGTGATCGTTCCCTGGTTGCCCCGGTGCGGGCAGGGAGAAGTCGCCCTGGAAGAGGATCTTCTCCTTAGGAATGTACGCGATCATCAAGCCGTTCGAATGAGGAACCGGAGAGACGTGGTACAACTCCACGGTCCGCGTTCCATCCGAATACACCTTCTTCTCCGCAACCGCCTCGATCTTCGCTTTCTTCGGATTCGTGGCGAGCGTGTCGTTCAGCAGCGTTCGTGGTGTATTGAGCGCCTTCTCGAGAAACGCCTCGTTGTTCTTCTGCGTAATGATCGTGGCGCCTTCGGCCACGAGCGCCGGCAGTCCTCCGGTGTGATCAGCGTGTGGATGCGTGTTCATCACGTAACGAATCGGTTTGTTGGGAATGAGCTTCTTCGTTTCCGCGATGTACGCGAGACCACGCGCCACGGATTGTCCGGCCTCGAGCATCATGACGTGGTCTCTGAACTCCACAATCAGCGAATCGTAGCTGCCGGGACCGGTTGAGAGCCTGTACAGGCCGTCGCCAAGCTTTTCGGAAGTGACGGTCAACGCCGGGGGAGCGGCAGGGCCGCCTGCAGGCGCTGGGCCACCAGCGGGAGCACCACCACGGCCGGCAGGTGGCGCAGGTGCAGGAACGAGCGTTGCCACATCGGATGGATTGGCCTTCGCGGCCGCGATATCGACTTCGAAGAAAGGCAACCCGCCGCGCGTCTGCACGATCTTTGAAGGTGCCATGACGCCGCCGAAATCCTTCCAACCCGTGTAGGTGGCGACGATCTGCATGTCGCCCATGATGTTGTCACCCAGCCAGGTCTCGACGCGCTCGACATAGTTGCTCTCGTTCACGTAGCCATTGATGACATAGGCCTTGCCGGACGGTGCCTTGACCGCAGGGCTCCAGGTCAGCACGGTGTAGTTCTTGCCTTCGACCCGGCGGCGGCTCGCGGTCGCGTTGTTCTCAGCCGCACCTTTCAGGAAGCCCCAGGGCGTGAGGTAGAACTCGAGCGAGTTGCCCCACGGTTGCGAGAGGTCCGCCTGTTGCGGCGTGACCTGCTGGAAGAATGTTCCGGGTATCGGCAAAGTGGCGCCGCCACCCGCAGGATTGTTGGTCGCTCCCGTGTGACGGGACGCTGGCGTTGCCAGGTCGATCACGCGAACGTAGTTGTTGATCGGCCGCATCGGATCGTGGGTTCCGCGGCAGGTCATGTCGGCGGCGTTGGTGCCGCACTGCTGGAATGCCACATCCTTCGCCGATCCCGAATAGGTGATCGATTTGGGATCGCCCAATGCCTTCTGCGCGTTGGCGACCACGGTTTTCGAGTCCTGCGCCATCGCGTTGCCACATACGAACGCGAGGCCGATTGCGACGAGAGCTAGTTTCTTCACCACAGCTACTCCTCCTTTACCGCCAGACTGATTCGCTGCGATTATAGCGGACCGGACAACGCGGCGACGATCTCGTCGACCGCCGCGGCAGCCGGACGCATGGTTTCGATCTTCCGCCCCGGCATGGCCATGTAGATCTCGAACCGTGCCCGGATTACAGCTTCTTCCCTGGCTGAGGAGCGACCGAACCGTCGCGCGATTTGCCGGCGCACAGTCTCGGCCACGCAGACATCGCGATCAATAGATGGCAGGAGCACGAACGTGTTGGGGCTTTGCTCGAGCTCGCGGCACAGACGCGAGTATTCGGGATGAGTGTCGCGCTTGTACGTCATGAAGCCCGAAGATAACGCGACAATTCTGCGGCGGTTCTCCCCGCGGAGCAGCGAGCAGTATGTCTCGACGTTCTCTCGCGCGTATACGTCGTATCCGTGCCGGCTGATGTACCCGCTGATATCTCCGACTCGGCCTGCAAGGTGCTGATCGAGGTCGACGAAGGCGACTCCGAGACGCTCAGCCAGAAGAACCCCGATCGTGCTCTTGCCGGCTCCGCCAGGGCCGACCAGTCGAATCTCCTCCGGGTCGCTCATTTGCCCCCCGAGTGATATTCCTCCTGACTCGCCATCCTGCGGGTAAAGTTACGATCCCAGCATCAACGCAGTGATGGTCGTGCGATAGGCGACCTGCTCGTAGGCGTCGAGCATCCCTTCGAGCGGGACGACTGTGGTGGCCATCGGCGCGGTCAGGTACTGCCCCTTCTCCATCAGTTCCACGAACCGCGGGATGTCGCGCATCGGGCTCGCGCCGCCGGCCTGGCCGCCATGATGCGAGACGCCGCCGATCGCGAACAGGCTCCCCGGCAGGGTGATGTTGCCGCGCGGCAGGCCGGTCGTAATGTAGTGTCCGCCGAGGGCGCAGATCTGATAGCCCTGCTGCATGGGCAGGATGCCGGTGGGGTCAGGGCCGGATTCGAGCTTCGGCTTCACGTGGTCGAGGCCGACGGCTTCGATCACAAAGTCTGCGCCGGCACCCGGACGACGGCCCGCCGCGTTGCGGCCGCCGGACCAAAGGCGTTCCGAAGGCCAGGTCGCCATCGCGCGGACGCGCGCGACCAGGCCGTCGCCCTCGACGTTGGGATCGAGCACGTCGGTCGCGCCCACCTTGAGCGCCACGTCACGCCGCGCCTTGATCGGATCGATCGCGATGATCGTCGAGGCCCCGGCAATGCGGGCACCTTGCACGGCACTCAGGCCGAGCGGCCCGCAGCCGAGCACGGCCACGATCGACGCGGGCTCGACCATCGCCAGCCCCGGCGACGCCGTCGCGCCGAGGCCGGCGACCGCGACGCAACTGCACGCCATCCCGACGTCGGTCGCGCTCGCCCTGGTGAAGATCGGCACGACCCACTCCTCGAACGTCACCATCAGCTCGGCCAGCCCGCCGATGTGCGAGTTCTCGTAGACGGGCGTGCCGTCGCGCAGTTCCGCCACGGCGACGAGATCGTCAGCGCCGATGGCGCTCAGGAACTGACACATGTCCGAGCGGCCGCGCAGGCAGCGATAGCAGGCGCCGCAGTGCGGCGTGCCCGACACGCAGACGCGGTCGCCGACCTGCACGCGGCGGACCTCGGGTCCCACGGCCTCGACGATGCCGATGCCGCCGTGCCCCTGGATGACGGCCATATCGTTCATCCGGCGCGCGCCGTTCGGCGCGGCCAGCGGCGACGCCGGTGTCGCGGCCGCTGCCGAGCCGGCTGAATGCCGAGCACTGGCGGCACGTTCGAATAGCAGAGATTGGTGGCCTCGGTGCGCACGACCACCTGGCGTCCGCTAATCGGTTTCAGCGTGACCTCTTCGAGCTTCGTACGCGTGGTCCCTTCGCCGCGCCCGATCCAGGCTCTGAAGCGGCGCGCAGTCACCACGGCCGGGGCGCGGCCGGACTGGGCCGCTGCCGGCGCGGCGGACCACAGCGCGGCGCCGCCCGCGGCCGCCGCGGCGCCATTCCTCAAGAGCCGACGCCGGGACAACGGGCGAATCTTGGTGGGCATGGGCCGAGTTTAATCAATACCAGTGCGATGGTGCGAGGTCAGCGATCAGCGGGATCGTCTCAGGAACCGGACGCCGCCCTGCCCCAGATCGAACCGCAGACATTCCGAACCGCCTCTCGGAGCCGAGCTGGTGGCAACCGCGACGTCGTTGAACACGCAGAATCCTTCCTCACGGTCACTGAAGGCGTGATGAGTGCCACGCCAGCTCGTCCCACGCGGCCGCAGGCGCGTCGCGGACGTCGGCGGGATCGACGACCTACCGCACGACGAGTGGCCTGGTCGTCGTCTCCGAGCCGCAGCGCTCGAACCAGTCGATCCCCTCGCTGACCAGATCGAATTTCAGGGCGTAGCGCCCCCGCTCGGGCGGAACCGGAATCTCGATCGCGACGTTCGCGCGGGCGCCCGCCGGCAGGTTGGCTGGAAGCCATGCGCGCGCGAAATCCCGATCGATGAGCGTGCCGCCGGCATCGCACAACTGCGCGCCAAGGCGTATCAGCCGGCGGCCCGACGCGGTATGCGCGGCAAACGCGCGATTCGACAGGTTGTGCACGCGCGTCCGCACACGCATCGTCCGGCCGGCCCGGCCGAGAAGCGGCGCCCTCGGGACGAGCGTGCGCACGTCGATGCGCGCCCGCGGCGTGGCGCCGGGAATCGCGTTCCCGAGGCCCGTCTGATCCCAGATCTCCCGGGAGATGGACTGGTACTCCGGCGTGCCGGGAACGAAGCGCCGGGAGTAGCTGTCTTCGGGGTGATCGGTGATCTCCCAGCACAGCCGATCGACACCGACGTCCGCGGCCAGCCGCCGCGCCACCCCCATCTCCGCGTCGCTGTCGTTCCAGGTGAACAGAATGTAGCGCCAGTTCAGGAACGGCGCCTCGCGGCCCGATCGGCGCTTCTCGTCGGCCATCGCGCGCAGGGTGCGGATCGCGACCTCGAAGCGGCCGCGCTGCCGGTACTTGACGTAGCTCGCCTGCGTGGCCCCGTCGATGGAAAAGGTCACCTCGTCGATGCCGGAGTGGACCAGGCGCCGGGCCTGCTCCTCGGTGAGCGCAAGGCCGTTGGTGCTCGTATAGACGTAGATGTGCGGAAAGCGGGTCTTGATGTACTCGCACATCTCCACGGCGCGCTTGTGCAGGAACGCCTCGCCGTAGTTGAAGAAGTCGATCCGCTGAAGCGAGGGGCCGGCCTCGTCGATGGTGCGGCGGAACAGCTCGAAATCGAGCATGCCGGCCTGGCGCGTGCGCGTGATGCCGGTCTCCGGCGCGCACACGGCCTGGTTGCACGAGATGTTACAGGCGGCCGTGCACTCGATGTACATCTGCGAGGGCAGCGCCCCGGCGTCCACGGGCCTGATCGGCGGCGCGGCGTCCTTCTTCAGCGGCAGCTTGAGGGAGCAATCGCCGCAGAACTTCGATCCGCCGGCATTGAGCTCCTCCCGGAGCCGGGTGATCGTGCCTCCCCGCCATACCTCCTCGAGCGAGGAGGTCCTCACGTCGCCCAGTACGCGCCGGGCGTACGGATCGGCGCAGCCGCAGACGATCCGCCCGTCGCAGAGCATGACCAGCGTGGTCCATGGCCACGAGCACTGAAAGCGGGTGGAGAGGAAGTTCAGGGACATTCAGGTGCCTGGTGCCAAGGTGCTGGGTGCCGGGTGCTGTGCTGGGTGCTGGGTGCTGGGTGCTGTGCCGGGTGCCAACGCACCTGGTACCAGCGCACCTGGCATTCGGCACCAGGCACGGCACCAGGCACCGTGGCACTCTGCACCCGGCACCGTCTCATTTCTTGATCAACCGTTTCATGTACGCCTCGAGCTTGTCGTTTTCGTACTTGACGGTGTTCAGGAACAGGCTTTCGGCCAGGTAGGTGCGGCGCTCGCCGTCGTCCATCTGCTCGATGAGGTGCTGGATCTCCTTCACCATATCTTCGAAGGATCGCTGCAGCCCGGCCCTGGCGGTGACTTCCTGGTAGAGCACTTCCATGATTGCGAGGAGGTCGCCGTCGAGGGCGATGGCGACGCCGTTGGTCGTCTTGATGGTGCGCATGGCTTAGGCCCCGAAGCTCCTGACGGCGCTCGGCTCGTCAGCGTGAATTTCGATGAAGTTCTGTGCGCCCGTCAGCGTCAGCATGGTCTCCACCCGCTTGTGAACGCCAGACAGCTTCAGGCGGCCGCCCGCCGCGCGCACCTGGCGATAAAGATCCATCAGGCAGCCGATCGTCGCGCTGTCGACGTAAGTGACCGGCGTCAGGTCGATGAGGATATCGCGCTTGCCCGAGTCGACCAGGCTGCTCACCGTGGCCGAGAAATCGGCCAGCATCGGATACATGAGGCGCGCATCGGCGACCCGGACGATAGAGACAGCGCCTGATTCTTCAGTGTGGACATTCATTCGTAGACTCCCGTGCGTGTCCGATCGCGTGGATCCGTGTCCTTGATACGAGTTCCCGACGGGCGGTAGTCGTTGCCGCGCATCTTGCGGATCTGCCGCGCGAGCTCGGTGCGGCCGCGGTTGATGCGCGACTTGACCGTGCCTTCCGGCAGCCCCAGCTTATCGGCGATCTCCTGGTACGACAGCTCCTGGATGTCGCGCATCACCACCGCCGTCCGCAGCGACGCCGACAGCGCGGCGAGGGCCTCGCGCAGCAGCTCGACGCGATCCTGCTGTTCGATTGCGGCCACCGGTCCCGGCTCGTGCGAGGCCGGCGTCAGCTCGTTCGGATCCACCGTGTGATCGATCGCCTGGCGCTCCTGACGGACGCTGCGGTAGTGATCGATGCAGAGGTTGCGGCTGACGCTGATGAGCCATGTCTGAAAGTTCGCCCGCCGGTCGAACGTGCCGAGCGACTTGAAGACCTTCAGGAAGATGTCCTGCGTAAGGTCCTCCGCTTCCTCCTGCCTGCCGACGAACTTGTACGCGACGTTGAACACCTTGCGGCGGTACTGCCTGACGATCGCATCCCATGCGAGCTGGTCGCCGTTCAGGCACCGCTTTATGAGCTTGTCGATTTCCGCGGGCGGCTCCGACAGTGGTGTGGATGGCAGGTCCGCGGACATGAAGGACTGAGTAGATTAGTATACGCTACACACGTCGTGCCCGGTTTCTTCCGCCCTGCCCAACAACTCGAATGCGACGGCGTTCCACTGTCGGCAATCGCCGAAGCCGAAGGAACCCCGGTCTACGTCTACAGCGCGGCGGTGCTGCGCGATCGCTACCGTGCGATCGACACCGCTTTCGGCGCCCATCCGCACCGCCTGCACTACGCGCTCAAGGCGAATTCCACGCTCGGTCTCGCGCGCGCGCTGCGCGATCTCGGCAGCGCCGCCGACGCGAACTCCATCTGGGAGATCGAGCTGGCGCGCAAGGCCGGGTTTCCCCCTGCCGACATCGTCTTTACGGGCGTCGGCAAGTCGCCCGCCGAGCTCGAGTGCGCCGTGCCGATGGGCCTGAAGGCGATCAACGTCGAGTCGGCCGGCGAGCTCGCGCGCGTCGAAGCGATCGCGGCACGGCTCGGCGCGACTGCACGCGTCGCGCTCCGCGTCAATCCCGACATCGACGCGAAAAGCCACCCGCACATCTCGACCGGCCTCAGGATCAACAAGTTCGGCATCCCGCTCGACGACGTGCGGGAGCTGTGCGCCGGCATGCGCGACCGCCGCGCGCTGAAGCTGGTCGCGATCCACGTACACATCGGATCGCAAATCACCAGCATTGAACCGCTGGCCCGCTCCGCCGCGCTCGTCGCCAGGCTCGCCGCCGAGCTCGGCGACGCTCGGGCCGGCGGTGTGAGGCTCGAGTACCTGGATCTCGGCGGCGGCCTCGGCATCTCTTACGACGGTCGCGAGGTGCCGACGGTCGAACAGTACGCGGCCGCGCTCCTGAAGGAAATCCGTCCCACCGGCCTGCCGATCGTCATCGAGCCCGGTCGCGCCATCGTCGGGCCCTCGGGCGCGCTGGTCGCCAGGGTTATCGATCTCAAGCCCCGGAATGCCGGCAGCGAGTTCGCCGTCCTCGACGCGGGCATGGCAGAGTTGATGCGTCCCGCGCTCTACAACGCCTACCACGCCGTCGAGGCGATCTCCCTGCGCCCTGGACCCGAACGTCAGTACGAGCTTGTCGGTCCGATCTGCGAGAGCGCGGACGTCGTCGCGCGTGACCGGGTGCTGCCGCCGCTCGAAGTCGGCGACCTGGTCGCCATCCGCGATGCAGGCGCGTACGGATCCGCGATGGCGTCCAACTACAACCGCCATCCGCTTCCCGTGGAAGTCCTCGTGGACAACGGCGAATGGCGCGTCATTCGCCGGCGGCAGACGATCCACGACATGACCGCTCTCGAGTCATAGATGCCCGGGCATCTGATTGCGTTCGAAGGCCTCGATCAGAGCGGCAAGCAGACGCAGGCCGAGCTGCTGCGCGACCGCCTGAAGCAGGAAGGCCACAAGGCGCGCCTGGTCTCGTTTCCCGACTATGCGACGTCGATCGGCGAGGAGCTGGCCCGCGCGCTGCAGGGCGAGCGCGATTACGGCCCCGACGTGATGCAACTGCTCTACGTCGCCAATCGGTACGAGCGGAAGCCCGACCTGCTGCGCTGGCTGGAGGGCGGGCTCGTGCTGGTCTGCGACCGCTATGTGGCGTCGAGCGTCGCGTACGGCGAAGCGCAGGGCCTGGACGCCGCCTGGCTGGCGGAGATTCAGCGGTTCCTGCCGCCGGCGTCTCTGACCATCGTCCTCGACATCGCGCCCGAAACCGCGCTCGAGCGGAAGGCGCTCGATCGCGATCGATACGAGCGAGACCTGCTGCTCCAGACGCGCGTCCGCCAGAGCTATCTTGAACAGGCCGCGGGACATTCTTCACAGGACTGGGTTGTCATCGACGGCGAGCGCGCCAGGGACGAGGTCGCGACTGACGTCCTCAACGCGGTGGCGTTACGACTCGCGCTACCGTAAGCGGCACACCTCCCGCACGCCCGCCGCGCTTTCGTTACTCGCGCACAGCCATCGAGCGGTCGCGCCGTTCCAACTGAAAGACCTGCCGGGCGAGCATCAATTGCGCGACGGCTGCAAATTCGCCGTCACACGCGTCCGCTGTTGGGCAACGACGCGAACTGACGCTGACCAGAGTTCGTATCCGTCAGCTTCGACCCGGACGGCGCGGGATCCTGCTGGAAGGTCGGGCAACTCAATCGGCGTCGATCCGACCGCCTGTTGATTCACGAATACCCGCGCACCCTCTGGCACGGATTCGATCACCAGGTGACCTCGAAAGCGCGGCCTCAGTGGAGGTGCGGTCGGTCGGGCACTCGTGCCATTGGTCGCGATGGCCGCCGAGGCTTGCGGGCGGGGTCGCGACGCTGTCGATGCGGGCACCAGCCAAATTCAGGCTCTCCGCGTCTCTGAATTGCGGCTCAGACGGCCGGGGAGCGGCCGCCTCCAGCGGCGTGACACGAACGGCGGCATGTATCGATGGTTGGGCCCGGGCGGGGGCCGGCGGCATGTCGCCGGGCGCCGGCGTCGGCGATGCAACGGCCGCCGACAGCGTCCCCGTTCCGGCCGAATGAATCAACGGGGATGATAAAGAGGCTGCGGGCGCGCGTTCGCGGTCAGCCAGGTTCCCCGCCAGCAGACCGATCACAAGCAGGCCGAGCATCTCAGGGACCAGTCCTCGTCGCAAGGCCGCGTGCAGAGCCACTGACGCCGCACGGCCAGAGCGTCGCAGCCTGCCCACGATCGTCTCGTTCCGGGCCGCCACGAGCCGCCGCGCTGGAGGAGTAGATGGCAAGGGAGTGGGCAGCCGAACCGGCTGCTCCGAAGGAAACAGCCGGAGCGGATCGTCGACCTCGGTGTTCTTCGCCATCGGAACCGGGGGCCGCCAGCCGTGCCAGCCGCAGGCCTCGCAGCGATACGGCCTGAGCGTGATATACGACGAGACCCAGCGCGCCGCAGGCGGGACGGGTCTCTGACGCACCCATCGAGCCGCGGCAGCTCCACAAGATGGGCAGTACTCCATTGGCGCACTGTATTCCCAGCCGGGTATCGTCACAAACAGGTTTTTTGCAACCGCGGATTTTCTCGTCAGGTGGCAGCTCCTGGCATGAGGAAACTCGGACCCCGGTTACGCCCCATCGGTATTCGGCGATCCATTCGTCATTGCTCAGCTTTTGCGCCGTGGGGTGGTTTGTATCTGCCGCCGTGTTCGTTCGCAACCTCCACGATGCATCGCGCATACGTGAAGCCCGCCATGAAGCAAACGGTCCTGGTTCTCTCCTGTGGAATCCTGTGTCTCGCGCCGGCAGCGTCGGCTCAGCGCCGGCTGGCTGGCCAGAAGCCGACCGTCGGCGTGACGATTGCGCTCAAGGCGGGCGGAGAGACATACGCCTTCACCGGTCAGGCAAGCTGCACCCACGCGCCGGTGGCCTCGATCTACGGGATTGCCTCCGGGCAGTGGACAGTCCAGCAGTCCGCGGACAGCCGTTCGGCGCAGCTGACGCTCTGGAAACCGACGAACGGGTCCGGTGAGATGTTCTCGTTGTCCGTTTCGTCCGCCGGCCGTTCACAGAGCGTGAACACGGTGAAGGCGAGCGGTGCGGCGGCGCCCCAAGGGTCCGGCAAGGTCACTTTCGCGCCCGCTGGCAAAGGGGGGACGTTCACCGTCGATGCCAAGACCGCCACCGGCACGCCCATCACCGGCACGATCAAGTGCGACACGTTATTGCCTGCGATCGCCGAGGGCGGTGACTAATCCCATGTCCTTGACGCGAGGGCGGAGCATTGCCGCGCCGCTCACCGAGATCCTGCGTCGCGCCGGCGGGAGACAAGTATCCGGCCCGATGGGTCCGTCATGTCGTCAGACTAACCGTCGCGAGCGTGACTGTGCCAAAGTCTCGGAACTGAGTGGGTCACAGGCGTTTTCTCTGCGCTCGAGAAACAGGAGGACAGTATGTGGACAGGTCGATTGTGCCCCGTTCTGATGATCGTGTTCCTTATCGCGATGCCCATCGCGGCGCAACAGGGCGGTAATGCACCAGCGGCCAGTGGACCAGCCATGACCATTACGATCCCGGGGTTCCCTGATGGCGGCGAGATTCCCGTCAAGTTCAGCCAGGCGGCCGAAGGCGCCGCGCCCGGCGAAGGGACTTCGCCAGCGATCAGCTGGGCGAATCCGCCTGCAGGGACGCAGTCTCTTGTCCTCAACATGCGCGATATGGACGTGGCGCGCAACCGGACAACCGATGATCAGGCGCACTGGGTCGTGTGGAACATTCCGGCGACGGCCACTGGCTTGCCTGAAGGGGTTCCCAAGGGTTCGCAACTGCCCGACGGCAGCTATCAGATCAGCGCCACAGGTCCGGTGTATCGCGGCCCCGGCGCAGGGGCGGCGGGGCCACGGCATCACTATATGTTCGAGCTCTTTGCCCTGGACACCAGGCTCGACGTTCAACCGACCGCCGACCCGTTCGAGACGCGCGCGAATGTCATGAAAGCGATGCAAGGACACGTCCTCGGGAAAGCGGTCTATGGCGGGTTGTTCAGGCGCCCGAAGTAGTGCCAGCGAGGTTTCTATGACCACCACAACAGCTCCGGATCGGACTGAGGCTGCAGAGTACTACTTCACCTACATCGATCAGGTCGCAGCGGGCGATATCCGCGTTTTCCTCAAAGCCCAGTTAACGGAGACGCTTGCGCTGCTCCAGAGCATCTCGGAACAGCAATCGCTGGTCCGGTACGCCCCTGACAAGTGGAGCATCCGGCAGCTCGTGAGTCACGTGAACGACACCGAGCGACTGTTTGTCTTCCGCGCCTTGTGGTTTGCGCGGGGGTTTGACAGCCCTTTGCCCAGCTTCGATCAGAATATTGCGGTGTCCACCGCGGGCGGGGATGACCGATCGTGGAGCAGCCACGTGGAAGAGTTCCGCGCGGTCCGTCTCGCAACGGTGGCGTTTTTTCAGGACCTTCCCGCCGATGCATGGACGCGGCGCGGCGTCGCCAGCGGAAATCCGTTTACGGTTCGCGCGCTCGCCTACATCTCAGCCGGCCACGCGGGCCACCATGTGAAGATCCTGCGAGAACGGTATCTTCAGGGATGAATTCAATCCTTCGAGCATTGAAACGCTTGCTGTCGCTCCTCGGTCTGTCGTCGCGGGGGAAACCGCCGGCAGGCGAGGATCCATACGCATCGATGCCTGTCCCGCGCAAGCCGCAGCCGAAAGCAAGGAGCGGCGCCGTCGCGGTCGCCGAGCCCGACGAGTAGCCGCAGGTACGCCCGGGCGCGCCCATTCCCCCACCCACGGACGAGGAATCCATTCATGGAAGTCACAATTCGCGAAGCAGATTTTGCGAATGCCGGGGACTGCGCAGGCATCGTCGACGTGCTCAATTCTTACGCCAGCGACCAGATTGGCGGCGGGCAACCTCTAAGTGCAGGGGTCCGAGAGCGGCTTGCGCCCGGCTTACGGGACCATCCGACGACACTTGTGCTCCTGGCATTCGTAGAGAGCCGCCCCGTGGGTGTGGCCGTTTGCTTCTTTGGATTCTCAACGTTCCAGGCCAGACCGCTGCTCAATATCCATGATCTGGCGGTGGTTCCTGACTGGCGCGGACAAGGCGTCGGTCGAGCGCTGCTCGAGGCAGTCGAAGAAAAGGCCATTCGTCGCGGCTGCTGCAAGCTCACCCTGGAGGTCCAGGATGAAAACCGCCGTGCGCGCGGGTTGTACGACCGCTATGGGTTTGCCGACTTTGTGATTGGCAATTCTCCAACCCGATTCCTGAGCAAACCGCTCACCCCACGGGCGTAGTGCCATTGCCGCAGCCCAAGCACGTAGGGATCGTTGCTGTCAGCGCAGAAGGCGCTGCGCTCTGTTACCGCACCATCTGCACGGAAGCCGCGGCGCTTCTGGGCGCGCACGATCATCCGCAAGTGACCATGCACACGTATCCGCTGGCCGAGTACATGCGGCACATTGATGGAAATCGGTGGGACGACGCCGCGCGGTTGTTACTGTCGTCGGCGACAAAGCTCGTTGCGGCTGGCGCTGACATCCTGATTTGCCCTGATAACACCATCCATCAGGCCCTGGACCTGGTCCGCGAGCACCCACCCGTGCCCTGGCTCCATATTGCCGAAGAGGTAGGTGCGAACGCGACAGCAAGAGGATTCAAGCGGCTCGGAATTCTCGGAACCCGCTACCTGATGGAGGGCCCGGTATATCCATCCAAGCTCGACGCCCGCGAGATCGCGCACGAGATACCTGATGCCCCGGATCGCGAACGCATGAATGCGATCATCTTCAATGAGCTGGTCTATGGGCGTCTTCAAGAGGATTCTCGTCACTACTTTCAAGATGTAATTGAGCGACTGGGTCGGCGGGGCTGTGACGCAGTCGTTCTCGCGTGCACGGAAATCCCGTTGCTCGTCACAGAGGCCGATTCGCCGCTGCCCGCTATTGATTCGACCCGGACACTCGCACGCGCTGCTCTCCGGGAGGCGACAATCAATCGGACAAGTTGGCGGCAATTCTAGCCGATACCCGTCATGTGCTAGATCAGACCGGTTCGAGTGCTTAACGCGCTGGCGTCACAACTCGCGCCGCCGTAAGCGCGCGAACCTCCCGCACGCCAGCCGCTTCCTTCAGGACGCGGGCGCAGGCATCGAGCGTCGCCCCGGTCGTGCTCACATCGTCCACCAGCACTACCACCGAATCGGCCAGCCCCTCACGCCCTCCAGTGAGAGCGAACGCCCCACGGACGTTGCGGTGACGCTGACCGGCCGGAAGCCCCGTCTGCGTGCCGGTTGCCCGATGGCGGCGCAGCACCTGCCGCACGGGCGCGCCAAGGTGGCGTGCGAGGTCGGCGGCCTGATTGAAGCCGCGCTCGCGACGGCGTGAAGGATGCAGCGGGACCGGAACCACCCAGCAGACACCGGCCAGCATGTCGGCGCCGCGGGTGCTCATCATCGCCGCCAGCGGCCGCGCCAGGGAGCGCCGCCCTTCGTATTTCAGCGCGTGCACGATTGCCCGCAGCGAGCCGTCGTATCCGCCGATCGCACGGGCGCGATCCACGTGGCCGCGGCCACGCCGGCAGCGGGGACAGAGCGCGAGAGGGAGGCTGATGGTCCGCCAGGAGGGCAGCGGATCGCCGCAGCGATCGCACAGCGGCGGCGTGAGCGGCAGAATCGATCGCCAGCAGTGTTCACACACCGCACCGAGTGTCGGGTGTTCGAGCAGCAGGCCGCAGGCCGCACAGGAGGGGGCGAGGAGGACGGAAAGAACGGAGTCGGCGGAAGCCCGAAATGCTGCATGCAAAGAGCGAAATGCAAACTGGATTCGGTCGACATTGCACTTCGCATTCTGCAATTCGCATTGCCTCGCTCATCCCGTCGGGACTTCTATCCGCTCCGCGCTTCCCCACAAGCGCTCCAGCCCGTAGAACAGGCGCGTCTCGGGCTGGAAGACGTGCACGATGAAGTCGAAATAGTCGAGCAGCACCCATTCGGACCGGTCGTAGCCTTCGACGTGCGACGGCTTCACGCCCTCGTCGGCGAGCGCCGTCATCACCGAGTCCGCAATGGCGCGGATCTGCCTCGAGTTGCCGCCCGAGCAGAGCACGAAGAAGTCCGTGAAACCGGCAGCCTTGCGAAGGTCGAGCACGACCACGTCCGTCGCCTTTCTGTCTTCGGCGGCATGAACGGCGTGAACCACCTGCTCAGGGAGACGAACGGGCTTTCGGCGCTTGTCAGTCTTGGCCATGCAACCTGCCTGCCGCGGGTGTTCGAGGCGCGTCGGCGCCGAGTTCGCCGGCAAATGTAGCCGAGTAAAGTGCATGCTGTTCAATGTGTTGACGCACCGCCGGCGGCACCAGGCCCGCTATCGATTCTCCGCGCGCGGATCGGGCGCGGATTGCAGTGGCTGACACATCCGCCGTCGGCGCATCGATCAAAAAAATAGATGGCGTCGGGGACGTAGCGTAGCCCGGTGCGGCGTCAGAGAGCCCGGTCATCCTCGGCGCGAGTGACGGCAGCCGATCGGGCATGCCGCTGACCGGAAAACCTGGCCGCGAGACGACAGCAAAGTGCGCGCGATCGAGAATCGCCGGGTAATCCCTCCAGCTTTCGATCTCCGCGAACGCGTCCGCGCCGATGATGAAAAACAACTCTGTTGCCGCGAACCCACCGTCGTGGAAATGCTGGAGCGTCCCGGTCGTGAACGACGGCGAGCCGACGCGGAGCTCGAGGTCAGAAACCCGCCAGCTCTCGCGCCCGCTGATGGCCAGGGCAACCATCGCGAACCGGTGATAGCTCGACGCAGCCGGCTGCGGGCGGTGGGGCGGGATGTTCGAGGGGATCGCGACGATCTCGGTGAGGCCGAGCGCCGATTCCGCGGCGCGGCCGACGTCGAGGTGTCCGCAGTGAATCGGGTCGAAGGTGCCGCCGAGAATCCCAATCCGCCTCGTCGTCATGCCGCCGACTGATGCGACCCGGCCAGCCGCTGCCACATCGCTTCGAGCAGTTCAGGGACGCCGACGCCGGTTACGCCGGAAACACGGAAGAACGGGAGGCCAATCTCCGCTGCGCGCCGTTCGAGCGCGGCGATTCGCGGGGCGTCCTCGATCGCGTGTGCCGCATCGATCTTGTTCGCGACGACGATCTGCGGCTTGGCCGCGAGCGTGGCGTCGAAGAGCTCCAGTTCGCGGCGCAGCGTATCGAGATCCTCCACCGGGTCTCGCCCGGTGGTGCCGGGGATATCGACCAGGTGAACGAGCACCTTCGTGCGTTCGAGGTGGCGGAGGAACTGGTGACCGAGTCCGAGGCCCCGGTGCGCGCCTTCGATCAATCCCGGCACGTCGGCGACGACGAAGCTGCGGTCGTCGCTGAGGCCCACGACGCCGAGATTCGGTGTGAGCGTCGTGAAAGGGTAATCGGCGATCTTCGGGCGGGCGGCCGACACGCGCGCGATGAGCGTCGATTTGCCGGCGTTGGGAAAGCCCACGAGCCCGACGTCGGCGAGCAGCTTCAGCTCGAGCCGCAGATCCTTCTGCTCGCCCGGCTCGCCCGGCTGCACTTTTCGCGGCGCCCGATTGGTGGACGTCGCGAACCGCGCGTTCCCCATGCCGCCGCGGCCGCCGCGCGCGACGAGCACCCGCTGACCCTCCGTAGCGAGATCCGCCAGGAGCGTGTACGGTTCCGGGCCGCCGGTCTTCTCGTAGACGAGTGTGCCAATCGGCACGGCGAGCTCGAGGTCGTCGCCGCTCACACCCGTACAGTTCGATCCCTGACCGTGGTCGCCGCGCCTGGCCGTGAGCTCGGGATGGAAGCGGTAGTTGATGAGCGTGTTGGTGTGCGGACTGGCGACGACGAAGACCGAGCCGCCGTGCCCGCCGTCACCACCACTGGGGCCGCCACGCGGGACGAACTTCTCGCGGCGGAACGCCAGGCATCCGCGTCCGCCATCGCCTGCCGCGACGTGAATCTCGACTTCGTCAACGAACATAGGGAATCGGGTAATCGGGTAATCGCGTAATCTGGTAATCGATTGGTGATGGACCGATCAATTCCACAATCAATTACTCGATGACCCGATTATCAAATTACCAAATTCATTGCTGGATTGGCTCGATTGGCCGAATACTGATGATCCGCCCGCGGGCGCCGTGGTCTTCGAACTTCACGCGTCCGGCAATCTTGGCAAAGATCGTGTCGTCCTTGCCGAGGCCCGCGTTCAGTCCGGCCTGGAAGCGCCGTCCGCGCTGGCGGACGATGATCGTGCCGCCGGTGACGAGGTTGCCGTCGTGCGCCTTCACGCCAAGGCGCTGCGAATTGGAATCGCGGCCGTTGCGTGAGCTGCCTTGTCCTTTTTTATGAGCCATATCTGCGATCCTGTAGAGATCGGAGGTTAGGGACTAGAGGTTAGCTTGCCTAACCCCTAACCCCTAACCTCTAACCTCTAACCTCTAACCTCTAACCTCTAACCTCTAAACAAGTATCTCCGTGATCCGCACTCGCGTATAGAAGGCGCGATGGCCGTTGGTCCGGCGCATGCCCTTGCGGCGCTTTTTCTTGAACACGCGGATTTTCGGTCCGCGCGTGCCGCCTTCGACCACGCCGACCACGCGCGCATTGGCCACGTAAGGCGCGCCGGCGAGCACTTCGCCGCCGTCTTTTTCGATGAGCAGCACCTGCTCGAGGGTCACCTTGGCGCCCGGTTCGGCGATCGTGCCGTCGACCGTCACGAACTCGCCTGGGCTGACCCTGGCCTGCCTGCCGCTCGTCTGGATGATTGCGTACATTATCGGCCCCTGCGCAAAAGGGATAGTGTACAACCGAAGTCGATTATCTGCAAAGATTTACGTCCGAACGGACACGCCTAGTTCAGGAGCACGCGAGTGCCGCGGATCTTCTGGCTGCTGAGCGCGCTGAGGAAGTTCGGGACCAGTCGATCCATCAGCTCGAAGTACGACGACAGCGCGGGCGTGTTCTGCTGCGCGGGGTAGAGGATTTCCTCGATATACCCTTCCGAATAGATCGTCGTTCCGGTCCGTCCGTCGATAAAGACGAACTTCGGATGGAGGCGGAAGCCCTTGCGTTCCATGAAGGTGCGTTGCGGCACCGTTCGGCGCCGCCCGAAACTGTCGAACACTTCCTGATCGCGCTGGACGATCGTGTTGGATGTCTTCGGGGCGAAGAGCACCGTGCCGGTGACGATCAGCGGGTTCTGGAACTCCTCGCCGATGGCCTTCCAGTACGCGGTGTTGGCGAACAGCCGCTCGTAGGGCTCGAGATCCCGTTCTTCCCGGATCACTGTCGGCAGCGCGGTGGCGTCTCCGCTGGCGCGTGGCGCGTTGCCGCCGTCCGGGCCGCCGGCCGCAGACCGCCTCCGAAGCCTCGCCTGCCGGCCGGCTCTGGTCCTTGGCGATCTCGACGAGGGGCATCACGTCGGCATCGATGACTCTGAGCGACGACTTCGAACGCAGCTGGCTGCGCAGGAGGCGGACCGTTTCGAGATTCGTGTCCACATCGTCGGTGCCGCCGGCGACGAAGCCGGCAACCAGGACACGCTGGAACGGCGAAACGTCCATCTTCGCCCGAATCGGAGTCTCGATCGGGATCTCGAAGTACGAGGGCCCGCAGGCGACGGCGACCGCTGCCAGCACCGCCGCCATGCTCACGAGTGCGAGGCTATTGGCGTGTTTCGCTGCCGGAACTCTGACGGTCATTGATTTCCTTGAAGAGCTCGAAGTTCTGACGAATCTGGAAATTGTCCGGCTCCAACTCGAGGGCTTTCTCGTAAGCCTTGCGCGCCTTGTCGAGCTGACCTTCATGCTCGTATCCGATCGCGAGATCGTTGAACGCGGCGGCGTAGGTGGGATCGATCTCGATCGCTCGTTCCCATCGGTAGATCGCTTCGCGCCAGAGGCCCCGCTGCGCCACGCTGATACCGAACGCGACCTGTTCCTTCGCGTCGGTCCGTGCGTCGGCGGACGCCGGGGCCGCTGACAGAACAACAACCGCCACGCAGGCTGCGATGCGAAGAGCCATTATCGGATTACGCCCACTATAACGACTGCACTCGCAGCGATGCAAGGCAATTAGCGTGTTCCCGGGAACTCCCGGAGCAAGCCATGTGCCACGGCTGAGAGCTCGAATCACGATGATTTCGCACGAAATCGACGGCCGGGGGTTACGAAAATCCAGCCGTTCTGCCGTCCTGCGTATATTCTGGGGGACAGGAGGTCGGGCCCCGCACGTGCGCGCGCGGTGTGCCTATGCCCGTCTCCAACCCCGACGATTCCGATCTCGCGTCCCTTACAGCGTTGTCCCTGCTCCCGCCGTGGACCTGGCACCGCGCCGCGGAGCGCCTGCGCGCGGGCGAGACTCCAGGTACCGTACTCGCGGAACTGGTGGCACAACGCAGGGGCGGTCAGCCAGCGCTTGCGATGATCGTCGACCGCGCGGCCGCGGCGATCCGTCGCGCGGCCGATCGCGGCATCACCCCGTTGCCGTGGAGCAGCCGTTCGTATCCGGCGGCGCTCGCCGCCATCGCCGACCCTCCCTTTGTGCTGTGGACGCGCGGCGCCGCGGCCGCGCTCGAGCGTCCGGCGGTGGCCATGGTGGGTTCGCGGGCCGCGTCGGCGTACGGACTGGCCGTCGCCGGTCGCCTGGCTGCAGACCTGGTGGCGCGCGGTATCGTCGTCGTCAGCGGGCTCGCGCGGGGCGTCGACTCGGCGGCGCACCGCGGCGCTCTGACAGGCGGCGGTGCGACGATCGCGGTGCTCGGGTCGGGCGTCGACGTCATCTATCCGCCAGAGCACGCGTCGCTCGCGCGCGACATCGCGGCCACCGGCCTCGTCATGAGCGAGCTCGTGCCCGGGACGCCGCCGCTCAAGCCGTTTTTTCCGCTGCGCAATCGCATCATCAGCGGCCTGTCGCGCGCCGTCGTGGTGATCGAAGCGGGGGAGAAGAGCGGGTCGCTCATCACGGCCCGCTCGGCGCTCGACCAGGGGCGCGACGTCCTGGCTGTGCCGGGCAACGTCCTGAGCGGCAGGAACCGGGGCGCACATGCGCTCTTGCGTGATGGTGCAAAGATTGTCGAGGACGCGGACGATATCCTGGAGGAGCTCGGGATGTGCGGAAAAGGGGTCGGGAGTCTTTTTTCCGAACCCGGTTCCACAAAAAGACTCCCGACCCCTTTTCCGGACGACCCGGTGCTGTCGAGCCTGACCCCAGGGGAACCGGCCGATTTGGACGCGATCGCCCGAGCGTCGGGGATTCCGCCGGCCCGTCTGTTGCCGCGATTGTTCGAGCTCGAGCTGAAAGGGCTCGTGGCCAGGGCGGGCGGCGGCCGATTCCTGCGGAGTTGACAGATCGTGCTAGGGTGGAAATAAGGCTGCATGGGAAAAGCACTCGTCGTGGTGGAATCGCCGGCCAAGGCGAAGACCATCAACAAATACCTCGGGAGCGACTTCAAGGTCATCGCGTCGATGGGCCACATCCGTGATCTGCCCAAGAGCAAGCTGGGCGTCGACGTCGACAACGACTTCGAGGAAACGTACGAATCGCTGGCCTCGCGCAAGAAGGTCATCAAGGAGCTGAAGGACGCCGCCAAGGGCGCAACGGACATCTACGTCGCGACCGACCCGGACCGCGAGGGCGAAGCGATCGGCTGGCACATCACCCAGGAGCTGGCGGGGAAGAACCGGAAGTTCCATCGCCTCACGTTCAACGAGATCACGAAGAAGGCCGTGCAGGAGGCGCTCAGCCACCCACGCGCCATCGACGTCAAGATGGTGGCGGCCCAGCGGGCGCGGCGCGTGCTCGATCGGCTCGTCGGCTACAAGATCAGCCCGCTCCTGTGGGACAAGGTCCGCCGCGGCCTGAGCGCCGGGCGGGTGCAGTCGGTCGCGCTGAAGCTCGTGTGCGATCGGGAGCGCGCCATCGAGGCGTTCGTGCCCGAGGAGGACTGGAACCTGTTCGCGCGGCTCGCCGGACCGCAGCCTCCGGAGTTCGACGCCAAGCTGCTCAAGAAGAACGGTGACACCGTCAAGGTTGGCAACGAGGAGCAGTCGAAAGCAATCCTCGTGGATCTCGAGCGCGCGGAGTGGATTGTCGCGTCGGTCACGACGAAGGAACGCAAGCGCAACGCGCCGCCGCCGTTCATCACCAGCAAGCTGCAGCAGACCGCCCGCTTCCCCGTCAAGAAAACGATGATGATCGCGCAACAGCTGTACGAGGGCGGCGTCGAGATCCCTGATCTAACCGGCGGGCTCATTACCTACATGCGCACCGATTCGGTTCGCGTCGCCGACGATGCCGTTGCGGCCGTTCGCGAGTACATCAGGACGACGTTCGGCGACACCCACCTGCCCGAGAAGCCGAACGTCTACAAGACCAAATCGGATGCCCAGGATGCGCACGAGGCGATCCGGCCGACGTCGCTGCAGCACGATCCGGAGACGGTGCGGCAGTACCTCACGCCCGATCAGTACTCGCTCTATCGGTTGATCTGGAACCGGTTCGTCGCGTCGCAGATGCCTCCCGCGACGTTCGACGAAACGATGGTCGACATCGCGGCGGGACCGTACGTGTTCCGCGTGAAGGGGACCGTGCCGAAGTTCGCGGGCTGGATGGCCACCTACGGGCTGACGCCCGGCGAGCCGGATGAGAAGGAGCCGGCGGCCGGCGGCGACGATGGCCGGCTGCGCGAGTCCACGCCCGAGCGCGAGGGAGAAGAAGATGCGGCGGTGTCGGGCGTGTTGCCGCCGCTCGCGGAAGGAGACCGGCTGGAGATGAAAGCGCTCCGTCCGGAGCAGAAATTCACGCAGCCGCCGCCGCGCTTCTCCGAAGCGACGCTGGTCAAGGAGCTCGAGGAGAACGGCATCGGCCGCCCGAGCACGTACGCGTCGATCATCAGCGTGCTGCAGGACCGCGAGTACGCCATCAAGAACGAGGGACGGTTCAGGCCGACCCTGCTCGGCACGATGATCACGGAGCTGCTGACCAAGAGCTTCGACGACATCATCGACATCGAGTACACGCGGAACCTCGAGGACGATCTCGACAAGATCGAAGAGGGCAAGACCGACTACGTGCGCACGCTGACGAGCTTCTACAAGAAGTTCAAGAAGGATCTCTCGCGCGCCGGCAAGGAGATGATCGATCTCAAGAAGGGGATCGAGATCGGCGAAGCCTGCGACAAGTGCGGCCTGCCGATGCTCAAGCGGGTCGGCAAGTTCGGCCCCTTCATCGCCTGCAGCGGGTACCCGGAGTGCACCAACACGCGCGAGGTCGAAACGAGCGAGCCCGAATCAGAGTCCGGTGAGGAAGAGATCGAGCCGTGCGAGAACTGCGGCAAGCCGATGGCGATGAAGCGCGGACGGTTCGGCCAGTTCCTCGCCTGCACCGGTTACCCCGAGTGCAAGACGACGCGGAAGCTGATCGCCACCAAGCAGGGCGGGCTGCGCGCGGCGAAGGCGGATCAGATCCTCGACGAGAAGTGTCCGCGCTGCACGTCCAACCTCGTCGTCAAGCAGGGCCGCTTCGGCGAGTTCACGGCGTGCACGAGCTACCCCGAGTGCAAGTACATCAAGCACAAGACGACGGGTGTCAACTGTCCCAAGGACGCCGACAAGGGCGGCGAGGTCGTCGAACGCAAGTCGAAGCGGGGGAAGACGTTCTTCGGCTGTTCGAATTATCCCGACTGCGACTTCGTCCTCTGGAACCGCCCGATCAACGAGCCGTGCCCGAAGTGCGGCGCGCCGTATCTCGTCGAGAAGACCACCAAGAAGCTCGGACGCCAGGTCCTCTGCAACAACGAGGAGTGCGACTACGCGCGCTCCGAAGCGCTGCCCGAAACTCCTGAAACCGCTGCATAACAAAGAAATCCAACCACGAAGAAATGCAACCACGAAAGCACGAAGACACGAAAAAGAGATCGATTTGTCTTCTGCGTGACTTCGTGTCTTCGTGGTTGCGTTTTCACTCATGATCACAATCGTCGGCGGCGGGCTCGCCGGATCGGAGGCCGCCTGGCAGGCGGCCTCGCGGGGGGTGCCGGTCACTCTGTACGAAATGCGGCCAATCCGCCCGACGGCGGTGCACAAGACCGACCGCCTCGCGGAGCTCGTCTGCAGCAACTCGTTCCGCGGCGACAAGCTCGATAACGCGGTCGGTCTGCTGAAGGAAGAGATGCGGCGGCTCGACTCGCTGGTGATGCGCGCCGCCGAGGCGAGCCGCGTGCCGGCCGGCGCCGCGCTCGCCGTGGATCGCGAGCGGTTTTCCGACGAGATCACCCGCGCCCTGGCCTCGCATCCGCTCGTCACAATCGTGCGAGGCGAGATCGTCGCCGTTCCCCACGCCACCGGGACGGACCCCGTCATCGTCGCCACCGGACCGCTCACCTCCGACGCGCTGTCGGCCGACATCGCGCGACTGGTGGGCGCCGGGCATCTCTATTTTTATGATGCCATCAGCCCGATCGTGCTGGCGGAGAGCATCGATCGTGGCAAGGTGTTCCGCGCGTCGAGGTGGAACCGCAGCCTCACGAAAAGGGGTCGGGAGTCTTTTTCCGAAGAGACGCTAGAGAAAAAGACTCCCGACCCCTTTTCGTCTGGTCCGGCGTGCGGCGTCGACGATGGGGAAGGCGATTACTTGAATTGTCCGCTGACACGCGAAGAATACGAGCGCTTCTACGACGCGCTCGTCCATGCCGAGTCCGCGACGATTCACGATTTCGACAAGGAGAAGTTCTTCGAGGGCTGCCTGCCGATTGAAGTGATGGCGCACCGCGGGCAGGACACATTACGATTCGGGCCGATGAAGCCCGTCGGCCTCACCGATCCCCGGACGGGCCGGCCGCCGTATGCGGCCGTTCAGCTGCGCCAGGACAACCTGGCGGGCGATCACTACAGCCTCGTCGGGTTCCAGACGCAGCTCAAATGGAGCGAGCAGGCGCGCGTGCTGCGCCTCATTCCAGGATTGGAGGAGGCGGAATTCGTGCGCTTCGGCCTGGTCCACAGGAATACATACGTCAACGGCCCAACGGTCCTCACGGAGACGTGGCAGCTCCGGCAGCATCCGGCGGTGTTCTTCGCGGGGCAGATGTCGGGCGTCGAAGGGTACGTCGAGTCGGCGGCATCCGGCCTGCTTGCCGGAGTGAACGCCGCCCGGATGGCAAGGGGGGAGGGGCTCTTGTCGCCCCCCCGGACGACGGCGATCGGGGCGCTGGCGTTCTATGTGTCGCACGCCAATCCCGCGCACTACGATCCCTCGAACATCACGTTCGGAATCATGGAGCCGCTCCCGGACCCGCCGCGCGGCAAGCTGGCGCGGAAGCTGGCCATCTCCGAGCGCGCGCTCGCCGACCTCGATCAGTGGCGGGACGGCTTACGGGACGGCCTAAAGGCCGTCCCCTACACAGATGAACTGCACGGCACGAAACCAGATGTAGGGCACGGTTTTCAGGCCGTGCCGGACCGATGACCGCGCACCTGAAAGCATTTCTGCAGTTTCTGAGGCTCAATCGCAACGTGTCCGCGCACACCGTGCGTGCGTACGAGAGCGATCTGTCGCAGTTTCTCGCCCACGCGGCCGCCGGCGCCTCGGTAAAGGCGAGCGAGCTGCGGCCAGGTGCGCTCGATCGGAATGCCATCCGCCGGTTCGTCGCTGTGCTCCACGAGCGAGGCCAGTCGCGCGCGACCGCCGCGCGCAAGCTTGCGGCGGTCCGAACCTTCCTGCGTTATCTGCGCCGTGAGGGACTCGTAGACGACGACCCGGGTGCCCTTGTGGCCACGCCGAGGCGCGAAGTCCGCATGCCTGCCCATCTGTCCGAGGAGGACATGACGGCGCTGCTCGCCGCCGCGGCCGACCAGACGCCGCTCGGGACCCGCGACCGGGCAATCCTCGAGCTCTTCTATGCGTCGGGGCTCCGGCTCAGCGAAGTGGCCAGCCTCGATCTCGAAGATGTCAATCTGGCCGCCAGGATGGCGCGTGTGCTGGGCAAAGGCGGCAAGCAACGTGTCGTCCCGTTCAATACCAGCACGGCAACCGCGATTCGCGTGTACCTGAAAGGGCGGGAGACGCTCGTAAATGGAGCACGTGGAGTCCGGCTTCAGCCGGACGTCAAGAATCGCAATAATCCGCCTAAAGGCGGATCCCAAGTCCGGGGCTCCCGCGCGAATCCGCTATTCGTGAACTATCGCGGGGGCCGGCTGACCGTGCGAAGCATCGATCGGCTGGTGCGTCGTTACGTCGCGGCGTCGAGTGCGCGCATCGGCATCAGTCCTCATGCGCTGCGTCATTCCTTCGCGACGCACCTGCTGCAGCGCGGTGCCGACCTCCGCGCCATCCAGGAGCTGCTCGGCCACGCTCGCCTGAGCACGACCGAACGTTACACGCACGTCAACGCGGCTCAGCTCCGGGAGGTCTATCGCCGGTCGCATCCTCGGGCAAGGTCCACCGGCCGCTAATCACGAAGTCGCGAAGACACCCAGAGGGACTGACCGGCCGGCCGCGGGCCCCAGGACTGCCGTGCGCCGCGCATCGCGATTCAGACCAACAACGGACGTTCCGCATTAACCGTTGACCCGATTTCGCGATACCACGAGATCGTCCGGGCGAGCCCTTCACGGAAATCTGTCGATGCGCAGAAACCGAAGTTGTGGCGCGCGCGGCTGATGTCGAGGCATCGCCGCGGCTGACCATTAGGCTTGGTCGTGTCCCACACGATGTCGCCAGTGAATCCGACCAGGTCGGCGACGACGGTGATCAGTTCTCGCATCGACACTTCATGGCCCGATCCGAGATTGACTGGCTCGGTTCCGCTGTAACGCTCCGTCGCCAGCGCAATCGCCTCCGCGCAGTCGCCGACGTACAGGAATTCCCGCGTTGCCGATCCATCCCCCCAGCACACGACTTGTCTGTCCCCGCGCTCGGTGGCCTCGACGCACTTACGGATCAGCGCCGGTACGACGTGCGACGTGGCCGGATCGAAGTTGTCGCGCGGGCCATACAGATTGACCGGAAGCAGATGAATCGCGTCGAAGCCATACTGCTGCCGGTACACCTGGCCCTGCACGAGAATCGTTTTCTTGGCGATCCCGTACGGCGCGGTCGCCGCGTCCGGAAAGCCGTCCCACAGCGTTTCCTCGCGAAACGGCACCGGAGTGTTCCTCGGGTATTCGCAGATCGTGCCGATGGTCACGAACTTTGTGACACGTCTGCGCCGAGCGTGTTCGATGAGAAACAGGCCCATCAGAAGGTTGTCGTACAGAAATTTCGCGGGATTGGCGACGTTTGCGCCGAGGCCTCCGACGACTGCTGCAAGATGGACCACGATATCGGGTCGCCCGTCGTCGTACATCTGCTCGACGTCGGCCTCACGCGTCAGATCGTAGTCGCAGTGCGGGGGGACGAAGACATCGTATCCACGCGCTCGAAACACCTCGACCACGTATTGGCCGAGAAAGCCGGCGCCCCCCGTGACTGTTACTCGTTGCTTGTTCATCTTTCAACTTTCAAAACTGCCGTCGCCCTGGTGGTCGGCCCGAACGCCGGGCGGTCATGAGCGCCTCGGCCCCGGGGCTGGCCAACGCCGGCAGTGACGCTGCGCGGCGTCCCGACGTCACCCTTCACCGGACAGGATCGCCTGCCACCGGTGCGGCATGGCAGAGTTCCCCATCTTCCAGACCGTCTGCAGGTACGCGGCGGCGTTCATCGGACGCAGCCAGGAGTGGCGCGGCCGTCCCGCGTCGCGTCGAATCGTCGCGTCCCAGCGTTCGAAAAAGAGGCGGCCATTGTGCAGGTCCCGCTCGAGATTGAGGGAGTACTTCGTGAACGTGGAGCTGCCGAGATGCGTGAACGCGCCAACGCGCTCGTACCCGTGCACCGCGACCTGCCAGCCGGCTTGACGGATGCGGAAGGCCAATCCGCCTCGTCCCATCCGGTCGGTACGAACGCCTCGTCGAGAACGCCGACACGGTCGATGCACCTCCCGTCGTATCGCCCACGGCCGGATGACTGCGTCCACTTCGAAGAGCCGGAACCAATTGAGCGGCCGCGGACCGATGGTGCTCTGCAGTCGGCGCCAGTCGATCGAATCCTTCCACTCAGCAATCGGCTCGTCGAACGAGGTGCACGTCAGACCGCGGCTGAGACATAACAGACCGATCTCGGAATGTCGATCGAAGATCGCGAGGAGCTCGCGGACGAGCCACGGAACGCGTAGAAACATGTCGTCGTGCCACGTCATGATCAGTGGTGCACGCGACTCGGCGATCCCGCGGTTGGTCGCGCGCAACTCGTGCACATTCGTTTCGTGAATCGGCCGCAAGCAGCGCTGTCCCCACGGCGTCTGTGCCTGCTCCGCGAGATACTGCGGCGTTTCGTCGCGACATCCATCCTCGACCACGAGGATCTCGATCGGTTCGCCGCCGGCGAATGTCTGCCAGCTCTCGAGACACTGGGCCAGCAGCTTGACGTTGTTGAACGTCGGGATGACGACGGACAGTCTGGGCGCGATCGCGTTCATCCGATTCACTCACTCAAATCGTCGCGCCTTGCCGGCCGCGCTCATCGGTACCCTGACTGCAGCAGCTGTTTGCGTGGAAATTACGCTAGCTGATGCGTCCATGACTGTCTGTGCAAGATTGAAGAAGGACCACTGTCGATCGCCGGACATCGGAATGGGAGGAGGCGAAGCGATGCCGTGACGTCACCGGTCGCCCGCCGCTCGTGTTAGCTGCTTTGCGGTGCGGTTCGCCGGATCACCTCTCACCGCCGAAACGTACAGAGACATTCCCGCACGAACGCCGGGCGTCATTAAAAGACGCAGCCAGGCGAGGCCGATGCTCAAGCGTGCGGCCGATCGGACGATGGAGCCGGCCATGGTAGATGGCTCGAGCGATCCCGATGTGCGAGCCGGCGGCTACCCAGGAAAAGGGCTCCTCCATCGCTTCCTCGACGTGCCAGCCGTTACGCTCCACGATGGCGCGCAGCGCGGGAAGCGTCCAGCGCAGGACGTGGTGAGGCGGATAGTCCCAGAAATCGCTCGCGCCGGCCTGCTGCTCTCGAATGAGCCTGCGTGAAGCGACGCGGGCCGGGACAGGAGATCAACAAGCGCGTGCCTGGACGCGTCCATGCGGCCACCGCCGACAAGAACTCGTCCGGATCGGGCAAGATGTTCGATGACCTGAAATAGGCGCCACGGCGTCGAAGCGCGTCGGCGCCACCGACGTGTCGCGCGAGCTCGTCGAACCCTCCGCAATAGGCGCGCAGCCCGCGGGCCTGCGCCTTCGCCACGGCCGTGTTGCTGAAGTCGATGCCGACGGCTCGGTGGCCCCGCGCGGTCGGCCATCTCGAGGAAATGGCCCTCGCCGCACCCGATGTCGAGCACGTCCTATCCCGTGCGTGCCAAGGTCCTCGACGCCGCGTACGAATTCCCACCGGAACGGATAACTCTGATCCCGCGGATACGTCTCAGGCAACCACACTGTTGCGGGCAGGGCCATCTCAAGACCGCAGGATGGGCAGCGCCTGAATCTGATCTCAGACGGGAGGGTGGCGAGGATGGCCGCGGTGCGAGACGCGATGCAATCATGGGCACCGGTCGCCTCATCTTCGCGACGCCAGGCGTCAACTAATTCGGAGGTCGCGATTCGTTCAGTGGCGACAAGTGGGCCATCGCCACACGCAACACAGCGTGGACCGGCGCAGGAGGGGCGATGGCCGGCCCCATCGAAGCGGCGTCCCGTACGGGTCACACCCGTCAGACACCCACTTCGACGGGTGGCAGCGGCGCGGCGCGGCGCCCGCGCGGGAACTCGATCCCGAGCGTCTTGATCTTGTAGTTCATCACCCGAGGGCTGATCGACAGCAGCTCGGCGGCGTCCTTCTGAACCCAGTTCGACATCTTCAGGGCTTCCACGAGCGCGTGGCGTTCGATATCGTCGAGCGGGATGCCGGTCGGCGGAATCTTGACGACCGGCGCCTGGTCGCGGGCCCCCGTGCCCATCGACGCCTCTCCAAGCCGCAGATCGACCCCGCCGATGGCGCGGCCTTCGGTCAGCAGCATCGCGCGCTCGATTGTGTTCTCGAGCTCGCGGATGTTGCCCGGCCAGTTGTAGCGCACGAGCAGCTTCTGCGCGTCCGGATCCAGCCCTTCGATCTTCTTCTTCAGCTCGGCGGAGAAGCGGCGGATGAAGGTGTTGGCCAGGGGGACGATATCGTCTTTGCGCTCGCGGAGTGGCGGCACCTCGATCGAAACGACGTTGAGGCGGTAATAGAGGTCCTCGCGGAACTGACCCGACTGCACCATGCCGGCCAGATCGCGGTTGGTCGCGGCCACCAGGCGCACGTCCACCCGCAACGTCCGGGTGCCGCCGAGCCGCTCGAACTCGTGCTCCTGGAGCACGCGCAGGATCTTGGCCTGCGTGCTGGGGCTCATGTCCCCGATTTCGTCCAGGAACAGCGTGCCGCCGTCGGCCTGCTCGAAGCGTCCGATCCGCTGCTTGTCGGCGCTCGTGAAGGCGCCCTTCTCGTGTCCGAAGAGCTCGGATTCGAGCAGGTTCTCCTGCAGCGCCGCGCAATTCACCTTGACGAAGTTGCGCTGGTTGCGGAGCGAGTTGTGGTGGAGCGCGCCGGCGATGAGCTCCTTGCCGGTGCCCGTTTCGCCGCGAATGAGCACCGTCGTGTTGCTCTTCGCCACCTTCCTGACGATGTCGAGCACGTGCCGCAGACCGGGGCTCGATCCGACGATCTTGTCGAAGTCGTAGATGTCCTGCTGGGCGCCGCGGAGGTATTCGAGGTCGTTCTTGACGCGCTTGACCTCGAGCGCCTTCTCGATCTTGACCTCCATCTCCTCGATCTCGAAGGGCTTCTGCACGTAGTCGAACGCACCGATCTTCATCGCTTCGACGGCGGTGTTCACCGAGCCGAACGCCGTCATGAGGATGACCGCCGTCGTCGGATGCAGCGCCCGCGTCGTGCGCAGGACGTCCATGCCGTCGCTCCCGCCCATCTTGAGGTCGCTCAGAACGACGTCGAAGTAGCTCTCGTGGAGCCGCTCGATGGCGGCGTTGCCGTTGGAGGCTTCCTCGACTTCGTGTTTCATTTCCGTGAGGCCCCGGGCGAGCCCGCGCCTGAGCGCGTCGTGATCGTCGGCGATGAGAATGCGGCCCATACTACGTACCTTTCTGTATCTGGTTATTTGGTCATCTGGTTATCTGGTCATTGATTGATCGATTGAACAATCAATGACCAGATGACCCAATGACCAGATGACCAGATTATTTGAACCACCCGCTCGTGCTCGACAGCGGCAGCGTGACGCGGAAGCGCGTGCCGGCGCTGCTGCTTCTGACATCGATCCGTCCGTCGTGCGCGTCCACGATCTTGCTGACGATCGCCAGTCCCAGGCCCGTTCCCTGCGGCTTGGTCGTGAAGAACGGATCGAAAATCCGGTCGGTCAGCTCCTGCGGCACGCCGGGCCCATCGTCGCCGACGTCGACGATGACCAGCTGCGCGGGGGGCTGGGGCGTCGGAAACGCCGGATCCTCGTCGGGCGTATGCGTCCCTGCCGTGATGGTGACGTGCCCCTTGCCGTTGAGCGCATCGAACGCGTTGGCGACGAGATTCGTGAACACCTGGCAGAGCTGCTGGTGGTCGCCGTCGATCATCGGCACCTGCCGCTCGACGTCCACCGTCACCGACACGCCGCCCCGGGGCGCCTTGGATTCGGCGAGCGTGATGGCCTGCTGGAGGACCTGGCCGAGGTCGGTCTGCTCGACCTGCAGCCGCACGGGCCGCACGAACTCCAGCATCTCGACGAGGATCGCGTTGGCGAGCTTCGCCTCGCTGATGATGTCGGCGAGCATCGACTGCGCATCGACCGAGTCGGGCACCTGCCGCCGCAACAGGCCGGCCATGACTTCGATGCCGGCGAGCGGATTCTTCAGCTCGTGCGCGATGCCGGCCGCCATCTCGCCGAGCGAGGCCAGTCGGTCCCGGAGACGCTCGCGCTCCTCGAGTTGTTCGACCCGGGTCAGATCCTTGAAGAACATGACGGCGCCGAGCGGTTCGCCGCTGCCGTCTTTGACCTGCGAGAGCGTATATCCGACGACCCGGTTGAGATCCTTCAATCGCAGTTCGGCGCGGTTGGGCAGGTGGCTCATCTCGAAGACGCCCGCGAGCGCGCGGATGACGGCGGGGCGCGACTGCAATACCTCGGTGAACGCCCGGCCGATGTCGCCGGGGCGCCGCATGAGGGCGAACGTCCGGTAGGCTTCGTCGTTCATCACCGCGAGAGTGCCGTCGCGGTGGAACGCGATGACGCCATTGCGCAGGCTGTTGACGATATGCCGGAAAAACGGATCTTCAGGCGGCGTCGCGCGAGGCGCCGTCCGCCGCGTGGCGGCGGGCCTGGCTCCGGCCGGCCGGATCGTCGGGGATCGAGCGGGAGCGTCGGGCATAGGGGACACGGTCTTCAACGCAACGGGTCAGGGGCAAATCATGTGCCCGCGTTCTCGTCAGCTAAATAACCAAAAAACCGTGTGGTTCAATAACTTACGGGAAATACCGATAGACCGATAATAACAGAATTGTAATTCTGTAAACAAAATCGTAATCGCCGAACGATTTTGTCAGGCCTCGGCGAGGTCGGTGGCGGACTGGAGCGTTTCCCAGCGGTGCATCAGGTCGCCGACCCGCCACATCAGGGCCTGGTGACGGTCGACAATCGGCTGAGCCGCGCCGCGGTTTTCGTAGAAACCGGGCGCGGACATCGTCTGCTCGATTTCGCGCAGCGACGACTCGCATTCGGCGATCTGCTTCTCGAGCTCCTCGATCTCGGCCTGCCGCGCCTGGACGGCGCGATGCCGCTTCCGCGCAGCCGCGTCGGCCCGCTTCTTTTCCTCGTGCGACGTTTTTTGAGGCTCGGTCGCAGAGCGGGTTCCATGGACCTGTCCCAGGTGGCCCTTTTTCGGCGCCTCCGGAAGGACCCGCGCTACATTCGCCTCTGCCGCCCGCCCGCCCCGCCGGTCACGTCCCTCCCGGCCCTCCCGGGATCCCTTCTGACCTTCCTGGACCCTTTCCGGTCCTCGGGCAGTCCTTTCTGCAATCCTGCATTCCTGCCATCCTGCAATTCCCCCTGAGGGTGTTCCTTGTGCCAGAGGAACTCGCGGTAGGTGCCCGGGTAGACCAGCGCATCGCCGCCGGCGATCTCGATGATCTTCGTCGCGAGCCGTTCGACGAAGTATCGGTCGTGGGAGACAAAAACCAATGTCCCGCCGTAGTCGGCCAGCGCGTCGAGCAGCACCTCTTTCGAATCGAGATCGAGATGGTTCGTCGGCTCGTCGAGGATCAGGACGTTCGAAGGACGCAGCAGCATGCGGGCGACTGCCAGCCGCGTGCGCTCGCCGCCCGACAGCACGCGCACGGGCTTGTACACATCGTCGCCCGAGAAGAGGAACCCGCCGAGGATGCTCCGGATGGCCGGCACCATCTGCAGCGGCGAACCGGACGCGAGCGTTTCATAGACGGTTGGCTTCGGATCCATCCGCGTCGCTTCGTCCTGCGCGAAGTACTGCATGACGACGTTGTGGCCCTCGAGGCGCTCGCCGGCATCGGGGGCTTCTTCGCCCGAGAGCATGCGCATCAGCGTCGACTTACCCGTGCCGTTGGGGCCGACGAGGGCGATGCGCTCGCCACGCTCGATGTGCACGTTGACGCGGTCGAAGACGACGAGGTCGCCGTAGGTCTTGCGCGCACCCTTCAATTCCAGCACCGTGCGGCCGCTCTTGCCGCACGTCGGGAAGTCGAAGTGAATCGTCTTGCGCTCGGGCGGTACCTCGATCGGCACCACTTTCTCGAGCATCTTGATGCGGCTCTGCACCTGCGACGCTTTGGTCGCCTGGTAGCGGAACCGATCGATGAACATCCGGACGCGACCCACCTGCTCGTCCTGCTCGCGCTTGGCCTTGCGAAGCGCCTCGATACGTGCCTGATGCTCGATCAGGTAGTCGCTGTAGTTGCCGACGTAGTCAGTCAGCGTCCGGAGGGTCAAATCGGCGATGCGCGTGACCACGGCGTCGAGAAAGAAGCGATCGTGGCTGACCAGGATGACCGCGTGCGGATACGCGTTCAGGTACGTCTCGAGCCAGTTGCGCGCCTCGAGATCGAGGTGGTTGGTCGGCTCGTCGAGCAGGAGCAGGTTCGGCTGGCCGAGCAGCAGCTTGGCCAGCGCGATGCGCATCTGCCACCCGCCGGAGAACGTTTCGGTCGGCCGCTCGAGGTCGGCCGGCTTGAAGCCCAGGCCCTGCAGGACGGTCGCCGTCTTGAGCTCGATCGCGTAGCCGTCGTGCAGGCGGAAACGATCCTGCAAGTCGCTGTAGCGCGCGAGCATGTCGTCGTGCTCGGCGACGGGAATGGCCGGGTCGCCCAGCCTGGCTTCGAGGGCGTGCATCTCCGCCTTCATGGCGAGCAGGAGGTCGAAGGCGCTCGATGCTTCCTCGAAGAGCGTGCGGCCCGCGTGGGAGAGGCCGTCCTGAGGAAGGTAGCCCACCGTGAGCGCGGGCGGCTTGAGGATCGCTCCGGAGTCGGCCTCGTCGATGCCGGCCATCATGCGGAGCAGCGTCGTCTTGCCCGCACCGTTCGGCCCGCAGAGGCCAACGCGCTCCCGGTCGGTGATCTGCCACGTTACGTGGTCGAAGAGCACGCGATCGCCGAACGATTTGGTGAGGTCTGAGAGCTGAATCACGTCTGCCGGGCGATCGTCTTACTCGCCCAATGCTTTTGCGGCGGCCGACAGAACCTGCGGCACGCGAAACGGCTTCGTGAGGTAGCCGGCGACGCCGAGATTGACGGCCTCGATCGCGCTCGCCTCGGTGGAGAAGCCCGTGATGATGATGACGGGGAGATCGGCCTTGTAGCGCTTCGCCTCGCGGATCACGGTGAGGCCGTCCATGCCCGGCATCTTCAGATCCGCGATCAGCAGATCGTAGGGATACAGCCGCATCCGCTCGAGGGCGGACGGGCCGTCGGGCGCCACGTCCACGTCGTACTCGGCCAGCGCGAGCGTCTTGGCGAGCAGGTCCCGGATGCTGGCCTCGTCGTCGACCACGAGGACGCGCGGACGCGTCGTGCCGGTCGCGGGGCGCGCCGGCGTCGGTGTGTGGGCCGAGGCGCGGACGCCGCCGCGCAGCCGCTGGCTGTCGAGCCATGCGTCGATGTCGCGCTTGCGGAAGCGCCACTGGCGGCCGACGCGGACCGCCGGGATCTTCCCGGCTTTGATCAGCCGGTAGACCGTTCGAAGGTTGACCTGGAGGTATTCCAGGACTTCTTCGGTCGTGAGAAACGTTTCGTCAATCATCGATAGCGTCCAACTCTAAACGCTCGGTGCGGGGCGTGTCGCAGCCATCGGAAGTTCGACGGTCAGGACGGCGCCGCCGTCAGGATGGTTGGCGGCGATGATCTGCCCGCCGTGATCCTGGACGATGCCGTAGGCGATCGCGAGGCCCAGTCCAGTGCCCTTGCCGACCTCCTTTGTGGTGTAGAACGGTTCGAAGATGCGCGACAGCACGTCGGGCGGGAACCCGCTGCCGGTGTCGCGGACGGTCGCCACGATCATCTTCCGCGCCTCAGCGACGGCCGTGGTGATCTCGATGCGTCCGCCTGCGCCGGTCGCAGCGATGGCGTGCTCCGCGTTCATGACCATGTTGAGGAATACCTGGTGCAGCAGCAGCGGGTCGCTCTGGACGCGCGGCAGCTTCTCGTCATAGTGTCGCACGAGTTCGATGTCGGCGGCGCGGAGGGCTGGCGCCCGCAGCGCGACCACCTTCTGGATCACCGCGTTGAGGCTGACGCGCCGGTGCGGCACGCGCCGGGAACCGGCGAAAACGAGCAGGTTCCGGACGATCTTCGCGGCGCGGTCCGCTTCGCGGTAAATCGTCTGTACCTCGCGGCGCAAGTGCTTGGGGAACGCCCCGGTCACGCGCAGCAGCTCGAGGTGGCCGAGCACGCCCTGCAGCGGGTTGTTCAGCTCGTGCGCGATGCCGGCGACGAACTGGCCGAGGGCCGCCAGCTTTTCGGTCTGCGTCAGGCGCTGCCGCAGCGCCTCGCGCTCGGCTTCGAGCTTGGTCTGCGGCGTCAAATCGCGGGCCACGATCACGCTGCCCACGCGTTCGCGCTCAGGGTCGAGCAGGTCGGTTACCGTCACCAGGAAGGGCCCTTTGAGCACGGAGTCGACAATCTCGCGCGTCGCCGGGGCGCGCCCGCCCGGCCGGGCCGGTTCCTCCGCGAGGGCCCCGAGCCACGCCGCGAGGTCGGATCCGATGAACTCGGCGAGCGGCCGATCGAGCATCTGCTCGCGCGTGCGTCCCGCGCGCGTGGCGAAGGCATGGTTGACGTGGACAATCCGGCCGAGCCGATCGAAGACAGCGACCAGGTGCGCGATCGAGTCGAACGTGTTCTCGAGCTGCCGCTGGGACCGCATGACGTCGTCGAGCAGCGAGAGGTTCTCGATGGCATTGGACAGCTGGCGTCCGAGCTCGTCGGCCTGATCGAGCAGATCGAGCTCGCCGCCCGGCTCGACGCGCACGCCGTCGAACACGACCGTCCCCAGCGCGCGGCGGCAGCCGCGAAGCGGCACCGTCACCGTGGAGGTCACACCCACCTCCGAGCCGAATCCCGAGGCGCCCGGGAGGATCTCGGCCCGCGAGCGCCGCATGGCGATCGCCGCCGGCGACAGCGAATCGTCCACCGGAATCTGGATTTCGCCAATCTCGTGACCGGGGTCGGTCGAGGCCCGCAGCACCAGCTGCCGGGCGCGCCGCTCGTGAATCCAGACCGACGTGCGGTCGGCGCCGAACAGGCGGTTGGCGCCGTGACAGAAGATGTCGAGCCCGGCGGTCAGTTGCAGCGTGGCAGACAGGCTCTGGGCGAACTCGTCGAGCAGCAGCCTCAGATCGGCCTGCACCTGGTCGCGCCGGCGCAGGCGGGCGAATTCGAGCGCCATCAGATACGCGTCGGCCATCGGCTCCACCCCGGAGCCGAGCGACGCCGGCGGAGAGCCTGAGAAGCCGATGGCGACCATGCCGATGCGCTCGCTGCCGCGGGCGAGCGGCAGCAGGAGCGCCGCACGGGTGCCCAGGCGGGACGCGAGGTCCGGTGTCCCCCGGTCCGCGTCGGTCAGCAGAATCGGTGCGCCGCTTGCGAACCCGTCCGCAACAATCGCCGCCTCTTGCGGTGCGGGCGTCCAGGGTTCGGCCGGGAGGGCATCGAGGCCGAAGCCCGAGGTGGCCTGCATTGCGCCGTTGCGGTGGTTGTGTTCGAAGAGCAGCAACCGGCTCCCGCCGGTCACGTCGAGCGCATGCTGGTGCAGCTTCGGAAGCATGTCGACCAGGCGCGTGCGTGTGCGCGAGCAGCGAAACCAGCGACAGTGGCGCCGGAGCGGGCTGGCTTCCGGGAATCGGGTCGGAGGACGGCCGGGTCAGTCGCCTCGTTCGGGCTTCTCGCGGCATCTGTTTCTGGGAAGAGCGGCTCGGCCCGCTCGCGGATTGTAGTTCATGTTCGCCTGTAAAGTCATGCTAAGTGTCAGAGAAAAAAGTGCTTATCTCCCAAAGAACGCTATAATTGATGTTCACGCGGGATCTCGACGGCCGTATCCCATCTGTGGCCGTCTAACTCTTACGTAGCGTTGGGCCTTCCGCCGACGCTGAACCCAAGGCGAAACCGCATGGCGCTGGCGACGCGGTTGGCGGACCTGAAAGATGGGCTTCCCCTGACATCGACCGATGAAGAGCTGGTCGCGCGCTCGATAGGCGGAGACGCCGACAGTTTCAATCAACTCGTGCTGCGATGGGAACGGCCCATCTATGCCCTCGCGTACCGTACTATCGGTCGGGAAGAGGATGCGCGCGATGTGTGTCAGGAGACGTTTCTCCGGGCCTTTCGCGCGCTGCCCGGCTTTCGGGGCCAGGCGAAGTTCTCGTCCTGGCTCTACCGGATCGCCCTGAACCTCTGCCGCGACTGGATCCGGCGCGAGCGGCGGACGGGGTTCGTTCAGCCGCCGGAGGACGTCGATCTGGTAGAGCTGGCGGCCGCCGACGCTCCCACGGAGTCCATAGAAGATCTGATTGCAAGGAAGGATCAGGTGCGGGCGATCGAGCGCGCGATGGCCCTGCTGCCCGAGGAGCAGCGGACCGCCATCGTGCTCAAGGAGTATCACGGGCTCACCTTCCAGGAGATTGCGGACCTGAGCGGGTGCCCGCTGAGCACGGTGAAGACACGCCTGTATCAGGGGCTCGCGGTGCTGCGCCGGGAGCTTGGTAAGAAGGAACCCGTGGCGGGTGCCCAAACGAGGCGAGGCGGCTCCGAAAGGACCCGCCCGGCCGCCGCGATAGGCCCGGTCCTGGTGGACCCGGCAGGACGAAAGACGTTATGACTGAAAACATCTGTGAATATCCGGGCGATCGCGAACAGGCGATCGTCGCTTATCTCTATGGCGATTCCGGCGACACCGATGCGGCCCTCGTCGGCGATTTCAAGGAGCATCTCTCGACTTGCGGGCTCTGCCGTTCGGAGCTCGCGGCGTTCGAGGATGTGCGTATGTCGCTCGGACGGTGGACGGCGCCCGAGCCTGACAGCCTTCGTTCGGACGCCAACTCGTGGGGTCCGCCTTCAGGCGGACCACTCCGGCTGCAGCCGGATTCCCCCGGCGGAGCAATCCGGCTCAAGCCGGATCCCACACGTTCTGTCTGGCGGGACATTCCGGCGTGGGCGCAGGCTGTCGCGGCGGTACTGCTACTCGGCGTGGCAGCCGGGCTCGCGAACCTCGACATCCGTTACGACGGCGAAGGTCTTCGCGTGCGGACCGGCTGGTTGGGCGCTGCGCCCGTCGCCGATAACCGTTCCCCGGACGAAGGGCCGTGGCGGGCGGAACTGACGGCGCTCGAACAGCGCCTGCGCGCCGACCTGAGCCCCGCGCCGGCGAGCCAGATCGCAGTGAGCGCCGCCAGCACCGAGAGCCCGCTTGGCCCTGAAGCGCTGCGTCGCCTCCGTACGCTGGTCGAAGAGAGCGAGCGCCGTCAGCAGCGGGAACTCGCGTTGCGGCTGGGAGAGGCCATGCGTGAGGTGAGCGTCCAGCGCCAGGAGGATCTCGTCCGGATCGATCGCAACATCGGCGCGATGCAGAGCAATACCGGCCGTGAGATGCTGAGGCAGCGCAGCGACCTGCTCAACTACGTCACGGTCCGCACCGCGGCCAGGCCGCAATGATGGATCGCAGTCAGGGGAGGATGATCGTGAAGAGGATGGCATTGGTGGTGGCCGGCGCTCTGGCAGTGAATGCGGCCGTGGCGAATGGCCAGACGGCGACGACGTCGACGACGTCGACTCCAGGGACACCAGGGATCGCGCGCGCAGCCGACGACACGAGGCAGTCGCGGTACCAAATCGGTCAGATGGAGCGCGTGCTCGAGGGCGCCGTCGAGCACGGCGTCTCGAATATCCGCGATCGGCTTCAGGCGGTCGGGCCGACCGAGCTCCTGCTCAGCGACAACGCGCGCGCGCGCGGCTTCCGCCTCGAGGGCTACGGCGTGTTCTTCGACGTGGTCGTCCCGTCGCTGGACACAACGGTTCTCTGGAGCATCCGGACGCTGGACCAGAACGATCTCGGGCTCGAGAGCGCGCTCAGAGCGCTTCAGACGCACATCAGGAATGCCGGTGACGCGAACCTCGAACAGGCGCTGCGGCGCATCGAGCTGCAAATGAACCCGCTCCTGCTGGCGAGAATGGCCACGCCGTCGGCGTCTTCCGCGGCCCGTAACGGCCCCGGGTCGATGTCCGCCGCCAGCGTCGGTCAGCCGCAGGAGCCCGTCGACCCGATCCTTTCGAATCCGGACGAAGCGTATCGGACCGAGGTGACCCGCGCGCTGATGGATGCGCTGCTCGATCACAGCGCGTCGCTGGCCGTCGAGCCCGGCGAATGGCTGACCATCGCCGCCAGGCGCAACGACGAGCGCCCGCGGCTTGCCCCGGCCGACACTGACGCCCGGACCGTCATTATCCGTCTCCGGGGATCCGATCTGGCGGCGTTCCTGGCCCGGCAAATCTCCCGCGAGGAAGCCCTGGAGCGCGTCGACGTGCGAGTGTTCTAGAATAGCGCCCATGCGCGCTTCCGCCCGCGTCCTGGCCTTGCTCCTGATGTCCGCAATGCTCGCAGGTTGCGGTGACCCGCCCGTCGATCTGAAGCAGGCCCTGCAGATCGACGTCGTCTCCACCGGCTGGTACGACGCGGGCCTTGTCGACGGCAAGAACAAGCTGGTCCCGTCCGTGACGTTCACCGTCAAGAATGTTTCCGAGCAGGAGCTCCTCAGCCTTCAGATGATGGCGAGTTTCTTTCGTGTCAGCGACACCTCGTCGGAATGGGGCAACAACCTGATCAAGGCCACGACCGGATCCGATGGGCTCGCCCCGGGCGAAACGACGCCGCCGCTGACGATTCGGTCCCCCCTCGGCTACACCGGCACCGATCCGCGTGTGGATATGCTTCAGAATTCGCAGTTCGTCGATGCCACCGTCAAGCTCGTCGCGAAGTACGCCGCGATCCAGTGGACGCACGTCAAAGAGGTGCCCATCGAGCGGCAGCTGGTCGCGCAATGACGGCGGTACGCCGCGGGTGATCGTCCCGCCTTCCCCCGCGCTCGATCGCCGGCTCGGTCCTCTCGATGGGGCAGCTATCGTCGTCTCAAATGTCATCGGCAGCGGCATTTTCTTTGTCCCTACTCTTGTCGCCTCGCTCATCTCCGATTCGCGAGGCATTCTGTTCGTCTGGGCGCTCGGGGGGGCACTGGCCTTTGCCGGTGCGATGGCGTACGCCGAGCTCGCCGCGCTGAGGCCCCACGCCGGCGGCGAGTATGTCTATCTCCGAGAAGCCTACGGACCGGCGGCTGGGTTCCTGAGCGGCTGGACGTCGTTCGTCGCGGGCTTCTCTGGCGCGATAGCGGCGAGCGCGATCGCGCTGGCCGAGTACACCGGCCGCTTCGTGCCAGAGGCGGCCGACGCCACACCGTTGCTGACCCTGCCGCTGCCCTTGATTCCGCTGATTGTGTCGCCGAAGACGCTCGTCGCGTTGACGGCGATTGTTGCGCTCACGGTCGTGCACATCCGCGGACTCAGGCTGGGTCGCGTGGTGCAGAATGGGCTGGCTTCCATCAAGGTCTCGGCGCTCGTGGTATTCGTCGCGCTCGGGTTCACCATCGGGAACGGCGTGCCGTCGCAGATCGTGACTCCGGGCACGATCGGTCTGGCGCCGATCCTGCTGGCGCTCATCCCAATCATGTTCACGTACTCGGGCTGGAATGCCGGGGCGTACGTGGCTGAAGAGGTGCGCGATCCGGAGCGAAACGTGCCGCTGGCGCTCGGCCTTGGAACGCTTGCGGTGATCGTGATCTACTTGAGCCTGAACGCGCTGTATCTTTACGCGCTGCCGGTGCCCGAGCTTGCCGCCGTGGATGGGCGGCTCACCGACACTGTCGCCGAGCGCCTGTTCGGCTTCGTCGCGGGCGGTCTCCTCGGGGGCTTCACCATCGTCAGCCTGGCGGCGAGCATGAGTGCCATGATGATCGCCGGACCGCGCGTGTACTTCGCGATGGCGCGGGACGGGGTGTTCGCGCCCACGGCGGGCAGAATCCACCCGACGTCCCACGTCCCTGCCCACGCCATCGTCGCGCAGGCGATCTGGAGCGGTGTGCTCGTGCTTTCAGGCACCTTGTCGCAGCTGGTGAACTACACCGGCTTTGCCGTCGTGCTGTTCTCGGCAACCGCCGTGGCCGCTGTCTTCGTCCTTCGGCGTCGGCAACCGCAGCAGCATCGGCCGTTCAGCGCCTGGGGCTACCCCTGGGCGCCGGCCTCGTTCGTCGTGGTGAGCGCGCTGATGCTCGCCAACGTGATCTGGAGCAGCCCGGGGACGTCCGCCGTCGGTCTCGTGGTCATCGCGGCTGGTATGCCAATCTACTGGTGGATGCGACGGGGTCACCCGAAAATTGAGCTGATTGCTGATCGTTGATTGCTGATTGATTTGGATGGCCGCAGGCGAACGATTGGTGATGAATGCGTCGATCGGTGTGAGTCCGGCAAGGAGGTTCGATGGCTGAACGAAAGCCTCGTAGCGTAAAACGAACCCGGCCCGGCCGCCCTTCCGGGAAGAAGGCCCTGGAGAAGAAGACGAAGCCAGTGAAGGCCGCTCGCCGCAGACAGGCGGCATCCCCGGAGCGGGAGCGGCGGCGGCAGAAGCGCGAAACCCTGCGCCTGCGTTCCGTCGAGCCTTCGTTCACGGTCAATGACATCGAGCGCAGCGTGCGCTTCTACACGGAGGTTCTCGGGTTCATCGTGACGGAGGAGATGTCCGACGGTGCGGTGCTTCAGGGTGTGCAACTGAAAGCGGGCGTGTGCCGGCTGGGGTTGTCGCAGGACGACTGGGGGAAGGGTCGCGATCGCAGGAAGGGCGAAGGGATGCGTATCTGGTGCCGGACGGCGCAGGACATCGATGCCCTGGCGTCGCGAATCATCGCCGCCGGCGGCAGGCTCGCTGAAGAACCCGCGCAGCAGCCCGATGGCGTGCGGAGTCTTTCGGTGGCGGATCCCGACGGCTTCCGTCTCACGATCTACCGCGAGATGTAGTCTGCGAGCACCCGCAATTACGGGAGCCTGCGGAGATCGCCTTCGTACTTCGTCGTGTGGTCGAACCGAATCTGCACGTCGAAGGTCAGCGTCTCGTATCCCGGCGCCCGCACTTCGATCCGATGCGGACCGATCTCGAGTTGCAGCCGCTGAAAGAAGCCGTCGAAGTCGTCGACGATGCCGGCGTAGTAACCGTCAACGAAAACCTGGGCCTCGCGTGGCCTGATCTTCAGCTGAAGCTCGCCTTCACCGGGATACGCGTAGCCCGACGGAGGGTATGCGTAGCCGCCGGACGGATAACCGAAGCCGCCGTACCACGGATCGTAGAAGCCCCCGTAAATTCCGTAGTACGCGCCATATCCAAGGCCGCCGAAGCCCCACGGCCAGTAACTCCCGTAGTAGACAGGCACGATGATCGGTCCATCGTTCTGCGGTGGACGCGGCACCGATCCACGCGGCACCGCGGTGCCGGTCGTGGCGCTGCCTTCACGGGGCCGGGCGCCCGTCGACCGAGGCGCGCTCTGCGCACCCGACGCTTCGGCGGCGGGTGTGCGGCTTGGAGCGGGAGCTGGCTCGGCGGACCGAGGCGCTGGGGGCGCTGGCGCTGGAGCGGGGGCTGGCGCTGGCGCGGGCGCCTCGTTTCGAGGGACGGCCTGCCCACCTCCGCCGTTGTCGCCCGAGTCGGTGTCGCCACGGCTTCGAGCCTGCCCGGCCGAGATGGACGGTCCGGCGAGAACGAAGACGAGCACGGCCAGCGCGGCACGAACGGATCCAGGGAACGCACGCGCCGTTGCGGCGAAGAGGTCTCTCATAAAAGGCTCCCCACTCATTCCAGCAACCCGCCTGCCAGCCGGACCGTTGAGCATCCCCCGAGTATGCGCCTAAATCCTTATCGCGTCAGGTGATCGTGAGCCTGACATGTCCACCGGTGAGTTCAGCGCGTCCCGATTTCTTGACACTCTTCGAAGGCGACCGATAGACTCCGAAAACCCTCGATATGTTCAAGAGCACGACAATTCTCGCCGTCCGGCACCGCGACCGGGCCGTTCTGGCAGGCGACGGCCAGGTCACGTTCGGGGCTACCGTGGTGAAACAGAGCGCGCGTAAGATCCGCCGGCTCTACAACGATCGCATCCTCGCGGGCTTCGCAGGGTCGGCGGCGGATTCCTTCGCGCTCTTTGCGCGATTCGAGTCGAAGCTCGAGCAGTTCCGGGGCAACCTCGAGCGGTCGGCCGTGGAACTGGCGAAAGACTGGCGGACGGACCGTGTTCTGCGCCGTCTCGAAGCGATGCTCGTGGTCCTCGACAAGTCGGCGACGTTCCTCCTCTCCGGCACCGGCGATCTGATCGAGCCTGACGACGGCATCGTCGCCATCGGGTCGGGTGGACCCTACGCGCTCGCCGCCGCGAAGGCGCTGGCGCACAACACGGATCTGGAGGCGCGGGCCATTGCCGAAAAGGCGATGGTGATTGCGGCGGAGATCTGCATCTACACCAACACGAACATCGTCGTCGAAGAGTTGTAAACGGTTATACAGTTGTAGGGATCTCGTGCCCATCTACCTCCCCGAAGCGACGCGCACGTCGGCCGACACGCTGACTCCGAGACAGATCGTCGCCGAGCTGGACAAGTACGTCATCGGGCAGACGGCCGCCAAGCGCGCCGTCGCCATCGCGTTGCGCAACCGCATGCGCCGCCAGAAGCTCGCGCCCGAGCTGGCCGAGGAGATCGCGCCGAAGAACATTCTGATGATTGGGCCGACCGGCGTCGGCAAGACCGAGATCGCGCGCCGGCTCGCGCGGCTCGCGCAGTCGCCGTTCATCAAGGTCGAGGCCTCGAAATTCACCGAGGTCGGCTATGTCGGCCGCGACGTCGAGTCGATGGTGCGCGACCTGGTGGAGCTCGGCGTCGACATGGTCCGCGGCGAGCGGCTCGAAGAAGTGCACGCCAAGGCCGGTCAGAACGCGGAGGAGCGGCTGCTCGACCTGCTGCTTCCACCCGCCCGGCCGACCGCGCCGCCCGACATGAACGCCGAAGGGATTGCCGACGCGAGCGCCGCCCGCGATCAGCAGCACCAGACCCGCGAGCGGTTCCGCGAGCAGCTCCGTGCCGGCCGCCTCGACGCACGGGTCGTCGAAATGGACGTCCGGGAGAAATCGTTTCCCTCGTTCGAGATCATCGCCGGCTCGTCGATCGAAGAAGTGGACGTCAACCTCAAGGACATGATGCCCGGTCTCTTCCAGGGCAAGACGAAGAAGCGGCGCATGAAGGTGCCAGAGGCCCTCGAGCACCTCACGCAGGACGAGGAACAGAAGCTGATCGACATGGACAGCGTGGCGCGGACGGCGGTCGAGCGCGTGCAGCAGGCGGGCATCATCTTTGTCGACGAGATCGACAAGATTGCCGGGCGCGAGGGCGCCCAGGGGCCCGACGTCAGCCGCGAAGGCGTGCAGCGCGACATCCTTCCGATCGTCGAAGGCACGACCGTCAACACGAAATACGGCATGGTGCGCACGGACCACATCCTGTTCATCGCGGCCGGCGCGTTCCACGTGTCGAAGCCGTCGGACCTCATCCCTGAGCTTCAGGGCCGCTTCCCGATCCGCGTCGAGCTCGAGGCGCTCGGCAGGGACGAGTTCGTCCGCATCCTGACCGAGCCGCGCAGCGCCCTGGTCAAGCAATACATGGCGTTGATGGAAACCGAAGGCATCGAGCTGACCTTCACCAGGGACGGCATCGAGCGCATCGCCGACTTCGCCGCGCAGGTCAACGAGCGCACGGAGAACATCGGCGCCCGACGGCTGCACACGGTGATGGAAAAGCTGCTCGACGAAATCTCGTTCGAAGGTCCGGATCTCGTCGAGAAGGTCGTGACGATCGACGATGCGTACGTCACGAAGATGCTGGCCGACATCGTGAAGAACGAGGACCTGTCCCGGTACATTCTGTGAGCCGCGGGCCACGACGTTTAACGCAGAGATCGCAGAGACTTCCTGGCTCTGCGTGCTCCGCGCGCTCCGCGTTGATCTTCGTTGTCACCTGTTCCTTGTTTTTCGTGGCGTGCGGCAAGAAGGGGCCGCCGCTCCCGCCGCTCGTCAAGCGGCCTGTCGCGCCCGCCGATCTGACCGCAGTCCGCCGGGCCGATACCGTGGAACTGCAGTTCATCGTCCCGAGCGCAAATACCGACAACACGCGACCGGCCAATGTCGCGCGCGTGGACGTGTACGCGTTCACCGGTCCGGCGACGGTAGCGGAGGCCGATGTCCTCAAACTTGGAACCAAGGTGGCGAGCGTGGCGGTCAAGGCCCCCCGGGATCCCGATATCACCTTCGACCCCGACGACCCCGAGCAATTCGAAGGCGATGTCGATCCCCCGGAAGGGGAAGGTCTCGATCAGGGCGCCGCGGCGCGGGTCCAGGAAACGCTGACCGCGCCGGCAGCCGCACTCACACCGGCCGATGCCACGCCGGCTGTGCCACCGGTGCGCACCTATGTCGGCGTGGCGATTACCACGAACGGCCGCCCCGGCCCGACTTCCCGGCGGGCGGCCGTGCCGCTCGTGCCACCGCCGCCGACTCCATCGCGGCCTGAAGTGACCTACACCGAGAGTGCCGTTGTCGTGCAGTGGCCCCCCGCGGCCCAGGAGGCAGAAAACGTCGCCGGATTCAAGGTTGGATACCACGTGTACGAAGTGACGGGACCGTCGGAGACGCCACTGACCAAGAAGCCGCTCGTGGAGCCCACGTACTCCGATTCGCGGATAACCTGGGGTGCGACCCGCTGTTACCGCGTACGCGCCGTCGAGACGGTCGACGCGCTCACCGTGGAGAGCGAGGGCACCGAGCCTGTATGCGTCGTGCTGACCGACAGGTTTCCGCCCGCGGCACCCAAGGGACTGCAGGCCGTGGCTTCCGAAGGGGTCATCAACCTGATCTGGGATGCGAACACCGAGCCTGACCTCGACGGCTACTACCTGCTTCGAGGGCCCGTGCCAGGCGACGAACTGGTCCCCGTCACGACGGCCTTGATTCGTGAAACGGCGTTTCGGGATCCGGTCCCGTCCGGCATGCGCTTCGTGTACGCGTTGCAGGCTGTCGATCGCGCCGGAAACCTTGGTCCGATTTCGGTGCCGACCGAGGAAACCGCACGGTGAGATAATGAATTTCAGGAGTCCCCCATGAAACTCTTCGTCGACACGGGAAGCATCAAAGAAATCGAGGCGATCGCCTCCCTCGGCATTCTCGACGGGGTGACCACCAACCCGTCGCTGCTGGCGAAGGAGTCCGGCGATTTCCGCGAGAACCTGAAGCGGATCTGCGAAATCGTCAAGGGGCCGGTCAGCGGCGAGGTGACCGCCACCGACCTTGCCGGCATGCTGCAGCAGGGCCACGACATCGCGAAGATTCACAAGCACATGGTCGTGAAGGTGCCGCTGACGAAGGATGGCATCAGGGCTTGCAAGGCGCTGTCCGGGGAAAACATCCCCGTGAACGTCACGCTGGTCTTCTCCGCGGCCCAGGCGCTGCTGGCGGCCAAGGCCGGCGCGACGTTCGTCAGCCCGTTCGTCGGCCGGCTGGACGACGTCGGCACGAACGGCATGGATCTCATTCGCGAGATCGTCGAGATTTTCGACAACTACGAGTTTCCGACCGAGGTTCTCGTCGCCAGCTGCCGCCATCCGATCCACATCGTCGAAGCCGCGCGGATGGGCGCCGACATCTGCACGTGTCCGCCGGCCGTGATCGAGCAGCTGTTCAACCACCCGTTGACCAACATCGGCCTCGAGAAGTTCTTGAAGGACTGGGAGAAGTCGCAGGCGGTGAAGGCGTAACGTAAGAGGTTGGAGGTTAGAGGTTGGAGGTTAGTGAGGTTAGAGGTTAGGTTAGAGGTTGGAGGTTAGAGGGAATGGCTTCGGCCCTGACCGGTTCCGCTCGAACGAGAGGACATCGCCGCCCGAATCAAACGCGCTGAGCGCGTGCGCCACACACGGGGCATGCACAAAAACCCCCATCCTCCGCGAATGAAAGGGAACCCGAATTGAATGAAAGGGACCCTGAAATCAACCGTACGTTGCATGCTGTGCCAGAAGGCGGTGTGGTGTGCGGTATCTTCGACAAATGGATCGGCGCCGGCATCAAGCAGTGCCTGAACGACCTGGTGCCTCTGGTGTGCCGCTGCACGCATGAGAGCCGTATGCCCTGACCGATCCACCGCGTTAGGATCCGCACCCGCTTCGAGAAGCAGATCGACGATCGCTCCGTGCTCTGAAGAGGCTGCCAGCATGAGAGCGGTCCTCCCCAGAGGGTCCCTGACATCTAAATCCAGACCCTGTTTCAGGAGCGCTGTCACGCTGGCCGTATCACCGAAGTGTATAGCCCTGATGAATTGCTCCACTACGATCCTCTTATCAAAACCTCCGCAATTCTGGTTGGCTAGGGAGGACGGGCCGGTTCGCACACTTCCGATTGTCACTGTCTGATCACGGAAATAGTAATAGTGATTTGGTCCCTCACCGCCGAAGCTAGAGCGTCTAGCCGCTGGGGGCTGGGGGCTAGACAGAACCGGCCTCTAACCTCTAGCCTCTAGCCTCGATATGGATCCCAGAGACGTCCTCGCGGAATTGGAGCGCCGCGCGGAGCTCGGCGGCGGCGAGGCTCGTGTCGAGCGGCAGCACGCGGCCGGCAAGCTCACCGCCCGTGAACGGATCGAGCTGCTGTTCGATCCCGGCTCATTCGAGGAAGTCGACAAGCTCATCACGCACCGCTGCCGCGACTTCGGGATGGAGGACCAGATCGTCCCGGGCGACGGCGTGGTCGCCGGGCACGGGCTGATCGACGGCCGGCAGGTGTTCGCCTTCGCGCAGGACTTCACGGTCTTCGGCGGATCGCTGTCGGAAACCAACGCCGCCAAGATCGTCAAGATCATGGACCTCGCGATGAAGGTCGGGTCGCCGATGGTTGGACTGAACGATTCGGGCGGCGCGCGGATCCAGGAAGGGGTCCTGTCGCTCGCCGGCTATGCGGACATTTTTCTCCGCAACACGCTCGCCTCCGGCGTTGTTCCGCAGATCTCCGCGATCATGGGCCCCTGCGCGGGCGGGGCCGTCTACTCTCCAGCCATCACGGACTTCACGATCATGGTGAGGAAGACGAGCTACATGTTCGTGACCGGCCCTGATGTGCTGAAAACGGTAACGCACGAAGATGTGAGTAAAGACGAGCTCGGTGGCGCCATGACGCACAACGCGGTCAGCGGCGTCGCGCACTTCGCCGTCGACGACGATCGCGAATGCCTCGCGCTCGTTCGCGAGCTGCTCTCGTTCCTGCCGTCGAACAACCTGGACGACGCGCCACGCGTCGCTTCGGACGATTCGCCCGACCGCGAGGAGGCGGCCCTGGATCGACTGGTGCCGGCCGCGCCGAACCAGCCCTACGACATGCTGGATGTGATTCACCTGATCGTCGACAGGGGCGAATTCCTCGAAGTGCATCAGCACTACGCGCGCAACATCATCGTCGGCTTCGCGCGGCTCGACGGACGCTCGGTCGGGATTGTCGCCAACCAGCCGGCGGTGCTCGCGGGCACGCTCGATATCGACGCCTCGGTCAAAGCGGCGCGGTTCGTGCGGTTCTGCGACGCGTTCAACATCCCTCTCGTCACCTTCGAGGACGTGCCCGGATTCCTGCCAGGAGCGGCGCAAGAGTACGGCGGCATCATCAGGCATGGCGCAAAGCTGTTGTTCGCGTTCGCCGAAGCGACCGTGCCGAAAGTGACGGTGATTACGCGTAAGGCGTACGGCGGGGCGTACTGCGTCATGTCGAGCAAGCACATTCGCACCGATTTCAACTACGCGTGGCCGACGGCCGAGCTCGCCGTGATGGGACCCGAAGGCGCCGTCAGCATCCTCTACAAGCGCGAGCTCGAATCGGCCGCGGACCCCGCGCGCGCGCGTGCGGAAAAAGTGGCCGAGTTCCGGGAGAAGTTCGCCAACCCGTACATCGCCGCGAGCCGCGGCTTCATCGACGAGGTCATCCGTCCCCGGGAGACGCGCCGCAAGCTGGTCATGGCGCTCAGAAATCTCGAGAGCAAGCGTGACAGCAACCCGCCCAAGAAACACGGCAATATCCCGCTCTGACGAACGGCAGGCTGGCGGGAAGGGCGGGAAGAGAGCAGACGCCTGAGTGAGTATTCTCGAGCTTATCCGTGCGGCTTCTCCGCTCCTTCTGGTTGTTGCCGCGTTGTTCCTTGCATCTCGGCGTCGATTCGTTCGACGGCTCGAAAAGGCACAGGCGTACGACGATGCGTCTGCGGTCGCCTTTCCGGGCTCCTTCCCCCTGCAAGGCTGGTGGCAGTCACGCTTCCAGACCGCGGGCGTGCTGAAGATCGCTGATGGCGGACGTTATTGGCTGGACCGCCCGGCCTGGCAACACTACCGCGCCGTTCGCCGTCGTCGCGGCCTGACTGTTCTCGTTTGCGTGGTGCTGGGAATCGCGATAGCGCTCGTCCTGAGCGCTGCTATAGGACGACTGTAGCCGGACAGTACCTCTGCCACAGGCGTAGTGTCCGGCTTCAGCCGGAACTACAATAGACGAGTCTCGTGAAGAAGATTCTCATCGCGAACCGCGGCGAAATCGCCGTCCGGATTGCCCGTGCGTGCCGTGAGATGGGCATTTCGCCGGTCGCGGTCTACTCCGAGTGCGATCGGGCTGCACTGCACGTGCGACACGCCGGCGAGGCGTACGAGATCGGCGGGAGCGCGCCGCGCGACAGCTATCTTCGAATAGATCGCATTGTCGAGGCGGCGAAGAAATCAGGCGCCGACGCCGTGCACCCGGGGTACGGGTTCCTCGCCGAACACGAAGGGTTCGCCCGCGCCGTGCGCGACGCCGGCCTGACGTTCATCGGCCCGACGCCGGAGGCGATCGGGCTGATGGGCCAGAAGACCGCGGCACGCGACGCCGCCAGCAGCGCGGGAGTGCCGGTCGTTCCAGGCACCGCCGATCCGGTCCCGGCGGACGTCTCAGAGGCCGAGCTCGAGGCGCTCGCGCGAGGCATCGGATATCCCGTGCTGGTCAAAGCCGTGTCGGGCGGCGGCGGCAAGGGCATGCGCACGGTTCTCGATCCGGCGGACCTCGCCGGCGCCGTGCGTGCCGCGCGCTCGGAAGCGGATTCGGCATTCGGCGACGCCGCGGTCTACATCGAGAAACGGCTGGCGCGGCCGCGGCACATCGAGGTGCAGGTCCTTGGCGACGAGCACGGAACGGTGCTGCCCTTCGTCGAACGCGAGTGCTCGATCCAGCGGCGCCATCAGAAAGTGGTCGAGGAAACGCCGTCGGTCGCTGTCACGCCGGAGCTGCGGCAGGCCATGGCGGCGGCCGCCGCGACGGTTGCGCGCGCGGTGGGGTACACGAGCGCCGGGACGATCGAGTTCCTCCTGGGTGACGACGGCCGGTTCTTTTTCCTCGAGATGAACACGCGCCTGCAGGTCGAGCACCCGATTACCGAGATGGTGACCGGCATCGACCTCGTCCAGTGGCAGATTCGAATCGCACGGGGCGAGCGGCTGGACCTCGATCCGCCGGCCTTGATTACGCCGAAAGGGCATGCGATCGAGTGCCGGATCTACGCCGAGGACCCCGATAATAATTTTCTCCCGTCGCCGGGAAGGATTCTCGCGCTCCGGGTTCCAGCGGGACCTGGCATCCGCGACGACAGCGGGGTGGCCGCCGGGGACGATATCCCGATTTTCTACGACCCGATGCTTTCGAAGCTGGTGGCCTGGGCCGAAGATCGTCCTGGCGCCCTCGCGCGCATGCGGCGGGCGCTCGACGAGTATGTCGTCGCGGGAATCAGGACGACGGTGCCTTTCTTCGCCTGGCTGCTCGATCAGCCGGCCTTTGTCGACGGGCAGGTGCACACCACATTCCTCGACGAGAGCCTGGCATTGCGGCAGGGAAGGCCCTTCGTCGAGCCGACACCGGACCTCGAGGAGGTGGCGGTGATGGCCGCCGTGCTGCAACCGCTGTTGTCGCCCGCCGGCCCGGAAAAAGGCGTACAGCCCGTGTTCGGCGGCCGGCGGGTCCCGGCGTCGTCCACGTGGAGGGAGCAGGCGCGAATCGAAGGCCTGAGGGGATCGTCGAGACTTGCGCTACGACATTGAGGCGGGGGGACGTCTCCGGCACGTCACGGTGAGCCGAACGGGCGACAGTTTTGCTTTCAGCGTCGAAGGACGCCGCCATCATGTTGAGGCGGTGCGTGTGGACGCGCTCACTCTGTCGCTGATTGTGGACAACGGTGTCGTCTACACGACAACGGTCGCTCCCGAGGGTATCACCGGCCGGCTGGTCGTCCATGTCGGTGCGGTGCCGGTTGCGGTCACGGTGAACGGCAACCGTCAGCGCCGCAAACACGATGGCGGAGCCGCCGGCTCCGGACCGCTGCGAATCGTGGCCCCGATGCCGGGAAAAGTCGTCCGGGTGCTCGTCAAAGCCGGCGATACAGTCCGGGCACGCCAGCCGGTCGTCGTCGTCGAAGCGATGAAGATGGAGAACGAGTTGCGCGCAGACCGCGAAGGCACGGTCGCTGAAATCCACGCCCACGAAGGGGCGTCGGTCGAGGCCGGCGCGCTACTCGCCGTGATCCAGTGAACGTGTTCAAACGACCCGGCGTTCGAAAGACGCTCCGTTATGTCAGCGTCGGCCTGATGGCGGTCGCGGCGATTCTCGCCGCCTCGATCGTCGCCTCGATCACCGTCGATCTCGGCCCGGCCGCCAAGGCATCCGCGGAAAGGGAAGGCTCGAAGTACATCGAGCGCCCGATGCGGATTGGCCGCCTCTCCATCCACCTGCTCAGCGGCAAGTATGTCGTCGAGGACATGACGATCGACGGGCTCCGGCCCGGCGATCGCCCTTTCTTCACTGCCAAGCGCATTGCCGTGGCCATGGACTGGTCCACCGCGATCCGCCGTCAGCCCGAGTTCCTGATCACCTCCGTCGAGATGACCGACTGGAACATGCTCGTCGAGAAATGGGAGGGCGCTCACAACTTCCCGCGGTTCACCCGGGACAACCCGTCCCAGGGTCCCCGGCGCTTCACCAGCACGCTCAAGTATCTGCGCGCGCACCGCGGCCAGTTCACGTACGAGGATCACCAGTCGCCGTGGAGCATCGTTTGCCCCAACCTCGACTTCACGATCGGCAACGTGCCGAACTACAACGGCGAAGCGGTCTTCACCGGCGGCACGTTGCAGATTCAGCACTACAAGCCGATGTCGGCCAGCATGCGGGCGCGCTTCGTGATCGACGGCCCGCACGTGGAGCTGGATCGGATCGAGTTCGACACCGACGGGGCGAAAACCATCGCGCGCGGCAGCGTCGAGCTCGGCAAGCGGTGGCCCGAGCAGAGCTACGACTTCGAGTCGCGCGTGCAGTTCCCGCGCATGAACGACATCTTTTTCGCCGATCAGGACTGGGATATCACCGGCGACGGCGACGTCGTCGGCAGGTTCCGCCTGTTCAAGGGAGGACACGACCTGAGCGGCACGTTCAAGAGCGACGTCCTCGGGTGGAACGACTATCGGTTTCCGCAGCTGTCCGGCGCGATGCATTGGACGCCGAAAGCCTTCGACGTCACCAACGCGGGGGCGAAATTCTTTGGTGGCGACGCCGCGTTCACCTATTCGATGAAGCCGCTCGGTCAGAAGGAGCGCTCGACGTCGCGCTTCGAAGCCACGTACGCCAACGCGGATCTCGCCGCGTTCAGCGACTTCCAGCAATGGCCCGGCCTGCGTCTGGCCGGCGCCTGGTCCGGACACAATCTGCTCGAATGGCCGACCGGCCGGTTCGTCGAGCGCCGCGACGAAGGATCCGCCACCGTGGTTCCGCCCCCCGGCGTTCAGACGATGACCGCCCTGGCGAGGCCGTCCGGCCGTTCCACGACGGAATGGGGACCTTTCGCGCCCACGCCGCTCCAGACGCACGTGCCGATTGCCGCGGACGTGACGTATCGATTCACCGCCGACGAGCTCGAGCTCGGGCCGAGCGAGTTCGCCACCGAGAAGACGCACGCCACGTTTGAGGGAACCACTGCGTGGGGCGAGCGATCGCGCTTCGCGTTTCACGTCGTCACCGACGACTGGCAGGAAAGCGACCTGGTACTGGCCGGCCTCATCAAGGACTTCGGTTCGCCGGCCGACGCGTCTGTCGCAATCGGCGGGCGGGGGGAGTTCGACGGCGTCATGACCGGGCCGTTTCGCCGGGCACGCGTCGAAGGCGATTTCGTCGGCGAGGATCTCCGCGCGTGGGACACGTTCTGGGGGGCGGGCAGCGGCCATGTGGTCTACGAAGACGACTACATCCAGGTCAGCAACGCGATCGTGCGGATGGATGGTTCGGAAATTCACGCCGACGGCCTGTTCTCGCTCGCGACCCCGCGTGAGGACGGCGGCGACGAAATTGATGCGCGGTTCCGCGTGCGGCGCCGCGATCTCGACAGCCTGCGCCACGCGTTTCAGATCGACGAGTACCCGCTGTCGGGCCGGATGACAGGCGAGTTTGTCCTGAAGGGCGAGCGCGGCCGCCCGATCGGCACCGGCTCCATGACGATCGAGGACGGCGTGGCGTACGGCGAGGCAATCGAGAAGATGACGGCGTCGCTGCGCTTCGACGGTCCCGGCGTGCGGCTCGACGCCATCGAGATCGCCAAAGGTGAAGGCACGATCACGGGGGCGGCGTTCATCGGTTGGGATTCGACATACTCCTTCAACGTGGACGGCCGGCGGATCCCCGCCGGCGCAGTCGCGTTCCTTTCCTACCCCGGCAGGCCCCTATCCGGAACGGTGGAACTGTCGGCGAGCGGGAACGGCACGTTCGACGAGCCTCGTAACGATTACCGTTTCCGCATCCGCGATCTGGCGGTGGCCGGCGAAACCGTGGGCCAGGTCACCGGCGAGCTTGCGCTCCGGGGCACGGACCTGAGCGGCCAGATCGACGCGGCGTCGCCGCGGCTGTCGGTGACCGGCACGGGGCGGATCTCCCTCGATCCGGAGGGCGACTCTGAGGTTAGCCTGCGGTTTCACGACAGCTCGATCGACCAGTATGTCCGCCTGTTCGTGCCGAACCTCCCGCCGTCCACGACCGCGGTCGCGAGCGGCGCGATACGCGTCGCGGGCGCGCTCACCGACGTCGAGAGCCTGGCGGCGGAGGGCACCATCGACACGCTCGACGTGCGGCTGTTCGACTATGCGGTGAGGAACGCGGCGCCGATTCGGCTGGCGCTCAACCAGGGCCGGGTCACTCTCCGCGATCTGCAGCTCCTCGGAGACGAGACGCGTCTTCGCGTCACCGGCACGGTGGGTCTGGTAGACGAGCGCATCGGGCTGCAGGTGACGGGCGGCGCGAACCTCGGCATCCTCCAGGCGTTCTTCCGCGACATGCGCGGGTCGGGGCGCGCCGAGCTGACGGCCGCAGTGGATGGCCCGCTGCGACAGCCGGTATTTTCAGGGAGCGCGACCATTAGCGAAGGCCGCATCCGCCACTTCTCCCTCCCCAATGCGCTCGACTCGATTAACGGCACGGTGGCCTTTGACGACCGGGGCGTCCGCCTCGACGACCTGACGGCCATGATGGGCGGGGGGCCCGTGCAGTTCGGCGGTCGCGTCGGGTTCGACGGCTACATGCCCGCCGATCTGAACGTGACCGTCCGCGGCCAGAACATGCAGCTGCGGCTCCTCGATGGATTGCGCTCCACCTTCGACGCGGATCTCGCGATCGTCGGGCCTTTCCAGGCGCCCACGCTCGGCGGCACCGTGATGGTGAAGAACGCGCTGTGGACGCGGCGGATTGACGCGCCGGGGAGCATCTTCGACTTCGCGCGCGGCGCGTCCGGCGGATCCGTGATTGCCGGCGAGGCGCCTGTGCCCACTGTGCCCCTCCGCTACGACGTCCGAATCGAGGTGCCCTCGACGCTCCGCGTCGACACGAACCTGCTGCGTCTGGTGGCCAGGGCGGACCTGACGCTGCAGGGCACCTACGACCGGCCCGTCGTCGCCGGCCACGCCGAGATCGAGCGCGGCGAAGTGAATTTCGAGGGACGTCGTTACCGCATCACCCGTGGTGCGATCGACTTCAACAACCCGACCCGCACTGAGCCCTTCTTCGACATCGAGGCGGAAACCAACGTGCGTGTCCCGGGACCGCCGGTGCAGACGTACCACATCAACGTGGGGTTCGCCGGCACCACCGAGCGGCTGCAGCCCACGGTGAGCTCGGATCCGGGACTGCCCACGGCCGACGTGCTGGCCCTGCTGTTCAGCGACGTGCGGCGCAACGAGGACGTCGAGTTCCGGGCGTTGCGGGACCCGAACCAGGCGCAGACGGACATCCTGACCGCCCGCGCGACGCAGGCGCTGACCGCGCCGATTTCCGCGGAAGTTGGAAAAGTCGTCGAGGAGACCTTCAACGTCGATACGTTTCAGCTGACGCCGTCCCTCGTGGATCCGTTCGGCCAGCAGACGTCGCGCCTCAATCCGACCGCGCGGCTCACCATCGGCAAGCGCGTGTCCGACCGCGTCTACCTGACGTTCTCGCGCAGCCTGGGCACGTCGATCAACGACCAGATCGTGCTCCTCGAGTACGAAGAAAGCGATCGTCTCTCCTGGATCCTTTCGCGCAACGAGGATCAGCAGACCTACGCCCTCGAATTCCGCGTGAGGCACACGTTCTGATGCCCCGGAGCGGGCGGGCCCTTCTGGTCGGCTTGCTGTGCGCCCTCTGCGATCCCGCCGTCGCCTACGCGGATGTCGCCGACTACCTCGGGAAGCCGGTGACGTCGGTGCGGCTGGTGCTCGGCGGCCGGGACACCACGGAGCCGGCGCTCGTCCAGGTCGTGGAAACGCGTCCCGGCGATCCGTTGTCGATGCTCGCCGTGCGCGAGAGCGTCACGCATCTCTTCAGCCTCGGACGCTTCGACGACGTGCGCGTGGATGCCGGTATGGAGGGCGCCGGCGTGGCGCTCCGTTACGAGCTGACGCCGATCCGCATCGTCTCGAAAATCGAATTCACCGGCAACCTCGCAGACGCCGACGTCGGGCAGCTGAGGCGCGCCGTCGTCGATCGGTATGGCTCGTCGCCGCCGCTCGGCCGCATCAACGAGCTGTCTCTCGCGGTCGCCGACACGCTGCGCCAGCGCGGGTATCGGCGTCCGGACGTCCGGCCGCAGGTCGAGGTCGATCGCGGTTCGGTGCAGACGTCGCTGGTATTCCGGATCGATCCCGGGCCGCGCACGACGATCGGGACGGCCGTGGTCGCCGGCACCCCGATGATGTCGCCGGAAGAATTTCTCGATCGGATCGGTCTCGCCGTCGGCGACCCGTACGAGCCGGAGGAGCTGAACACCCGCATCGCCGGTTACGTCGATGCCCGTCGGGCGCGCGGCTACTATCAGGTGAGAGTCGAGCAGGCGGTCAGCTTCTCGGACGACGATCGTGTGGCCAACCTCACGTTGACGGTCACGCAGGGCCCGCTCGTCAACGTTGTCTTCACCGGTGATCCGCTGCCCGGCGATACGCGCGCCGAGCTGGTGCCGATCGAGCGAGAGGGATCGGCGGACGAGGACCTGCTCGAGGACTCGAGTAACCGGATCGAGGAGTATCTGCGCGCGCAGGGATACCGTGACGCCCGCGCCCCCCACACGCGCCAGGAAAAGGACGGCGAGCTGCTCATCACCTTCGACGTGAAGCGAGGTCCGCGATACCGGGTCGCCGCCCTGGAGATCTCCGGGGGATCGTCCCTGCCGGTGGCCGGGTTTCGAGAGGACCTCCGGACCCGCGTCGGCGAGCCGTTCTCCGACTCGAATCTGGACGGCGACGTGACGGCGCTCGAGGGTGTCTATCGCGGCCGCGGGTTCGTGGCCGCCAGGGTGCAGGCCGACCCCAGCCCCCGGCCGGCGGCGCCCGATGGCGAGATTCCTGTCGCGGTGAGCATTCTCATCACCGAAGGTGTCCAGACGGTGGTCGGCGCAGTGAGCTTCGAGGGCAATACCTCGATCCCCGAAGCGGAGCTTCGTCAGGCGCTTGGCCTGCGGACTGGAACGCCGTACTTCGACGCGCAGCTGCAGGCGCGATGCCGACGCCATTCAACTGGAATACGCCAACCGCGGCTACCGGTCGGCGACGGTGCAGGCGCAACCGGGCTTCACGCCGGATCGCGCGCAGGCCAATCTCGTCTTCACCGTTCGCGAGGGCCCGCGGGTGTTCGTGGATCACATTCTGATCGCGGGCAACGTTCGAACGAGCGCCGAGACCATCGAGCGCGAGCTTCAGCTCAAGCCTGGCGATCCGCTCAGCCTCGAGGCGGAGTACGAAAGCCAGCGGAGGCTGGCGGCGCTTCAGCTGTTCCGCCGCGCTCCGCAGCTGACGGAACTGCGCCACGGCGACGAGAGCCGGCGCGACCTGCTGGTGACGGTCGAGGAAGCGGAGCCGACGACGATTGGATACGGCGGAGGGATCGAGGGACGGCTCCGTGTGGTGGAGAGTGACGTGGAGGGCGGCCCCGCCGAGCAGAAGTTCGAGCTGGCCCCGCGCGCGTTCGTCGACGTCGGACGCCGCAACCTGTTCGGTACGAACCGATCGGCGAATTTCTTCGCCAGCGTCAGCCTGCACCCGGAAGCGTCATCGTCCAGCGGGCGGCTCGGTTACGGCCTGACCGAGTACCGTGTGCTCGCCACGCTTCGCGAGCCCCGTCTTTTCGATACCCAGGTCGAGGGCGTGTTGAACGGCACGTTCGAGCAGCAGATCCGATCGAGCTTCAATTTCTCGCGACAGAGCGCCACCGCACAGGCTGCGCGACGGCTGACGCGCACCGTCGGCGTGAGCGGCGCGTATCAGCTTCAACGCACCAGGGTGTTCGACAACAAGACCGATCCGTTCGATCAGCCCCTGATCGACCGCGTCTTCACCCAGGTGCGCCTCTCGTCGTTTTCGGTGCAGGCGTTTCATGATGCGCGCGACGAGCCGGTCGATTCGACCCGGGGCGAGTACGTCAGCGTCAACGTGCAGCTCGCGGCCAGGCGGATTGGCTCGGAGGTCGGATTCGTCAAGTCGTTCTTCACCACGCAGTTGTTCCGCCCGGTGCCGCGTGGCGGGGGAGCGGTGTTCGCGGCCCAGGCCAGGCTCGGCATCGCGAACGGCTTTCCGCGTCTCGTGCAGACGGTCCTTCCCGATGGGTCGATCATCATTCGCGTCGTCGAGGACCTGCCCGAGCCCGAACGGTTCTTCGCGGGGGGCGACACGACGGTGCGCGGCTTTGCCTTCGATGCGCTCGGCCGGCCCGACACGATCCCGGACGGCTACCCGATCGGCGGGAATGGGGAAACCATCTTCAACGTCGAGCTGCGCAGCCCGGTGCGCCGGGGGCTCCAGGGTGTCGGCTTCGTCGACACCGGCAACGTGTTCGCCGACGCGTCCGACATCGATCTCGGGCTGTTGCGGACCGCGATCGGATTCGGCGTACGCTACAAGTCGCCCGTCGGGCCGATCAGGTTCGATATGGGTTTCAAGGTCAATCCCCAGCCGGGCGAGCGGCCCTCGGCCTGGTTCATCACGTTCGGACAGGCGTTTTAGGGATTCCTGAAATGCGAAATGCAAATTGCAAAGTGTTAATTTGGCGTACGGCGTCAGCAATGTGCATTTTGCAATTCGCATTTTGCGCTGCTGCGAGCCGCGCCAGCGGCGAGGTGATTGACCGCGTGCTTGCGGTCGTCAGCGGCAGCCTGATCACGTTGAGCGACGTGAACGCGGCAGACAATCTGGGGCTCGTGAGGCCGGGCGATTCCGGCGATCGCGTGCGCGACGTGTTGTCCCAGCTGATCGATCGCGAGCTGCAGCTGGCCGAGGTCGACCGTTACGCGCCGCCCGAGCCATCGGCCGCGGAGGTCGAGCGCGAAGTGCAGATCGTGCGGGCACGATTCGCCTCGCCCGCCGCCTTCGATGCCGTCCTCGCGCGAGCGGGGATCGACCAGGCGCACCTGCGCCAAACATTGCGCGAGAACCTGCGTATTCGCGCGTACCTCGAGCAGCGTTTTTCGGCCAGCGACGAGCGCCGGCGGTTGGTGGTCGACGACTGGATGGCGGGACTGCGCCGTCGGGCGGACATCATCGATCTGTATCTGGCCGGCAAGTAAAGGATGACTTCTGGCTCCAGGCTCCGGACTCCAGGCCGGCACTAGCCGGCGGCCCGAAGTCCGAAGCCGAAAGCCTAGAGCCTGGAGGCCGAAGTCCGCGTGACGACGAACAACAGAATCTGCAGCAGATCGAAGCCCGCATGGCTGACCATCGGGGCCACCACCGAGCGCCGCCGCAGATAGATCACGCCCCAGAACGCGCCGAGCAACGCCGTCACGATCCCGGCGTCGTAGCCCTGCAGGAGATGCCCGGCGCCGAACGCCGCGCTGGTTACGATCACGCCCACCACGCCACCGCCCAGCCAGACCTCGAAGCGATGCAGCAGGAACGCGCGCTGAATCTCTTCGCGGATACCTCCGGCAACGAGCACGACCAGCGCGAACAGCCACGCGTCGCGCGGCGAGCCGAGGAGTCCCTCGAGCGGATTCTGTTCAACCGTTTGCAGCCACGGCATCAGGTACCGGATCGCGAGCAGCACGCCGATGCCGCCCGCCAGCGCGACGGCGGTCAGCGGAATTCCGTACGCGAGCTCGCCGGCGATTGGCCGCGATCCGAAGAGCACGTCGCGCGGACGCTCCCCGTGTGCGCGCAGGAACAGCAGAATCAGGCCGACGAGCAGGACTGCATCGATGAGCGACAGCCAGACCACGTATTCGACCTGCAGGTCGCCGGCGGCGTCGCGGGGCATGTAGCCGAGTGCCACGAAGGTCGCGTTGAGCGCCAGCTGGGTGGGGAAGTCAGAGCAGATCAGGACTTCGATGAATGCGACGAGGCGCTCCCTGAGATCGGGTCGCGGCGGGTTGGATTCAGGGACTGGAGACTCCGAACCGGTGTCTGGAGACTGGGGACTGGGGGCGGACGGGGGACCGGGGACTGGGGATTCGGGGCCAGAGGCTGGAAGCACGCATGTTAAGCGTACTCCATCGAACCTAGTCCCTAGTCCCTAGCCCCCAGTCCCTAGTCCCTAGTCCTATCCTTTCATTCGAATCGTGAGCGGCTCGGTGAGGCGCACGCGCAGGGTGCTGCCGGCCGGCAGTCGAATCTCCTTGCCTCGCGTTGAGAGCACGACGGCCGTTCCGGCGCCGCCGCCGGCGGCTGCGCCAATGGCCGCTCCATCCCCCCCGCCAATGATGGCGCCGATGATCGCGCCGCCTGCGGCTGGTGCGCCGATCTTGATGGCATCGTCTTTTTTCGTCGCGGCCGCGGTCCGACTGATGGCGGCTGTTTCTATCCGGTACCGCTCGTCGGCCCCGGCCGGAGTCAGACTGTCGAAACGGAGGCCGACGCTTGCACGTCCCTTCACCTTCGCCGACCTCGTCGCGCTGGTGACCACGCCGCTGACCGTGCTGCCCTCGGCGAGCACCGGTTGTCCATCAACCAGGACGGCCTGCGAGAGATGTGCGCGTATTGGCGCTTCCACGTCGCTCGTATCCGACGCCACGCTCGTATCCAGGATGACGGCCAGCTCGGTGCCAGCCGGAATTGTGATCTCGCGCACGGTCCTGCGCACCGCCGCCTCGAGCGGCGTAGGCTCTCGCGCCCGATCCACGGTCCCGGTGGTGGCGACGCTCGCGTCCGGCTGACCAGCGGCCGGCGTGCCGCCTACGGTATCCGGGTTCCGATTGCATGCCCCAGCCGCGACACCGGCTACCAAGGCTCCGATGACAAGTCGTCGCATAGTTTCCCCTCCTGTGATTTCATGGGCGTGAATTGCAAGGTTCCAGCCACGGTCAGAAACGTTACGGATGGGCTTGCAACAGCAGAAGAGCCCGCTCAAACTGTAGCGGACGGTAAAAATGACACTGTGGGGGGACGCGTGGAGATAAGGACTGCCGGTGACATGGCAGCGGCGGTCGATGACACGCCACGAGTCGTGCAGGAACGTGTGCTTATCGTCGAAGACGATCCCGCTGCGCGCGCCGGGCTCGAGCAACTCGTCAAGGCGTGGGGCTTTCTCGCCGAGTCCGCGTGCGACGGTGAAGAAGCGCTCGTGAAGGTCACGTCGTTCCGGCCGGCCATCGTCATCACCGACATGGTGATGCCGCGAATGGACGGGCTCTCCCTGCTGCGGGCGCTGCAACTGCAGGGTGCGGACGTGACGACGCTGCTGCTGACGGCTCAAGGTACGGTCGACACCGCCGTCGAAGCGATGAAAGAGGGCGCGTACGACTACCTGACCAAGCCGGTCGACCTGAAGCGCCTCAAGGTCCTGCTCGACAAGATCGTCGAGCGGCTCGAGACGCTCCGGGAAGTCAAAGTGCTGAGGCGGCAGCTCCGGGAGCACGGGGCGTTCGGAGCGCTGATCGGACACAGTCCCGAGATGCGGAAGATCTACCAGGTGATCGAGCAGGCGGCGCCGACTGCCGCGTCGGTCCTGATCATGGGGGAGTCGGGAACCGGCAAGGAGCTCGTCGCGCAGTCGATCCACCAGCTCAGCCCCCGCGCGTCATTCCCGTTCGTGGCAATCAACTGTGCGGCCATCCCCGAGACGCTGCTCGAGAGTGAAATTTTCGGCCACGAGAAAGGCGCGTTCACCGGCGCCGCCGATCGCCGGCAGGGCTGCTTCGAGCTCGCCGACCACGGCACGCTGTTCCTCGACGAGATCGGCGAGATGACACCCGCCACGCAAGTGAAGCTGCTGCGCGTGCTACAGGAGCGCACGTTCCGGCGGCTCGGCGGCCGGCAGGAGCAGTCGGTGGACGTGCGGGTCATCGCGGCAACGAACATCGATCCGCTCGACGCGGTCAAGAAGGGCAAGCTGCGCGAGGATCTCTATTACCGCCTGAATGTCTTCGCCCTGAAACTGCCGCCGCTCCGCGAGCGCAAAGACGATCTGCCGCTTCTCATCCAGGCGTTCATCAACGAATTCAACGGCCGCAACCAGCGATCGATTGCGGGAGTCGATCATCAGGCGATGCGGATGCTCGAGCACTATCACTGGCCCGGCAACGTGCGGGAGCTCCGCAACGTGATCGAGCGTGCGACGATCCTTGCGCCAGGACCCTTCATCGAGTCGTCGCATCTTCCGCCGGTTGTGACCAACGAACCGAGCCCGATTGGTCAGCCTCAGGTGGCGCTGGGGCCTGGGACCACGGTCGAAGAGGCCGAACGGCGGCTGATCATGATGACGCTGCAGCACACGCGCGACAACAAGACGCGCGCGGCCGAGATCCTCGGGATCAGCCTCAAGACGTTGCACAACAAGCTGAACAAGCTCAGACTGCGGCCCAACAAGAGTGAGTAGAGTTCCCAGGCTCCGGGCTCCAGGCTTTGAAAAGACCTGAAGTCCCGAAGCCCGAAGCCCGAAGCCGGAAGCCAATGCGACTAGGCATCAAAGGCAAGCAGGTCCTCGGGGTCACGTCGATCGTGGGCGTGGTCGTTGTCCTCCTGAGCCTCTTGTACCTGGCCGGCCTTGCCCGCATCAGCCTTGAAGAGAGCCGCGCGCGCGCGGAGCTCGTCGCCAACGCCATCTTCCACCGCGCCCTCGCGGTCACGAGCACGGGCGTCGGCGGCGCCGAACCCGAGGCTGCTTACCAGGCGCTGCGCGAAGATTCCGGCCTGAGGTCGATCCTCGAATCGAGCCTCTACTCCAAGAACGTCACGTTCGCCGCCATCGTGAAGGTCAACAACGTCGCGGTCGCCCATGCCGATCGCGCGCGCGAGGGCGAGGTGCTTCCGCCGGTCGGCGACCTCGCGGAGCTGGTCGCCCGGTCCGCGCTCTCACAGTTGCTGGCGATCTATTCAGGGCAGGGACAGAACCTCGAATTCAGGCAGCCGCTCCGGCTCGACGACACTGATTTCGGGTCGATTCGAATCGGCGTCTCGACGCTCCTCGTCCGGGAGGACCTGGATGCGTCGCTGCGCCCGGCGATCGTGACCGCCGGCGGCGCGCTCGCCGTGGCAGTCCTCGGCGCGGTACTGCTCGCACAGCTGCTGCTCCGGCCCATACATGTCATCCGCAGCGGTCTGACCCGCCTCGGCCGCGGTGAGTTGGGCGTGCGCCTCGATTTGCATCAGGACGACGAATTCGGCGAGCTCGGGACGTTCTTCAACACGGTCAGTGCTCAGCTGTCGGCGGACCGTACACAGATGGCCGGCCAGGTGGCCAACCTCGAGTCGGCCGTGGAGCAGCTCGAAGACGCCGTCGCGATTGTCAATCCGCGCGGCGAGCTGCTGTTCGCCAATCCCGCCATGCGGGCATTGCTGCCCGAGGCGGCGCCCGGGACGACGCTCGAAAATCTGGTCGGCCCCAGCCATCCCCTTCGCGGCCTCTCTGAGCAGACGCTCGTCGGCCGGGGGTCGCGTGGGCCGGTGTCGGCGACCTTTCCCGGTTCGCGCGGCGAAATACGCGAGCGGCTGATCATGACCCACGCGATCAACGATCCGGCCGGCGATCTCGTGGCTGTGATGCTCGTGGCCCGCGACCTCAGCTACCTGAGCCAGGTGCAGTCCACAATCCGCTACTCGCGGAAGCTGGCGGCGCTCGGCCGCCTGTCGGCGGGCGTGGCGCACGAGGTGAAGAATCCGCTGAATGCGATGATGATTCACCTCGAGCTGCTGCGGCACCAGTTCGCGTCCCGCGTCAGGCGCCCGTCGGGCGCCGGAGCGGGGGCCGGCGTGGCCGTGGCGACGGCTCGGGTTTCGAGGGATGCGGTTGATACCGTGGGCAGAGTCGACACCGTCGATACCGTCGATACCACCAGGGCGCTCGAGCACGTCGACGTGATTGCCAACGAGATTCACCGCCTCGACGAGGTCGTGCAGGCCTTTCTCAAGTTCAGCCGCCCGGAGGACCTGAAACTCCAGCCGGTCAACCTCGCGACGCTGCTGGAGGAAGTGGTTCCGATCGTCCGTCCTGAGGCCGATCGCGTTGGCGTCGAGCTCGTCGTCGATCCGGGGCGCGCGCCCGACGTCAACGGTGATCCGACGATGCTGCGGCAGGCATTCCTCAACCTGGCGTTGAACGCGTGTCAGGCGATGCCTGGCGGGGGCACGCTACGGGTTCGGTGCGAGTCGGCGCGCGGCCACCAGGTGGCGATTTCGTTCAGTGACAATGGGGTAGGCATCAAGCCGGAGCACCTCCAGCGCATCTTCGACCTGTATTTCACGACCAAGGAGAGCGGCAGCGGCATCGGCCTGTCGATGGTTTATCGCACGATTCAGATGCACGATGGCGAGATTGAGGTACAGTCGATACCAGGGGCCGGCACCACGTTTCGCATCCTCCTGCCTGAGGCATGATCATGGAAGAAAGAATCAACCGCGAAGGTTACGGACACGAACGGAGGCCACGGTTCTCCACCGGATTCCGTCGACTCCGTGGGATTCCGTGTCCTCCATGGTTGGTGCTCTGGTGCGTGATTGCCGCCGCAGCGCCGGGTTGCGCTCGCGCGCGCGCCGCCATGATGCCCGGCGGTCCGCCGCTCGATGTGCCAGCTCCGCCCGCGCGCGTCGTCGTGCCGATCGAGGTTCAGGCCGAAGTGGTGGAGCCGGATCCGATTCCCGAAGAGCCTCCCGTGCCGCAGGTTCGACCGCGCGCGACGACGCCAGCCGACGTCCCCGCCCGGCCCGCCGATATCCCGAAAATCGCCGAGGAGGGCCCCCGCCAGCCTCCACCCTCCCCGCCCACCACATTGCAGACGACGCCAGCGGCTGCGCAGGGAGAGGTTGAACGGGGCATTCGCGCGACGATGGCGCGCGCAGCCGGCGACCTCAACCGGATCGACTACCGGGCGCTCAATGCCGACGCGCGGACACAGTACGACACGGCGAAGCGATTCATCGAGCAGGCCGAGGAGGCGATCCGGGCGAAGAACCTCCCGTTTGCGAAGAACCTTGCGGACAAGGCGGCTGTGCTGGCGACTCAGCTGTCAGCAACCTAGTATCCCGCTACACGGGCTGGTATCACCGTTCTCAGTTTTCCGGAACGTTCCCAACACGTCCGCTGACATCCGCGAATTTCGGGCTGTTTCGCGCCTACAAACGCGTGGCATTCAGCTTGCTGTTCAGTCGGGTCAACCTCTCTCTTCTCGCAGCCTGCGAGAAGAGAAACCCCCTGCCCGTCATCTGCCGGTACAGCGGGAGGCCCTTCACGGCCTCCCCACCTGCCCTTCCCCAACATTTGCACAGGGTGTGCAAATGTCAACATCTTGCGACTGACCTAAAACAGAGCCACCATATGTGGTGTTACACGCTTGACAAACGAGCGGGCTGGATTCATATTGGTGCGCTGGAGCAGGAACACAGGGCGGGTTGACGAGAACCCCAAGATTCTTGTTGGCTGGCTCTAATTCAAGGCTCCGCGCGGCCTGGATCTTCCACACAAGCCTGCACCGAGCTACCCGGGACGGGGAGTCCCCGGCAGCGCCGGTCAGTAACGTCGAGCCCGGGAACACCGGAGCGAATGGAGCGGGAACATGAAAGACAGTGCTGCCTACCAAGCCGCAAGCGCCGGCCAGCAGACCGTAGAGACCAGCAGCGTCGGGCCCGTTCCGGCGGGGGCGAGCCCTGAGCCGTCGCGCGTCAGGGCGAAGGCAGCTCCTGCAGCGCCTGGACTGACATTCCCGCGATTTTTCAGCGAGGCGGGCACCGATCCGTTCGACGAGATCGAATGGGAAGTGCGCGACGCCCTCATCGGCAACGAGCGCGGCGAGCTGGTGTTCGAGCAGCGCGGCGTCGAGATCCCGATGTTCTGGTCGCAGCAGGCGACGAACATCGTCGTCTCGAAATACTTCCGCGGACAGATCGGCACGCCCGAGCGCGAGCATAGTGTCAGGCAGCTCATCGGCCGCGTCGTCAATACGATCACGGCGTGGGGGAAGGCGAACAAGTACTTCGCGAGCGACGAGGACCTTCAGGCGTTCAGCGACGACTTGAAGCACATCCTGGTTTATCAGAAGGCGGCCTTCAACAGCCCGGTCTGGTTCAACTGCGGGTTCGAGAAAGCTCCCCAGTGTTCGGCCTGCTTCATCAACTCCGTCCAGGACACGATGGACTCGATCCTGACGCTGGCACGGACCGAGGGCATGCTGTTCAAGTTCGGCTCGGGCACGGGCACCAACCTGTCGCCGATCCGATCGTCGAAGGAATTGCTCGCGGGCGGCGGCACCGCGTCGGGTCCGGTTTCGTTCATGAAGGGCTACGACGCGTTCGCGGGAGTGATCAAGTCGGGCGGCAAGACGCGGCGCGCGGCGAAGATGGTGATCCTGAACGCGGACCATCCCGACATCGTCGAATTCATCAACTGCAAGGTCGAGGAAGAGAAGAAGGCCTGGGCGCTCATCGACGCCGGCTACGACGGCTCCTTTACCGGTCCGGCCTATTCCTCGGTGTTTTTTCAGAATTCGAACAACAGTGTCCGCGTCACCGACGAGTTCATGCGGGCGGTGCTCGACGACAGCACGTGGGACACGCATGCGGTACGCGACGGCTCGGTGCTGGACACTTACAAGGCGCGCGACCTGATGCGCCTCATCGCCGAAGGAACGCACATCTGCGGCGATCCGGGTATGCAGTTCGACACGACCGTCAACGAGTGGCACACCTGTCCCGAAACCGATCGCATCCACGCGAGCAATCCGTGCTCGGAGTACATGTTCCTCAACGACTCGGCGTGCAACCTGGCGTCGATCAACCTGATGAAATTCGTGAAAGAGGACGGCGAAGTCGACGTCGTCGCCTACAAGGCGGCCATCCGGACGCTCATCACCGCGCAGGAGATCATCGTCGACAACGCGAGCTATCCGAGCGAAGCGATTGGCAGGAACAGCCAGGCGTATCGTCCGCTCGGCCTCGGCTATGCCAACCTCGGCGCGCTGCTCATGTCGCGCGGCCTGCCGTACGACAGCGACGGCGGCCGCGACTACTCGGCGGCGCTGACCGCTCTGATGACCGGCGAGGCCTATGCCCAGTCGGCGCGGATTGCGCGCGACTGCGGCGGCCCGTTCAGCGGCTTCGAGAAGAACAGGGAACCGTGCCTCAGGGTGATGCGCAAGCACCGCGACTCGATGCGCGATGTCAACGGGCGGAACGTGCCGCCGGACCTGTACCAGACGGCAAGAAGCTCGTGGGAGGATGCGGTGGAGCTTGGCGAGCAGTTTGGCTACCGCAACGCCCAGGCCACGGTGCTGGCGCCGACCGGCACCATCGGCTTCATGATGGATTGCGATACGACCGGCGTCGAGCCGGACATCGCGCTCGTCAAATACAAGAAGCTCGTCGGCGGCGGGTTGATGAAGATCGTCAACCAGACGGTGCCGATGGCGCTCAGCAAGCTCGGCTACTCGCAGCCGCAGGTTGACGCGATTGTCGATTACATCGACAAGAACGAGACGATCGAAGGGGCGCCTGCGCTGAAGGAGTCGCACCTCGCGGTGTTCGACTGCGCGTTCAAGGCTGCGAAAGGCCAGCGGTCGATTCACTACATGGGGCACATCAAGATGATGGGGGCGACCCAGCCCTTCATCTCGGGCGCGATTTCGAAGACCGTGAACGTCCCGAAAGAGGCGACCGTCGAAGAGATCATGCAGGCGTACATCCAGTCGTGGAAGCTCGGGGCGAAAGCCATCTCGATCTACCGCGACGGCAGCAAGCGGATGCAGCCGCTCAATACGTCGAAGGACAAGACGGCGGCCGAGATCGCGGCCGCTGCGGCGTCGCTCGTCACCGCCCCGGTCCGCCACAAGCTGCCGGACGAGCGGCACGCGATTACCCACAAGTTCGACATCGCCGGGCACGAAGGGTACATCACGGTCGGGCTGTTCGAGAACGGCCAGCCGGGGGAAATCTTCCTCGTGATGGCGAAGGAAGGCTCGACGATTTCCGGCTTCGCGGACGCGTTCGCGCAGGCGATTTCCTACGCGCTGCAGTATGGCGTGCCGTTGCAGGTGCTGGTCGACAAGTTCAGCCACGTCCGGTTCGAGCCGTCGGGCATGACCCGCAATCCCGACATCCGCTTCGCCAAGTCAATCGTCGACTACATCTTCCGGTGGCTCGCTTCCAAGTTCCTCTCGCCGGAGGCGCAGTTCCACGCGGGGGTCAACGGGCGCGAGGAGAGCCTCCAGCAATTGACGCTGACGCCTGGAGTCAACGACCCGTCGCCGGCAGCTCGCCGCGGCCAAGTCTGTGCCCGCCGCGCCGGCCAGCCCGTTCTCGACGATTCAGAATCAGGAAGACGCACCGCCCTGTTCCACGTGCGGATCGATCATGATCCGCAGCGGCGCGTGCTACAAGTGCGTCAACTGTGGAAATACCAGCGGCTGCGCATAGAGACGACGATCAACGCAGAAATCGCAGAGCACGCAGAGTAACCCATCATCCGTAGGGCGGGCCTTCAGGCCGCCCGGGGGGTATCATTTTAGGCCGGCCCGTTTAGACGCGCTTCTTCGAGCCGATGGCCACGAGGGCGATGCCCCCGGCGATGGCCCCAAGGCCTGCGACGGGCGCCACGGGAATCGTCTTGCGAGTCTCGGTCGTGGCCTCGAGCGGCCCGATATCGAGTACTTTCTCTCGGTCTGTGTAGCTGAACCCGCCAACCGCCAGCGCGACAACTCCGAACACGATCAACAGGATACCGACGAGCTTCATAAGCCCTCCGTTCGGCTGAGATGCACGGGTCGGGCCAGCCGACGTCCCCGGGAAACCCGAGACGCCGGATCCCAGCGCCGAGAAAGCCCCGTCTCTCCGGGTTGAGCCGGCCGTGCGACGGGGTGCGCGGTCGCCTACAATCTGTTCGATGCCAAACGTGGGCAAGCTGCGATATCTCGAAGCCCTGTCACAAGGCGAGCGGCCGCGCGGGGCGCTCGTGCTCCTTCACGCCTTCCCGCTGAACGCCCGGATGTGGGAGCCCCAGCTCGTGCTGGCCGCTCACGGGTGGCGCGTCATCGCGCCGCATCTGCGTGGCTTCGACGGCGGGACGGGCGATCCGCCGGCCTCCACTGTTGACGACTACGCCGGCGACGTCATCGACCTGCTCGACGCTCTGCGCATCGACGACGCCGTCGTCTGTGGCCTGTCGATGGGGGGCTACGTCGCGTTTGCGCTGCTGCGCCTCGCGCCGCGGTACGTGCGGGCCCTTGTTCTCTCGGACACCCGATCGCAGGCCGACACGCCGGAGGGCCTGGAGGCGCGGAAGCGCATGCTGCAGCTGATTGCGGATAATCCGACTACGGGACCGGCGGCCGTTGCCGAAGAGATGATCCCCAAGCTCCTCGGCGCTTCCACTCGAGCAAATCTGCCTGAGCTCGCCGACCGCGTGAGAGATTTGATCCTGTCGAATCCGCGGGAGGCGATCGAGGGCGGCGTACGCGCGTTGATGGCGCGGCCGGACTCGACGCCGCTGCTGCGCACGATTCACTGCCCCACGCTGATTGTCGTCGGCGCGGAGGACACGATCACACCACCGGCCCTTTCGGAAGAGATGCACCGCGCGATCGCCGGGTCGGAGTTGACGATCGTCCCCGCCGCTGGTCATCTGTCGAGCTTCGAGCAACCTGCCGCGTTCAATTCCGCCCTCGCGAGCTTCCTGACGCATCGGGTATAGTCGAAGAACCATGCCATTCATGACGGGTCTGGCGAAAGCCACGTCAAGTCCGGCGAGAGCCGGACACTACTTCGCTATCGCGGCGCTTGCGCTGGCCACCGTCGCGCTGCCACGCGCGCAGGAGCCGGCCGCCCGGCTCGGCCCGCTCGACTTCGTTCTCGACACCTACGTCCGCGGTGGTGAGGTCTACTACCGCGCGCTCAAGAGCGACCGCGGCAGGCTCGACACTTACGTCAAACAGCTGGCAAACACCGACGTGGACAAGCTGCCGAGGAACGACAGATCGCGTTCTGGCTGAACGCGTACAACGCGCTCGTCCTGCGCACGGTCATCGACCACTATCCATCGCGCCACGCCGGTCGAACGAGTACCCCGAGCGCAGTATCCGCCAGACTCCCGGCGCCTTCGAAAAGCTCCCGCATCGCGTGGCGGGCCGGACGCTGACGCTCGATCAGATCGAGCAGACCGTTCTGCCGGCGTTTGCCGATCCCCGGCTGTACTTTGCGCTTGGCCGCGGCTCGGTCGGCGGGGGCCGCCTGCGTAGCGAGGCCTTCACCGGGGCGGCGCTCGAGGCGCAGCTCACCGAGGTCGCCAACGAATGCCTCAGCCGCGCGGAGTGCGTCCATATCGACCCCGCCGGGGACAGGCTGGAAGCCAGCGCCATCTTTTCATGGCGCGAGAAGGATTTCGTGGCGGCCTATGCCGGAAAGGTGGCGGCACCGTACGCCACCCGCAGCCCGATCGAGCGCGCCATCCTCGCCTACGTCCAGCCGAAGCTGCTTCAGACGGAGCGCGACTATCTGGAGAAAAACACTTTCCGGCTTGCTTACAGGCCGTTCGATTGGTCCCTCAACGACCTGACCGGCGGGGGAGATCGGTGAAGAATCAGGATCTGCGATCTGGATCGAGGATCCATGCGGGATTGAGGAAGGCATTAAATCCAGATCTCATATCCTCAACTCCTAAGATTCGCCCCACCTCCATGGATTTAGGTCTCGCCGGCAAAATCGCCATCGTCACCGGATCCAGCCGCGGCCTGGGTCTCGCGACCGCTTCGGCGCTGGTGCGGGAAGGCTGTCGGGTGACGATCTGCGCGCGCGGCGAGGCGCGCCTCCACGAGGCCGCTGCCGAGGTGCGCACCGCCGGAGCCGACGGTCGCGATTCCGTTCTTCCTGTCGCGGCCGATCTGGCCACCGCCGGCGGTGTGGACTCGGTTGTGGCCCGCACCGTCGAGGCCTTCGGCGGCCTCGATATCCTCGTCAACAACGTCGGCCTTGCGCGCGGGGCGGGCATCACAGATACGAGCGACGCCGACTGGACCGAGGCGATAGAGCACACGCTGTTTCCGGCCATCCGCGCCTCCCGGCTGGCCGTGCCGCACATGCGCCGGCGCGGCGGCGGCGCGATCGTGATGATCGCGTCGATCTGGGGCCGCGAAGCGGGCGGCCGGATGACGTACAACGCCGTCAAATCGGCCGAGATCAGCCTGGCCAAGTCGATGGCGCAGGAGCTGGCGCGCGACAACATCCGCGTCAACAGCGTCGCACCGGGCTCGATTTCGTTTCCGGGGGGATGCTGGCACCGCCGCCAGCAGGAAGATCCGGCAGGAATCGCCGACTTCGTCAGCCGGGAACTGCCGTTCGGACGCTTTGGCCGCCCCGAAGAGGTCGGGGCGGTCGTCGCGTTCCTCGTCTCGCCGTGCGCGAGCTGGATCAGCGGGGCAAGTGTGCCCGTTGACGGCTGCCAGTCACGCTCCCTGATCTGATCCGCGGGCGGCTGTCCTCGATGCCTGCGCCGGACCGGCTGCGGCGGGCGCTCGAAAATTGTCTGGGAGTTGCTGAACGGGAGAGGCGGGTGCGGGTGGCGAAGCCTTCGGCGTTTTCATGGTCGCCTGTTCTGGCTCGCCGGTTTCGGAATGCAGGAAGAACCCTCGACGCCGCTTCTGCGGCTCGCGTGCATCCATCTTCTAGCCTCCTTCGAACAACCGATCGCTGATGGCTCGACAGAGTAACAGCCGTCCCGCGCATGGTCAATGAGAAATCCGACTAAAAACCCGACGAGGTGCGACGGACATGAACGCGTCCAGGATCGAGCCTGATCGTTTGTTGTCGCTCAGTTCGAGTTCTGACGGACTCCGGATCGGCCCCACGGGGAAGGGGCGCAAGTCTCTTCAGTCGGGCGTAGTAGTTGACCGTGCGGAAGACTTCGTACGGATACGGCGCTGCTCAACGGGTAGAGGCCATCCTTCACGAGGCGAAACAGATGGTATCGGGGCGATAACAGATCGTAAAAATCGCGGAAGAACACACGGGAGTAGACGTTGTTGTAGGCGAATTCCCATTGAATCCCGTCGATTCGCTCGGCGGCCAGCATCCCTGATGCGCCCTTCAGAATCTTGAGTTCGAACCCTTCCGCGTCCATCTTCAGCAGGTGAATGCGATCGATGAGATGGTCGTGGCAGAAGCCATCGAGCGTTCCGGTCTGGACTTCCTCGAAGGCTGATCGTGCCCGGCAATCCCGCCCAGCGCTTCGGGGCTCAGCGTGGCCACCGGCGATGCCTCAGAGTCGGTGTACAGCTTCGCCACACCGGCTGTATCGGCGAGCGCCTGTCCGATGGAAGGAGACTCGATGGTCGGGACCGATATTCGAAGCGAACCTCTCTGCCGCGAGGGTGGACGGTTCGAACGCGTGAACATGACAGCGGTCTTTGAAGATAGTCAGCACCGCCTGGGTGTAATGGCCGACGTTGGCGCCGACGTCCAGAATCACGCACGGATGTCCCTCGGTGTGTGCCGCGTGAATGCGAGCCAGCAGATCGAGCTCGCCGCTGATCTCGATCAGGAACCCTTCTTCGTAGTTCATGCCGACCAGGGCGAGATGGTGCAGCCGCTCGAAGAAGGGTTGCCACCTCAGTTTTCCGCGGACAGAGTTACGGACAGAGGTCGGGCAGATGCGGAGGAGCGCAGCCAGTAGAGATTTCATGCCGCTCTCAGGCGCGCTGCAGCCAGGCTCGCGTCTCGAGCTTGGCCACGCGCAGCGCCTGCAGCACGTGATCGGCGACGGTGGGCTTCCAGTCGCGGAACACTTCCTCCTGCAACCGCAATTCCGCGGTTTCGTCCGCCAGCCCGTTTGCCGCCGTGCGGAGTTGCGCCAAGCGGTCGGCGTAAATGACCCACCGGGTGAAGTACATCCGGTCGAGCGCCGCCAGATAGCCGTTGTGTTTCGCGAACGGGCTTTGCCGCCACACGGCGGGGTGAGCCTCGTGGCGTAACGAGCGGCTCCCGGTTGAGCAGCAAGCCGCCCGCCCAGCAGAGTAACTGCGCGGTATAGACGTTGTCCCAGCAGCTTTCACCGAGGATATACGGCCGGAACCTTTGGCGGTGCGACAGCCACCACGCCGCCTCAACGACGAAGGCGTCAGTACCGTAGATCAGCGAGTGCATGTCACGTTCCGTTCCGCTCTCGAAATCCGTGCGGGCGAAGACGTATGCCGCCGCGATCCCCGCGTTGGAGGCGTTCGATGGCGGCCGGCGTGAACAGGATGTCCGAGTTGGTAAAGCCGAAATAGCGCGCCCCGCGCTGCACGGCCGCCTCCGCCAGGCATGTGAACAACTCGCTGACCACCGGCTTTCGCGCACCGGGCTGACCGGTGACCGTGGTCGAGTCCTGCCGTAAGACCGCCAGCGTGTCGAATCCCTCAAACTCCTGAGAGTCGCGCCCGTCGGCGAACTGCAGATTCACCGGAGCCGTCGGGCTGATCTCCCGCAGGCACGTCATCGCCCGGGCCTGACGGCGCGCAGCATCTCCCGTCGCGGGATAGATGTTCGCGCCGAGCAGAATGGATGCCGTCATTGCGTCGACGGTTTCATTCGCCGCCTGCCAACCGCGGACGTTCTCGCCGAAGATGTCGTGCGAGCGGCTTGGTGATGTCCCAGCCGGGATAGTGGGCCTTCATCTTCGACAGGTCGCTGATGTAGCAGATGTGGTCGCCGGTCCGGTTCTTGTCGACGTACTCCGTACTGCATCTTCTTGCCGGTCAACGCTCGGCGATGCGTCGAACGCCTCGAGGATGGAGCAAGCTGTTCGCCGCGTCCGCCGCCGATGTTGTAGACCTCGCCGGCCGCGGCGTCGTCGAGAACGCTCGATGAACGCGGGCACGTCGGGCGAGTGGATGTTGTCGCGGACCTGCTTGCCCTTGTAGCCGAAAATGCGGTACATGCCGGCCTTCGAGGTTGCACTTGACGAGGTAGCTCAGGAAGCCGTGCAACTCGACGCCGCTAGTGGTTCGGGCCGGTCAGGCAGCCGCCGCGCAGGCAGCAGCGTCTTCATGCCGAAGTACCGGCCGTACTCCTGCACCATCACGTCGGCGGCCACCTTGCTGGCGCCGAACAGGCTGTGCTTGCTCTGGTCGATGCGGAACGTCTTCGGCGATGCCGTCGCGCGTACGCCGGGTCGGCGTAGTCCCAGCGCGTCTCGCAGCTCGACTTCAGCGGAATCGTGTTGGGCCGGTCGCCGTAGACCTTGTTGGTGCTCATGTGGACGAAGCGGCTCCGGGCGCGTGCCGGCGGGCGGCCTCGAGCAGGTTCAGCGTGCCGACGGCGTTGACGTCGAAGTCGTCGAACGGCCGCGACGCGGCCAGGTCGTGGCTCGGCTGCGCGGCGGCATGGACGATCAGGTCGGGCCGCATCTCGGCGAGCAGTTCGCAGCATCGCCGGCGCGGTCGCGGATGTCGAGTTCGTGGTGGCGAAGGCCGGGCACTCGCGCTCGAGCCGCTGCTGGTTCCAGCGCGTGTCGCCCTGCGGGCCGAAGAATCGGCCCGCTGGTTGTTGTCGACGCCGTGCGACCGTCCAGCCGCGGGCGGCGAAATAGGCGCACGACCTCCGAGCCGATCAGGCCGGACGAACCGGTGACGAGAATGGTCTTCATCATGTGGCGAGGGCCTGCAGCAGCCGATCGAACGTGCCCTTCGCGGCCCGAAGCGTCTCCCACGTGCCCTGCTCCACGACGACACTGCTCGAACACCACGATCCAGTCCGCCTCGCGGATCGTGGACAGCCGGTGCGCGATGACGATCGTCGTGCGGCCGCGCGCGGCGTTGGACAGCGCCTGCTGGACGAGCTGCTCGGACACCGAGTCCAGATGCGACGTCGCTTCGTCGAGCACGAGGATTCCCGGATCGCGGACGATGGCGCGCGCGATGGCGATCCGCTGCCTCTGGCCGCCCGACACCATTGCGCCGCGCTCGCCGACGCGCGTGTCGAGCCCCGCGGGGAGCGACGCCACCATGTCCGAGAGGTTGGCGGCCACGATCGCGCGCTCGAGCGCCCCTCGGTGCGCGTCTGCCAGCCGTAGAGGATGTTTTCGCCGCAGCGTCCCGTGGAACAGGAACGCGTCCTGCTCCACGAGCGCGACGCCGCGATGCCACTTCGCGGGCGAACCTGCCAGTAGTCGATGCCGTCCACCGTGAGCCGTCCCTCAGTCGGGGCACGCAGCCGGAGCAGCAGCGACGCCAGCGTCGACTTCCCCGAACCGGAGCTCCCGACGATCGCGACGGTCTGACCCGCGCGCACGTCGAAGGTGACGTCGGCCAGCGCGCGGTCCCGGTGTCGTACGTGTAGCCCACGCCCTTCGAGCCGCAGCGAAGTCTTCAGACCGGGAAACTCCACGCTGCCGAACGGCCGTTGGGGAACACCGGCGTGCTCAGCCACCGTTCCACTTCCCGGATCCCGCCGGCCACGTAAAAGAGATGCCCCTGCATGCTGTATACGGTATTCAGCAATGGGACCAGGCGCAGCAGGAGAAGCCGTACACCGAGGAGATAGCTGCTGAGCATGTGGCCCGGACGCACGAAGAAGATGTACGCGCAGGCCGAGCACCGCCATGGCGCCGATGACCGCGAGCGTTTCCGTCAGCGGAAACAGCAACCCCACGGTCCGCGTCGTCCTCTTCGTCGCTGGACGCCTGCTCAACGTTGACCGCGTCGAAGCGGGAGATCTCCGCCTGCTGGGCGTTGGTCGCGCGCACGACACGGACGCCGGCGAACGACTGCTCGAGGACGGTCGACAGACGGTGATTCAGCTCCGTGAGTCTGGTGCCCGCCGCGCCCAGACGCCGGTAGACGGCGCCGAGCGCGCCGGCGAGGCCGATCCCGACGCCACGACCAGCACCGTGAGCGGCCACGAGATGTAGAACAGCGCGGCGACGTAGAACAGCGCGATGCCGCCGCGCTGCACGAAGCCCACCGCCGCCTCGATCGCCACCGCCGTACGATCGTCTCGACCAGGAAGATGTTGGAAATCTCTCCCGTGGGCCGCTGATCGAAGAGGTCGAGGTTTGCGCGCTGCAGCCGCTCGAAGAGCGCGGCGCGCAGGCTACGTAGCGACACGCGCCGCTTGAGCCGCGTGGAAAAAAGCAGCGCGATGTACGCCGCGATGTTCTTGGCGCCGATGGACAGGATGATCGCGATGCAGCAGAGCACCACGTAAAACGCCGGCGAGTGGTTCGGGAACTCCGCCTGGAGCCACTGCAGCGGACGCATCGGCACCGCGTTGGGTCCGCCGAGGAGCAGCGACAGCAGCGGCACGAGCAGGCCGACGCCGACGCCCTCGAAGACGACCATGATGAGCGAGCTGGCAAGAACTGCGGCGAGGAGTCCCCTTCCGCCGCCGAGATAGGGGCGAAGTTGTCTCAGAAGACCGCGCGACGTCGGTGATCTGCTTGAACCAGATTTCAAAAGGTGGCCGCTGATAGGATAGAGCGAAAGCTCCTGTCCGTGCGCCAGCATGGCTGGCAGAGCTTTCCAGCACGACCGCATCGCATAGTGCTGCTGGGCTTCAGCGACGCATCGGCGCCGCCGTGATCGTGCGTCGCAAAGACCACATGAACCAGATCGTGCTCGGGACGCACATCTACCCGGCGCAGGGGGCCGCCGAAGATCGTATACGACAGGCCCGGACGCGTGGGCGGACCTGCCCGGCGTCCGTTCTCAACCTCCAGTTCGCCGATGATCCGGCGCCGGTGTAGCACCCGGCGTTCGAGACTCGCGCGGTGCTCCGGCAGGACATCGCGCACGATGGCGCGGACGCAGGGTCCGCGCAAGCCGACCGTGCGCGAAATGCTGGACCGGCTTGTCGAGATGGCGGAAGCGCCGACTTGGTACGCAGGATTCTCGAACGCGGACATCGTCGTCACACCCGCCGCGATCGCGCGCGTCGTGCGAGGGCAGCGGGACGTCGTCATCTTCTCCCGGATGGACATCGACGCGCTGACCGGAAAGCCCCGCGGCGAATTTTTCAGCGGCCAGGACACCCTCTTCATCCGGCCTTCCGCATACCGGGCGCTGCGCCAGAGGCTTGCCCCTACATCATCGGCGAGATGCCGTGGGATGTGATTTATACCAGCGTCCTCCTCACGCACTGCAACGCCGAACTGGTGAACCGCGGTGACGACTGCCAGCATGTGGACCACGAGACGATCTGGACGAATTCGCCGTTCGCCCAGTCCGGGTGGCGGCTGGCCCACATGGACTGGACCTACTTCGCGCGCTGGTACCGCTACTACAACCGCGCGAAAACGATGCGCGAAGTGGGCCGCCCGGTCTCCGAGGAAGATGCCCTGCGCGATGCGGTGTTCGGTGACCTCACGGTCGGGGAGCGACTGAAGAACGTGTACCAGCGCCTTCGCCATGGCGGACTCCGTGGTGCCCCGGTTTGAGGGGTGGGCGTCGATTGCGGGTGGCTCTCGATGTCACCCAGGTTGACAACCAGAACCTTGGGTCCGGTCAGTTCCGCTATGTCGTCGATCTCGTCAACGGGCTGTGCGCGCCAGACGCCAGGCGTCGAGCTGACGTTGCTCGGATCGACCGCGCGCCCCGTCATGGGTTTCCAGTCCGCGGTCCACCAGCCCGGCGCGCAGTGCCAGTACGTCGAGCTGGCCCCGTATCGCGGCCGCGGCTACTACTACTACGACGTCGCTCGATTGAGCTGGTGGCTGGCCACACACCCGGTCGACGTCTTCCATCAGCCCCACACGAACATACCACCGGCCAAGGCCTGTCCGGTCGTCGTCACGGCTTACCATTATTTCGACGACCCGGTGCTCTTTGCCACGCGGCCCTACCGGTATATCGCTGGGCGCTTCGTCATCGCGCCGACCTGGTGATCGCGATCAGCGACGCCACGCGCGACGACTTTCACCAGCACTTCGGGGTCCCGCTCGCGCGGATGCGGACCGTCTATCCAGGCTTGTCGAAATCGTTTGGCTCGGCCTCCCGTCCGGCAAGCGCCCGGCCATACCTGCTGTCCCCTTACAACCTGTCCGCGTCGAAGAACCTGCGTTCGCTGATCCTGGCCTGGCCGGCGATTGCGGACCGCCATCACGATGTGGAGCTGATCCTGTTCGGGCGGGGCCAGGTTTCGCCGGAGAGTGAGGCCGAGTTCGAGCAGCTGCTGCAGGGCCTGTCTCATGCGCACCGGATTCGCCGGGTAGGACACGTCCCCGACGAGGAACTGTCGGCCCTCTACGAAGGCTGCGCACTCTTCGTCTTTCCGACCACGGTCGAAGGCTTCGGTTACCCGCTTCTCGAAGCGATGGCCCACGGCGCCTGCTGTATTACCCGCGACCGGTCGGCGATGAAAGAGCTCGGAGGGGACGCCGTGGTTCTCGTGGAAACACTGCGGCCCGACGAGATCGCCGGCGCGGCGATCGATCTGCTCGAGGACCCTTCACGCCGTTCCTGTCTCGGGGAGCGTGCGACGCGCCGGGCCGCCCAGTTCACGGTGGAGGCGATGGTTCGCAACACGCTCGACTGCTACCTCACCGCCGCCGGGCCGAACCGTCGAGGCGGTCAGCGGATTGGCGCCGTGCGGTAACCGACCGACCCTGTGCTGTTCAGCACAGCCCACCCCATCCGCGTGCGCGTATCGTAGAAATACGCGTGGCGTTCGAAGCTGTTGGGCCGCTCAGTAGCGCGAAAGGGAGAAGTGATGGTCTCGACGGACAGGGTCAGGGAGCTGGTCGATTCAGTTCCTTTTTGGTGGCACTCCATAGATGTCGGGGGTGGAGTCGTCTCAAATGGTCAGAGATTTGCTGACCAGGTTCGACGCCAGTGGGAGGACTTAAAGCTACCGGAGCTGCGGGGAAAAACGGTGCTGGACATCAATACGTGGGACGGCTTCTTTGCCTTTGAGGCCGAGAAGCATGGAGCATCGTCTGTCTGCGCGCTGGACTTCTACATGTGGGCGATGGACCTCCAGGAGCACCGCCGCCACTGGAAAGAGTGCCAGGAGAAGAACGTCATCCCAGAGCCCTATCATGAGATGCCATATTTCAAACCGGCGGAGCTTCCAGGCAAGCGGGGCTTCGACGTTGCACATCAGCTGCGCGGCAGCAACGTCAAGTCTTTCGTCGCAGATTTCATGAATACGGACTTGGAGAGGCTAGGGAAATTCGACGTCGTGTTGTTCCTGGGTTCCCTGTATCACATGGAGAATCCACTGGAGTCTCTGAGGCGGCTGGCAACGGTTACCAGAGAGCTGGCGGTTATTGAAACACAGGCTGCGCTAGTGCCGGGATACGAGCACCATTCGCTTTGCGAATTCTTCGAATCGAACGAGCTCAACGGCGATGTGTCCAACTGGTGGGCCCCGAACGAGATGGCCCTTTGCGGGATGTGCAGGGCGGCGGGATTCCCGAGGGTCGATGTGGTGTCGGAAACACCTTCTCAGGCTGTGGGGGGCGGACTCCGCCATCTCCTTACGGGAAAGAGCGGCGTGGTGAGGTATCGGGCGGTAGTTCACGCATGGAAATGACGCGAATCTGAAGCCGACGACATGGGACAACGACGGATCAGGGACGCGATATCGGCGGCGTTCGACGCGCTTGGCTATCAGGTCCGGCGAAAACAACCGGCGCGGTGGGGTGACGATGCGTACCGGGACCAGCAGCGGTTGCTCGAAGGCTCGCCCGTCAAGTTGGTGTTCGATGTAGGCGCGAATGTCGGCGATACGGTTCACCAGTACCGGACGCTTTTTCCTGCCGCGACGATCCACGCATTCGAGCCGTTCCCGGACGTGCATCGTCGGCTCGCCGACCGGTTCGCGGCGGACCCCATGTACGGGCGCATCAGCGCGCGGTGACCGACGCCGCGGGAACACGCCGGCTCTACATCAACGACGTGCACGTCACGAACTCGCTCCTTCCGCTCAATCCGGCGTCTGCCGCATGGGCCGGTGCATCAGACCAAGGCCTGGACAGAACGGTGGAGGTAGTTGCGGTGACGCTCGACCAGTTCTGCACGGCAGAAGGACTGACCCGGATCGATCTCTTGAAGATGGACATCCAGGGCGGCGAGGGGATGGCGCTCGAGGGGGCGACTGGCCTCCTGGCGCAGCGGGCGGTGCGTCTCATCTATCTTGAGGTGGAGTTTGGCCCCCTTTACGAAGGGCAGGCGTACTTCTGCGATGTCACGGCCATTCTCAATCGGCACGGCTATCAGCTTTTCGGGTGTACAACTTGATGCACGGGGAACGCGGGCTCGGATGGGGGGACGCGATTTTCCGGCCTTCCGGAACGACACGTCCGTCTGACAGTCCATAACCCTGGATAGGACATGCCTTGATGTCAGGGTCTCGACGGCATCGAAGCGGGAGACGCACACATGGGCGTGGATGCACCGGCGGTAAAGTGGCTGTTCGGCGCGAAGGCGAGGGGCGTGGACTTTTCAGAGCTGGCGACGCTCGGGCGGCAGGGCTTTTTTCCCGAGCCTGGGCCGCTGCAGGCGGTGTTCGACGAGCTCTCCCTGGGGCTCGACGCCACCGCATTTCTTCGCGAATCGGAGGGCTACGCAGAGAAGTTCTTTCAGATCCTCGGGGCCAGCCACATCACGTCCTTTGACAAGTCCGACTATCAGGTCGCGACGTGTCTGCACGACATGAACGCGCCGATCGACGCGTCACTGAAGAACCGGTTCTCGGCGGTCCTCGACGTGGGCACGATCGAACACGTCTTCAACTTCCCGCAGGCGATCAAGAACTGCATGGAAATGGTGAAAGTCGGCGGGCACTTCATTCAGGTCACCGTTGCGAATGATTTCATCGGACACGGCTTCTACCAGTACTCGCCCGAGCTGATGTATCGCGTCTTCTCCGAGGAGAACGGGTTTGCGATGGAGGCAGTCGCCATGCACGAAATGCTTGCAGGCGGGAAATGGTACCGGATGCACGATCCGGCAAGTCTCAGGCATCGCGTCGCGCTCACCACCAGGAGTCCGACGTATCTGTTGACCCTGGCCAGGAAGGCGGCCGACGTGCCGATCTTCGCAGCCTGGCCTCAACAAAGCGACTACGTCACCATGTGGAAGGAGACCAGCACCGGATTGCCGCCGCCGCCCGGCCGTTCCAGCACGAGGCCCGGCTGGATTCGGCAGAGGGTCCCTGAGGTTGCGGTGCGCACGATCAGGCAGGTGTGCGGGCCAGGCATCAACAGCGCGGTGGATCGCCTCACTGACGAAGCGGTGATTCGCGGCCGCTTTTGAAGCGAGCTGTTCGCGAAGCCGGCTGCGTCGCGCGGGCACGGCCGCTATTGGGTCCGCGGATCGCCGCGCGTCGCGCCGTCAGCACCAGTGAAGTCTCGCGCCAGCCGTCCTTGCCGAGGAGGAGGGCCGGCGCAGCCAGCAGCGCAGCAGCGTATCTGCCGATTGCGCGCAATCGGTCGCGCATCGTCCACGGACGCGGCGGGTAGCGGTAGGTGAGGGTTAGGTGGCTGCGCACGACGCTCGCGACCAGGCGCTTGAAGTAATCCATCTGGACGCGTCCGGCCGGGATGCAGTGTTCGAGCCGCAGCTCCGGGACATATATCCGCCGAAAGCCGGCGGCCCCGACCATCACACCGAATTCAATATCGCCGCCAGAGGACAGCGCCGTCCCCGTGCGATCCGGAAGCCACAGCCACGCGTCGCGACGATCGAGGGCGCCAGCCAGCGCCTGCCGGCGGATCCCATTCCCGCACCGATCGTCGCCGCCACGGCAGCGTTTGCACCCCAGTCGAGGGCCTTGTCGCCATGACGATAGTTGATTGCCAGCATGTGCTCGCGCTTCACGATCGCCGCCGAAGGCTCGACTTCGTAACGGGGGAGACTCGCGAGGTGAGCATGCCCACTGTGGGATCATCGAACGCCGCGACTCCTGCTTCGATGTACCCCTCACCCGGAATCGTGTCGTCGTCAAGAAAGCAGATAATGTCCGACGAGGCTTCGTCGATGCCGCGCAGTCGCGCAGTCGTCAGGCCGGGGGTTGGTTCGCGCACGACGCGGCAGGCCACGCCGGCGGCCGACAAATCGCTCCACGCGCGATCCTGATGGATGGTTCCTGCAACATCATCAGTGGACGCGTTATCGACCACGATGACTTCGAACCCGGTGCGAGGCCGGCTGCCGGCCGCAAGGGCGCGCAGCACAATCACGGCTCCCGCACCGCCGTTGTGCGTCGGTATAACGACGCTCGCCGAAACAGCCATGAGGCGCTCGGGCGGCGTTACCGTCGTACACGCTCCCGGACGCGCCCCGCGTCCGCCGGGCGATTCCGGACGGCGGTGAAGAGCCCTGTGTTCGGTCCATCCTGGCGGCCCTGGCTGACGACGAACCCGAGAGCCGTGAGTCGCTGGTGGCACCACGCTTTGTTCGTCCCGGAACCGGACGGGTCGTGCCATTCGAGCAGGAGCATGTGCACGTCGAGCGTCTCGAATCGAGGGTCCGCCAGAAGCGCGAGCTCTGCGCCCTCGATGTCCATCTTGAGCAGTGACACTGGCTCGATCCCGACCGCGGCGAAAAAATCGACCGTTGGTACCGGAATCGTTCCGCTCTCCGGACGATCGACGAGCGAGGACGAGTCCTCGGCGTCGGTCAGAATCGCCGTGCCGGCCGAGGTGTGGGCGGCTGCCTTCACAAGGGTCACGCGCGAGGTGAATCCGTTGAGCGCCATGTGCCGTTCGAAGAGCGGCGTGAAGGAGGGGTGCGGTTCGTATGCCAGCACCCGGCTTTCCCGAAACCGGCCGGCGAAATACAAGCTGCTGTATCCGACGTTCGCGCCGACGTCCACGATGAGGCTGCCGCGACCGGCGCCGCATCCGGCGGCCGGGTCGTAGATTTCGGACACGAAGATGTCGTGCGCGGTCGTGAGGTCGAGCGCCGGCGGCGGGCGAAGAATGAGCCTCAGGCCCGATCGCAGCGTCACGATCAACGGGCGCTCTCCCTTTAGAAGCCGCCAGCTGCTGTACCGCAACATAGACCACAGCCTCAGACGCCCGCGAACAGACACCGCGGCCCCCGCGTCGAAACGACGGGGAAGGGCCTTGAGCAGACGCCCGAAATTGGCGACACGGGCAGCCAAGATTGCATGATTTGTGGCGCGCCAGCCTTGGGCTGCGCGCGGGACACGAATAGGATAGGGCGATTCGGAGTCCGTCAACGCGTACAGGCGGCGGCGGGCATTGCCTTGGGGCGGGCCGGGCAAGCTCAAGTAGAGCGATGCTAAGAGTTTTCGATCGAGTCCTTTCGAGGATCCCTGTCTGGCGCAGATTGCGCCAGCATCGTGGCTTTCGTGCCGCTTGCGGGTTCGAAGAGACGCTATGGACGCGGAAAGTCGCCGATCAGCAAGTCCGCCGGCTCATTGCCAGACTCGATCCCGAACACCTGTCTGCCCTCGAAATTTCCGGGAGCGTATGGCGTGGCTTCGGATTCAAGTCCTATCGTCAAACCACCTTTCCCGAATTCGACATCTGTGCCGACGCGCTTCCCGAGCGGTTCGACTTGGTAATCGCCGAGCACATATTTGAACATCTCCTCTGGCCTTCGCGAGCGGCTCGCAACGTCCTTGCGATGATCAGGCCCGGCGGGCACTTCTTGATCGTGACGCCGTTTCTCTACCGAGTGCATCTCAATCCCGTCGATTGCACGCGGTGGACGGAGACGGGCTTAAGGCAGTTCCTTGCAGAGTGCGGGTTCCCGCCGGAGCATACGACAACTGGCTCATGGGGAAATCGCGAGTGCGTCGAGGCAACCTTTCGACGGGAGTTCCGCCTCTTCAATCGCCATTTTCATTCTCTCAAGAATGAGCCGGAATACCCGGTCGTGGTATGGGCGCTGGCCCGAGCACCGGAATGATGCTCCGCTCTGCAAAGTGATCGGCTGCCTGAATCGGTGATCGCGATCCGCGGGTTGGCCCTCATGACTTTCACCTCTTGATCGCCCCCCTGATCACCTGTACGATCGGCCGCATGGCGGAGGCCGCGAAGCCCGAAACCCGTGCGCTTGCAACCAGATCAGGTCGTGACTGCGCTTTGGAAGCGGCCCTGGAGCGGCTGGGAGGGGGACGGGTCTCCGTCGAGAGGGCAGCGACGCGGTCCCTCACTGAACGGGCTGACACACCAGATCTTCATGTCACTGCGGTCCGCACGTTGCCGGCGTGCGACGCTCAATACGCCCCTTTTCCGACGGCGCTCGATAGCCGGCTGTTGGTGGCGCTTCGGGCGCGAGGCATTTCGCAGCTCTATACGCATCAGGCTGCGGCGATCGACCACGCGCTGGCTGGGCGGCATGTCGTGGTGATCACGCCGACGGCCTCTGGTAAGACGCTCTGCTACAACGCGCCTGTCCTGCACTCGATGCTGCAGGACTCATCCAGCCGCGCGCTGTATTTGTTCCCCACGAAGGCCCTCGCGCAGGACCAGCTGGCGGAGCTGCAGGCGATGACCGAAACCCTCGCCTCCACCTCCGGTGAGCAGCTCGGCGTGTTCACCTACGACGGCGACACGCCGCAGGACGCGCGGCGCACGATCCGGTCGCGCGCCCACATCGTGCTGAGCAATCCGGATATGGTGCACGCGGGGATTCTTCCCCACCACCCGCGGTGGGCGAAGCTGTTCGAGAACCTCCGCTACGTGATCATCGACGAGCTGCATGCGTACCGAGGCGTCTTCGGCAGTCATCTGTGCAACGTGCTCCGGCGCTTGCGGCGGGTTTGCCGCCACTACGGGTCGAATCCCGTGTTTCTCTGCTCGTCGGCCACGATCGCCAATCCGCGCGAGCTCGCCGAACGCCTCACCGAACAACCCTTCGAGGTCGTGGACCGGAGCGGCGCCCCGCGCGGCGAGAAGCTCTTCGTGTTCGTGAACCCCCCGGTGGTCAACCATCAGCTCGGGATCCGGCGGTCGTATCTCGGCGAGACGCGGCGCGTCGCTTCCGAGTTCCTCAAGCGTAACCTGCAGTTGATCGTGTTCGCGCAAAGCCGGCTCTCCACTGAGATACTGACGACCTACCTGAAGGACGATTTCGCAGGCGTTCCCGGGGCCCGCGAACGCATACGAGGATATCGAGGCGGCTACCTGCCGTCGCGGCGCCGCGAGATCGAAAAAGGGCTGCGGGAAGGCAGCGTGCGTGCCGTCGTCTCCACCAACGCGCTGGAGCTTGGCATCGACATCGGCGCGCTCGACGTCGCGGTCATGGCCGGGTATCCGGGAACGATCGCAGCGACCTGGCAGCGTGCAGGCCGCGCCGGGCGCCGGGCCGGGAAGTCGGCCGCCGTGCTGGTGGCGAGCAGCGCGCCGCTGGATCAGTTCGTGGTCCGTCACCCGTCGTATTTCTTCGATCGCTCGCCCGAACGGGCGCTGATCGATCCAGACAACCTTCATATTCTGGTCGATCACATCAAGTGCGCGACTTTCGAGTTGCCATTCACGGACGCGGAAGCCTTCGGGGGCCACAGCCTCGAGGAGATACTCGGCATTCTGGCGGAACAGGGACTGGTGCACCGGACAGGCGCGCAGTGGACCTGGACCAGCGAGTCCTATCCGGCGGACGCCGTCAGCCTGCGGTCGGTTTCCTCGGACAACTTCGTCATCGTCGACACGACCGACGACACGCGTGTGATCGGGGAGACAGATTTCACGAGTGGCCCCGCCACCCTCCACCCCAAGGCGATCTACATCGTCGAAGGCAAACTGTATCAGGTGGAGCGACTGGACTTCGAGGGACGGAAAGCGTTCGTGCGCGCCATCGACTGCGACTACTACACCGACGCGATCACTTACGCGCGGGTGACGATCATCGATACGTTCGCGGAAAATGGGTCGGGAGTCTTTTCCGTCTCCGATCGTGAGGAAAAGACTCCCGACCCCTTTTCCGCCCACGGCGAAGTCCAGGTCGTCTCGCGTGTGGTGGGCTTCAAGAAGATCAAGTTCTACACAAACGAGAACGTCGGGTCGGGGGAGCTGGACCTGCCGGAGCAGCAGATGCACACCACGTCCTACTGGCTGACGATTCCGGCTGCGATTCTCGGCGTCCTGCCGTACGCGCCCGACGACCGCCGCGACGGCGTGGTGGGGCTGGCGTTTGCGATGCGGCAGGTGGCGCAGCTGCTGCTGATGTGCGATCGCCACGACATCGGTATTTCAATCGACTCGGACAATGGGTCGGGACGTTTTTCCGACGCGCCGGCTCAGGAAGAGACTTCGGGCCCCGTTTCCGCGAGGATCTTCGTTTACGACAACTATCCTGGGGGCATCGGATTCAGCGAGCCGCTGCACCGCATGCAACAGGAACTGCTCGACGGCACCAGGAGGCTTGTCGCGGAGTGCGAATGTGAGAGCGGCTGTCCGGGGTGCGTCGGGCCGGTGGGTAACACCGGGCCGCTGGCGAAAACGGTGGCGCTCGCCATCCTCGACCGGCTGCTCGCCGGGGCGCTTGCGGCCTGAGATGGATCCGACGAGGCTGGCCGAGCGGCTGCGCGCGATTGTGGGAACGCCGGCGGTCCGGCTGAAGCCGGACACTACGTGCGACGAGGACGCCGCAGACGCAGTGCCCGGCTCGGCCCGGGCCGTCAACGATGTCGAGCAGATCCTCGGGGGTGAATGGCTGCGCCGCGATGGGTTGTCTTGTTTCGTCGTGACACGACGATATGGTCCGGAAACAACCCTCGGTCGCGAGCCGTTGAGGACGATCGCCGCGCGACTGGCGGATGCGTCACCGGAGGCGCCCCTTGTGATGCGCGGCGATCCGGCGCATCCACCGTTCGTCTTCTTCGATCTGGAGACGACCGGCTTGAGCGGCGGCGCCGGCACCTACGCATTTCTAGTGGGCTGCGGCGCGTTCGACGCCGGGGGGGCTTTCGTCACACGGCAGTTCGTCCTGCTGCGGCCCGCGGACGAACGGCAGTTGCTGCAGGTAGTCGGCGCGGAACTGGCGCCTGCCGGGGGACTCGTCAGTTTCAACGGGAAATCGTTTGACGCTCCGCTGCTCGAGACCCGGCATCTCTTCCACCGTCTCGAGTGGTGCGGTGGCCGCCTCCCGCACCTCGACGTGCTCCATCCGGCCCGCCGCTTCTGGGGCGAAGCGGCAGGAGGCGCTACTACGTGTTCGCTGGCGGCGCTGGAGCAGTCGGTGCTTGGGGCGCGGCGCTCGGGAGACGTACCCGGGTCCGGGATTCCGGCCCGCTACTTCCAGTTCGTCCGGTCGGGGGATGCGCGACCGCTCGTCGCCGTGCTCGAGCACAACCGCCTCGACTTGTTATCGCTGGCGGGACTGACGGCGCGATTGCTCGATCTCGTCCGCACAGGACCAGGCACTGCCCGGCATCCGCGCGAGGCGCTGGCACTTGGTCGGGTGTACGCACGGTGCGGCCTCGATGGCCGTGCGCGCGAGGCCTATCAGCGCGCTCTTGGGATGTGCACGTCGAGCGGGGCTCTCAGAATCGACGGCCTTCGCGCGTTGGCCGCTCTATTCCGGCGGGGCCGTCGTTATGAGGACGCCGCGGCGCACTGGCGAGAGCTGCTCGCAATCCCCGGATGTCCGGCCCATCTGGTTCGAGAGGCGAGCGAGGCGCTGGCGGTGCATCACGAGCATCGCGCACGCGATCTGCAGGCGGCCAAGGCGTTCGCGCTGAGGATCGGCCCCACCGGAAATCCAGCGGTTCAGCACAGGCTGGCAAGATTGGAGAGAAAGATGAACAACGCACAGGTCTCACGTCTCCAGTGTGAGGGTACGGGATTCCTGAGACTTGAGAGTTGAGAGTTGCTTAGCGAGCGGCGGACGTCGTTTCCTTCTTGGCGGCTTTGGCGGCCTTCTTCCGGCTCTCCGACGTCTGAGCACCGTATTTCTTGGTGAAGCGCTCCACCCGGCCTTCCGTATCGATCAGTTTCTGCCGGCCCGTGAAGAACGGGTGGCATTGCGAGCAGATTTCGAGGTGCAGCTCTGGTTTGGTGGAATGGGTCTTCCAGGTCGCGCCGCATGCGCACCGCGCCTCGACTTCGTGATACTTGGGATGGATGCCCTCTTTCACAGCGCCTCCTTCGGCCGATCGATTGAATTCCTAGTCTATCATGCCAAGCGGAGCAGCTCAGTCAGGGCGAACATCCGCGGGTTCGAGCGGCGTCCCACCGATCACTTCGATCCGTTCGACATCGATGCCAGGAAGTCCTGGTTCGTCTTGGTCTTGGACATCTTCGACAGCAGCAGTTCCATGGCTTCGACGGGCGACAGCGGCGTCAACACCTTCCGGAGGACCCACACGCGATTGAGATCTTCCTTCGGAATGAGCAGCTCTTCCTTCCGTGTGCCGCTCTTCAGGATGTCGATCGACGGAAACACGCGGCGGTCGGTGAGCTTGCGATCGAGGTGGATCTCGAGGTTGCCGGTGCCCTTGAACTCCTCGAAAATCACTTCGTCCATGCGCGAGCCGGTGTCGACGAGCGCCGTCGAGATGATCGTCAGCGAGCCGCCCTCTTCGATGTTGCGGGCGGCGCCGAAAAAGCGCTTCGGCCGCTGGAGAGCGTTGCTGTCCACGCCGCCCGAAAGGATCTTGCCCGACGGCGGCACGATCGTGTTGTAGGCTCGCGCCAGGCGGGTGATCGAATCGAGCAGGATGACGACATCCTTCCTGTGCTCGACCAGGCGCTTGGCTTTCTCGATGACCATCTCGGCCACCTGCACGTGACGCTGGGCCGGCTCGTCGAACGTCGACGAGATGACCTCGCCGCGCACGGATCGCTGCATGTCGGTGACCTCTTCGGGCCGCTCGTCGATGAGCAGCACGATCAGGTACACCTCGGGGTGGTTGGTCGTGATGCTGTTCGCGATGTTCTGCAGCAGCATTGTCTTGCCGGTGCGGGGCGGCGCCACGATCAGGCCGCGCTGGCCCTTGCCGATCGGCACCATCATGTCGAGCACGCGCGCCGACAGGTTCTCGGCTTCCGTCTCGAGCGAGATTTTCTCCTGGGGATAGAGCGGCGTGAGGTTCTCGAAAAAGACCTTCTCGCGCGCCCGTTCGGGTGGCTCGAAGTTGACCGCTTCGACCTTGATCAACGCGAAATAGCGCTCCCCGTCCTTGGGCGGGCGAATCTGGCCCGACACGGTGTCGCCGGTGTGGAGGTCGAACTTGCGGATCTGCGACGGCGAGACGTAGATGTCGTCGGGGCCCGGCAGGTAGTTGTAATCCGGCGCGCGCAGGAACCCGAACCCGTCAGGCAGGACCTCGAGCACCCCTTCCGAGAAGATGAGCCCGCTCTTTTCGGCGCGCGCCTTCAGGATCTCGAAGATCAGCTCCTGTTTGCGCATGCCGGTCGCGCCGGGCACGTCGAGCTGCTTGGCGATCTTCGTCAGGGCGCCGACGCTCATGTCCTTGAGCGTCGCCAGATCGATGCGCTCTATTTTTTCGGGGGCCGTGCCGCCGTTGGCCTTGGCAGCCGGCGGAGGCTGCTGCGCGCCGGCTCCGGCCGGTCGGGCCTGCTGTTGTTCGCCATCCGGTCTATCAGTATCCACAGTTCGTCCAGTCCTTCGCCCGTTACCGCCGAAACCGGCAGCACGGGATGTTCAAAAACGGATTCAAATTGCCTCAGCGCGCGGATCCGCTCGCCGCGCGCGAGTTTGTCGATCTTTGTCGCGACGATGGCCCTGGCATCGATCGTGTCCCGCAACCAGGCCCACGCTTCAAGATCACTCTCCAGACCGGGATGTCTGGAGTCCACCAGCAGAAGGGCACTTACGTTCTTCACTGGCGCTGGGGCCCTACCCCCAGCGCGAACTAACGCCGATGCCTCGCCGCGGCTTCGCTTGGCCGCGGCTTCGGCACGCCACCCCAGCGCCGGTGCCGCGCCGGGCCCCGGCATGGCCGCAGGCGCTCCTGAAGTAGTCGCCGATCAGCTGGGCGAACTGCCCGGACCCGCCGCGAGCGTAGCCATAGCCGGGGAGATCCACGAGGTAGAGCGGCCGGCCGCCTCCTCGCGCGACGCGATAGATGTTCGCGAGCCGGGTCTTTCCAGGGGCCGCGCTGGTGCGCGCGATCTTCTGTCGGACCGACGCATTGATCAGGCTCGACTTCCCGACATTCGAACGGCCCACGAGGGCAACTTCCGGCAGGCCGTCGCCGGGGAAATCGGCCGCCCCGGCGCCGCTCGTGATGAAGGTGGCGGTAACTCTCAACGAGATTGCAGAGTCTAGATTGCAGACTGCAGATTCAACGCGAGCGATTCAATCTGAGATCAGAAATCTGCAATCCGCGATCGGTCTAGTGGGTGATCGTGTCGTCGATGATCGCGCTGTCGACCGGCGCCGTCTGCGCCTCCGGCGATAACGCGGTCAGGGTTCCGGCCAGAGCGATCTTCAGGACCTCGTCCATCGTCTGGACCATGTAGACGTTCAGCGTGTCCAGCACGTTCTTCGGAATGTCCGCCAGGTCCTTCTCGTTGTCCTTCGGCAGGATGATGTTCTTGAGCCCCGCCCGGTGCGCGGCGAGCACCTTCTCTTTCACCCCGCCGATTGGCAGCACCTTGCCGCGCAGCGTGATCTCGCCCGTCATGCACACATCCTTGCGGATCGGCACTCGCGCCAGCGCGGACACCAGGGCCGTCGCGAGGGTGATTCCGGCCGACGGCCCATCCTTCGGGATGGCGCCTTCGGGCACGTGGATGTGGACGTCGGTCTTCCGGTTGAAGTCCTTCTGGATGCCGAACTCCTCGGCCTTCGAGCGCACGTAGCTCATCGCGGCCTGCGCCGATTCCTGCATCACGTCGCCGAGCTTGCCGGTGAGCGTGAGATGGCCCTTCCCCGGCATCAGCGTCGCTTCGGTGACGAGGATCTCGCCGCCGACCTCGGTCCAGGCGAGGCCGGTTGCGATGCCGATTTCGTTCGTCTCCTCGGCCATCGTGTTGCGGAACCGCGGCACGCCGAGGTACTGCGTCACCTTGTCGGGGGTGATTTCCTCGTAGAACTTGTTGCCCTCGACGACGACCTTCCGCGCGACCTTGCGGCACACCGACGAGATTTCGCGCTCGAGATTGCGGACGCCGGCTTCGCGGGTGTACCGGTTGATGACCGCCTGCAGCGCTTCGTCGGTGAAGGTGATGTTGTCCCTGGTCAGCCCGGTGCCTTCGATTGCCTTGGGGGCGAGGAACTTCCTGGCGATCTCGATCTTTTCGAGCTCGGTGTACCCGGCCAGCTGCAGCACTTCCATGCGATCGCGCAGCGCCTGCGGGATGGTGTGGAGCACGTTCGCCGTGCAGATGAACATCACGTGCGACAGGTCGTATTCGACGTCGAGGTAGTGATCGAGGAAGGTGTGGTTCTGTTCGGGATCGAGCACCTCGAGCAGCGCCGCCGACGGATCCCCGCGGAAATCCATCGACATCTTGTCGACTTCGTCGAGCAGGAACACCGGGTTCATCGATCCGGCCTTCTTCATCATCTGGATGATCTGGCCGGGGAACGCGCCGATGTAGGTGCGGCGGTGCCCGCGGATTTCCGCTTCGTCCCGCACGCCGCCGAGCGAAAGGCGGACGAACTTGCGGTTCATCGCGCGCGCGATCGACTTGGCGAGCGACGTCTTGCCGACTCCGGGAGGCCCGGAGAAGGTGAGGATGGTCGCCTTGGGCTTCTTGACGAGGGCGCGGACGGCGAGGAACTCGAGGATGCGCTCCTTGATCTTTTCGAGCCCGTAGTGGTCTTCGTGGAGGATTTCTTCCGCGCGCTTCAGATCGCGGCTCTCGCGGGTCTTCTTGTGCCACGGCACGGCGACCAGCCAGTCGATGTAGTTGCGCGACACGGTCGCTTCGGCCGACATCGGGGGCATCGCTTCGAGGCGCTTGAGCTCCTGGATCGCCTTTTCCTCGACGTCCTTGGGCATCTTGGACTGTTCTATTTTCTTTTTGAGCTCGTCCACCTCGTTGCCCTTTTCGTCCTTGCGGCCGAGCTCCTTCTGAATCGCCTTCATCTTCTCGTTGAGGTAGTACTCCTTCTGCGCCTTCTCCATCTGCTTCTTGACGCGCGACTGGATCCGGCGATCGACCTGGAGCTTGTCGACTTCGATCTCGAGGATGCCGGCGATGCGATTCAGCCGCTCGAGCGGCGAGATGATTTCGAGGAGGTTCTGCTTCTCGTCGACGCCGACCAGCAGGTGCGCGGCAATCGTGTCGGCGAGCTTGCCGGGATCGTCCACGCGGACGGCGGCAATCATCGCGTCGAAATTGAGGTTGTTCGACAGCTTGACGTACTGCTCGAACAGCGACACGACGCGGCTCATGGTGCTTTCGGCGTCCGCGCTGGCCTCGCGCTGCTTGGCCAGCACCTTGACGACGACGCGGTAGAAGCCCTTGTCTTCCTTCCACTCCACGGCGCGGGCGCGATCGACGCCTTCGACGAGCACCTTGATGTTGCCGTCGGGCAGCTTCAGGCTCTGCACCACGTTCGCGACGCAGCCCATCGTGTAGATGTCCTCGGGCCGCGGGTCGTCAACTGACGCGTCGTGCTGCGCCGCCAGGAAGATGCGCTTGTCCTTGAGCAGCGCGTGCTCGAGCGCGCGCGTGCTGGACGGCCGCCCGATCACGAACGGCATCATCATGTGCGGAAAGACCACGACGTCGCGGAGCGGGACGATGGGCAGCGTTTCGTAGACTTCCAAGGGGGTATCCAACTATCCAGCCTTCTCTATCAGCGTGATCGGCTTGTCTCTCGCCATCACGACCTCGCGGGTGATCGTCACCTCGCGCAGCTTCTTCTGATTGGGCACCTGATACATCAGGTCGAGCATCAGCTCTTCGATGATCATCCGGAGGCCGCGCGCGCCGATCTTGCGCTCGAGCGCCGATTCCGCAATCGCCTCGAGGGCGTCGTCGGTGAAGCGCAGCTTCACGTTCTCGTACTCGAACAGCTTCATGTACTGCCGCGTGATGGCGTTGCGCGGCTGCGTCAGGATCTGGATGAGCGCCGGCTTGTCGAGCTCGTGCAGCGTGCCGACGACCGGCAGGCGGCCGACGAACTCGGGGATGAGGCCGTACTTGATCAGATCCTGGGGCTCGAGCTGCTCGAGCGTCGCGCCGATGTCGCGGCCGCGGAGCGATTTCACGTCGGCCTTGAAGCCGAGCGTCTTCTTGCCGACGCGCCGGTCGATCTGCTTGTCGAGGCCGACGAACGCGCCGCCGCAGATGAACAGGATGTTGCTGGTGTCGACCTGGAAGAACTCCTGGTGCGGGTGCTTGCGGCCGCCCTGCGGCGGGACGTTGGCCACCGTGCCTTCGAGAATCTTGAGGAGCGCCTGCTGGACGCCTTCGCCGGAGACGTCGCGCGTGATCGAGGGGTTCTCGTCCTTGCGGCAGATCTTGTCGACCTCGTCGATGTAGATGATGCCCTGCTGGCACTTCTCGATGTCGCCGCCCGCCGCCTGGAGCAGCTTGAGGATGATGTTCTCGACATCCTCGCCGACGTAGCCGGCTTCGGTCAGGGTGGTGGCGTCGACGATCGTGAAGGGGACCGACAGCAGCTTGGCGAGCGTCTGCGCGAGCAGCGTCTTGCCGGTGCCCGTCGGCCCGATCAGCAGAATGTTGCTCTTGGTGAGCTCGATGTCGTTGCGGCTGCGCGGCTGCTTCTGAATCTCGATGCGTTTGTAATGGTTGTAGACGGCGACGGCCAGCTTCTTCTTGGTCCGCTCCTGACCGATGACATACTCGTCGAGGAACTTCTTGATTTCCTGGGGTGTCGGCAGCGACGATCGGGTGCCCCGGTTCTCGAAGCGGTTGTCGTCGGCGATGATGTCGTTGCAGACCTCGACGCACTCGTCACAGATGAAGACGGTGGGGCCGGCGATCAGCTTGCGGACGTCGTTCTGGTCCTTGTTGCAGAAGGAACACCGCAGGACCTCGGTTTCCCCAGCCTTTTTCACCATGCTAAGCCCTTCGCCCCTCGAGGCGCGGATCCCCTGGACCCGCCGATCGGCGGACCTGAAAGGCCCGCCCTGCCTGCCGGCAGCGGTCTCCCCTCAATCTTAGGCCCTCTTCCGGATGACATCATCAATAATACCGTATTCCTTACCCTGGTCGGCAGACATGATGTAGTCGCGCTCTGTATCGTCCTGGATACGTTTGACGGCCTGGCCGGTGTGGTGCACCAGGATGTCGTTGATGCGCTCCCGCATCCGCAGGATCTCGCGGGCCGCAATATCAATATCGGTCGCTTGGCCCGCCAAGCCCGACATGAGCGGCTGGTGGATGACGATTCGTGAATTTGGCAGCGAAAACCGCTTGCCCTTGGCCCCGGCCGCCAGCAAGACCGCCGCCATCGACGCCGCCTGCCCGATACAAATGGTCTGCACGTCCGGTTTGATGAACTGCATCGTGTCGTAGATGGCCATCCCGGCCGTAATCGAGCCCCCCGGACTGTTGATGTACAGCATGATGTCCTTGTCCGGGTCCTCGGCTTCGAGAAACAGCATCTGCGCGATCGTCAGGTTCGCGACCCCGTCGTCAATCGGCGTCCCGATGAAGATGATGCTGTCTTTGAGCAGGCGCGAGAAGATGTCGTAGGCGCGCTCGCCGCGGTTGGTCTGTTCGACCACCATCGGCACGAGTTGCATACGAACATCCGGAAGCTGATTGCGCATGTTGTTGGGGAAGTTTGGAGCAGGGAATCTTACGATTCTCCTGAAATAGTAGCACGCGCCATCAGGAAGTCAATTGACTTCTCACGGCGCAGACCCGAATAGACACGCGACAGGCCGCCCTCTTTTTCGAGCTGCGCCCGCACCGCGGCCGGGGCGCGCCCGGTCCGCTCCGCGAAGCGGCCGACCTCGCGCTCCGCCTCCTCGTCGCTGACCTCGAGGCCCTCGCGCCGCGCCACCTCGTCGAGCACCACCGCGCCGGCAACGGCTTCGCGCGCCACCTCGCGCTGGCTGTCGCGGAACGCATTCCAGTCGATGCCGGCCTGACGGGGGTCGACCTTCTGTTCCATCAATCGCCGGGCGAAGTCCTCGATGCGCCGGTCGATTTCGCGCTCGACGAGCGAGGCCGGCACCTCGAACGGGACGCGCGCGGCGAGCTGTTTCATGAGGTCCGCGCGAATCTCGCGCTCGGCCGTGTGCCGCGCTTCGTGCTCGAGATCCTCACGTACGCGCGCCCGCAGCGCCTCGAGGCTCTCGAACTCCCCGAGGTCCTTCGCGAACTCGTCGTCGAGCGCCGGCAGCACGCGCTTCTTGATGCCGTGCACGGTCACCGTGTAGGTGACGTCGGCGCCGGCGAGTTCCGCGGCGGCATAGTCGTCAGGGAAGTGGATCGTGAAGGTCTTGACCGCGCCCGGCTCGAGGCCGAGGAGCTCGGCGTCGAATCCCGGCGGGTTCGCGGTCGAACCGAGCTCGACGCTGACACCCTTGTGGATGTCGGGAGGACCTGGCTCCGCGCCTGGGATCACGATCCGTCCCCCTTCGCGACGTTCGAGGTCGACCAGTGCGGTGTCGCCGGGCTCGATGCCCCGGCCTTCGACCGGCTCGAAGCGCGCCGCGCGGGCGCGCAGCCGCTCGAGCGCGTCGGCGACTGCTTCGTCTTCGATCCGGCTCGAGGTCCGCCGCAGCGCAATCGTGGAGTACTCGCCCGGCTCGAACGCGGGGACCGTATCGAACGACGCGGTAAACGTCAGCGGCTGGCCCGCTTCGATCGTGACGTCGCGCACATCCGGAGTGTCGACCGGCTCCACGCCGCGCTCGCGCAACGCGTCGCCAACCGCGCGTGGAATCAGATCGTGCGCGACGTCGTGCAGGATCTGATCCTTGAAGCGCTGCTTGATGACGCGGGGCGGCGTTTTGCCCGGGCGGAACCCGGGCACTCTCGCCGTGCGCGAGTAGCCACGCGCCACGCGATCGATCTCGGCATCCACCACGTCGCTCGGAATTTCGACGCGCACGTTCTTGCGCGTTTCATTCACGTCAACAAATTCAGTCTTCATGAGATAAGGACGTCGCAGGGTTCCACGAAGTGAATGCGAAAGGGGGGACTCGAACCCCCATAGCCCTGCGGCTACCGGATCCTAAGTCCGGCGCGTCTGCCAGTTCCGCCACTTTCGCACGGGCCGGATCCAGATTATCACGGTGCGCGGACGGCATTCGCGGACCAGCCTTGCCGTCACCGATCCCGTATGTTACCATCCGCCGCCACAATGACTTCCTCTGCATTCCGCACTGATCTGTACAACGGTCTGTTCCATTGGTCCGCCGGACGCGACGGCGAGCCGCGCGTTTCGCGGCACGGCGCGAGCCCCGCCTCCATTCCGTGTCCGACGACCGGCCGCCAGCTGCACGTGGCCACGCTCGATGCGACGGCGCCTGCGATCTGCCCCGCGTGCGCGAATCACGGCGTAGGCGGATTCGTCTCGTTCGTCGGTGACCTGCGCATGGCGTACGCCTGCCCGCAGTGTTGTCAGCTCGTCTGGCTGGCTGGCGCCTGAAAACGAACTAGTCAGCCCCCGCATCCGCACCCCGCAACTCAATATTCGTAATCAAGTACTCGTCGACCGCGCCGCGCCGTAACGCGTTGCTGTTGATCGCGCGGCGCGCCGGCACGCGAAACGTCCGGATACCGGCGCCCCGCGCCTCGTCGCTGGTTTCGTAGAGCGCCGTGATCGCGGGCGCGGTGGAATTGCTGATCAACACCTGGCACCCGCGTCGCGCGATACCGACGACGAGCTGCTGCAGGCGTACCTGGGCCTCCCCGTCGAAGCGCGACGCGGTGTACGACGTGAAGCTGGCCGTCCGGCTGAGGGGCGCGTAGGGCGGATCGCCATACAGAAAATCCCCGGGCTCCGCGATGTCCCGCGCCGATTCGAACGATCCCCATTTCAGCTGGACGCCAGGACGCGACAGCGCGCCCGCGACACGGAGCAGATTGTCGCGGTTGACGATCCTCGGCCGCGCATAACGCCCGGCCGGCACGTTGAAGGCGCCACTTGCGTTCACACGGAACAGGCCATTGAAGCCCGTCCGGTTCAGGTAGATCAGCATCGCCGCGAGCTCGGGGGTGTAGGCGATGCGCCCGTCAGGCTGCCGCCGCGCCACACGCAGGGGATTGAAGCGTTCGTTGCGGACTGCGTAGTAGTGGGCGCGGCCGTCCACTGCATGCGCCTCGGCAAGCCGGTCGAGGCAGCAACCCACCTCCTCGCCGGCATCCCGCACGGTTTCGTAACAACCGATGAGATCGGCATTGGAATCGATGAGCACGACCTCATGCCCATGCAGGCGACCGGCGGCGTGCAGGTCGAAGAACACCGCGCCGCTGCCGAAAAACGGCTCGATGTACCGGTTGAACCGCGCCGGGTAGAACCGTCGCAGTTTCGGGAGCAGCTGTCGTTTGCCGCCGGCCCACTTCAGTAACGGACTAATCGGGTAATCGGACAATTTGGCAATCGGGTAGTCCTCCCTCATTCAATCAATCACCAATCCATTTACCCGATTACCAGATTATCCAATTACCAGATTCGGAGATCGCCTGGTGTTTCGCTTCTGATACAGCTCCTCGATCCGTGTCGATACACGGCGGCCGCGCCGATACTTAGGACAGGCGACAGAAACACGACTCCAAAGGCCTAAGTTCCTGGGATTACTCAGCTTGTCGTGCACCAGGACGACGGAAGCCGCGGTTGCCTGGTGCGGCCCGGGACTGTATCCCCGGGATCATCGCTCAGTATCAGCATTGACACGGCTAGGCGTATTAAGTCATATTAAGTTCTTCAATGTCTTTTGAAGAACCTCATGTTGAGTTTCGGCGCCGGGTTTCGTGTAACTCACAGGGCGGAGCTCCCTCGACCTCTTCTCCCACAATCTCCTACCTGAAGAAGTAATGGTTATGGCAGACAAACTGATGCTGGCTGGCGCCCGGACCGCCCGCTTCGAGCGGCCGACCCCAGAGGCCCTCGAGCTCGTCGGCCACTCGCCCGCGATTACCCGCGTCCAGGAGCTCGTTCGCCGAGCCGCCCCGCTCGATACGGGGGTGCTCCTCACGGCGGAACGCGGCGCGGGCGTGGACTCCGTTGCCCGCGAGCTGCACCGGCGAAGTCATCGAGCGGCCGCGCCCTATATCGCCGTCGAATGCGACGCCGCCGACCCGTCGCGCCTGGCGCAACTCCTTTTCGGCACCGGTCCCCAAAGCGGACAGACCGATCTCGAATCGATCTCGCGGGGCAGCCGCATCGCCGCGGCACGCGGCGGCACATTGTTCCTGCAAGATGTGACGGATTGTCCCGCCGCCGTCCAGGCTCGTCTCGCACGCATCGCGCGCGACGGCGAGGTGTCCGTCGATGGTCAGGCGATGGCCACCGATGTGCGGCTCGTCGCCAGCGCCTCGCCGGCCGTCGATGCCGAGGTACAGACTCACCGCCTGCGGTCCGATCTGTTTCGGCGGCTGGCCGTGGTGCGCATCGACTTGCCGCCGCTCAGAGACCGGCTGGAAGATGTGCCGGCGCTGGCGGCACGAGTGCTCGAGGAGATCATCGCGGAACGTGGTCTGAAGCCTCGCGCGTTCACGCAGGCCGCGCTGGCGCTCGTGGCCGCGGTCACGTGGCCCGGCAATCTGAGCGAGCTGCAGGCGGCGGTGGCACGAGCGGCCGACGAGCCGGGCGACTACGACATTCAAGTGGAGCACCTGTTGCCCGCGCTGCATTTCCAGCATGCTTCGGCTCGCTTCGTTCCAACCGGCCACCTGCGGGAAGCCCGGATGCGCTTCGAACGCGACTACATTTCGGCGGTTCTGCAGAATCACGGCTGGCGGATGGCCGATGCAGCCCTGACGCTGGGGATTCAGCGTCCTAACCTCTACAGAAAGGCGCGCCAGCTCGGTATCCCGGTTACCCGGGTCTCCGAGTAGTGGCTTGACATGAAGAAGTCCATCATCGTTGTGTTACTGTCGCTGGTCCTGGCACCCGCCTGCGTGCTCAGCGCGCAGGGGAGCAATGCAGTCCTGGGGCAGAAGACGCCTGAGACCCCGCCTGCGCCATCGGTGACTCAGACTCCGAATCAGCCCGAGTTCGTAATCCCGCGGCCGGAGGGCAGTCCGCCGTCCGGACAGTCGCCCATCCCGCCGGCGCCGACGCTGGTGAACCCGAACAGCTACAGGATAGGGCTGCAGGACGAAGTGAAGGTCACGGTATTCAACGAGCCAGACCTGACCAACATGTATCGTGTCGACGCCGACGGTTCCATCTCGTTCCCGTTCGTCGGCCATGTCGCCGCCGTTGGGTTGACCCCCGCCGAGCTCCAGCAGCGGCTGACGAGCATGCTGGCCGCCGGCTATATCCGCAATCCGCAGGTGAGGGTCGAAATCAACCAGTACAAGAGCCAGTTCGTGTACGTCATCGGCGAAGTGCGTGCCCCGGGCAAGATTCCGATGACCGGGTCCGGCATGACGCTCCTCGAAGCGCTCGCGCTTGCGGGCTCGCCGACCGCCAATGCCAGCAACGAAGTCATCGTGGTGCATCCGATTCGCCCCGGCGTCGCCGGCGGACAGCAGGGGTCCGACGCCGACGACGCCCGAGTCGTGGTCAACCGCAAGGATCTCGAGCTCGGCAAAGCGGGGCAGGACGTCGTACTGCAGGATGGCGACATCATCAACGTGCCTTCCGCACAGCACTTCTACATCACCGGCATGGTGCGCAATCCCGGAACGTTCGTGCTGGATCCCGGCATGAACGTCCAGCAAGCCATTGCGCTGGCTGGCGGCCTGAACGATCGTGGGTCGGATCGGCGAATCAAGGTCAGCCGCCTCGTCAACGCCAAGCTCCTCGAATTGGACATCGAGATGGAAGACAAGATCCAGGCGGGTGACACTGTCTCTATCAGCGGCCGGTTCTTCTAGGCTCCAGGCTCCAGCCGAAGCCAGAAGTCCGAAGCCAGAAGCCCGACGCCCCATGTCCGTGCCTCCCATGCGCGTGATGTACCTCAGCCCGACCGGGCAGCTGGGCGGAGCCGAGTCGAGCCTCGTCGACATCCTCGCGAGCCTTCGAAGCGCGGAACCGTCCTGGCCGCTGCATCTGCTGGCCGCATCTGACGGTCCCATGCTCGCGCGTGTGCGGTCGCTCGGCGTCACCGCTGAAGTCGTCCCGTTTCCAGAGGCGATTGGCCGGCTTGGCGAGCACGGCGCAACTGCGTCGGGAGGCGGCGCGCGCCTGGCCGCGCAGATACTTCTCGCTTCGCCGGCGGCGCTTCGTTATCGCGCGGCGTTGACGCGCGCGATTGAGGCATTCGATCCGGCCATCCTTCATACGAACGGGCTGAAGATGCATCTGCTGGGGGCGTGGGCCTGTCGCCCGAACCGTCGTCCCGCCCTCGTTTGGCATCTACATGATTACCTGGGCGGCCGCCCGACGACGACGAGGCTTCTGCGGTGGCACCACGGTCACCCGGCCGTGGTGGTCACCAACTCGGCGAGTGTCGCCGCCGATGCCGCGCGCGCGCTGGCCGACGGCACGCCCGTGGTGACGGTTCACAACGGCGTCGACCTCGATCGTTTCTCAATCACCGGCGTCCGCGCGAATCTGGACGCAATGGCGGGAATGCCCCAGGCGCCGCCGAACACGGTGCGAGTCGGGTTGGTGGCGACGCTGGCCCGGTGGAAGGGCCACGCCACCTTTCTCGAGGCCATCGCCCGGCTGCCGGCGCACCTGCCGGTTCGCGCGTATGTCGTGGGCGATGCCGTGTATCAGACCGAAGGCAGTCAGTATTCGCTCGACGAGCTCCGCGAGCTCGCCCGCTCGCTGGGCGTCGCCGATCGCGTGGGGTTCACCGGGTTCGTGCACACACCGGAGGCCACCTTCCGCGCGCTTCAGATCGTCGTGCACGCGAGCACGGCGCCCGAGCCGTTCGGGCTGGTCATCGCCGAGGCCATGTCCTGCGGGCGCGCCGTCATCGTCAGCAATGCCGGCGGCGCGGCGGAGATCGTGGAGCCAGGGGTGGATGCGCTCGTTCATGCTCCGGGCGACGCCACCGATCTCGCCGCGCAGATCACCGCCCTCGCGATCAACGCGGAACTGCGGGCGCGGCTCGGGCGTGCCGCCCGCGCGACGGCGGAACGATCGTTCGATCGTGCGCGGATGGCGGCCGAGCTCGTCCCCATCTACCGCACCGCCGCGACGGCCGCCGAGGCCGGCGGCGGATCGCGACGCCACGCAGCACACGAACGGGAGGCGCGGTGACCGACGGGCAGAGCGCACCCTGGTGGATTGATGCGGCTGCGGGCCTGATTCAGCGGCTTCCGGCCGGCCGATATCGCGCGATGAACTGGATCGGAGAACGTCACGCCGATCCATTCTGGGCGCGCATGCCGGCCGAGTTGGGGTCGGCGTTCTTCCTATGCCATCTTCACGATCGGATCATGCGCGAAGTCTGTCTGACGGGCCGGTACGAGCCCCAGGAAACTGCCCTGGTGCAACAGATTCTCCGTCCCGGGATGGTGTTCGTTGATGTCGGCGCCAACTGGGGGTATTTCACGTTGGCCGCCGCGCATCTGGTCGGCCTGTACTGGTCGCGTGATCAGCGTCGAGGTCGATCCGCGCGCCTGCCGGATGCTGAGAGAAAACGTTGCGCGCAACGACCTCGACTGCGTAAGCATCTTCGAAATGGCTGCGAGCGACGCGCCCGGGATCCTGCGCATGCAGGAGTACGAGCCTGGCGCAAACGAGTCCGGAAATTTCGGCCTGACCCGCACAACAACCGTAGTGGAACACGGTCGGGAGTTTGAGGTTCCGGCGCGGACGCTCGACGATGTGATCGACGAGGCGGGCATCGACCATGTGGACCTGTTGAAGATGGACATCGAGGGAGCCGAAGGACGCGCGTTGGCCGGTCTCTCCGGAGCGCTCGCCAGCCGCAGAGTCCATCGCGTGCTTCTCGAAGTCCACCCTCGACACCTCCAGGCTCAAGGCTCGTCGGCCGAGCGTGTCATCGCGGATCTTCGCGGTCACGGATACCGCCCGTGGAAGATCGATCACGCGCCCTCGGTGTACCGTCGTGTCGCCGCGGGACAGATGGACGTCAACTCGGCGCTGACGCCGTTGACTGATGGCGACGACCTCGGGCCATGGCCGCATCTCCTGTGGACCTGATGCGTTTGCTGCACGTCTACAGCGGCAACCTTTATGGCGGAATCGAGACGATTCTCGTCGCCCTCGCGCGCTACCGCGAGTTGTGCCCGGTTCTCGTGCAGGAGTTCGCGCTTTGCTTCGATGGCCGGTTGAGCCGCGAGCTCGAAGCGCTCGGCGTCTCCGTGCACAGCCTGGGCGAGGTTCGCGCGAGCCGGCCGCTCACGATTCGGCGGGCGCGCCTAGCGCTGGCGACGCTCGTCGGCTCCGCGCGGTACGACCGCGTCATTTGCCATGCGCCCTGGTCGCTTGGGCTCTTCGGCGGTGTCGTGCGGCGCGCGGGCGTGCCGCTCGTCCTCTGGGTACACGATGCGACTTCCGGGCGTCACTGGACAGAGCGGTGGGCGAAACGGACGAGACCGGATCTGGCGATCTGTAACAGTCACTACACCTCCGGGCTGCTTCCCTCGTTGTACAAGGGTGTCTCTGTCGCCGTAGTCTACGCACCCATCGACGTGTCCCCGCCGCGGCTGTCGGCCGCCGAGCGCGAGGCGGTGCGCGCGGAATTCCAGACGGCGGGCGATGCCGTCGTGATCATCCAGGCCAGCCGCATGCAGGCGTGGAAGGGTCATGGCGTGGTGCTCGAGGCGCTCGATCGGCTGCGCGGTCTCAGCACGTGGGTGTGGTGGATTGCCGGCGGCGCGCAGCGCGGGGAGGAAACGTCCTACCTCGACGCGCTTGTCGCCTCGGCGCGTCGCTCTGGGATCGGAGACCGCCTGCGATGGCTCGGAGAAAGGCAGGACGTCCGGCGCCTGCTGGCGGCAGCCGATGTGCATTGTCAGGCCAACGTCGCGCCCGAGCCATTCGGGATCGCCTACGTGGAAGCGCTTGCCGCCGGATTGCCGGTCGTCGCCTCATCTGCAGGCGGTGCGATTGAGATCGTCGACAACTCGTGCGGCGTCCTCGTCCCGCCAGGCGATGCGGAGGCGCTCGCGCGTGCGCTCGAACCCCTGATCGCCGATGCCGGGATTCGCGCGACGCTGGGGGCTGGCGCGCCGGCGCGGGCGCGGCAACTGTGCGATCCGGCCAGCCAGATGCGTCGGCTGGCGGATGCACTGACGGCGATGCAGTCTGCCGGAGCTGGCGCATGAGCGCGCCGGCCGGAGTGTCGCTCGAGGCACGTGCACGGCAGAGCCTGGGATCGAGTCACGACGCGATCTACCACATGGTGGAGCGCGCGTTGTCTGCGAGAGATATCGAGGGCGGGCGGCTCGTGGACGTCGGATGCGGCAGCGCGGGGCTCTGGCGTCTGCTGGCTCACCGGTTCGACAGCTACTGCGGACTCGACGCCGTGCGATATGAGGGGTTTCCCATCGACGCCGAATTCCGCCAGATCGACCTCGACGCGGCGCGGTGGCCGGTTCCTCCGGCCGAAGCGCACGTCGTGGCCGCCGTTGAAACGATCGAACACCTCGAAAATCCCTGGGCGTTCATGCGCGCCCTGGTAGCCCTCGCAAGGCCGGGCGGCTGGGTCGTGGTAACGACGCCGAATCAGCTGAGCGTGCTCAGCGTGGCGACGCTGATCGTCAAGCGACGTTTTTCGTCGTTCCAGGACGTGCATTACCCGGCGCATCGGACGGCGCTGCTAGAAAGCGATCTGCGGCGTGCCGCAGCCGAGGGTGGTCTCGAATCGGTGGACGTGCTCCATAGCCACCACGGCCGCGTGCCACTTACGCCGTGGCACTACCCGATGGCAATTGCCCGCCGGTTTCCCAGGGCCTTGTCGGACAACCTGCTCATCATCGGCAGAAAGCGGATCTGATCGATCGGGATGACGCGCGCGCTCTTCGTGAACTCGGGAATGGCCGGGCATCGGACGTTCGCCCGGTTGATGAAGCAGGTCGTGGACCTCATTCCCGGCCTGGCGGCGGAGCATCTCGATCTCAGCGGCGACCTGACACCGCTCGACCGGGTCGTCCGTCGTGTGTTCAGTTTTCCCCTCGCGCCGAAGACCGGCCCCCTGGCAAACCTCGATTTGCGGCGGTGGCGGGAGGAGCTGAACGTGGGCCTGCTGGCCGCGCGTCGAATCGCCAGGGCCGAGCGGCGAGTGAAATTTGATCTGCTGCACTTTTATACCCAGCCGGCCGCCTACGCGAGCATCGCGCGGATGAAACGCGTCCCCGCGATCGTCTGTCTCGACTGCACACCGCATCTGGCCAGCCTCGAAGCCGAATCGCAGCTCTCGCGTTCGAGCTATTACGCGAACGTGCTGCACGACGGACGGGTCTTTCGTGCCGCAGCGGCCATCGTCGCCACGTCGGCCTGGGCCGCGAACGACCTCGCGGCCTCGTATCCGGACTGCGCCTCCAAGGTGACCGTGCTCCCTATCCCGATCGATCTCGCCGCCTTCCCCGCGGAATGGGCCGACGAGCGAGCCGCGCGGGCCCGGCTCGCCGGCTATCGTCCGCGTGTCCTCTTCATCGGCAGCGACTTTCCCGCAAGGGCGGCCCGGATCTGCTCGAGGCCTGGCGCGAAGGAGGACTTGCCGACGTTGCCGAACTGGAGTTGGTCACGGACTGGCCGCTGGCAGCCGAGGCGCTTCCGCCCGGAGTGACTCTCACGCGAGGGGTCGCGGCGTACAGCGACCGCTGGCGCGAGTTGTGGCGGCGCGCGGACGTGTATGTCATGCCTACGCGGCACGAAGCCTTCGGGATCGTCTATCAGGAGGCCGCCGCGAGCGGCATCCCCGCGATCGGGAGCGACATCAGCGCGGTTCCCGAAATCATTCTGGACGGCGCGACCGGTTGCCTGGTGCGGCCGCGGCGATCGCGCCGGCCTCGCACGAGCGCTTCGCACGCTGATCGATTCTGCTGATTTGCGAAACCGCATGGGGCTGGCTGCCCGTGAGTACGTGAGCAGGCAAGCCGCGCTGCCGGTCTACGCCGCCGGGCTCAACTCGATCATCGAAAGCGTGATGCACAAGTAATGTACGGCAGGCCGCCGGATGAGATCGACTGGAATCGGGTCGCGCCCGACGCGATAGCGATCTTCGGCGAGACGGAATCGGACGGTGTAGACGCTGGTCCGGACCGTACGCCCCGCTGGAGGCCAAGCGGTTTCATCGAGTGGTTTGCGCTCGGACTGACGCTCCTGCCTGCGCTGCTCTTCATCCCCGGCAGTCAGGCCTACCGGCTTCCGATTCGCACAGGCGCGTACGCGATCAGCCTGTTTGCCCTTGCGCTGTGGTGGTTCCATCGCGGCGGAGAGCAACGTGCCAAACACCCCGCCGGCGCCTGGATTGGAGTGACGTTGTTGTGGGTCGGCCTGATGATCCTGCACCCGCTGACCGGCTCGCTACTCGATCGGCGTGGCGCAATTCAGTCTGTATGTTCCGATCCTGTGTCCGGTATTCTGGGCGCAATCGTTTGTCGTCTCGCGGCAGAAGCTGGTGCGGGCGCTCGTCGTGCTGCTCGTCTGCAACGGCATCAACTCGGCGGTCGGCGTCATGCAGGTGTACGACCCCGACAGCTGGATGCCGCGGCAGCTCTCGTCGGTGTACCAGAGGCGCGGGCGGCGACAGATGGCTCTGGCCGCCTCCACGTTCATCGGGCCGAACGGCCGCCTCATGCTCCGGCCGCCCGGCCTGTTCGATGCGGCCGGCGCGGTGGCGGGGGCAGGCATGGTCGCCACGATCCTCGGCCTCGTCTTCTGCCTGGAGCCGATCGGGTTCGTCCAGACGCGGCATCTCGCTGGCCTTCGCGATGGCCGGAATGCTGGCTCTCTATCTCAGCCACGTGCGAGCGGCGTTCGTGATGACCCTCGCGATGATGGCGGCGTATCTGGCGATGCTGGCCGTCCAGGAGCAGAAGAAACGCGCGTTGGGATTCGGTGTGCTGGGATTCGGCATGGTCGTCGTCGGCTTGTCGCTGGCGACGATGCTGGGCGGGACAGAGCATCTCCGAGCGGTTCATGACGCTGCTCGAAGGCGACCCGCGCGATTTGTATTACCAGAGCCGCGGGATACAGGTGGAATCGGCGATGACGGATCTGGTCGCCGAATATCCGCTGGGGGCCGGCCTCGGACGTTGGGGCATGTTGAGCTATCTACTTCGGCGACAGCGGTGGTCGAACGCCGCGGACTGTTTGCAGAGGTCCAGCCGAACGCGTGGATGCTGGACGGCGGTGTTCCGCTCGTCGCGCTGTACGGCCTGGTGCTGCGTCGTCACGCTCTTCGGCGATCTGTCAGTTGATACGCTCGCTCGCAGATCCGGAAGACCGGCTGGTCGCGACGATCGTCGTCGCCGCCAACGTCGGAACGATCGGGCTGGTGTTCACGTTCGTTCCGTTCGGCACGGCCGTCGGGATGCAGTTCTGGCTGCTCGAGGGCATGCTTCGCGGCGCGATGGCCGACCGCCCGCGCATTCGAATAGATGTCCTGGCTGATTGTCGCCGGCGATCTCACGCCCCTTGGCGGGATGGACTCGGCGAACCACGCGCTCGCCCGTCATCTGGCCTCGCGAGACGAGATCCATCTCGTCACGCATCGCGCCTGGCCGGACCTTGCCGCTCTGCCGACAGTCACGGTGCACCCGGTATGGCGGCCGTTCAACCGCCATGTGCTCGGCAGCCCTTTGTTGTCGCGGACCGGGCAGCGCCGTCTGGCGGCGCCTGCGCGCGTCGGGAGCGCACGCGATCGTCAACGGCGGGAACTGCCGGATTGCGGACGCCAACTGGGTTCACTATCTGCATGCCGCCAACCGCTCGACAGCCTTGAGCTTTCGGGCCGGCTCGCTCGCCCGGCGCACGAAAATGGCGTTGAACTACCGCCGCGACCTGGCGGCGGAGCGGGCGGCGATCCGAGCGGCACGGGTGGTCATCTGCAACAGCCGCCGCACGCGCGATGACGTCATCGAGCGGATCGGCGTCGATCCGTCGCGGCACGCGTCATTTATTACGGCGGCGACCCCGTCCGCTTTTCGCCGGTGGACGCGGCACGGCGCGAGGCGGCCAAAGCTGCGCTGTCGCAGCCTGCCGGCCGGCCGCTTGTCGGCTTCGTCGGCGCGCTCGGGGATCGCCGGAAGGCATTCGACACGGTGTTCAGCGCCTGGTGCCGGTTGTGCGGCTGCCGGGATTGGGACGCCGACCTGATAGTCGTGGGCGAGGGCGCCGAGCTGCCGGCCTGGCGGCGTCGCGCCCAGGAGGCGGGCGTCGGCGATCGGATCCGGTTCGCCGGTTTCCGAACCGACGTGCCGGAGATTCTTGCGGCGCTTGACGCGCTGGTCCATCCGGCGCGCTATGAAGCCTACGGGTTGTCGGTGCGCGAAGCGCTGTGCCGGGGAGTGCCGGCGATCGTGAGCGCCTCGGCCGGCGTCGCCGAGCACTATCCACCGGAGCTCGGCGAGCTGCTGATTGCCGATCCGAACGATCCCGAGGAGCTTCGCGCGAAGCTCCTGGCGTGGCGACGCGACATGGAGCGGTTCCGTTCGGCGATCCAGCCGCTGTCCGCCGCGCTGCGCAGCCGCACCTGGGACGCGATGGCCGGGGAGATCGCCGAGATGCGTGGTGCAAGCTCATGACCTCCCTCGCCGGCCGGCGTACCGGTTCGACCGCGGTCCTCTGTGCCGCGGTGGTCGCGCATCTGCCGCTGCTCGAGCGGCCGCTGGTGCGGCTCGGAATCTCGGTCTGGGACCTGCCGGGCGCGGGGCGGTTCTATCGCAGCGTCGCGGGACGCTACGCGGACCGGCTCCGCCGATCGCGTTCACAATTCAGACGCGTGATGGTCGGCGACACGCCGCTGTCCTGGACGTCACCGAGTTCACCACCTCGTCGCTTTTCTTCGGAAACGTGCCCTACGAGCCGGAAACGACCGCACTATCTTCGACAACGTCTTCGGCCCGGCGCCGTCTTTGCGGACATCGGCGCGAACCACGGCTATTTCACGATGCTGGCCGCCGCCTCGTCGGCGACGCGGGCCGCGTGTTCGCCTTCGAGCCGAATCCGCGCGTCTACGAACAGCTCGAGAACACGTGCGATTGAACGCACTTCGAGCATCGCGTGGTCCTCCTGGAGGAGGCGCTGTGGGACAAGGCGGGTGAGCAGCGTCTGTTCGTCTCCCAATGGCGCGGGAACAGCGGACGTGTCGACGCTGATGCCCGGTGCTTCGCTGTATTGCCGCGGGCGCGCGTCTCGCCGGACTCAGACAATCTCGTTCAGCACCGAGACGTTCGATCGCTGGCTCGCCTCGAGCGGCGTCGAGCGCGTTGACCTCGTGAAGATCGACACCGAAAGCTCCGAGACGCACGTCGTCAGGGGGATGTCGAGTGCGCTGCAGAGCCCGGCGCGTCGGAGCCGTCGTCTGCGAAACCCAGTGGGACAGCGAGGCACACCGGCTCCTGTGCGACTCCGGGTTTGTGCCGCAGCCGCTCGAGACGAACGGACCGCCGACGAACATCGCCTATGAGCTTCCCGCGGTAGCATCGCGATGCAACGTCGCGGACGAGCTGTTTCGTCCCGTGGAACGGTGCTGGGTGTGTGACGGCTCCTCGTTGGACGCGCTATCACTCCTCTCGCATGGACTTCGCCAGATACGCCGAACAGGATCCGGAGCTGCACGAGTACACCGGCCAGCATGTCTGGCTCGTTCGCTGCCGTGCGTGCGGATTCGGGCAGCCGGAAGCGCTGCCGACGCTGCCCAACTTTTTCGATCGCATGTACGACCAGCGCTGGTCCGAGGAATGGGTCGAAGGAGAATTCCTCTCGACTTACAAGGACCTGATCTTTCAGGGGATTCTGAAAGAGCTCGCCGGTCCGGGTCCCTTCCGGCAATCGCCGTCTCCTCGATGTTGGCGCGCACGCCGGCCGGTTCCTTCACCTCGCCCAGGGTCAGGGCTGGCAGGTCGAAGGCATCGAGCTGAATCCGCGGACGGCGGCGTACGCCGCGGCGCGCACGGGCGCGCCGGTCCATCGCATCAACGCACATGCGCTCGCGTTGGCCGGGCATCGCTATGCAGCCGTCGTTCTGACCGACGTGCTCGAGCACATCCCCGAGCCGGCACGGCTGCTGTCGGCGTTGTCCGCCCTTCTCGAGCCGGGCGGGGTCGTCGCCGTCAAAGTGCCGAACGGCGCCGCGCAATTGACCAAGGAGCGCTGGCTCGCCAGGTTGAGCCGCCATCGCATCTCGCTCGCCGATAATCTCGTGCACGTCAACCATTTCACCCCGCGATCGTTGACCCGCGCGCTCGAGCGCGCCGGACTCTCGCGAGTCCACGTCAGGACGGCGGCGCCCGAGCTGCCGCCAGCCGGCAACGTCCGCGGCTTCCTCGATCGGGCGATCCGACGCGGACTGTATGCTGCGGGCTCGTTGCCCGGAGCGCTTCAGACACCGCTGGCGTTGCACCTCCAGGCATACGCTCAGGCAGGGGAGGCTGGCCGATGACTCCGGTGGCCGCGGCGGCATGAGAACGTGGCACGTCCTGACGGGAGAGTATCCGCCCCAGTCAGGCGGAGTGAGCGACTACACGCGGCAACTGGCGCGCCGCCTCGTCGAAGCAGGCGACCGGGTCGAAGTCTGGGCGCCACCCTTCGAGGATCGCGATGAATCGCGAGCCGCGGACCCCGGCGTCACGGTGCATCGTCTGCCCGACCATTTTGGTCCCAGGTCCCTCTGGCGTCTGACGCGGGCGCTCAATCGGATGCCGGCGTCACGGCGGATTCTCGTCCAGTATGTCCCCCACGCCTTTGGTTATCGAGGCGCCAACGTGCTGTTCTGTCTCTGGCTGCGATCACGCCATCGCGCGTGCGTGTGGGTGATGTTCCACGAGGTCATGTTCCTTGCCGAAGGCGATCGACGTCTCTCGCGAATCGCGCTTTCGGCCGCCAACCGGTTGATGGCGAGGCTCGTCGCCGGCGCCGCCGACGCGCGCGTTCGTGTCGATCCCCGGATGGCGTCCGCATGCTCGAACCGTGGCTGACACACGGAACCAGCGTGACGTGGTTGCCCGTGCCGAGCACGATTCCGGTCATTGACGATCCGGCGGTGGTTGCCGCGATTCGGGCACGCTATGCGGGGCGTCACCTTCTGGTCGGCAGCTTCGGCACGTACGGAGGGAGCTTCGGGCACTTCTCGAACGGACCCTCCGCGACCTCGCGTATCATGTCGGATTGCCGTGTCCTGCTGCTCGGCGAGCACAGCGAGACGGTCTGCCGTGAGCTGACGTCCAGCCATCCGTCGCTTGCGGGACGTATCTTCGGCACCGGACGGCTGCCGGCGAGACGACCTGTCGCGATCATGTCTCCGCCTGCGATCTGATGCTGCAACCGTATCCCGATGGCATCAGCAGCCGCCGCACGAGCGCGATGGTGGCGCTGTCGCATGGCCGGCCGACGGTCACGACGGACGGGACGGCTGACCGAACCGCTGTGGACCGAGTCCGGCGCCATCGTGCTCGCGCCGGTCGACGATCCCCACGCGCTGGCCGCCGTGGCGACGGCGACGATGCTGTTCGACGTCAGCTCAGCGGGAAGAGATTGGCCGCCGGGCCGCCGCGCTTTACGATGCGCGTTTCGACGTTCAGGCACACCGTCGCCGCGCTGCGCGGGCTCGACGCCGCGGCCGCACCACTCCTGGCGGTGTCATGACGAACGGGCCGCGCAGCGCCGCCGACATGCCAGCCTTGTCCGTCGTCATTCCGACGTTCAACAACGTCAAGGTGCTCGCCACCTGCCTCGACGCATGGCAGACCGTCGCCCGCGATCAGCCGGTGGAGCTCCTGGTCATCGAAGACGGCTGCACTGATTCGACGCCGGATTATCTGCGCACGCTGGCGGCAACAGCCTGGGGCCAGCGTCATCTGAAGTGGCACCATCAGGACGACCTTCACGAGCTGCGGTGCACGAACCACGGGTTCCGCGAAGCGAAGGCGCCGCTCCTGCTGGCCTGGCAGGACGACATGTTTCTGCGGAGCCCATGGCTGGTGCCCGAGCTGCTCACGACGTTTGCCACCTACGCCGATCTCGGGCTTCTCTGTCTCAGCCGAGGGCTGAACTGCACCGGCGTCACCGATCCCATCACCGGGTGGGACGATCTCGATCGACTGGCGGCGTCTTCAGAGCACGATCGGACGCGCGCCGATGAACTGGTTTCGCCTGCAGGAAGTCGATCTGGTGATTCGTCCCTGGGTCGTGCGGCGTGCCTGCCTCGATGCCGTCGGACTGCTCGACGAAGCATTCGTTCCGACCGAATGGGACGAAGCCGATCTGAGCTTTCGGATACGCAAGGCAGGATGGAAAGTGGCGACGCACGGATACGAGCGTGCCGGCGCGTACCACCATCTGGGCAGTACCACGGTGGGCGTGCTCTCCGACGCGTACAAACAACGCGTGTGCGGAACGGCCGTCTCTTTCACGAACGATGGGATGAGACGATTCGCCGCGAATCAGATCGACCACGGAGGACATGGTGGAGGCGGACGACGGCCGCGGGCTGGTGGTGGACGGCGCGCCGCGCGACGCGGGCGCTGGGGTCGACGATTGCTCGATCCGGAAGTCGCGCATGACGCTCGCACGCGTCGGAACCGCCATCGGCGATCGCATCGGCCGCTCCGGTTCCGCCGCCGGCGTTCTCAGGCCTCTCTATGCAGGCTGGTTACGCGCGGCGTACGGCCGTCGCGGCTTGCCCTGGCATGTGAACGGGGAGTCGTTCCGGATCGATCCGTCCGTCAGGCATCTCGTCCCGCACGAAAGCGAAGCTTCCTTGTTCCAGTTCCTGCGCAGCGGCATCCGTCCGGGCGATGTCGTGCTCGACATCGGGGCGTTTCTCGGCACCTACGCCGTCATGGCGGCGCGGTGGAGCGGGGCGACCGGGCCGGGTCCTCGCGTTTGAGCCGTCGCCCGACACCTTCACCATTCTTCGCCGTCATCTCGTTATGAACGCCCTCGCGGCGCCGCGTGTCGAGGCGCGTTGCGCCGCGGTCGGCGCGCGGGCAGAGCGGAGGCGCCTCATGACGTTCGCGGACGAGCCCTATCGCAACATGGTTGCGCCGCCTGACGCGGGCCCGTCCACCATCTCGGTTGATGTTGTCACGGTTGACGGCATTTGCGCCGCGCTTGGACGTCCGCCCGATTGGATCCGGATGGACGTGCAGGGCCTCGAATTCGACGTGCTTCGCGGCGCCAGCGCCGTTATCCGCGAGGCGGGGCCGCGCCTGAAGATCGTTGCCGAGATGCATCCGCAGCAGTGGCCCGATTACGGAATCGATCCGCGCGAAGCAGCCGATCGCTTCGCCGATTGCGGGCTTCGCGCCGAGGCTCTCGATGGCGGTCCGCCGGTGTTCGAGCAGGGCGCTCACGTGATTCTCCGGTCCGTGCAGCGATGAAGCGGCAGCCGCTACCCACCGCGCCCGCCGATCGTTTTCGCACGCAGGGGGTTGTCGAGACGGCCGGCGAGCGCTTTCGGTCGGCGCCGCTGGGCTCGCATTTCCGAGCGTGGGCGAAGCGGGCCTATTACGCCGCGCTGATGTTCCAGACGGGCGGCCGTGGGCTGTCGTGCATGCTTCCGGACGGCGAACGGATTCGAGCCTTACCGGAGCATCGCTACCTCTCATGGAATCCGCAGGAGTATGCGGCCTTCAAGCGGGCTGTTTCGCCGGGCATGGTGGCGCTCGACATCGGCGCCAACGTCGGCGCGTATTCGATGCTGCTCGGCCAATGGGTCCGTCCGGCAGGCCGCGTATTCGCGTTCGAGCCGGCCCCTCGGGCATTCGACGGTCTGGTCCGGCACGTCCATCTGAACGGGTTGAACGATGTCGTCCGGCCCCTCAGTGTTGCGGTAGGGGAGCACGAGACGCAGGCCGAGTTCCTGATCATGAGGACGTCCGGGGAAGGCCGTCTGGCTGCGCCCGCCGATCGCGACGACGCCCGCCTGACCGTGCCCGTCGTCACGGTTGATGGCTTCTGTGCCCGCGAAGGGATCGATCCCGACTTCATCAAGATCGACGTCGAGGGGTGGGAGCTCGCCGTCCTGCGAGGGGCGCGCGAGACGATCCGTCGCCGCGGCCGCGCGCTCGCGCTCTTCGTCGAAATGCATCCCTCCGCATGGCCGCTCCTTGGAACCAGCCGCGAGAGCCTTCTGGACGAACTTCAGCGCGCAGCGCCTGGAGCCTGTGTCGCTCGGAAGGACCGGTGACCTGTGGGCCATCGAAGGCGTGTGCTTGCAGCTTGCGGCGTTCCTGATGCGCATCCTGATGGCGAATGACGGGTTTGGCGACGCCGGCGGCGTCCAGACCTATCTGGACGCCGTGGCTGGCGGCCTTGCCGCGCGGGGACACGAGCTTGCCATTTCTGTATTCTGCCGATGCCCCGCCTCTGCGCGGCGAGGCCTCCCGCGATGGACTTCCGACGTTCGGCGGCGGCGGCGCCGATCTCGGTGCCGACGATGGATCGAATCGGACGGTGGGGTCCCGACCTGTGCTTTTCGCACAACATGAGCACCCTCGACATCGATCGCGAGCTCATCGCGCGGTGGCCAGTCGTGAAGTTCATGCACGGATATTTCGGCACCTGCATCGGTGGACAGAAGCGGCATGGGTTTCCCGTCGCCCAGCCGTGCGATCGCCGGTTCGGCAGTGCCTGTCTTGCGCCTGTATGGCCCGCGCCACTGCGGAAAGCTGCGGCTCGGCACGTTCGTCCGCGACTACCGGTGGGCGCGCGAGCAGCACGACCTGCTGGCGCGGATATCGCACGATTGTCGTCGCCAGCGAGCACATGAAGCGCGAGTTCGTCCGGAACGGAGTGCAGCCGTCACAGGTGCACGTCAACCCGTTGTTTCCGACGCATATGGAACGGCCGCGCGACAGCCATGCGATCGTACGTGGGGTCCGCCTTCAGGCGGACCATGGTCCGGATGAAGCCGGACCCGACCAGGAGGCTTGTGTCGCGTTCGTCGGACGGATGACGGTGTTGAAGGGGGGCGATCTCCTGGTGGACGCGATCGCGCTAGCCTCCGAGCAACTCGGGCGTAGCATCCGACTGCTGATGATTGGTGATGGGCCCCAGCGCACGGCATGGGAGCAGCGAGCGTCGCGGCGCGGCGTGCCGTGGACCGCATCGGGCTGGTTGACGGGCGACGACAGGTGGACCGCGTTGCGGCAGGCGACGGTGCTGGCGCTGCCGAGCACCTGGCCCGAGCCGTTCGGCCTCGTGGGGCTCGAAGCCGCGGCGCTCGGCCTTCCCGCCGTGGCCTTCGATGTGGGCGGGATACGCGAATGGCTCCGGCCAGGCGTCAACGGCCATCTCGCGCCCGCCGATCCTCCGCGCGCGTCCGGACTTGCCGCCGCGCTCGTGCGGATACTGGCTGACCCTGAAGCGGTTGAACGCCGCGGGCCGCGGCGCCGTCGCGGTGGCCGTGGAGATGTCGCTCGCCCGGCACCTCGATCGACTCGAAGCGATTTTTGCACCGCACATCCTGCCACATGCGCATTCTGCTGGTCGGTGACTACCCGCGCGATCCGCGCCTGGGATCGACGAAGGTGCTTGTCAAGCTGCAGGAGGAGTTTCGCGCACTCGGGCATACATGCGACGTCCTGCTCGCCGACGATCTGGGCGCAGCGCCGCGAAACCGGTATGCGCGCCAACTGCTCGGCCCGATGGCGGCTGCCGTGGCCGTGCGGCGCGCATTCCGTGCATCCGGGCCCTACGACGTCATCGACATCGCAAGCGCCGAAGGTCTCTGGCTCGCGGCGCTACGGCGTGCCGGGCTGCTCGGCGCCGCGGTTGTCTCGCGTTCGAACGGACTCGAACACCTCAACTACCAGCGGATGCTTGACGACGCGGAAGCCGGCCTGTGGAAAAAGCCGCTGATCGAGGCGGTGGTGGTATCCGCTGGCTCGCCTCTCCCAAGTGGCCTTTGCTGCGCGGCTGGCCGATCGGCTGATCCTGCTGAACGACAACGATCGCGAGTTCGCATTGTCACGGCGATGGAAAGCCGGGAGCGCAATCGATGTCGTCCCGCACGGTGTGTCCACGGTATTCGTGGCGCAGGCGCCGCCGGCGCGATCAGCCGCGCGGCCGCGGCATCCTGTTCTGCGGCACGTGGGAACACACGAAGGGGATTCATTATCTGGCTGCCGCGTTCTCGCAACTGGTGGCGGAGGGACGCACGACGAATCTCACCATCCTCGGAGGCGCGATGCCGGAGGAGACAATCCGCGCTGCGTTTCCGGCGGCCGCTCAGAAGTATTTGACGATCGTCGAACGTGTCCCGGAGAGCGAGGTAATCGCCGCGTACCGCGAGCACGACGTCTTTGCCATGACCTCTTCGTACGAAGGATTCGGCATGGTGCTGCTCGAAGCCATGACCCAGCGCCTTCCGGTCGTCACCACGCCGGTCGGCTGCGCCCGCGCGCTCGTCAGCCATGAGCGCACCGGGCTGGTCGTGCCACCTCGGGATGCGGGCGCGCTCGCAGCCGCCCTGGGGCGAATGCTCGACGAGCCGGCCCTCCGGAGATCGCTCGCTGAGAACGCGTTCGAGGCCGTTCGCAACATGACCTGGACGGGAACGGCGCGTGCGACCCTTGCTGTTTACGAAAGAGCGCGTGCCAACGGCAATGCCTGAACACCTCGCGTTGACCGTCGGCATCACGACGCGAAACCGGCTGCAGTCGCTGCTGCGTTGCCTTGCCTCGCTGGATCTTCTCGGCGACTTGCTCGCCGAAGTGATCGTGGTCGACGACTCGAGCGATGTACCGGTGGCCGACTCGCTCGGTCTCCCGCCATCGCTGGCCGCGAAGACGCGGGTGGTGAGACAGACCGCGTCGGAGGGCAACATCGTCGCGCGCAACACCATCATGCGCCTCGCGGCCAACGAGTACGTCCTCCTCCTCGACGACGATGCCTACCTGATCGGCGCGGGCGGATTGAAAGAGGCGCTCGCCGTCATGGAGCACCACGCGGAGGTCGCCGCCATCGGCTGCGCGCAGGCGGAAGCCGACGGCAGCCCCTGGCCGGCCGGGATGCAGCCCGCGCCGGTGTCCTACCGATGCCGCGTGGCGGCGTTCATCGGGTTCGCGCATCTGCTGCGTCGCCGAGCCTTTCTTGAGGTCGGCGGCTATCAGGAGGCCTTGCACTTCTACGGGGAAGAGAAGGGGCTCTGCGTACGCTTTCTGAAAGCCGGGTATCAGGTCGTCTACATGCCGGACGTGCTCGTCGCGCACGTCCCCGACCCAAGTGGCCGCAGTTCCCAACGGTATCTTCGTTACGTCATTCGCAACGACTGCCTGTTTGCGCTTCACTACCTGCCGTGGCCCGTGGCCTGTGTCCACCTTCCCGTGCGCCTGGCCGGCTATTTCTTGATGAGGCGCGGCCAGCTCGTCCCCGATCCTTCCGGGTTCCGCTGGATTGTGTCGGAACTGACTCGGTCGCTGCCCGCAGTCTTCAGGACACGCACGCCGATGACTTGGGCGAATCTTGCCGAATGGCGCCAGTTGCGCCGTCACCCGCCGGCCTGGCATCCTCGAGGGCCGGCTGGTCCGTCACCCGATCCCGTGGCTGCCCACATATGACTGTCCGCCGCCGGCGGCTGCTGACGATCGGCCACTCGTACGCTGTCACCCTGAACCGGCGCCTTCCGAACGAGCTCGCGCGACTGAGCGACTGGGACGTGACGGCCGTGGGCCCCGCGCGATTTCGGGGCGACTTCGGCTGGCACGCTCTGGAGCCGACGCCGGCCGAGCCGTGCAGGGTCGTGCCTGTTCCAGTCCATTTCAGCCGCTGGATTCACCTGATGCGCTACGGCCGCAAGCTCTCGTCGCTGCTCGCCGAGCCCTGGGATCTGGTGCACTGCTGGGAAGAACCCTACGTCGCCGCGGCCCATCAGATCGCCCGGCAGGTCGCTCCGGAAGTCCCTCTCGTGTTCGCGACATTCCAGAACATCGTGAAGCGCTATCCGCCGCCGTTCAGGTGGTTCGAGCGCTATTCGATGAACCGGGCAGACGGGGTCGTCGCCTTCGGACGGACCATCGCCGACGTGCTCGCGAGCAAAGAACGGGAACGAGTCTTCGTACGGCCGGAGGAGACCCGTCCTCGAGCTATTGCGGTCATTCCGCCGGGCGTGGACCTGGTCGAGTTCAGGCCCGACGCGGCCCGGCGGGCCGCGACGTGGACACGCCTCGGATGGTCGGACGGGCCTCCGGTCGTCGGCTTTCTCGGCCGCTTCGTTCCGGAAAAAGGCCTCGCCGCTGTTGACGACGGTTCTCGATCGCTTGAAGACACCGTGGCGCGCGCTGCTGGTGGGCACGGGCCCTCTGGAGGACACTCTTAAGGCCTGGGGTCGTGGTCACGGCGATCGGGTTCGCATTGTGACGACCGCGCAACATGACGACGTGCCGGCATATCTGAACGCGATGGATGTGCTGTGCGCGCCGAGCCAGACGACCGCGCGCTGGCGCGAGCAGTTCGGCCGGATGCTCATCGAGGCGTTCGCCTCGGGCGTGGCCGTCATCGCGTCGACCAGTGGAGAGATTCCGTATGTCGTCGCCGAAGCCGGCTTGCTCATACCAGAGGACGATCCGTCGAAGTGGCAGCAGGCGATCGAGATGCTGACGATGGAACCGGCGCGCCGGTGCGAGCTGGCGCGCCGCGGGCGTGCACGGGCCGAATCGGTTTACGGGTGGCCGGTGGTCGCCCGTCAGCATCTCGACTTCTTCGAGCGCGTGATCGCGGAGCGGGCGTCATGAGCGTCCTGCGCGTCGCGCTCTGCGCTGATTTTCCCGAAGAGCGGTGGCCGAGCATGGACCGGGTGGCGAATGAGCTCCTCGCTCAGGTCAGCCGGAATCATTCCGATGCCGTCGAGCTCACACCGATCTGCCCGCCCTTCGCGAGGCGCGCCACCCGCATGTGGCCGGCGGGTCGATCGTTCACAGTCGATCGCGCCCTCAACCGCTGGTGGGACTACCCGCGTCATGCGAAGAAAGTGGCATCCGAGTACGAGCTGTTCCATATCGTCGATCACAGTTATTCGCAGCTCGTCCACCGGCTGCCCGCGGGGCGGACGATCGTGACCTGCCACGACCTCGACACGTTCCGCTCGGTGCTGATCCCGGAGGACGAGCCGCGCTCCGCGATCTTCCAGATGGCGACGCGGCGGATTCTCTCCGGACTGAAGCGAGCCGCCCTGGTGACCTGCGATACGGCGGCGGTTCGTGAGGAACTGCTTGGCTTCGGCCTGGTTCCGCCCGAGCGTGTCAGTGTCGTGCCGGTTGGCGTCGGGGACGGCTTTTCGCCCGATGCCGACGAGCGCGCCGACGCGGCGGCCGGGCGCCTCGTCGCCACGGCGCCCGGAGCCGTTGAGATCCTTCACGTTGGCAGCACCATTCCGCGGAAGCGCGTTGACTCGCTGCTCGAGATCTGCGCGGCGTTGGTTCCGTCGGTTCCCGAGCTGCACCTGGTGCGCGTCGGCGGACCGTTCAGTGCCGAAGAGCGGCGGATGATTCGGGATGGCGGACTGACCGGCCGCGTCTCGGTCATCGGGTTCGTCGACGAGCGGACGCTGGCGGCCCTGTATCGGCGCGCCGCGCTGGTCCTGCTGCCGTCCGAGCGCGAAGGGTTTGGCCTGCCGCTGCTCGAGGCGATGGCCTGCGGCACGCCAGTGGTCGCGAGCGATCTGCCGCGTGTTGAGGGAAGTGGGAGGCTCGGCCGTCGAGTACCTGTCGGGTCGGCGAGACTGACACATGGGTCCGCGCGGTGACGGGCCCTCGCTCGACGAGCGCCGGCTCGACGAGCCGCGGTGGCTCGCTCGCCGGATGGCCGGCCGTGTCCGCGCGAGCGGATTTTCCTGGTCGCGCTTCGCGGCAGGCATCACGGACATTTATCAGACAGTTGCAAGTCTCAAGTCTGAAGTTTCAAGTCTCACAGTCGCGCCATTTACAACTCAGCCTCGAGCCTCGAGCCGCTGAGCCTTGAGACTTGAGCACTTGAGACCTGATATGCCACTCACCGTCCTGCACGCCGCGAAACTGTATCCGCCGATGGGCGGCGGCATGGAGACCGTGCTGCGCGATCTCTGCGACGGCACGGCGGGAGAATGGAACGTCCATGTGGTAGCCGCCAACGATTGCGCGACGACCATCCGCGAACGATGCGGCAGTGTGGACGTCGTGCGCGTGGCGACGTACGGCAAGGCGGCGTCCGTTCCGCTTTGTCCGTCGCTTCCACTCGAGTTGTGGCGCCGCCGTGCGGACTGCGTGGTGTTGCACGAACCGAATCCGATTGCCGGCATGGCGCTCTTTCTCCGCACACCGGCGCCGCGGCTCGTCGTGTGGCACCATAGCGACCTCGTGCGGCCCTCGTGGGCGCCGGCGACATACGGCCGCGTGCAGCGGGCGCTGTACCGACGGGCGGAATGCGTGATCGTCTCGAGCCCCGCGCTCGCCGCCGGCTCCGTCCTCGTAGGGCACGCGCGGCGCGTCGTCGTGATTCCGTTTGGCATCGAGCTCGGGCGATACACTCAGGTCGACGAGGAAAGCCGCTCGAGGACGAACCGCCGGCTGGCCGCCGTTGCGGGGCCACGGATGTTGTTTGTCGGCCGCCTGGTGTACTACAAAGGGCTCGAGGTGCTGCTCGATGCGATGAGCCGCTGCGGGGGCTCACTGGTCATCGTCGGAGAAGGACCCCTCGAAGGCGCGCTCCGATCGCTCGTCGCCGGAAAAGGGCTTGGCGAGCGGGTGTTGTTCGCCGGCCGCGTGGCCGATTCGGATCTGCCGGCGTTCTATCAGGCCTGCGACCTGTTCGTCCTGCCTTCGATTGCGCGGACCGAGGCCTTCGGCGTCGTGCAGATCGAAGCGATGGCGGCGGGACGGCCGGTTGTCAGCACGAACCTCCCGACCGGAGTACCGTGGGTGAACCAGGACGGCGTCAGCGGCCTTGTCGTGCCGCCGGGCGACGCCGCCGCGCTGGGCGACGCGCTCCACCGGTTGATGGAGGACGTCGCGCTCAGGCAGCGCCTCGGCGAGGGCGCGCTCCGGCGTGCGCAGACGATGTTCTCGCGGGAGCGGATGGTCGCCACATTCAAGTCCGTCATTGACACCGTCGTTCGAGAGCCGGAGCTTCTCGACAAGGGCGGAGAAACGTCGGCCGCGAACGGTCGCAGGACCGTTTCTCTACCGTTATCCAGCGATGCGTAGGCCGGCCAAACGTTCACTCGACATCCTCCTGTCCGGCATTGGGGTGCTGGTCTCGGCCCCTCTCTGGGCGGTGATCGCCGCCGCGATCAAGCTCGACACGCGAGGGCCGGTGTTTCTATGGGCAGGCGCGCGTTGGCGAGGGCGGACGGATCTTTCGAGGTGTTGAAGTTCCGATCGATGATCGCCGACGCCGAGAAGGACGTCGGGCCCAAGCCGGCCGAGCAGCACGATCCGCGCGTGACGCGCGTCGGCCGCGTGCTTCGCGCAACGGCGATGGACGAGCTTGCCGCAGCTCTGGAACATCTTCCGCGGGGACATGAGCTTCGTCGGTCCCCGCGCGCTGCGCCCGGAAGAAATCGACGTCGATACTGCCGGCCGATCCGTGCCGCTGCAGGCGATTCCCGGCTTTGCCGCCCGCTCGGCGATCCCGCCAGGGCTGACCGGCATCGCCCAGATATACGCGCGCCGCGACGTGTCGCGTCGCCAGAAATTCCGGTTCGATCGGCTCTATGTCCGCCGGCAGTCGATGCTGCTCGACCTCCGGCTGATCCTCCTCTCGTTCTGGATCACGGCGCGGGGAAGCTGGGAAGCGCGAGAGAAGAAGTTCTGATCGACTCTTCGCATGAAGCCTGACACTGCCCTCCGAGAGGGCCACTACGCCGCCAAGCAGATCTTCTGCAAGGATCGGCTGATTGCCTGGAGTCACCGCCGCCGGTTCGACACCGGCCTCGCGCTGGCGCAGCAGTTCGGGGGCCGCCGGTTGCTCGACTACGGCTGCGGCGACGGGACGTTTCTGGCCATGCTGTCGGCGACTCGCGGGACGTCCCGCTGAGGCGGTGGGCGCCGAGCTCGACGACGACCAGATCCTCGACTGCCGGACGCGGCTCGGCGACCGCGCGGGGTTCTCGTTCGTATCCATCGACAGTCTCGATGCGCCGGCGCATCATGGCCGATACGATGTGGTCGTCTGCATGGAGGTTCTCGAGCACGTCGTCGAGCTCGATCCGGTGATCGATCGGCTGTGGCGGACTGCTCGCCCCGGACGGCACCTTCTGGTCAGCGTGCCCGTGGAAACAGGGCTGCCGCTGCTCGTGAAGCAGGCCGTCCGATGCATTGCGGGCTGGCGCGGCCTCGGGGACTATCCGGGGACGAGCCCGTACAGCTGGCGTGAATATGGCGCGAGCGTGTTCGCCGGATCGCGGCCTCATCTCACCAGGCCGATATACGGCGAGCGGACGCCGTTCCACGATCACAAGGGCTTCAACTGGATGGCGCTGCGCGACCGTCTGGCGCAGCGGTTTGACATCGGCCGAGTCGTCGCGTCGCCGGTGTCGTGGCTCGGCCCGCATCTCGCAACGCAGGTCTGGTTCGTCGCGAGGAAAGCGCGGCCGCGGGCGATTCTCCCCTATAATTCTGCAATGCTGCAATGACCCGATGTCACTGATCGATGCCATCGTCGTCGGCGGCGGTCCCGCTGGACTGTACGCTGCTTTGAAGCTGGCGCAGGCCGGGTTCAGTGTGTCGCTGTTCGAGGAACATCAGGGCGCCGGTGAGCCGGTGCACTGCACCGGCGTGCTGGCGCGCGAGGCGTTCGAGAGTTCGGTCTCTCGACGGACTCCATTCTCAACGAGCTTTCCACCGTCCAGTTCTACGCGCCTTCCGGCGACCCGATCGAATACTCCACGCCGTCGGTGGAAGCGGTTGTCGTCGACCGGATGCAGTTCGACCAGTCTCTGGCGCAGAAGGCTGTCGGCGCCGGGCGTCCGCGTGTTCTCGGGACAGCGGGTCACGTCGGTCGATGTGGATCAGGACGGCGTACAGCGTGACGGCCGGTGCCCGACTCGTCGCCCGCGGCCGGGTGTGCGTGCTCGCCTGCGGCGCCAGCTACGCGCTGCAGCGCAAGCTCGGGCTCGGCATGCCGCGCCTGCTGCTGCATTCGGCGCAGGTCGAACTGCCGGCCGAACGCCTCGGCGACGTGGAGGTGCACTTCGGCCGCAGCGTCGCGCCGCGGGGATTTGCCTGGGCGGTCCCGGTGCAGCGCGAACGGCCCGTACGTGCGCATCGGCGTGATGTGCGACCGCGGCGCCGGCCGCCATTTCCGCGACATCGTCGCCAGGCTTGTCGCCCGCTGGGGGATCATGCGCGTCGGACCTTCGGCAGCCGCGGCAGAAAATCCTGCCGCTCGGACCGATCGCGCGGACCTACGGCGACCGCGTGCTGGCGCTCGGCGACGCCGCCGGGCTCGTGAAGCCGACGACCGGCGGCGGCATCTATTACAGCCTGCTGAGCGCGCACCTTGCCGCCGAGACGCTGGCGGAGATGCTGCCGCGGAACGAGCTGAGCGCAGCGAGCCTGGCGGTCTACGAACGGCGGTGGCGCAAGCGGCTCGGCTCCGAGCTGCGCTGGCAGCTGCTGCTGCGGCGTATCGCGCATCGGCTGAACGACGAGGACATCGACGCGCTGTTCGAGCTGGCGCGGACCGACGGCATCATGCCGCTCGTCCGCCGGACGGCGGCATTCAACCATCATCGCGAGTTCATCACCGCGTTGTTCAAGCACCCGCCAGCCAGGCGCCTCCTTCTGCGCGCCGTCGTCGCCTGATCCCGGCGGTCAAAGCGCCCGCCGCCTGCCTTCGCGCCGCTCCTCCACAGAGTCCGCCGCACGTTGTGCCGCCCTACTGCGACGTGTCGTGCAACGCGACCGCGGCAAGAATCGCGAAGAGCACGGCGTTGGCCGGCACGCGCAGCGTCATCTCGACCATGTTCTGCGTGAAGAGCGCCAGCATGCCGGCGGACGCGCCGACGCGCAGCCAGAAGATCGCCGTGCGGTCCTCGCGCAGCCGCTTCGCCACCAGTCGAACGCCCGCAAGAGCGCCAGCGCCACGGGCAGCCCGAGCAGCAGGCCGCCCTCCGCGACGATCTGCAGCAGCTCGTTGTCCGCGTGGCTGAGGTAGAAACAGGCGCGACATGGTTTGATAGAGGACCATGACGGACTGATACGTGCCCGCGCCGGCCCCCACCAGCCAGAAGTCGCGAACCACCGGCATCGTTTGACGCCAGATCGACAGCCGCCCCACGAGCCCTTCGGAAACCGAGCTCTGAACCCGCATCGAGAGCGCGCCGATGTCGGCGAACGTCGCCGCAACCCCCAGGATGATGCCGAGGCCGACGATCGCCCATGCGGCGCGCTTCGTGGTCAGGCGTCTGCCGGGATCGCCACGCGAAATACAGGAGGGCCGCGATGGCGCCGAGCAGCCCCGATCGCGACTGCGAGAACAGCAGGCCGGCCAGCATGAGGCAGATGGCCATTCCGAGCCAGATCGACTTTGCTGTCCAGGGCGGCTTCCAGCTCGAAGGGCTCGCCCGGCCGGTGCCGCGACTGCATCCGCGCCATCGCGTACCCGAGCGTCAAGCGGCAGCGCCATGATCAGCCAGCCCGCAAAATCGTTGCGGTTCACGAACGGGCCGTAAGGCCGGAGCCCACGGGCGGTGACGCTCCACGCGGCATCGACGAAGGGCAGCGGAATGAGGTGCTGAACGATGGCCAGCGGACTGAGCACCAGCCCGATCCAGGCCACGGCGCGGATCGTCGCGCGGACGCTTCCGCGCTCGAAACATCGTGCGGACGCACCAGAACAGCAGCACGATGGCCGCGACGACGGCGAGCGCCAGCAGCGTGGCCGCGGGGTCGATCGACAGCGGCCGTTCGACTCCGGCCTCGGCGCCGACGCGCATCGCGCGATCGTAGGCGACCGCTGCCGGCGAGAGGCGGCTGCGGAGGCCGGCCGGCAGCGGCACCAGCTGAAGCGCGATCGCGACGAGCGAGAGGATGAGCGCGAGATCCAGCCATCGGTTCGAGCCGCGCCCGATGGCGGGTCTCCGGAGCAAGGCGAGCAGGGCGATGCCGCACGCCAGCGGCACCACCGTCAGGAAATAGGAATGGGCGAATGCGAAGAGCGTCCAGCCGACGAGCAGGACGAGCACGCGTAAAGCGGCGGGCGGAGAACCCTGCGCCGCGTGTCCCGGCCGGTCAGCTGGCCGCTTCGGCGTAGTAGTTCTTGTACTGATGGCCGTAGTAGCGCGAATAGTAGTATTTGTTGCGCGCGAAATCGACCTTGTTCAGCACGACCGCGGCGTACCTGCGGCCGCGCCTGCATGATCGTCTCGATCGCCCGCTCGGCCAGGCGCCGCCTGGTCATCTCCGCGCCGATGACAATGGTGACGCCCGACACGACCGGCGCCAGGATGACGGCGTCGGTGACCGCGAGCACCGGCGGCGTGTCGATGATGATCCAGTCGAACGGCCCGTGCGACAGGTTCGTCAGCAGCGTCTTCATGCGTTCGGACGCCAGCAGCTCGGACGGGTTCGGCGGCGTCTTGCCGGCGGTGATCGCCAGCAGGTTCGGATCGACCGTGCGCTGGATGACGTCGCGGACGCGCGCCTGGCCGGTGAGCACCTGCGAAGACCGCGCTCGTTGGTGAGCCGCAGCGGGCGATGAAGCCCGGGCCGGCGCATGTCGGCGTCGACCAGCAGCACGCGCGAACCGCCGTAGGCCAGCGCCATGGCGATGTTGGCCGCCGTCGTGGTCTTGCCTTCGAGCGGCTGCGCGCTGGTGACGAGGACGATCTTGGTGCCTTCACTCGGGTACTTGGAGATGAGCGACGTCCGCAGCGCCCGGAACGATTCGCCGAAATCGTGCGGCACGTGCGACGAGGCGAGCATCGGGTGCTTGTCGCCGCGCACCGACGGCACGAGGCCGAGGAAGGGCAGCTTCAGGCGGCGCGTCACGTCCTCGGGCGTCTTGATCGTGTCGTTCATGTAGTCGAGGCCGTAGGCCACCCCGACCGCCAGCACGAGGCCGACGCCGAGCGACAGCAGCCAGGTCCGGCGGCCGGCGGGCGCCATCGGCGCTCTTCGGTATCTCGGCGTGATCGATCACGCGCACGTTGTTCGAGCGGCTGTTGCTCGATACGCGCAGCTCGTTCGCGCGCTGGAGCAGCGACTCGTACACCTGCCGGTTGCTGTTGGCCTCGCGCTCCATCACGTTGTAGTTGACGCTCTTCTTGCTCAAATCCTGCGCGTCGGCCTTCGCCGCGTCCAACGCCCGCGACATCGTCTGCTCTTCGAGAACGGCCGTGTCGTACTCGTTCTTGATCTGCTGAACGGCGCGGCTGACCTCGACCTCGTACTGGCGCTGCGCTTCCTGAAGGTCGCCGCTCGCTTTGACCAGATCCGGATGCTTCTCCCCGTATCTCTCGGCGAGCGCGGCACGAGTCCGCTGCGCGTCGATGACCCGCGCCTTTGCGATCTGGACCGGGCCGGACTGCGAGACGGCGGGAATGGTCTCGGGCGACTGGCCGGCGGTGATCGACTCTGATCTGATTGAAGAGGACTTCTTTCTGCGCCTTCTTCGTCTTCGAGCTCATCACGTCGTCGTTCAGCTTGTTGAGCCGGGAGAGGACGATGTTCTGCTTGTCGTCGAGCGACAGGGCGTTCTGCCGGTCGCGGTAGTCGGCGAGGCCGCGCTCGCTTTCCTGGACCTTGGCCTGCTGCTTGTTCACCTCCTGCTCGAGCCAGTCGATCATGTTCTGCGTGCCCTGAAGCTTGACGGCGAGGTTCTGGTCGACGTACTCGTCCACCAGCGTGTTGACCGCGAGGGCGGCGAACTTCGGGTCGAGCGCGGTGAACGTGATATCCACGAGCCGGCTGCCGGCCACGGGGATCACAGTCGACGTGGCCGATGAAGGCGCTGACGAGAGCCGATTCGTCCGGTGTTTCGTCAATCTTGGGCGCCTCTGTTTCGGCGGCCGGCGCTCGTGCGCAATACCGCCGAGAGACGCTGCCTTGAGGTTGGTCAGAAACGGCACACCGGCCGGAGCGACGGCCGTCCCGTTGTATTCGGGCACGTTCTCGAGGCTCAGCTTCTTGATGACCCGGCGCGACAGATCGCGCCCCGTGAGAATCCTGTACTGCGTCTTGATAGTACGGCTCGGGATCCTCGTAATAGGTGTTGTCAGTGGAGGTGATGCCCGGCACGGCCGTCGATCGCTCGTCCTCGATCAGAATCTGGGCCCTGCGCCTGATAGACCTGAATGTTCGAATACCCCTGAATCATCATCGCGGCCGATGCCAGGACGAACACGGCCACCGCGATGCGCCGGTAGCGATAGATGACGGCCAGGCGATCGAGAATGTGGATCTCGTCGTTCGCAGCGCTGTAATTCATACCCTGGCTGCGAGGGGCCACCGTGGGCGTCGACCCGGAACCTGACGCCGGGACTGAACGTGGTTGATTGGAGTCGGCTCTGCCATCGTCTGCTACTGAAGGATGTCGCAGGTCGCGGCGCCGGAAATCTGTGTCGCCAGTGACGCCAGAGGCCGCCGCCTGCGAAGTGATCGTGGCGGCTGCCGCCCGGCTCGAGTCGCCGAAGATGCTCGCCAATCCCCGGCTTTGGTAGGGCAGCTTGACGATCGTGGACAGGCTCTGGCCCGCGCCGACGTTCAGCACCTGGCTGGCGGCGAGCACGGATGTCTCGTCCGGGCCAACGATCTCGACGATGTAGCTGCCCGGATCGAGCGAATGAAACGCGAAGAGCCCGGCATCATCGGTCACCTGCCACTCGACGATCTGCCCGGCGCGCGCATCGCGCACGCGGACAAAAGCGTTCGCGAGCGCGCGTTCGTCGAGGTCAGCGCGTTGCCCTGGATCGTGGCGAAGACATCGGCACGCGTACCCGGCAGTGTCCGTAGCGGACTCCCGAGTCGATCGCGCTGGGGATCCCCCCTGCCCGGCGACGGGGAGGGTCGCGATGGCAAGGCAGACGAGGGTCGTCCCGAGCAGGCAAGTAGTGCGAAACATGGCGATGGTGTCCTCTCCTACGCTTATCGGACGAGGCAGTGGGCGGCTACAGGTCATATATAAGACTATATATGACATTATATACCATAATGGCGTACTGGTGCGGCTCTTCCAATCGGCGCGAACCGCCCAAGGGAGGGAGGTGCGGGCAGCGCTGGTAGAGTTAAGTGCTTGATTAGCTTTCGGTTGCGTGTACTGTATGCGATCCACCTTTCTGGATCAAACACGACCGCGAAAGGTTGACCCATGAGCGAACGGGTAACTTTCGGGCGAGCTCGGCGGCTGAGCATGCCCTGGCGCGCGATGGTCGTCGGGCTAGCCGCCCTGCTCGCCTTTATCCCAACCCCGCCCGGTTTCGTCGAGCGGTTCTATTCGACGTGGGCATATGCGGGTTTCAGCCTGTCTTGACCGCCCTGTCCAACCGCGTGCCCTTTGCTCTGTTCGATGCGCTCGGCATTCTCGTACTTGGCGGCTGGGCCGCGCTTGCCGTTCGCGACGTTTTCGGGCGGGCCGCCGGGAAGCGGAGCAAGGTGCTTGAGGCTGCGCGCCGCATTTGCGCCCGGACGATCGTCTGGGCGGCCGGTCTCTATCTGATCTTTCTGCTCGTCTGGGGCCTGAACTACCGGCGCATTCCGCTCGAGGAGAAATTGTCGTTCGACGATCAAGCGGTGACCCGTGAGGCCGCGCGAACGCTTGCGCTGACGGTGGTCGAGCGGCTGAACGCGCCTTCACATCACGGCCGCACGCCGCCGGCTGGCCGGCGGCCGGGGCGATCGATCCGTCGCTTGCGGACGCGCTGGCGCGGGCCGACCGGGCGCGTCGGCGGCCGCGGCACGATGACCCCGGGACGGCCGAAGTCGACGGTGCTCGACTGGTATTTCCGGCGGACGGCCACCGACGGCATGACCGATCCGTACTTTCTGGAAACGATGATTTCGACCTCGCTCCTGCCGTTCGAGCGGCCCTTCGTGGTCGCGCACGAGTGGAGCCATCTGGCGGGCATGGCCCAGGAGGGCGAGGCCAATTTTCTTGCCTGGCTCGCCTGCGTGAACGCGTCGCCGCCCGCCCAGTACAGCGGCTGGCTGTTTCTCTATGCCGAGCTCGTGGCCGCGCTGGATGAGCGAGCGCGCGCAGACGTGCAGTCCAGCCTTTCGCCTGGTCCGCGCGCCGATCTGGCGGCGATCCGCGAGCGTGTCCTGCGGCAGATCGATCCGCGGCTCGCCGCGGCCGGGCGTCGCGTCTACGATCGGTACCTGAAGGCGAACCGTGTGGAGGAAGGGGTGGAGAGCTACGGACAGGTCGTCAAGCTCGTGCTCGGCGTCCGTTTCCGCCCCGGCTGGGTGCCCCAACTGCGATAGACGGATCGGGTAATCGGGTAATCGGGTAATCGGGTAATTGATTGCCAATTGAGCAATCAATTACGCGATTACCCGATTATCCAATTACTCGATTCCGCGAATGAATCGATCGCTGCGTGATCGCGCGAAGAGGCGTGGCCACGGGCGGCGGCCCCTCCTCGTAGCGCACGCGCTCGAGGAAGAGGCCCGACGGGGGCGCCGTCAGGCGTGCCGGCGCCTCCGATTCGCTCGCGAGGAATTCCGCGGCGGCCTCCGGCTCGAGCGCGCCGCGGCCGATCTCGACGAGCACTCCGACGATCCGGCGCACCATCTTCCACAGGAAATGCGAGCCCTCGATGCCGACGAGGATGACGTCGCCGTCCTCGGCGATCTCGAGCCGCTCGATCAGCACCCGCGTGGATTTCTCCAGTCCCCCAGGCGGGTCCACGGCCTTGGCCGCAAATGCCCGGAAGTCGCGGCATCCCCACGAAGGCGTCGGCGGCCCGCCGCATGCGCTCCACGTCGAGCGCATCCTTCACCCACCACACGTACGCCTTCGCGAACGCCGTCCGCCGCCGGACGATCTGATACACGTAACGGCGCGACACCGCGTCATGGCGCGCGTGAAAACGGTGCGGCACGACGACTGCCGACAGGATGTGGATGTCGCTCGGCAGCTCGTCGTTGACGCGGCGTCTGAGCGTGTCGGGAGGGAGGCTCGTGCTCACGTCGAGATGCGCGACCTGCGCCAATGCGTGAACACCCGCGTCGGTCCGCCCCGATCCATAGAGCTCGAAGTCCTTCCGGCCGGTCACGGTTGCGGACCGCGCGATCGATCTCTCCCTGGACGGTCCTGGCGTTCTTCTGAATCTGCCAGCCGCTATATCGGGTGCCGGCGTACTCGATGGTCAGTTTGAATCTAGGCACGAAGGTCATCCCCGCCGACCGTCGGTCCCCGCAGGGGGCGTCGGGCGATTTCAAGTTCGGGCGATCTCAAGCTTGTTGCCAAACGAAAACTCTTTGTATTAGTACTTATCCGCACTTTACCCGCAGAACAGGAGATGAGGCAGTCAACCATGGTCAACAACCACTTGGCCGCAGTTGCGGTCATGTTCATGGCAGCAGCCGTTCCGCCGGCCGTGCAGGCCCAGGAGCCGAAGCCGGCCCCGGCGCCAGCCGCGGCGACGCCGGCCGCGCCCCAGGACGCGAAAACGCTCCTCGCCAACGTCGCCAAGGCGATGGGCGCGGAGAGCGTCAAGACGATTCAGTACACCGGCTCGGGAAGCAATGCCGGCATCGGGCAGAACAGGAACCCCGACGCCGACTGGCCCCTCGTCAGGGTGAAGTCCTATACCCGGGATTTCGACTTCAGTACACCCGTTGCTGCCTCGCGTGCGCAGCTCGTTCGGGTTCAGGGCGGGGCCGAGCAGAAGCAGGAACAGACGATTCTGCCGACCGCTCCGTGGGGCCAGCAGTACGACGTCTGGCTCTCGCCGTTTGCGTTCCTCAAGGGCGCAATGGCCAACGCCACCACGATCGAAGCCCGGACAGTCCTCGGCGTCCCTTACACGGTCGCCACGTTCACGCTGGAGAACAAGTACAAGGTCAGTGGCTACATCGACAGTCAGAACATGATTCACAAGGTCGAGACGTGGGTCGATAACCCGGTTTTTGGCGACTTGAAAGTCGAGGCGCTGTACACGGACTATCGGGACTTCACCGGCGTGAAGTTCCCCATGACGATCATCAATAAACAGGACGGCCGTAACACGCTGATCCTGGTGGTGAACGAGGTGAAGCCCAACGCCCCTGTGACCATCCAGGCCCCCGCCCCGGCAGCCGCGGCTCCCGCCGCGCCGGCGGCTGTCACCGTGCAGTCTCAGGAAGTGGCTCCGGGCATCTTCTATCTGATGGGCGGCAGCCACCACAGCGTGGCCGTCGAGTTCGCGGACCATATCGCCGTGATTGAAGCGCCGCAAAATGAAGCGCGCTCGCTCGCCGTCATCGCCGAGGTGCGCAAGGCAGTGGGCCGGAAGCCGATCCGTTACCTGATCAACACTCATCATCACTTCGACCATTCCGGCGGGCTCCGCACCTACGTCGAAGCGGGCGCGACGATCGTCACGCACGACGTCAACAAGGCGTTCTACGAGCGCGTGCTGGCTCCGACCGCGCCGCGGACGCTCGGGCCCGATCGCCTCGCTCTCGCGAAGAAGGCGCCGGTCCTCAAGATCGAAACCGTCGCCGACAAAAAGGTCATGTCGGACAAGACCCGCACGCTCGAGCTGCATCACATCGCCGGCAATGCGCACAACGACGGCATCCTGCTGGCGTACCTGCCGGCCGAGAAAATCGTGATCGAGGTCGATCTCTACACGCCGCTTGCTGCCGGGGCGAAGCCGCCCGCCGCGGTCAGTCCCAACACGACGAACCTCCTCGAGAATGTCGAGCGTCTGAAGCTCGACTTCGACAAGGTTCTCGCGCTTCACGGACCAGGTGTGGCCACGAAGGCCGACCTGTACAGTTTCGCGGGCAAGCCGCTCCCGGCCGCGGCAGGAAACTGAAGCTTCCAGCAGATTTCGCTCGTTTTCCCCGGCGTGCCGTTCCGGTGTAATTTAGTCACCGGAACGGCGCCCCTTCCCGCGAGCCGTGGCCACAAAGGATCTGGTGAGGCTCACTCCCGCAGGTTACTATTGTGACCGGCCGGACGCGCGGGCGGTCACGGCACAGAGGGCCCTATCGATGCGAGTGAGATTCCCACAGATTCTGGTGCTTTTGACCGCCGTTGCCGCGGCAGCCACCGCCGCGTGCTCCGGGAGCCAAACGCCCGCGCAGGCCGCCGCCGACCGCGGCGGCGCGGGGCCGCCCGCCGTGCCGGTCGCGACGGCCGTCGTCGAACAGAAGCCGATGCCGTTGGCCCTCGCGCGTCATCGGCACGGCCGAGGCGTCCTCGAACGTCTCCGTCCGCTCGCAGATTACCGGGTCGCTGACGGCGGTCAGTTTCAAGGAAGGCGACGACGTCACCAAGGGGCAGGTCCTGTTCACGCTGGACCGGCGGCCGCTCGAGGGGGCGCTGCAACAGGCGCAGGCCACGCTTCAGCGCGACACGGCGCAGGCGGCCCAGGCCAAATCCACGGCCGCGCGCTTCGAGGATCTGCAGAGCCGCGGGATCGCGACCAAGGAACAAGCCGATCAGTCGCGCACGGCGGCCGCGGCGCTCGAAGCCACCCTCGAGTCCGACCGCGCCGCCGTCGAGAACGCGAAGGTCCAACTGCAGTACGCCACGATTGCCGCGCCGATTTCGGGCCGCACCGGCGCGTTGATCGTGCACGAGGGCAACCTGGTGCGCGCCAACGACACGGTACCGCTCGTCGTCATCAATCAGGTCGCCCCGATCTACGTGTCCTTTGGCGTCCCTGAAGGACGGCTCCCGGAATTGAGACGCTATCTGGCGCAGGGCACGGTCCGCGTCGAGGCGACGCCGCCGGGCGAGACGACGACGTCGAGGGGGCTCATCACCTTCATCGACAACGCTGTGGATGCGACCACCGGTCAAATTCGAATCAAGGCGGAGTTTCCGAACGCCGATCGTCGGCTGTGGCCCGGGCAATTCGCGAACGTGACGGTCACGCTCCACACCGAGCCGAACGCCATCGTCGTGCCCACGGCGGCCGTCCAGGCGGGCCAGCAGGGGAGCTACGTCTTCGTCGTGAAGCCCGACATGACCGTGGATCTGCGGACGATCGTCGTTCAGCGGCAGAACGCCGAGACCACGATCGTCGAGAGCGGCCTGAAGCCGGACGAGACGGTGGTGACCGACGGCCAGCTGCGCCTTGTTCCAGGCACCAGGGTGAGCATCAAATCCGGCCCCGGGGCCGCCAGCCAGAAGGTCGAACCATGAACCTCTCCGCGCTCTTCATCAAGCGTCCGGTCACGACGACGCTCATCATGCTGGGTATTCTGGTGTTCGGCGCGATGGCGTACCGGCTGCTGCCGGTCAGCGACCTGCCGGTTGTCGACTTTCCCACCATCCAGGTACAGGCCGGCCTGCCCGGTGCGAATCCCGAGACGATGGCGACGGCCGTGGCGCTGCCGCTCGAAAAGCAGTTCTCGGCGATTGCGGGCCTGACGTCGATCAACTCCACGAGCTCGCAGGGCCAGACCAACATCACGCTGCAGTTCGACCTGGCCCGCAACATCGACGCGGCCGCGGCCGACGTGCAAGCGATGATCGCGAGGACGACCCGCGCCCTGCCGGCGAACATGCCGGCGCCGCCCTCGCTGCAGAAGAACAACCCGACCGATCAGTCGGTGATGTTTCTCGTGCTGCAGTCCCCGACGCTTCCGCTCTCGATGATCGACGCGTACGCGCAGACGATCGCCCAGCGCATCTCGGTCGTGAGCGGCGTCTCGCAGGTGAACGTCAACGGCTCGCAGAAAGCCGCCGTGCGCATCGAGGTGGACCCGCACAAGCTCGCGACGCACGGGATCGGCCTCGACGAAGTCGCCACCGCCATCACCAACGCGAACGTCAACCTGCCGACGGGCACGATGTACGGCGACGAAAGGAACGTCGTCGTCAAGGCCAACGGGCAGTTGCTCCACGCCGTCGGCTTTCGGGCCGGTCATCGTCGCGTATCGGAACGGCAATCCCGTTCGCCTCAACGAGGTCGCGCACGTCTACGACGGCGTCGAGAACGACAAGGTCGGGGGCTGGTTCAGAGGCGAGCGCGCGATCACCCTCGCCATCAACAAGCAGCCCGGCAGCAACGTCGTACAGGTCGTCGACGGCGTCAGGGCGCTGCTGCCGACGCTGGCCGAGCAGCTGCCGGCCGCCCTGACGCTCGAGGTCCGGGCCGATCGCTCGATCATGATTCGCGAGTCGGTGCACGACGTGAAGTTGACGCTGATGGCCACGGTCGTCCTCGTCGTCCTGGTGATCTTCCTCTTCCTGCGGAACGTGTCGGCGACCATCATTCCGAGCCTCGCCATCCCTGGTTCGATCGTCGCGACCTTCGCGGTCATGCACCAGCTCGGTTACAGCCTCAACAATCTGACGTTGATGGCGCTGACGCTCTCCGTCGGATTCGTCGTCGACAACACCATCGTGATGCTCGAGAACATCGTGCGGCACCTGGAGATGGGCAAGTCGCGCATGCGCGCCGCGTACGACGGCTCGCAGGAAGTCGCGTTCACGATTCTGGCGATGACCCTGGCCCTCATTGCGGTGTTCATCCCCGTGCTCTTCATGGGCGGCATCGTCGGGCGGTTGCTGCGCGAATTCGCGGTCACGATCAGCGTGGCCATCCTGGTCTCGGGCTTCATCTCGATCAGCCTGACGCCGATGATGTGCAGCCTGTTTCTCTCGAACCCGCACGACCAGAAGCACGGCCGGCTCTACAACGCGACCGAGCGTATGTTCGAGGCATGGCTCCGGCTGTACGACTGGACGCTTCGCGGGGCGCTGCGCTTCCGTGCGGCGACGATGGTCGTGTCGGTCGTGCTGCTGGTCGCCACTGCATATCTCTTCACGATTGTGCCGAAGGGGTTCCTGCCGAGCGAGGACCAGGGCCGCTTCAACATCAACACCGAAGGCGCACAGGGTCTCGGCATTCCAGGAGATGGTCCGGCACCAGCAGCAGCTTGACGACATCGTCGCGCAGGACCCGAATATCTTCGCCTTTTCGAGCCAGGTCGGGTTCGGCGGCGGTTCGCAGGGCACCAACCAGGGCAGCATGAACGTCGAGCTGAAGCCGCGGTCCGAACGCGCCTTGTCGGTCGATCAGGTCATCGACGCGCTGCGTCCGAAGATCGCGCAGGTGCCCGGGATCCGCGCGTCGATGGTCAACCCGCCGGTCGATCAACATCAGCGCGCGGCAGACCCGGGCGCTGTATCAGTTCACGTTGCAGGACACCGACACCGAGGAGCTGTATCGCTGGGCCCCGATTTTCGAAGAGAAGATGAAGGAGCTGCCGGGACTGCAGGACGTCAACACCGACCTGCTGGTCAACAACCCGCAGGTCTCGATCGACCTGAACCGCGACCGGATCTCCGCGCTCGGCCTCACCGTCAACCAGGTCCAGACGGCGATGTTCAATGCCTACGGCACGCGGCAGATCTCCCAGATCTATGCGCCGGACAACCAGTACCAGGTCCTTCTGGGCGTCGCTCCGGAGTTCCAGCGCGATCCCTCTGCGCTCTCCCAGCTCTACGTCCGGTCGTCGACCGGCCGTCTCGTCGCGCTCTCTTCGGTCACGACCGCCACGATGCAGGCAGGTCCGCAGACCGTCAGCCACACGGGTCAGCTTCCGTCGGTCACCATCTCGTTCAACCTCAGACCCGGGCGTCCCGCTCGGCGATGCGGTGGCGGCGATTCAGCAGCTCGCCGCCAATACGCTTCCCTCGGCGATTTCGACGAGCTTCCAGGGCACGGCGCAGGCTTTCCAGGATTCGCTGCAGGGGCTGGGTCTCATCCTGCTGATGGCGATCGTCGTCATCTACCTCGTGCTGGGCATCCTCTATGAGAGCTTCACGCATCCACTGACGATTCTCTCGGGCTTGCCGTCGGCGGGCTTCGGCGCGCTGCTGACGCTGCTCATCTTCAACATGGAGCTGAGCCTCTATGCGTTCGTCGGCATCATCATGCTCGTCGGGCTGGTGAAGAAGAACGGCATCATGATGGTGGACTTCGCCATCGCCGCGCAGGAGCGCGGCAAGGAGCCGCTCGAGGCGATCCACGAAGCCTGCCTCGTCCGCTTCCGGCCGATCATGATGACGACGATGGCCGCGCTCGTCGGCACGCTGCCGATCGCCGTCGGCCTGGGCGCCGGCGCCGAGTCGCGCCGCCCGCTGGGGATGGCGGTCGTCGGCGGACTGCTCGTCTCGCAGTTGCTGACGCTCTACATCACCCCGGTGTACTACGTGTACATCGAGCGTGCGCGGATGAGGCTTGCCTCGCGGCGGACCGTACCCCACGCGGCGCCGGAACCGGCAACCGCCGCGGTTGTCGGCACGGCGATGCAGAGTTGAGGACGACAGCGACAGCGTTCGACTGAAGCCCGCGTCCCGCAGTTCGCGCGGCCAAAGCGCCCGCGCGGTAATTGCGCGGCACTGCCACTGCCACTATGATCGCCCTCGGAGAGATCATGGCCGAACCGAAGGATCTGTTAGGTGACCGGGGCCGTTCCCTGGAGGCCGATTATTTTCGACGCCGGGACCAGGAACTGCTCGAGCGCGCCCGCGAGCAGGAAGCGGCGGCTGAACGCCAGCGGCAGCTCGCGGCAGCGCTCGGCGTCGACGATCAGGCAGTGACGGAATTGGCGGCGCTCGGCTTCGATGCCGCGACGGCGCCCCTCCTCGATATCGTGCCGGCCATTCAGGTCGCCTGGTCCGACGGCACGCTTCCCGCGGCAGAGCGGGCCGTCATCGAGCGGATCCTGACGCGCGCCCGAGTTGCAGCCGGCCGCCCAGACAGGCGGCCGCATGGTGGCGGAATGGCTGTCCCGCCGGCCGCGCCCCGAGCTCTTTCGCCTTGCAACCGAGGCGCTACGGCTTCGTGTCGATCGCCTCGACGCTGACTCGCGGACGCAGCTGGTGAGCAAGATCATCGCCGACTGCAAGGCGGTCGCAACGGCGAGCGGCGGAGTGTTCGGCCTGGGCGCCTTGTCGAGCGCCGAAGCCGATCTCATCCGCGAGCTCGCGGCGGCGCTCGGCGTCAAGTCCTGACGTCGCGCGTCCCGTTGTGTGCGTTCTCACCGAGGGCGCCCGGGATGACCTTTCGAAAGGAACTGCTGACTTTTCTGACCGACCAGCCACGGTCGGTTTCCGCGCTCGCCCGCGAGCTGGGGCTGAAGCGGGGCGACGTCGAGGACGACCTGCGTCACGCGCTTCGATCCGCGAGAGCGGCCGGTCACGAAGTCGTCGTCGTTCCCGCGCGATGCCGCACCTGCGGCTTCACGTTCGACGAAGCGAAGCTCTCGAAGCCCGGGAAATGTCCCGCATGCCGCGGGACGCGGCTGTACGAACCGCAGATCGGCCTGCGGCGAATGTAAGGCTCCGGACAGACTTCCAGTGGCAGCCCGCGCGTCGCAGCTCCTTGCGCTACCTCACGTCGTCGGGATTCCGGGACATTGCCGGGAGCCGGGTCTCGGCGCGCATTCCCGTGTCGCGGGCCTTGCTGAACCGCGTGGTGGCGGACGCGCTTCAGGGAACCACGACACCCGTCCGCAGCGTCGACATCCGCCCGCGTGCCGGCGACGAGTTCGAGGTGTTCATCGCGGTTTCCTGGCCATTCATCCCGCCGCTCAAGGTGATCTTCGTTGTCGAACGGCAGCCGCAATTTCCAGCTTCGCCGATGCTCGTGTTGCGATGGTCGTTCTTGGGAGCGATGGGGACCCTCGTCTCGCGCCTGGTGGCATCGTTCGACCGGCTGCCCGCGGGCGTGCGCCTGGACGGCAACCGCGTCGTGCTCGATATTCCCACCCTCGCCGGGCCCGAGGGCGCCGCGCTGCTGCCTGCCTTGAGGAGCCTCGAAATCCACACGCTCGAGGATCGCGCGGTCTTCGATATCGAACTGGAAATCTCATCCGAGATGTAGCGCAGGACTTCAGTCCTGCTGGGACGCGCTCGCAGGTCTAATGACCTGCGCTACACCTGTGATCTGGCTTAGCCGGATTGTCGACGGCCCGCAGCTACGGATGATGCTCGTAGCTGAAGCCGTCGGCAGGACGTTCGAGGCTGTAGATATAGAGGCTGCGGGGCCGGCTTCGGGCGCGGCTGCCGGTGACCTTGATCCGGTCGCCCGGCTTGAGCGTATCCATGTCGAAGCCGCGCGCCATCAACTCGCCGCGATTGTCCATCTCCAGCATCCACAGCTGCGCTTTGCCGCTGGGATCCTTGACTTCGATCCGCACGAGCGGGTGCGGGTGGATGAACTGGAACCGCGTGACGACGCCCTCGACCGTCAGGCGCCTGTTGTCGTCATAAATGCCGGCAAGTGAGTGGTGCGCGAAGACCGTTGTTCCGCAGAGCATGACAAGGACGGCGAACCCCGAAACACCCCTTCGCCTCATGGCCCTCCGATTCTATCGCGGCCGAGCCTCCGTGTTCGCGGGATTTTTTGCCCCATCGAACCCGCGCTCGCTCAACGTCTTCAGGACGTCGCCGGTGGCTTGTTGCAGCCGGGCCAGGGCCGGCGGAGGCGTGTGTTTCACCGCTCCGGGCTGCGCCCCGATCTGCGTCGAGTAGTCGTAAACAGCCCGAAGCTGACGGTACGCGTCTCCGAGGGCCGCCGTCTTCACCTTACGCTGGGCCAGCAGGGTGAGGTCCAGCTTTCTCATGAAAGCCATGGGCTGCTCCTGCGCGGTCAGCTCGTCTTCGATGGCATCGAACCGTGTCTTGAGCGCGTCCTTTCTGGCCTTCAACGCCTCCAGCCGGCTGTCGAACGGCGCCTTGAGCGCAACGATCCGATCGTATTGTTCGGCGGTGCGCTCTTTTTCCGGCGTGCGGTTGTAGGCCTCGATCAGCGCGCGGACCGGCGCCTGATCCTTGACGAGCTGTTCGTCATCGGCGCTGAGGGCGGCCTGGTCCGCTGGTGTAGGCGTCGAGCGTCGGCTGGAATTCGAGCCGCGCCTTCGCGAGGATTTCGTTTTCCTTTTCCATGGCGGCGGCGTTCGCGGCGATATCCGCATCGATCTGGTCGATCTCCTTCATCCCGGCGAGCGCGGCGTCTGCGAGCGCCCGCAGCGCCTGTTCGGCGGCGCGCTCGGCGCCGACGACCGCGGTCTCATTGACGAGGGACGGCAAAGGCGGCATCCTGAACGTGCTGCTGCCTGCCGTGACGACCAGATCGCTGGTTGACGGCTGCGCGCCGGCCTGCGTACTAGCGAGGCAAATGACCGCGGCCGCCACGGCCGTCAGACGGAGGATTTCGTGATGCATGCTCGATTCATTATTGCCCAACTCGTTCTGTGTGCCGCGTCGGTGTTCGTGCCGGCGATCACGATCGCGCAGACGGCGCCCGTGACGGATCCGCTCGTGCGGGAGAACGTTACGGTCAAGCTGGGCGAGCACACGTATGTCATTCCGGATGGCAACGTCGGCCTGGTGCCCAACGTCGGCATCATCGTCGGAAACCGCGCGACGCTCGTGATCGATCCCGGCTTGGGCCGCCGTAACGGCGAAGCGGTCTTGCGCGAGGTTGCGAAGGTCAGCAAGAACAGCGAGGTGTACATCGCCTCCACCCACTACCATGCCGAGCACACCACCGGGTACCTCGCCTTCCCCGCAACCGCGAAATACGTCAACTCGACGGTGCAGGAGGCCGAGTTCGCAGAAGGCGGCGCGGGGCAGATCAAGAATTTCTCGGGGAGGTCGCCGGTGATTGCGGACCTGCTGAAAGACGCCACGGGGCGCAAGGCCGATATCACGTTCGATCGCGAGCATACGCTCGACCTGGGGGGCGTTCGGGTCCGGATGCTCGTCGTGGGCCCGACCCACACGCGAGGCGACACGGGCTTCTTCGTAGAGGGAGATGCCGTCCTCTTTGCCGGCGACGTGGTGATGAACAATTCCTTCCTCGCGGTCAACCAGGCCTCGAGCCTTCGAGCGTGGCTGGCCGCGTTCGACGCATTCGAAGCGATGAAGCCGCGCACGATCGTACCAGCCCACGGAGCCGTCGGCGACGGCACGTTGATTCCGACGCAGCGCGCCATCATGCAGGGCATCCAGGCGCGCGCGCGGGAGCTGAAGGCGCAGGGAAGATCGGCCGACGAAGCGGCCGCGATGGTGCAGAAAGAGATGCAGGCGAAGTATCCGACGTGGGCACGGGCGAACGGCGTCGCCACCGTCGCCCGTCTAGCCCACGCGGATGCTCCTTGACGTACTTACCGGCGTGTCGTCGTGGCCGCCGGCTTCTCGATGATCACGAGGCCGACACGGTTGATGCTGCTTTGATGGAAGACCAGATTGCCGTCAGGCGAGACCGTCATGTTCCTGACGATGCCGACGCCTGAAGGGATGGCCCAGCTCTGGAACTTCTCGGTCTTCGGATCGAAGCGGACGAGCGTGTCCGGCCTCATGCCCGATTCGTTGTACCAGACGATGTCGTCCACGACCGCGATCGCATAGGGGTGCGACGTCGGTCCGCTCGGAGACGGCCAGTCCTTCTGCTCCCCGGTTTTCGGATTGAAGCGGCCGATGTAGCCGCGCGCGGAATCGACGTAGTAGATCGTGTCGTCGCTTCCGAGCGCGAGGCGCCGGATGCGGGTCGCCGGATCCGGCATGGAATATTCACGAACCTGAAGCGTGACCGGATCGAGCGTCGCCACCTTGTTGCTGCCGTTATAGGCGATCCACGGCATGCCTTTCGAGTCGACCTGGATGCCGTACGGCCGCGCGTCCTTGGTCGGCGTCTCCACCAGCGTCACCTCGCCCGTCCCGGGAATCATGCGGCCCAGCATGTTGCTTTGCTGAAGGGTAAAGAACATCGTCCCCTTCTGGTCGAAGATCGCGGTGTGCGGATCGCGGGCGGCTGCCAGCGGCATCGGGTACGAGGTGATCTCGCCGGTCTTCGGATTGAGCTTGCCGATCGTGCCGTTGCCGTTTCCCGTGTACCAGATGTTGCCCGCCGCGTCGGCGGTGATGCTGTGGGGACGGGCCTTCGGGTCCAGCTTGAACTCCTTCATCTCGCCGGTCGCCGGGTTCAGCTGCCCGATGAGGCTGCCGTACATCCCCGTCCAATAGATCGTGCCGTCCTTCATCTGGATTGGATCGCGGGAGCGCTGGCCAAGCGTCGGAACCTTCCACTCCTTGAAGGTAATCTTCACGTCGCCGGGCACGAGCGTCGGCCGCCGGCCGGGCTTCTCGGGAAAGTGTGTCGCCAGGTACTTCGTTGCCGCGTCCGCCTGGGGGCCGGGCAGCGCGATCATCGAACCGATCAGATCGCGCCACCCATCCTGCGTGTATCCCGCGGCGCCGGTAATCATGTTGAGACCGTGGCATGACGCGCAGCTGGCCTGAACGACCTCCCTGCCGGGGCCCTCGGGCAGGGTGACCTGGCCGCGCTGAGCTTCCGCCGCCACGGGAACGAGGATGCAGAAGAACGCAGCCGCCAACGAATCACGTAATGGGTTGGACATGGATCGCCTCTCCAGTTGAAGCTATTGCGAAGTGTAGAATTCCCAGTCAGAGTAGCGTTCCCACCAAAGATCCGTCAAACTATTTGTGGTTCGGCCGGTTCCTAACCTGGGCGACCCCGCTCCCGCGAGGGGTTCCGCGGCGTACAATCACTTGATCTCGCCGAGCGCTTCGTGCTCGAATTGCTAGCATCCGAGGTGATCTCCATATGCTGAAGGCCGTGCGCTGTCTTTCGCTCGTGCTGGCGGTGTCCGCGGCGCTGTGGCTGCCTGCCGGACGGGCAGTTGCTGGACAGGCGAAGCCCGGCGCCGGGCGTGCCACGCACAGCTGACGGCAGGCCGAACCTCCAGGGCATCTGGCAGGTCCGAAACAGGGCGGCATACAACCTGGAGGACCATGCCGCGCGGCTTGGCATGCCCGCCGGCAGGAGCGTCGTCGAAGGAGGCGCCATCCCGTATCAGCCCTGGGCGCTGGAGAAGAGGACCGAGAACTACGTCAACCGGACAGACCGCCGACCCGCTGGCCAGCTGCTTCCTGCCCGGCGTGCCGCGAATCATGTACATGGACTTTCCGTTTCACATCTTCCAGACGCCGTGATCATGTCGCGATCACCTTCGAATGGTCCCAGGTACACCGCCTCATCTACACGCACGGAAGGCCCAGCCTTCATCCCGGCATCGACGGTTGGATGGGGGACTCGCGCGGCCGCTGGGAGGGCGACACGCTGGTCGTGAACGTCACCGGTCAGAACGACAAGACATGGTTCGACATGGCCGGGAACTTTCACAGCGAAGCGGTGCGCCTGGAGGAACGCTACACCCTCGTCGACGCCGACACGATTCGGTACGAGGTGACCATCGAAGATCCGAAGGTGTTCACCAGACCCTGGAAGATCAGCATGCCGCTCCATCGACATAAGGATATGGACCGGATTCTCGAGTATCAGTGCCAGGCTGAGGTCGAGGAGGCGAACGGACTGTTCGAGCGCGACCCTCGACTTTGGTATCCTGAACCTGGGAAACCTGCAGTTCCCGGCGGGGAGAAGAAATGAACAAACGCGTCGTTTATACCCGGGCCCTGGTTCGCGTTACGTTCGCGGCCCTCATGTGTGTTTCGCTGCTGCCTCTTGAGACTTCGGCGCAGGAGGGAGGCGATCCGGGAGGAAAGCCGAAGCCGGCCGGTCCGATTCGCCGGATGCCGGACGGCAAGCCCGACCTGACCGGTTTCTACGGCGCGGACGCGGGCGGCGCCAACTACGGCCTCGAGAAGCACGAGCGAGATTTCCTGACGCCGGCCGGCAGGGGGATGATCGTCGACCCGCCCGATGGAAAACTTCCGAATCACCCCTGGTCGAGAGCCGAGCGGACCGAGCGGGAGCTTCCTTTCCGCGGATACGACGATCCGACCGCGCACTGTTTCGTCGCAGGGGTCCCGAGGTCGATGTACACGCCGTCTCCGTACCAGATTCTCCAGCCGCCGGGGTACATCGTGATGCTGTCCGAGAGGATGTCGTGGCGGCAGATCCCCCTCGACGGACGCCCCCACCTCCCCGACAACATCCGCCTATGGCAAGGGGACTCTGTCGGACGATGGGAGGGCGACGTACTGGTGGTTGAAACACGGAACCTGAACGGGAAGACCTGGCTGAACGAGGTCGGCGAAGTGGTCAGCCACGCCCAGACCGTGGTCGAGCGGTTCACGCCGATCAACGCAAACCGCATCATGTACCGGGCGACGGTGACCGATCCGATCGCGTACACGCGACCGTGGACGATCGAGATGGCGTTGAACAGACAGGATGACGAGCTCCTCGAAGTCGCGTGTAAAGAGGACGACCAGGACCTGCCGCACCTGAAAGAAGTCAGGGACGATTACCGGGCCAAGCAGCAGAAGGAGAAGGCAGTGCCATGAGTGCAAACCTGAAGCGGACTGGAATGATCGGCGGCGGCATCGCCGTCGTTATCGCGTTGGCAGCGGGTCCGGCCGTTGCGCATCACTCGTTCACGGCTGAGTTCGACCCGGAAAAGCCGATCAAGCTGACCGGCAAGCTCACCGAGATGCGGTGGTCCAATCCCCACGCCTGGATTTATGTGGACGTGGTCGGCGCCGACGGGAAGGTCGTGAACTGGGCCTTCGAGACGGGCTCGGGGAACTCGTTGATTCGGCGCGGATGGCGGAAGGAGGACATGCCGATCGGCGTCACGCTTACCATCGAGGGCTGGGCGGCGCGGAGTGGCAAGCCGGCGGCGAATGCCTCGAGCGTCACCATGCCCGATGGGAAACGGCTGATGGCGGGCACGTCCAACAGCGCGGCCAAGGAACAACCGTAATCGATCCTTTCACGCACACGATCGACGGGCGCGGGGCGACGAGCCCTGCGTCCTTCGACGTCCTCAATCCTGCGACGGGCGCGGTCTTTTCGCAGTGCCCGGACGCAACCCGCGCACAACTCGACGAAGCCGTCACCGCCGCGCGCCGGGCTTTCCCGCCCTGGAGCCGGCTCTCGTTCGAGGAACGCCGGCTCAGCCTGTTTCAGTTCGCAGCGGCGATGCGTGGCCAGGTGGAGGAACTCGCACAGCTGCTCGTCCGCGAGCAGGGCAAGACGCTGGCGGAGTGCCGCAAGGAGCTCTCGTTCGTTCCGCTGCAGATCGAGCGATTGTCTTCCATCGACGTCGCGGGCGAAATTCTCCGGGACGACGACGAGGGGCGGATCGAGCTGCGGTACCGGCCGCTCGGCGTCGTCGGCATCATCACGCCATGGAACGTCCCGGTCGGCATCGCGATTGGCCGCATCGTTCAAGCCCTCTATACAGGCAACACCGTCGTCCAGAAGCCATCGCCTTATACGCCGCTGGCGACGCTCCGCATGGGCGAGACGGTCCGCAAGGTGTTGCCCCCAGGGGTCCTGAACATCCTCGCTGGTGGAAACGACTTCGGTTCCTGGATGACCGAGCATCCGGGCATCGACAAGATCTCGTTCACCGGATCGGTCCCGACCGGGAAGAAGGTGCTGGCCGGCGCGTCCTCGAACCTCAAGAGGGTGACGCTCGAGTTGGGCGGCAACGATGCGGCCATCGTGCTCGACGATGTCGATCCGAAGGCGATTGCGCCGCAGCTCTTCCGGGCCGCCTTCGCCAATTGCGGACAGATCTGCGTGGCGATCAAGCGGCTCTACGTGCCGGACTGCGATCTACGAACCGATGTGCGAGGCGCTCGCCGAGATCGCGCGCTCAGATCAAGCTCGGGGACGGCCTCGACCCCGAATCGCAGATGGGGCCGCTGCAGAACAAGATGCAGTACGACAAAGTGCTGGCCATCCTGGAAGACACCCGCAAAGCGGGCGCACGAATTCTGTGCGGCGGCCACGCGCTCGATCGCCCGGGCTATTTCATCGCCCCGGCGATCGTCGCGGATATTGCGGAAGGGACGCGGCTCGTCGACGAAGAACCGTTCGGACCGGTGCTCCCGGTGATCAAGTACCGCGATCTGGACGATGCGATTCGCCGTGCGAACGACACGCGCTACGGGTTGAGCGGGTCCGTCTGGACGAACAACCTCGCGCGGGGTGCGGAAGTCGCGGCGCGTCTCGAGGTCGGCACCGCGTACGTGAACCAGCATCACATTCCCGATGCGACCGTACCGTTCGGCGGGGCCAAGGAGTCGGGCCTGGGACGGGAGTACTCCGCGCTGGGCCTCAAGAGCTACATGGAAGCTCAGGTCGTCAGCGTCGCACCGCTCCGGTAGTCGAGAGTCCAGAGCCCCAGGACGTGGACCGGGCCGCGCTGAGAGCCAACTGGCAGACGCAGTCAGCCGCTACGAGATCTACTTCATCGGCGAATAGTCGGTCGCGCTCATGAAGACGGCCTCAACCTGCACGCCCACCTGCATCTCGGTTCGCGTTTTCACCCATTCCGGATCTTTACCAAAGGCAGCCCACGCGGCATCTCTGGCGGCGCCGTCCTTGTACGCAAGGATGTAGATCAAGGTATCGGGCTTCGCGACCGGCTGCCAGTAACCAATGATCGTCATTCCGTGCTTCTTGAACAGCGCGGTCGTCCGATCGCGAAACCGCGAGTGCAGAAGATCGATCGAGCTGCCCGCCTGGACCGTATACGTCCTGAGCTCGAAGCAGCGGGAATCCTTTGTGACGTTCTTGATCTCGGGTGACAGATTGGGGCCGCACGGCGGCGTCGGCGGGGCTCCGCGGCCCGCCTGTGCTTCCACGGTCCGAGCCGGGAGAACCGCGAACATCAGGCCGAGGATCAGGCCAAGGAACCAGAACACTTTAGGTCGCTTCTTCATTGCTCCTCCCATTGCGATGGAGCCCTGATTATGCGCCCGTCAGCGAATCGAAGGCCCGGCTTTCTGGAAAAGTCGCGGTCCGTGTCATCAGCACGGTCTTGGCGGCGATCGAGGACAGGGAAGGGTTGGCGTGCCCCCAAAGGATGACATTTGTCTGCCACAGGTGGGTTAATCCTCACGGGCGACTTGACCGGCCCCGCGTGGCTTACCGAAAGATCATCAGCAGCGCGGATTTCCGAACGATTTCACGTTCTCTGAAGCGGCCGATTCCCGGCGGTCCTTACGTGACCAGGACTGAAAACCAGCACTGATCTTGCAGCGCTTGAGGTGTGGGCATGCAGTTCAACGTGCTGAATTCCGGTTCGGCGGAGGCGGTCAAGACCGGGGTCCATGTGACCGCCCTCGGATTGATGGCCCTGATGGGCGCATACAATGCGGCCGCCTGGCTCCAACGTCGCCAACCGCACCTTGCCATCAACGCCGTGCTTTACGCGGCTCTCGCGGCCTGGGAGCAGCAGCACGTCTCGCACCACCTGGCGGTGATTCACGCGCAGCGCGAGGCTCGCCAGTCCACGCCCGGCAAGACCCCAACGCGCGTCAAGCCCGCAGCCTGAGCGCAAGCCGCGTGGCTACTTCTTGCGCGTCTGGAGCGAGTGGTATCCGTGCTGTGTCCGGGCCTCGACGAGCGTCAGGCCGCTCTTGACGGCGTCGCGGATCCGTTGCTCGATCGTGTCGATCTCTGCCGCGACCGCCAGAACGTCTTCTTCGTGCGCCCTGGGGATGACGACGACCCCGTCGGAATCGCCGCGCAGGATGTCGCCGGCCTCGCAACGGGCCTCGCCGATATTAACCGGGCCGCCCATCGCTTCCACCTGCACACGATCCTTGCCCGTTCGCATCGAGTAGCTGCGGCTGAAGATCGGGTACCTCAGTTCCAGCGCGAGATGCGTGTCGCGGCACGCGCCGTCGATGACCGTGCCGCCGAGGCCGCGCTGGTGGGCGACCCATGTGAGAATGTCGCCCCAGACGGTCGCGTTCTCGCGGCCGCCGTTGTCGAGCACCACCACGTGACCCGCGGGGACATCGTCTATATAGTCGCCCACTGTTCCGGAAGGCTTGCCCGAGGGACCGTACAGAATCGTAAACGCGCGTCCGGCCAGGCGCATGCCGTGATCGAGCGGCTTGATGCCGAGACACTGGCCGGCGATGCCGAGTCGATCCATGGCGTCGCGAGAGCGCGGTGGTGTCGAGGCGCGACGCTCTTCCGATAGCGGCGTCTGATTTGGTCATGTTTTTGGTTTGACGTCCGCCACGATTCTACCTACATTAGCCGCCATGAAGAGCCTTCTCACCTACGGAATGTGGGTCGTCGTGTCGTTGCTCGCCGCGCTGGCGCTGGGGGTGGTTGCGCTCCAGCGCGACGAGCCGGTCAACAGCCTCTGGATTGTGACGGCGGCCGATCTGCATGTATGCGCTCGGCTACCGCTTCTACGCCAAGTTCATCGCGGCCAAGGTCATGGCGCTCGACGATCGACGCGCGACGCCGGCCGAACGCCTGCGCAACGGCCACGATTTCGAGCCGACCAACAAGTGGATCGTCTTCGGCCATCACTTCGCGGCCATCGCCGGTCCCGGGCCGCTCGTCGGGCCGACGCTGGCGGCGCAGTTCGGCTATCTGCCGGGGACGCTGTGGATCATCTTCGGCGCGGTGCTCGGCGGCTGCGTGCAGGACTTCGTCATCCTGTTCGCGTCCATGCGCCGGGACGGCAAGTCGCTCGGCCAGATGGCGCGGGAGGAGATCGGGCCGGTCGGCGGCTTCACCGCGCTCCTCACCGTGCTGCTCATCATGATCATCCTGCTCGCCGTCGTCGCGCTGGTCGTGGTCAACGCGCTGCGCGGCAGCCCCTGGGGCGCGTTCACGATCCTGGCGACGATGCCGATCGCGGTGTTCATGGGCCTGTATCTGCGCTACTGGCGGCCCGGGCAGGTGCTCGAAGTGCTCGGTCATCGGCTTCGTGCTCGTGCTCGCTGAGCATCTTCGGCGGCCAGTGCGGTGTCGCAGACGCCCGACGCTCGCGCCGTGGTTCACCTACAGCGCCATGACGCTGGCCATCGGCATCATCGTCTACGGCTTCGTGGCCAGCGCGCTGCCGGTGTGGCTGCTGCTCGCGCCGCGCGACTACCTGAGCACGTTCGTCAAGCTCGGCGTCGTGCATCCTGCTCGGCTTCGGCATCCTGTTCGTCCGGCCGCAGCTCGAGCTGCCGGCGTTCACGCGCTTCGTCGACGGCACCGGGCCCGATCTTCGCCGGCAAGATCTTTCCGTTCTGCTTCATCACCATCGCGTGCGGCGCGATCAGCGGATTCCACGCGCTGATCTCTTCCGGCACGACGCCGAAGCTGATCGCCAACGAGAGTCGCACGCGCGGCCGGTCGGCTACGGCGCGATGGTGCTCGAGAGCTTCGTCGGCATCATGGCGCTGATCGCCGCCTGCGCGCTGCAGCCGGGCGTGTTCTTCGCCGTCAACTCGCCGGCCGGCATCGTCGGCGCGACGCCCGCAGGCGGCCGTGGCGACGATCTCCGGCTGGGGTTATCCGGTCACGGTCGCCGAGATGGATACGCTCGCCGAGCAGGTCGGCGAGCAGACGCTGTTCGCACCGCACCGGCGGCGCGCCGTCGCTCGCGCTCGGCATGGCGCACATCTTCTCGCAGATCGGCGGCGGTCGAGCGCTTCATCGGCTTCTGGTACCACTTCGCGATCATGTTCGAGGCGCTGTTCATCCTGACCATCCTCGACGCCGGCACGCGCGTCGGCCGTTTCATGCTGCAGGATCTGCTGGGCAGCATCTACAAGCCGCTCGGCCGCACCGAGCTGGATGCCGGGCGTCATCGGCACGAGCGCCGCCATCGTCCTGGCGTGGGGGTACTTCCTGATTCAGGGCGTGCGCGATCCGCTGGGCGGCATCAACTCGCTGTGGCCGCTCTTCGGCATCGCCAACCAGCTGCTGGCCGCCATCGCGCTCTGCGGTCGCGACGACCATCCTGATCAAGATGCACCGGTGGAAGTACATCTGGGTCACGGCGCTGCCGATGGTGTGGCTCGTCACGGTCACGTTCACGGCGAGCTACTTCAGAAGATCTTCTCGCCCGACCCGTACCTCGGCTTCCTTGCGCAGGCCAACGCAGCTTCAGGCAGCGCTTGCCGCGGGGACCGTCCCGGCCGCGCAGATTGCGGCGACGCGCGCGCAGATTTTCAACAACCAGCTCGACGCGGTCGTCTGCGGCATCTTCGTCGTCCTGGTCACGCTGATTCTCGCCGACTCGCTTCGCATCTGGACGAAGATCCTGTTTGGCGGGGCCGGCGCGCGGGTTGGCGAGGCACCGTTCGTCCTGACGCAGCTCAGGCCGGAGGAAATATGAAGACTCTCCAATACATCGGCCGCATCGTTCTTGGCATTCTGCGGGAGATTGCCGACGAGAACGCGTACGCCCGGCATCTGGCACACCACGGCGTCACGCATTCGGCGGCCGAATGGCGCCGGTTTTCGGAGCACCGGCTGCGAGCCAAGTATGCTCGAGCGAAATGCTGTTAGGTTGGATAGAGAGGTCACGGAGGCGGCCACACGGAACATGCCGAAGGAGAGGAGAGGCACCATGCGCGCACGAAGTTCGTCGCTTACGGTGGGATTGACAACTGGTACTGTTGGCGTCCGTGGCTCTGGCGGGCTGCACCGCGCCGGCAGAGGCGCCCGCGCCTGCCTCCACGCCCACAGCCGCCGCTCCGGCGGAGAAGGGCGGGCAGGACGAGTTCGGACCCTACGAGGTCGTGGCGAACTGGCCCCAACCGCTGCCCGACGGCCAGGACGGCGTGAAGCACGACGGCTGGACCTGGGGTTCGAGCGGCGCCGTCTACGCCGAGACTCCGGATCGAATCTGGATTGCCATGCGCGGCGAGCTGCCGCTCCCGCCCACGGCGAAACCGTGGACGCCGTACGGCATGCTGAATCCAACGCGCGGCAACGCCACTGGCAACGACGATGGCCTTGGTGCGACGTGCGAACCGGCCGCCAAGCGCGGGTGGGAGCGCCGCTATCACCACGTGCTCTTCGTGGTCGATCGGGACGGGAAAGAGGTTCAGTACTGGCCGCAACACGACAAGCTCTTCGCGGCGCGCATGCGGGCGCGGACCGCACAAGATCAAGATGAATCCCTACGATCCCGACAAGCACGTCTGGGTGATCGACGACCAGCTGCACGTGATCTACAAGTTCACCTACGACGGCAACCTGGCGCTGACGCTCGGCACCAAGGGCCAGAGGGGACGTGACGGCGGCAGGCTGTTCGACCGGCCCACCGACATCGACTGGCTGCCCGACGGGACGTTCTTCATCAGCGACGGTTACGGCGGCACGCGGGTGGCGAAGTTCGACAAGGACGGCAAGTTCCTGATGGACTGGGGCTCGGCGCCCAAGGACCCGAACAACCCCGGCCCGAACGAGTGGAATACCGTGCACAGCATCGCCATCAGCGCCGACCGCCGCCTCTTCGTCGTCGATCGCGGCCACCATCGCTTCCAGGTCTTCGACACCGACGGCAAGTTCCTGGACATGTTCACGACCGGCGTGAACTCTTTGCCGTACTATCACTTCATTTCGCCCGAGCAGGACCTGTGGGTGGCTGACGGCGGCACGGGCCGGATTCTCAAGTACGACCTGAACGGGAACTACCTGTACGGTTGGGGCATCAAGGGTGGGCAACCGGGGCAATTCAACGGCCCGCACCAGATCTCGACCGACCAGGAGGGCAACCTGTATGTCGCGGAAGTGTTCAATGGCCGGATCGTGAAGTTCAAGCCGAAGCCGAACGCCGACCCCGAGCGAGTGGTCGGCCAGGAGGCGCGCTTCAAGGCGGCGGCCAACTGAGGCGGTGGGAATCGAGGCGGACGTTCATCCTTGACAACCGCCCAGAGCCAACGATAATCAGGCGGGTACGAGGGGGGTCGTGTCTGACGCGGCCTCCCTGTAACCACACGTGCGGCCCACCCTCGGCGCGGAGGAAGCGATGAGACTCAAGATAGCAGCCTCGCTCGGCCTGTTCCTGATCGCCCTCGCTGGTGCATCGTACGCACCGTACCAGCCGCTCGCGACGAGTGTCGCGGCGCAGGCAAAGCAGGCCCCGATTTTCGAAGTGGACCCGTATTGGCCGAAGCCGCTACCAAATCACTGGGTGCTCGGTTCCACCATCGGCCTCTCCGTGGACGCCCAGGATCACGTCTGGATCGTTCATCGACCGCGGGACAGTTGAAGACAACCTGAAGGCGGCCGATCTCAAGGTCGGCGTCTGCTGCAAAGTGGCGCCGGATGTCGTGCATTTCGATGCGGCCGGCAACGTCGTCGGCAGTTGGGGTGGTGCGGGCCAGGGCTACGAGTGGCCGGAGAGCAACCACGGCATCACCGTCGATTCAAAAGGCGATGTCTGGCTGGGCGGCAACGGCAACACCGATACTCACATCCTGAAGTTCGACAAGGCCGGGAAGTTCCTCCTGCAAATGGGGAAGCAGGGCACGCACAACGGCAGCAACGACCTGGAGAACTACTGGCGCGCCGCGAAGATCTTCGAGGATCCGGCGGCGAACGAAATGTACATCGCGGACGGCTACGGCAACCGGCGCGTCATGGTCATCGACCGCGAGACCGGCAAGTACAAGCGGCACTGGGGCGCCTACGGCGCCAAGCCTGACGACGTGAAGGTACCGCCGTACCAGACGGGGCAGGCTCCGTCGAAGCATTTCAATACCGTTCACTGCGCCAACGTCTCGAAGGACGGTCTCGTGTACGTGTGCGACCGGGTGAACGATCGCATTCAGGTCTTCCAGAAGGACGGAACTTTCGTGAAGGAAGCCTTCATCGACACGCACACGCTCCGATCGGGCTCGGTGTGGGACATGACCTTCTCGCGGGATCCGCAGCAGACCTACATCTACATGGCCAACGGCGTGGACGAGAAGATCAGCATCCTGCTGCGCAGCACGCTCGAAGTCCTCACCTCCTTCGGTGACGGCGGGCGGCAGCCAGGCCAGTTCTTCGGCGTCCACAACCTCGATACCGACTCGAGGGGCAATCTTTACGCGACCGAGACCTACACCGGCGCGCGCGTGCAGCGTTTTCTCTACAAGGGCGTGGGGCCTGTCACGAAGGCAAACCAGGGCGTATTGTGGCCCCAGGCAAAGTAACGAATTGACGCGGTAGCAACGGAGAGGCGTATATGAAGAACTTCATAATGGGATTCGTCGTGGCGACCGGCGTCGTGGGTGTGACTCGTGGCGCAAACGAAAATCAACCCCACCGACCCTCAGCCGACCTGCAACATGTGTCCGGCAACCTACATTCCGGCTGAGGAGCTCCAGGCCTATACCAAGAAGGCGATCGAGGAGAAGCTCGTCGATCAGCAGGTGAGATCGATCGACATCGGCAAGTCCAACGTCGCCATCGGCATTGAGTATCGGACGAAGCTGGACAAGCCGGGCGCCAACTCCGTTGCCGAGCACGATCACGTCAGCGAGGTCTACCGCATTATCGACGGCTCGGCGACGCTCGTTCTCGGCCCGGATATCGTCAACAGACAGCGTCGTCCCGCCACGCAGCGGACCGTCGTCGAATTCAACGGGCCGGGCAACAACGGAGAGAGCATCCGGAACCCGCTGACGGTCAACCTCAAGGCCGGCGACATGGTGGTCATCCCGGCAGGCACGGGCCACTGGTTCACCAAGATCGACGATCACATCTCGTATTTCATGGTTCGCATCGATCCCGACAAGGTCGCGCCGCTCAAGAGCGAGGCGCAGTCGAAGGCCTATCTGAGCAAGCCGGCCCCGACCGGTCCGGCCGGTCAGTAGGTTCTGCGCTGCAACGCGGCCACTACGGTGTACGAAGGAGAATCGACATGGCGGGAAAACTGTTTAGATTGAAACCGGCCGTGCTCGGCCTCGTTGCGCTGCTGGGGTCGGTGGGCGTTGCCGGACAGGTGGGGGTTTCCCCACAGCAGAGCGCTGTGGCAAACGGCCAATGGCGACGGACCGGTGGCGACGGCAACATGCGGTACTCGCCGCTCGATCAGATCAACGCCGAGAACGTCAAGAACCTGAAAGTCGCCTGGGCCTGGAAGGGCGACAATTTCGGCTCCACCCTTGAGATCAAGAACGAAACCACGCCAATCTATGTCGACGGCGTTCTATATTTCACCTCCGGCGATCGGCGGGCGATCGTCGCGGCCGACCCGGGCACCGGCGAAACGCTCTGGACCTGGCGGCTCGACGAAGGACCGCGCGCGATCGGCGTCCGCAAGAACAGCCGCGGCACGTCCTACTGGACCAACGGAAAGGAGTCCAGGATTCTCACCATCACGCCGGGTTACCAACTCGTTTCGCTCGACGCGAAGACCGGCCAACCGGATGTTTCCTTCGGACGGGACGGCATCGTCGATATGACGAGAGAGGTGGAGAAGGACGCGAACTTCGATCCGACGATCGGCCATTTGATGAATACCTCGCCGCCTCTGATTTTTGGCGACGTCGCCCTCATCCCGACCGCGCTCGAAAACGCGCGCGATCCGAAATCGATGAAGTTCCCGAAAGCGGACCTGATGGCCTTCGACGTGCGAACCGGGAAGAAGCTGTGGAGCTTCCATACCGTTCCGCGCAAGGGCGAAGTTGGCGAAGAGACGTGGGGCAACGGGTCGAACATCTTCACGGGGCACACCGGCGCCTGGGCGCCATTTACGGTCGACGAGCAGCTGGGCTACGCGTACATTCCGGTTGAATCGCCGACCGGCGACCAGTTTGGCGGCCAGCGTCCGGGCAACAATCTGTTCTCGTCGTCCATTCTTTGCGTCGACATCAGGACCGGCAAGCGCATCTGGCACTATCAACTCGTCCATCACGACATCTGGGACTTCGACATGCCGGCCGCGCCGATCCTGGCCGACATCACCGTCAACGGCAAGCCGATCAAGGCCGTCGTCCAGTTGACGAAGTCGTCGTTCGCATATGTGTTCGACCGAACCAACGGGCAGCCGGTGTGGCCGATCGAAGAGCGAGCCGTACCGCAGTCCGACGTGCCAGGCGAGCACACGGCGCCGACCCAACCGTTCCCGACGAAGCCGCCGGCCGTGGACAGACAAGGGCTGACCGAGGCCGACCTCCTCGACTACACGCCGGAATTGAAGGCGGCGGCTCTGAAAGCGATTCAAGGCTATCGCATTGGACCGATGTACTCACCGCCATCCCTGGTCGATCCGGCCAAGGGCCTGAAGGGTACCTTCACGTTCCCAGGCTCTGGTGGTATCGATTGGGAAGGCGGCGCGTTCGATCCCGAGACCGGGTTCTTGTACACCGGTTCCGCCACGCGCAGCGACACCGCGGTGTACGGCGTGCAGCCGTCCAAGCCTGGGGAGAGCGAGCTGCCGTGGGTCGGCACGCCGAGCACGGGACCGACGCTCCAGCGGCTCCCGGTAGTAAAGGGGCCATGGACCCGGATTACCGCGATCAATCTGAATACGGGCGACATGGCGTGGCAGGTTCCGAACGGGCCCACGCCCGACTGGGTGAAGAATCATCCGATGCTCAAAGGCGTGACAAACCTTCCGCAGACCGGCGCCCTCGGCCGCGCCCCGCTGCTGATGGTGACCAAGACGCTGCTCTTTGCGGGCTCAGGCTACAACACGGAACCTGCGGCGTTTCGTGCCTACGATAAGAAGACGGGCGCGCTCGTCTGGGAGGTGCCGACCACACCCGGCCCACCGAACGGCGTTCCAATGACGTACCTGCACAGAGGCAAGCAGTACATCGTCGTGGCGGTCCAGGGCGATGCCGCGACGCGGACGGCTACACAGGTTGTCGCCTTTGCGATACCCGATCCGCCTAAGGTGGCAGCGCCAACGGCCGAGTAGCGATAGAATTCGAACCTGGAGGGCCTGGAGGCTTATGCGATTCATTGCGTGTGCAGTGCTGGCGCTCGTTACGATGCTGCCCGCGCCGTCATTTTCCCAGGACGCGCCGCTGCCGGCCACGACACAAGTGGGCTTGCCACGAGGGGCGGATGAAGCAGCGCCGGCTCCACGGGCCAAGCCCGCCTTCCGGGCGACGCCCCGCTGGCCCGACGGCCGGCCGATGATGGGCGCGCCGTCGGACGAAAAGGGTCTCTGGGGATCTTGTTGCGGGCGGCTGGCGACAGAGAAGACGCCGTACAAGCCGTGGGCACGGGCGGTCGCGGCGGATCGGCGGCTGAACCAGCTCGAGCCGCATACACGCTGCAAGGCTTCCGGAGGGCCGCGTCAGTTCATCACTCCTTATGGGACCGAGATCGTGGACCTGCCGTATCTCAAGCAGATTCTCGTCTTCGACATCGGCGGGCCGTATACCTTCCGCACGATTTATCTCGACGGCCGTCCCCATCCCAAGGACCTGAAACCGAGCTACTACGGCCATTCGATCGGTCACTTCGACGGCGATACGCTCGTGGTCGATACGGTCGGCTTCAACGAGCGGTTCTGGATGGACCGCGGGGCGACGCCGCATACCGAAAAGCTGCATCTCATCGAGCGGTTCACCCGAACCGACTATCACACTATGAAGTACCAGATCACAGTGGACGACCCCGGCGCGTACACCGCCGTCTGGACGACCGAGCCTTATGAATTCACATGGAGCGAGGGCCGGGAGCTGTTCGAGTACGTGTGCCAGCAGTCGAATTTCGCCCACGAGCTCATGGTGGGCACGATGGACAAGGTCGACCGTTCTACCCTGATCGTTCCCTAGGAGACGTCGGAGACGTCGCGGCGTGTCGCTGTCCTCGTGTTCAAGGAGGATGCAGATGCGAAAGGGTACCGTGATTCAGGCGGCAGCATTCGTGGCGCTCATCACGATGCTGCCCGCGCCGTTGTTTTCACAGACACAGCAGCCGCCGGCCCAGCCACTGCCGGCTACCACACAGGTTGGCGTGCCCCAGGGAGCACCCCAGGCGCCCGCGCCTGCCCAGCCACCAGCCCCCCCAGCCAAGCCGACACCTCGCTGGCCGGATGGGAAGCCGATGATGGGAGCGACTGCCGACCAGAAGGGCCTCTGGGGATCGTGTTGTGGAAACCTGGCCGCCAGCAACAAGGCGACGCCCACGCCGTTCAAGCCCTGGGCAAAAATGGTGTATGAGGATCGCTCGAAGAACCAGCTCGAGCCCCATGCCCGGTGCAAGCCTTCCGGCGGCGCCCGTCAGTTCGTGACGCCGTATGGGACCGAGATCGTGGAGTTCCGCGAGCTCCAGCAGATGATCGTTTTCGACATCGGCGGACCGCACACGTTCCGGATCATCTATCTGGATGGCCGTCCTCATCCAAAGGATCTGGAACCGAGCTACTACGGTCATTCAACAGGTCGCTGGGAAGGCGATACGCTGGTCGTCGAAACAGTCGGTTTCAACGAGCGGGCCTGGATAGATCGGGCAGGATCGCCGCACACCGAGAAGCTTCGCTTCATCGAGCGCTTCACGCGCACCGATTCCAATACGCTGAAGTATGAAGTCACGGTTGACGATCCCGGTGCGTACACGGCAACCTGGTCGTCAGCTCCGTTTAACATGACCTGGGTTCCGGATCGCGAACTGTTCGAGTATCAGTGCCAGCAGTCGAACTATGCCCACGAGTTGATGGTGGGGACGATGGAGAAGGTGGATCGCTCGAGGCTGATCGTGCCGTAGCTACTTTTTCTGCTCGATGCGGATCAGCTTCAATTGCTCTCTGTCATCGGGGAGTTCGCCCTTGCCCGCGGGAAACGCGTTGGCGCGGAAGAAATACGCGACAATATCCGTGTAATTCTGCGGGGGAAGGCTTCCAGGAGTGTCCATCGGCATCGTCTTCTGAAGTTGACTGAACAGGTCCAGCGCCGTGCTCGCCTCCCAGGCGCCCAGAAAGGTATCGCCGGCAAAATCCGAGGGCATGTGGCACGACGCACAGGAAACGTTGAAAACGGCCTGTCCACGAGCGGCCTGCTCGTCGGTGTACACTCCGTCCCAGACCGATCGTCCGGTCTGGGATCGTGGGTTCCAGGTCCAAAGAACCAGCAGGATGGCGACGAGTGCGAGTCGTGATTTCACGGGTCTCAGTATAAGGGGAGGTTTCGAATGCGGCGTCATGGGAATCATCTGTTTGTGATTATCGCGGCTGCGGCCGCTCTGTCAGTATCGGCGACCCTCGTTGCGCAAGCGCCCGCGACCGCGAAGCCACCGGCCAAGCCGACTCCGCGGCTGGCGGATGGCAAGCCGAACCTCGGGCTCGCGCCCGGCGCCGAAGGGTATTGGGGTGGCGGCGACGGCCCCCTGGTGCAGGGCGCCAACTACGGCCCGCTCGCCGACATACCTTTCCAACCGTGGGCCAGGGGCCTGCACGAATACCGGATGAAGACGCTGGCGAAAGACGACCCCTATCCGGCATGCGTCCCTCATGGTGGACCGCGGCAGTTTGCCGCCGCGAACGGGTTCAAGATCCTGCAGCTGCCGGACGTCCAGCGTATTTACATCATCTCCGGCGGCGCGGCCCGTAGCTGGCGCGAGATCTACATGGACGGCCGGAAGCATCCCGACACCAAGAGCGACACATTCAATCCCGGTTACATGGGGCATTCGGTCGGGCACTGGGAGGGAGACACGCTCGTCGTCGATACGGTTGGCTTCAACGAAAGGGCCTGGCTGCTTGGCAGGGAGGGCATGCCGACCACTGAAGCGTTGCACCTGATCGAGCGATTCTCGCGCCCCAACTTCAACACTTTGAGATACGAGCCGACGATCGACGATCCCGGCGCCTACACCAGGACCTGGTCAGGCGGCTGGAATCTCCGATGGGTGGAACAGCCGATGGAGGAATACTTCTGCCAGGACAACGAGAGGGACTCGAAGAACCTGGTCGGCGAATAAACGGCGGCTGCGCTGCACGTAGTACGTCAGTGTCCGGCTTCAGCCGGACCGTATGACAGGGCGGACCTGATAAGGTCCGCCCTACTTCTGTGCGCCTGGCATGGCGCGCAGCTTCGGTACAGTAGGGCGGACCTTATGAGGTCCGCCGTTTTTCTTTACTACTCCGGCAACGCAAACACGTAGAGCGCGTTGCCTGTGGCGGGTGGGCGAAGTTCCGGAGCGATCGTCGCCGGCACGGCCCGCGGACTGCCGCCGCCGTTGCCCGTCGTCACCGCCAGATACTGCTTACCGTCAACGCTGAACGTTACGGGGAAACCCTGCACCGAGGTCGAAAGCCGCGTTTCCCACAGGATGGCGCCGGTCCGCGCGTCGAAGGCCCGGAACCGGCGATCGAGGTCGCCGGCGAACACCACTCCGCCCGCCGTCGAGATCGCCGCGGTCATGAACGGCGCCCGCTGCGTGTAGGACCACATTTCCTTCATCGTCCGCACGTCGTACGCCGCGAGCTTGCCGATATGGCCGTCGGTGCCCGGCATTTCGTAGAACCGCCGGCTGGCCCCGCCGCCGCTGCCGCCGCCTTCCTTCAGCTCGACTTTTTGCGCGGCGATATCGATGCAGCTCTGGCTCAGTGGAATGATCAGCTGATTGGTCGCCTGGTGAAAGCTCGACGCCGGCCAGTTGTGCCCGCCTTCGGTGCTCGGACAACCCTGGACCCAGGCGCCGAACTCCTGCTGCTCGATGATGTCCGGCCGGTAGAACGGCCTGCCCGTCTTGGGATCGAAGCTCGTCCAGACGTTCTGAAACACGGTTTCCGTGTGCCCGATGTATCGTCCGGTCTTTCGATCGAGCTTCCAGAGGATGCCGTCCTTGCCGACCGTGAACAGCAGGTTGTCGTTCCCGTCGTCGACGAGGAGGCGCTCGAAGACCACGTCGAGGTCGAGCGCTTCGCCGGGGGCGTGCTGAAAATGCCAGGCGAGCTTTCCCGTATCGACGTCGAGAGCGACGGTCGAACTGGAGTAGAGCGCGTCGTCGTTCGGCGACATGCCGCGGCTGACCGGCATCCACGGCTTCGCCTGAGCCGTTCCCCAGAACGTGAGGTTCAGCGCCGGATCGTAGCTGCCGGTGATCCACGATTCCGAGCCGGCGCGGAACAGATTCGGAAGCTTTCCCCAGGTGTCTCCACCGGGCTCGCCGGCCTGCGCGACCGTGTTGAACCTCCAGACCTGCTTGCCGGTGCCGGCATCGTACGCGCTGATGAAGCATTTTTCTTCGCGATACGTCTGGCAGGCGCCAAGGCCCTGGATCACCTTGCCCCTGGCAACGAGCGGGCCGCTGCTGGTGGTGTAATTGCCCTTCGACCGATCGCCGATCGTCGTCTCCCAAACGGTTTTGCCGGTTCTGGCGTCGAACGCGAACAGACGGGCATCGCTCGTGGCGGCAAAAATCTTGTCGTCGAACATCGAGATGCCGCGCATGGCGGCGGCGTTCGCGGCGGTCCCGTACCGGTTCTCCCAGATCACGTCGCCCGTCTTGCCGTCGAGCGCCTGAATGGTATTGCCAGGGTTGTTGAGGTAGATGACGCCGTTATGAACGATCGGCGCGGGCTGATTCGTCCCGCCTTCGTTCATCGCCCACGACCAGACGAGGCGCAGATTCTTGACGTTGTCGCGCGTAATCTGGGTGAGCGGGCTGTAATTCGACGCGCGGTAATCGCGGCGGATCATCAGCCAGTCGCCGGGATCGGGATTTCGGAGCATTGCCTCGGTGACCGGGACATAGTTCCGGACTTCCCCCGCCACGGTAATCCCGGCCGGCGCCGCCGGCGGTCCGCCGCGACCCTGCCCGGCGGGTCCCTGTCCGCCAGCCGGTGCGGCGCCGCGGCCCTGCGCGGCCTGCTGACCGCCTGCGGGCGGCGCCGCCTGAACGGCGGCGGGACCGCTTGCCACCGAGCTGATGAGCGCCTGAGAGTTGACGGTGAGCGGCTCATTGCCTGGGCGCGCGCCGTTCGATTGAAGGATGAACGCGGCGATGTTCGCATATACATCCGCGCCGAGCGCGCCCGCGCTGCCCGGTGGCATCGTCAGCTGGATGAAGGACAACAGCTCGCGCGCCGCGCGGGCACCCCACGCGCCCATGAATGCGCTTCCGGCCAGGGGCGTGGCGGTGCCCTGTCCCGCGAGATCGGGCTGGTGGCAGCTCGCACAGTTGGCCTGATACGCCGTTGCTCCGGCGGCTGCCTGCGCCGCGGTAAACGGGCCGGCCGCGCCGCCGGGCTGTTGCGCCGCAATGGTGACCACCGCCGATGCACCGAACGCGATTGAGGCGAGCGCCAGGCGTTTTCTAGAGTTCAACATCGGTTCCACTCCGTTAACGGACGAACCAGCCCCACAAATTGCCGTCCGGGGCTTTCTCGCTGGAAATCTGAATGTAGAGCTGACCCGCGTTCAGCGCGCGGATCTGTTCGGGAGCCAGGTCGATCGAACCGGAAATGGTGCCCTTCGGCGCCTTGGTCACGGTGAGCTCCGCAAACGACGCTCCACGCACGCCCATTGCCGGCCCACGATGCACCCGGGCCGTCGTGGCGGGGGAGAGCATGCCGTCGTATGTGCCGGTGATGGTCAACTTCGCGCCGGTCAGCACCGCGGTTGCCGAGCCGGTGCCGGCAACGGTGCTCCGCATGCCGCCGTCCATCGCCACGGTGGCCAGCCGGACTTTATATTTGTCCTGGCCCTGGGCGGATCCGGCGAAAGCAAGCAGCGTGAAAAGGACGGTGGTTCCGAGCACCGCAACACGAGGCCTCAAGGTCATATCTCACCTCGGACGATTGGTGTATGGCCTGCATTCTAGCGCTGTTGTCGCGACGATCAACGCAGAAACCACGGAGCTCGCAATGATGTCGGCAGGCAGGGGTAAACAGGGCGGGCGTCATCAGGCCCCGTGGTGGCGGGTCCGCCGGTGAGTCCAATTCGGGAGTCCCGCAGGACGCCGCCAGCCCTATCAGGCCGTGAGATAACCTTCCCGTCGAAGGTGGGCCAGGATTCGCTCCGCCGCTTCTTCAGGCGTCGTCAGGCTCGTATCGATCGTCACCTCGGCATCGCCCGGAGCTTCGTAGGGGTCAGAAATGCCCGTGAAGTGGGTGATGAGGCCGGCCCGCGCCTTGGCATAGAGACCCTTGCGATCGCGTTGTTCGCACACGTCGAACGGCGTCGATGCGTGGACCAGCACGAACCCACCCACGGCCTCGACGTGCTTCCGGACCTCCCGCCGAACGCGGTGGTACGGTGCGATCGGGGCGCAGATCGCTATCCCGGCGTTCTTGGTGATTTCCGCCGCGACAAAACCAATCCGCCGGATGTTGAGGTCGCGATGCTCGCTCGAGAAGCCGAGCTCAGAGGAGAGGTGTTTGCGAACCAGGTCGCCGTCGAGCAGCGTGACGGGGCGGCCACCCATCTCCATGAACCGCACGAGCAGCACGTTGGCGATCGTCGACTTCCCGGCACCCGACAAGCCGGTGAAAAAGATCGTGAAGCCCTGGCGGTGTCGCGGCGGATGTCGGCGCTGCAGTTCCTCGGTGACCTCGGGAAACGTGGACCAGTGCGGGATCGCCTGGCCGCCGGCGAGGCGTTCGGCCAGCTCTCCTTCTGAGACGCGATGGACGCGCGCGCCGGCTGGAACTTCATCGTCCGGGACATAGCGGTCGTAATCTTCGACATAGACCATGGTTCGAGATGGAACGATGTCGATACCAAGTTCCGCTTCGTGCCGCTGAAGGAGATCCTGTGTCTCGTGGATGCCGAACGGCGCCGTGCCCACGGAGTCACATCAGGCCCGGAAGAGTCGCGGGCCGCAACCAGATGGGTGCATCCGTAATTCCTGGAGACGATCGCCTGCCATAGCGCCTCCCGAGGCTCTGCCATGCGGATGGCCAGTGGCAGCAGCGCGAGCTTGGCTGCGCCAGGCGGACACGCGGACAGCAGCTTCTGATAGCAGCGCACCCGGGCGTAGTGATCGACATCGACGGCGTTCGTCATCCCGGCTATTGCGTGAATCAGCAGGTTGGCTTGCGCTTCCTCTGCAGCCCTCAGCGCCGATTCCTGGTGCGCACGGTGCATCGGGTTGCGTGTCTGGAAGGCGACCACGCGACCCCAGCCGAGTCGCACGAACTCCTCGCGCAACTCCGCGGGCGTCAGACGCAGCGCACGGAAGTCGTAGTGGGTTGGAAGCTGGACTCCCTCGATGCGTCCACCGACGTACCATTGATGCGCGCGATCGAGCACCGCGGCGGCGCCGGGATGTTCGGGATCGGTCGCCTGGTAGACGAGCCGCGCCTCTTCCAGCAGATCGGGTTTCCAGACCTCCTCGACCCGCAACACCGCCAGCATGACACCCTCGGGATCGCGGAGCGCGATCGCCGCGCCGTCACCGAGCCGATGGGCGAATTCCTCCGGAACGTCGAGGGTAATCGGGATCGGCCAGAGGGTGCCGTCTGCGAGCCTCATTCCGTGGCAGACCGCTTCGTAGTCGTTCCGCGTCATGAAACCACGAAGCGGCGAGAAGCCGCCGTTCATGAGCAGCTCGAGATCGCAAAGCTGGCGAGGGGTCAACTCCCAGGACGGCCAGCTGCGGGAACTGTCCCGCAGATCCGCGACCCTCGACCGGCTGGCGAGCAGGTTCACGAGCACGCTGCCGTGCGCCGTCGTGATTCCTTCGTGATTCAGAACGTTCGACGCTCCTCCGGGCGCCCGTCATGATATCTGTCACGATCGCGTGACCGCGAGTGCGATGATGTTGTCCCCGTCCCGAACACTCGGGACGACCATTTCCAGAGGCTGATCCTGCCCTTTGGCGCTGCGCCGAACCACGGTCACTTCTCCTCTCTCTACATCCAGGCTGCCGATGACCAGGTCCTTCACGCGCCCTGAATCCTCAACAGGAATGCCAAGGGCCTTGGCTGCGGCCTTCTTCGCGCAGCACGCGCGAGCGAGCCATTCATCACGCTGTGGCCCATTGTCTGGAAGGAGCGCGAGCTCAGGCGGACTCAACAGGTCGGCTTCAGCGCCGGTTTTCCTGTGGGCAACCGACTCGATTTCAACCCCCAGGCCGCAACTGCCCGCGGCCGCAACCGTCACGGCACCCTGACGCGCAATGGATACGTTCGCGGGAGGTTCGACGTCGTGCTGCCAGGGACCGCCAATCTTCAAACGGCCGTTCCCATTGGTGATTTCGACATCGGCGGGATAGAGCTCGCGCCCGGCCCGGCGTCGCACCCACATGCGCACGGCATCTTTCGTGATGGCCTTCTCGCAGATCCAACTCGCACGGCTGGCTTTGTCCTCCATGGAGCGGTATTCCGTCAGTTCCCGCTGGCTCAGGATGATGTGAGCCCAGAGGTTCTCCCAGATGCTCCTGTCGACTTCCCCAAACGGGTCCAGCCTTCTGCATTCGACATCCGGAAAGCCCTCCGGAAAACGGAAGTCCAGATGCGTGCCGTTTTCACCTTTGTTTGGAAAACGCCAGAACTCGTAGAAACTCTTCGGCCAGTAGAAGCGCCAGTCTTCCCATCCGAGGATCCGCATCCAGACCTTCCCGTCCGGCGCGATGACGTCGAGGTCGGCTTTCAGCTGGTGGTGACTGAGGCTCTTGAGCCGCATTTGACAGGTGCTGCGCTGGCCGGGCGGCAGCGGCGGCCGGAACAACTTCAGTTCCTGGATGCGAATCGGAAACAGCACGAACCCCTCTTGACAGTATTCGATCGGCCAGTAGCCGACCAGCTGTCCAGCCGCATCCAGCAGACAGGGATCGAGATGGAACGCGGGATCCGGATTGGACCGGATCAGATCGTGCCGGGGCAGGGTGTCGAGTTGGGCGAGCAACCCGTTATCGCCCATGGCGTCGAGAGAAGCGATCCCTTGAAATCGCGGACCGTGGAACATGCGGCGGGTTGCGTAAAGTCCGGGCCCTGTGGATTGCGGGGTCTTGGCGTTGACGAGCTCGAACGCCTGCCCGTCCGGTGCCGCAGAATAGTCCGGCGCTAGAACAATCGTGCCTTCGGCGAGCGCCTCGGAAGGAGCACCAGGCTTTCGATCCGGCTGGTGGTGAGCGATCGACACGAAGACGTGCTGATCGTCCTTGCGCTTGGCGGTGACGGCAATGGTGATCTTCGGGCCTCCCTTTTCCACGCCGATCCATTTCGAGGCCTGGATGTTCTTCGCCCCGATGACCTTGGATGCCGGACTGAGGATGGCCGCCACTTCAGCCATGAGTGCGACGCTCACCGTCAACGGAACGAAGTACAACCCCTGCCGGTCGGGATCCCAGTCCGAGCCCACCGGATCGAAGCAATGATCGACGAGGTACAGATGTTCCTCGGGAAGGATGTCGCAGACGACGACCACTTCCTGACCAGGGGTATGCGAATGCGTTCTACCGCCTGCGGTCAGCGCGGGGACCGGCGCACCCGGCGCCGCCTTTGGAGAGACGTGACGATCATCGGGCCCGGGGTGGACCTCTCTCTCCAGAAAGCTCAATACCTGCCGAAGGGTCTTGAGCTTCGCCACTTCCTCCATCGCCGAGGTGTCGCGCAGGCGCTGCTCGTCCCCCAGTTGCTGTAAGGCGCTCAGAATCTCGATCCTCTTGATCGAATCAATGCCGAGATCCGCTTCCATGTCGAGATCCAGGCCGAGCATCTCGACCGGGTAGCCGGTTCTTTCGCCGACAATCCGCAGCAGCGCGTCACCGATGCTGGTCGGCGAGATGATCGGTGCTGCCACGACCGCTTTGACAGCAGTTCCGGGGTCGGGTGACTCCGCTCGCGTGCTCTTCGTCGACTGCGCAACGGGCCGCTGGACTGCACGCTCCGGGGGCGGCGGCTCCGGCTGAATGGCCTCGCCTTCATCAAAGCTGTCTCCGTCGCTGTACGCGGGGAGCATGAGATCCGTATCGACGCCGTCCAGCACATCCAGGGACTGCGCCGTCATCGGAAGGACGCGGCTCTCGCCACCGTGGACGCCCGGCGCGCCAGGCTGAAGAAAAGCCCGCATCACGGCTTCTTCCGTTTCGAGGAAGCTCTCCATCAACTGCAGGTGGCTTTCAGCCAGGCTGGCCGCGGAAAAAGACGGCAGTACAGACGATCGATGGCCATTGCCATTCCCGTTGCCAGCGCTGTGGCCATTGCCATGGCCGTTGTCATGGCCTTCGGCGGCTGCCCGGGCGTGCTGGACCTGCGCTTTCTGCAACAGTCCGGAATCCGCGAGCGTCGCTGTTGGAAACTCAGGCATCTCGCTGGGTAACCGCACGCCGGCTTCGTGGCTTCCCGCCGCGTCGGGAACCCGCAGCGGCTCCGGCGCTTCCAACCGGGCCGATCCGAGCGCCACCTGCATGGTCCCCGGCGAAGGCCCCCAGGACTCGGGGCGGTCCCGTTGCGGATCCCATGTCAGGGTCTGCGGCGACCGGCGGCTGTACAGCGGTGTCAGGTTGAGGGGCACGTGCAGCGCCGCCAGCGCGCCGAGCGTGTTGTTCAACGTCGTCAGGGCGGGGCGACGATACTGATCGATCGCAAGAGCGAGGTGGGGGCGGCCGCGGAGGATGTCGTCCACGAACGCCGTGAGATTGCCGCGCGGGCCGGCCTCGACGAAGATGCGGGCGCCATCGGCGTACATCGCCTCGATGGTCTGCTGGAACAACAGCGGCCGCGCGAACGTGTTCGCGGCGTGCTCCAGAATCTGGTCCGCATCGTCGGGCAGACAGCTCGCCGTGGTGCAACAGTAAACGGGCGTCTGCGGCGGCCGAATCGTCATTGACGAGAAGTACTGTCTGAGCGGCTCGCAGACGTGGGTGAACGCGTGCGTGTGATAGCCGCGATCGTAGGGAAGAGTTTCGACGAAGATCCCACGGGACTGAATCTGGGCCACGACGCGGGCAGCGTCCTGCGGTTCCGTGACGATCACGACCTGATTCGGACAGTTGTAGTTGGCGATATGAACGGTGCAATCGATCTCGCCGACGAGCCTGGCGACCTTCTCGGGGCCCGCCCCGACGGCGAGCATCGCCATCGTCGGGATGCTGGCGTCGTCGGCCAGCTTTCGGTACATGTGATCGAGCCGGTGCATGCCGCCGAGGAACTCACCGGTGTCGAGAATGCCGGACGCGGCCATGGCCACCCACTCGCCGGCGCTGTGCCCGGCGATCATGTCCGGCTCGAGCCCCAGCTTCTGCAGCAGTGTGAAGATGGCGCCGTCCGCGGTCAGTACCGGCTTCAGTGGCCCTCTGGATCTGCCAGAGCCGCCGCTCGGCCGCCTGCTCTTCTTCGAGCGAGGCAAACGGCGGGGGGAATATGTCGGCGCTCGGGGCGTAGCGGTCCTTCTGATGCTCTACCACCTGGTCCGCAGTGTCGAAGCATTCACGGACCTCCGGGAAATGTATACAGAGGTCAGCCAGCATGTTCAGGTACTGCGAACCTTCGCCGGGAAACAACAGCGCCAGCTTGCCGCCCCGAAGCGGCGTGTCCTCGAAGTAGTAGATGCCGGCGCTGTCCTTGATCTGTTTGCAGGCTGGATCGCTCAACCGCTGCGCAACCCGGTCGAGTTTCTGTTTGAGGTCCGCCACCGAGGAAGCAATGACGGAGACTCGGAAGCGGGCCGCGGTGAGCGCGGTGTTCCGCGAATACGCGACATCACGAAGCGTCGCCCACGGGGCTGCTTCGACATACTGGCCCAGGCGCGTCACGGCATCGTGCAGGGCCGGCCGTGTCTCTGCTTCGACGACGACCAGCTCGCTCTCCCAGTTGCGAATCAGGGTCGGCTGCTCGGATGCGTCCGCCGGCGTGTATTCCTCGAGCACGACATGGGCGTTGACGCCGCCAAAACCAAACGCATTCACACCGGCCCGACGCGGACCAGCCGTACGGCCGTGAATCCATGGTCTCGTTTCAGCACTGACGTAGAACCGGCTGTCCGGACCCAGAAACGCGGGGAGGGCCTTGCGGCAATTGAGTGTCGGCGGAATAACTTTGTGGTACAGCGCGAGCGCGGTCTTGATGATCCCGGCCGCTCCTGCGGCCGGCATCGCGTGCCCGATCATCGACTTGACGGACCCGACCGCGCAGCTCGGCGGGCCGGCATCCTTCGATCCGAAAACGCGACGCAGTGATTCCGCTTCGGCCGCATCGCCTACCGGCGTCCCGGTCCCGTGGGCTTCGATGAGCTCGATGCTTTGCGGGGAAATCCCGCTGGCTTCGTATGCGCGGCGCAGAGCCAGTTCCTCGCCTTCCACACGCGGGGCGGTGACGCTCTTTGCCTTCCCATCGCTGCTGCTGCCGATGCCTTTGATCACCGCATAGACCCGGTCGCCAGCCTTCTCGGCGTCCTCGAGCCGCTTCAGCACGAGAATGCCAACACCCTCGCCCGGCAGAGTGCCGTCGCAGTCCGCATCGAACGGACGGATGACCGAGGTTGGCGAGAGCGCTCGCATCGCGGCAAACACCTGCAGGAACGGCAGGTTCGTAAACACGTGCACGCCACCAACCAGCACCATGTCGTCGTTGCCGCTGACCAGCCCTTGAACGCCCAGTTCGGCGGCAATCAGCGAAGAGGCGCAAGCCGCATCGACCGTGAAGTTCTTGCCCATGAAATCGAGCCGATTCGCGACACGTCCGGTCACGATATTCGGGATCAAACCTGGAGCGACTTCCGCCCCCCAGTCGGGCAACGATCGCCTCATCGAGCCTTTAATCTCGTCGAGCCGGTCGGCGGTGAATTCCGGATGCAGTCCCTTGATGACGTCAAGCGTCTGGTGTGTGATCAAGCTGCGCTGGAGAAGGGACGCCAATCCCGGCCCGAGATAATTGCCCCTCCCCAGGATGAAACTGATGCGCGTGCCGTCGATATCTCGATGCAGATAGCCGGCATCCTCCATGGCTTCGTACACCGTTCGAAGCACGAGAAACTGGTCCGGTTCGGCCCCTTCGACCGTGCGCGGCATCGTTCCGTATTTCAAGGGATTGAAGGGAAAACTGGACCCGAGCCATCCGCCTTTCGTGGAATAGATCTTGTCCTCGACTCCCGGAACGGGGTCGTAGAACGCCTTGGGATCGATGCGATCGACCGGCACGTCGGTGATCGCATCGACCTTGTTGACGATGTTCTCCCAGAACTGTTCGACCGTCGTGGCCCGGGAATAACAACACGCGATGCCGACAATGGCGATGTCGCAGGGCTCGACGGGCATTCCGTTGCGTCGGCTCACGTGCGCAGCCCCCCGGTCGCGACTTGGACGCCACTCAGCCGGTTGAGGGCCCTGCTGCAAGTGAACTGCATGTCCTCGAGCTTTAGAAAGAGGCGGTTATCTGTATCGAAGAACGTCAACTCCGTATGCAATGTTGGACTGCCTGTCTGGTGCCGGACTTCTACCTCGCACCGAATGGCGCCAGGCGCGGGGGCCGCAAGGACATGACATGTTCCGAGACGCGAAGGCAGTGGCGTCATGTCCAGGTAATGCCGCGTCCAGAGAATGACGAGCTGCAGCCCGCTGTCGACGACGACCGGATCGACCAGCCAGTCTTCCGAGGGCGCATGGCTCAACATGCTGCGGGGAGCGGAGGGCTTGAGAACCGCGACGATCCCGTTTTCTCCAATTCCCTCGACCTGCTCGATGCCGGCAAACGAAGGGCCGTGGAACAGCCACCGATTGTACGCCTCGGATACCGGGAAGGGCAGCTGCTGCGCCTTCACGAGCCGTAAGGCCGGGGTTGAATCGTCACGGACTTGGTTCGCCGGGAATTCGACCTGGGCCGTGTAGTGCAGATGCTGTCCAGGCTCGCCGGTCTCCACCTTCAGGGCCAGAACGGGATGATGACCGTTTGGACTGAACGCGCCAAGGACCCGAAGCTGGCGGGGGCTCCCGTTGGCGAAAGAAAGTCCCCGGAGCACTTCCAGATTCCGAATCGTCCCGGGTCGCTTGCCGTAGCTCGACGCCGCAATCTCGGCGAACAGCTCCAGGACCATCGCCATTGGCATGACCGGCTTTCCATCCAGCCTGTGGTCCTCCAGATAGGGGTCGGTCACTCCGCTGGTCTCGCGCACCACGGTGAAGGAGTCGTCCGCCCTGTGCTGAAACTCCGTGCCGCCGCTCAGCATCGGGAACGGCGCGGTGAGCCTGACGCGCTGGATGGGGCCGGCAACACGGGCGGCTTCATTGGCGCGCCGCATCGGCCCTCCCCAAATGACCTCCGCATCGTCTTTCCTTCCGAACAGCAACTCCTGCACGAAGATCTGCTGGCCGACGGCCGGCTCGATGAGCTGAACGCCGGCTTTGGCGAACTGGGCGGCGAGCGCGTCCGAGACCATCCCCCGCTCCGATTTCCACGGTCCCCAGTTCATCGAGACCACGCGACCGGGCCAGCGTTGATTCAGCCACGTCGCAAGCTTGTTGAGTACCTCGTTGGCCGCTGCATAGTCGCCCTGGCCCTGGTTTCCGTACCGCGCTGAAACAGACGAGAAGAACACCAGGAACCGCAGCGACTCGGGGCGAAGCGCCTCGACAAGCGTCAGCGCGCCGATCACCTTGGGCTTGATCACCCGGTCGAAAGACTCAGGCGTCTTGTCGTGGATCAGCTTGTCTTCGATGATCCCTGCGCCATGAATCACGCCGTCAATCCGGCCATGCCGGATGTATGCCTGCTCTATCAGAGCTTTGAAGGCGGCGGCGTCCGTGACGTCGACCGGCTGATACTCGACAGTGGAGCCAGCCTCCAACATGGCGGCGACATTCGACCGGGTTTCTCTCTCGTTCAATAGTCTCTTGTAGGCGGTCTCGACCGACGCCGGCGTCGCCGGCTGCCCGGCATTTGCCGCCTCTTTGAGCAGCGTCATTTTCAGCTGCCGGATGTCCGAGACACCGGCTGTCGACGGTGATTCGGGGCCGGCGGGAAACGCGGACCGGCCTACGAGAATCAACGTGCAGCGAAAGTTTCTAGCCAGTTCGAGTGCGACCGACGCCGTGATGCCGCGAGCGCCCCCGGTGATCATGACGACCGACTGCTGGTCGAGCGCGATATGGGGATCGCCGTCCCGCAGTGGTGCGCTCACAGGCCGGAGCGTCCACCGGCCACCGTTCTTGTATCCAACTTCGGTCGTGCCTTTCCATGTCGTCAGCTCGGACAACAGGGCACGCGCGATCGCCTCGGCGGCCGCATCGGACTCGAAGTCGGCCACCTTGCACGACACTTCGGGCCATTCCCTGACCAGCGTCTTCACCAGCCCGCAAACCGCGCCGTTGCCCGGCCAGAAGTCATCCACCTCCCGACTGGTGGAGCCAGACGCAAAGCTCCCGCCCATACGTGTGCCGACAATCACACGACCCGAACCGTTCTGTCGAAGGTCGCCTTCGAGCGCCCGCACGAGGTTGAAGAGGCTGTTCAGTTCCATCTTCAGACGATCCGGCCACATCGTGAGATCGAGCGACCGGCTGTCGACCAGGGGCGCCAGATGAACGAGTGCGGCAACCGGGCCCCGATCGCGGCGAATCTCCTCGACGACCTCGGCCAGAGCCTTGGGGTCGGCGAGGCTGGACAGCCCATCGATGACGTGACTGGCCACACCGCGCTCGGTTAGTTTCTCCGCAAGAAGATCGGCGACGACGCCGTCGTTCGTGATGAGCACCAGCCCCGACACAGGTGGCGCCACTGATTCGTTGGCAAGCGGTGCCTCGACCAGTTCGACTGACAATCGAGAGACCGGCAGCTCCTTTGAGGATATCGAGGCCGTCAGGCTGGGGCTCGCCTTCGCGGCCGGCCCTGGCGCCGCTGCCTGGGCGGCGGGTTTCTCTGTCGAGGAGCCCTGTGTCACGTGGCCCACGATCCACTCCGCGATGGCTCGCAGCGTCTTCAGCTTCGAGAGATGTTCAATCTCGGCTCCCAGGGTCCCGAGAGACACGCTCGAGTCGTTTTGCAGCGCGCCGAGAATCTCCACGCGCTTGATCGAATCCACGCCCAGGTCGGCTTCCAGATCCAGATCGACGTCCAGCATCTCCGCCGGATACCCGGTGCGGTCACTCACGACCGCCACCAGCCGCGCGATAACCAGTTCCTGAGTTACGGGGAGCTTTGTGTCCGGCTGCGCGCTGACCACTGCTTCGACGCCAACGGCATGTTCTTCTCTTGACGATTCCGGTTTCGAAGACTGCCCGCCAGCAGCGCGTCCGGCAATCCATTCCGCGATCGCCCGAAGCGTTTTCAGCTTGGAAAGCGTTTCTATCTCGCTTCCCAGCGCTTCGATGGACACACTCGGGTCGTTTTGCAACGCGCCGAGAATCTCCACGCGCTTGATGGAATCGACGCCCAGATCCGCCTCGAGGTCCAGGTCGACATTCAGCATCTCCGCCGGGTATCCGGTCCGATCGCTCACCACTGCCACGAGACGGGCGATCACCAACTCAGTGGTGACTTTGGGTTTCGCGTCCGTTTGAGCGGCCACTGCTGGATGAGTGACAGAGGCTGTCACAGTCGGTTCCGGCTGGCGTGAAACGACGACCGACGGCTCGGGCTCGAGCGCTGGAGACGCCGGTTGCTCGATTTCTGTGAAGCGTTCGACAGAAATATCCATCGCCGCCGTTTCCGCTGGACGGACCGCCGCCTGCTGCAGATATTCCTGACTGACAGCCGGCTGGACCGGCACGGTGTCGACCGCGGCCGTTGTGTCGTGCCCGTTCAGGAACGCCAGCATGACGTTCTTGTGGGTCTCGAGGAACCTGGTCATCAGCCGATGGTGTCCCTGTAAAACCGAGTCGCGGATCTCCGGTGCTGTCTGCTGGATCGTCCGATTGCCCGAGGTGCTCGGGCGGGCATCGGCGATGGGCCGCACATCGGGAATGCGTTCCCGCGGTGAAGCCCCAACAACCGCAGGTGCAGGCGCTGCCTTGACCGGTGCAGCGTTGGGCGAGGCCACCCTCGCCGGCGCAGCCATGACTGGGGCGGCCTTGGCCACGTCGGCAGCCGCCTTGGGGGGCTGGGACTCTGTCGCAAGGGCGTTCAACGCCCGATCGGTACTGCTCGAAGCAACGGCCGCACGAATCTGTCTGGACGTTTGCACAGGCGCAGGCTTGACCCCATTGCCGTTGGCTGGCAGGGCCCGGCCGGCCGAGATGATCCAGGAAGTCGCAGAGTGAGGCACGGGCTGCGTCTGCTCGACCAGCCGCCCCAGTTCGAGCCTGCGTTCGACACGGCCCTCGAAGAGTTGAGACGCGTGGAACGTCACACCGCCCGTGGCCAGCAATCCAAGACTGTGCGCGAGGCTGGCGAGCCCGTGCCGCCCCGGCTGGTCCATCGCCACCGCCAGAAAACGTCTTTCACCAAGCGTCTGTTCCACGAGGCCCGTCAGCACTTTTCCAGGACCGACCTCGATGAACACCCTGGCGCCGGCCTCGTACATCGCCAGTACTTCGTCGGCAAACCGGACCGGCCGGACCAGGTGCTCGGCAAGCTGCCTGCGAATCGCCCCCGGATCCTTCGAGTGTGGCGCTGCCGTGGTATTGGAATAAACCGGAATGACCGCGGGCCGCACCGACGTTTTCTCCAGCAACCGGCCGAGCGGTTCCTGGGCTCCGGCCACGAGGTTGGAATGAAACGCACACGAAACCGGAAACCGACGGCAGGAGATATTCCTGGTCGCGAAGCGTTGCAGCGCCTCGGCGATACCCTGTTCCGTGCCTGAAATCACCGTTTGCTGGGGCGAATTCAGGTTCGCGATCACCACGCCGGCGATCCCCTTCACCACCGGAGCGACGACCGATTCGTCGGCGTCGACTGCTGCCATCGTTCCGAGCTCGCCCGTGGCGGCCTCGAGAATGAAGCGGCCTCGCGCCTCGGAAATGCGCATCAGATCGTCGAACGGGATGGCGCCGGCCGCGCATAGCGCCGCGAACTCGCCATAGCTGTGCCCGGCGGCCATATCGGGTTGGATGCCAAGCGATGACAACAAGCGATACATGGCCATGTCCGCCGCGCCGACGGCAGGCTGCGCCACGTTGGTCTGCTTGAGCGCGGTGTCGGTCGCGTTCTTCGCCTCTTCGGTGAAGGTCGGTGGCGGAAATATGAAAGCACTGAGCGGCTTCTTCAGGCTGTGCCCGAGGCTGGCGTCGGCCCGTTCGAAGACCTCCCGGATGAACGGGAACGCAATCGAGAGGTCGAGCAGCATGTTCGGCCGTTGCGATCCTTGCCCCGGAAAGAGGAACCCGACCTTGCCGGCTGCGAGCGGCTCCGCCGAATAGTAGATGCCGCGCGGGTCGCGAAAGAACGAGTCGCGCTTCCTGACGGCGGCTCCCGCGGCCTCGATCTTCGACCTCAGGTCCTCCAGTGAGCCGGCCACGATAGCCAGGCAATGCGGGCCGGTTGCCTTGTCGTGCTCCCGACAGACGGCGGCGGCCAGGTCGGCCAACCGTGGCTGCGCGCCATTAGCGAGGCTGGACGCAAGAAGCCCGAGGGCGCCGAGGATGGCGTCCGGGGAGTCTCCTTTCCACAAGAAGAGCTCCGCTGGCCAGTCGCGCAGAACCTGTGTCGGCGAAGCCGGGCTGCCATTCGGCGCCGCTTCTTCAAGAACGGCGTGGAAGTTGGTGCCGCCGAAACCGAACGCGCTCACGCCGGCGCGGCGCGGCGCTCCGTCGAGGCGCGCCAGCCATGGTCGCGCTTCCGTATTCACATAGACGGGAGATTGAACGAAATTGGCCTTCGAATTGGGTTTGGTGACGCCGCCGGTGGGCGGGAGCACCTTGTGATGAAGCGCCAGGGCGGTTTTCACCAGACCGGCGATGCCGGCGGTACATTTCGTATGCCCGATCAGGCTCTTGACCGAACCGAGCGCGCAGCTCTGCGTCTCCGCGCCCGCGCCGCTGAAGAATGTCGTCAGCGACTCCACCTCCGTGCGATCGCCGACGACGGTTCCGGTTCCATGCGCTTCCAGAAGGCCCACGGTATCGGGCGCGACTTCGGCTTTTTCGTAGGCGCGCTCGAGTGCGCGTATCTGGCCCGCCGGTCGCGGTGCCGTCATTCCCTTGTCTTTCCCGTCGCTCGAGGCTCCGATCCCCTTGATGACGGCATAGACCCGATCGCCGTCGCGGGTCGCATCCTCCAGCCGTTTCAGCACCGCGACCGCGACGCCCTCGCTGATGACGATGCCGTCACCCGTTTCGTCGAAGGTGCGGCACTGGCCCGTCGGAGACAGTGCCTGCGTCTTGCTGAAACACATGTATCCGAACGGGCTTTGCATCGTGTCCGCGCCGGCCACGATGGCGAGGTTGCTGGATCGTGATTCCAGCTCGCTGATACCGAGGCGCACCGCCGCCAGTGAGCTGGCGCACGCGGCATCCACGGTGTAGTTGGGACCTCCCAAATCGAGCCGGTTCGAGACTCGTCCCGCGATGACGTTCAGGAGAAGGCCCGCAAATGAATCTTCCGTCCACGTCGGGAGGCGATGCGCCAGATCCCGTGTCAGGTCGCTCGCATCCTCGACCGTCCCGCCAGCCTGGGTCATGTAGTACGGGAGAAGCGATCGGAAGCCATACCCCAGTCCCAGTTCGCCGACGCCACCACCCGCGCCGACGATGACGGCGGTATGCTCGCGATCGAACGGACGATTCGCGTACCCGGCATCTTCGAGCGCCCGGCTTGACAGCTCGAGCATCAAAAGTTGCAGCGGATCCACGGAAGGGACGGAATTGGGCGGCATCCCGAACCGGGCAGGATCGAATGCCACCGGACCAAGGAATCCTCCCCAGCGGGAATAGATCTTGTCCGGCGCCCTCCGGTCCGCGTCGAAGTAAACATCGACGTCCCAGCGGTCCTTGGGGACCTCCTCGATCGCGTTGACCTTGTTCACGATGTTCTGCCAGAACGAGGTGAGGTCCTGCGCCTTGGGGAGGACGCACGCGATCCCGATAATCGCGACGTCGGTCGCTGGCCTGGCCGCCGACGCGCCCGAGGACGCCGACGCACGCCTCGAGTCGACGACCTTTGCCGCGGCGACGTCGAGGTGATCGGCCGCACGGCTGACGCCGTGATGCAAGTCCGCAATTGTGCAGACCTCGTGACGCAGCGCCGCCACCTGACCGATCATGTACATGCCTTCTCGGCGCTGGCTCTCGTCGTCGACCTGAACATAGGCCGGCGTGCCGTCGGGGTTGGACGTGTCTCGCCCGATGCCCTTCGACGCAATCCGCAGCCGCCCGAGATTGAGCATTTCGAGCGCTTCCCGAATTTCCTCTTTCGAACGCCCCTCTTTGATGAGCCGCCGCTTCTCGCGGTCGAACTGCTCGCCGAACGGGGTACCTGCGCACCGGGTGGCATGGCCGACTCCGGATTCGAGCAGGATCGTCTCGCGGCAGGCGAGCGCCTCACCCTGGAAACCCTCGACGATGGCGCCCGACGAAACGGCCTCGCGAGTAAACAGGTAGCCGGTTCCGAGCAGGACGCCAATCCGCACACCTTTTTCAGCAAGCGGCGCGGCCAGCGCCGAGACCATCGCGGCCGATAACCCGTCGTGGATGCCTCCTGCGAAGACCACGTGATAGTCCGCGGCCCGATCCCGGCTTCCGGCCAGATGGGTGAGGATGGTCTCGATCATCAGCTCCCAGAGCACGAAGCTGCTCCGCGGCCCCACGTGCCCACCGCATTCGCGGCCTTCGAAGATCACCCGACGGGCACCGCTCTCGAGGAACATCCGCAGCAGCTCGGGAGACGGAAGGTGCAGATATGTACGAATGCCCTCCTTCTCGAGCGCTTGCGCCTGGTCCGGACGGCCGCCGGCGATAATCGCAAACGGGGGACGGACCTTCAGAACCTCGGCGAGTTGCTCGTCGCGGAGCTCTTTCGGGACGAAGCCCAGGATGCCGACCCCCCAGGGCCGATCTCCCAGTTGCTGGTGCGTTTCCTCGAGCAGCGGACGCACTTGCGGGCCCCGCATCAACGCGAGCGCCAGAAACGGCAAGCCTCCGCCGTCGGCGACCGCGAGGGCAAATGCCGCCCGGTCGCTGACCCGCGTCATCGGCCCCTGGAAGATCGGATAACGGGTCCCATGTGCCTCGGCGAACGGACTCTCTTCACGAATGGCTTTCTGCTCGCGAGCCAGTCGCAGGTGGTGGAACGCCGCCGCGTGGATGGCGCGACAAATGCCGCTTACCGTCTGGTGTTCTGCTGCCAGGCGGCCGGCGAAGGCGGCGTCCTGACCAATCAGCAACAGCCGATTCTGCTGCGTCCGCAGTTCGACCGCCGCCTTCCACTCCTGGATCTCTGCCGCGTCGCTTTCGGCGTGCAGACGGGTGTCTTCCAGTTCCTTGAGCTCGGCGTATGCGGCCTCGCCGGGCCGCGCAAAGGCCCGGTAGCGCATCCCGCAACTTTGCCCGAGGAGGGCCGTTTCGGAACCGTCCATGCGCGCCACTCGCGCCTTGACCTCCACTGGCACGTCGGATTCCTCACAGAGGGCCAGTTGCCAGTCGAGAACAATTCCCGACGCTCCCGCAATCACCGCTGCGACAGCTGTGTGAAGACCCATTCCGCCCCTGGCGAACACCGGAATCGAAATGTTCGGCACCACTCGCTGTAGCAGGATGAAGGTCGTCTCTTCGCCGACGAGCCCTCCGCTTTCGTTGCCTTTGACGATGAGCGCGTCAGCGCCAGCAGACTGCGCGGCCTCGGCCTCCTCGAGCGACCGGACCTCGACAACAGGCGAAAGGCCCAACCGTTTCAACGCGGCCAGATCCATCGGGAGCTCAGGGGTAACGGCGTCGGACAGGACCACGCGCGTGAGCCCGCGGCCGGCGTAGTCCGTCAGCACGTCGAGGAGTTCCGGAGTCAGCCTGAGAAGAGACACCGTGAACTCGACACCCGACAGCACCATCGTGTCGAGCAGCTTTCGCGCGTCATCCGGCGTGGCGTAGTCCAACGCCACGCAACCGATCTGTCCAGCGCGCGAAGCCGCCTGAGCGATGCGAAGCCCGGGAAAACCGGAAAGCGATCCACACAAGACTTGAAACATGGCGATAACCTGCAGGTGTAAGGGAGACCAGAATTCACACGGTCATCGCCGCTCCGCCCGATCGGACGGCACCCCAGCGTCTCAGGCGGCCGGGGAGTTCACGCGGAAGACCAATGTGGAAGTCCTAAATACTCTGTTACCTAGGCCGATTGTTCAATTGCGGCAACTTGGCCGCCGCGGCTATTTACTGGCCGATTTGACTGGCCTCTCGAGGCGTTACATCCCCGAAACTTGTGCGTCGGATTGAAACGCTGCGTGGGACAAAAATGACAGTTCACGGTTCAACCCCCAACAAATGTGTGACTTGATGCGACGCGCGGAAACAGCATGCCCCGCAGTCGATCGCGAGGTTCCGGATGCGTGCAATGCAGTGGCCACCACCCCAATCAGATCGGCCAGTAAATAGCCGCTGCGGCCAAGTCGCCACAATTGAACCGCTCAGGGCAGGTAAGGGACTATTCGTGTTCACACTTTTATAAGCGGCGACGAGCGGCGCGACTCTCTGTCCCGCATCTCATACCTGCAGGTCATCCGAGACAATCGAGTTAGTCGAATTGTCAATCGAGTCAGAGAAGGACATTCCCGATGGATCGCGAATCGGTCAGAAGCATCGTCATCGATATGTTGAAGGAGCTCCGCGAGGATTGGGAGTACTCCGGTGAGCTGACCGAGGAGACTGGTATCTTCCAGGATCTCGGGTTCGAGTCGATCGATGCAGTCGCGCTCGGCGCCGCGATCGAAGAGCGCTTCGGCCAGCCCTTGCCGTTTGCCGAGTTTCTTACGCACGCCCGAGACCAGAACGTCAAGGACATCACGATCGCTCGCCTGCTGGACTTCCTGATGGTGAATCTGAAGCCGGGCGTGGAGAGATCAACTGTATGAAACGCGTAGTCATCTTCGGGATGGACGGCGCCAGCTATACCGTATTGGACGACCTCGTCCGACGCGGCATCATGCCGTATCTCGGACGCTTCATGGCATCGGGCACGCGTGCCGTGCTTTCGTCAACCGTCCCCCCGCTGACGCCGATTGCCTGGACCAGCCTGGTGACGGGACGGACCCCCGGACATCACGGCATCACCGACTTTTTCCATCACGACGGGGGCAACTCCCTGCTCCGGGTCGCCAGCACGCGACAGCTCTGCGTGGACACGGTCTGGGCGATCGTCAATCGCTACGGGAAGCGCGCCGGCAGCCTGAATTTCCCTGTCCACAATCCGGCGCCCCGCATCGACGGGTACGTCATCCCCGGATGGGTGACGTGGCGCTGGCTCAAACGCGACAGCCACCCGGCGACGCTCATCGATCAGCTGAAGCGGGAGATCCCCGATTTCGATATCAAGGATCTGGCGATGCGCTTCTCGGAGGAGAAGAAGGCGGTCGCCGGCTCCACGGTGGAGAACTACGACCCGTGGATTCAGCTGCACATGCGGCGGGAACAACAGTGGTTCAAGATTCTTCGCCACAAGCTGATCACCGATCCGACCGAGCTCGTCGGCGTCGTCTTCGACGGCGTGGACAAGCTGCAGCACCTCCTGTGGGAGTTCCTGGATCCGCGCCTCGAGCCCGCCGAACCGTCCACCGAGTTTCTTCGTGTACGGGAACTGTGCTGGGACTACTTCCGGCAGCTGGACGGCTTCCTGGAAGAGACCGTCGCCCTCGCCGGCCCGGAAAGCCAGGTGCTGATTGTCTCGGACCACGGCTTCACCTCGACCGACGAGGTGCTCTACATCAACACGTGGCTCGAAAAGGAGGGCTACCTGGCGTGGAAGCCGGAAACGAAGGTCGCCGCCGAGGAGTCCCAGGAACTGGGAGAAGGGTTCCCGTACCATCTGGTTGCATTCGACGAAGCGAAAACGCGGGCGTTCGCCGCCACGGCGAGCAGTAACGGCATTCGCATCGGGAACGGCATTGGCACCTCCACGATCAGCCGGGGCGAATACGAGTCGCTACGACGCGAGCTGGCCGACGCGCTGCTGACTCGATGCGTGAATCCCGAGACCGGCGAGCGACTGGTGACCAGGGTCTGGTTCCGCGAAGAGATCTTTGCGGGACCGCGGATGGTGCAGGCGCCCGACCTGACGCTGACGCTGCACGATCACGGGTTCTTTTCGATCTTCCGCAGCGACACGGTCCTGAAAAAGCGGCCGCGCTCCCTCGGCACACACCATCCCGACGGAGTGTTCGTCATTTCCGGCGCCGATGTACGAAGCAGCCAGTCACAGCGGCCCACCAAGCTCGTGGACGTTGTCCCGACCGTCCTGTACGCCATGGGCTTGCCCATTTCCCCGGAGCTCGAGGGGCGCGTCCTCGAAGAAGCATTTACACCCGAGCGCCTGGCCTCTCATCCGCCGCTCGTCGAGTCCGCGCCAGAGGCAGCGGAGTCGGACGGGGAGAAGGCGGACGAGCTCGACGGAGTGGATGGGGAAGACGATCCGCAGATTCTCTCCCGCCTCAGGGCCCTTGGGTATCTTGATTAGTCATGCCGAAAACACGCGTAAACGGAATCGATATTCACCATCAGTCGAAAGGCGCTGGCGCCGACGTCATTCTCATCCACGGGGTCACTGCGTCCCTCGCGATGTGGTACACGAAAATCCTCCCGACGCTCGCCGCCGACTATCGTGTAACGGCGTACGACCTTCGAGGACACGGACTGAGTGAGACGACGCCGACCGGATACAGCTCGCTGCACATGGTGCAGGATCTCGTCGCGCTGATGGATGCCCTGGGCATCCAAAAGGCGAGATTCATTGGCCACAGTTATGGGGGTTGTATCGCGCTGCACCTGGCGCTGCTGCATCCCGAACGGGTCGAGGGCATCGTCGCTCTCGATGCGGGTCTGGCCTGCCTCCGCCATAAGCGAACGATCAAAGAGTGGCCGGGCTGGAAGCGCTTCTCGCGCCAGTTGACGAAGTTCGGCATCAGCTACGAGCGTTTCATGCAGCTCGATAGCAACAACGACGTCTCGGAGATATTCCGAAAGAGCTTCGACGTGCCCATTCAGTTCGGGTTCCGGAGGGGCGCCAGCCGGGCGTCTCCCCGTTTCCGCAAACTGATCGACGAGACCAGCATTGGTTCTGAGTTCCGGGAAATTGCCGGAATGACCGAGGAGCGGCTTCCGGAAATCGTCGCACCTGTTCTCGCCCTGTACGGTGAGACTTCGCCGTACATCAAGCTGGCCAGTGAGCTCAGCCGGGTATTACCGAACTGTCGGTACGAAACACTGCCCGAGGATGGCCACTTCTACCTTCTTCGCGAACCAGGCGTGGCCCTGGACAGGATTTCCGGATTCCTTGCCGACCCGGCCGCCTACATCGGACGGGATCAGAAATCTGTCCTGTCGTCTGCCTCCCAGCCGGAGGTCACGCATGGGCTCCCCACTGAGACGTGAAGCGCAGTGAACTGAAGGACGCATCGGCGGACGAAACCCCCAATTACCCCACGTAGGAGAAAGAGATCGATGGATCGCAAATTCTGGCGACTCGATGGACGATTCACGCCAACCCTGGTCCGGTGTCTCATCGCAGGCTCGTTGTTCGTGGTTGCGCCGCGCGACGCGATGGCCCAGGTGCGCACCTTTCCGAACACCCCTGACGCGCAGTCGACGCTTCAGGTCCTGAGGGCGAAGGCCGCCGCGGATGAGTGCTTTGCCTATCTGGCGCTTCCCGCGCCACTGCCGAAATTCACGAACCCGGCGGACTGCTCGATCTATGCGACGGATCCGCCTGCGAAGAAAAAAGTGAACCAGAGCTACATCTGGGGGGTTGCCACCGCCGGTTCCACCGTCTGGTTTGGCACGTTCGCGAATGGCCAGTGCATCACCCAGGCCGGCGTGGCTCCGGCGACTCCCTACCAGACCGACTCCTGGGTGTGCGAGTTCGGCAACAGTCCCTATGTGCCGTCGCCGTATCCAGACGGCCGGATCGGCGATGCGCGACCCCCGAGAGCCTACATGTATAAACAGGGGTCGGGTAAACCCGGGCAGCCCTCCGCGTTGACCGACAAAACGCCGAGGTACCCGGTGTACGTGAATGCGAACAACCCTGAAGGCATCGTGCCGCTTCTCGCCGCGACACGAGGGATTCGATCGGCGGCGACCTTCGGCGACATCATTCTTCTCGCCGGGCCGAATCTCAATCCGGCTGGCGGCCTGGCCTTTTTCGCATGGAACAAGACCACCGGTGTGTACCTCGGGGCCCGCACGGTCCTCGGCTACAACAACATCCGGCAGTTCCTGACGGTGAATGGCGGGCTGTATTCGGCGGTTGGCAAGAACAGCTGCTCCGGCACCCCCCCGACCTGCACGCCACAGGTCACCGCCGGGCGCATCGTGAGATTGAATCCCGACGATCGTAGCGGGCTGCGTGTTCAGTCCGACACCGGCACCCGGCAACCCCAACCCGCCGCCCTGTTTCCTCTTGAATGGCGGCACCCAGGCGGCTCCGGCGCCCCTGACCGAGGTGGGCAATCTGGATACGACGGGAGGTTCGCTGACGGTGCATAACGGCCGGATCTTCACGGTCACCTGGCCCTCGGTCGATCTTCCGGGTGTGCTGTCATCGCTGTACATGAGTCCCCTTGTTCCCCCGACCGGTCTCATTGCGGCGAACGCGCCTCAGTGGACGCAGCTCTGGAAGGCCGACGACTACGAACCGGATCCGTTCATTGCGCAGACGTATGCCGGAGGGGCCCTCGCGTCCTTCGACGGATATCTCTTCTGGGGCACGTTGCACATCCCGATGCAGCCATTCCTGCTCCTGAACGGGGCGTTTCCTCCGACCACACAGGAAGAACTGTTGCAGGATCTCGCCGGGACCTTCCGGTCGACCGTGGTGTTCCGTGGCAAGGATCTGGATACCGGCAGCCCGGATATCGATCTGCTCTACGGGAACGACAGCTTGCCGGTCTTCACGCCCCCGGGGGGCACTGAACCACGCTGGGCTCTGCAGCCGAACACCACCGGCGGGAACGCGATGTGGGGTCCCGCGGGCCTTGGCAACCCCTGGAATACCTACACCTGGTCTTCGGCCGTCTTTGACAACCGGCTCTGGCTCGGCACGATGGACTGGAGCTTTACCGCCCAGCAAGGGGCCGACATGCTCAACGACATGGGCGCGAGCATCCCGGAGGAATTGTTCAGCACCGCCGAATTCGGCGGCGACCTGTTCTATTTCACGAGCGCCAACAAACCGGCCTTCCCGGAAAGCACCAACGGCGTCGGCAATCCCACCACCTATGGCATCCGCAATCAGGTCGTGGGCGGGAATCTGTTCCTCGGCATGGCGAACGCGATGAATCTCCTGACCGAGCCTGACGATTCTGGCCGCCTTCGGCGGTTTGGGAGGGTGGGAGTTGGACGAACTCGCTCCCAAGATGAATACGCCGGCCGGAACCAACGTGACCGTCAATCTGCCGAATGGGGTTGCGGTCACGTACTGCAGCGTGAGCACGCTGGGCAACACCGTCAGCGCGAACGTGAGCAATCCATTCGACCTGACCATGCCGGTAGACCCGCTCCTCGTTCCTAACGCTCTGAACGGCCCCGGCCTTTTCCCCGGAATTTCCGAACCACCGTCGCAGCTCGTGCTCCTGTGGTCGTCACGATGGGGCAAGGGGTGGGAAGGATGCGCGGATCCGGACCCCGCTGTCAGCGTGCCGCTTCCATCGGGGGCTTCGGCGACGCCCCGCCTTCTGCAACTGCAGTGGGACGGGACGCAGTTTACGTGGCAGGAGATCACCACCTCTGTGGATTGGTCTGCCGGGAAAATTCTCGGGAAGATCACGCCAGGATACCTGGGTGTTCTCGCTGTGGCGCGTTAACTAGAAGTCTGGTGGTGTGCAGGCGATGACTTAGTACCGCCAACGATGATCGACCAGGTGCGCAGCGCGGTGCCGCGCTGCGCACTTTCACCGTAGAATCCGCCCACTCTCGTTCACATCCGGAGCGCCGGCTCTCTTCTTGCTGAAGAGCCCGCGCTTCTTCCCATTACAGACTTTCTTTGTCGCGGCCGACAAGGCAAGTATGAGATTTGTCCAAAGGCAGGGTGCTTGTGGCCCAACCGCGCGAAGATTTTCCAGTGTAAATACGGCGGCACTTCTTGCTGTCCTCGTGGTACTCGCCTCGAGCAGTGACGGCCAGGCTCAAGTCCGAGGGCAAGCTTGGGGCAGCAAAATCACCGCTCCGACGCAGCCAGCGACTGGCCCTGGAGGCAAGGAGGCAAAATCCACGGTGACGAAAACCAGCTACGGCGCAGGAGACAAGCAGTACTGGATTTTCGACCCTGTCCAGGTTCTTGGTCCCGTGCCCGTGATCGTGTTCCTGCACGGATGGGGACTCCTCGATCCCACGCAGTATTCGATCTGGATCGAGCACCTGGTGAAACGGGGCAACGTTGTCGTGTTTCCGAAGTTCCAGGACAATATCCTGGAATTGACACCCAACATGACGCCGAACGCAGTCTCAGCGGTGCAGAGCGCGTTCGTCACGCTCGGGAGCCGCGCGGACCGCAGCAGATTCGCCATCGTCGGTCATTCGATCGGCGCCTCAATCGCCTTCGATATGAGCGCGCTGGCCGCCACGGCCGGCCTTCCGGCGCCGACGGCGCTGATGTCGGCTGCTCCCGGCGGTACGACGTCGTTCGGCTGGACGGGCACCGGGTCGCTCGACCAGATTCCAGCGAATATTCTGGCGCTGGTGCTGATTGGCGACGAGGACACAACCGTCGGCGACGAAACCGCCAAAGCGCTGTTCGCATCGATTCCACAGGTGGCTTGCACCAACAAGAACCTGTTGCTCGTTCGTTCGGATCGGCACGGCATACCGCAGTTGGTGGCCAGCCATGCCGCGCCCACGGCCGCGGCGATCGGGGCCAATGCGCTGGACTTCTACGGCTATTGGAAGTTGTCCGATGCGCTGATTGGAGCTGCGTTCTATGGTTCGTGGAGGGACTATGCCCTTGGTGGTGGGCCCAACCAGACTTTCATGGGCACCTGGAGCGATGGCGTACCGGTAGCGCCCCTGCAGATAGTCAGGGACGGCACCTGCGCACTGCCCTAGCGACGGTTCCGACGCCTCGGTGCGTTCCCGCCCTTGCCGCGAGGCTCGGGCGGGAACGTGATTCGAGCACGCTCACCCGCGGTTCCGATACAACTCCCTGTCGACCGCGGCGGACATCCTGCCCACATCCAGCGGCACTCCCAGGAAACTCCTGATCCGCTCCGCCTGATCCGCGGGCCTCTCGATCGCATCCGCGTAGTCGACGTCGAGGAAGCGGAAGTTCGCCTGCGCGGCCATCCATGCCTTGATCGAACGCAGATGCTGTTCGTACAGGCGCATCAATGTCGTGTCATCCGATTCCGCGCTGTCACCTCGTCGTAACCGCATCTTGTTCTGCGAAGCCAGCACTTCCTCGAGCTTACGGTTCGAGAACACCACTTGATAGTGGTATGCCGGCGGCAGGTCCCTCAGGATGGACGAAACGACCTTGATGACTTTGCCTTCCGCGGCGGCCACCCAGGACTTGTCCTCCTGCGTCTTCAGGCCCTTGACCAGCTCCACTTCGTAATAACCCTTTGGGTTGTCTTCGTCTGACTTGCGGAGACCATCGGTGTAAGGCTCCAGCCCTCCGGCCTCGAGCATGCTCATCATCATGGACGTCCCCGAGCGGGGCAATCCGGATACGACAGTAATTGGCATTTTGACAGCGTTCATCCAGTAAAGGTTTCAGAGAAACAGGAAGTTCAACACGAAGACAGAGACAGTGGTTCCCAGTGCGACGTCGTGAGGCGCCAGCCGTCACCTTCAACCGCCACGGCGCCGATGTAGTCGGCAGCGGGCTCGATGTCCCGCAGGATCCACCGGCCGACGTCTGAGGGATCGTGGCGGTTTCGCACGAGCGCCGGCGGGGCGTTCGGCGCCATCGACACGTCGAACGAGTTGAAGGGTATGGCGAAACCTTCTCCTCTGGCTTTGACGTAGGCTTCCTTTCGCGTCCAGCCGGCCAGAAATGCATGGAGCATCTCCGATGGCGGCAGCCCGGAAAGGGTGTTGCACTCGTCAGGAGAGAACACCAGGCGCGCCATTGCATCGATCGACATCGTACGAACGCGTTCGATGTCGACACCAATCTTTCGGCGGCAGGTAATCGCGTAAACGACCAGGTCGTGCGAATGGGACAGATTGAACTGCATCCCGTTCCCGGTCCGATCCGCCAACTCAGGTTTGCCATGCTCCAGCGTCACCAGGTTGACCGATCCCGCCGGAACACGGAGATAACGACCGAGGATGTCTCTCAACACGCCTCGAGCCGCAATGAAGCGTCTCCTGTCGCGTTCGAAACAAAACCGTCCGGCGCGACACCGCTCATTCGCAGAAAGGCTCGCGGCGAGAGCCTCGAGGACGCTCTCTGGCTGGTCCAGGGACGCTTTCCATAGATGCACCTCCTCGGGAGATGCCGACATCTCCCGGGCAGATCTCGCCCAGCTCTGATAGCGCGTCAGCATGGTGGCGTCCTGATCGAAAACGATGCTCGGAGGCCATGTAGCATATGCATTTGCGATAGGGGTTGGCAAACCTGTTTGCCGATCATTTTTGTAAGTCAGTGAGGCCGAGGGCTTTGCCGGCTGGCGAGATCGGCGGGCGGTTATCCGACCTTCTGCTGACCCTTGAGTGCGACACGCGCTCGGAGCCGGGTCGGCGAGAGGCCGTAGAGCCGTTCGAAATCACGGACGAAATGGCTGTCGTCGCCCATTCCGACGTGATGGATGATCTCTTTGACCGAAAAGTGCGTCGTCTCCGCGAGCTCTTTGGCTTTCGCCATCCTGCACTCTTTCAGGAATCGGGCCGGAGTCTGGCCCGTCTCCGCCTTGAAAAGACGGCGAAAGTGCGATGGCGAGAGATTCACGGTGCGAGCCAGTTCCTGGAGCGTCAGTTGACGCTGGAACTCCTCTCGTATAAGCGTCGTGACCTCTTGAATGCGGCGGTCCATATGAGGCGTTCTGTTGTTCCTGTTGTGCAAGGCACGCGCCGCCAGCTGCCTTGAAGAACCTGGAGGTGAGGACGCAGAAAGGGGCCGGATTCGTTGACAACGCCGCGGTGTGACGATCGGGTCGGGGCGATTCTCGGGGCGGGCGCGCTCACGGCGGCGGCGGGGACGAGAGAAAAGTCTGCCTGAAGAGCACCCGCGGCCCCACGGGCGTGTTTTGTCAGACCAGCGTGTAACATACTCCCTTTGTCGATTGACTTCGTGAGTGTGCACGTTATGGCCGGTTTCCTCCTGCTTGCCGTTCTGATTGGATGCCTGTTGCCAGTCCAGACCGGCGTCAATGCCGAGCTCCGAACCGCGCTGGGCAATCCGATTGCGACGGCACTTGTCTCCTTTGGCGTGGGCATCGCCAGCCTGCTTGCCGCCGTCCTGTGGCTCCGGATTCCCGTGCCCCTCGCCGACGCGTGGTCTCAGTCAGCGTGGTGGCAGTGGAGCGGAGGTCTGATAGGCGCGATCTACATAGCAGCTGTGGTCGTCCTCGCCCCTCGGCTCGGCGCGGGGACGCTCATCGCCGCCGTCGTCGGCGGACAGATGCTTGCGTCGCTGGTACTCGATCACTTTGGCTGGGTGGGATTTCCCGAACATCCGATCAGCGGCCTGCGGCTGCTTGGCGCCGCCCTGGTGATGCTCGGCGTGGCGATGATTCAGCGGTAACATGACTGGTGACGCCCGTTCGAGAGACGGACGATCAACGCAGAGACCGCAGAGCACGCAGAGAGCAGTTCGTCGGCACAACGGTCGCAACGAATGATGAGAGGATTGCGATGCGGCACGTTTTACTTCTCGGGGCGTTTGTCCTCCTCAGCACGACGTCGTTGTTCCCGTACCGACAGGCGCCGGCGGCTCAGGGCCAGACTGCGCCGGTGCCGCCACCGATCCGTCAGCTCACGATCTATGACCGTGAGGGAAGGGTCACGGGCACCGTCGGTGCGCCCGGTGTCTACGCGCAGCCTGCGTTCTCGCCCGACGGCACACGTATCGCGGTCGGTCGGGCGGGGGACGTGTGGGTGTTCGATATCGGCCAGGGCACAAGCGTGCAGATCACATCGACTCCTGACCCGGAAGGCTCACCCCTCTGGTCGCGCGACGGCAGCCTGATCGCTTACAGGCGAACTGGAGCGGCTCCCGGCTTTGTCTACCGAAAAGCTTCAAATGGGACTGGCAGCGAAGAACAGTAGGGCAGCTTCCAGGTCCGCTGACAGACTGGTCTAAGGATGGGCGATTCATCCTCGGCAGTTACGACGCGTCACAAACCGCCACAAGAGGCGATATCTTTCTGTTGCCGCTGGCGGGCGCGATCACCTGCACGAATAAGCACAAGAAATATCTCTGCGTGCTCTGTTCGGTCTCTGCGTTCGATTCAGTCGCTACACGGGGCTACTTCCCGACCACTCGATTGAAATGCAGCCGCACTTCACCGTCCACGACCCGTCGAACACCTTCCACGACGCAGTGCGGCTCGTTGTCCGTCTGGCCGCGTCGGATGATTTCCTCCAGCGGGAGACCGGGCGGAACCAGGAACGTCGATTGATAAATGATCTGCTGGCCTCCATCGAGCTCCGGCACGATGAAGTGGGCAGTGCAGCCGTAGGTGAGCATCCGGCTGTTATAGGCGTCGTGATAGGGCCGCATGCCGGGAAAGCTCGGTAGGAGGCCGTGGTGCAGGTTGATAATCCGGCCGCCGGCATATTTCCAGCAGCTTGCGGCGGGCAGAATCCGCATGTAACGTGCCAGGACGATGAAGTCGACTTCGTGCTCGTCGCACAGGCCAATCAGCCGCTCATCGTCCGGAGTGCCGGTCTCGTCGCCGATGTTGAACCACGGCACGCCGAACCGCTCGGCCAGGCCGCGGCAGTTGTCGCGGTTGCCGATCATCAGCCGCGCGTCCGCTTTCACGTGTCCGTCGCGGAGCGCCCGCAGCAGCGCGAGCGGTGGCTCCGGCCGTAAGCTCACGCAGATCGCCAGGCGTGGCTTGCGCCCGACGATGTCCGGCGTCCAGGTGCGAATCGACAGTCCCGTCCGCCGGGCAACTTCCCGCAGCGCGCTGCGCAGCTCGCCGTACCGTTCGAGGTCGAGGTCGATGCGGGTAAGCATCGAGAACACACGCTCGGCATCGTGGTCGTACATCTGGATCTCGGCGATATTCGCGCCGAGCGCCGTGACGCTGTGAACGATCGGGTCGGCGAGGCCGCGGCTGTCCGGCCCCACCGCCGTAATCAGGACTGGTGAGCTCACTTCTTGTCGGTGGTTCGCCAGCCCTCCGCGTACGTCTCGCGCGCCACCTTGCTATAGGGGACGGGACTGACGATTGCCCGGATTTCGATTTGCCGATGGCGCTCGACTGTCGGTTTGGACGATCCTCCGCCTTCCTCACCCCAGACGAGGGTGACCTCGCCGCCGACATCACTGTGCTCGGTATCGAGGATAGCAAGCGAAAGCATCGACCGCTCGTTGTAGCTGTAGCTGCTGAACGTCGATAACCCGACCAGCTTGCCGTTCTTCAGGACTTTGTCGTACGACAACGACGCATAGTTCGTCAACGGCAGGTCGATGGCCTTGAATACAGGCTCTTCACTCTGGAACAAGGATCCCATCGCACGCAAGACATCGTCGCCATTCCAGGCGAGCGTGACTTTTTTCCGCCTCGGGCTCTTGGCGATTTGCTCGAGGGCGGCTTTTCCCGTGAAGTCGTGGTCGAACTTGACCATGAACCCATAGCCGAGGTCCCAGGGCGTGAGGTAATAGTCCTCGATGTTATCGGAGTAGAAGCTGCCCCCGAGCGACGCCGTCGCTTCATAGCCGCGCGCCGGCAGCCACTGCCTGAAAGGTTTCATCTTTTCGCCGGAATAAACGGCAGGCATGGGAGACGGAATCCATCCTGATTCGAGGGTGTTGGTCGCGTAGGCCCTGGCGCCCACCTGCCGAAGGCCGAATTCTTCGCCGGCTTCGACAATCGCCGCCCGGATCTCCTCGCGTTCCTCATGCGGACCCCAGAGCTCGAGTCCAGGTGCGCCGGCCATTCCATGACGAAGCGCGCGGACCTTGCGTCCCGCGATGGTGATTTCTCCCATGTTGAAGAACTTGATTTCGGGGACGGCCCCGCCGTTGAGCTTGTTCAGCACCTGAGGAGCGTTGGGGCCCTGGACCTGATATCGATAGAGCCGGCGGACAATCGGGACATCACGGGCGATGGATCGCTCGTCCCTTTGGAGCGACACCTTGTATCCATCCTTCTCGGCATGGTACTGCACCCAGTTGTGAATGGAGGGCCGGCCGACGAGAACGTATTGCTCCTTGTCCAGGTGAAAGAGAATCGCGTCGCCGATGACATATCCATCGTAGTTGCACCCGACGAACTGCTTGGCCTTGTTGACCGGAAAATTCTCGAAGCTGTTGATCCCGGTGGCCGACAGCAGTTTCACTGCGTCAGGGCCCTCAATCCACATGTCTGCCATGTGGTAGGACTGGTTGAAGAGAACGCAGGTCTCCTTCCAGGCGCGTTGCTCGTCCCTCCAGTTCGAGAACTCGGAAGGAACCACCGGATAGACATAGGGGCCGAGTGGCGCGTTGCGCAGCATCTTCGCTGGATTCCCGGCGGCTTGCAGTACGTCTTCCAAACTCTTATGGCTCACGGCTGGAACCTCCTCTAACTGACAGAAGCGTCTGGTGCACCCAGAAGCGTTCTAGATTAACGCGTCTCCGGGCGGCTGTCGCGGCCCAGAAAATAATTGATCCACGAGCTCGTGCCCTTCAGCCGCCGATCGGGCGCCGGAATGTGCGTTTTCAGCTCTTCGACCCGGTGCGCGGCCTCGGCGCGCTGATAGACGGACACCCAGATGCATTCCTGATCGATGACCTCACAGCGCGTGAAGAGCGTGCCGCCGCATGGACCGTTTCTCATCTGCTTCGGACACGTCTGCGGGCAGACATATTCCATGTGGCCCAGCACGCAATTGCCGCACGCCTGGCAGCCGAACGCGGGCCGCTTGACCGCGTACTCGAACCGCTCGGTCAGCTTCGCCAGCAGCGGTCGACGATCGACCCATGCGGACAGCGACACCAGCCGCCGCCGGAGCCACGTGTCCCGCGTGACCGGCATCAGCTTCCCGGCGCTGTCCAGTGCGCGCGAAACGACCGGCAGCCGCCGCCGCGCGGGTGCCGGTGAGTCGTACAGGTAAAAACCGCCGCTACGGCCGAATTGAAGTTCGGCCGCGCACTCCTGCCAGTGCGGTTCGAGCTCGCCAGCGCGGGCGATAATCCGCTCCAGCTGCCCGGAGTCATGGGTGCCGCCGATGTACGCGCCCGCGTAGCCGAGCCCTTTGAGGGCGGCCACGGCCTGGGCGGCGCGCTCGAGCCGGGCTTCCAGTCCGCCATCCGGCCCCTCGGATTCGCGGCGGACCCGTTCGACGAGCTCCGGGGAAACCCAGCATCCCGGCGGCGATCCGCCGGCCATTCGCTCGGCCGCGCGCCGGCCCAGCACGTACACGTTGCCGAGCACCGGCACGGCGACCCCGCGCTCGTCGAGATACCGCTTCAACTCGGCAAACTTCCTCGCGTCCCATCCGACCTGCGTAATCGCGAGGTTCGCGCCGGCAGCGACCTTCTTTTCGAGCTTGAGATACTGGTAAAGGCAGTCTTCCCGTGCGTACTTGAACGGCGAGACCGCGACGGAGATATGAAAGGGGATGCCCTGTTCCTCGCGCAGCTTCGCGATCAAGGCGACCAGCTGCACCGAATCGAGGTCGAACACCGGCTTGCCTTGAGCTTCGGTCGGATAGTCACCGGTCAGCGCGAACACGTTGAAGAGCTCGAGGGCGGTGAGCGCCTTCAAGGTCTTCAGGATTCCTTTGCGGTCGTCGTAGACGCAGGTGAGGTGCACGTTGGGCGTGAGGCCGCGCGCGCGCACCGCCGTGGCGACGCGCACGGGGTCCTGACCGAAGCGCCCGCCGGCATAGCTGGTCACGCTGCCGCTGACGATCCCCGGCACCATCGCCAGCTTCGCGCCGATTTCGAGGACCTGGGCCTCGCGCTTCAGCGCCGACGCCACGAGCTCGACCACGTAACAGAAACGCCTGGCGCCCAGGGCATGCGCCAGCGGATTGGCGGCATGGGCCGGCGAATTGGCTACCGTCACCGCGCGAGCTCCTCCCGTACGAGGCGCGTGCCTTCCACCATGGCGCATAGCTTCATGAACGCCACCTCGCGCGGCAGGTGGACGAGCCCGCAGTCGGGATTGATGGTGAGGCGCTCCGCTGGAAGGATTTTGAGCGCCCGCCGGATGCGGTCGGCGACGACGGCTGGCGACTCGACGTCGTGCGTCTTGACGTCGATGGTGCCGAGCCCAACCGTGAAGGGGACCTTGAACTGCTCGAACAGCTGCAGATCTTCGTCGCCGCGCCGCGCGAACTCGAGCGAGATCGCCTGGACCTTTGCCTCGCCGATCGTGGGGAACAGGTACCGGTAACTGCCCTCCCAGGACGGCTTGCCATACCGGTTGCCGTAGCAGACGTGCAGCGTCAGATGCGCATCGACGCCATCGACCATCGCGTTGACGGCACGGATCGCCCACGGCAAGTCCTCGGGAAAGCCCGAGTAGTACGGCTCGTCGATCTGCAGGTCCGTTACGCCGGCCCGGACGAGCTCGCGCAGTTCCAGGTTCAGCACGCGCGCCAGATCGAGCGCGAAGGCCTCCTCGGACGGGTAGTACTGGTTCTGGATGCGCTTGACCAGCGTGTGCGGACCCGAAATCGTCACCTTCATGCGCCGGTCCGTGAAACGGCGCAGGATCCGCGCTTCGTCGACCAGGCCGAGCGAACCCGTGGCGAGCTTCGATCGGACGGTGCTGTCGTAGTAGTCGTAGTAGAAGCGCTTCGAGCCCAGGTCGATCTGCACGCCCGGGATCCGCTCGGCGAAGTAGTCGATCATGTTGTCCCGCTGCAGCTCGCCGTCCGAGACGATGTCGATGCCGGCGACCTCCTGGTCCTTGATCGCGCCCTTGCGGACGGCGTCGTGCATCTCGTCGAGATCGTGGCGGCTCACCCGCCGCTGCAGGTAATCGTTCTTCGCGCGCTTCAGCCACTCGGGCATCGAGTAGCTGCCGATCACCGCCGTTGGGAGTAGGGACTGCGTCATGGTCATCAGTCGCGTTGCGTGGTGAACAGGATCGTCGACTTCGACCCGGGACGATACCGGAATGGCGCGAAGTGCACGTCGTAACCGGCTCGCGCCCCGACCGCCCTCAGCAGGGCGCCGTTGACCCAGGCGACGATTGAGCCGTCGAGCTTTCCCGGGCCCTTGAAGCCCTGCCGGTACTCGTCCATGGCGGGCACGAAGATATCATGCACCTGCAAATACCCGCGCGGGTGGAGGAGCGGCAGGGTATTCGCGAAGCTTTCGGCGGCTCCCCGCGAGAGATGAAACCTGATGTCATACGGCGCGGCGTTCAACAAATCGTCGAGGTGCTGGAGCGTGAGGCCGGGTGGCACATGGCCCTCATCACCGTCGTCGATGGCGCGAAGGCGCTCTTCGAGGCGGAGCCCGGTCCAGACCGATCGCCAGAACGCCATTCCCCGGTCATGGTCGTCGAGCGCTTCGGGACCGACGTCGAGCAGGCGCCGCACGAGCCCGGGAAGCGCGGCAGGGGTGACGCCAAATTCCGCCGCGAGCTGCTGCGCCGTTCCGGCGCTGACGTAGGGACGCGTCTCGACGATGTACAGTCGGCCATCACGCCGCACGAGCTCGTCCAGGGGCAGGTTGTCGTAGACGTTCGCGACATGGACATAGAGCGTCTTGAACCGCAGATGCGGCAGCGTCTTGAACGGATTCGCGGCGTCCATCGCCACCACGCTGGCCATCGGGGCGTGCGGTCCCATGGTCGCGAGTGCCGTATCGATCGTTCGCGGTGCGTAGTCACCGAGTAATAACTTGACCCGCGGGTAATACGCCGTGCCGCACTGTTCCTCGAGCACCTTGAACCGATCGAGCCAGAGCCGGGCGCGAGTGCCCGAACCGACGCCAATTTCCATGACCACGATCTCCGCCGGAAGCTGACCGCGCCCTTCCAGCTCTCGCAGCAGCGTCCAGAAGTCGCCCACCGAGTCGGCGATCGCCTGCGGATGATTGACGTCTGACGTGATGCTTGGCAGCGCTGCCTCGAAGCGGCGGCCCGACGCCGCCTCCCAGTCGGCCAGCCGCCGCCAGAAAAGCCGGTTGAATTCCCAGATCAGTCCGTCGCGCAGGGGTCGGAAGTCGTCGAGGGCTACGGGCCCGCTTTCGGCTGGCGCGGCCAGTGCGCCCGGCGCGGCTGCCACCCTCGGGAAACCGGCGACGGGCCGGCTCAGAAGCGCCCTCTGCGCGTCGGCCAGCAGCGGCGTCAGCCGGCCGGCTTCAACCTGGCGCAGGTCGATGGCCATCTCCGCCAGGGCCAGCATCTGGCCCTGGGCATCGATCGCACGCCGTACGATTACCGGATCGCGGAAGTTGGCGCGGTACTGAATCCAATCGAGATGAATGCGCAGCGTCGACAGCGTGCGGACGTCGACCTGCCCCTGCTGCAGCAGGGTGGCGAGCGATTCAACCACCCGCCCGGCGAGCTCGGCGAACGTCTCCCGCGAACCGTCGCTTCCGATGCGCGTCGTCTGAAGGTTCTGGTTGAAGTGGACGATCATGGAAACCCTGGATCCTAATGCCTCTTACCCGAAGATCACCCAGCACAGCGCCGCGGCCACGACCGACATCGACAGGCCCCATGCCAGCAGGCTGTTGAACAGCCGCCGCGCGTCTGTGCCGGCGGCCGCCCCGGCCATGAACAGTGCGCCCACCGTCGAGAGCGACGAGAGATCGACGAGGCTCGAACCGACGCTCATCGACCAGGCGATTGGCAGTGGCTCGATCCCGCCCATGCGCTGCGCGAGGTCGGGCACCATCGGCAGGAACGCCGGCAGCACCACGCCGCCCGTACTGCTGTAAACGGACACGACGCCGGTGCCGAAGGCGACAACCGGCGCGATCGTCGACGGCGTGGAGACGCGCGCTATGCCGGAGGTAAACAGAGCGAGGCCCTCCGTCTCTTCGAGCAGCGCGATCAGCACGGTCACGCCGGTGACCATCAGGATCACACCCCACGGCATCCCCTTGATCGCCTTCTGCTCCTCGACGGTGCGCAGAAGTATCAGCGAAGCCGCGATGACGATCGCAATCATGCCGACGTTCATGCCGAACCCCGCCACGCTGACGATCAGCGCGCCGACCCCAGCGGTTGTCATCCAGTGGCGCGCCTCCATGGCGCTCAATCGCCGGCTCCGCGGCTTGCACGGCGCCGGGATCGCGCCGCTTGAACAGCCGCCACCCGCCCAGCAGGAAGAAACCCCCGAACCCCACGATCGCATGGGCGAGCGCGGTGTAGGCGAACGTCTGCCATTCGACCCCGCCCAGCCCGATGCGGAGCATCACGCCGCTGGCGACGATGCCGTTCGGCGAGAGCGGCGACAATGTTCCCGCCAGCACGCCGTGGCCCGCCATGATGGCCATCAGCAGCGGGGGGATGCCCGCCCGGCCCGCGACGGCCATCGCCGGCGGGGCGAGCAACGCGCTCGCCGGTGTCGCGCCGGCGCCGATCGTCGCGACGACGAGGCCGATCGCGAAGAACATGATGGGCAGCACGCCCGCGTGGCCGCGGCACATGCGGACGGCCCGCGCCGTCAGCCGCGCGAGCGTGCCGTTCGATTCGGCGATGCTGAAGAGCAGCGTCACTCCCACGAGCGTGACGAACAGCGCAACCGGAAATCCAGCGAGCACCGCGTCGGGCGACATCCCGCCGAGGAAAACGCCCACGAGGAGCGCCAGGGCGAGCGACAACACCCCGACGTTGATCGTGGTGGTGCAGCTCAAGACCACCGCCAGCGTGAGGGCGGCGACCGAGACCCAGGCGAGGTTCAACGCTGCGCCCTGCTCGCAACCGCCGTCAGGTTGCGCACGAGCCCGGCGATATCGGAGAGGTGCTCGATCGATTCCACCATCTGGAAGGTCTCGGCGATGGCGGCCGGCGGCAGCACCAATGCGGCGCACTCGGCGAATTTCTCGTGGACCTCGTCGCGCGTGAACGGCCGATCCGGGCCGCCGCGGTACCGCTCGTCGGCGTGCTCGACCAGGCGCCGGCCGTCATTCAGGTCTACTTCTACCGTGCTGCGTATTTTCTCGAAGCCGCGTGCCTCGATTTCGGGATCGAGAATCCGCTCGACCTTGGTCATCATCTCCTGCACCGGCGCGCTGCGCACGAACTCGTCGGTGAACTCGTGGATCCCGGCCTTGCGGCGGATCGCGACGGCCGCCACCATGAACGCGGGGCAGAACTTGGCCTCGAGCTCGTTGTGGGCAATTGGATAGCGCAGGGGGTTCAGGATGTTCGAGCCGGCGCGGACACGAATGGCCGTGATCTGTTCCGGCTTGACGTCGTTGGCGACGACCAGCCGACGCATCGCGTCCATCGTCGGATGGCCGAGCACGCCGCAGGGATACGGCTTGATCGACACGCCAGGGCTCACGATCGTGTACGGATTCCCGAGCCTGCCAACGATCCGATCGGCGTCGAACCCGTCGCCGAAGCTGAAGGCCTGGAAGAATCCCCACGGCGGATCCAGCGCGTCGTGGCCGCCGGTAAAGCCTTTCGCGGCCAGCTCCGCGGCGATGACGCCGTTCTGGGACGCCCGGCCCACGTGCAGCGGTTTCGTCATCGTCCCGAAGTTCACGCGGATGCCCGAGGCCATGCTGGCTGCGATCGCCAGGGCGTGTGCCAAGGCATCGCGACCCAGGCCGAGCAGCTTCGCCGATGCCGCCGTCGCGCCGAACGTTCCGACGGTGCCCGACGAGTGGAAGCCCTTCTTATAGTGATGCGGATGGATGGCTTCCGCGATCTTGCACTCCACCTCGAAGCCGGTGAGAAACGCCTCGAGGAACTGCGCGCCCGAGACGCGCTGACGTTCGCCGATGGCCAGCGCCGCCGCGAGCGGCGGCATCGTCGGGTGAGTCAGCAGACCGAAGATGCGATCCGGGCTCGTCGAGAGCTGTGTGTCGTCCCAGTCGAGCGCGTGCCCGCTGGTCCCGTTCAGCAGCGCCGCCGACGCCGCTCCGGTACGAAACGGCTCGGGCGCAAACGCTGTCGCGTCGGTGGACTTGTCGCTGCCGCGAGTGTAGTCGCGCAGGATCGTGCTGGCGGCGCTGGTGGACCCCGCGAGCATGACGCCGAGGCCATCGATGACGCAGCGTTTGGCGAGCGCGACGGCGTCTTTCGGAAACTCCGGCCACCGCGCGCGGCTGATGAATTCGACGACCGCGCCAGTGGCGCGCAGTTGTTCGGTCATGCGACTCCCCGAAATCGCTGGATGTTGAGAATCATTGAGGCTCGACCGCCCACCGGTGCGCATTCTACCGTGACAGCGAGCACGATCACGCCTTAAGCTACCGTCTGACGATTCAGGAGGACTGCAATGAGGATGAAGTTCGTGGGCCTGGTGGCGGGTATCGGTCTCTCGTGCCTGGCCATTCCGATCGACGCCCACCACTCGTGGACGGCGGAGTATGACGGAAACAAGCCCGTCTCAGTGAAGGGCGTGATTACGAAGGTGGAGTGGACGAACCCTCACACGCACTTCTACGTCGAGACCAGGGACGAGAAAGGGACCGTCACGACGTGGAACTTCGAAATGGCGAGCACCCTTTCGCTGGAGCGGGGCGGATGGTCGAGAAAGACCCTCCAGGTGGGCGACCAGGTCACGATTGGCGGATTCGGCGGCAAGGCAGTGACAACCAGGGCGGTAGCCAGCTCGATTACCACGGCCGATGGCAAGGCGCTCTTTGTCGGGAAGCCGGGACAATGACCCGGATGTCGTCGCTTGCGGTGGGAAGACTGCTTGTCGTCTCAGTGGCACTGGCAGCACCGCTCCTGCCGGGCCTGGCGGGCGCGCAGGAGCTTGGCCGGCGCCTGGGCGGGGCGAACGGTCCGCCTCCTGCCGCCGCCGCCCCCGACCGTCCGGTGCCGAGGCTGCCTGACGGCAAAGTGGACCTCTCCGGTGTCTGGATGGACGGTGGTTCAGGCACCATTGAGAGCCTTCTGAAACCTGGCGAGTTGGAGAGCATCATGCTCCCCTGGGCCAGGAAGGTCTTCGCGTCGCGGACGGAAGGGCAGGATCCGTACAACTACTGCATGCCGGGGGGGCCTCTGCGGATCACCGGAGGCTTCGCCTGGCGATTCGTGCAGCACCCCACGACCAACGCCACGCACATCTTCATGCTGCAGGAGGGAAACGCGCACACATACCGGCAGATCTTCATGGACGGCCGCAAGCATCCGGAGGACCCGACGCCGACCTGGTACGGGCACTCGATCGGCCGGTGGGAAGCGGACGCGCTCGTCATCGACACCGTCGGCCTTCACGACCGGTTCTGGCTGGATAGCGGAGGCACCCCGCATACCGAGCAGCTGCACATGGTCGAACGGTGGACGCGGCCGGATTTCACGACGCTCCGGCGCGTTGTGACGATCGAAGATCCGGGGACGTTCACCAGGCCGTTTACGCTGACGTTTACGGCCAGGCTCGGCGAGCCCGGCAGCGAGATCATGGAGTACATCTGCATCGAGAACAATCAGTACGGGCTGCCGCAAGGCCTTGCGGGTCCGAACGCAGGGAAGTAGGCAGGACTAAAGTCCTGCGCTACACCGGGCCTTCGTAGTGCAGGTCTTTAGACCTGCCGTAGACCTGCCGTCGCCTAGTGGGTGAGCCCGTAGACGACGTAATTGATCATGAACTTGTACGCTTCGTTCGTGGGCAATTGGGAATAGATATCGCGATCCGACCACTCCACGTAGTCGCCGAGGTCGATGTTGTAGTTGATCACGACCATCAGCCGTTTGGCCGGGTCGTTGTCCTCGTAAATCCCGGAAAACTCGCCCATCAACCCCTGCTCGCCGAGCCGGCCCGGATACGGCACCTTCAGCGAATCGATTTGAAAGAAGCTGTTGAAGATCGGATTCGAGATGTTCAGCGGCATGATCTGGCCGTCGGGCAGTACCCGCCGGATCGCATTCTCGAACACCGCCCACTCGTTCTGAAAGTGGAAGTCGTCGACGATGATGAAGCCGCCCTTCCTTATGAACTCCCGAAGTCCCACCACCTCCAGCTCGGACGGGTACCAGTAGCCCGGCTCCGTGAGATAGACCAGCGGAATCTTCAGGAGCTCGGGGTCATCGAGCGTATGGACGTTGCTCCCTTCGAGATGGGTGTCGATCGAGGTGATGTTCTCCAGCATCTGGCTCAGATGCTCCTCCATCATCGGGTAGTCCGCGCTCCAGCTGTTGCTTCTCAGATAGCGAACCCGTGCCACGGTGAAGCGGCCGTCGTATGGGACGTTCGGGAGCAGGCCGAACCGGCCGCCGCCCCCGAAAAAGCCCCCGCGCTGGGCCATTGCCGCGAGCGGGCAGGGCGGCGACGAGCAGACCGGCAATCCGACAGGACGACGCGGCGTTTACCCACGCCTCAGAGTCTCACAGGTGAAGAACAATTCCCAGATCCAACCGCGCGGAATTCGGGTATTGTGGGGACAACTCACATAGGAGGATTCAACCGTGAAGATTCGTTTACTTCTGACGAACACGTCGCTGGTCGTGGTCGGCCTCCTGCTGGCCCAGCTCCCTGGCGCATCCCAGGGCCAGAAGCCCGCAGGCCAGAAGATCACCACGGAGGCGGGCTGGTACAAGTACGGAGTGCCGTATCCCGGATGCGAAGGCGCCCGGCCCCGCGGCTTCCGAACGGCAAGCCCAGCATGGAAGGGCTCTGGTCGCAGACGCGCCGCGCGGACGTGACGAACCCCAAGGTTCAACCCGGTCACGTCCCGGAGCTTTCGTACACTCGCGTGGGGCAAGCGGCAGTGGGACAACTACGACGTCGTGAAGAACGGCGACTATGCGGGGAGCTGCATGCCCTTTGGCTGGTCGCGAACGCTCTTCGGTCCCCATCCCGTGCAGATCATGCAGGACAACGACAAGATGGTCTTCCTTGCCGAGCAGAATACCTGGTTCACCATCGTCCACACCGACGGCCGTCCGCACGATAAGGAGTTGCCGCCCACCTGGTACGGCGACACGACCGCTCGCTGGGACGGAGAGACGCTGATCCTCGAGACGATCAATCTCAACGGCTATGCCAAAGTGGACACCATCGGGCATCCGTACAGCAGCCAGTTGAAGATCACGCAAACCTACCGCCGCCCGAATTTCGGCACCATCGAGCACACGTGGACGGTGGACGATCCGAAGACGTACACGAAGCCCTGGACGGTGAAGAACACCTGGACGATCGAGCCGCACGATACCAAGATCCTCGAATACGCGTGCATGGAAAACAACATGCAGACGCTCTTCGACGGTGCGATCACGCCCTGGTACCCGCCGACAGGAGAAGACGCGCCCTAAAACGCTTTGCGTTGCACGTAGTGCAGGACTTTAGTCCTGCTCGGTCTGGTCGACGTGCAGGTCTAAAGACCTGCGCTACTTGTCCGGTAGCCGGAACGCGACGAACTCGCCCGAATATCCGCCGCCGCTGATCGGCACCACGATGTATTGCCGGCCGCTCAGGCTGTAGGTCATCAACGACCCGGTCTGAGGGGCCGGCATGAAGACCTCGCCGACTTCTTTCCCAGTCGCCTTGTCGTACGCGCGGAGCATCGCGCCGCGCTGGCCGGACGGCGTCGTGAAGAATCCGCCTTCGCCGGCGATGAGCAGCGTTTTCGTGACGAGTGTCCCGATGCGGCCCTGCCGGCCGGTGCGCGGGATGTTCAGTCCCTTGAGCGCGGCGTGATTCCGGACGTTGTCCGGTGTCTCGCCGTGGGCGATCTGCCAGACGAGATCGCCCTTGTTGAGATCGATCGCCGAGATTCGGCCATACGGTGGCTTGAGCAGCGGAAGGCCCTGTACGTTCGGCCCGCCTCCACCGCCCTCGCCTCCACCGCCGCCACCCGCAGCGGGCCGCCGGAGGAGGCGCATTCGGGTCCGGCGCCCGGCCCGAAATGAAATCCATGTCCGATCGCTTCGGGTCGTTGACGAGACCCAGTGCGCTGAACGACGAATTCGTGAAAATGTAGAACATGCCCGTCTCGGGATCGAACGAGCCGCCCTGCCAGTTCGCGCCGCCAGTGGCGGCGCGGCGACATGAGGATGCCCAGCGGGCCCGGCCACTTGCTGACCACCTGCGGTGTGTAGAGCGGCCCCATCACCCAATTCGACGCAATCTTGACGGCTTCGGCGCGGAGCTCCGGCGTGAAGTCGATCAGGTCGTCGGTCGATACGCCCTGGCGCTCGTATGCCGGCGGCCTGGTCGGGAACGGCTGCGTGGGCGAGTACCACTCGCCGGGCACGTCCCCTTTCGCGACCGGCCGCTCCTCGATGGGCCACACCGGCTGGCCGTTCGTGCGGTCGAACACGTAGAGAAACCCCTGCTTGCTCGGCTGCGCGAGCGCCTTGATCAATCTGCCGTTGACCGTGATGTCGCCGAGGATCGGCGCGCAGGGCAGGTCCCAGTCCCAGATATCGTGGTGAATCGTCTGGAAGTGCCAGATCCGCTTGCCGGTCTTGACGTCCAGCGCGACGATGCTGTCGGCGAACAGGTTGTCGCCGGGCCGATGCCCCCCGTAGTAATCGCCGGTCGGCATCTCGGTCGCGAGGTAGACGTGGCCCAGTTCCTCGTCGCCGGACATCTGTCCCCAGTTGCCGGTGTTGCCGGTGTAAGCCCACGAATCCCTCAGCCACGTGTCGTTGCCGAACTCGCCGGGCTCGGGGATGGTGTGAAAGATCCAGAGGCGCTTGCCGGTCCGCGCGTCGTATCCGCGGACGTATCCCTTCTCGTTCCGCCGGCTCCTGGGCGCCCCGCCCGGCAGATGGGCGGCGCCGATGACGACGACGTCGTTGACGATGATCGGCGCGGCGTGGAGCCCGATCTCGCCGGTGATGGGATCCATCGTCTGATCGTTGTCCAGCTTGAGATCGACGATGCCGTCCTTGCCGAAGGTGGGCACGGGCCGTCCGGTGGCAGCGCTCAGGGCGATCATCTGGTAGCCCGGCGTGACGTAGATGATTCGCTCGTCGTTACTTCCAGGACCTCCAGGACCGCCGGTCCAGCTGACCGACAGGCCGCGCCCGGAGAGCCGCCGCGGCGCCGCCTCGCCGCGCTTGCCTTCGTCCAGGCTGTACATCCACTTCATCTCGCCGGTCCCGGCATTCAGGGCGACCACGGCGCGCCGGCTGCCAGCGGTCGTGTAAAGGATGCCGTTGACCACGAGCGGCGTGGACTGCAGGTTGAACTCGGGCTGCGGTCCCAGGTTGTCGGTCTTGAACCGCCAGGCGACCTCGAGGTTCTTGAAGTTGCCGGCGTTGATCTGATCGAGCGGCGAGTACCGCGTATTGGCGAGATCGGCTCCGTACGATGCGCCACTCGCCGGGCATGCCCGCCCCCGCCGGACTGGGCCGCCGTGGGCGTGATCGCCGACATTACCCAGAGTGCGCCGAGATCAGACAAACGAGCGCGCCGGGAGTGCGGACGCGCGGCCGGGGGATCGTGTCATGACGGGCTCCTTTTACGCCCGCAGTATAACTACAATGCGCACGGCGCCCTCAACTAATGACCGACGACTGACCAATGCCAACGACCAACGACCAACGACCAATGACCAACGACCAAAGGTGAGAGATCTTCGCCTGGATCTCCAGCGCCAGATCTACCGGCGAGGTCCGGTTCGATCGCATCTCCCGCGCGCTCTATTCCACCGACGCCAGCGTCTACCAGATCCAGCCGCAGGGCGTCGTCATTCCGCGGACGCGCGAAGACCTGATCCGCATCGTCCGAATCTGTGCCGAGCATGGCTGTTCGGTGACGATGCGGGGCGGGGGGACGTCTCAGGCGGGCCAGGCTATCGGCGCCGGGGTCATCGTCGACACATCCAAGTATCTCAATCGCGTGCTGGAGCTGAACGCCGGGCAGCGCTGGGCGCGGGTCGAGCCGGGAATCGTGCTCGACGAGCTCAACGCCGCGGCTCAAGGCGCACGGACTGCGATTCGCACCCGACATCTCGACCGCCAGCCGCGCCACGGTCGGCGGCATGATGGCCAACAATTCGAGCGGCGCGCGCTCGGTCCTCTACGGCAAGACGATCGATCATGTCCTCGAGCAGGAGGTGGTGCTCGTCCGATGGCTCGGTCGCGCAGTTCCGCGCCGCTGTCACACGACGGAGGTCGAGGAGAAATGCGCCGGGGAAGGCCTTGAAGCCGAGTGCTATCGAGTGGTCCGGCGCCTTGCGCGGGAGCACGCCGGTGAGATCGACCGCCGGTTTCCCAAAGTGCTGCGCCGTGTTGGCGGCTACAACCTCGACGAGTTCGTCGGCCCCGACCGGCCGTTCAACCTGTCGAAGCTGATGGTCGGATCGGAAGGCACGCTCGGGGTCGTGCTCGAGGCGAAAATCAACCTGGTCCCGCTGCCGGCCGCCAAGGCGGTGCTGGCGATCCAGTTCGCCGAGCTCCTCGAGGCGCTGGAGGCCACGCCGCTGATTCTGCGCCATCGGCCCTCGGCCATCGAGGTGATGGACAGATTCATCCTCGATCACACCCGGCAGAGCGCGCAGCTCGATGCGCTTGCGCAAGCAGCTTCATCGAAGGCGAGCCCGGCGCATTGCTGTGCGTGGAGGTGTATGGCGATCGGCAGGAGGACCTGCCGCCGCGGCTGCAGGCCGTCGAGCGGGAGCTGCGCGAGCGCGGTCTCGGCTATCGCTACCACTACGCGCTCGATCTGCCGGGACAGGCGCGAATCTGGAGCCTGCGCGAAGCCGCCCTGGGCCTTTCGATGGCGATGAAGGGCGACGCCAAGTCCCTCTCCTTCGTCGAGGACACCGCCGTGGCGCCCGAGAAGCTGCGCGACTACATCGAAAAGTTTCTCGAGCTCGTTCAGCGCCACGGCACGTCGGCGGGCGTGTATGCGCACGCATCGGTCGGCTGCCTGCACGTCCGGCCGGTCGTGAATCTCAAGACCGAGGAGGGCGTGCGGAGGTTCGAAGCGATCGCCAACGAGGTCGCGCGATCTCGCGCTCGAGTACGGCGGCGCGTTGTCGGGCGAGCACGGCGACGGCCTCGTGCGAAGCCCGTTCATGCAGAAGATGTTCGGCCCGGTGCTGTACGAGGCGTTCCGCACCATCAAGCGCACGTTCGATCCCCAGGGGATCTTCAATCCGGGCAAGATCGTCGACGCGCCTCCGCTGACGGCGAACCTCCGCTATGGCGCCGGGTACACGACGCCCACGCCCGGTCACGTTTTTCGACTACTCGGAGTACGGCGGCCTGGGCGGCGCCGTCGACATGTGCAGCGGCCTGGGCGCCTGCCGGAAGAAGCTCGAAGGCACGATGTGCCCGTCGTACATGGCCACTCAGGACGAGGCCGATTCAACCCGCGGCCGCGCGAACGTCCTGCGTCTCGCGATGGCGGGGCGGATAGGCGAAGCGGGCCTTGGCGACGCACGGCGTCTACGACGTGCTCGATCTCTGCCTCGAATGCCGCGCGTGCAAGGCCGAATGTCCCGTCGGCGTGGACATGGCGCGGTTCAAGAGCGAGTTTCTCGCCGATTACTGGTCGCGGCACGGCGTGTCGAGGCACGCGCGCGTGCTCGGGCACGCACGGACCGCTGGCGAAGTGGGGGAGTTACTTCGCGCCGCTTTCCAACTGGATCATGAACAGCGGCGCCGGCAGGCTCGCGGGCGAGAAGTGGCTCGGCATCGATCGCCGCCGCGCGCTTCCCGCGTTCGCCGCGCGGACGCTGGCGCAGATGGCGCCTGCGGGCGATGCCCTGCGCCAGGCTGCGACGCCGTCGTCTTCAACGACACTTTTACGAACTACTACGAGCCCGAGATCGGCATGGCCGTTCTCGATCGTGCTTCGCGCAGCCGGCGTGCGCGCCGGGCTCGGCCGGCACCAGTGCTGCGGGCGCCCGCAAATCTCCAAAGGGCTGCTCGGGGAAGCGCGGACGCTCGCCGAACGGAATGCGGACGCGCTGCTCCCGCACGCCGCGGCGGGCAGGAAGATCGTGTTCTGCGAGCCGAGCTGCCTTTCCGCCGTTCGCGAGGACGCCCCGTCGCTGCTTCGCGGCGAGGCGCGGAAGAAGGCCGAGGCGGTCGCGGCAGCGTGCGTGCTGTTCGAGGAATTCGGCCAGGCGGCCCTCGGGAACCTGCCGCTCAAGCCCGGGCCCGCCGAAATTCTGCTGCACGGCCATTGTCATCAGAAGTCGATGGGCCTGCTGGCGCCGGCAAAGTCGCTGCTCGCGCGCATTCCCGGCTCGACGGTCGTCGATCTCGACGCCGGCTGCTGCGGCATGGCGGGCTCGTTCGGCTATGCCGCCGCGCATTTCGACGTCTCGCGCGCGATTGGCGAGCGGAAGCTGCTGCCGGCCGTCCGGAACAGGAAGCCGGGAACGGTCGTCGTGGCGGCGGGCACGTCGTGCCGCCATCAGGTGAAGGACTTCACGGGCGAGCGCGCCATCCATCCGGCCGTGCTTCTGCGTTCGCTGCTGGACATCTCCCACTTTTGGGGCCGACTTCAAGGGGAACGAATGAATCTCGCCTATGTCTCGCTTGCCGCGCTCGTTCTTGCGATTCTCGTCAGCTGCTTCACGGAGCTGAACGTCGGAATTCTCGCGCTCGCGCTGGCCTGGATCGTCGGCGTCTACCTCGGCGGCATGACGCTGAACGAGGTCATCGCCGGCTTCCCGGTCGCGCTGTTCCTGACGCTCTCCGGGCGTGACGCTGCTGTTCTCGCAGGCGCAACTGAACGGCACGCTCGACCGCATTGCGCACCGCGCCGTGCGCATCTGCCGCGGGAACGCCGGGATCATTCCGGTGATGTTCTTCGTGCTCGCAGCGGCGCTGGCCTCGCTGGGTCCCGGTAACGTTTCGACCGCCGCGCTGCTGGCGCCGATGGCGATGGCGGTTGCCGGGCGGGCGGCCATTCCCGCGTTCCTGATGATCATCATGGTGGGCAACGGCGCGCAGGCCGGCTCGCTCTCGCCCTTTGCGCCGACCGGCGTCATCGTCAACGGGTTGATGGACAAGATCGGCCTGCCCGGCCAGGAGTGGCACACCTACTGGACGAACCTGGCCGCGCACGCGCTCGTGGCGTTTGGCGCGTACTTCCTGTTCGGCGGGCTGAAGCTGTTCCGTTCCTCGCAGGTCGTCACGATCGAACAGAAGCCCGAGGACATCGCGCTCGAGACGAGCCACTGGATCACCATCGTGGTCATCGGGACGCTGCTCGTCGGCGTGTTGTTGTTCGAGGTGAACGTCGGGATGGGCGCTCTTGCCGGAGCGGTGATCCTGGCGATCCTCGGCGCGGCCGATCACAAGTAGGCGGTGAAGAACATGCCGTGGTCCGTCATCGTGATGATGAGCGGCGTGACCGTGCTGATCTCGCTGATGGAGAAGACCGGAGGCCTCGACCTGTTCACCGCGGCGCTGGCCGCGCTGGCGACGCCGGGCACCATCACCGGCGTCATCGCGTTCGTGATCGGCCTGATTTCCGTTTACAGCAGCACCTCGGGCGTGGTCCTGCCGGCATTTCTCCCGACGATCCCAGGGCTGATTATGCGGCTGGGCGGGGGGGACCCGGTGTCGATTGCGACATCCATGAACGTCGGTGCGCATCTGGTCGATCTGTCGCCGCTCTCGACGACCGGCGCGCTCTGCCTTGCGGGCGTCTCGTCGGCGGAGAACGTGCGGAGTGTCTTCAACAAGCTCCTCGCCTGGGGACTGTCGATGACGGTGGTCGGCGCGATAATCTCCTATGTTTTCTTCTAGGCTTCAGGCTTCAGGCTTCAGGCTTCAGGCTTCGGGCCTGTAACCCCGCGCGGCGATCGGCCATACGCCGACGACGATGTCGCCGTCGAGCGCGTACACGACGTCGTGCAGATTCATCGTCGGATCGATGTGCGAGGGCAGCAGCTGGATCCGGTCGCCGATTGCCACTGCGCACTCCGGAGGAAGCGCGATCGTCGCGTGCTCGTCGTTGAGCGTCAGCACAGACGCACCCGGAAGGTCCTTGACGGAGGGGTTCCCGTGGTCCTTTGTGCACGACTTGTGGCCGCTGTCGGCCACACAACGCTCGGGAACGGCGCGGCTGATCACCGTGCCCAGCACCGACAGCGCGTGCTCGAACGGCAGGCCGATCCGGCCGTAATCGGTGTCCATCAGCGCATACGACCCGGCCTGAATTTCGGTGATGCCCTCGATAGCGCCGCTGATGTCGTAGCTGCCGGTTCCTCCAGCGGAGACGATCGCCGGCGGCAGCCCCGCGTCACCTAGCATGCCGGCCGTCGACACGAGCTGTTCCATCGCCCGCCGGACCGAGGCCTCTCGTTCGGCGCGGCTCGCGATGCCGACCGCGTGGCCCTCGTAACCCATCAGTCCCCGCAGCTCCACGCCCGGAGCGTCGGCGATGCGCCTGGCAAGATCCACCGCCTCGCTGCCCGGGGAGACGCCGCAGCGGTTCTGGCCGACGTTGACGTCGACCAGCGCACCGACGCCCTGGCCCGATTCGCGCGCGGCCGCGACAATCTCGTCGAGTCCGGCCACCGAATCGATCGCGATCGTGACGGAAACGCGCCTCGCAAGCGCGCCGACGCGCCGGCGCCTGTCCGGCCCGATGATTTCATTGGCGATGAGGATGTCATCGCACACCGTCGAGGCGATTTCGGCCTCGAACACCGTCGCGCACGTGAGCCCGGTGCAGGATCCCGCCGCGAGCTGCCGGCGTGCGATTTCGGGGGTCTTATGAGCCTTGAAATGCGGTCGCAGCTTGCAGGCGCGCGACTCGAAGAACGCCGCCATCCTGCGGATATTGCGATCGAGCGCCCTGACGTCGACGATCAGCGCTGGCGTGGGGATTTCCGACAGATTCATTGAGCCAGTATTGTCAGTGCGGGACGAAGAGGTCGGCCGGCACGGTGAGTGTCACGTTCAGGACCGCGGTCCCGTCTGGTTGGCTGCCTCGACACCGTCACCAGTCCCGCCATAGGGTACGCGAATTCTCCCACAGATCTCGAACGCCTCGGACCCGTGGGCCTACGCCGCCATTCTATGGTTCCGGCAGGGCCACGCTCGAATTGCGAAGCGTCGGCGTGGGCTTGCGCGGGGCGCCCACCATCGAGTCGTCACCGCGACCCTCGTTCTCGGCCGGATCACACGGTTGATAACCTGCGAACTGCATCGCAAACGTGCCGCGCCCACGTGTACGGGAGCGTAGATCAGTCGCGTACCCGAACATCTTCGACAGCGGGACGCGCGCGTCGATGCATTGCATGCCGTCGCGATCTTCCTGCGACTGTATCAGCCCCCGACGGCTCGACACGTCGCCTAAGACGTCACCCATGCATTCGGTCGGCGCCACGACCTCGACGCGCATGACCGGTTCAAGGAGTACGGGCTGCGCCCTGCGGGCAGCGTCGTGGAACGCCATCAAGCCGGCGATCCTGAAGGCCAATTCCGACGAATCGACGTCGTGGTACGACCCGTCGTAGAGCACGATGCGGATGTCGTCCACGGGGTAGCCGGCAAGGACGCCGCCCGTGAGCGCGTCCTTAATCCCTTCCTCAATCGGCTTGATGAATTCCGTCGGAATCGCGCCGCCGATGGTTTCGTTCTCGAAGATATAGCCGGAGCCCGGTTCGCCCGGATAGAGATGGACCTTCGCGTGGGCGTACTGCCCGTGCCCGCCGCTTCGCCGCACATAGCGACCTTCGCCGTCGGCCGGGCGCGTGAGCGCCTCCTTATAGGCCACCTGCGGACGGCCGACACTCGCCTCGACGAGGAACTCGCGCTTGAGACGGTCGATGATGATCTCGAGGTGCAGTTCGGCCATGCCGGCGACGACGACCTCGCCCGTCGCCGGGTCAGTTTCCACGCTCATCGTCGGATCTTCGGCCATGAGCGCGGTGACGCCGCGAGCGAGCCGTTCTCGATCGGCCTCGGTCCTGGGCCTGATGGCCAGCGACAGAAGCGCCCTTCCAGTCACTCGGGCGTGAGGCCTTCGGTCAACTCGATATAGGTTCCCCAGGGATCCGTCAGGAACGCGACCTTCAACCTGGTGCCTGGAATCGACCGGATTGGCGCCTCGATCTTTATCCCCTTGGCTTCGAGGCTGCTGACGAACGCTTCGAGATTGTCCACCTCGAAGCCGATGTGATCGAGCGAGCGGCCCTTGGTGGGGAGCGGCGGCTTGTTGCCCGGCGAAAACGACAGGTTCACGCCGGGAAGATCGTCCGCCTCAATCATGCGCGGGTTGGAGAGACAAGCCACACACGGGCGCCGGCCGGGGTTCGCGCCGAAGGCCTTCACGTACCAGGCTTTGATGGCAGGGATGTCAATCGGATAGTAGTGAATGTGGTTCATGCTCACAGGCGTGGGCAGGGCCGGTTCACCGTAGACCTCGACGCGGATGCCGTCGGGAGCGAGGACATAGACCTCATTGGGATTCTCCGTCGGCTGCGATCTCGATGTTGGCGGCCTTCCATCTGGCCAGCGCTGCCGGCATGTCCTTCACGATGAAGCCGAAGTGCTCGACGATGCTGCCGGCCGGAGTCGCCGAAGGCTCGGCCTGGCGCAGCATGATGAACACGCCGGGGAACTGGATGAGCTCCAGCGGGCCATTCTTCACGAGCGTGCCGCCCATCGTGGAAATCCAGAATTGCTTCTGGGCGTCCACATCCTTGACGGCAAGATGGATGTGCCCCATCCGGACGCCGACCTGATTCGGCTCGACGAGCTGTGCAAGGGCTGGCGTGGCCCAGAGAGTGGCGACGGCAAGGAACGTGAAGGGTTTCATTGATCCCTCCTGCATCCGGCAGTAGTCCGTTTAAATGGCAAGATCCGTTGTTGACGCATTATCCGACACGCGAGCGAGCGATCGTTAGCGGAAACCGGTTGCGAGTCCCGATGCAAGACAGGGTTAGGCGTCATCTTCATTGGCTTGCGGATAGCGACGCTTCGTCTCTGCTACCGATCGGGCTACCAACGTCTCCAGGACCTTCAGATCGACGTTGGCTAGGCGCCTGACGTAGACACATACCTTCCCAGTCTTGTGCTTTCCAAGCTTGGCCAACAAGACGTCACGACCTTCGAAGCCCGCCGCGATGTAAACAACCAACTCACTTCCCCGCACGGCAAACGCAGCGAGAGCGGAATCGCCTTCGTGACCACTGGCGTACTTGTAATGGTAGCTCCCGAATCCGACGATGCTTGGCCCCCACATCCTTGGTTCTTGCTTGGTAACTCTTCGCATTAGAGCAACCAGAGTCTGGGCGTCATTCCGTTGCTCCTCGTTCGCAATGGCAGCGATATGACTCTCGGCGCTGACTTCTGTGGGTTTGGTCTTGGGTACCGACACATGCGCCTCCGAACGGTTTCTTTTCGACGCCTAACGGCAACAACTGAGCCGCGGCGCTAGAAGCTGCGGTCCGCTGCAACTGCTTGTTATGCGACACTGACGCAACTTACTGCTTTCGGGAGAAATTCATCTCGATCTGCCCCACGTTCCAGCTACTCCCACCATCGTTGGACAGGTCTATGCTGTATGTGAAGTGATCATGAGACTCGACGCGATAAGTCTCGCGACTCCACGTGTCCGGCGCCTCTGAGATGACTACAACAGTCTTGCCATCTACTGTAACGGACCCGGAAGTGGCGCTGACCTGCTTTCGGAGGAAGGAATTCGATACGTTCAGGTACTCCACGATCCACGCCTTCTTGGCCCCGTCGTATTGCCGGAGGCTGATACCCAGGTACGGGCTTCCGTCGGGCGTCGAAGCGTGAAACTCGTCGGCGATGGCCGTTCCGTCGAGAATGTATCGGCCGATCCAGGTCACGCCGCCGAACTCGACGATTTTTCCGTCCGCGGTCTTGGTCTTGCCGCCGCCTTCCCACTTGCCAACGAGGAACGCAAACGCTCCGAGTTCTTTCGGTGCGTTGGCGTTTCTTTCGCCATAGGTCGTTATCGCGGCCGCTGCTGGTTGGGCTTCAGCCATGGAACTCATCCCACACGCAAACGTGAAAACTATCGCGCTGACCAGGACACCGCAAGGTATTCCTCCCTACACCGCCGACGCCCGCAGCCCGCGGGTTCCCACCCAGGGAACGGAGAGACACACTCGTGCCGCCTAACGTTACGCATCACCAGCGGCGCGTTGTCTGATCACGCGGGCGCGCCGTCTGGTGCATGCGATGTTAGACGGCGTGTTCCAATGCCGCAACCACTTCTTCGACGTCCGCCGGCAAGTTGCCACGACGCTCGACGGACGGCCATAGTGTGACCGCCGGGGACAGAACCACCGTGCTGTTCAACGTGATCGCATCGAGATCGTCGTGGAGATATGGCCGCCGACCGCAATGAAGGGCATCACATGATTGCCGAGCCCCGGGCCGACAATCCCGCCAGTGGCACGTTCGTCCAATGTACCTACCCTGCTCGTCGGCGAGAAACACGTCGGCGCCGCGATTGAAGCTCTGTGCCTGACCTTGTAACCGCCGTGCGCACGTGGCCAGCGGCGTCAGATCGGCATCGTCGCCAACGACTACAAGTACGTCGATGTCTTTGGGATTCAGCTTGGTCGTCACGATCGAGCCCAGCAGGGCAATTCGGCGGACGCCGGCAATCTGTCGGGCGCCTGCAACGAATCGGCGCATGCGTCGAGGAGTTGTCGACGGTGACCCTCGGAGGTATCGTGCATCGGCGCTTCAATCCAGTGGCGGAACCTCGCTCAGCGGGATCAAGACCTCGATCGAACGAGCCCGACCAGGCGTGCGTTTGATCAAGCCACGCCGTTCGAGCGTGAGAATCATATTGTGAACTGAAGGCGGCGTCACACCGAAGTACCGCTGAAAGTCAGCTTCGGCCGGAGCGCGGCGATTCAATTTCACGTACGCCACGACGAATGCCAAATACTGACCCTGCAGCTTTGTGAACCGGTTTTCCAAGAATCGAGTCTTCCGGCAATCCTGGATGTATCAGCCGTCTAACGAAACGCGGCTCACCCGCGGCGGCCCCGGATTACCCCCTAAGCTATGACAGGCTCATGCTAGGCCGCCGTCGGGTGCACCTTACCGCCGGATGGGGATGCACCACAGCGGGAAGGTCTTCGACTGTGGTTCAGCGATCGTGACGGCACCTACTTCGAGAACCGCCGTTCTGCACACTTCCACGCTGGTCTCAGGGACGACGAATGTACCAGACAGCAAGAAGAAGTCCCCACCTTTTGCGACCGTCAACGGCGCAGTCGTGGTTATGGTGCCAGTCTGGTCGCTGATCTTCAGACTCAAGCGGCCAGTTGCCGCAGAAGCCACCGAATAATAGCCCTGCAACCACATGGTCACGGTGCTTCCTGGCGTGAAGGCGCCTTGGTCGGCCTGACCCGAGGAGATGCGCAGCGCATCCTCTTCCGTGACCACAATGACCGCAGTCGCTTGTCGCCCCTGGTAGGAAGCCGTGACCGTCGCCTCTCCAGCCGACTTCCCCGTACTTACCCCAAGGCCGTCGACCGCCACAACGTCAGGGCGTGCGGACGACCAGGTCGACTCGAACGACACCAGCGGCTGCCGGCCAGAGCCATAACTGGCAACGGCGATACAGGGCGCCCGCTCACCGATGAGTAACGCGGCTTGGCACGACACAGTGAGCGCAAGCAGTTGATCACCGGCGGCTGGAGTTGAACTCGGTGTCGTGAGTCCGACCGAACCATTGGCGCCACAGGCGGCAATACCCAGGATCCCGACACCGGCCAGCATTCGGGGGATCCGTGTACGCCAGTAGGCTCGAGAGACGTGCCTCGACATCGATCGCACGATCCTTGATCGTCTGGCCAACGCCCGCATTTCAGCCGCAGCGGCTCATGATGGCACCAGCCGCCGCCGGCTGCAAACGCTTGATCTCATTCAGTCCTCCCCTGCTCCTACTGACCACCAGTAGTCTGACGCAGGGAACAATGCGCGACACGCAGGAGGAGAGGCTGGCGATGTTCCCTGCCAGGCCGCAACGCCAATAACTCACGCCAATCATCACGACCTCTTGCCCGTGTGGCAGTTTCTGAGGTCCTCCGCGCGTCGGGTCGCGGTAGAAACTGTTAGTCAGCTCGGGGTCCCCTACGACTAGAATTCGTTTTGAACCGAAAGCTGAAAGGGAGGATCGCATGTCGATGTCGAAATCACGTGTGAGCGTTGTGTCGATGGCAGCCTGGATTGTGGCGGCCGGGCTGTGCGTCGCGCAGCAGCCCGCATTCAAGCGGACCGAGCTTCAGCGGGGCGACCTGTCGACCTCAGGCCGGGAGGGTGTGCAGGCGCTTGCGGAGTTTCCGCCCGGCGCCGCGGCGGGGAAACACACGCACCCAGGCGAGGAGATGGGGTACGTCCTCGACGGCACGTTCAGGATCGAAATCGACGGCCAGCCGGCCGTGACCAAGAAGACCGGCGAGGTGTTTCTCGTTCCGGCCGGCCGCCCACATAACGCGACCAACGTCGGATCGGCCGCCGCAAGGATCCTCGCCACCTACATCGTCGAGAAAGGCAAGCCGCTCGCGACGCCCGTTCCGTGATCGGTGAGAAGACTCTTCGTGTTCTTCGCGTTCCGTGGTTACTTCTTCAGCATGTGCTCGTAGTTGGCGCCCATGACCTCGCTGGCGCGCTTGCCGTCGCGCAGCGCCTGCGCCATCAGCGATTCGCGCTGGACGATCGTCTCGGCCGCTTCGACAACGCGCGCGATGTCCGTCTGGGCGACGAAGACGACGGAGCTCGCGTCGGCGATGACGTAGTCGCCTGCAGCGACGGTGACGTCGCCGACCAGGATCGGCTCGCCCGTGGCGACTTCGACGATGCGGCCGCGAGCGGTGCGGCCGGTCATGCTGCGGGCAAAAACGGGAAAGCCGAGCTGCCGGCTTTCGTCGATGTCGCGGGCCGGGCCCTCGATGATGACGCCGGCCACGCCGCGCATCTGCGCGCCGATCGTCAGGTTGCCTCCCCAGCACGCGGCGTCGAGGCCGGTCCGCTGTTCGCAGACGATGATGTCGCCGGGCGAAGCCGCCTCGATGGCGGCCGTGCAGAGGTGACGCGTGCTGCTGCGTCCCTCGGCCCGATCGAGCTTGACGGTTAGCACGCGCCCGGCGATCCGACGGTCGGTCGAGACGCGTGGAATCCCCGTGACGGCGCCCGGGCAGCCCGAGCTTGTCGAGCGCGTCAGAGACCGCGCACGAATCCATGCGAAGAAGCCGCTCGCGATTGATCCATTAGCCCTAGCCCTAGCCCTGATCTAGCCTCTAGTCCCAATACACGAAAGCCATCGCATTCCCGGTTCCGGCTTCCGAGCGATAGCAGGGAACGTAGTCCACCTGGTGAAAGCGGCGGCCCTCGGCATTCATCGCGGCGATCAGCGGGAACCAGTTCTTGATCTCCGCGGTGCCGACCTTGAAGATGTTCTCGGGAACCGCGACGAGGGCCTTCTCGTCGCCCGTGGCCATCGCCTTCATGACTTTCTGATCGAGGTCCTCGTCGACGACGAAGTGAGTGAGTCCGCCCGACGCCATCATCGCCACGCGGGAATAGCCGGTAAAGCTCTTGATGGCGCGCTGGAGGGCGCGGCCAAGCTCGAGGCAGCGCGCGGTCTTCGGCTGGTTGTGCGGATAGTGGACGTTGAGGATGACCGGCACGCTCGGCGGCGGCGTGTCGCCGAGGATCGAGTGATACAGGAAGCCGAAAGCGTGCGGGATCCCGTGCCGGATGGCGTTCTGCGGCGTGGTGCTGGACTGCGCGAGGTCGAAGTTTTCGCTCGCGACGGAACGAAGGATGTGGTCCGCGAGATCGGGCGCGCCAGGATAGGTCGCGCTCTCCTCCGGCGCGTTGCCGACCTCGGCGATGTTCAGGCCCGACGACTCTTCGTGGTGCTGCTGCACGTTGCGGATCTCGGCGCCGCGGTAGACGGTGATCGACGGCGTCAGCTCCTCGGTGAAGAACTCGCGCTGATCGTTCCCGACGATGACGACGGCTTCCGGCGCGGCTTTCGTGAAGATCTCCGTGAGCCGTTCCATCGCCGCGCGGCACTGCGCATGGCGCTGGCGGCGCACCTCGATGGTGACTTCGCGTGCGAACCCGGGGGCGCGCTCCTTGAGGAGCGACTCGTAGTCGTAGGTCTTGCCACGGAACCAATGCGACTTGTTCCTGCGGTCGGCCTCCGCGCGCTGGTCCCACTGTTCGGGTGGTGTTGAGAGGAGAGGGCCTGTGAAGCCCCCATACCTAAGACGATGTCTGCCATGAATCCCTTTCATAAACGACTTCGTGGCCTTCGTGGTTCAAGACCTCGTTCGCACTATCGCTCCGGCCGCCACTGAGAGAAGCGCCGCTCCAGGCGCTCGGCTATCCACGTCAGGACGATTCCCGTCGCGGCGATGATCACGACGCCGACAAACAGCGTGTCGGTGGCGAAGGTCTGTCCGCCGTACGCGACCATGAAGCCGATCCCCTGGCTGCCGCCGAACATCTCGCCGACCACGACGCCGATCAAACCGAGGGCGACGCCCTGGCGGATGCCGGTGAGGATGAAGGGCACCGATCCGGGAATCGCGACGGTCTTGAAAATCTGCCAGTCGGATGCGCAGAACGCGCGCGCCGCGCGCAGCAGATCCCGGTCGATGGCGCGCATGCCGCCGACCGTGTTCACCAGGATCGGGAAGAAGGCCGAGATGAACACGATGAACACCTTCGACCACATGCCGATGCCGAACCAGATGAGGATCAGCGGGATCATGGCGACGCGGGGCGTTGCGTAGAGCGCGCTCAGCGTCGGCTCCATCAGCAGGCGCAGCGTCTTGTACCAGCCGACCAGCATCCCGAGCACGACCCCGCACACCACGGCAGCCGCGAACCCGAGCACGAAGTTCGTGCCGCTGTAGACGAGATCCGACTTCAGGTTGCCCCTGGTCCAGGCGTACGACCATCTGCGCGGCGATGGCCGAGGGACCGCTGAAGAACAGCGGGGAGATCAGCTTCGCCTGCCATGCCGCTTCCCAGACGCCGAGGATCAGCAGAATCGAGCTGCCGCCGAGGATGATCGGCTCGTAGCGACGGTAGAACGACTGCGCGGGGCGCTGGCCGGGCTCGCTCATGCTTCGGTCGTCTCGACGAGCATGCCCATGTGGTCCGCTTCCTCCTCGATGAGGCGCCAGATGTGGTCTTCGATTTCGAGAAACCTCGCTTCGCGCTTGAGGGCGAGCGTCCGCGGGCGGCCGAACGGGATGTCGAAGACGGCCTTGACCCGACCCGGCCGCGCGCTCATGACGGCGACGCGATCGGCCAGATACACCGCCTCGTTGATCTGATGAGTGATGAACAGGACGGTCTTGCGCGCTTTCGTCCAGATCTTGAGGAGCTCCGACTGCATGAACTCGCGCGTCTGGGCGTCGAGGGCGGCGAACGGCTCGTCCATCAGCAGGACGACCGGATCGGATGCGAGCGCGCGGGCGAGGTTGACGCGCTGCTGCATGCCGCCGGAAAGCTCGCCGGGAAAATGCTTCTCGAAGCCGCTGAGGCCGACCAGCTTCAGAAAATGGCCGGCGCGCTCCTGCATCGTCGCTTCGTCGAACCGCTTCTGCATCTCCATGCCGTACCGCACGTTGCCGGCGATGGTCCGCCAGGGCAGCAGGCTGGGATGCTGAAACACGACGGCGCGGTCCGTGCCGGGGCCGTTGACGCGGACGCCGTCGATGGACACCTTGCCATCCTCGTACGGGAGCAGGCCGGCGACGATGTTGATGAGCGACGTCTTGCCGCAGCCGCTCGGCCCGACCAGGGCGAGAAACTCGCCCTCGTTGACGGCCAGGTTGATGTCGTCCAACGCCAGCGCCTGGCTCGACTGGCGTTCCAGCCAGTACCGTTTCGTCAGGTGTTCGATTTGAAGCTTGACCGTCACGATATCGGGCAGGTCTGAAGACCTGCGCTACTTTCCCAAAGGCGAGGGATGCCTTGCGGTCCTGCTCGGCTTTGACGCTGTCGCCGAATAGCTGCACGAAGAACCCCTCGGCGACGAGCTTGTCGACGATGCTGTTGTCGATGACCTGTTTGAAGTCGTACGCCTTCATCTGCTCCGCAAGCTGCGGGTCGGCCTGCTGGCTGACGACGGAGTTGACGGCAGCCGACAGCACGTACGGCACCCGCTCGAACGCCTGCGGCTTCGCGTACAGCTCGTAGGTGCGATCGACGTCCTCGGGAAGGGCGTCGGGATCGTACTTCCGATACGCCGCGATGGCCGCCGGCTTGTCTTCGTAGAACTTCTTGATGGCTTCGGCGTGCGCCTTGATCAGCGCCTCCGCGAGCTTGGTGTCCGGCTCGAGGTCGCGTTTGGCCACCAGGTAAGTCGTGGACGCGAAGATATCGTCGCGCTCGGCGAGGTTGACCAGCGTGTTGTAGCCCTCCGCCTCCATCTTGAAATAGGCGGGTGCCGTCAGGAGCGTCGCGTCGGCGCGTCCGGTGGTGAGGGCCGCGGCGCGTCCGGCCACGCCCTGGCCGACTGGCAGCCATTCCACGTCGCGATCGGACAGGCCGGCCTTCGACAGAATCGCGATGAGGTAGCCGTACGGCGCGTCGCCCACCTGGCTGATGGCGACCCGCTTGCCTTTCAAGTCCTGGACGGTCTTGATGTTCTTGTTCGCCATCAGGGCGAACGTGCCCCTGTTGAGAGAGCTGCCGATCAGCGAGAAGGACCCGTCTTTCGATGCGGCCTGCATCAGTTGCTCGAGCGACGAGTTCACCATCTGGGCCTGGCCGCTGGCGAGCATGGCGACGCCGGCAGGGTGGACGCCGAAGCTCAGGTCGACGTCGAGGCCGTATTTATCGTAGATGCCGCCCTCCTTCGCGAGGAACAGGGGCCACTGCGAGCCGCTCCTGTTCGGGTAGTTGATCGTGATCTTGCGCACCTGGGCGGGACTCTCCTGCGCGGGCGGCGCCTCCTGCCTGGTGCAGCTCGCGGCCGCGAGCGCGACGACCATCATCGGGACCAGTGCGATCCGCGGGACGAGCAGGGCGGGGCTTTTCATGTTCGACACTCCTTCAGACGTCAAGCTTGAATACCTTCTTCGCGTTGTCCTCGAAAATGAGCTTCTTGTCGGCGTCGCTCAACCACTCGAAGTCCTCGATGAGGTAGCGGGTTTCGTCGAGCCAGCGGTTGGTCAGCGGATCCTTGACGGTGCCGACGCCCGGGCGTTCCGTCCCGAACATGCAGCGATCGGCGCCGACGGTCTTGATGAGCAGTGCGAGCGAATCCTTGGAGTAGAGCACCGTATCGTAATAGATGTTGCGGAGGCGCTCGGAAAAGCGCTGGATGCCCCGGCGGATGGCGCTGGCTTCGAACCGGGCCCATTGGTACGGAATGGCGCCGCCCCCATGGGAGCAGACGATGCGCAGCGTTGGAAAATCCTTGAACACGGTCGAATTGAGCAGCGACACGACGGCGATGCTTTCCTCGTTGATGAAGTGCAGCGAGTAGGTGAGGCGCTCCGAGCGGCAGCCGGCGGAGTGGATGTGGCCGGGGATGTCGAGCTCGACCAGCTTTTCGTAGAGCGGGTACCAGAAGCGATCGCCGAGCGGCGGGATGTCGGTGCGCGTGGCTTCACCGGGATCGGGATTGAGCAGGCAGCCGACGAACCCGTCCTCCTTCACGATCTTCTCCAGGTACGGAAGAAATTCCCTGGGGCTGACGCCGGGCGTCTGCGGCAGGCCGCACACGCCGCGGAAGGTGCCGGGATAGAGCTTCGTCTGCCGGGCGATGATGCTGTTGGTTTCTTCGATGTACCACTGGACGACCTTGGCCTGCTCGCTGTGCATCATCTGGTACGGGCGGGGCGAGATGATTTGCATGTCGGTTCCCGCTTCCTGCAGCTGCGCCAGGTGCGAGGAGCCGCCGAACGTCGGGGCGTTCAGCGCTTCCCGGATGTCGTCGTCGCTGGCTCCAACCGTGCCGCGGCCGTGTGCCCCGCGATGGGCCAGAATATTGGCCTTGTAGACGTACAGTTTGTCCGGGGCGGTCACGTGGCCGTGGCATGTCGATGATCATTGGGGGTTCCTATGATTGATCGGGTAATGTAGTATCGCCTTGTATTTGTAGGGAGGTCAAAGTGCGCAACCCTTGGATTCGTGTGGGCGCGAGACTGGCGGCTGCCTGTGTGCTGTTCTCGCTCTCTGCCGTGCCGTCACTGGCGCAGGACGAGGATGGACCGCAGGGCGCGAGGCGCGCCGGGCCCGCGAAGCCGACACCCCGCTGGCCGGATGGCACGGTGAACTTCGGGGCGCCTCCCGGAGAAAAAGGCAACTGGGATGGCGGCGGCCTGCTGGCCACCAACCCGAACAACTACGAAACCTTGCGAGGCCGGCCGGAGCGGCCCGGCCAGGTCCACATCAAGGATGTACCGCTGCAGGACTGGGCGCGGGCGCTGCTCGACTATCGCCACTCCAAGTCCATCAGCGACGAGCCGTACACGCGCTGCAAGCCTTCCCCCGGTCCGCGGTCGTTTGCCACCGCCTACGGCGTCGAGCTCATGAACATCCCGGGAAGCCAGCGTGTTTACCTCTTTCTGCAAGGCGGCTCCCACACGTTCCGGACGATTTACATGGACGGCCGGCCCCATCCCACGGGCAAGGATTTGGTGCCCAGCTACCTCGGCCACTCCATCGGTCGCTATGAAGGCGATACGCTGGTCATCGATACAGTGGGTCTCAACGAGCGGACCTGGATGAGCCGGGACGCGCTGCCCCACACCGAACAGCTTCATATGATCGAGCGCCTGACGCGCACCGATTTCAACACCTTGAAGTACGAAGTGACGTTCGACGACCCGGGTGCGTATACCGCGCCCTGGACGAGCGGATACACCAAAACCTGGAATCCGTCGAATGAGCTGTTCGAGTACGTCTGTCAGCAGAACAACTACGGTCCGGAACTGATGGTCGGCTTCTCGGGCGGAGCGGCCCGCCAGAGCAACATCGTCCCGTAACGAGCGGCTCCTTTTCGAGTCACAAAAGAGAAACGGCCGGCATTTCTGCCGGCCGTTTCCGTTTCCGAACGCACGTGGGAGCGTCTATTGACTACTCCCGGTGGTGTTTGCCATGCATGCACCTCCCGGCCGCGACCGTATAGTGGTGCCCCTTGCGGAGCGTGGTCGCTCGAGCCTTTATTTGCGCCGCAGGAGCCCCCGCGGCGATCCGAACTCCTAGAATACCACGCTGAGTGGAGTTTCTGCCTTGAGTGACAAGCCCAGGCGCCTGTCGATGGTCCGTTCCTACACGCCGGCGGACTTCTTCACGCTGGCGAATGCAAGCTGCGGCACCATCTCGATCTTCCTGTGCCTGAGTTACATAGCTGACCCGGGGGCAGGGGCCCCGGGAGTAAGCGATGTCCGTTCGCGCTATCTTTGGGGCGCGTTCGTGCTCCCGGTCGTGGCGCTCGTGTGCGATGCGATGGATGGCTACGTCGCGCGGCGCGACAAGCGACGACAGTCGCTGCTTGGCGCCGACCTCGATTCGCTCGCCGATATCGTCTCGTTCGGCGTGGCGCCGGCGGTGCTTGGATACACACTCGGATTGCGGGGATTCTGGGACGTGCTCGTCCTGACCTACTTTGTCTGCTCAGGAATCAGCCGTCTGGCCCGGTTCAACGTCACGGCTTCGTCTCTGACGAACGCCGCGACCGGGAAGGTGCGTTACTTCGAAGGGACGCCCATTCCCACCAGCGTGGTCCTGGTCCTCCTGCTGGCCGTCGTCTACTACCTGGGACGGACTGGCGCGAATTTCCCAGGGGGGCAGTGGGAACTGCTCGCATGGACGCTTCACCCGTTTTCGCTGCTCTTCTTCGTGAGCGGCAGCCTCATGATCAGCACCCTCAAGGTGCCAAAACCCTGAGTCATCAGCATGACGGTCACGAAGGAGTCGAACCCAGGAGTCAAGAACTACATTACGCCGGGCGGACTCCAGCGGCTGAAAGACGAGCTGCGGTTCCTGCTCACGAAAGAACGGCCAGCGGTGACGCAGGTGGTAGCCTGGGCGGCGAGCAACGGTGATCGCAGTGAGAACGCCGACTACCAGTACAACAAACGGCGGCTCGGTCAGATCGATCGACGCCTTCGCTTTCTCACGAAACGTATCGACGCGGCGGAGGTGATGGATCCAGAAGCCGCGCGAAATGGGCGCGCCGCGAGCCACGTGTTCTTCGGAGCGACTGTTCGGTACGCGAACGCCGCCGGCAGCGAGCGGGTGGTGCGCATCGTCGGCGCCGACGAGATCGATCTGAATCGCAACCATATCAGTTGGAAGTCGCCGCTGGCGCGTGCATTGATGAAGTCTGGGCCAGGGGACCGTGTAGTCCTTCACGCGCCGCGTGGCACCGAGGAACTCCAGGTCCTCGACGTGCGTTACGAGCGCATCCCGGCGGAGCCGTTCAGCGCACCACCCGGCGCAGAGGCCGCACCCAAGCCACGTCCTCGTACAGGAACCGGGCCGCTTCGACCGGTAACGGATCCGGAGTGAAAGTGTTCGAGAGTTACCTTTCGTTTACCCCGCCCACAGTAAACGGATCGTTACTCATGAGTAACCGCGCCGGCCAACACGAGGAAGAGACCTGCGATACGCCCCTTACCCGGCGGCCGCGGCCGTGCCGAGAAATGCGCGACGGCTGAACAATCGACTGTGGGCTTCAGATTGAATTTCATTGTTCAAGTGCAAACGACGACGAATCGTACAGTCGTCGAACGGCCAGCGGAAACGATGATGTTGGGCTCGGGATCCCCGTCGACCCGGCACCTGCCAGGGAGGTCCTTCAGGCGAACGACGTGGCTGCCGGCAGGTGTGTCGTCAGCGGTGAAAACGCCGACATCGCCTCTGACGGAGCCCTCCACGCCGGCAGGCTCAATGGACACCGTGAACGTCATCGTTTCCACACCGGGGCCGCGGCTGGTGACGCCGACCGTCACTCTGCCCGACATAGGCCGTGATTGCGGAGCGACCCTGGCGCAGGCTGTGCCCCAGAAGAAAAGGGATGCTGAAACGCAGAGGCGGACAGCAGTAGCGGTTTGCATGTGAGTCGACATGATAAGGGATTCTCCTGGGAGGACCGCGATCTGCAGCCAGATCGGCGTTTTTCAGGACTGACGCATGCTGCTCAGCCGCCAACCTGCTTCCCGTGTCCGGGCTGAAGCCCGCCCAGGACGACGAGGTGGGCCGAAGCACGGCACTACGACGAGGCT
>CAVVNL010000010.1:0-70963 GCA_963749565.1 uncultured Acidobacteriota bacterium | reverse complement strand
GGGAGCAGCCGGCGTCACCGACGTGGCCGGCGCGGACGCCGTCGGCGAAACGGTCGCGGCGAGCGAGGTCGGCGCCCCGATGGCGACGCGGTAGCGCTCCCAGTCGGCGTAGCCGCCGACGTATTCCTCGACCCGGCCCTCGCCCTCGAAGACGAGGATACTGGTGACGACGTTGTCGAGGAAGCGCCGATCGTGGCTGACGATCAGCAGCGTGCCCGTCCACGCGACCAGCTCCGCTTCGAGGCTCGCCTCCGGGAGAAGCTCGATCCGGAAGTTACGCCGTGCCGATATCGTCGGCTTCCTCCACGATAAGGTCGCGGCGATGGTCGAAGCGACTGGCGGCTCCCGAAAACGTGAACGCCATCACCAGCCCCATCAGGCCGAAGACCGCTCCCTGAACGGCGCCGAAGCCCTTCGATTCGCCTGGCGCCGTGCGGAGATGCCTGACACGCAGGCGCCTGCCCGCTTCCATCGATAGCAACATGCCGCCGAGAAGCAGCAGCCACACCAGCGGGGCCAACGTCCAGTCGAAGACTGTCGTAATCACGTGGCCGATTGTAGCTGCATCGGCCAGATGTGGTCACGGCTCGACACTCGAATGGCTACCTTCCGGCTTATAGCGCATCGCCACCGCTCCCGAGCCGAACTCCAGCCGGCTCACGAGCCTCAAGTCGACAGACTTCGACAGCCCCGCGAACAACGTCGGCCCATGGCCCGCCAGCCTGGGCTGCACCACGAACTCGTAATGATTCGAATCCATCCCGGCTCCGCCAACGCCAGCGGGAGCTTCAACCCTCCCGCGAGGCGGGCGCGACATCGCTGAACGCTGCGGCGTTAATCGTTTGCTATCGATGCGATCAGCACCGCGACGTTACCAATCTTGTGACCGGTGTCGGCGTAGCGGTGCGCTTCGGCGATCTCGTCGAGCGTATATCGGCGCCCAATCACGGTGCGCAGCTTGCCGGCGTCGATCAACTCCTGTAGGAAGACGAGATCGGCCTGCTCAGGGAAAACAGTTGCTATTGCCGCCATTTCGAGCAATCTCTCGCCGGTCGACGCTCACCAGCGTTGCACTATTCGCCTCAAATCAGATATAGCCACGTAACGCCAGTCCAGGGCATGGAGCAGCTGATGACGGTAAAACGTGTGACAGCAACCTTGGCGTTGTCCTTCGGACTACTGTGTTCGCGGACCGAGCGTTGGCGGAGCACATCACGGTCACAGTCAACGGTCGACCTACCAGTGATATGGACAATGCCATGGCTGTTGCCATTGATCCCGCCACTGGCAGTATCTTTGTTGGAGGTCGTCGACAAATCACGTCCACGGAGTCCCACTTCTTTGTCGTGAAATATGACTCTGCCGGCACTAAACAGTGGCAGCACAGTGTCTCTGGGACGGCCGACCTCGGCACCAGCGGGGGCGCCTCTGCGGTGGCGGTTGACCCCAACGGGTTTGTGTTCGTCGCGGGCACTGTCGGGAATAGTGGTTCCGCCGCCGACTTCGTGATCATGAAGATGGATGGCCGCAGTTCACGAAAACATGTGCTCTGGACACGGATTGTCGACGGTGCGGGTTTTGATGACGGAGTCAACGCGATGACGCTGACTCCGGATGGCGGTGTCGCAGTGGCTGGGCGTGTCGGTGTCGCGAGTGGGGCTCATAACTTCTATCTCATGAAGTTCACCGGAGACGGGCAAGACGCGTGGCCCGCACCGCAGATTCTCTCCGGAACGGCCGCTGGGGGCTTGAACACCGCCAGCGCGGTGGGTGTATTGCCGAACGGCGATATTGCCGTGACCGGCTGGCTCTCGAATGCGGGCACCGGCACGGATGTTGTTGTCGGCGGGTTCGACGGCATGACCGGTGCCCGTCAGTGGTTCCGCAGCCTGAACGATCCGCGATCGACGGGCAACGACTTCGGCGAGACCCTTAGCATGACTGCAAACGGCGACATTGTGGTGGCGGGAGGCATGGCGTCCGACTTTTCAGTGTTCAAGATCAGCGGATCGGGAGTCCCTCTCGGCAGAAAATCATCGAGGGCGGCTCTTCTTCAGCCGCCCGCACGGTCGCTGTCGCTCCAAGCGGCGATGTCATCGCCGGGGGGAGGTTGGACACCGAGTCGGGTCTGAAAATTCCGTATTTTTTGTCGTCCGCCTCGATGCGGCCACAGGTGATGAACGGTGGAGGTATGAAGACCCGGGTCCGAGCCATTTCCTCGAAGCGCGTGCCATTACATTTGACCGCGACGGAAACCCTGTTGTCACGGGATTAGGCGATGACAGCGAAGCGTTCAGCGCCTTTGCAGTGCTCAACTTGAACAAAGACACGGGAACGGTGCTCTGGAGCGTGCCCATCATCGGGACGGCACCGGGGGAAAACCAAGGCCGAGCGATTGCGGCAGATCCCACCAACGACGCTGTGATTGCCGTGGGTGTCACGCAAAACAACCGCAGCTCGTTCGACATCACCGTCGCGCATTTCATGAAGGGTCAGGAGGATTGGCGTCAGGTCATCACCGGTCCCGGAAAGCGTGTTGGTCGCGACGACGCTGTGCTGGCGATCGCTGTCGATCCGCGGAGAGGAAGTTTTGCCCTCGCCGGCTATACGCAAAATACCGGTACCGGCGTTTCGGGAACCCAGCACGAATTCACCGTTGTCAAGGCCCGCCAAGACGGCACGGTCGCCTGGAAATACGACTTCAGCGATCCCGCTCCCCACTCGGGCGACAGGGCATTGGCAACGGCGGTTGATGCCACCGGAGATGTCTTCGCCGCAGGGCGCACGTGCTACTTTGAGTCCACTTCTTGCTTCACAGTTGTGCGTATTGGGCCGCGGGGACAGGAAGTATGGCGGACGATCATACGCGGGACGGTGGCCGGGAGGGATGAAGCGCGCGCGATTATCCAGGATCCACTGGATGGGAACATTATTGCCGCTGGTCAGGTCCAGACACCAGCCGGCGTCGGGTTCGCGGTGTTCAAGCTTGATGCGAATTCGGGCGCGATTCTATGGTCACCGGCCGTTGGCGGTCCGCTCGGCACCGCCTACGCGCTGACGCTGACGTCCCGAGGCACCGTGGCCGTCGGCGGGCAGGCGCAAGGCGGCTTCGCTGTACTCGAGTTTGACACGCGCAGCGGCACGTTGGTGTCTTCGGGGATTCTAGGAGCGGGTGAGGCACGTTCAGTCGCGTTCGATGACGACGACGGTACGGTGGTCGCCGGTGGGACGACACGTTCACCGCCTGCTTCCGAGATGTCTGTGGCGAAGTTCGATTGGAACGGCACCATGGTGTGGTCAGCAAATGTTGGCAAGAGGTCGAGCACGTCGGCTGGTGCAGCGGTAGCAATCGATCCGGTGACCGGATCTGTCGGCGTGGGCGGGGCGTTAGAGGATCCGCAGGGCCGTGCGTTATTTGCGGTCGCCCTCCTTCGGCGGGACGGGACGGAACAATGGCTCGCGGCTATCCCGGGGTGGGTGGTGCAACTAGTGTCGGGTTTGGTGGCGGTCAACTGATTGCCGGCGGTCAATTGGGCGACACTACCGTCAAACGTTTTGCGGTTGTTGCTTTCACCGAGGATGGAGCAGAAGCCTGGCGGCGGACCATAGCGGGGACAGCGGACTTCGGATCGAACGGGGCTTCTGCTGTTGCAATAGATCCGGGACGGGGGATGTTCTTTGCGGGAGGCGTCATCACAAACGATCCAACAGGTCCGGATATGTTTGGGATGGGGCTGGCGATGGACGGTAGCGACGCCGGCGATTCGATGAATAACGACAGAGTCGGCAGAGTCGGCGGCTGGACGGGCGGCTCCGGTAAGTGCCACTGACGGTACCGACTCGCGCCGCCGCCTTGCGAAAGCATCGGCACATGCGAGGACGTCGTGTGCTGAGTGGTGGAGGCGGCGGGAGTCGAACCCGCGTCCGAGAGTACGTCCCCGTGGGACTCTACATGCGTAGCCGCTTCTGTTTTCTCATGCCCGGCGTGAGGATGCGGCTCAAAACCGCCAGGCACCAGCCTCGGAAAAGTCTCGCGAGTGGACGCCGAGGCGCCGTCCACCCACCAGCCTGCTTAATGACATCTGGCCCCCAACCACCAGGCGAGGTCAGGGCAGACGCTCACAGCTTATTAAGCTGCGAGAGCGTACTGATTGTCCGCAGTTAACGGATGTTCCATCGGATTTACGAGTCAATGGAGCTCGGCATGCATCCCGCGAGTCTCTACCCCCGTCGAAGCCGTGTCGCCCCCCTAAGGGCTGCTCTGACTCGAAAGCCCGCGCAACTGACCACTCCATTCTACGGCCTCCCCATGGTGGCGTCAAATGGTTCAGCCAGTTAGAGTTGTCACGCTTTCCCTGCTTGACTCAGGTGTACAGCGGACCGCATAATTTCAACACACCCTTGACCTTTGACCAACAGCTCGAACGGACGCTCGACACCTTCTCCGGCCTCCTCCGCGAAGAAGTGGCTCGGCAGGTACGCGTCGTCAGCGACGAACTGGCGGCCGCGGCGCGCGCCGAGGACGTCACGCACGTCGAGGCCGTGGCCCGTGCTGGCGCCGCCGCCCGCGCCGAAGCGGAGGCCCGCGCCGAGGCTGTCGCTCACACCGCGGCCGAGGATCGCGCCGAGGCCGTGGCCCGCGCCCAGGCTGTCGCCCGCACCGAGGCCGAAGACCGCGCTGGCGTCGTGGCGCGCGCTGAGGCTCAGGCCCACGACGAGGCGCTGGCCCACGTCGAAGCCAAGCTGCGCGCCGAGGCTGCTTCGCGTGATGATGGCGCGGCGGCCCGACTCGTCGATGGAATCCGCGCGCTCGACGAAGCCCGATCGCTCAGCGGTATCCTGGACACACTCGTGAACCGCGCCGGCAAGGACGCCTCGAGGGTGGGCGTGCTCCTCGTTCGCGAGGATCATTTCCGGAGCTGGCGCCTGGCGGGATTTGACTCTTCGCTCGACACGGTCCTCGATATCGGGGCCGCCGATGCGGGGGTCATCGAAGCAGCGGCGCGTACCGCCACGCTGGCGATGGTGGAGGGCGAAACGGGCGGCGCCGCGCCGGCATTCGCGCACCTGCCGCCGGGCCAGCGCTGCGTGGCCGTCCCACTGGCGTTGTGCGGCCAGGTGGTGGCGGTGTTGTATGCGGACGGGGCCTCGACCCTGGAACCTGGAACCCTGAACCTTGAACCCTTGGAAGTTCTCTCCCGTCATGCGGCGCGATGCCTGGAGGCGCTCACGGCCATCAAAGCGGCGCGTTCGCTGACCGTCGGGCCCGAGCCCCACGTACTGTTGAACGAATGAAGATGAAGGCCGGGTATTTCGTCGCGCTCGGCGCATTCGGGCTCGTCGTCCTCGGATCTCAGGGTCCGTCGGCGCAGCAGGCCGGCAACGCGTCGTTGCCCGTTGTAGGCCTGCGTTCGACGGATCATCCGCCCGTTCCGGTCGACCCGCTGGACGTCTGGATGACGCCGACGAAGGTGCACACTGACGCGCACGGCCGCGCTGAACGCCTTCATCAGCGGCGTGAAGCTGGAGGACGGGGGGAGCTCCGCGAAGGCGCTGCCGATCCTTTCGCAGCCGCTGCTCCGGCAGAATCCGCTGAGCGAGTACGTCCAGTACTACAAAGGCCTCGCCGAGCTCTCGCTCGGCCGCACCGCCGACGCCCGCCGTACCTTCCAGGCGCTCACCGCGGATGCCCCGGTCGGCTATCTGAATGAAGCGGCCTCGCTCCGCGAAGCCGAGTCCAGCGAAGGGCTGGGCGATCAGGTCGCCGCCCTGGCGATTTACGAGCGCCTGTCGCAGACGAAGACCACCGCACCCGACGATGTGCTGATGCGGATGGCCAGAGCGGCCGAGGCCGCCGGCGATCCGGAGAAGGCCCTGCGGACGTATTCGCTCGTCTACTACGAATTTCCCTTCAGCGATCTGTCGCCCGCCGCCAGCCTGGCGCTCGATCGGTTTCCGAACCGGCCGCCGCTCGCTGCCGGGCACGAACCGCTTCAAGCTGGAGTTGGGACGCGCGCAGCAATTGTTCGGCGGCAGGCGCTACACGCAGGCGCGCGAGGCCTTCGCGGACCTCAAGGGCGTCGCGCAGGGCGACGACCTCGAGCTCGTCAACCTCCGGATTGCAGAATCCGACTATTTTCTGAAGCGCCTGCGGCGCCGCGCGGGACGGCGTTCAGCCGTACATCGAAAAGGCGTCACGCCGGGGCGAAGCGCTGTTCTTCTATGCGGTCGCCCTCTACGACCTCGGCGAGCGCGACGAGTACTTTCGACGTCGTGCGCCGCCTGGCCGACGAGTTTCCGACCGAAACCTGGTCGGAAGAAGCGCTCAACCACCTCGCCACCCACTACATCATCAGCGACGACGACGCGAAGGCGGACGAGACGTTCCGCGAGATGTTCGCGAGGTTTCCGTCGGGACGCTACGCCGAGCGCGCGGCCTGGAAGATTGGCTGGCGGGCGTACAGAAGTCGGCAGTACGCGGAAACCATCCGCGTGTTCGAGCGCGGCTCGGCCAACTTCCCGCGATCGGACTACCGCCCGGCGTGGCTGTATTGGTCGGCGCGGGCGTACGAGGCTCTCGGTGAAGCTGAGCGCGCCAGAGCGCGACACACGCTTTCCGCGACCGACTACTACAACAGCTACTACGGCCGGCTCTCGCGCACGCGGATGAAGGCGCCGCTCCCCCAGTCGGTGGATGCTGACGAAGAGGACGCGTCGGGCGAGTCGCTTCCTCCGAATCAGGAGCTGGTTCGTGCCCTTCTGGGCGCCGGACTCTACGACCAGGCCATCAAGGAGCTGCAGTACGCCCAGAAGGCCTGGGGCGACTCGTCGGCCATTCAAGCGACGCTCGCCTGGACCTATCAGAAGCAGGGCCAGGCGGAGAAGGGGGGCTGGCCGCAGTTCACGCTCTACCGCAACGCGATCAACACGATGAAGCGCGCGTATCCCCAGTTTCTTTCCGTCGAGGGGGCGGCTTTGCCGAAAGAGGTGCTTCAGATCATCTTCCCGCTCGACTACTGGGATCTGATCAAGAAGTACTCGGCAGCCAATCGTCTCGATCCGTATCTGGTCGCGGCGCTCGTCGCGCAGGAATCCACCTTTGTTCGCGATATCCAGTCATCGGCCAAGGCCGTGGGGCTGATGCAGCTCATGACCACGACGGCCCGGCAGGTGGCGAGACGCCTGAAGATCCCCTACTCGGCCAGCCTGCGCACGAACCCCGAGGCCAGCATCCGGATGGGCACCGCGCATTTTGCCCAGAACATCAAGGAGTTCGGCGAGGTGCATCTGGTGCTGGCCAGCTATAACGCCGGCGAGAGCCCGGTTCGCCGCTGGATGGCGGAGCGGCCCGGCCTGCCGCGCGACGAGTTCATCGACGATATTCCGTATCCGGAAACGCAGAACTACGTGAAGAAAATCCTCGGGACCGCGGAGGACTACCGGCGACTCTACGCACAACAATGAATCGGGTAATTGGGTAATCTGGTAATCGTGTAATTGAGTGCCGGATTGGCCGATCTCCCAATCAATTACCCGATTACCCGATTACCGATTACCGATTCCGATGTCCAAGCTCACCGGCTCGAAGAAAGCGACTCAGTTCACCGAATCGGTCATCCGCGAGATGACGCGACTCAATCACCTGTACGGCGGCGTGAATCTCTCGCAGGGATTCCCCGACTTTCCGGCCCCCCAGGCGATCAAGGACGCGGCGTGCGCCGCCATCCAGGGCGACGTCAACCAGTACGCGGTGACGTGGGGGGCCGCTCCGCTGCGCGAGGCGGTTGCCCGCGAGTTCACGCGCCGCTACGGCGTGCCGGTCAGCGCCGACGAGCAGGTCACCGTGTGCTGCGGCGCGACCGAGGCGATGATGTCCACGATGATGGCCATCATCGATCCGGGCGACGAAGTGGTGATCTTCGAGCCGTTCTACGAGAACTACGGCCCCGACGCGATTCTGTCCGGCGCGACGCCGCGCTACGTGACGCTGCACGAGCCGGATTGGACATTCGACCCCGACGAGCTGGCGGCCGCGTTCAACAACCGGACGAAGGCGATCATCCTCAACACCCCGAACAATCCGACCGGCAAGGTGTTCAGCCGCGCCGAGCTCGAGACGATCGCCGCGCTCTGCCGCAAGTGGGATGCCATCGCCATCTCCGACGAGATCTACGAGCACATCATCTACGACGGCCTCCGGCACGTGCCCATCGCCACGCTCGACGGCATGGCGGAGCGCACGGTGACGATCAACGGGTTGTCGAAGACGTACAGCGTGACCGGGTGGCGCGTCGGCTGGACGATCTCGCCGCCTTCGATCACCGGCGCGATCCGCAAGGTCCACGATTTCCTGACGGTGGGGGCCGCCGCCCCGCTGCAGGAAGCCGGCGTCGTCGCGCTCGGCCTGCCGGATCAGTACTACCTCGATCTCGCGGCGCAGTATCGCCGGCGTCGCGACGTGCTGCTCGAAATCCTGGGGCGCCATCAGTTCCGGTGCTACCAGCCCTCGGGCGCGTACTACATCATGACCGACATCGGCGCGTTCGGTTTCGCCGACGATGTCGCGTTCGCGCGGTACCTTGTGAAGGATGTGGGCGTGGCCGCCGTTCCCGGCAGCAGCTTCTATCAGGATGCGGCGAAAGGGCGCACCAAGCTGCGGTTCTGTTTCTGCAAGCGGGACGAAACGCTGGCCGAGGCGGACCGGCGGCTGGAGACCCTCGTGCCCGCGGCTGTGCGAGGCCGCTACGCTAGCTCACCACGGAGGACACAGTGGACATGGAGGAGCAAACCGGTATCACCTGACTCCGCGTCCTCGGTGTCCTCTGTGGTGGCGAGTTTCAGTACCTCGCGACAATCCCGAAGTACAGCCCCTTCAACGTCAGGTCGCCGAGATCGGTCTCGATCGTGTAGCCGAAGTCGAGCGATCGATAGCCGATCTGGGCACCGACGTTGTTCGTGAAGTTCACGGTGCCGTACAGATCGAAGTCGATGAAGTGCGCGCAGCGTATCGTCGATCAGTTTCTCCGGCAGCTTGAAGGCGCTGAGCTCGACGGTGATCGAGATGTTCGGGACGACGTAGACGCGTCCGATGCCGCCGATGGCCGGGATGGGCGCCTGTGCGTCGGCGAAGTCGACCTGGCCAGGTTCGGGCTGGCCAGTTCCACTCTCACGTCGGTGAACTTGGCCTCGACGACGAACCCCGCGAACCCGCGATCGTTCGAGACGAAGTCGAACTCGTAGGCCGGCACGATAGGCCTTCCACTCGAGCAGGCTGGTGACCGGCAGTCCGACGCGATAGCGGATGCCGTTGAACACGATGTCTCTGAGCAGCGTCGTGACTCGATTCGTACTTGATCGGGATGAACTCGAAGCGGAACTTGCTCCTTCGCGATGGCTTGAGCACGAGCCGGAACTGGGTCTCCGTCTGATCCGTCAGGCCGAGGTCGGCCTTGAAATCGATTCTGGTCCCCGGGATGCCGAAGCGTTCGCTCGAAACGGCGACTTTCGCGGATGGGAACCACAGGCCGGCGGCGCCTTCGATGTGGTAGTCCTCGCCAGTCGCCGGGTCGTTGAGCGGTGGGGCTTGAACTGCGCCTGAGCCGGCGCGGCCGCGAGGACGATCGCCGTCCACGCAGGCGGCGGCGTACACGCGAATAGCAGAGCTGTGATTCATAGACGATCGTGTCCCTGGAAAGCGAGTGAAACGGAAGCCTCCGCGCCTCATGCGCGTACCGTGCATCGGCGAGCCAGGCTGCAGCTCTATACGGTTATCGGCACGAGCGCTGGCTGGGGGAAGGCACCCTCAGGATAGCACGGGACTTCTGCTGGGCTGGAAGCCGCACAGTAGAATCCTTGTTGATGACGACGCCATCTCCGGGTGCGGGCCGTGCCGCGCCCGCTCCGCGTACGATCGCGCTTGCCATCCTGGTCGCCGCGCTGGGGTATTTCGTCGACATCTACGATCTCATTCTCTTCAGCATCGTCCGCGTGGCCAGCCTCCGGAGCCTGGGCGTTCCCGATGAGCAGCTCCTGGCCGAGGGCGTGCTCCTGCTCAACATGCAGATGGGCGGCATGCTGGTGGGCGGCATCATCTGGGGAGTGCTGGGCGACAAACGCGGCCGCCTGTCGGTGCTGTTCGGGTCGATCGTCATGTATTCGCTGGCCAACATCGCGAACGGATTCGTGACGACGGTTCCACAATATGCGGTGCTCCGGTTCGTCGCAGGCGTGGGCCTTGCCGGCGAGCTGGGTGCCGGGATCACGCTCGTCAGCGAGATCATGCCGGTGCACACCCGCGGTTACGGCACGATGATCGTGGCCACCGTCGGGATTCTGGGCGCCGTGGCGGCCTCGCTGGTCGGCGATGCCTTCGACTGGCGCATTGCCTACTTCGTCGGGGGAGGCATGGGCATTGCTCTCCTGGTACTGCGCATCGGCGTCGCGGAGTCCGGGCTGTTCGAAGGCATTCGCCGCGCCGGCGTGGCGCGGGGCAACTTCGTGTCGCTCATCTCGTCGCCGAAAACGCGCCGGAAGTACTTGCGCGTCATCCTGATCGGCGGGCCGATCTGGTACGTCGTCGGGATTCTGGTCACGTTCTCACCGGAGTTCGGCGTCGAGAGGGGGATGCCTGCGCCGCCCAGTCCCGGCCGGGCGGTCCTTTTTGCCTACGTCGGTCTCGCCATCGGCGACTTCACGAGCGGGGCGCTCAGCCAGGTCATGCGGAGCCGCAACCGCGTCGTCGCGCTCTTTCTGACGTTGACCACCGTGTTCGTGGGTGCGTACTTCGCTGTCGCCCATACGTCGTTGACGGTGTTCTACTTCGTGTGCCTGCTCCTGGGCGTTGCGACAGGATACTGGGCCGTGTTCGTCACGATTGCATCCGAACAGTTCGGCACCAACATCCGTGCGACGGTGACGACCACGGCTCCGAACTTCGTCCGGGGATCGGTCGTCCTGATGACCTCGGCCTTTCAAGCGCTCAGGCCGGCCCTGGGCATTCGCGGCAGCGCCATGCTCGTCGGGGCATGTCGCGCTCGCGCTGGCCTTCGTCTCGCTGTGGGGACTCGAGGAGACCTACGGCAAAGAGCTCGACTACCTGGAGCTGCCTTAGTGCTGCCTTTGCCGATGTCTCCGGTTCGCCGCCTGCTGGGCTACGCCCTCCGCTACCGCCGCGACTTCCTGATCGGCCTCGTCTGCGTGGTGATGGCCAGCACCATTACGCTGGCGTCTCCGCTCGTCCTGCGCTACGCGATTGACGATCTGACGCAGCGGCGTGACGCGCGCCAAGCTGGTTGGCTACGGCGCGCTGCTCCTGGCCATCGGGCTCGTGGGCGGCGTGTTCCGATTCCTGATGCGCCGGATTCTGATTGGCGCGTCGCGCCACATCGAGTACGACATGCGGAACGACTTCTTCGCGCACCTGGAGAAGCTGCCGCTGGCCTATTTCCAGACGCATCGGACAGGCGACCTGATGTCGCGCGCGACCAACGATCTCAACGCCGTCCGCATGATGATCGGCCCCTCGGTCATGTATACGTCCAGCACGCTGCTGACCTTCGTCGTGGCGCTGTCGATGATGGTATCCATCGACCCGTGGCTGACGCTGCTGTCGCTGATTCCGCTGCCGTTCGTGTCCTTCTCGGTGAAGTATTTCGGCAGCGCGATTCACAAGCGGTTCGAGCAGATCCAGGCGCAGCTGTCGGAGATCAGCGCGATTGCGCAGGAGGCGCTCTCGGGCGTGCGCGTCGTGCGGGCGTACCGGCAGGAAGCTGCGGAGATCGAGCGGTTCCGGCGCGCGAACGCGGAGTATCTGGCCCGCAACCGACGGCTGATCGCGCTTCAGGGGTTCTTCTTCCCGAGCATGGCGTTCTTTCTCGGCCTGGGCGCGCTGCTGGTCCTCTGGCTGGGCAGCCGGGAGGTCATTCAGGGCCGCATCACGCTCGGTGAGTTCGTCGCGTTCAACGCATACCTGACGATGCTCAGCTGGCCGATGATCGCCTTCGGCTGGGTGACGAACATGCTGCAGCGCGGCATGGCGTCGTGGAAGCGGATGCTCGAAGTGCTCGATGTGGAGCCGGCGATTCGCGACGAACATCAACCGCAGAGCGCGCTGAGCACGCAGAGCCAGGCTTTCTCTGCGGACTCTGCGGTTAAGACGTTCGGAAATACGCGGGGAGATTGAATTCCGCGATCTCACCTTCGCCTACAACGGCACGACGGTCCTCGATCACGTATCGGCGCGCATCGAGGCCGGCCAGACGGTCGCGCTCGTCGGCGTCACCGGGTCCGGCAAGTCCACGCTGATCAGCCTGTTGGCCAGGCTGTACGAGCCGCCGCGCGGCACGGTGTTCCTCGACGGCGTGGACGTGCGCGACATCCCGCTGTCGGTGCTCCGCGGCGCCATCGGCTTTGTGGCGCAGGAGCCGTTTCTTTTCTCGGACACGATTGCCGACAACGTCGCGTTCGGCCTGGACGCGCGTGAGGGGGCAGGAGGGGCGGGAAGGGCGGGACAGCGCGGGACAGGCGGGACAGGCGGGAGGCGAGCCAGTGAGAAAAACGTTGGGCAGCAACGATGACGTGCGCGCGCGGCGCATCGCGGATGCCGCCGCGGCGGCCCGGCTCGACAAGGATGTCGCCGACTTTCCCAACGGCTACGAAACGATCATCGGCGAGCGCGGCATCACGCTTTCGGGTGGCCAGAAGCAGCGCACGGCGCTCGCCCGCGCCATCGCCATCGATCCGCGCATCCTGATCCTGGACGATGCGCTGTCGGCCGTCGACACTTACACCGAAGAGGAAATTCTGTTGCGCCTGCGGCGGATCATGCGCGCGCGCACCTCGATCATCGTGTCGCACCGCATCTCGACCGTCCGCGACGCCGACCAGATTCTGGTGATCGACGGCGGGCGCATCGTCGAGCGCGGCACGCCACGAGCAGTTGATCCGGCACGAACGGCCTGTATGCGGAGCTGCACAAGAAGCAGCTCCTCGAGGACGAACTGGCCGCCTCATGAAGGCAGACTCTCCACCACGGAGGACACAGAGGACACGGAGGTAGGATACGGCTACTGTGCTCAGATCTTGTCCTCCATGTCCTCCGCGTCCTCTGTGGTGGAGAGCCAGGGCGCTTGTGACGAACCACGACGACGAGGTCCTCGGCAAAGCCTACGACGCGCGCCTGATGCGCCGGCTGGCGCACTATCTGCGCCCGTACTGGCGCCCGGTCGTCCTGTCGTTCGCCGCCATCGTGATCGGCGCGGCCGCGCAGCTCGCGCAGCCGTATCTGATGAAAGTGGCCATCGACCAGTACATCGCCACCGGCCAGCTTGCGCCGCTCGACCGGCTGGCAGCGCTGTATCTCGTGATCCTCATCGTCGCGTTCGTGGCCGACTACGCGCAGACGTGGACCCTGCAGCTGACCGGGCAGAGGCTGATGTTCGACCTGCGGATGGACCTGTATCGCCATCTGCAGCGGCTCGACCTGAAGTACTACGACCGCAACCCGGTCGGCCGGCTGATGACGCGCGTGACGTCCGACGTGGACGTGCTGAACGATCTGTTCACGGCCGGCGTTGTCACGGTGTTCGGCGACGTGCTCACCCTCGTCGGCATCATGATCGTGATGCTGTGGATGGACTGGCGGCTGGCCCTGGCGGCCTTCTGCGTGCTGCCGATCATCGTGGTGATCACGCAGTGGTTCCGGCGGAACGTCCGCGAATCATATCGCGTCGTGCGCGGCCTGATCGCGCGGATCAACGCCTTCCTGCAGGAGAACATCACCGGGATGTCGACCGTGCAGCTGTTCCGGCGCGAGGCGCTGACCTTCGCGCGGTTCGACGAGATCGACCGCAAGCATCGCGACGCCAACATCGAGTCTATCTTTACTACGCGGTGTTCTACCCGGCGGTGGAAGCGGTGAGCGCGCTCGCGTGGGCGCTCATCATCTGGTACGGCGGCGCCAGCGTGCATGCAGGGCACGCTGACGCTGGGCGCGCTGGTCGCGTTTCTCCTCTACGCCCAGCGCTTCTTCCGGCCGATCAGCGACATGTCCGAGAAGTTCAACGTGCTGCAGGCGGCCATGGCGTCCTCGGAGCGGATCTTCGGGCTGCTCGACGAGCCGGTTGTCGTCCAGCCTCCGGCGCGGCCGATCGCGCGTCCCGCGCCGGCCGCCGGTCACATCGCGTTCGAGAACGTCTGGTTCGCGTACAACGACAAGCTCTACCACGAGGCACTCCGTGTCCTCCGTGTCCTCCGTGGTGGAGAGCCCGGACGAGAACTGGGTCCTCAAGGACGTGAGCTTCGAGGTCAAACCGGGCGAGCGCGTCGGGATCGTCGGGGCCACGGGCTCGGGAAAGACGACGCTCATCAACCTGCTGCTGCGGTTCTACGACGTGAAGCGCGGACGCATCACGGTGGACGGCGTCGACGTGCGCGACCTCGATTTGGCGGAGCTGCGCGGCCTCTTCAGCCTCGTCCTTCAGGACGTGCACCTGTTTTCCGGGACGATCGCCGACAACATCCGCCTGGGGAACCAGTCGATCGACGACGAGCCGGATGCGGGCCGCCGCCGAAGCGGTGCATGCCGACGCCTTCATCGCGCGCCTGCCGGACGGCTACGCGAGCCCCGTCGCCGAGCGCGGGTGCGACGCTGTCGGTCGGCCAGAAGCAGCTGCTGTCGTTCGCGCGCGCCCTGGCGTTCGATCCCGCGCGTGCTCATCCTGGACGAGGCGACGTCGAGCGTGGACACCGAAACGGAGCTGCTCATCCGCGACGCGCTGCGCGTCCTGATGGCCGGCAGGACGACCATCGCGATCGCGCACCGGCTGTCGACCATCCAGGACATGGACAAGATCCTGGTGCTGCACAAGGGCCGGCTGCGCGAGTCGGGCACGCACCAGGAGCTGCTCGCCGCGCGCGGCATCTATTTCCGGCTGTTCGAGCTGCAATACAAAGGGTCGAGAGCAGGACGCCGAGGCGCCACGGTCCGGCTGAAACGACGCTGTGCCGTAGGGCAGGCTTCAGGCAGCCTTAGGCCGTGCCACACGCCGGCCGGTCTGAAGACCGGCCCCTACGGCGGCTTGGGCCTCCGCGTCGGGCTGGGGCTCGAGCAACGTCGGGTCCGGAACGGCGGCCTGCTCCGGAACGACCGTCTCGGCCGGAACCGTCTGCGGCAGTGGCCGGGACTGGAGCGGCGCCGGCGTCGGCGGGCGAGCGCTTGAACAACCGCGCGAAGAAGCTGGGCGTCGTCGCCTGGGGTTCCACCCCAGGCGCAGGACCGTGAGGTCGATGGGCATCCGGCCGAAGTCCAGCGCCTCGTAACAGCTCCACATGTAGATGTCGATGAGGCGACCCTTCACGGCCGGACCGGTGTCCATGACCGTGTAGATGCCGCTGTATTTCGGGTTCTGGGCGGCCACGTCGACCACCGAGCCGACCGGCAGCAGGGCGGGATCGGCGGCCGCGATGCCGGCCCGCACGGCCACGCCGGAGGCGGTCGTCAGCCCCTTGCAATAGGCCGTCGCGCGGAAGGCCAGCCGGTCGCCCGCGAGCGGGCGGGGCCGAGTCGCATCGGCGTCGACGCGCCGGGCCGCGTCCTTCGAGTCGAGTATCGTCGCCTCGTAGAGCGAGGCGAATCCCCCCGCGGCGATAATCGTGACGATCGCTTTGCGCCGGAACGACTGGGCAATGATCACGCTTCGATTGTAGATTGCAGATTGCCGATTGCAGATTGATTGTCGATTTCGATTTCGTAAATACGAATCTGCAATCTGACCTCTAAAATCTGCAATTTCAACGGTTTACCCGGGGTGGTGTTGGTGCAGCAGCAGGTCGCGAATCCGGCGGCGGCTGGTGATGAACGCCAGTGCCAGCGTAGTACGCCGCCGCCGCCAGCACCAGCGACCCGAGGGTCGACCCCAGGAAGAACGGCCAGAAGAGGGGCTTCAGGACGACTCCCAGCTGGTGCCAGAACTCGCCTCCGAACAACGACAGCTCGAAGAGCTCCGCGAGCTGCATGCCGAACCCGCGCGGCAACCGATACCCCAGCATCCGGGCGCCCATCATCGTCGTCCCGACGTAGTACGGCCCGAGGAACCACGGCAGGTTGGTGTAGACGCCCAGCAGCACCGCGACGCGATTCAGGTTCAGCAGAAACGCGAAGACGACGCCGAGCAGCGTGTGCAGGCCCAGAAACGGGGAAAAGCCGAAAAACACGCCGAGCGCGAACGCGGCTGCGGTCCGTTCGGGAGTGTCCTGGATATGGAGCAGCGTGTCGAGCCACCTGCGGATGAGTCCCCTGGTGAGATGAATCATCTGAAGTGATCCGGCTTCAGCCGGACCGTCCAAGTGATCAGCTCCCGCGCGGCAGAGCCCGTTGGGTGGCGCGCTCGCGCAGCACGACGGCCGCGCCTTCCGTGCAGATGCCGATACGGGTCAGCGGCGCGTCGCCGTGGCGCTTCGCGGCCGCCAGTCGGCGCGCCGCGCCCGCGGTCGAACCGTGATGAGCAGCTCGTAGTCGTCGCCCGCCGTCATGGCTTCTGCCACGGGATCGAGTCCCCGCGCCTCGAACCAGGCACGCGCCCCGGGGTCGATCGGCAGCGCCTCCGCTTCGATGACGGCGCCGACGCCGCTTGCCGCGGCAATCCGGTGCACGCCGTCGGCGAGGCCGTCGCTCAGATCGATCGATGCCGATGCCGCGCGGTTGCGCGCGAGGAGGAGACCGAGGCGGACGCGAGGCTCGGGGTAGAGATAGCGATGCGATACAAGTCTCCACCACAGAGGACACGGAGGACACAGAGGACAAGCCCTGATGGGCACTCGGCTTGTTCCCTCCGTGTCCCCAGTGTCCTCCGTGGTGGAGAGGTTTGTGTCGCTCGCTCGCAGCATGCGCAGCCCCGCCGCCGCAGCCCCCAGCGTCCCGCTGACATAGATCTCATCCCCCGGGCGCGCGCCGGCCCGCGTCAGCGCCTGCCGGCGTTTCACGGTGCCCGTCACCGTGATGTCGAGCATCAGGGGCCCCGGCGATCGCGTCAGGTTGCCGCCGGCCACGTGGACCCGGTGCAGCGCGGCGAGGCGGGTCAGGCCGGCGATGAGGCCGTCGAAGTCGGCCAGCGGCAGGTGCGGCGGAAGCGCGAAGGAGAGAAGCGCCAGGCGCGGCGCGGCGCCCATCGCCGCCAGATCGCTCAGGTTCACCGCGAGCGCGCGATGGCCGATGGCGTCGGGCGGGACGAAGGCGCGATCGAAATGGACGCCTTCCACGATCGCGTCGACGGTCAGGACCTCGGCGCGATTGCGTTCGGGCTCGACGACCGCCGCATCGTCGCCGATGCCGACGAGCAGCCAGTCGGGCGCGGGCGGCAGGCGCTGCTGGATGCGCGCGATCAGTTCCGCCTCGCTGAGATTCCCGACTTCGGCGGCCAGTAGAGGTTGGAGGTTCCCTGGACCTCTAACCTCATTTCGCATAGTCCGTCGCGCGCGTCTCCCGGATGACCGTCACCTTGATCTGGCCCGGATACTCCAGCTCGTTCTCGATCCGCCGCGCGATGTCCTTCGAGAGCCAGATCGCCTCCTCGTCGGAGATCTTCTCGCTCTCGACCATGATGCGGATCTCGCGGCCCGCCTGCAGCGCGAACGACTTCGAGACGCCCTTGAACGAGTCGGCGATGCCTTCGAGCTTCTCGAGCCGCTTGACGTAGCTCTCGAGGATGTCGCGCCGCGCCCCGGGGCGCGCGGCCGAGATCGCGTCGGCGGCCTGGACGATCATCGCTTCGAGCGACGGCCAGTCGATGTCCATGTGATGGGCCGCCATGGCCATCACGACCGCTTCGCTCTCGCCGTGCTTGCGGAGGAAGTCGATGCCGATCTGAAGGTGCGTGCCTTCCATCTCGCGGTCGATCGCCTTGCCGATGTCGTGGACGAACGCCGCGCGGACCGCCACGTGCGCGTCGATGCCGAGCTCCCTGGCCATGATGCCGGCGAGGCGCGCGACTTCCGCCGAGTGATAGAGGACGTTCTGGCCGTAGCTGGTCCGGAACTTGAGGCGTCCCATCAGCCGGAGAATCTCGGGATGCAGATCGTGGAGGCCGAGCTCGAAGGCGACCGCCGCGCCTTCCTTGCGCATCGAATCGTCGGTCTCGTCCTTCACCTTCTGGACGACTTCCTCGATGCGCGCGGGGTGGATGCGGCCGTCGGCGATCAGGCGCTCGATCGCCTGCTTGGCGATCTCGCGGCGGTACGGATCGAAGGCGGAGAGGATGATCGCGCCGGGCGTGTCGTCGACGATCAGGTCGACGCCGGTGGCGAGCTCGAGCGCCCGGATGTTGCGCCCCTCGCGGCCGATGATGCGTCCCTTGAGATCGTCGCTCGGCAGATCGACGACCGACACCGTGGTTTCGACCGCGTGGTCGGCGGCCGATCGCTGGATCGCTTCGGTGATGTAGTGCTTGGCGCGGTCGACGGCCGTCTCGCGCGCTTCGGCGTCCAGCCGCTTGAGCAGGTTGGCCGCGTCGTGCCGCGCGTCGGCTTCCATGTGCTTGACCAGCAGTTCCTTCGCCTCTTCGCCCGTCAGGCCCGGCGACGCGCTCGAGCTCGTGCTGCTGATCGGCGACCAGCCGCTCGTATTTGGCGGCGGCGTCCTGAGTGGCTCTTCTCGCGCTCGCGGACGGTCCGCTCGCGCGTGGTCAGCTCCTTCTCGAGCCGATCGACGCCGGCCTCCCGGTCGGCGAGCGCGGCGTCGCGGCGGCCGAGGGTCTGTTCGAGCGTGGCCGCCTGCTGGCGGTCCTGCCGCGCCTGCCGCTCGGCCTCCATGAGGATCTCGTGCGCCTTTTCCTTGGCGTCGAGCAGCGCTTCCTTCCGCCGCGTCTCGGCGTCGCGTTCGGCGTCCTTGACGATGCGGAGCGCCTGCGCCTCGGCGCGGCCGACGGTTTCGGCGGCGATGCGCTTGCGGTTGGCCACCCACACCGCGAAGACCGCGGAGGCCGCAATCAGCGGCGACGAGGACGTCGATGAGTAATGCGAAGGTCTGACGGCACGGGCAACCGGAGGGACGGGAAACGAAAAGGCCCCGCTTTGCCGTGTGGGGAGGTCGATGAACCTGCGTAAACAGGTGGAACCGCTCAAAAAAGCCGCGCTTCAGGCTTCCTCTTACAGAGGCATGCACACCACGCGGCGTCGCGACTCACTTAGATGAAACGTTGGCTCAAACGAGCCTACCGCCATCACGCGCAAAGCAGGGAACTCACACCCTGGTCGGATCTTAGTCCTTCGGGTTCAGGGTTCAAGGTTCCGGGTTCAAGGTTCCGGGTTCACGGTTCTGCGTGAGCGAACCGAACCGTGGACCAGGGAACCCTTGAACCGTCACAGCCATCAGCACTCTGTCGAGCATGCGTTCGAGCTCCTCGGTGCGTTCGGCCAGCTGGCCGTTGCGCTGGTCGGTCGCGTCGCGGCAGCGGAACAGCTCGTCGGCGATGTTCAGCGCGGCGAGCACCGCCAGGCGCAGCGAATCGCCGCTCGGCGTCGATTCGGAGGCCGCGCGCATCTTCTCGTCGACGAACGTCGCCAGCCGCACCACGTACTCCGGGTCGAGCGACGTCCGGATGGGGTACTGCTGCCCCTGATGGTGATCGGGATGACGCGGACGTCGGCGTCGTCCTGGCATGCTACAGGTTCAGCGCTTCGAGCTGTTCGAGCATGTCCGTCACGCGCGTCCGGATGACGTCGCGCTCGTCCTTGAGCGACGACAGCTCGGCCGACGAGGCTTTCGCTGGCTGCCGCGCGAGAGCGCATCGCTTCGAGCTCGCGGGCCAGCCGCTGGTTCTCCTCGGCCGCACGCGCCTGCTCCGCCTTCATCCGATCGACCATATCGACGAGCCGCTTGACCTTTTCCTCGAGTCGATCGATCGGTTCGAGTTCCGCACGTGTCGCGGTCTTAGCCATACAACTGATCCTTGAATTTGGTTATCTGGTCATCTGGTTATCTGGTCATTGATTGGGCAATTGCAACCAATCAATGACCAGATTACTAGATGACCAGATAACCAGATTTACCCTTTCACCTCTGCACCGCGCGGTGCTCGTGAACCAGCGCCGCGAGGATTGCGTCCACGCTCTGCTGCACTTCGGCGTCGGTCAGCGTGCGATCGGCGGCTTGAAATGTCAACCGCACCGAGATGCTGACAGCGCCCTCCGGCACACCCTTACCCTGATAGCGATCGAAGAACCGCGACGGCCGTGAGCGGCGCCGGCACTTCCCGTCCGGCCGCCAGAATGGTGCCACGAATGATCTCCGCAGGCAAGGTGTCGGCCACGACAATCGACAGATCGCGCACGACGAATGGATGCCGCGGCAGCGTCCGTGTCGAGTCGCTCGACGCCCCGCGCGCGCGCGCAAGAAGATCGAGATCGAGCTCGGCGACGTACACGCGGTCCTGGCCTGGCAGCCCGCGCGCATCGGCGACGCCGGCGCGATCTGACCGGCGAGTCCCGCGACGGTCCCCTGGGCAGGACCTTCGGCGCAGACGATCGCGGCGGATTGTCCCGGCACCAGAAACGGCTCGACCGCCGCTTCGAAGCGCAGCGGGACGTCGAGCGCACTGGACAGCCGCTCGACGACGCCCTTGACGTCGAAGAAGTCGACGTCGCGCGCGGGCCCGGACCAGTGGACCGGCGTGGCCGATCCCGTCCACGCCACAGCCGACCGCGCGGGTCTCGCCCGCGGTCGCGAAGCGCGTCCCGATCTCGAACAGCCGGACGTCGTCGCGCCCATGGCGGCGATTGTGCGCGACGGCGTCGACGAGGCCCGGTATGAGCGACGGTCGCAGCGTGTCGAATTTGGCCGACAGCGGGTTGGCGAGCGCGACGGGTGGCCGGCCGCTCGGCCGTGGCAAACGCCTCGGCAGCCTTCGCCTCGATGAAGCCGAACGTCACCGCTTCGGACAGGCCGGCGGCCGTCAGCACCCGGCGCACCAGCTGGTCGCGCGGGATGCGCGGGTCGGGCGGCGGCGCCGGGGCGGTGACGACCGGGAAGGTGGCGGCGAGCTTGTCGAACCCGTAGTGGCGGCCGACTTCCTCGATGAGATCGACCTCGCGCAGAAGATCGACCCGGAACGTGGGAATCGCGACGTCCCACCCGTCTCGCTGTCGGCGTGGCCGTCAACCCCAGGCTGCGCAGGATCCGTGCGACGTCCTGATCGGGAACCGCGACACCCAGCAGCGAAGCGAGACGCGCGCGTCGCAGGTGGAGCGTCAGGTGCTGGCCGCGGGTTCGGGTACACATCGATGACCGGACCCACGGTGCGGCCGCCGCCGATCTGATCGATCAGGGCGACGAGGCGCTGCAGCGCCACGACCGGCGCGCCGATGTCGGCGCCGCGCTCGAAGCGAGACGACGCTTCGGTCTTGAGATTGAGCCGCTTGCTCGTGCGCCGGACCGACGCGGGCTGGAAGTACGCGCTTTCGAAAGCCACGCGGCGCGTGCCCGGCGAGACTTCGGAGCCGGCGCCGCCCATCACCCCGGCGATCGCCTGCGCCCGATCGCGATCGGCGATGACGAGCATCTCGGGATCCAGCGTTCGTTCTACGCCGTCGAGCGTCGTGATGGTCTCGCCGGCCGTCGCGAGCCGGACGCGGATCTCGGGACCGGCGAGCTTCGCCAGATCGAAGGCGTGCATCGGATGGCCGAGCTCGATCAGCACGTAGTTGGTGAGATCGACGATCGAGCTGATCGGCCGGATGCCGGCCGCCTGCAGCCGCCTGGTCATCCAGGGCGGCGACGCGCCCACGGTCACGTCGGCCACCGCCGCGGCGTATCGCGGGCACAGATCCGGCTCGTCGATCGTCACGCGTCAGCTGGTCGGACGCGCCGGCAGCCAGCGGGCTCAGCTTCACCTTCGCCCCGGGCTCGGCAGACGGCAGCGTGAGAGGAAGGTTGTAGATCGTGGCCACTTCGCGCGCCAGGCCGACGACGCTGAGACAGTCCGGCCGGTTCGCGGTCACCTCGAAATCGATGACCGCGCATCATCGACCGCCAGGACCGCCAGGGTCGTCGATCGGCTCGATGGAGGCCACCTCGAATCCGCGCAGCCCGACCTTCTCGGCGATGTCTTCTGCCGGGGCGTGGACGTCGACGAAATCGCGAAGCCAGGAAACGAGAAGTCGCATCTGGACGTTCATCCATCATACTGACTCGATGCATGAAGATCACGAAGATGACAGATAAAGATGACATTCACGTCGTCAGTATGGAAACTGCTCGAGAAACCGCAAGTCGTTCTCGTAGAACAACCGGATGTCCTCGACCTGGTAGCGGAGAATCGCGATGCGTTCGATGCCGATCCCCCAGGCAAAGCCGGTGTAGCGCTCGGGGTCGTAGCCGACCGCCTCGAAGACCGCCGGATGCACCATCCCGCAGCCGCCCAGCTCGATCCATCCGGTCCTCTTGCACATCGCGCAGCCGGCGCCGTCGCATTGCCAGCAGCTCAGGTCGATCTCGGCGCTCGGCTCCGTGTACGGGAAGAAGCTCGGCCGGAACCGCACGCGGACCGTCGGCGAAAACATCTGCCGCGCGAACGCCAGCAGCGTGCCTTTGAGATCGGTCGAGCGAGAGGCCTTCGCCGACGGCGAGCCCCTCGATCTGGCCGAAGGCGGGCGAATGGGTCAGGTCGAGATCGTCGCGGCGATACACACGGCCCGGGACGACGATCCGGATGGGCGGCTTGTGCGCCTGCATGTACCGGATCTGCATCGACGAGGTGTGCGTCCGCAGCAGCGTTCGCCGATCGGACGGCGAGTCGCCGGCGATCGGCGAGGCGAGATAGAGCGTGTCCTGCATGTCGCGCGCGGGATGCTCGGCCGGCATGTTGAGCGCATCGAAGCAGTGCCACTCGTCCTCGACCTCGGGCCCCTCGACGACGGCGAATCCCATGCGCGTGAAGATCTCCTCGAGGCGGTTGCGGACGTGTGTCAGGGGATGGCGGCGGCCGAGAAGCGGCTCGCGGCCGGGCAGCGTGACGTCGACACTGCCCGGCGCGGCGGCCGGCGCGGCGGACGCCTGGTAGTGTTCCCAGCGCGCCTCGATGGCCTGCTTCAACTCGTTGGCCAGCCGTCCGATCTCGCGCTTCTGGTCCGGCGCCGCGCTGCCGATCGTCTGCATCCACGACGCGACCACGCTGTTCTTGCGGCCGAGGAACCGGTCGCGCACCGCCTGGGCGTCGCGCGCGGACGTCGCCTGCGGCGAGCTCGGCGTCGAAGCGGGCGATCTCGGTCTGCACGGAGGCGGCGTCGGGAAGCGTCATCGGCGGTGACAGTAAACCACGAAGACTCGAAGAGCACGAAGTTTAGTTGGCTCTTCGTGTCCTTCGTGACTTCGTGGTTTGCAGGCGAGTGATTGAGACTACGCGCGGCGCGGCGGCCTTCGCAGCCGGCTTTGGCGACCGGCTTCGCCGCCGCCTTGGCCTGCTTGGCCAGCGTGGCGAACGCCGCCGGGCTGGCGATCGCGAGCTCTGACAGGCTCTTGCGATCGAGCGTGACGCCGGCCTGCTTGAGGCCGCTGATGAACTGACCGTAGGTGAGGCCGTGCTCGCGGGCGGCGGCGTTGATCCGGATGACCCACAGGCGCCGGAAATCGCGCTTCTTGCGGCGGCGGCCGACGAACGCATACTTCAGCGCGGTGTCGACCGACTCTTTCGCCGCGCGATAGAGCTTGCTCTTGTTGGCGTAATAGCCCTTGGCCAGGCCAAGCAGTTTCTTGCGCTTGGCGCGGCGGACCGTTCCTCTTTTTACACGCGGCATCTCTGTGTCTCCTGCTGGCTCTGGGCTCTAGGCTAGGCTCTAGGGCTCTGGGCTCGGCCCTGTCAGGGCCTGAAGTCCGGAGCCTGAAGCCCGAAGCCATTTATTTATACGGCAGCATCCGCGCGAGCTTCGGCGTGTCGACATCCGCCACCGTCGTCGTGCCGCGCAGCCGGCGCTTCCGCTTCCGCGTCTTGCTGCTCAGGATGTGCTGCTTGAACGCCTTCCCTCGCAGAAACTTCCCGCTCTTGGTCCGCTTGAACCGCTTCGCCGCGCCGCGGTGTGTCTTCAATTTGATCTTCTTCGCCATTCGTCCCCACGTTAAACGCGGAACCCGCTGACCCGCAGAGAAGCCTGGCTCTGCGGGTTGTGCGGGTTCTGCGTTGATCGTCGTTTATCTCGGCGCCGCCGCGGCCTTCGCCCGGCCGCCGCCCGACGGCTTCCGCGTCAGAATCGTGTGCATCTGGTTGCCTTCCTGGCGCGGCATCGTCTCGGCGATGGCGACGTCCGACAGTTCTTCGATCAGCCGCTCGAGAATGCGGCGGCCGATGTCGGGATGCGCCATCTCGCGCCCGCGGAAGAAGATCGTCGCCTTCACCTTGTCGCCGTCCTCGAGGAAGCGCTCGATGTGCTTCTTCTTGAACTGGTAGTCGTGCTCGTCGACTTTCGGGCGGAACTTGATCTCCTTGACCTCGATCACCTTCTGGTGCTTCTTGGCCTCGCGCGCGCGCTTCTGCTCCTGGTACTGGTACTTCCCGAAATCCATGATGCGGCAGACCGGCGGGCTGGCCGTCGGCGAGATCTCGACGAGGTCGAGCCCCTTCTGCTTCGCGATCGCGACGGCCTGCGGCGGCGGCATGATGCCGAGCTGCTGGCCGGTGTCGTCGATCACCCGGATTTCGCGGACGCGGATGCGTTCGTTGACCCGCACGCGGTCGTCGCGGCGGGGACTTCTATCGAAAGCTATAACGGCCTCCTGTCACTAATCCCTAGGCCCTAGTCTCCTCTAGTCCCGACCCTTGCGCGCGATTTCGTCCTGTGCCTTGCGGACGAAATCGCTCACCGAACTGGCCCCCTGGTCGCCGCCGGTGCGTGTCCGCACGGATACAGTGCCCTCGGCGCTCTCGCGGTCCCCGACGACCAGCATGTAGGGCACCTTCTGCAACTGCGCCTCCCGGATCTTATATCCAATCTTTTCCTGGCGTTCGTCGAGATCGACCCGGAGGCCGGCGGCTCTGAGCTGGTCGCGGACCGACCCCGCATAGTCGAGATGCCGGTCGGAAATCGGCAGCACGATGGCCTGGATCGGCGCCAGCCAGAGCGGAAACGCCCCGGCATAGTGCTCGATCAGGATGGCGATGAACCGCTCGAAGCTGCCGAAAATCGCCCGGTGGATGACCACGGGCCGGTGCTCGGTGTTGTCCGCGCCGATGTATTTCAGGTCGAACCGCTGCGGGATCTGGTAGTCGAGCTGGATCGTGGCGCACTGCCACTTCCGGCCGATCGCGTCGGTGACGTCGAAGTCGATCTTCGGGCCGTAGAACGCGCCGTCACCCTCGTTGAGCTCGTACGCCTGTCCCGCCGCGTCGAGCGCCGCCTTGAGCTGCGCTTCCGCGGAGTCCCACGTCGCTATCGTCGCCCAGGAACTCCGGCGGGCGCGTGGCGAGCTTCGCGGTGTACGACAGACCGAAGTCGGCGTAGACGCGCTGCACGAGCCCGAGCAACTGCCGCACCTCGTCGCCAATCTGCTCCTGCGTGACGAAGCAGTGCGCGTCGTCCTGCGAAAACTGCCGGACGCGCGTAAGGCCCGACAGCACGCCCGACGCCTCGTTCCGGTGGAGCGGCGTCTGCTCGTGCAAGCGAAGCGGGAGATCCCGGTAGCTTCGTCCCTCGCGCGCCGAACACCAGCATGTGGCCGGGGCAGTTCATCGCCTTCACGCCCATCTCCTCGACGACGGCTTTGTCTCCCGCCGGGCCATTGAGGCCCGGATCGATCAGGAACATGTTCTGCCGGTAGTGCGACCAGTGGCCGGACGTTTCCCACAGCGCCTTGTTGAAGATGAGCGGCGTTCTGACCTCGACGTAGCCGGCCGGGAAGAGCACGTCCCGCATGTAGTTGGCGAGCGTATGGTAGAGCGTCGTGCCCTTGTCGAGCCAGAAGGCGGCGCCCGGCGCCCACGGATGGAACATGAACAACCCGAGATCGCGCCCGAGCTTCCGGTGGTCGCGCTTCTTGGCCTCCTCGACCTGCGTGAGGTGAGCCTTCAGATCCTTTTCCGACAGGAACGCGGTGCCGTAGACGCGCTGCATCGGCTGGTTGCGCGCATCGCCTTTCCAGTAGGCGTTGGACGCGGTCAACACCTTGAACGCCTTCAGCTTCCCGGTCGACGGGACATGCGGGCCGACGCAGAAGTCGATGAAGGTCTCCGGGTCCTTGATGGTGTAGCAGGACACTTCCTTCTGGCCGGCAGTCTTCTCGTCGATCAGCTGTACCTTGAGCGGCTCGCCGCGCTTGGCAAAAAACGCCTTCGCTTCGTCGCGCGGCCACAGCTGGCGCTCGTACGGCAGGTCTTCTGCCGCGAGCTCCTTCATCTTCTTCTCGATCCGCTCGAGATCCTCCGGCACGAACGGCCGCTCGACCACGAAGTCGTAGAAGAAGCCCTCGTCGGTGGCCGGGCCGATGCCGCACTGCGCGCCGGGAAACAGGCTGGTGACGGCGGCGGCCAGCAGGTGGGCGGTGCTGTGACGGAACAGCGGCAGCGCTTCCGGGCTTCGGTCGGTGACGATACGGAGCGGCGCGTCTTTGTCGATGGGATACGAAAGGTCGACGAGCCTGCCCTCGACCATCCCGGCGAGCGCGGCCTTGGCGAGTCCAGGCGAGATCCCGGCCGCCACGTCGCGGACAGGCGTACCGGCTGGCACGGTGCGAGTCGAGCCATCCGGAAGCGTGATAGTGACCTGACTCATTCGGGGTGTTGCGTCGAGACCTGTCTGTGTGTCCGGCCAGCCGGACCCCGCGAGCATGGTAGGCACGGGTGGACTCGAACCACCGACCTCCTGCGTGTCAAGCAGGCGCTCTAACCTCTGAGCTACGCGCCTACATCTGGAAATACGAGCGTTAAGCGAACGGACAGTATAACAAGAACCTGAAATCTGGTCATCTGGTCATCTAGTTATCTGGTCATTGATTGGGGATTGACGCGAGGTTATTGGCATTGATGATCGGGATTGACTGGTCAATCTCCCAATCAATAACCAGATGACCAGATGACTAGATGACCAAATTCAGGCGCAGCCGTTCAGGCCGCTTGCTTGACTGAGAGCCGTTCGATGGCCTTGTCGAGCGTCGGATCGCCCGGGGGCGGCGTCTGTCCGAACTCGACATCCGGCTCGTCGACTGGAACCGTGGGTTCCAGTCCCTTTTCGTGCAGCGGCCCGCCGGCAGGGGTGAGGTAGCGCGCCGTGGACAGCCACAAGCCGCTGCTGTCAGGCAGCTTGATCAGCCGCTGGATGGCGGCGCGGCCAATCGTGTGCTCGCCGACGAGCTCCGCGCGCTGGTTGCCCGACATCGCCGACGCGAACAGCTCCGCCGCGCCCGACGTTCCGGCATCCAACAGCACGAGAACGGGCAGCTTGATCGCGCCGTCGCCGGTGCCGGCCGCGATGGGCTCCTTCACGCTCGCGCTGCGCTCGCGGATGGCCAGCGTGCCCTGGTCGACGAAGAGCCGCGCGAGCGCCAGGCCCTGGTCGGCTTCGCCGGTCGACGTCCGGCGGACATCGACGATCAGCTTCGCGGCGCCGTTCTTCTGGAGATCCGCAATCTGCGATTTCACCTGGCCGGCAGTGTTCGGCTCCGATAGCCGCGACGCGCACGTAACCGACGCCCGGTGCCGCGATGCGGCTGTGGACCTCGGAGGCCGGCATGGTGCCGCGGATGAGCTCGACCACGTGCGGGTCGGCGGCACTGCCGCGGATGATCGATAGCGTCACCTTCGAGCCCGGTGCGCCGCGCAGCGCCCGCGTGCCTTCCCACACCGACATCTCGCGGGTCGGCTTGTCGTCGATGGTGCGCACGTAGTCGCCGCTGCGGAGACCGGCCTTCGCCGCGGGCGAACCGTCGCGTGCCGCGATGACGCGCAGGTAGTACTGACGCGTCAGCTCGACGCCGATGTCGCCTGCCGGCAGCGCCTTGCCGGCTCTCGACCTCTTTCACCTGGTCCGGCGAGAGATACGCGCTGTCGGGATCGAGGCCGTCGGCCAGGCCGCGCATCGCGCCCTGCATCACCTTCTCGACGCTGACCTCTTCGACGTAATTGCTGGCGATGAAACCGACGACATCGTCGAATGGCTTGAGATGCTGGAACGTATCCTCGCGCGCCATCACCTTGCCGAGAAAGCCGCCCACAATCGCGAACGCGATGACGGGGGCGGAGATGGACATGACGACCAGGCGCGTACGAGAGCTCATAGGATAGGTTCCTGGTTCCAAGGTTCCACCGTGGAACCCGGACGATACGTTACTTGTTCCTAAGCCATTGTAAGGGATCGACCGGCTGACCGTCGACGCGCATTTCAAAATAGAGCCCGGCGGGTCCGGTGAGGGTGGCGCCGACCGTGCCCAGCGGCTGGCCGGCCTCGACGCTGGCGCCCTTTTTCACGCCAATATCGAGGAGATTGCCGTACAGGGTGAAGGACTGGGCGCCGTGGTCGAGGATGACCAGGTTGCCGAAGCCGCTGAAGGCTGTCCGCGAAGGCCACGACGCCGCCGTGAACGGCGGAGACCGGTGCGCCTTCCGGCGCCGCGATTTCGATGCCGTTCGACACGGGCGGCGCGCCCGGCGATCGGCCTCGCGAAATCGCCGCCGAACGGTGCCCGCGGTCGGCCAGTCGAGGTCCGTCGCGGAACGGCTTGAGGGGCAGGCTCGCGGCGACGGCCATCGGAGGCACCGGCCGACATCGTGCGGAGGGCCGCCTGCAGCTTCTGCTGCGCCGCCTGCAGCTCGCCCGCCAGCTGCGCGTTGAGATCCCGCTGGCGATCGATGTCGCGAATCGTATCGCTGCGTGCCTGCGCGGCGCGCGCCACCTCCGCTTCGGCGCGGCGGGCCTCGGCGCGGAGATCCGCGAGGCGGCGATTGCGCTCCTCGAGCGTCGCGCGCGTCGATGCGAGCTCCTCGAGCGTCCGCTGATGCGACGTGACGCGGTCGCGATCGAGCTTCGCCAGCGCGGCGGCTGTCCGCGCCGCCTGGCCGAGGCGGCGGACGTCGGAGGTGGAAAGCAGCAGCCGCGCGTATCGCGCCTGTCCGAGCTTGTACATCTCGATCAAGCCTGGCTTCGAGATCCGGACGCGCCGGCGACGACTTCGGCCTGCAGCGTCGTGAGCTGCCCGGTGGTTTCCGCCAGCTCGCGCTCGACCTCTGCGGCATCGGTATCCAGCTGCCGAAGCTCTTCGATCTTGATCTGCCGCTCGACTTCCAGCTTGCGCAAATCGCCGAGCAGTGTCCGTTCCTGCGCGGCGAGCTGATCGGCTTCCCGATGCAGTGCCTGCAGGCGCTCGCTCGCCCGCGCGGCGAGCGCCTCGGTGCGGGCGCGGTCGTCCTGCTGCGGCGAGCACGCATGCATGACCGCCGAGAGCGACACAACGATCAGCAGCAGAGACGCGCTCGAGCTGGTGTTTCACAAGAGTGCTGGTGACCACAAATTGTAACATTGAGCGATGCGTGTCCTCGGGATCGACGTTGGGCGGCGCCGGGTCGGTCTGGCGATCAGCGATCCGTCCGGAACGCTGGCGCGGCCGCTCGGCACGTTGACGGTCACGAGCCCGGCCGACGCCGTCGATCGCGTGGCGGCCGAGGTCGACGCGGCTCGCTTCGGAGGATGACGGTCTTGCCGCGATCGTCGTCGGGTTGCCGGCCAGGCTCGACGGGTCGCCCAACAGCGAAACGCCGGCCGTCGCTGCGTTCATGGCGGCCCTCGGCGCGCGCGTCGCGGTGCCGATCGTCGGCGGCGACGAGCGGTTGACGAGCGTCGAAGCGGAAAGCCGGCTGGCGGTCGGAGAACGCGACTGGCGGCGGCGGAAGAAGAAGCTCGACGCGGCCGCCGCCGCGATCATCCTGCAGGACTATCTCGATCGAGAACGGCTCTAGGCTTCAGGCTCTGGGCTTCAGCGCCCTGCCAGAGCCTAGAGCCCGGAGCTCAGGCCTGATCAGTGTCGTTATGAAAAAACTCGCGCTCTCTGTTTCTGTTGCTCGTGATCGCCGCCGCCGGCGCGGGCGCGTGGGTTTACATGCGCGTCGGTGAGCCATATCGCGGCTACGAAGGCCCCGAGCAGTTCGTCGAAGTGCCCGCCGGCGCCGGCAGCCGGGCGATCGGCGACCGCCTGGTGGCGGCCGGCGTCGTTCGCGATGCGCTTGTCGTTTCGCGCTGGGCTTGTACCTCTCGGGAGAGGCGCGCCGGCTGCAGGCCGGCGAGTACCGGTTCGATCGCGCCATGACGCCGATGCAGGTCATCGACAAGCTGGCGCGCGGCGACGTTTACGTGCTCAACATCACGTTCCCCGAAGGGCTGACTGTTGCCGAGATGGCCAAGATCTTCGAGACGCAGAAACTCGGCCCGGCCGCCGCGTTTGTCGAAGCGGCGCGGGACCCGTCGCCGATCAAGGCAGCTCGATCCCGAGGCGCGAGATCTCGAGGGCTATCTGTTTCCGGAAACGTACCCGCTCCCGCGAAACACGCCCGCCTCGCGGCTGATCAGGCAGATGACGGACCGCTTCGAGCAGGTGATGACCCCGGCGCTGCGGCAGGCCGCCGAAGCGAAGGGCCTGACGCGTGCGGCAGGCGGTGACGCTGGCGTCGATTGTCGAAAAGGAAGCCTCACGCCAGGACGAGCGCCCGCTCGTTGCGGCGGTGTATGCGAACCGCCTGCGCATCGGGATGCCTCTGCAGGCCGATCCGACGGTCATCTTCGCGCTGCAGCGCGCCGGAAAGTACACCGGCAACCTTCGCCGCGACGATCTCGAGCTTCGACTCGCCGTACAACACCTATCGCTATCCCGGGCTGCCGCCGGGGCCGATCGCATCGCCGGGCCGCGCGGCGATCGAAGCCGCGGTCAATCCCGCGGCCGTGGACTACCTGTATTTCGTGAGCCGCAACGACGGTTCGCACGAGTTCGCCCGGACGCTCGACGAGCACAACCGGAACGTGCAGAAGTGGCAGGTGCAGTACTTCAGGGATAAGAGGCTAGGGACTAGGGACTAGGGGCTAGGGACTGGGAGATTGCAATCATCAATCAGCAATCATCAATCAGCAATTCAGGTTACGTCTGATGATTGCCTCGCCCCATTTCAGCTTCTGGCGCAGCACCTCGAAGTAGCTGCGCGTTGACGGGCGGATCAGGTGAAGCGTCCGCTCGGCGCGGCAGATGCTGATCTCGTCGCCCTCCTCCAGCTGGAATCCCGCCTGGCCGTCGAAGGTGATGAACACTTCGTCGCGCCTGTCCATGTGCGGCTGCACGCGGACGGTCGACGATGCGGGAATGATGATCGGCCGGTTGGTCAGCGTATGCGGCGCGATCGGAGTCAGGACGAGCGCGTCGACGCTCGGCTGCACGATCGGCCCGCCCGCCGCCAGGTTGTAGGCCGTCGACCCGGTGGGCGTCGCGACGATGAGTCCGTCGGCCCTGACGCGCGTGACGAACTCGTCGCCGACCGAGACCGACAGGTCGATCATCCGCGCGCGTGCGGTCTTGGTCACGACGACGTCGTTCAGCGCGACATGCGCCGCAAAGGTCTCGCGCGTCCGCCGTACCGTCGATGCCAGCATCATGCGCTCTTCGATGCGCGCCTTGCCCGAGAGCACCGTCTCGAGCGACGTGTAGAGCTCGGGCAGGGTGACTTCCGTCAGGAAGCCGAGGCTGCCGAAATTGACGCCGAGAATCGGAATGCTCTTGCCGGCGCCCGCAATGGAGTCGGCCACCGAGAGCAGCGTGCCGTCGCCGCCGAGCACGACGATCATGTCGACCGTGTCGACGAGCTCGATCTTCTCCGCGACGCGGCAATCCCTCGCTCGACGGCATCAGCGCCGTCGGTCGCCGACTCGAAAATCGCCTCGATATCCCGCTCGCGCAGCCACGCCCCGATGCCGACGAGATGCGGCGTGGCGGCCCGCAGGTGCGACTTGGCGACGATGCCGACGTGCGAGATCCGCGGGGGCGCGCTCGGTGTGCTCATCGACCGCTATCCAACCACAAAAGACACGACACGACAAAACGGCATTGAACGCAGAGACCGCGGAGCACGCAGAGAAAACCAGGCTCTGCGATCTCTGCGAGCTCTGCGTTCATCATCGTCATCTCGGTCGCAGGTGGAGGAAAAATTCCTGGTTGCCGGTCGCGCCGGTGATGGCCGCGGGCGCCATCGCAATCCGCTCGAAGCCGGCGAGCGCGGCCGCCGCGGTGATACCCGCCACGACGGCCTCGTGGACCGCAGGGTCGCTGACGATCCCGTGCTTCCCCACCTCGTCGCGGCCCGCCTCGAACTGCGGCTTCACGAGCGCGACGACATCGGCGCCGGGCGCCAGGAGCGCCGGCAGGGGCGGCAGGATGTGCCGCAATGAGATGAACGCCACGTCGATGGTCGCCAGATCGGGTGCATACGGCACGTCGTCTTTCGAGAGCCCGCGGGCGTTCACCCCTTCGCGGACGAGCACCCGCGGATCGGTACGCAGCCGCCAATCGAGCTGACCGTGGCCGACGTCGAGCGCGATGACCGATGAGGCGCCGCGCTGGAGCAGCACGTCGGTGAAGCCGCCGGTGGACGCGCCGATGTCGAGGGCGCGCCGCCCGGCGGGGTCGATGCCGAAGGCATCGAGCGCGCCGGCCAGCTTGACGCCGCCGCGGCTTACGTACGGGTGATCCGCCTTGGCCAGCTCGACGCGGGCGTCGACGGCGACGGGAGTGCCGGCTTTCGAGACGACCTGGCCGTTGACAGTCACCTGTCCGGCGATTATCAGCGCCCGCGCCCGTTCGCGGGAGGGCGCGAGGCCCCGGTCGACGAGCGCATTATCCAGGCGAACCTTGCTAATCGCCACGACGGCCCGTTTCAGTTTTTCCTGGACACGATCCAGTCGGCGATCGCCCCGAGCTGCCCTCCGTCGAGCCCTGCATCCACGAGCACCTCCCGGGCCCGTGGCGCCGCAGTCGGTGGCCAGTTCCCGGGACCGGGCGACGCCGTACAGGGCGATGTATGTCGGCTTCGCCCCGGCGGCGTCCTTCCCTGCGGTCTTTCCCAGTTCCTGCGCGCTGCCCTCGACGTCGAGGATGTCGTCGACGATCTGAAACGCGAGCCCGATCTCGGCGCCGTACCGATCCACCGAGGCGACGACGCTTTCGTCGGCGCCCGCCATGATCGCACCGGCCACCGCCGAGGCCCGAATCATCGCGCCCGTTTTCCGCGCGTGCATCGTGCGCAGGCCCTCGGCGTCGAGCGCCGCCGCGCCGCGTTGTCCCTGCCCAACGGCTTGAAGGTCGATCGCCTGGCCGCCAACCATTCCGGCCGGGCCGGCGGCGTCGGCCACGATGCCGACGACGCTCAGCTTGCGGCCGACGAGCGCCGGATGATCGCCGGCGGGCTCGCGGGCGAGGAGCGCGAATGCCTCGGCCTGCAACCCGTCGCCGGCGAGGACGGCGATGCCATCACCGTAGACGACGTGCAGCGTCGGGCGTCCGCGGCGGAGCGTGTCGTTGTCCATCGCCGGCAGATCGTCGTGGACGAGCGAGTAGGTATGAATCATCTCCACGGCGCACGCCGCCGGCATCGCCAGATCGCTGGCGGACCCCTCGACACCGGCAGGGCGCGCGGCGCCGCAGCGTTCGACGGCGTCGGCCGCGGCGAGCGTCAGCGTTGGACGCAGCCGCTTGCCGCCGGCAAAAAGGCTGTAGCGCATCGCCTCGCTGACGATCAGCCGGACAGACGGGCGGACGCGGCAGATGGCGCTCGAGCGCCTCGTCAATCCGGGTGCGCGTCTGTTCGAGAAAGGCGGCGAGTGAGTCGGATGGGCCGGGTGCCAAGACGCTCAGTCGCGAGCCGGTTCGTCGGTGAACGTGGCTGGCGCCGGCTTCAGCTCCCCACGCTCGTTGAGGATCTCGATGCGCCGCTCGGCCTTTTCGAGGCGCGAGTGGCAGAAACGCGAGAGCTGCACGCCGCGCTCGTAGAGCACCAGCGACTGCTCGAGCGGGAGGTCGCCTTCTTCGAGCTTCTTGACGATCGTTTCGAGCTCGGCGATCGCCGCCTCGAAGTCCTTGATGGTGGTTTCGGCCATGTGCGAACACTGAGTTCACCACAAAGGACACGAAGGACACAAAGGAAATTCTTTACGAATTACGACAAAGGAAATTCCTATGAGTCCGACGTTGGTGTCCTTGGTGTCCTTTGTGGTTGATCAACGCTGGATCGCACTTCGCATTGCAGCTCACCTTTGGCCAGCGTGACACGCACGGTGTCGCCCGGCGCGACATCACTGACATCGCGAACTACACGCGTTCGATCGGCGTTCCAGCACACCGCGTAGCCGCGCGCCAGGACGGCGAGGGGGCTGAGCGTGTCGAGCCGGCCGGCACAGTTCCCGAGCTGCGCGGCTGCCCGGTTGTGGCGGGTCGTTGCCGCGCCTTTCAGCCGGCCATCCACCGAGACGAGCCGTGTGCGGATATCCGCCAGCCGGCGGCCCAGGTCGAAGAGTGCGAGCCGGCGCTGCAGCTGCTGCAACCGGCGGTCGCGCGAGGCGAGGCCCGCGCGCATCACGCGGGCGGCGGTGTGGGTGAGGTCGGACGCGTGGCGGCCGCGCATGGCGACCCGGCCCGGAAAGCCCGCAAACGCCGGCCGTCCGCCGATCGCGTGCACGCGCCGGCTCAAACCCTGGACGCGCGCCCGCGCGGAGGCGCCCAGCCGGCCGCGCAGGCGGTCGATCCGGCTGCAGAAGTCGTCTTTCGCCGAGACGACGATCTCGGCCGCTGCCGAGGGCGTCGGCGCCCGCAGATCCGCGACGAAATCGGCAATCGTGACATCGGTCTCGTGACCGACGGCGGAAATCACCGGAACCGGCGACAGGGCGATCGCGCGCGCGACCGCTTCCTCGTTGAACGCCCACAGGTCTTCGATGGAACCGCCGCCCCGGCCGACGATGACGACGTCGACGCCCGGTACCCGCGCGATCGCTCGGAGCGCCCGGGCAATCTCGAGTGCGGCTCCGTCGCCCTGGACGCGCGTCGGCCGAATGACCAGATGCGCGTTCGCGTACCGGCGGCCGAGCACCTTGATGATGTCGCGGATCGCCGCGCCGTCGAGCGAGGTGACGATGCCGATCTTGCGGGGCAGGGCGGGCAGCGGCCGTTTGCGCGCCGGATCGAACAGCCCTTCGTCCTGCAGCCGCTTCTTCAGCTGATCGAACGCGAGTTGCAGCGCGCCCAGGCCGTGCGGCTCCAGATGCTCGCAGATCAGTTGATACTCGCCCTTGGGCTCGTACACCGACACCCGGCCGCGGGCGACCACGCGGAGGCCGTCGGCCGGCTTGAATTTCAGGTACCTGAGCGCGGATCGGAAAATGACCGCGCGCACCTGCGTGCTGGCGTCCTTCAGCGTGAAATACAGGTGGCCGGTGTTCCAGACGCGGCAGTTCGAGAGCTCGCCCTCGACCCACACTTCGAAGAATTCGGTTTCGAGCAGATCGCGGACACGAACGGTGAGCTCGGTGACGGTGAGGACACGGCGCTCGGTCGGCAGTCGGCGGTCGGCCGTCGGCAAAGGGGAGTCGGCCGTCGGCAGTCCGCGGTCCGTTGTTGGCAGATCGTTCGACTGCTGACTGCTGACTGGCGACTGCTGACTGCCGACTGGCGACTGCTGATCGTCGTCCTCTTCTTCAAACGGAAGATCGAAGAGATCGGACATGGCAGTTTCAGGTTGACGATCGCAGATTGGAGACCGGTGTGGGCAGATCCTTCAGCTCCTCGAGGCTGTAACTGAGCCGCTCGATGTCGGTCGCGCGCCCGGTCTGCTCGTCGGCATCGATGATGACGGCGTTGAGACGCGGGTTGGCGGTGGCCGTGTCGAAGCGCGCAGGCAGGCCGGTGAGAAACTTTCCGAGGGCCGCCTCGATCTCGACGCCGATGATCGAGTCGTGCGGCCCGGTCATGCCGACGTCGGTCAGATACGCGGTGCCGTTGGGCAGAATGCGTTCGTCGGCGGTCTGCACGTGCGTGTGCGTGCCGACGACGGCGGTGACCTTGCCGTCGAGGTGCCACCCCATCGCGACCTTTTCAGAGGTCGCCTCGGCGTGGAAGTCCACGAAGATCATCCGCGCCCGCGACTTGAGCGCCTCGATCTCCTTCAGGACCACTGCGAACGGATCGTCGACGAGCGGCATGAAGACGCGCCCCATCACGTTGATCACGCCGACGGTCTGGCCATCCTTGCTGCGCGCGAGATAGCTGCCGTTGCCCGGGGCGCCGGCGGGGTAGTTGGCCGGCCGCAGCAGTCGGGATTCCGCCCCGATGTAGTCGAGCGCTTCCTTCTTGTCCCAGATGTGATTGCCCGAGGTCATCACGTCGACGCCCCACTCGAGGAGCTGGTCGCCGATCTCGCGGGTGATGCCGAATCCGGCCGCGGCATTCTCGGCGTTGGCAATGACCAGGTCGATCGAATGGTAGTCGACGAGGCCGCCCAGACCCTGGCGGATGAGCTCGCGCCCGGGCCGGCCGACGATGTCGCCAATAAAAAGGATGCGCATGTACGGGGGACGGGTCTCCGTACCCGGTACGAGAACCCGTCCCCTATGATGGCCGGTTTTCAGACGATTGCCTAGCGGCCGGTACGGCTGGGGTCGCATGTCTAATCTGAGCTATGGGTTAGACATGAGTATTAACAAGTCATATTAGATGCTTGACAGACACTCATACTAGTCCCTATACTAACCAGAACTTGATGGACGGGAGGAATTCATCGTTATGCCCAGCAAAGTGATTGGAATCGACCTCGGCACCACCAACTCGGTTGTCGCCGTCATGGAAGGTGGCCAGCCGGCGGTCATCGTCAACCAGGAAGGCGCACGCACCACGCCGTCCGTAGTGGCGATCGCCAAGGACGGCGAACGTCTCGTCGGCCAGGTCGCCAAGCGTCAGGCCGTGACGAACCCGGAAAACACCGTGTTCTCAATCAAGCGATTCATGGGGCGGAAGTTCGACGAGGTCCCGAGCGAAGCCTCGCGCGTGCCCTACAAGGTGGTCCGCGCGCAGAACGGCGACGCCTGGGTCGAAGCGCGGGACAAGAAATACTCGCCGCCGGAAATTTCCGCGCTGATCCTGCAGAAGCTGAAGCAGGCCGCCGAGGACTATCTTGGCGAAAAGGTCACCGACGCGGTCATCACCGTGCCGGCGTACTTCAACGACTCGCAGCGCCAGGCCACGAAGGACGCCGGCAAGATTGCCGGGTTGAACGTGCTGCGCATCATCAACGAGCCGACGGCCGCGGCGCTCGCCTACGGCCTCGACAAGAAGAAGGACGAAACGATCGTCGTCTACGACTTCGGCGGCGGCACGTTCGACATCTCGGTGCTCGAGGTGGGCGAGGGCGTCGTCGAGGTGAAGGCGACCAACGGCGACACCCATCTGGGCGGCGACGATCTCGACGACCGCATCATCGAGTGGCTCGCGGCCGAGTTCAGGAAGAGCGACGGCATCGACCTGTCGAAGGACCGCATGGCGCTTCAGCGTCTGAAGGAAGGCGCCGAGAAGGCGAAGATCGAGCTGTCGACGGCGATGGAAACGGAAATCAACCTGCCGTTCGTCACCGCCGATCAGAGCGGGCCGAAGCATCTGCAGATCAAGTTGTCGCGCGCGAAGCTCGAACAGCTGGTCGACGATCTTCTGCAGCGCACGATGGCGCCGGTGAAGCAGGCGCTGGCCGATGCCGGCGTCGACCCGAAGAAGATCGACGAGGTCGTGCTCGTCGGCGGTTCGACGCGCATGCCGAAAGTGCAGCAGATGGTGCGCGAGTTCTTCGGGAAGGAGCCGCACAAGGGCGTCAATCCGGATGAAGTCGTGGCGGTCGGCGCGGCGGTCCAGGGCGGGGTCCTGACCGGCGACGTCAAGGACATGCTGCTGCTCGACGTGACGCCGCTGTCGCTCGGCATCGAAACGCTCGGCGGCGTGATGACGACGCTCATCACGCGGAATACGACGATTCCGACGCGGAAGAGCGAAACGTTTTCGACGGCGACCGACAACCAGACGAGCGTCGAAGTGCACGTGCTGCAGGGCGAGCGTCCGATGGCGCGGGACAACCGGACCCTCGGACGGTTCCATCTGGTCGGCCTGCCGCCGGCGCCGCGCGGCGTGCCCCAGATCGAGGTCAGCTTCGACATCGACGCCAACGGCATCGTCAACGTCGCGGCCAAGGACACGGCCACCGGCAAGGAACAGAAGATCACCATCAGCGGATCGAGCGGACTGTCGAAGGAGGAGGTCGACCGGATGGTGAAGGAAGCCGAGAGCCATGCCGCCGACGACCAGGCGCGGCGCGAGGTGATCGACGCGCGGAACCAGGCCGACTCGCTCGCCTACCAGGTAGAGAAGACGGTCAACGAGAACCGCGACAAGATTGCCGTCGGCGAACTGTCGAAGGTCGAAGCGGCGATCGCCGAGGCGCGGACGGCCGCGCAGGGCGAAGACCTGGCGGCCATCAGGAAAGCACTCGACGAGCTGCAGCGCGCGTCGCACGCGCTGGCGGAGGAGCTCTACAAGGGGTCAAAGGGTTCAAGTGGTTCAAGCGGTTCGAGCGGTTCGAATGTCAAAGAAGGCGAAGTCGTCGACGCGGAGTACGCGGAGACGCGATAACTGACAGGCGGGAGGGACGCCCCCTCCTGCCCTCTAACGTAAGGAGAACGATCATGGCAATCGTTCGTTGGGATCCATTTCGTGATTTCGGTTTCGCAACGGCCAATAACTGGATGCCGCCCGTGGACATCTTTCAGAACGGCGAGCACGAGCTCGTGCTGAAGGCCGAGATTCCCGACATGAAGCGCGAAGACATCGACATCACCGTCGAGAACTTCGTGCTGACCATCAAGGGCGAGAAGAAGTTCGCCGAACGACGTGAAGGAAGAGCAGTACCACCACGTCGAGCGGCGTTACGGCACGTTCAGCCGTTCGTTCTCGCTTCCGCAGACGGTGGACGCCGGCAAGGTGGCGGCCGAGTACAAGAACGGCGTGCTCACCGTGCGGCTTCCCCTTCGCGAGGAAGCCAAGCCGCGGCAGATCAAGGTGGAAGTAGCGGCCTAGCAATAAGGCAGGAGGGGCAGGAAGGCGGAGGGGCGGGACCGGCAGGACGGCTGGAAGGTCCCGCCCTTTCTGCCCATCCCGCCTTTCCTGCCTAGTCTTTCCCGGCCTCAACACCCCGTGTTACGCTTGAGATGCCATCATGGAAACCGCAAACGAATTCGTCGAGCAGGACCCAGGTCCCCAGATCCCGGCCGAGCCGGTCGAGCCGATTACGAGCCGTTTCTTGTTCGTCGACGTCGCCGCGCTGCGCGCCAAGCAGCTGCGCCGCGGGGCGCGAATACGCTTTCGTCGACAGCGATGCCGTAAAGGCCCACCACAAGGCGGAGCGGGTGGCGATGGAAGAGGTCCGGCGCGGGCTCGTGGCCTACGACGTCCCGGCAGCCAATGCCGGAACGGCGGGTGTGGCGGGCCTGGCGGGGATGCCCAGTCTGGAAAGCGAGCGATGAACCCAGCCGAAGTCCAGGAGATTGCGATCGGTACGCTTCAGGGGCTCGGGGCGAGCACGGTGTTCGTCCTCGCCCTCTTCATCGGCTTCTGCGTGATCGTCGGCTTCACGAAAACCAAGAAAACCGCCGGCGGCAGCGCGATGGTCGTCAAGAGCCTCGACGAGCGCATCACGCATCGCGCCTTCGAATATCTCCAGCCCAGCGCGCCGCACGGCCCTGCCGACCAGCTGAAGTCGCCGGAGCTCACAGAAAAATCCTGAATCGGGAAAATTGAATCGGGTAATTGGATAATCGGGTAATTGGGTAATTGATTGAGCCAATCGGCCAATCAATTACTCGATTACCCAATCACTCGATTACCCGATTCAAGGTCAAGCAACACTCTCCGGTTGCCAGCGCATCCCCAGGTTGATGATGCGTTGGAGCACCGTCTCGTAATTCATCCCGCTTTTGGCCGCCGACTCCGCGAAGTCCTCGCCGCGGGCGATCTGCGGATTGGGATTCGCCTCGAGCACCCAGACGTTGCCCGCCTCGTCGAGCCGTAAGTCGATCCGCGCGTAACCGCTCAGCTCGAGCGCCCGGTACGCGCGCTTGCAGACGTGCTGAATCTTGTCCGACAGCGCCGTCCGGCAGATCCCTGGCCGCCCCGCTGTCGATGCCGTATTTCTTCTGGTACTTCACGCTCCACTTGACGCGATCGGTGGCGATCCGCTTCGACCCCTCCGGCATGTTCGTGAAGAACAGTTCCCAGACCGGCAGCGCCTGCAGCGCCTGGTTGCCGAGGATGCCGACGTAGAGCTCGCGGCCGTCGATGTACTGCTCGGCAATCGCCGTCGTGCCGATGCTTTCGTGGATGAACGTGACGCGCTCCTTGAATTTCTCGTCGCTGTCCACGACGGACGCCTGGGAGATGCCGATGGAGGCTTCCTGCGTCAGCGACTTGACGATCAGCGGGAACGCCAGCCGCTTGGGCCGGCGGATCGGCCGGCCGATGCGGAACACCTCGGATTCGGGCACCGGGATGCGGTGGTAGGCGAGAAGCTTCTTGGACAGCGACTTGTCGCGCGCCAGCAGAAGGCCGCGCGGATTGCAGCCGGTATACGACAGCTTCAAGCAGCTCGAGGTACGAGACGACGTTCTGGTCGAAGATCGTGATGTCGTCGAAGCCCTCGAGCAGGTTGAACGCGATGTGCGGCTTCCACTCGGTCACCATCCGCCGGATTTCGCCGAGGTCGTCGTGGACCCCGAGCGGCTGCGACCTCGTGGCCCGCGCCGCGCAGCGTCGAGATGACGTCGTACTCCGTCCGCCACGGCTCGCCGGTGATGTCGGTGCCCTCTTCGATCTTCGTCCGGCGGCATCAGGTGCTGGTGGACGAGCGCGAGCACGCGCAGCTTGGTGACGGTCATAGCGCCACCCGGTGCCGCCCGCTATGCAGGTAGTTCATCGTCTGCACCGTGAGAAACACGAGGAAATCGGTCTTGGTCGATTCTTCGGAGTCCATCAGCCGGAGGTTGAGCTCGCGACAGCGCTCGATGATCTTCTCGAGCAGCTGATCGATCGTGTACTGGTAGCTGTCGGTGAAGCTGGCGACCGTCATGCGCGCCTCCCTGCGGATCCGCCGGACGAAGCGCGCCGCGGCGGGGTTCTTCGCGTACTGCGGGGAGTCGGAAAACAGGTTGCGCAGATCGCTGTCGTAGAAGTCCGGATGGTCGAGGCCGTAATGCTCGCGCTTCTGGCGATAGTGCTCGCGGAGCGTCTTGCGCACCCGCGACGCCGGGTCGATCTGGCGCCTGGACGTGACTTTCGGCCGGCGATTGGAGAGCACGCGCATCAGCCGATCCATGTACTGCAGCTTGCGCTCGGCCGGCCAGCCTGCGTAGCGCGTCTGCCCACTCGACTGCGGATCGAGCCACACGGCGAACGTTTCGGCGAAATCCTCGTCGGGATGGCTCTGCGCGTACCAGTGATCGAGATGCTGGACGAAGCTCTTGCTGTACGGCTTCGGCGTGTAATATTCGGGGTAGGTCGTCGCCGGCAAGCCGAACAGGCGCCGCCTGGTCGGCCGCCGGCGGATGTCATAGGCGTTGTCGATGGCGTGGCCGACCTCGTGCCGCAGGATGCGCAGGCACGACTCGGGATCGCCTCCTTCCACTTCGAGCATCTGCGCGAGCTCCAGCTTCGCGAGCCGCGGGTGCGCGAGGTAGAAGGGGATGGCCACGCCGGGAATGCCGTCGGGCGTGAACCACTCGTCGGACAGCCAGTAGTGCGGGCGGAACACCAGGCCGCGCACCTCAAGCTCGGTGTTGATCTCCGCGATGCGCTGCTCGAGGTCGGTGCCGGCGATCGACACGCCGAGATCGCACATGCGCAGTCGAGCAGCTTCTCGTCGGGCAGCGCTGCCCACTCGGGATCAGACGTCGGCATCTGAGGATGTGAAGATCCGGGAGTATGAGGATCTATTTGCTGACCTCGAGGGAGTGGGGAATCTCCGGGACTTTCTGCCACCAGTCCGTGTCCCGTTCGTAGGCGTCCGCGATCCGGAGAAGTGTCGCCTCGTCGAATCGTCGTCCGGTCAGCTGCAGGCCGATCGGGAGGCGGTCCGTGGTGAAGCCGCACGGCACGCTGACGGCGGGCAGGCCGGCGAGATTCGCGCTGACGGTGAACACGTCGGCGAGGTACATCTGCAGCGGATCCGCGACGCGCTCGCCCAGCTTGAAGGCGGGCGTCGGGCTGGTCGGCATGGCGACGACGTCTGCGCGTTCGAAGGCCTGAGTCGTAATCGCGCAGGATGAGCGTCCGGACCTGCTGCGCCTTCAGGTAGTACGCCTCGTAATAACCGGCGCTGAGGACGTAGGTGCCCAGCATGATGCGCCGCTTCACTTCGGCGCCGAACCCGCGCTCGCGGGTTCGCGCGTACATGGTGCGCAGCGCGTCTTGACCCGCGGCGTCGTGGGGACCGGCCGGACCTTCAATCGTCGCGCGAAATCCATATCGAACGCCGTCATAGCGCGCGAGATTCGAGCTCGCCTCGGCAGTGGCCACCAGGTAGTACACGGCCGTCGCGTACTTCGCGTGCGGCAGCTCGATGTCGACGAGCGCGGCGCCGCGGGCAGCGAGTGCGCCGAGCGACGCGTTGAACGCGCGTGCGACCTGGGGATCGACGCCGCTGTTCGAGCAACCGCGCTCGGCACGCCCACGCGCGTGCCGCGGATATCGCCGGTCAGCGCCGCCGCATAATCGGCCACCGGCTCGGGCGCGCTGGTCGCGTCCGACGGGTCGGCGCCCGCGATCACGCCGAGCGCGATCGCCGCATCGTGGACGGTCCGCGCCAGGGGCCCGATTTGATCGAGAGAGGAACCGAACGCGATCAGGCCGTACCGCGAGACGCGGCCGTAGGTGGGCTTCAATCCGACCACGCCGCACATCGCGGCCGGTTGCCGAATCGATCCGCCGGTATCGGACCCGAACGCCAGCGGGGTGATGCCCGCCGCGACGGTGGCCGCCGATCCGCCGCTCGATGCCGCCGGGAATGCGATCGAGCGCCCACGGGTTGTGCACGGGACCGAACGCCGAGTTCTCGTTCGACGAGCCCATCGCGAACTCGTCGCAGTTGGTCTTGCCGATGAACGATCGCGCCCGCGGCGTCGAGCCTGGAGACGACGGTCGCGTCGTAGGGCGGGATGATAGGTCTCGAGCATGCGCGACGAGGCGGTGGTCCGCACCCCTTTCGTGCACAGGTTGTCCTTGAGGGCGATCGGCACGCCGACCAGCGGCCGATCGCGCCATCGGTCGAGATCGCGATCGATCTCGGCCGCGCGATCGAGCGCCTGCTCGCGCGTCACGGTGTTGAACGCGTGCAGACAAGGGTCGACGGCCTCGAGCCGGTCGAGCGCCACGCGGCAGACGTCGCTGGCAGAACGAACGCGCCCGCGCACGGCGTCCCGAATCTCCCTGATGGTTGTCGGGCTGACTCATCCGATGACCCGCGGCACCCTGAACAATCCGGCGCCGGGGCGCCGGATCGGGCGCATTCGCCAGCGCGGCCTCCGGGCCGAGCGATGGCCGGACCTCGTCCGGGCGATCGGCGGGATACCGCGCGAGCACGCTGGCGGTTGGCGGAACGCTGCGCGTGTCCACCTGCTGCACTTCGTCGGCGTACGCGAGGATATCGCCGAGCTGGCGCGCGAACAGCTCAATCTCGTTCGCGTCCAGTTCGAGGTTGGCGAGGGCTGGCAACGGCCACCACATCCGCTGGTGTGACTCGCGGGACATGGCAGATTCTACAATGTAGTCGACGGGTTGGAGCGGACGGGTCTCCGTACGATCACGGAGACCCGTCCACCGTACATGTACACGCATGAATATCCGTCGGCCGGCCGTCGCCGGGAGCTGGTACCCGGGGTCGGCGCGGGCCCTGGCTGAAGCCGTTGATGGGTACCTCGCCCAGGCCAACGGGGCTGTGGCTGCGGGCGGCGATCTGCAAGGCGACCTGGTCGCCATCGTTTCGCCCCATGCCGGGCTGATCTATTCGGGCCCCGTGGCCGCCCACGCATATCGCCTGCTGCGCGATCGCCGTTTCGACGTGGCCGTTCTCGTCGGTCCCTCCCACTTCGTGGGTTTCGAAGGCGTGGCGGTTGTGCCTTCGGGCGGCTTCGAAACGCCGTTCGGTGTTGCGCGCATCGATGCGGCGTGCGCTTCGGATGTGATGGCGGCGACGCCGATTGTGCGCGAGCATCGCATCCGCCCACGCGCGCGAGCACTCGCTCGAGATGCAGCTGCCTTTTCTCCAGCATCTGGCCCCCGACGCGATGATCGTCCCGCTGGTCATGGGCCACCAGACGGCCGATACCGCCCGCGCGCTGGGGGAGGCGCTCGCGGCGGCGTTGCGCGGCCGGCGCGCGCTTCTCGTTGCGAGCACCGACCTGTCGCACTATCAGGATGCCGCCACGGCCGCGACGACTCGACGGCGGTGGTCATCGACTGCGTCTCCCGTTTCGATGCCGAGGGGCTGCAGGACGCGCTGGATGTGCGGCCCGAACATGCATGCGGCGGGGGCCCCACCGTCGCGGTGATGCGCGCCGCTCGGCGCCTCGGCGCTGTCGACGCGGTCGTGCTCAACTATGCCGACTCGGGCGACGTCTCGGGCGACAAGTCGGCGGTGGTGGGATACATGGCCGCCGCGTTCGGTAACTTTGACACTGCAACCACCACGGAGGACGCGGAGGACTACGGAGGTTGAATCTCTTGGGCTGGATTGTTCCTCCTGTCCTCTGTGTCCTCTGTGGTAGGTAGTTCACGGCTGATGACAAGCGAAGCGGATCGACACCTCCTGCTGCAGATCGCGCGCGACGCGATCGCGCGCCACGTGGAAGGCGCGAGCGCGCCGGTCCCGGTCGAGTTGCCGGTGCCCGCCGCGCTGCAGCGCGCGGGCGGAGCGTTCGTCACCATTCATCATCAGCGGCGAGCTGCGCGGCTGTATCGGGCACCTCGAAGCGAACCAGCCGCTCCCGGCCGTGGTTCGCGCAGTGCGCGGTTGCCGCCTGCAGCGCCGATCCGCGCTTCCCGCCCGTCAGCCCCGGGGAACTGTCCGGCCTGGACATCGAGGTGTCGCTGCTCGGGCCGCTCGAACCGCTGGCGGTGCCAGAGGATATCGAAATCGGGCGCGACGGCCTGGTCGTCGAGCAGGGCTGGCAGCGCGGGCTGCTGCTGCCACAGGTCGCGAGCGAGCGGCAGTGGGATCGAGAGATGTTCCTCGCACAGACCTGCCACAAGGCCGGCCTGCCGCGCGACGCGTGGAAACGGGGCGCGAAGGTGTGGCGGTTCGAGGCCGAGGTGTTCGGAGAGAAGCTCCGCCACGGAGGACACTGAGGACGCGGAGCACGGTCGTGACCGTTCTTACCTCTGTGTCCTCCGTGTCCTCTGTGGTGGCGACATCAAGCCCCGCAAGGTGTTGAGGTTCCGTTCATCGAGCGGATCGACGGCGACCAGCGTGGGCGGCCGGCCCTCGGTTTTCGGCGTCTCGAGCAGCATCGGCAGACCGTCGAAGCGGCGGTCATTGACGAGGCGCCGAAACGCCTCGAGCCCGACCGCACCCTGGCCGATGTGCTCGTGGCGATCGACGCGGCTGCCGAGCGGTCGCTTCGAATCGTTCAGGTGAAAGACCTTGAGCCGTTCCATGCCAATCAGCCGCTCGAACAGGTCGAAGGTGCCCGCGTACCCCTCCGGCGACGTGATGTCGTAGCCCGATGCCAGCAGGTGACAGGTGTCCAGGCAGACGCCGAGGCGTCGGTGATCCTTGCGTCCTGCGGAGGATGTACGCCAGCTGTTCGAACGTCGCGCCGAGCGACGTGCCCTGTCCGGCGGTGTGCTCCAGGATGACCATCGTTCTGCCGCGGCGGCGCCCGGCGAAAATCTCCAGCAGGCCATCGGCGATGAGATCGAGGCCGGCCGCTTCGCTGCCCAGGGTATAGCAGCCCGGATGGAGCACGACGCCGAGCAGACCCAGCGCTTCGGCGCGGTCGATCTCGTCAGCCATCGCCTCGAGCGATTGACGCCGCAGCGGCGGATCGGCGGTCGCGAGGTTGATCAGGTAACTGGCATGCGATACGACCGGGTGGAGGCCGGCCGCCTTGACCTTCGAGCGAAACTCGCGAACCTCCGCCGCGGGGACCTCGCGGCCGCGCCACTGGTTCGCGTTCTTGCTGAAGATTTGAAACGCTTCGCAGCCGATGGACGACGGCGCGCTCGACCGCGCGCGGCAGTCCTCCGGCGACCGACATGTGAGCCCCTAAACGGATCATCGAATTGCTGATTTGCGATTGCTGATTGTTGATTGATTGGGCGATTGGCGGATCCAGCGATGAATCTGCAATTGGCAATCTGCAGTTTGCATTTTTCCTGTCACTGACCCAGTCGCTCCTCGAGGAGCTCGCTGCGCGGACCGAACGTGACGGTCACGGTGAACAACGCCGATCGGCGCGCCTGAAGCCGGGGATTCTCGAGGCCGGTGAAGCGGAGATCCGTGAACTGAACCGTCGCCGCGCCCGACGGCTCGACCACGACGCTCGCAACGGGACTCCGCGAGAACCCGAGGAGGACCTGGGCGCTCCGCGTGGCCGCTGCTCTTGCGACCAACGCGCTCCACGGGTTGGGGACGTGCGCCGCGTCATCACTCGGGAATGGCGCGGATGCATCCGCGTTCCGCAGTCGCGCGTCGAGGACGTTGATGCGGTATACGTCGTAGGCGTCCGGTTGTCGCGCGATGATCCGCCATTCGAACGGCGACAGAAAATCTGGCACGGCGCTCGTATCCATCAGGCAGTGGTCCGGGTGGATCCGGGGTTCGCCGGGTGGTGGCCACGAGTCGAACAGCGACCCGAATGCAGCCGACCCGTCGCACGGCGCCGGCAACGTGGAACCGTAGAGCCGCGACGCAATCGACAACGCCTCCTGGTGGGCCGCGGCGCGAACGCCGTAGTTGACCGCCATCAGCGCGAGCGCGGCGACGGCCGCGTGTCTGCGCATCCCGCGCCATCGGGAGCCCCGGAGCGGGTGAAGTCCCAGGAGCCCCGGAGCCAAGACGAGGCCGCCCGCCAGAATGGCCCACAGATACACGTCGATGATCGGCATCAGGTCCATCGCGAACCATCGCCAGCTGAACGGGCTCAACATCCGCGTGCCGTACGACGTCGGCAGGTCCATCAGAATGTGTGCAAGGACGCCAGCGAGTGACGCGAACAGCAGCGTGGCGAATGGCGCAACGGCATCCGCGTCGTTTCCTCCGCTCCCTGCCCTCTGTCCCGCGACCGTCATCCGTGGCGCTCTGCCGTTGGCCCTGCGCTCTATCAACCGCCTCGCTCCCCACACCAGGCCGGCAGTCACGAGTCCGAGCCCGATGACACCGAGCGGCCCGTGCGTCGGACCGCGATGCCATCTCAGAGTACTCCGCGGCGCCACCGAGCGTGGCGACGACGTCGACGTCAGGGGCGTTCGACGCGAGGACGAGGGCCGCCGTCGTTCCCCGGCCGCGGCCGAGCGGCGTACGCGCGAGCGTCAGCGCGAACAGCGTGTGCGTGACGTTGTCCATTTCCCAGCCGTCTCTGTGATTGATGTGGTGCTGCTATATTACCGGGGATGCGACGCGCCTCTCTTCGGCGATTCCTGGTGCGTCTTCGTAGGCCGGGGTTCATGAGGATTGCGCTGCTGGTGCTCCTGATGACGACGGCGCCTGCGCCGGCGTCGGCCTGGGGCGTGGCCGCGCATCGCTACATCATGGGCCGCGCGATCGAGCTCCTGCCAGCCGGGCTCAGGCCGTTCTTCACCCACTATCGCGACGAGCTGGTGCTCCGCGTCAACGATCCCGACACGTGGCGCGTGGCCGGGTGGGACGAAGGGCCCAATCATTTCGTCAACTTCGGACGCGCCGATCTCGGCCCCTACCCGTTCGCGGCCTTTCCGCGCGACTACGCCGCGGCCGTCGAGAAATTCGGTATCGAGACACTGAAGCGCATCGGCACGCTGCCGTGGCGACAGGCCGAGGAATTCGGCAACCTGAGCCGCGCGTTCGAGGGGTTCAGGCGCGACTTCGTCTACGCGCCGAACGACACTGTGCTGTTTGCCGCCGTGGCCAGCCACTACCTGCAGGACGCGCACATGCCGCTGCACGCCAGCAACAACAACGACGGGCAGTTGACGGGGCAGAGCGGTGTGCACGCACGCTTCGAATCGGCATTGTTCGAGCGATACCAGTCGAAGCTGACGATCCGCGTCGCCGCAATCGCGCCGATCGCCAACCCGCGCGACGCCGCGTTCGAAGCACTCCTCGCCAGCCATCAGCTGGTGCCGCAGCTGCTGCGCGCCGACAAGGATGCCGCCACGGGACGGGACACCTACGACGACGAGTACTTCGACCGGTTCCTGCTGAACGCGCGGCCCCTCCTCGAGCGTCAGATCTCGTTGTCCATCGCGGCGACGGCGGCGCTCATCTCCGGCGCGTGGGAGGCGGCAGGGAAGCCGGTGCTACGGACGGCAGTACCTCCAGCCGTACAACGCGTTCGTTGATATCTAATATCTACGATTTGGGGGATCTGACGATCTACGTTTAAGATTTGGGCTGAGACCCCAAGATCCTCAAAATCGTACATCTCCAATAATATTGAAACTCCAATTCGTTCTCGTCGCGTGTCTTGCGCTCTTGGTAACTTCTGCGGCCTCTGCTCAGCAGCCCCTCGCTTCGCCGCCGGCGTCTCCGCAGTTCCTGTCGCGCTACGACTTCCGTCTGTCGGCCGCGGCGCTGGCCCACGATGACCAGCGCTACTCCTGGGACATGCATTTTGGCGGCGAGATCGATATCGTCGACTACGTCTACGGGCGAACGACGACGGTCCTGGACTACCAGGCCGTGCTCGGCAACGAGTTCCGCGCGTTCGATCCCTATCAGGGGAACTACATCCTCGAGGGGGCGACCTCCTATCGAATCCGCCGCACTGAAGTCGCGGGATTCTTCCACCATGTCTCGCGCCATCTGAGCGACCGTCCGAAGCCGGATCCGGTCGCCTGGAATGTTCTGGGCGTTCGCGTGCTGCGCCGCGCGACGTTCACGAACCTGACGATCGATTTCGTGGGCGAGGTGGGTGGGACCACGCAGCGTGTGTATGTCGATTACGAGTGGCTGGGCAGGGCCGAGGTGACCATCCGGCGGCAACTGGCGCCGCGGTTTGGCATTTTCGCGCATGCAGTCGGGCGCGTGGTGGACGTGGAGCCTTCGGTCGCCTCGCGCGGCACGCAGGCCGGAGGGTTGGCCGAAGGCGGCATCCGGATGACCGGCGAGGCCGGAACGGCGGAGTTGTTTGCAGGATTCGAGCGCCGGTTCGACGCGGATCCGCTCGATTTCACGGCGCAGCGATGGTTCATGGTCGGTTTCCGGGTAGTTCGATACTGAGCGCAATCGTTGCCAGACGACACGAGCAAGATGGGAGATAATCGCGCCATGGCCTCTTCATCACTGCGACCGCGCGCTGCAGTCCTGCTGGCAGCGGGCATTGTTGCCATCGCCAGCCTGACGCCCTCGGCCGCCATTCCGCCGCCCAAGCTTCAGTATCAGCTCGCGACGCTGCCCAACGGGCTGACGGTCGTGCTGTCGGAAGACCATTCGACGCCGATCGTGCACGTGCAGCTGTGGTATCACGTCGGGTCGAAGAACGAGAAGCCGGGCCGGACCGGGTTTGCGCACCTGTTCGAGCACCTGATGTTCAAGGGCTCGAAGAACGTCTCGCCCGAGGGGCACACGTCGATGATTTCCGGCCGCGGCGGCCAGAGCAACGCCTATACGACCGATGACGAGACGGTGTTCTGGTCCACGCTGCCGGCCCACGATCTGCCGCTCGCCCTGTGGCTCGAAGCCGATCGGATGGCGACGCTGAGGATCGACCGCGAGACCTTCGCCAACGAACGCGACGTGGTCAAGGAAGAACGCCGGCTGCGGGTGGACAATCAGCCGTTCGGCCGGTTGAACGAGATTATCTACGACCAGGCGTTCAGCGAGCATCCTTACAAGCATTCGACCATCGGCAGCATGGCCGATCTCGAGGCGGCCTCGGTGGACGATGTGCGCGATTTTCACCGGACCTACTACGTGCCGTCGAATGCGACGCTGGCGATTGTCGGCGACTTCGACACGGCGCAGGCGCTGGCGCTCGTGAATCAGTACTTCGGCCGCATCCCGAAAGCCGCGCACGAGGTGCCGCGCGACATCCCGCGCGAGCCGCCGCAGACGAAAGAGAAGCGCGTGACGGTGCAGGAAGCGTGGCCGCTGCCCGCCGTGGTCGTCGCGTACCACGTGGCGGCGGACGGCCATCCGGACGCCTATCCGCTGCACATCGCGGCCAAGGTGTTGTCGGATGGTCAGAGCTCGCGCATCTATCGGAAGCTGGTCTACGAGAAGCAGATCGCGGTCACCGCATTCGGGCAGGCCAACCTGATCGAGGACCCCAATCTGTTCTACGCCGTCGCCATCGTGCAGCCGGGCCACACGCCGGAGGAAGCGGCCGATGCGCTGATCGAGGAGCTGGATCGGCTGAAAACGGAACCGATCAGCGATCACGAGCTGCAGCGGAGCAAGAACCAGTTTGCCCGCGACTACATCCTGAGCCGCGAATCGAACCAGCAGAAGGCGATGCACCTGGCGCATGCGATCGTCATTCACAAGGACGTGAAGACGGCCGACGGCGAGTTCGAGATCTTCCAGAACATCACGAAGGCCGACGTCCAGCGCGTCGCGCAGACATATTTCAGGCCGGAGAACCGGCTCGTCCTGACCGTGATGCCATCGGGGAGGGCGGGTCGATGAGAAATCACATCTCCGGGGCACGGCAGCCTCTGCGTCGCGCTCGTCGCCGCGTCGCTCTGGATCGGTGCGAGCGCGTCAGCGCAGGTCCAGAACTGGCCGGCCGAACGGCCGCCCCGTCCGCTGCCCGCGCGCCGACATCAAGTTCCCGCCCTACCAGATTCGAACGCTGCCGAACGGATTGAAGGTCGTTGCCGTCCTGCACCACGAACAGCCGGCCGTGAGCATGCGGATGGTGGTCGGGACCGGGAGCACGTCGGATCCGAAAGGCAAACTCGGGCTCGCGCGGCTCCTCGCGTCGCTGCTCGATCAGGGGACGCAGGGGAGCGGGGGGACGAAGCCGCGGTCGGCGAGCGACCTGAACGACGCCATCGATTCCATTGGCGGCCTGATGGGGGCCGGTGCGGCGAGCGACCTCACCTTCGTCAACATGGTCGTGATGAAGGACAGCTTCGAGCCCGGCATGCGGATGCTGTCCGACATGGTCGAGCGCCCGGCGTTCTCTCCCGAGGAAATCGATCGGCAGCGCCAGCAGTTGCTGTCGCTGCTGCGCGTCAGCGTCGAGGACCCGGCCTACATCGCGAGCGCAGTGGTCGATCGTCTCGTGTTCGGCTTCAATCCGTACGGAATGCCGGATACCGGCACGCCGGAGACGCTGGCGGGGATCACCCGGAACGACCTGGTCGCCTTCCACGAGAAGTACTTCGTGCCGAACAACGCCATCTTCGCGATTGTCGGCGACGTCACCGCCGACGAAGCGTTCGACACGGCGACCAAGGTGTTCGGGCGACTGGCAGTCGCGCGAGGTGGTGCGCGAGCGGTTCGTCGAGCCGCCGGCGTCGACGCGCCGGGTGATCGTGGTCGACAAGCCCGATTCCACGCAGACCGAGATCCGCGTGGGGACCGTCGGCATACCGCGGAACCACTCCGACTTCATGCCGCTCAATCTGGCCATCCGCATCCTCGGAGGCGAGGGCAGCAATCGCCTGCATCAGGTGCTGCGGACCGACCGCGGGCTGACCTACGGCGCGCAGGCCGACATGGTGACGCGCAAGGAGGGCGGCGAGATCGTGGCGGAAACCAATACGCGCTCCGACGCCACCGCCGAAGTGCTGCGGCTCATCGTCGACGAGTTCTCCCGGCTGCAGCGCGAACGGGTGTCCGAGGGGGAGCTGGCGTCCGCCAAGGCCTACATGACCGGCAGCTTCCCGCTTACGATCGAAACGCCCGACTCGATCGCATTGCAGGTGCTGAACGTGATGTTCTTCGGCCTGCCGCTCGAGGAACTGCAGACCTTTCGCGAACGGGTCAACCGGGTGACGGTCGACGACATCGAACGCGTCGCGCGCTTCTACCTGAAGCCCGACGCGGTTTCGGTGGCGCTCGTCGGGAACGCGTCTGCGTTCGTCGATCAGTTGCGCGGGGTGGGATTCGGCCGGTTCGAGACGAATCGCGCTCGAGGACGTCGATCTGCTCACGCCGGACTTCAAGAAGGCGGCGGGGGCACCGCGGGCGGGGCTGTTTCCCCTCGTTCCCGCCCGTCCTGCCCTTCCCGCCCCTCCTGCCCTCAGACTCGCGAGCTTTCAGCAACCCGTCGTCGCTGAAGAAGGCGCGAAGGCGAAGGCGCTGCTCGACCGCGTGATTGCCGCGAAGGGCGGCCTGGCCACGCTGCGGGGGATCAAGAGCATCAGGGCGGTTACGGCCGCGACGATGACCTCGCCTGCCGGCCCCGGGGGGAGCATCGAGGCCGAGACGACAACCTACCTGCAGTATCCCGATCGTGTGCGCGTTGAAACGAAGGGACCGCAGGGGCTGCAGGTCCAGGTGTACGACGGCAAACGCGGCTGGGTCCGCGACCCTGGCGGCGTTCACGACGTGCCCGAAGCGGCCCTGCGGGACATGGCCTCGAGCCTCAAGCGCGATACCGTGACGGCGTTGCTCGCGGCGGAACGCGGGGAACTGCGCGCGCGGCTCCTGCCCGACGTCAAGGATAGCGACGGCACGCTTCGTCACGCGCTGGAACTGTCGAGCCCTGCGCTCGAACCACTGGTGCTGTACGTCGATCCCAGAACCGGCCTCATCGCCAAGCAGGCCTACGTCGCGCGCGCGCCCGGCCAGCCACTCATCGAGGAGCTGCTCTCGGATTATCGGACCGTCGACGGCGTCCTCGTTTCGTTTGCGGCTGAAGTGCGCGCCGACGGCAAGCCGGTGGTCGCGCGCCGGCTGAACGAGATCGCGATCAACGCCGCGCTCGATCCCGGACTGTTCGCACGACCCTGACGTCCCTTGAGCGGGCGCTTACTTATTTCGTGCGGCGAGCCGTCCGGCGATCTGTACGCGGGCGCGCTGATTCGCGAGCTGCGCGCCATCGATCCGGAGACGGCTGTCACCGGACTCGGTGGACCGCAGTTTGCGGCCGCGGGAGGCACCCTTCTCGACGACTACCGGCACTTCGCCGTGACGGGGCTGACGGAGGCGCTCCGGAAGATTCCGCGCTCGTATGCGGCTCTCCGCAAGCTTGTCGCCTGGGCGCGCACGAACCGGCCCGACGCGCTGGTGGTGATCGACTTTCCCGATTTCAACTTTCGTCTGGCGCGGCGGATCAAGGCGCTCGGCATTCCGGTCGTCTATTACATCAGCCCGCAGATCTGGGCCTGGCGCCCCCGGCGGATCGAAGCGATCCGCAAGTTCGCGGACCTCGTGCTGGTGATTTTTCCGTTCGAGGAGGCCATCTATCGCGCGGCCGGCGTGCCGGTCGAGTTCGTCGGCCATCCGCTGGTGGACCTGGCGCGGCCGTCGGCGCCCCGCGCGGCGTTCCTGAACCTGCAGCGGTTGTCGCAATCCTCGCCGACCATCGGCATTCTCCCGGGCAGCCGGCCCAACGAGGTGACGCGGATTCTGCCGGACCTGATGGTCGCGGCCAAGAAGATCCGTCTGCGGTTTCCGAGCGCGCAGTTCCTCGTGGCGCGCGCGCCAAACCTCGACGACGACCATTTCGAAGCGCTTTCCGCGGGCGGGCAGACGCTCATCCGGGTGCTCGAAGGCGAGACCGACGCGATCCTGGCCGCGTCCAACGTCGTGCTGACGGCATCCGGCACGGCCACCGTGCAGACGGCGCTTCACGATACGCCGATGGTGATCGTCTACCGCGTGTCGCCGATCTCCTATCGGCTGCTGCGGCGTCTCGTCACGGTCGACCAGGTGGGCATGGTCAACCTGATTGCGGGCGAGCGGATCGTGCCGGAGCTGATTCAGGACGCGTTCACGCCGGCCGCGGTCGCCGGCGAGGCGATTGCGATTCTGAGCGATTCCAGCCGTGTCCTGAGGATTCGCGCCGGCCTGGCGCGCGTGCGGGAGAAGCTCGGCGGCCCGGGCGCGAGCCGCCGGGCGGCGGAAGCGATTCTGAGAATAGCCACGAAAAGCCAGCCACGAAGACACGAAAACACGAAGAAGACTTAGATGTTCTCGCCTCGACCGCGTGTCGCGAGCTGCAGAGACCGTCCCGTCACTCCGGATGCCATAGGCCCGACATCGACGTGAGTCGCTGAGCCGTTCCGGATCGCGTCATCAGCCGCAATCCACGACGACGAAAAGCCAGGGACTATGATCCAGCGCCAGAACATCGGTGACCGACGCTATCAGGCAAGGGTCTGTGCGACCATGCGAGCGGTCGTCCCATAGCAGGGTACCGGTCCACAGCCTCATATCCCCGAACCAACATTTCAGCGTAGGTCAGGCCTGGGAATATCCGCGTCCTCGATCAAGCCAGCAACGTACACGGCCCGTTCGTTCATAGCGACGCCCTTGACACGATCGTGAGCCACCGGTCGGCCGACGGTTGATCTTCCCATTCCATGATTCCGCTGGACGCGTCATAAACGCGGACGATAAGCCCATAGTCCCGGACTTGTCACCAGCGACCGCGACTCGATTGCCTTCGACTGCGATATGCTGAAGCTACCCGGTCCGCCCCGGTCCTCCCAAAGCAGCGCGCCGTTGCTCGTCAAACGCTCCCACGTAGCTGTCGGAGAACGCCGGCGAGAAATACGCGACCGGCACTGGCCTCGATCGCGTGCGCGTGGACGGACGCGTCGTTTCCCAGACCAGCGCCGGAGGAAGCGTTGTAGGTGCGCAGCAGCATGTCGAAGTCCGTAGGTATGCGTCCAGCACGAAGACGGCGATGCCGAGACACGCAACCGCGCCGAGCCTGATCGACATCGCTTCCCACAGGACCTCACCGCTCGACGGGGCGCAGGCTCACAATCCTCCAATCGGGTCGACAAGATCCGGCCCACCACGACGCGGTCGCGACGCGGCGATCGACGACCTGGTCGCCTCCAGTTCCAGAGCGTTCCACAGGGATCCATTCGGCCTCATAGGCCTGACGATGCTTCGCGGCACGCCGTCGACGCGAACGGTGAAGTCGCCGGGCTCGACGGTCGGCGATCGGGCGTCCGTTCCGCGTCCACGACCGTGACGTCAACGGAGGTAACCTCGACGCCGCTTCGGAATTGCGGCAGATCCTGCGCGTGCGGCCGCACACAGATCGACAGAGCCAGCGTCGAGGCGAGCAGCCAGTTGTATTTCGTGGCTTCGTGCCTTTGTTGGGATGTGATCGGTAAGGCTGACCTGATAAGGTCCGCCCTACATAACCTCTACTCTAACCTCCAACCTCCTCCAACCTCCAACCTCCATCACCTCTAACCTCCAACCTCACTAACCTCCAACCTCCGACTTTACGTGGTACGATGGCCTTTTTCCGAAGGATCTCAGGCCGATGTCGACAGTGAACAGCTTTGGCGCGCGGACCGCCCTCGAAGTCGGCGGTCGCACCGTGCAGATGTTACAGCCTGCCCGTTCTGCAGGCTGCCGGATTTCCCGAAATCGCCAGCCTGCCGTACTCGATCAAAATCCTGCTGGAGAACCTCCTGCGGCAGGAAGACGGCCGGTTCGTCAAGAAGGCCGACATCGAAGCGCTGGCGCGGTGGGATCTCAAGTCCGGCCTGCAGCGGGAAATTTCGTTCGCGCCCGCGCGCGTGCTGCTGCAGGATTTCACCGGCGTGCCGGCGGTCGTGGACCTTGCGGCGATGCGCGACGGCATCGCGCGGCTCGGCGGCGATCCGAATCGCGTGAATCCGCTGCAGCCGGTGGAGCTCGTCATCGATCACTCGGTGCAGGTGGATTACTTCGGCCGGCTGGATGCGTTTCAGCTGAACGCCGAGCTCGAGTTCTCGCGCAACAAAGAGCGCTACGCGTTCCTGAAGTGGGGACAGGACGCCTTCGCCAACTTCCAGGTGGTGCCGCCCGACACCGGCATCGTCCATCAGGTCAACATCGAGTACCTCGCGCGTGTGGTCGCCACCAAAGACACGGCTGACGGTACCATCGCGTACCCCGACACGCTGGTCGGAACCGACTCGCATACGACCATGGTCAACGGACTGGGCGTGGTGGGATGGGGCGTGGGCGGCATCGAAGCCGAGGCCGCGATGCTCGGCCAGCCGATCTCGATGCTGATCCCGCAGGTGCTTGGCGTACGCCTGTCCGGCACGATGCTCGAAGGCGCCACGGCGACCGACCTCGTATTGACGGTCACGGAGAAGCTGCGCAAGTACGGCGTGGTCGGGAAGTTCGTCGAGTTCTTCGGGACGGGCCTCGATCATCTGACCATCGCGGATCGGGCCACGCTCGGCAACATGTGCCCCGAGTACGGCGCCACGATCGCGATTTTCCCGATCGATGCGATGACCCTCGACTACCTGCGGCTGACGGCGCGCGACGCGTCGCAGGTGGCGCTGGTCGAGGCCTACGCGAAAGCGCAGGGACTGTTCCGCAATCCGGGCGATCCGGATCCGAAGTACTCCGAAACGATCGATCTCGATCTTGCGACGATCGAGCCGAGCCTCGCCGGCCCCAGGCGGCCGCAGGATCGCGTCTCGCTGAAGCAGGCCAGGAGCGGATTCCAGACGGCGCTCAGTTCATTGATGGGGTCGACGTCGAAGGAGGGTGCGAAAAGAGGCGGCTCGGCCCATGTGTCGGCCGTTGGCGGATCGGGAAACATGGCGGCGGCGGTCGCGGACGTCGCGACCGTCACCGCCGGTCTCGAGCACGGGTCGGTCGTCATCGCGGCGATCACGAGCTGCACGAACACCTCGAACCCCAGCGTGATGATCGGCGCGGGGCTCGTGGCGAAGAAGGCGGTCGAGCGCGGGTTGTCGCGCAAACCATGGGTGAAGACCAGCCTGGCGCCAGGGTCGAAGGTGGTGACGGAGTACCTGCGGAAGTCGGGCCTCGAGCCGTACCTCGATCAGCTCGGCTTCAACCTCGTTGGCTACGGCTGCACGACGTGCATCGGCAACAGCGGGCCGCTGCCTGACGAGGTGTCTGCCGAAGTCGAATCGCGCAACCTCGTCGTCGCGTCGGTGCTGAGCGGCAACCGCAACTTCGAGGGACGCATCCAGCAGCAGGTGCGCGCGAACTATCTCGCGTCGCCGCCGCTCGTCGTCGCCTACGCGCTTGCCGGGCGGATGACGATCGATCTGACGAGCGAGCCGCTCGGGACCGATCAGGCGGGCGCACCGGTGTTTCTGCGCGAGCTGTGGCCGACCGAGCGCGAAATTCAGGAGACGATGCTGGGCTCGGTGACCTCAGAAATGTTCCGGACGCAGTACGCCGACGTGTTCGGCGGCGACGATCGCTGGAAGACGCTTCCCGTGCCGACCGGCAGCCGGTTCGCCTGGGATCCCGATTCGACCTACATTCGCAACCCGCCGTTCTTCGACGGGCTCACGCTTGCAGACGACGCCACTCAAGGACATCACCGGGGCACGAGTGCTCGCCAAGCTCGGCGACAGCATCACGACCGATCACATCTCGCCGGCGGGATCGATCAAGAAGGACAGCCCCGCAGGCAAGTACCTGATGGAGCACGGCGTCGATCCGCGCGATTTCAACTCGTACGGTGCGCGCCGCGGCAACCACGAAGTGATGATGCGCGGCACGTTCGCCAACATCCGGCTGCGCAACCAGCTTGCGCCCGGAACCGAGGGCGGGTGGACGATGTATCAGCCCGGCGGCGAGGTGATGACGATTTACGACGCCGCGATGAAGTACAAGGACGCCGGCGTGCCGCTCCTCGTTCTCGCCGGCAAGGAGTACGGATCGGGTTCCTCGCGCGACTGGGCCGCCAAGGGGACGCTGCTGCTCGGCGTGAAGGCCGTCGTCGCCGACAGCTACGAGCGCATCCACCGCAGCAACCTGGTCAACATGGGCGTGCTTCCGCTGCAGTACCTGGCGGGGCAGTCGGCTTCGTCGCTCTGCCTGACCGGCTTCGAGGTGTACTCGATCGTCGGAATCGCCGAGGCGTTGCGCCCGGCCGGCAGCGTCACGGTTCGCGCGGTCGCCGAGGATGGCAAGGCGACGGAGTTCCAGGCGGTAGTCCGCATCGATACGCCGGAGGAACTGGTCGCGTTCCGGCACGGCGGGATTCTGCCGTACGTGGTGCGGCAGCTCGTCGGACTCCAATAATCCCCGCTACACGCTCCACCCGAAGAGCCGCGCGAGGTCACGCACCTCCAACCACCTCTCCGATCCGGACGGACTGCACGGCGTGAAGAAGGGCCCCGGCGGAACCGTAAAGAGCGGCGGCCGCGGCGCCCGCGCGTTGAAGTCGAGCACCTCGGCCAGGTTGTTCGCCTCCGCGTCCCTCACGGTGAGCGGCTCCAGACCCCACCGCCACTCGATGAACTTGAGAATCGACGTGTGATCGAATTCCGTGCTCGCCACGAACGCGCGACGGGCAAAAGGCGAGGCGACGATACACGGTACGCGGAAGCCCCGCAGGCCATCGTTGCCGACAGCCTGATCGGCCGGCGGAACGGCCGCCATGGTCGGCGGCACGTGGTCGAAGAACCCGCCCCACTCGTCGTAGTTGATGATCAGGACCGTGCGTCTCCATGCCGGGCTCCTCGCCAGCGCGGTGTAAATCTGGTTGAGAAACGCCTGGCCGTCGCGGATGTCCGCATGCGGATGGTCGTCGTTTGGCGCGCCGGCGCCGCCGTCGGCAAATCGGGGATCGACGAACGACACCTGCGGAAGCCTGCCGGTCGCACACGCGGCGAGAAATGCCGGCAGCGTACGGCTGATCGGGAGGTACTTCGCTCCCCACAACGCCAGGAACGGCACGTCGCTGAAGTAGTAGCGGCTTGCGACGCCGCGCTCTGCCAGCCGATCCCAGATGGTGGGCAGCGCACAGATAGCGACCGAGTTGTCGAGACGATCGGTTTGCGCGGCCATCTGATACACGCGATTCGGGAACGTCTCGGCCATGAGCGCCGAGAAATATCGGTCGCACGTGGTCCAGTACGGAGCCGACTGCCCGAAGAATGCCAGGTCTTCCTGAGTGTAGTAGCCGATCGAGAACTCGTCGTTCTCGCCAGCGCGCAGCCATCCGTCGCAGGCGCCGTCGTTGAATTCGATGCGGCCGCCCTCATAGGAGTGATCCGGATCGGGATGGCCACAACCCTGGTAGTCCGGCGCTAGAGGGGAGGTGGAGTGCGGCACACCCGCACCATCCAGGTAGGTCAGGCCCGCCTGCTGTCCGTCGGCTTGAGGCAGCCAGCCGAGATAATGATCGAACGAGCGGTTCTCCATCATGACGACGACGATGTGTTCGATGCCGGATTCGCCAGGCTCCGGTAGCGCGGAGGATCCCACTGCCCGGGGCAGCGCGCCGAGGCTGCCGAGGCCGACCGCCCCGACCCCTGTGGCGACGTCTCGTACGAACTTGCGGCGCGTGACGTTCGACCGGGCCCGGGTGTTTCGCTTGCCTTCGTCCTTGGAAGCCATCAGTCACCTCACGAGTGGTTCGACCGTATCGGCCCCACGGCGATGCAAAAGCCTTTCCACTGCACGCCGATGACGAAGCTGCCGAAACCTCGAGCTCACAAACGTATTAAAGTGAACCATTCGATGTCACTGTCAGCATCCGGCATCAAGCAGAAAGCGCGTGAGCTCGGCTTCGATCTCTGCGGCATCGCCCCGGCGGCCGATCTCCCCGAGTTGGCGTTTTTCGAGCAGTGGCTGGCGCGCGGGTACGCGGGTGAGATGGGCTATCTTCACCGCTCGGCCCAACAGCGGGCCGACGTGCGCCGCGTCCTCCCCTCGGCCCGGACGGTCATTGTCACGGGCACCATTTACAACACCGCGTCCCCGTATTCGACCGAACGCGCGGATCCCGGCCGAGCGGAAATCGCCCGTTACGCCTGGGGCGACGACTATCACGACGTCATCGGCGCGCGGCTCCATGCCCTGCTCGAGTGGATGCAGATACGAAGTGACGTCCCGTTCGAGGCGCGAGGCTATGTCGACACGGGACCGGTGCAGGAGCGGGTGTACGCCCAGCATGCGGGTCTCGGTTGGATTGGAAAGAACACCTGCACCATCAATCCCGAGGTCGGCTCGTGGATCTTCCTGTCGGAGATCATCTGCAGCCTGCCGCTCGAGGTGGACGCACCCGCCCTCGATCTGTGCGGCGAATGCACGCTGTGCCTCGAGGCGTGCCCCACCCGCGCGCTCGTCGCTCCCGGTGTGCTCGACTCGACGCGCTGCATTTCGTATCTGACCATCGAGCTTCGGGGGCCGATCCCGCGCGAGCTCGCCGCCGACGTCGGTCCGCACGTCTACGGCTGCGACGTATGCCAGGAGGTCTGTCCCTGGAACCAGGTCGCCCCCCGGTCCAGCGATCCCGCCTGGCAGCCGCGGCCGGCATGGACGAATGCTGAGGTCGCCACGCTCGCGGCGATGAGCGACGATGAGCTGCGGGAGACGATGCGGGGAAGCGCGATGAAACGAACGAAGGTCGCGGGGCTGCGCCGCAATCTCGAGCTCGCGCTCGCGAACGCGCAGAAATAGGCCTCGGGCGCCAGTTCAGGCTGACGGCTCAGCGTGGCGAGCTCGTCAAATCTTCCCTGGCGCCGTTCGTAACGGCCATGGTGCACCTTCATCGCTTCTCCGGGCACCCGACCGGGAAACCCGGCGTCGGGAGACCAGCCGGTTCATCGATAGACTTGCGTCAGGCCCGTCTCGCGATGAAACTATAGGCAGGCACTGCTTTGAGTCCGACCAGGAACATGGCTCCCTCACTCGCCCCGTCGTTGCTGCTCTCGATGCCGCAGCTCGTCGATCCCAACTTCAACCGGACGGTTGTGCTCCTGTGCAAGCACAGCCCCGAGGCAGCCTTCGGCCTGGTCGTCAACCGGCCGCTCGTCACGACCGGCTGCGATCTCGACGTCTGGGTCGGCGGACCGGTCGAGCAGGAGCGGAGCTGGATTCTCGCTGGCGACGATCTGTACGAAGAGTCGCCGGCCCGCGCGATCGCCGACGGGCTGTACTTGTCGACATCACCCGACCTGCTGCGGCGTTTGCTCGAGCCCAACCCGCCGCCCAACGCGCGGTTGATCATCGGATACTCGGGATGGGGCCCCGGGCAGCTCGAGGCGGAGTTGAACGCGTCGGCCTGGCTGATTGGCGACGTCGATCGCGACCTGATCTTCAACACGCCCGCCGATCGCATGTGGGAGACCGCCATCCGGCGCCTCGGTGCGGACCCGGCCAGTCTGCAGATGTCGCGGGGAGTGCATTGAGTAGAGGGTAGAGGTTGGAGGTTAGGGGTTAGGACGCGATTGCGATCGGACAAGCCAACAACAGTTGCAAGAACTGCAACGTTCGAGTCGGTCTTAGCGGATTTTCCTGAGAAAACACACGGCACCGACAATGCTTCGACATCGGCATGCCGAAGCCATTCACGTTCCGCGATCTCGATGCCTGGAAGCAGGGGATGGACCTGGTTGAAGCGGTCTACCGGGTTACGAAGCCTTTCCCCGCGCACGAGGTTTACGGACTGACGAGTCAAGTTCGTCGAGCAGCAATATCGATCCCATCTAACATCGCGGAAGGACATTGCCGCCGCTCGACGAAGGCGTTCGCGAATCATGTCAGCATCGCTCTTGGGTCACATGGGGAGCTTGAAACATGCATCGAGCTGTCTGCTCGTCTGGAATTTCTGAGGACAGCCGAGGCGGCGCAACTATTGGCCTCCTCAAATTCAGTCGGGCGTTTGCTTTACGGTTTGTATCGATCACTGGAGGCAAAGCTGGCTCCCTAACCCCACTAACCTCCAACCTCCAACCTCCAACCTCTAACCTCCTACCCCTACTGTAGACTACCAAGATGAAGCAACCACTGATGGCAGTGATGTCGCTGGCGGTGGGGCTGTGTGCATGCACGCCTGCCCAGGAGGCTCCAGTGTCCGAAACGGCGACAGAAACCCCGACAGCGGCTGTCAACAACGAGGCCGCGAGGCTGGACACGATGGCGGCGCGCTTCGCGCCGACGGAAATCGTGGCCGACCTCTCGCGTCTCTCTCCCGCCGATCGCCAGGTGCTCGCGAAGCTCGTGCAGGCGTCGAAGATCATGGACGCGCTTTACCTGCGCCAGGTCTGGGCGGGAAACGAGGCGATGCTGCTCGATCTCATCCGCGACCAGACGCCCGAGGGCCGCGCGCGCCTTCACTATTTCCTGATCAACAAGGGACCGTGGTCGCGGCTCGACGACAACGAGGTGTTCGTCCCGGGCGCGCCGCCCAAGTCCCGCGGGCGCCAACTTCTACCCGGAAGGCGCCACCAAGGAGGAGCTCGAGCGCTGGATCGCATCGCTCCCGCAAGCCGAGCGCGCACGCGCGACCGGCTTCTTCACCGTCGTTCGACGATCGGGTCCGACGTTCACGCTGGTTCCCTACAACCAGGAGTACCAGAACGAGTTGACGCAGGCGGCGGCGCTGCTGCGCGAGGCTGCGGGCCTCGCCTCCGAGCCGACGCTGAAGGCGTATCTCACGAGCCGCGCCGACGCGTTCCTCTCGAATGACTACTACGACAGCGACGTGGCGTGGATGGATCTGAAAGGCACGGTCGAGCCGACCATTGGTCCGTACGAGGTATACGAGGACGAGTGGTTCAACTACAAGGCGGCGTTCGAGTCGTTCATGACCGTGCTGGACGAGGCCGAAACCGCGAAGCTGCAGAGGTTCGCGGGCGAGCTGCAGGATATCGAGAACCACCTGCCGATCGATCCGAAGCTCAGAAACCCGAAGATCGGAGCGTCGGCGCCGATTGTCGTGGTCAACGAGATCTACGCGTCAGGAGACGCGAACCACGGCGTGCAGACCGCGGCCTTCAATCTGCCGAACGACGAGCGCGTCATCAGCGCCAAGGGCAGCAAACGCGTGATGCTGAAGAACGTGCAGGATGCGAAGTTCGCGAAGATCCTGACGCCGATCTCGCGGGTCGTCCTGACGCCAGAGGACCAGAAGGAGCTGGCGTTCGAGGCGTTCTTCACGCACATCCTGGTTCACGAGCTGATGCACGGACTGGGGCCGCACAACATCACCGTGGGCGGGCGTCAGACCACCGTCCGGCAGGAGTTGAAGGACACCTACAGCGCGATTGAGGAAGCGAAGGCGGACATCTCGAGCCTGTTCGCGATCCAGTACATGATCGACAAGGGCGTGTTGGCGAAATCGCTCGAGCGCCAGCTCTACACGACGTTTCTGGCGTCGACCTTCCGCGTCGATCCGCTTCGGCATCAACGAAGCGCACGGCAGCGGCATCGCCATTCAGCTCAACACGCTGCTGGACAAGGGAGCCGTGACCGTCCGTTCCGACGGCACGTTCGCCGTCGATCTGGCGAAGGCGAAAGAGGCGGTCACGGGCCTGACGCGCGACATCATGACGATACAGGCCGAAGGCAACTACGCCGCTGCCAAGGATTTGCGCGACCGCCTGGGCGTCGTGCGGCCGCAGGTGCAGGCGGCGCTCGACAAGCTGATGTCCGTGCCGGTCGACATCGAACCGCGGTTTACGACCGCCGACGAGCTGGTCGCCGAAGCGAACCGTTCGCGCGCTCGTTGATCGAATGATGTTCGATCGACGACCTGATGATTTGATGATCTATCGATACATCCCCAGGTCGCCAAATCGTAGATCTTAGATTTTCACGAGGCCATAGCGAGGTGCAGCTCGAACAGCACGACGAGGCGTGGGACGACATCGAGCGCGCGGCGAAGCTGATCACCAACGCGGATGTCCCGAAACTGGCCGGCGTCATCGCCGTGCGCCGCCAGCAGTGGCCCGTGGCGCGCGCCAAGTTCGAGGAAGCGCAGCAGCGGAACGGCGCGGACTGCGAAACGTCGTTCTATCTCGCGACCGTGCTGGCCGCGCAGCGGCAGTGGCAGGCATCGGTGGACGCGTTCGTCAGAACAGCGGATTGCCTCGACGGAGCGCAGGAAGAGCTGCAGGCGGAGATCGCGCGGTTGCAGGCTCCGGGCGGCTCTCCCGAACGGCAGGCACGGCAGATTGCCAGACGCGAGCAACAGCTCGCCGCGAATATCCGCATGCGCGCGACTTCATGGTTCAACACCGCCGCCGGTTCCTTCAACTTGTCCCGGCACGACGAGGCCAGGCGTTACGCGGAGCGGGTGATCGACGACCCCCAGTTCGGCGACCGGGCGCGCGACCTCCTGGCGCGGCTTCCCTCCGCTACGCCCTGAAGTGCGTGCGTTGCAGGACTGTAGAGGCGGGCCCACAGGCCGGTCCGCGTCGCGTGCCGGTATACTGGTAGGATGCTTTCGCCTGCAGACAAGATTTCTACAGCGCCAGCCCGTCCTGACATCGCCAACCCGCTGAGGCGCAACGTCGCGATCATCGCCCACGTCGACCACGGCAAGACGACGCTCGTCGACGCGCTCCTGCACCAGAGCGGCACGTTCCGCTCGAACGAGCGGGTCGCCGAGCGCGCGATGGACAACACCGAGCTCGAGCGCGAGCGCGGCATCACCATTCTCGCGAAGAATACGGCCGTTCACTACCGCGACCTGCTGATCAACATCGTCGACACCCCCGGCCACGCCGACTTCGGCGGGGAAGTGGAGCGCACGCTGTCGATGGTCGACGGGGTGATGCTGCTCGTCGACGCGTCGGAAGGCCCTCTACCGCAGACGCGCTTCGTGCTGCGCAAGGCGCTCGAGCGCCGGCTGACGCCGATTGTCGTCATCAACAAGATCGATCGGCCCGATGCGCGCGCGCAGGAAGTGCTGAACGAGATCTACGATCTGTTCATCGATCTCGACGCGGCCGAAGACCAGCTCGATTTCCCGGTCCTCTACACCAACGCGAGGGTCGGCACGGCAACGCGCGATCCGAATACCCCGGGCGAGGATCTGCGGCCGCTGTTCGACGCCGTCGTCGAGCACGTCCCGCCGCCGCGCGGCAACCCGGACGCGCCGCTGCAGCTGCTGGTGGCCAACCTCGATTCGAGCGACTATCTCGGCCGCATCGCGATCGGCCGCATCTTCAACGGCCGCGTGAAGATCGGCGACGCCGTCGCCGTGTGCAAGCTGGACGGAGCCGTTCATCCGACCAAGGTCACCAAGCTGTTCGCGTTCGACGGGCTCAAGCGCATCGACATCATCGAAGCGGCAGCCGGCGACATCGTCTGCCTCGCCGGCATCGAGGACATCACGATCGGCGAGACGATTGCCGACGTCGAGCATCGGATCGCCATCCCGCCGATTGCGATCGACGAGCCGACCGTCTCGATGATTTTCGGCGTCAACACCTCGCCGGTGGCCGGCCGGGAGGGGCAATTCGTGACGTCGCGCCAGATCAAGGACCGCCTCGAGCGGGAGCTGCTCGGCAACGTCTCGATTCGCGTCGAGCCGACCGACACCCCCGAACAGATGAAGGTGGTCGGCCGCGGCGAGCTCCAGTTGTCGATCCTCATCGAGATGATGCGCCGCGAAGGGTTCGAGCTGCAGGTCTCGCGTCCCGACATCGTCACCAAGCAGATGGGCGGCCAGATCGTGGAACCGGTCGAGGAGTTGACGATCGACGTCCCGGAGGACCATCAGGGCATCGTCATCGCCCAGGTGGGCGAGCGCAAGGGCGTGATGACCAAGATGGTCAATAACGGCAGCGGGCGCGTGCGGCTGGATTTCCGGATTCCGGCGCGGGGCCTGATCGGGTTCCGCTCGCAGTTCATGACCGACACCAAGGGCACCGGCATCATGAATCACATCTTCGCGAGCTGGGAGCCATGGCACGGCGCCATTCCCGCCAGGGCGAACGGCGCCCTCGTCGCGGATCGGGCGGGGGTGGCCACCTCGTACGCCATCTTCAACCTGCAGGAACGCGGCGAGATCTTCATCGATCCCGACGATCCAGGTGTACGAAGGGATGTTGATCGGCGAGAACTCCCGGCCCGCGGACATGGACGTCAACGTCACCAAGGAAAAGAAACAGACCAACATGCGCGCGTCGAGCGCCGACGAGGCCATCCGGCTGATTCCTCCCCGCCGGCTGGGTCTCGAGCAGGCGGTCGAGTTCATCAACGACGACGAACTGGTCGAAGTGACGCCGTCCAGCATCCGCCTGCGGAAGAAGATTCTCGCCTCGAACATGCGGCCCAAGCCCGCGCGAGGCGACAGCTAGCCAGCGGTTATGATTGGTGTCCGTGTTTCAGCGTAGGACCACCGGATCGGTCGTCTGTCCATCGTGCGGGTCGCTCGTCGGCGTGCGCGACGACAAGTGCTATCAGTGCGGCCGCTCGAATCCAGGTCTCTGGGGCTATTACCCGGCTCTCCGCAAGCTCGGCGCCGACTTCGGGTTCGTGCCGGTCGTCATCGGCGCGTCGTCGGTGTTATACGTACTGACTCTGCTCGTGTCCGGACGCCAGCTCCAGATCGCCGGCGGCGGATTTTCCTTCCTCTCGCCAAGCTTCGAGGCGTTGTTGCTGTTCGGGATGTCGGGGGCGTACCCGGTCTTCCAGCTGGGCTGGTGGTGGACCCTGCTGACGGCGTCGTGGCTCCACGGCAACCTGCTGCACATCCTGTTCAACATGATGTGGGTTCGCGACCTCGGGACCGCGATGGTCGACTTCGTCGGGCCTTCGCGGACGATCATCATCTACACCGTGTCGGGCATCTGCGGGTTTCTCCTCAGCTCGGCCGCCGGGGTCCTCATGGCGGCTGTGCCGATTTCCTTCCTGCGCGGCGGAACGTTCACCACGGGCGCGTCCGCGTCGATTTTCGGATTGCTCGGCGCGATGGTGCACTACGGCAAGAGCGGCGCCGGCAGCTCATTCGTGCAGTCCACGGCGATGCGCTACGCCATCATCATGTTCGTGTTCGGCTTGATCATGCCTGGCGTCGACAACTACGCGCACGCCGGCGGGTTTGCCGGCGGTTACATGACCTCGGCGTTTCTCCGGCCGAACACGCGCGAGCGCGGCGACCACATGATCGGGGCCGCCGTCTGCGTAGTGGCCACGGTGCTCGCGCTGGTGTACTCGGTGTTCAAGAACCTGCCGTTGTTTCTGGGATGAGACGCAGTCGCTCGAATTGCAGATTTCAGAATTCAGATTTCAGGTCGATTGAATCTGCAATCTGAACTCTGCAATCTGCGATTTCAACGTCTTCACACCTTGAATCGCAGGAGCGCGCCGACACCTCCAACCGCCTCGAGCAGCGACCGATCCTCGATGAATCGGATCCGCGCCGCGGTCTGCCGCGCCCCGGCGATCAGTTCGTCGGCGGCCCGTTCTTCCACCGTCCGGTCGGGTAGCACGTCACCGGCGCGCTTCTCGCCCGCATCGATCGCATCCGCCGACGCCGTGACGATCAGCTCCTCGACCTGGCCCAGTTCGAGGGCCGCCCTGGTATCTTCGTAGCCCACCACCCCGAGCCCGTTTGCGCGGTAGGCGCCGATGAGCGTTTCGACCTTTTCACGATCGGTCTCGCTGTCTTTCTGGCGCAGCGCGGCGATCGTCTTCTCGAGGACCTCCCGTTGCGGCGCTCTGATGTCGAGCTTGACGACGTCGATGATGCGCTCAGCCACCTCTTTCGAAAATTGTTCCTTGAGCAGCGGCAGAATCACTTCGCTGCCAGAAATGACGACCGACGTGATCCGGTCTTCCCGGACGATGCGGGCAAGTGTCTCGGCAATTTCCTTGGCGTGCTGGACATGGAAATTCTCGATGTGACGTTGGTAGCGCGCCTGCGACCAGCCGCCCATCTTCTGCCGCGGCGTCCTGGTGCCTTCGATCTGTTCCGTCCGCTCGACGGTATTGGCGGCGAAGACGAAAATCCGGGCGGAGCTGGTGTCCGCTACGACCGCCGCGTAACGCGGATATTCGTCGACCAGCCGGGCAAGGGGATAGAGGTGCGGCAGATCCGAGATGAACATCCGGTGCTCGGCAACGGGCGCCGCCAGCTCGACCGTTTCGAACAGCCCGGCGGCCGAGCACGCGAAAGCGGCGACACCGTTGACCGACGGCTCGATGCCGCCAACATAGCTTCGAAGCCTTTCGGCGTCCTTATCGAGGCTGTCGCGTTCGGGCCCGCTGGCGGCATAGGTTCGCAACCTCTCCGCGAGCTCTTTTCGCAGGAACGGCTCGAAGCGATCGCGGCCGTTCTGGTCGGGCTGTGTATTCAGGTAGAGGCTGACGACCGGATACGGTCCGGCCTCGAAGGCGGCGAGTCGGTCGAGCTTGGCTGACAGTTGATCGAGGATGGCCATGCCTCGACGTCTCGCAAAGCGTATGCCTGAAATCTCAGCGGTTGGCGTCGAGCTCCTCGTCGATCACGCGCTTGAAGACCTCGAACGGCTGCGCGCCGCTCAACATGCGGCCGTTGATGTAGAAGGCGGGCGTGCCCGAGACCCCGGCTTCGTCGCCTGCACGGATGTCGGTATCGACGTCGGCTTTGTACTTCTGCGAGTCGTAACAGGCGTTGAACTGGCCGACGTCGAGCCCGAGCGAGGCCGCATGCTGCTTGAGATCGGCATCCCCGAGCGCCGCCTGATTCCCGAACAGGCGATCGTGATACTCCCAGAACTTGCCCTGCTCGTGGGCGCACTGCGCCGCCTCGGCGGCCGGCCTCGCCCGCGGGTGATTGGCGAGGGGGTAATGGCGATAGACGAAATGAATCCGATCGCCATACGTGCTGATCACCTGATTGACCGTCGGAAACGCGTTCAGGCAATACGGGCACTGGAAATCCGAGAACTCGATGATCTCGACCGGAGCGTTAGCGGGCCCCTTGGCCGGGCGATCTGCCTTGGCGATGACCTGCCGCGGCGGATCGAGCATCAGACGAATCGCCGTTTTCTCGCGCAGGCCATTGAGGTAGACGTCGCGGGCAGCCAGCGTCCGCTGCTGCACCAGGTAGGCCTTGATGGCCTCGCGCGCCTGCTCGAGCGTCGTACCCTGCAGACGCTGCTGGTTCTGCCCGTACCAGACCGCCGCCTCGTCGTCGCTCGGCGGGCTGACCTTGGATGTGATCTCCTGCTGCACCAGCTCCGCTTTGTCGAGCTTGCGCGCCGCGGCATCCTGATCGAGCAGCGTGTCGTCGACGAGTTCGGCGATGGCGATGCGCCGCGCCTCGAACAGCGCCTGCGACAGCTTCATCGCGCCGAAGTTCCCGGTCGGCTGCTGTAGCGCCCTCTCATCCACCTGGGCGAGCGTGATTGAGACCCGGCCGACGGTCGCAACCACCTCGTCCGGCGCCTGCGGTCGCGTCTGCTGCGCCGAGGACGGCGAGCACCCGGTCAGGAGCATGGCGACAGCGGCCGCGGCGCCAGCCGCCGCGGACAAGTGGAACTTCAGCATGGCCATATCATAGCGAAAAGCGCGGCGACCCGAGAGACGTCAGGCTTGCGTGGGGACCAGGCGCCCCGCACCTCGCTCCTGGAGTTCCGCGGCATCCCGCTGGAACCTACATGATCTCGGCGCGCCTGCTCGGCCAGGGCGGCGAGTCGCGCCTACGTGCGCCGCATGGTTTTCGTTATTTCCCGTGGGAGCGAACAGTAGGCGGCGGGATCGTCAAAGAGCGTTGTTGGAACGTGAAGCTGGCGCGGCCGCGACTTCGGGCTCCGGTGTGAAATCCTCGCCAGGATTGATGAAGCGGTCTTGTTCGAACCGGTACTGTTTGTCGTAGAGCTGCCGGTACCTGCCGTTCCGCGCCAGCAATTGGTGGTGCGTTCCCCGTTCGGCGATTTCGCCCGCCTCGAGCACAAGAATCTGATCCGCGCTCTGAATCGTCGACAGCCGGTGGGCGATGACGAACGTCGTGCGCCCCGCGCGGAGCGATCGCAGCCCATCCTGGATGAGGGCCTCGCTTTCGCTGTCGAGGCTCGAGGTCGCCTCATCGAGAATCAGGATGCGCGGATTCGCGAGGATGGCGCGGGCGATGGCCACGCGCTGCCGCTGCCCCCCCGACAGGCGCACGCCGCGCTCCCCGACGATCGTGTCGTACTGCTGTTCGAACGCCTCGACGAACTCGTTGCAGTGCGCGATCCGGCTCACCGCTTTGATGTCGTCGCGGCTCGCGTGCGGCCGGGCGTAGGCGATGTTCTCCGCGATCGTGCCGTCGAACAGGAAATTGTCCTGCAGCACGACGCCCAGGTTCCCGCGGTAATCGCGCAGCGGAATCGTGCTCAAATCTCTGCCGTCCACGATCACGCGCCCCTGTTGAGGCCGGTTGAACGCCATCACCAGGCTGATCAGCGTGCTCTTCCCGGATCCGCTCGATCCCACGAGCGCCGTGGTCGAGCCGGCTGGCGCGTGAAACGAAACGTGCTTCAGCACCGGAACGCCGGGGTTGTATTCGAACGTCACGTCAGCGAATTCCACCTCGCCGCGCACGTCTGGAAGCGCTGCCAGGCCGGCATCCTCCTGGTCCTCGGTCGTCATGCGGCGAATCTCGCGGATGCGATCGAGGCCGGCGAACGCTTCGCTGATCTGCGTGCCGATGTTGGCCAGCTGGACCACCGGCAGCGCCATCAGCGCGGTGAACGAGAGATACATGACGAAGTCGCCGATGGTCATGTCGCCCGCGCGAATCGACGACCCGCCGATCAGCATCATCGCGATCAGGCTCGATCCGAGCACCAGCGACGACGAGGCGCCGACGCCGGACACGCCCGTCATCGTCTGCGCCACGTTGCGGAACAGCCGGTGCG
>CAVVNL010000009.1:0-78423 GCA_963749565.1 uncultured Acidobacteriota bacterium | reverse complement strand
GCCCGTTTCTGCCAGCGATTAGAGGGAGCAGGTCCAGGAGAACATCACGAGGGCGGTTAACTAACTCTCACTCTCCCGCGGCTGCGCCTGACGCACGGCATCCGCGATCCGCCGCATTTGCTTCCGGGCGACCCGGTAATCGCTGTGAATCTTCAGCTGCGAGCTGCCAAGCGCAAAATCTTCGAGTTCTATGTTGTGAATTGGAGCATCGGTGAGCGGGGTCGCGATTGGTGGCTCTCCACACGTTGGCCCAACTGGATTTCACCACTTTGCTGACGTCGCGACGGAAGTCGATGCCAAAGTGTCGCGGAAAGAGCGTCGCATACAGCGATTGCAAGGGACTGCCGCACGTCACGACGTGGCGGGTCGGCGTTCCTCCTGTCGCACGTTCTGTGTCGTTCGCCGGCGAGGTCTCGGTGTTGTACAACTCCTTCAAGAACGACGCAGCCAGCACCGACCCTTGGCTATGACCTACCAACGTAATGTTTCGACACCCCCGGAGCTCGCGACACGCCTCGGCAATCCCCTTCATGGTCGCCGGTCGATAGGAGGCGCCGGCCGACGCGTCCTTTCCAGGCGCCATATATCCGGCGACCGATCCGGAGCGGGTAACTGGGGAGTTTCGGTCGACGCCAATCTCAACGTCCTTCTTATCGCGTGGACCAGAAACGACTGGATACCCAGTGCATCGAAATACCTGCGGTCGCCGTTTCCGTGAATCCTGACTTCAGCCGCGATTCTTCATCCGCCCCATCTCCTCTCAGATCCTGAACCCATCTAAGATGCAACCGGGACTCCTTCACTCACGTTGCACGACATCGCAGCGTCGCCAGCATGATATCCACGTCGCATTGTTGGGCTGGACCGAGCAACTGCTCAACCGGCAGCAGCCAGCCGGCATTGCCAGGTGGCGCAACCGCCAGCGCCGAGCCCACGACGCATGTCGTCGCGGTCACATCCGCTGTGGCGACACGCAATGCGGCGTGGGCCGCCGCTGCGTCACAGACATCCGCGCATCTTCACCGTGACTGGTGGGACGCCTCGCGAGGCGCAAAACCTGGTAGTAGAAATCGTCGCTAATCCACCCGGTAGAGCGTCGTGTTGACTGTCGTCGCGGCGTTCGCAGGCACTTCATTGGCAATCGCCAGGTAGAAGTTGCCGCGGAACGCGAACGCCGCCAGGCCCTCGGGCGAAAGATCGCCAGGCGTAACGATCATGTCGAGAAATCTGGCATCGTAGGGATTGGTGACGTCGAAGACGGCGACCGCACTGCTCGTCGCCCGCTCGAGGCCGACGAATGCATACGTGCGTCCGCGAATATCCAGCAGCGCGACGCCCTCCGGTTCCACACCCTTGTCACGGCTGCGCCCGTCGTCGTAGACGCCGCGGTTGTGGGCCTCGGTATCCAGGATGCTCCCGCTGTCGTACACCACGCTTCCGTCCACGTCGCGAATCGACATCGAGCGGGCGCCCGCCGCATACAGATTGTCCGGCGAAGAATCCGTGTTCGAAATGCGCAGGCGGTCCAGAGGAGCGGCCGCGGAGTAAGGCGGGCTCCCGGCCACGGAACGATCGACGTTGTCCTCCCGGAAGTCCCCTTCGTTGGCGAGCACGAGGTAGGTCCTGCCGCGCCATTGATATGACACGACGCCATCCGGCATGTACAGTCCGCTGGCGTTGGCGTTGATGAAGTCGACCGTACCGTCGTTGTCCTTGGGATCGAACTCGTTCCCCGGAAGGCTGAAATCCTTGGCCCCAAGTCCAACGATCTCGATGAACGCGTTCAACGACAGGTCCAGGACGGCGACCGCATTCGCTTCCTGAAGCGTCACGAAGGCTCTGGAGCCATCCTTCTCAATCGCAATGTACTCGGGCTCGAAATCCATTCCGACGTTGGTGCGCAGGTTGGCGCCGAACTGCGGAACGTTTTCGAACCCTGCGGTCGCGATCACCGTTCGTGTCTCCACGTCGATGATGCTCACGCTACCCGGCGGATCCGGCGCCGTATAAGGCGTGTCGGCAACGGCATTGGGCGTGCCTTCGTTTGCCACCAGCAGCTTGCTGCCGTCGTGAGTGAACGTCAGCATGTCTGGCAGCGATCCCACGGTCACGGGATCTCCGATCGGCAACCGCGTGCGGGTGTTGTAGAAGACGACGACACCAGCATTCCGGCGGTCGGGTGGTCCAGCCTCGATCGCGAGCGCCGCCAGCCCGTTGTGTATGGCCACGCTGTTGACAAAGCCGTGCTCTGTTATGTCGATGTGCTCGATGAGCGCGCCGGTCGCCCCCTCCAGGACATCGACACCGACCCCACCCGCTACCCAGACGGTGTTGGTCCGACGGTCGAATGCGAGAATTTCCGAGACTTGCCCGGGAGTCGTATGGCCGTGCGTCCAGAGTTTCGTAAAGAGGAGTGGAGGTTCCGCCGGCGCAGCGGCTACCGGCAATGCAAGCAGCATGGTCGTCAAGGTGTATCTGGTCATCTCAGGCCTCACAATACGGAATGTGCGTTGGTGCCCAAGGCAGCGGTTCAACACTCTACCGCAGGTGCCTTCGCCGTGTGAGATCGTTGTGAACCGGAACGTAAATTTTGAGACCCTTCCGCCTGGGGCCCGCCCGATCGGGAGTGGACGGGGTTTGTCGGGCGCCACCCGACGAGCGGCGACGGGAGACAGGCATTCACCTGGGTGTGTCACGCACCGACGGCGAGCTGCGCGAAGCGCTGCTGCTCCAGGTCGGGTATCATCCGGGGATGCGCTGGAGCGCGGTCGGTGCGTCGGTCGGCCTGATGCTGTTGCTGGTCCGACCGCTCGTCGCCCCGGTGAGCGCCCAACAGCGTGCCCCCTCAGGACGGCTCGATCTGGCACGTCCCATCACGTATTTCATCGCAGAGGGAACGGGCGAAGCCGGATACCGCCGCTCCGATCGCGAACTGGCACAATGGGCGTTCGAGGCGTGGGAGCGAAGCGCGCCGACCCGCTTGCGACTGCAGCCTGCGACCGAGTCGAGCGCTCTGGTCAGACTCTATTGGGCCGAATCGAAGAATGGTCAGTTCGGAGAGATGCGACCGCTGATGGTCGAAGGACGCCGCGGGGCCGCCGTGTACATCCGACCGGACCTCGACGCGCTCGGCGAGACCATCGCCCGCCGCGCATCCGCTGACTCTCTGCTGCGTGAGACCATCCTGTACCTGACCTGCCTCCACGAGCTCGGCCACGCCTTCGGGCTTGCCCATTCCCCCAACGTCGACGACGTCATGTACTCACTCAGGTCCGGAGGGGACATCGTGCGGTACTTCAGCCGGTATCGCCAGCAGCTCCGAACCAGAAATGACATCGCGGTGACGAATGGGCTGTCGGAGTCGGACGTACGTCGCCTCACAAACAGGCGCAGGTAGTCACGCGGGGATCGGCAGCAGCTGGCGTTCGAGCGCTACGGCCACTACTTCCCGATAATGCTCCTGATGCGGTCGGCGTCCTTTTCGTTGTCGCAGACGTCCTCGATCAGATCCGTATCCGGCAACAGCTCGAGCCGGATGGTTACCGTGAACGGCTGGGTATAGATATTCGGATCGTCGACGGTGACCTGCAGGTCCATTCGGCCAAAGGTGAGCCTTCGGAAGCGTTCGGTGGTCTTCAGCGCTTCGCTGTGGGGATGGCCGCTGTCGTCCAGCCACGTCTTGTCGTTGAATCCCGACGTCTCAATCACAAAAGTGTCCCCGTCCCACCTTCCGATCGATAGCCGAGCCACGCAGTTGTGGGCCCGGAGGATGCGCGCGGCCGTCGGCGAAGACCTGACGGAAGCGGCTCAACTGCTCGTAGAGGATGAGGACGAGCCCTGGCATCTGCACGATCTTGAACGGCAACGCTGGCAGCATCGCGTCGGGAATGCCGTGCGGCAGGCATCGCTCAGACGGTCGGCCCGACCCGAGCAATACGTCGCGACGATGCTGATAGAGGGCCGCCGCTTCGGGTCGCATCTGGATCGTAGCGCCGGCCGGCATGAAATCGAGGAGGTTGTTGTTCCCCGGGTTGTCGCGCCTGTCGACGGGGAGGCGAATCCAGACGCCAGACAGATCGGTCTTGCCTTCGGGAGTGCGCCCGAACGGTGCCGTCAGGTCCGGTTTGCCGTCAGCGGTTCGAGGCGTCTTCGGGTCGGGATGATGAATCCACTGAGCCGAAACAGAACTCACGCGGTGCGTCGTTGATGCTGGCCTTTGAACTCGGGCGCACCAAGTGGGTGTCGGGGTTCACGACGGCGCCGGCGCAGCGGCCGCACGTGCGGATGATCACCGCCGGGGACCCGCGCGGCTGACGGAGAAGGCCCTGCCGGCGAAGGCGCGGTTAGGACTTCCGCTCGACGCACCGGTGCGGAGCTGCTACGAGGCGGGCCGGGATGGATTTTGGCTTCACCGGTGGTTTATCACGCAGGACGTGGAGAACGTGGTGGTGGATTCCGCGAGCATCGAAGTCAATCGGCGGGCGCGCCACGCGAAGACGGATCGCCTGGATGTCGGCAAGTTGTTGGTCCTACTCCTGCGGTGGCTTGGGGGGAACGCAAGGTTTGGAGTGTCGTGCACGTCCCGTCGCCGAAGGCCGAAGCGCAGCGCCAGCTGACGCGGGAGACTGCCACGGTGCGTGAGGATCGGAAACGCGTCCGCAATCGGATCCAGTCGTTGCTGGCAACGCAAGGCATCCGGCTCGAGCTGAGCGCGGGGTTCGTGGAACACCTGGCCACGGTGCAGACCGGCGAGGCCGGGCGCTGCCGGCGGCCTTCCGTCTCCGGCTCGCGCGCGAGTGGGCGCACCTGGACGCCATCGAGGCGCGGATGACGGCCGGGCCACCCGCGACGAGCAGATCGCACGGCACCGACCGCGTGGCGACGTATTGGTCGAACGCCATGAGCGCGTTAGCGCGGCCGACAAAGGCATTGGCGTCCAGAAAGCGTCATTCTCGCGAATGAGACCGGCGAGTACGCCTCCACATCGCGAAATAATCCGCGACCCGCATGCGCTTCTCCCAACAGTGCTGTGCCGTAGAGGACGCGAGGATACTACGGCTGCGCTATCGCGTACTGCAGCTCGAGGTCGGTCAAGAGACCCTCGAGCAGTCGCCTAGCTTGGCCGTATTCCTCGCGGTCCATGGCCCGGACAATCCGGTCGCATTTCCGCAGCACCGCGTCATTCGACATCGGCACCGGGCACATCACATGGGATATGGCCGAGCGCGCCATCGCCGCGCGTTTTCTTCCGGACACGATCTGTCGGACTGGACCGACGCGGGTCGCGAGGCGCACGTCGTGGACTTTCCAAACGTGCTCTCGAAGTTTCTGCTGCTAGGGATGCCGCTCGATCAGGTGATCGCGAGAGCGACCGCCAACGCCGCGCGTGTGTTCCCGGCGTTCAAGGACCTCGGCACGCTCCGCGCCGGCGCCGAGGCTGATGTCACCGTCCTCGAAATGCGGGAAGGCTCGTTCGAGTTCATCGACAACGCCGAAACGAAACGTACCGGGACACGGCGGCTCGCCCCCATGACGACTATCATCGGCGGCAGGCGCGCCTGAGACGATCCGCTCCCGACGCACATGGCCTCTCCGTCAGAGAACGCTGCGACGCCATCGAGGAATGCTACGAGTTCATGCTCGCGTACGCGGCGCAAGGCGTGGCCGGCGAGGCTGGCAGCCCGAACGCGGATCAACTGCGTACCCTGCTGGCGCGTGCGGAGGAGGCACTCGTTGGGCTCGCCGATACCTTTGCCGCGGCGGTGGCCGAGGCCGACCTCGAACCCGCCGCCCCGTATCGGTCGTTCCTCGCGGTCCTCGATCGCGACGCGCTCGACAGCCGGGCCGCCTTCCAACTCGTGCTCGCCCAGCCCGCGATCAGCTCGCAGCTCGTCGACAACCTGAACGCCTCGATTCACGTCAGGGCCCTGCTCACCGACATCTTCCTGATGACGAGGTGCTCGCGTCCCACCTCCGAAGCGCCCAGGCGCCCTGAAGCTGCCAATCCTGATGCAATTCTTGTTGGACTGGAGGGGGCTACGGCGCTAGGATGCCCGTCACGGGAGATCTCAATGCGAATTTTCGCTGCCATCGCAACCGTGTTGGTTTTGCTTTCAGGTTCAGCTTTCGCTCAGCAGCCGGAAGGTCGCGCTGGTCGAGGCGGTGGGACACCGCCGCCGCCGACGGATCCGACAAAGGGAACCGTCATGACGGCCGCCGAGCTGAGTGCCGCGCTTTCGAAGCTCAGTAACGATCGCCCGAATGCCAGCGTCCGCGTGTTTACGCTCGCACCATACACGGTGAACGTCGAGCACCGGACCAATCAAGCCCAGACCGCTTCCGTGCACCCAACCGAGGCCGAGCTGTTCTATGTCGTCGACGGATCGGGAACGATGGTCACCGGTGGGAAGCTGATGGCCGATAACAAGGGCATCGAAGGTGGCACGCCGACCAAGCTGAACAAAGGCGATTTCTTCATGGTGCCGAAAGGTGTGCCGCACTGGTTCAGTCAGATCGACGGGACGGCGATGAACATCATGTCATTCCATCTCCCGATGCCGTAGGCGACCGAGTTGTCTCACCGATCCATCTCACGTCACTGGCAGGAGTGAAGCACATGCGCACGATCGCGATCGCTGCAATGGCCGCCGTCGCCGCAATCAGCCTCGGCTGGATTGCTCACGCCCAGGGCGCTCAGGCCGCCAATCCGCAGCCGGCCCCTCCCGCCCCGACCGACAAGGCCGCCTACTTCGACTCGAAGGACATCCACGAAATCTGGAAGGACGAGGAAGCGAGGAAGGTCATCAACAAGCGGGTGGCCGAAGGCGGAAGCCACAGCATCAACATCCGGATCGTGCTGCCCACGAACGCGCCGCTCGTCCACGCGCTGTCGGCCGACACGTGGGTAGTCATGGAAGGCACCGCCACGGCGGTCACCGGCGGCGAACTGATAGAAGCCAAACGGAACCCGAACTCCGACGACATGTCCGGCAGCTCCATCAAGGGGGGCGTCGAGCAGCCGCTGAAAGCGGGCGACATCCTGTACGTGCCACCAGGCGTGCCCCACGGATTCAAAGACATCAAGGGCTTCAGGGCGTATCTGATTCGCTACCCCACGAAGTAGCGATCCGGCCGCCGGCGCTCTCTCATAGTCGAGGACCGCGTCCCCAATCCGGATCGGCTGGGCAGTCCGCGTAATTCAGCGTGCTCTCGACAGGCAACATCAACGGGGTGTCCCGGGACTGGCGTGGACGTAGTAATCGTCCTGGAACCATGTGTGGGTGCGCGTGTAGCCGTGACGTGTCAACAGCGCCAGGATGTCGCTCCGCTTCGGCTCCTCGCCGTTGTGCTCGATGTTGAGCGCGCCGAACGTGTATTTGTCCAACGGCAGGCCTTGCAGCGCCTTGAGCTCCGCCCCTTCGATGTCGAGGCTCATGTAGTGAATGTATTCCGGAGCGTGCGCCCGCTCGAGGATGTCGCCAAGCGTGGTGGTTGTCAGCTCGACCGTCGGACTCCGGGCCACATAGTCCTTATAAGCGCCGAGATCGCTGGACACGCCACCGAGTTGGCCCGCCATCGTAAACTGCACCTTCTGGCCCGGCTGGTCCAACACCACCTCCTTGAACAGTTGGCAGGTGCGGTCCTGCATGTTCTCCGGAAACGGATCGATACAGATTCCAGCCCAACCCCATGTCTCGATCAGTTTCGTATTGGACCCTTCGGTGCCGTCCCCGGATCCGACGTCGAGGAAGTAGCCGTTGGTCACGTCTGGAAACACGATTTCCGTCAGCCACTTGTCCTGACCGGACTGTGAGTAATACGTCGACAGGCCCAGCACTTCCGCGAGAGTAAAGGTGAAGGTCCGGCTTCCCAGCAGACAGCAACGTGCGTTGTACTCGAGACGCCGGCCAACCTCAATCCCGACGTACCCGAACACACCCGCCACGCCCGTCACGACGAGGGCCGCTCCAATCGACAAGAGCACGGACTTCCTGGTCATAAACCCTCCATACGGCTTTGATGAGTGGGCTGGGGCTGGTCCCGAACAACGGGGGGGCGGCAGTGCTCAGAAAGCGGAACACGCTCAGTATACAGAAACGACAGTTTCATGCGTGGGGGCGACCGCTGTGTTCGACATTGCACACCATCTCACCGCGTGTTTCACCGAAGATCCGATCGCCGGATCCGAGCGAGGCGATGGTTTACCCGCACCGCGTGAAGCGCTGCTGCTCCAGGTCGGGGTATCATCCGGGGATGCGCTGGAGCGCGGTATGTGCGTCGGTCGGCCTGATGCTGTTGCTGGTCCGACCGCTCGTCGCCCCGGTGAGCGCCCAACAGCGTGCGCCCTCAGGACGGCTCGATCTGGCACGTCCGATCACGTATTTCATCGCAGAGGGAACGGGCGAAGCCGGATACCGCCGCTCCGATCGCGAACTGGCACAATGGGCGTTCGAGGCGTGGGAGCGAAGCGCGCCGACCCGCTTGCGACTGCAGCCTGCGACCGAGTCGAGCGCCCTGGTCAGACTCTATTGGGCCGAATCGAAGACTGGTCAGTTCGGAGAGATGCGACCGCTGATGGTCGAAGGACGCCGCGGGGCCGCCGTGTACATCCGACCGGACCTGGACGCGCTGGGCGACACCATTGCCCGTTACGCATCCGCCGACTTTCTGCTGCGTGAGACCATCCTGTACCTGACCTGCCTCCACGAGCTCGGCCACGCCTTCGGCCTTGCCCATTCCCCCAACGTCGACGACGTCATGTACTCACTCAGGTCCGGAGGGGACATCGTGCGGTACTTCAGCCGTTATCGCGAGCAGCTCCGAACCAGGAATGACATCGCCGTGACGACTGGGCTATCGGAGTCGGACGTGCGTCGTCTCGCAAACAGGCGCAGGTAGTCACGCGGGGATCGGCAGCAGCTGGCGTTCGAGCGCTACGGCCACTACTTCCCGGTAATGCTCCTGATGCGGTCGGCGTCCTTTTCGTTGTCGCAGACGTCCTCGATCAGATCCGTGTCCGGCAACAGCTCGAGCCGGATGGTTGCCGTGAACGGCTGGGTATAGATATTCGGATCGTCGATGGTGACCTGCAGGTCCATTCGACCAAAGGTGAGCCGTCGGAAGCGTTCGGTGGTCTTCAGCGCTTCGCTGTGGGGATGGCCGCTGTCGTCCAGCCACGTCTTGTCGTTGAATCCCGACGTCTCAATCACAAAAGTGTCCCCGTCCCACCTTCCGATCGAATAGCCGAGCCACGCAGGTTGTGGGCCCAGAGGATGCGCGCGGCCGTCGGCGAAGACCTGACGGAAGCGGCTCAACTGCTCGTAGAGGATGAGGACGAGCCCGGGCATCTGCACGATCTTGAACGGCAACGCTGGCAGCATCGCGTCGGGAATGCCGTGCGGCAGGCATCGCTCAGACGGTCGGCCGGACCCGAGCAATACGTCGCGGCGATGCTGATAGAGGGCCGCCGCTTCGGGTCGCATGTGGATCGTGGCGCCGGCCGGCATGAAATCGAGGAGGTTGTTGTTCCCCGGGTTGTCGCGCCTGTCGACGGGGAGGCGAATCCAGACGCCGGACAGATCGGGCTTGCCTTCGGGAGTGCGCCCGAACGGTGCCGTCAGGTCCGGTTTGCCGTCAGCGGTTCGAGGCGTCTTCGGGTCGGGATGATGAATCCACTGAGCCGAAACAGAGCTCACGCCAGCGAGCACCAGCAGCAGCCCGACGCGGATCGCGGTATTCATATGCGGGTTCCCTTCTAACGCGGAAGGCTGGATTATACGGCCGCCTTCCGTCCCCGGCGTCAGGATGTAGTCGCGGTCGCCAGCAGCCGCTGGAAGCGGGCGTCGTGCCGGATCGTGTCGAACTCGGGCTCGATGCGGGCGCGCTCCAGCGTGAAGGCGCGCCGTTCTGCGGCGGAGCGCTCGAGAAACGCGATCGCCGTGTCGGCATCGCCCCGGAGCGCGCAGGCGGCGGCGGCGTAGTACCGCGTGAAAGGATCCCCGGCGCCCAGACGGATACGCCGATCGAACGCCTCGATGGCGGCATCGAGCGCGGCTCGTCCTTTGTCCGTGTGGCCGCTCGCGAGATACGACGCGCCGAGGCGCGCGTTAATCTCGACGGTGATGCGACCCCGCAGCGCGTGGTCGATGGTCGCCAGGAACTCGAGCTCGCGCAGAAAATGTTCGACCGCTTCCGTATGAAGACCCTGCAATGCCCTGAGGTGACCGAGACGCATCGACGCGCCGGCGATGAGGGCGCCCTCGCGGCCCGACAGCGAAGCCTGTTGAAGAGCGATCGCCCGGTGCGCGGCGGCCTCGCCCCTGACGAAGTCGCGCAGGAGGGCGGCACAGTGTGAGAACTGCAGCGCATACCAGCCGGCACTCGGGTTTGCGGCCAGCGCGCGCTCGAACCACGACGCTGCGGCTTCGAAGTTCGCCCGCGCGATGAAGAGCGCACGCCCCATCGCGGCCATCGCCCCTGCGTCGGCTGGATCGAGGTCCAGAGCGTGCTGGATGGCGTCGATACCTTCTTTTTCCTGGCCCACGCCAACCAGGACGGCGCCGAGCTCGCGCCAGGCGCGCACCGAGTCGGGCTGCAGCTCCAGCGCGCGCCGCAGGCTGGCCATGGCACGCGGTCGGAGATCCGGTATGGCGAGATAGTCGGCCTTGGTCTCGTAGGCGACTCCAAGCTCCAGGTGGGCGCGCGCATAACGGGAATCGAGGGCCACGGCGCGCTCGAACAGCGTGACCGCCCGATCCAGCGACTCGTAGGTTTCGGCGCGCAGATTGACCAGCCCCTTCGAGAACGCCTCGTACGCGGCGGCGATCCCCGTCTCGTGTGTGGACGCGGCGCCGGCACTCGAAACCGTACGGAGTCCATCGGACAGCTCCCGGACGAGTCGATCCTGGAGCGGGAAGATCTCTGCCAGCCGGCCGTCCACCTTGACGGTGCGCGCGGCCTCGCCGGTTCCCACGTCCAGCAGTGAAGCGGTCACGCGGACCGCGTCGCCCGCCCGCTGAAAGCTGCCCGTGAGGACCCAGGTGGCGCCAAGCGCGCGGCCCGCACGGATCCAGGTGGTGTCTGCCGCATCACCTGGCGGGGGCGCCAGCGCGCGAACGAGCTCTTGAACACGCGCCCGCGGGACAACGGCGATGTCCGCCAGCCCGCTCAGGTCAGCCGTGATCGTCTCTGCGATCCCGGTGCCCAGCCAATCGTCTTCCGCATTGGCGGTGATGTTGCGAAAGTCGGTGACAGCGAGGGAGGGCGGTCGGCTTCCGGCCGCGGCATCGGTTGGCGTCTCGCCGCGCCTGACCGCTGAGAAGAGCCGTCGAAACGGCGCGGAGATCTTCGTACCTGCTGGCCGGGGCTTTCTCCAGCATCCGCCGGACAATGCGGTCGACCGACGGCAGCCGGGGATCGTCGAGGTGCGCCAGCAGCGGCCGCGGGTCGTGTTGAAGGAGCGCCTCGAGCAGCTGCGCGCCGTTTTCGCCGTCGAACGGCCGGCGTCCCGCCAGAAGCTCGTACAGCACGACGCCGAGGGAGAACATGTCGCTTCGGCCGTCGAGCTGCCGGCCGGTGGCCTGCTCCGGCGACATGTAAGGGAGAGTCCCGATGATGTCGCTGGCTTCGGGAACTGAATCGCCGGTCCTGGTCGGCGCGGCGGTCCCTATCGTCTCGATGGTCTCGAGAACTTGCGCAGACGAGCGTGCGATGCCAAAGTCGAGCACTTTCACCAGGCCGCCCTGAGTGACCATCACATTCGACGGTTTGATGTCCCGGTGCACCAGGCCCTGAGCGTGGGCTTCGGCGAGGGCATCGGCGACCTGCCTCGCGATGTCGAGAATGGCATCGAGCGTGAGTGCCTCCTGCGCGGACAGATCGGCGAGGCTGCGCCCGGCGACGTACTCCATCGCGATGAACCCGATCCAGGCGCCATCCTGTTCGACTTCGTCGACCTCGTATACGACAGCGCTGTTTGGGTGGTTGAACGCCGACGCCGCTCGCGCCTCGGCGATCAGACGCTGCGCTCCCTCAGGGCCCCCGGGCGCACGAAGCAGCTTCAGCGCGACCGAACGTCCCAGACGCAGATCCTCGGCCCGATAGACGTCGCCCATCGAGCCAGACCCGAGATGGGCCACGATGCGATAGCGCGAGAGGGTCTGGCCAATCACGAGACCACGGCGATGGCCGATCTTACACACGTCTGAGGCTGGTAGGACAGCGTTCGGCGGCTCTAACCGGGGCGGAAGAGACACTCGTCAGGCTTGCCGATACCTTTGCCACTGCGGTGGCCGAGGCCTCCGCCGTGGCTACTTCATCAGCTCCGCCAACCTGGCGCTGACCGCCTCTCCCCAGATGTCGTAGCCCTTCGCCTGCGGGTGCAGATTGTCGGGTCGGAACGAATCGGCGAGGAAGACTCCCTTGTCGTCGAGGAACTTCCCGCCGATGTCCATATAGAACACGTGCTGCTGATCATCGAGCTTTGCCACGATCCGGTTGACCTCCGCGATCTTGTCGCGCACCGGATCCCCTGGCACGCCGCGCGGGAAGATCGCGAGCAGCAGAATCTTCGCGTCCGGAAAGTTCCGCCGCAGTTCCAGGACCACGGCGCCGACGCCCTCGGCGATCTCGGGCGCGGTGAAGGTGCCGCTGTTGTTCGTGCCGATCATGAGCATGACGGCCTTCGGCTGAAATCCCTGGCCTTCGCCGTTCCGCAGACCCCACAGCACGCCCTGCGTCGTGTCGCCGGCGACCGCGAAGTTGGCCGTCCTGATGTGGCCGAAGTATTTGTCGAAGACCGGCTTGTTCGCCTCCTGCAGCCACCAGTCGGTGATGGAGTCGCCGTGCAGGAGCAGGTCGATGTTGCCCTGCTTCGCGATGGCCACGAACCCTTCGTGCCTCGGGCCCATCCGCTGGTTGGTCTGGGTGAAGGTCGCGGCGACGTTCAGGCGCGCCGGCTGGAGCAGCATCAGCGGCTCGAACTTCTTCAGCAGCGGCTGGACGGATGACTTGTCGTTGTCGACGAACCGCTTCAACGCCTCGTTGACCTGTTCCAGCTCTGCCTGGGTCGGACGGGGTATGGCGACTTCGGGTGGAACCGGCGCGGGCGGCCCGATCTGAACGGGAACGGGTGCGAAGCCACCACGACCACCGGCCGGCGTGGGTGCTTGCGCGCGCGCCGTGGTGGCGGGCGCGATGGCCAACATCAGGACGAGAAGCAGACGGAATGGTTGTGTCATGGCAGGCGGATCGTAGCTCACTTTACCTTGTGCAAGGAACGCCATCAGGCTATTCAGCGATTGCACGACTTCCTCGCGACACGATGCCAAATTCGCCGATTCTCGGCACGGGCAAAATCGACGACGTGACGTCAGGTCAGATGGCGGTCGAATCTTTGCCTGACTGTAAGCGTCATGGCTCCTCAAGCGCAACTGCCGCCCCAGAGATCGCACTTACGACGGCGTGCACCGGTTCGGGGATCCAATGCACGGAATCGAGCGCAAGTACTCGTAGATGGCACGTTTTTCAAGATTCGTCATGTGCCGGAATACCGGCCACGGCATGACCTGAAGCAGATCGTTGTCGGGCGACGGCATCGGAACATTGCCCATGTTGCCGGCCTCGAAATCGGTGCCGCGCTCGAACACTTCCAGGAATTGCTCCAGCGTCAGGTTGCCGGGCAGCCCCTGGCCGTTCGGCGTGAGATTGCGTGGCACAAAAGGCCCGAACAGATCGCCCCCGCCCGAGAGGAATGTCTCCTTGCTGATCTTCTCTGGCTCTCCGAGATGGGGATCTCCTCCTGGTTCGTACATAGGCGTACTGTGACATCCCGCGCAGTCAGCCTGCCCGTTGACGATGTAGCTGCCGAGGCCGACCAGCAACACGCTCTTTCCCCTCAAATTCAGCGGAACCGGGTTGATCTCGTACCCAATCCGGATCTTGCCTAGATCGCCGGAGTCGAATGTGTCGTCGTTCCCGGGGGGAGTGCCGTGGATCTTGACCGCCATACTCAGCACAAGCATGAACGAGAGAGCGACGAACGGAACTGCGCGTTTCATAGTCACCTCGCAGCAATGATGTTGACCGACGGGGGACTATAATCTTGCGCCGACAAGACGTCAATCACGGACTGAATGGATTTGAGGTTATCGGCGACCTGGACTGAGCCCCTATGAACCGCGAATATCACAAGTGGCACAGCCCACACCTGGGCCGTGAAATGGAGCTTCTGGTCTTTGGTCATGGCGGCACGCCGCTCGTGGTCTTTCCCACCTCGATGGGCCGCTTCTTCGACTACGAGGAGCGGGGCATGATCGGCGCGGTGAGCCACCGGTACGAGGCGGGCGGCCTCGAAGCCTACTGCGTTGACAGCGTCGACGCCGAAAGCTGGTACAACAAGTCAATCCCTCCCCGTGAGCGTGTCCGGCGTCATATGCAGTACGAGCAGTACGTTCTGGAGGAGGTGCTGCCGTTCATTCGTGCGCGACGTCAGCAGCCGCGAGTGGCCCTCACCGGTTGCAGCTTCGGTGGCTACCACACCATCAACTTCGCGCTCCGCCATCCCGAGGTGGTGTCGAGCTCGGTCAGCATGGGCGGCGCGTTCGACATTCACCAGTTTCTGGATGGTTACTACGACGACGACTGCTACTTCAACTGCCCTCCCGATTTCCTTCCGGGCCTGGACGACGAGCGCTACCTCCCGGCGTACCGCCGGTCGCTCGACATCGTGCTGGCGACGGGCGAAACCGACATCTGTCTCGGCGAGAACCAGCGATTGTCGGGCATCATGAGCCAGAAGCACATCCCGCATTGGCTCGACGTGTGGACAAACGGTACCGGTCACGACTGGCCGTGGTGGCGGGATATGGCCCGGAAGTTTTTTGGATAGACTGTGGGACCGAAAGGACCCGCGCCTGGCGTTCAGACTCATATGAAACGCATTGCCGTTCTGTACGGAATGGAAGAGACCTTTCCACCCGCCCTGGTCGATCGGATCAACTCGATCGATCCTGGCCGCGTGAGCGCCGAACACCTCAAGGTCGGCGCTGTCTCGCTGGGTCAGCCCCCCGGTACGACGTCATCATCGACCGCATCTCTCACGACATCTCGTTCTATCGTGCCTACCTCAAGCACGCGGTTCTCGAAGGGGCGACGGTCATCAACAATCCCTTCTGGTGGAGCGCCGACGACAAGTTCTTCAACTACGCCCTGGCGAAAAAGCTCGGCGTTGCCGTCCCGCCGACCGTCATCCTGCCGCATCGTGAGCACCCGCCCGGCACGACGTCCCGGTCCATGCGCAACTTGATCTACCCTCTGAACTGGGGAGAGGTGTTCGAGTACGTCAGGCTTTCCGGCGTTTCTCAAACCGTTCCTGGGCGGCGGGTGGAAGAACGTCTATCGGGTGGACTCGCCCGACGCATTTTTTGCCGCCTACGGCCAGACAGCCGACCTGGGCATGTGCCTGCAGCGCGGCGTCAACTTCGACCAGTATTTCCGGTGCTACGTGGTTGGACGGGAGCTGGTCCACGTGATGCCGTACGATCCGCTGCAGCCCCACGAACGCCGGTATGCGCGTCTCGCCTCGCGAGACCGACGCGGCTCTCCACGATCGCATGGTCAAGGACGCGCTCACGCTGTGCAGGGCGCTTGGCTACGACCTCAACACCGTGGAATTTGCCGTCGAAGGGGGCATTCCATACGCCATCGATTTCATGAACCCGGCGCCCGATGCCGATCTCCACTCGGTCGGTCCGGCCAATTTCGAATGGGTCGTCAAGACGGTCGCGGAGCTTGCTGTCAGGAAGGCGACCGAAGACCGCCCGCAGTCCCAGGAATTCCATTGGTCCCGGTGGCTGGCTGGCGCCTGGTAGGCGCTCGCCCACCTGAGAGGTCGCCATGAAGCCCAGTCTGAACATCGGCATCGAAGAAGAGTTCATGACCATCGATCCGATCAGCCGGGACCTGCGGTCGCACATCAACGCCGAGATCATCGCCAAGGGCAGGATCCAGTTGAACGAGCGGGTCAAGCCCGAGATGCACGTCTCGGTGGTGGAGGTCGGCACCGGCATCTGCCGCAACATCCAGGAGGCTCGCAAGGACGTTCTGGAGATCCGCCGCGGCATCATCGACCTTGCACGCTCGCAGGGTCTCAGTCTGGCGGCGGCCGGCACCCACCCCTTCGGCGACTGGCGCGCGCAGGACATCTACCCGGACGACCGCTACGCGACGATTGTCGAGCAGCTCAAGATGGTCGCGCGCTCGAACCTCATCTTCGGCCTTCACGTGCACATCGGCGTCGAGGATCCCGAGAGCGCGATTCAGATCATGAACGCAGCGCGATACTTCCTGCCGCACATCCTTGCGCTTTCGACGAACTCGCCTTTCTGGGTCGGCATCGAGACCGGCCTCAAGTCGTACCGCTGCAAGGTGTTCGACAAGTTTCCGCGCACCAACATCCCGGACTACTTCCCGAACCGGTCCGAGTACGAGAGCTTTGTCAGTCTCTTGATCAAGACCAACTGCATCGACAACGCGAAGAAGATCTGGTGGGACATCCGGCCCCACCCGTTTTTCCCGACGCTGGAATTCCGCATCTGCGACGTGCCGATGCGGGCCGACGAGACGCTGGCGATCGCAGCCCTCATCCAGGCAACGGTGGGGATGCTCTCCCGCCTCCACCAGCGCAACCAGGGCTTCCGTCTCTACCGCCGCGCGCTCATCATGGAGAACAAGTGGCGCGCGGCCCGGTATGGCATAGAGGGCAAGCTCATCGACTTCGGCAAGCAGGAAGAGGTGCCGTTCGCTGACTTGATGGAGGAATACCTCGAGATGATCGACGACGTCGTCGACGAGCTGGGCAGCCGCGAAGAGATCAATTACATCCGGACGATTCTGGCGAATGGAACCGGCGCCGATCGCCAGCTTCGCGTGTGGCGGGAGACCCAGGACCTGAAGAAGGTCGTCGACTACATCATCGAAGAGACTGCGGCGGGGCTCGCCGCCCCCGATGGGGCCATCCGGGCGGCCGGATGAACCGTACTCTCGCGGCCATTCCGTTCGACCCGGAGTTGACTCAGGGAGCGCGCAACGCGATCGTGACGTGCCTTGCGGTCCAGCCGTCGGAAAAAGCGACGCTCATCACCGACGAAGCGTCGCTCGAAATCGGCGCCGCCCTGGCGCGCGAGCTGGAGGCCGCCTCGGGCTCCTGTGCGTTCTGGGTGCTCGAAGAATGTGCCCCGCGCCCGCTCGAGGGGATGCCCGCACCGATTCTTCGCGACCTGGAGACGAGTCAGGTCAGCATCCTCGCCGTGGTCGCTCAAGCCCACGAGTTGAGCAGCCGGATGCAGATAACGGAGGTCGTCAACCGCCGCAGGATCCGCCACGCCCACATGGTCAACATTTCCAAGCAGATCATGTGCGACGGTATGCGCGCCGACTACGACGAGGTCGATCGGTTGAGCCGCAGGATCCTGGAAATCGCCCGCCAGGCGCCGCTGGTGCGGGCAACCACGCCTGCCGGCACGGAGATCGTTGCCGAGATGAATGCCGGATACCGGTGGCTCAAGACGAGCGGCATCATCGACGCCAGCACCTGGGGCAACCTGCCAGGCGGCGAAGTCTGGACGACGCCGGGAGACGTCAACGGCGTGTTCGTTGTCGACGGTGTCGTCGGCGACTACCTGTGCGCCAAGTACGGCGATCTGCGCGAGACGCCGCTGACGCTCCGGGTCAAGGGCAGCCGGCTCGTCGAGGCGCATTCGGCCAACCGGGCGCTCGAAGAGGAGTTCTGGCGCTACACCCACACGGACGAGAACAGCGATCGAGTGGGCGAGTTCGCCATCGGCACGAACATCGGCGTCCACGAGGTGATCGGCAACATCCTTCAGGACGAGAAGATTCCGGGTGTGCACATCGCGTTCGGAAATCCGTACGGGCATCACACCGGCGCGGAGTGGCTGTCGGGCACGCATATCGATGTCGTCGGCCGCCGTTTCGATATCTGGGCGGGCGACCGGCAGATCATGAGGAACGGGCAGTTCACGGTGAGCGCTTGATTCCCGATGCACGGCAGAGTTTCAACGAACGGTTCACGCCGGCCGGCTACGAGCGCCTGCTGGATCTGCTGGCCGAGCGGTGCGGCGGCCCGATCGCGTTCAGGGTCTGCGAAACGCCCTGCTTCCTGCCCGGCGACCTGCTGAACCGCCTGGCAGCGGACGGCTTCGATCTCATACGGCAGCTGACGGAGAGCTCCGACTATCGCCTCGCCTCGGAGGCGGCTATCCCGCCGCGCTGGCGTGTCCCGAACGAACCCGAGAATCCGCTGTTCGTCCAGGTCGATTTCGGTCTCGTCCGTGGCACCGCTGGTGGCCTTGAACCGCGGCTGGTCGAGATCCAGGGCTTCCCATCGCTCTATGCTTTTCAACCCGTGCTGGCGCAAGCCTACCTGGATGCGTACGGGCTGGAAGACTCGTGGTCTCTGTGCCTTGGCGGGCTCGACGCCGGGACGTACCGCCAACTGTTACGTGATGCGATCGTTGGCGATCACGATCCTCAGCACGTGATTTTGCTCGACGTCGATCCCGGCCGCCAGAAAACCCGGTGCGATTTCGTGCTCACCGAACAGCTGACGGGCATTCGGACCGTCTGTCTCACGGAAGTACGACGCCGCGGCGACCGGCTGTTCTACCAGCGGGATGGCGTCGAGACGCCCGTCCGCCGCGTCTACAACCGCTGCATCGTCGACGAGATCGAGCGCCGCCGCATCGAGCCACCCTTCGACTATCGTCAGGCCCTCGACGTCGAGTGGGCCGGCCATCCCAATCACTACTTCCGAATCAGCAAGTTCTCGATTCCGTATCTCCGGCATTCGAGTGTGCCCAGGACATGGTTCGTCGACGAGCTTCCAGAAATTCCCGCGGCCCTCGAGAACTACGTCCTCAAGCCTCTCTACTCTTTCGCGGGCCACGGCGTTGTCGTCGGCCCCGAGCGCGCGTCCATCGACGCGATTCCCCAGGAACGCCGCCACGAGTACATCCTTCAAGAGCGTGTGAGCTTCGAGCGGGTGATCGACACGCCGCATGGCCGGACCCAGATGGAAATCCGTCTGATGTACATCTGGCCGGACGACGAGTTGGAGCCGCGCGCCGTCTGCAGCCTTCTTCGCACCGGACGCGGCCAGCAGATGGGAGTGGACCACAACAAGAACATGGCCTGGGTGGGCGCCTCCGCGGCGCTGTCGACGCCAGCGACGCGGTAAGTCAACGAACGCGTAGGCCCCGTATGTGTGCAGCGACATGCTGAGCCGCTGGCGCGGCGGTCGTCCCGGCCGGCTGGGGCCGTGTCGCGCGCCGGGAAGTTCGGCCTGCACTCATGCTCTTCGCCCTCGCGACGACTACCAGCTGTTTCGACGCCATCCGATCACGCATGCACCGACATGGCGGATTCGAGCGCCACGGATCGCGAAGGCGTGAGTCGTCGCGCGGAATCGCTCCGACCGACTTCCGGGACGGAAGCGTCGGCGCGCTCCTCCGGGCCGCGCCGTCCGGGCGGCCCCCGCGTCGGGGCGGCCGACCGCTGGGGCGGCCGGTCGGTCGCAGGAACTGTGCGCGCAGGTTCTCCCTGCGGCGATTTCCCACCCCGTGATCCGTGTCGTGCGACGAACCCGTATCGGCGCTTGCCGGGGCGGACCCTGCTGAAAATCAGCTCATAATCGCCGCGGTGGCGCCCGGGTACAAACCGGACGCACGTTCCGGCGCCGAGCCGGTTGGCGGCGGCCGAGCCGCCGTCCAGCCGCCGTTGGAAAAGCACATGGCGCCGCGACGCCCAACTGAAAGTTGCTGTCGCTGATAAGCCCGGAATTCTATTGCCGTGAGCTCGCTCACCCAATCCGGGACCTTTGCCGGTGGGGGGTCTGGAATTTGTCCGCACGACTCGGGGACATCGGCTGTTTCAATCAGTTGCTCGGAGCGAACGTCTCGCAGTTCGTAATGCACGGAGCAACTGAAGTGGACCGTCGACTGACCGTAAACGACCCGCGTTCAGAAGAACTCATAGAGATCTTCGAACCACCTTCGCGTGGCCCCGTCCACGGGTATGCCGCCATAGCCCTCGAAAAACGCAGCCAGTTCACTCTCGCCCAGCTCGATTTCGGGCTCCGTCTGCAGCGCGAGGGAGAGGTCGCAGCGTGGATCCCCTGGGCCGCCCCCCGACCAATCGATGAGACTCATGGCATCCTCGGCCGCGACCAGGACATTGTCGAGCGCGAGGTCGCCGTGGATAAGGACTTCGGGAACCGGGTCCGGTCGGCGATGACGAAGATCCGCGAGCAGTTCGACCGTGCCGTCACACCACGCGAGATTCTGTCTGGCCTCCGCGAGCATCCGGTCGAGCCAGGGGGATTCCGACCGGAGACCGACAGGCACCGGGGTCGCGTGCAGTTGCTTCAACAGCGCTCCTACCCGCTGCAATAAGAGCGCTCTCCGCTGAGAATTCGCGTGGAGGATTTCAGGCCAGAGCGGGCGCCCGTCCAGCCTGGACATGACGAGCCATGCCTCACGTCGCCTCGTCGTCTTGGTCCACGTCGGCGTAGCCGAGTGCGCGTGGCATGGGAAGGGGCGAGTCCGCGAGCGCTCGCAGCACCCGGTGCTCGCGAGACAGCCACTCCAGATAGATCGGATCCCGGCACCGTTTGATGACGCACTGTTCGCCGTCGACAAAAGCGACCTCCGAGGTCATACCTTGCGCCGGATATGTCAGGCCCGCACCTGATGGAACGTAGCGTCGAAGGGCCGGCGGGATGTCGTCACGAGTGAACACCTACTTGACCGACGACAGGCCCTCCGCACAGGAGAACTCGCGCAGCTCGTCGTTCGGCGGCGATGCTTTCCGATACGTACGAATCTGGGTGAAGGGTTCGAGCAACGCCTTCGGATCCGTTGCCGTGATCCGATCCTCGAGGATGCCAGGCGACGTAAATCTGATGCGCTCGTGCACGGTGAGCTGATCGCTGTGCGGCGAGAACAGGTCGAGCAGCGTGTCCTCGCGCAGGGCCACGGTGTCCACGACGAGCGTGTCCCCTTCCCAATGCCCCACGGAATACCCGGCGAACGTCGGATCGTCGAGCGTTCTTTGTGACGGCTTGCGGCCGTCCAGATAAATCCGGCGATACACGTCGTTCAGCTCCCCGTAGATGGTGATCTTGTCCTTCGTCTGCTGAATTTCCATGCCGTAGCCCATGGACATCATCCCGGGCATGCCGGCAGAGAGGCACCTGGCGTTCGGATCGGTCTCAGACGATCCGGCCATGCGCGACTTCCGCATGACCTCCCACCTGGCCAGGTACCCGGGCGTGAGCTTCGGTGCGGTCGCCGGCCGGCCCGCACGCCCGTCGATCACCGCCACGGGTCGCGGCGGCGTCCCCGGCCCGCGCGCCGCGGCGGGCGCGGCGTTCGGGTCGAACACAAAGTACACGCCGGTAAAATCGGGATGCGACGGCGTCTCCTGCGCGCGACTCGATGCCGTCAAGCCAGGCAGCAGGCACACGAGCGACACGGGAAGCAAAGCGATGGTTTTCCACATGAAGGCCTCCCCCTTAGACGCGACTACTGAGGCGACGCCTGTGAGAGCACGGTGCCATCGGCGAGCGTGACGCGCGTGGTGAGACCCGTGCGGCTGCCGTCCCTCGCCGGGCTGAAATCCACGGTGATCGTGTCGCCGGGCTTGAATGTGTTCTTCGACCAGCCGGAGCGGGCCAATATGCCGGGAGGACGGCCCTCGATCTCCCACTCAACTTTGCCGCCCTTGCCGTCGTCGACCGACAGAAAGATCCACACGTGCGGGTTCACCCACTTCCATTGCGTGACCGTGCCTTTGAGCACGACCACCTTGTCGGGGTCGAACGCCGAGTTGCTGTGGTGCGCGAGGGCGGACGTCGCCGCCAGCAGCACCGCGATGAAAACAGACCAGGTTCTCATAGGCAATCCTCCCGATGGCGCCATGAGACTAGCACGGCAGCGTTACAACTAGTTCTGAATCAGCCACTCGACGGGCTGATCCAGTGACGCGCCCTGCGGCATCGCCTGCGCCGAGCGCTCGAGATCGTTCCACGTGAGCGGACCCCGAATCCCCCACGGCCGGACCGTCAACGTGCGTCCGGCAGGATCAACCGTCACGACCACGAAGCTCTGAAAGAACGGCGCCACGTTGTAGTCGAACATCGCAGACAGCCACTCGGGTGACGAGGGCCAGGCGCCAAGCTCCCGCGTCCAGACCCAGGCCGGCCACTTCCACCAGGGTGTCTCGCCGGTGATCTTGCCGACGACGTCGCGCCGGTTCGGATAGTAGGCCCATTGCGAGGTCGCCGGCTCTGCCGGCCATGCGAGCGACGTCCCGAAGCTCAGATACGCGCCGCCACCACCGTTGACGAAGTGATGCACCGTCTCGGCGCCGGCCGCGCCCTTTACCAGCTCAGGGTAGTACTCGAGATCGTGCGTGTCGCCCGCCATGACGACGCGCACCCCATATTCGCGCAGGAGACTGCGCACCGCCATGAAGTCCTCGTCGCCCGTCGAGACATCGTGGCCGCCGGCGAAGAACGGGTGTCCGAGCACGGCCATCACCATCTTGCCGCGCGACGCATCGAGCGTGGCCCGAAGCCACACCAGTTGCTCGTCGTCCACGCGGCGCCGCACACCGGTGTCCACCCCCAGCAGGACGAAGGCGGGCGTCTGCACCTGGAAGAACGGCGCCTGCTGGAATCCCGTGGGCACGCCGTACTGGCCGCGCAGGAAGTCGGCCCTTCCGATGAAATTCTCGATGACGGCATCCGTCGTGCTCGTCACACCTTCGTCCGCCTCGATGCGCGCCCGCATCGCCACCCGCGCGGCGTCAGGCTGGAAGAATGTCGCCGCGAAGCCTTCGAGCGCGTCGTACCAGTCGTGATTGCCCGGGATCGCGTACACCGGTTTCGTGACGCCCTTGAACGGCAGCCAGAATCGCGGCTCGTAGTCGCGCATCGCTCCTGTGGGATACACGACATCGGACGACAGCACGACGAATCGCACATCGTCGGCCGCCGCGGCGCGAATCAGCGAGTCGCGCAGCACGTGCTGGCTCACGTCCCCCTCGCCAGTGTCGCCGATGACAATGAATGAAAACGGCGCCGAGCCGTCCAGGCCCTCTGGCGCCACCGTGAAGTCTCGTCGTCTGACCGCTATCGACGACCGCGCGCACCATCGCCTCGCGCCACGTGTCGGTGCGCTGGGCGGCCCACGAGTTCCAGATGCCGGCCGCCCAGTTTTCCGTGTCGAAGTACCAGCTCATGCCCCAGATCGGAACGGACGCGACGATGATCGCGGCCATCGGGAGACCGATCTGGAGCCCACGCCCGAAGGCGGATCTCAGGGAATAGCGGGACTCCCGTACGCGGACGGCAAATCGCATCCGTGACTCGAGCCACCACCGGACGACGCGCTCGGGCCAGACCACGAGGCCGGTTCGAGCGGGCACGGCGAGTACCCACTCCCAGGCCCGCCGCTCCAGCCCGCGCGTCATACGGCGCCCGAACAGGCGCAGCGGGACGATGACAAGGTAGGTCAGGCCCATGGCGAAGACGACATCGCCGACGACCGCGACGAGCGGCGAGAGAATCCCCAGCGCCGATCGGTCCAAACCCATGCGGCTCAGGTGAATCGCCAGCAGCACGAGCAGGAGCGCCGCGATCCAGCTGCGATCGGCCTCGACCCGGTGCTCTTCGGCCTGCTGAAGCCGCGCGCCGGTTTCGGCGAGGCGCTCGGGCCGATCGATGCCGAGGTCGGCGATGACGCTCTCATCGGCCTCGTGCTCGGAGTAGACGGGGGCCGCAGCCAGATTGAGCGTCGTCGCGGCCAGTCGCAACCCCGCGGCGAACGCCACCACCCAGTTCACGGCATATCTACCGGCCAGCAGGACCGCGAGCGCGACAGCTAGATTCCAGGCCGCGGCCGCTGCGGCTTGCTGAAAGGACCGCCGCCCGGCTATCTGATGGACAACCAGGCCCGTGTAACGCAGAGCGTCGACGGCGAACGGCACCGCGACGAAGATCACGAGCGCGGTCACCGCCAGCCATGATGCGTTCAGCAGCAGCAGTCCGAGGAGCAGCGTGTACGCGGCGCTCGACCAGGCGCTCCGTTGCGTAGCGGACGTCCGGCGCCGGAACCCCTGGACGATTTCCGCGGCAGCGCCGGCGAGGAGGAACAGGCCCGCCACGCGCTCCGGCTCCGCCGCCCAGAGGGGCGCCAGCAATGCGGCAACGGCCAGCAGGGCCGTGAAGATGGCCAGTGCCCGCGTCCGTTCGCGTGCGGCGGGTCGGGGAGGCGGACGGTCGGCGAGCAACGCGTACGCGTCTTCGTTATTCACTCAGAAGCGCGGCACCACACCATCACGCCTCAGAATCGGAACACGAGTCCGAGCGACCCTCTGCTGTAGTCGACGGCACCGGTGTCAGAGAGCTCGATGGGACCAAAGTCCACCTCGTCGAACGTCCGGAAATAGCGAACGTCGCCCCGAATGCCGACATGCGCGCCGAAAAAGATCAGCACTCCCCCACCGAAGTTCCAGGCGCCCTCGCTGTTGTCACCGATCAGATCGTCGAACGACTCCAGGTCGGAGCGGAGCACCCCTACGCCGACCAGGCCATAGGGGCGAATCCCGAACCCCTGCTGCCCGCCAAATGGAACGCCCACCAGCACGTTCCCCATGAGGGATAGCAGGCTGCTGCCACCAACGTCGTTGCTGCCGTAGAAGTCGGGACTGTATCCAATGTCCCCTTCGAAGCCGAACACTCCGCCGCCCATCCACGCGAAGCTGGCGCCCCAGTCGAACTTCTTCGCATCAGCGCCATCACCGATCGTCTCCCCGGCATCTCCGCCGAAGTTGACGCCAGCGAATGGGACGATGAGACCATCCGCCCGCGCAGCTGCCGGCATCAGCGCCATGAGCAAGAACCCGATCGCGAACGTTCGTCGAAAAGACATTGCTGTCGTCCTCCAGTTGAGCGAGATTTCATTCCGGCGGATGCACGACCGCCCCGCCAGGCCCGCGCTCGAGCTTGCCGACGTGCGAGCCGGTCGTAACGGGAAGGGCAAAACTACGGCCAACGCTGCGCGTTGGGGAAGGGCCGTCAAACGGGCGATTCTACTGCCAAGTCGCGGCGTTGGCGCCGACCGCCGCGTCAACCGCTCGAGCACAGTGACAACATGCTGTGAGTTGCCCTTGGCCGGCTGTCAGTGCGGCCGGCTATCTGACACCTTCAATCAGAAACAGGCTCGAGACCGTCCGGTTGCCCGTGCCCGCGATCACCGCGCGTCGCGCGGAATGCGCACGGATGAGCCGAACATCAAATCCTTCAGGGGATGTCTGTAGTACGTGGTGTCCGGCTTTAGCCGGACCGTCCGTGCTGGTCCGCCTGAAGCCGGACCCCACGTACGTAGTCCCATACCGCGCCACATCGATTCCAGCCGCCGACACAATCCACCGTCTTCGAATAGACTGTCGATGCCATCCTGCGGTTCGATGGATACCTCGACGATTGGCGACACGTAGCCTTGCAGGAGTCGTGCGATGCCCTTTCTCATGATCGTCCTCCTCCTCGTCCTCGCGCAACCGGCTCAACGTAGTGTGCTTGCGCCGACCGGGACACTGCGAGCCTCGTTCATCGCCAGCAATCCTGTGCAAGGGCGCGTCGATGCCCAGACCGGCACCGCCACCGGGCCCGCGCCGGATCTGGTGCGAGAGTTGGCGCGCCGGCTCGGCGTTCCGTACGAGATCAAGCCGCTGCCGGATGCGGGTGCCGTCCTCGAGAGTGTGAGGAGCGGCACCGTGGACATCGGCTTCCTTGCTCAGGAAGCCGAGCGCGCCGGGCAGGTGGATTTCTCCGACGCGTACTCGAATTCTGGAGCCGCGTATGCCGTGCGCGCGAATGCGCTGTTCAGGACGTCGGCTGACGTCGATCGCACGGGGGTCACGATCGGCGCCGTCACCGGACAGAGTCCCGAAGTCTACGTGCGGTCGCACGTGAAAAACGCGCGCGTCGAATCACTCCCGGCGGTCCCGGCCAACGCAGCGCTCGGCAAGATGCTGATCGATGGCACCTTCGACGCGTTCGCAGCCAACCGCACGCGCATGGAGGAGCTCGTGCGCGAGGTTCCCGGCCTGCGTGTCCTTCCAGACGACTACATGGTGACCAGCCAGGCGATCGTCGTCCGCAAGGGAGACGCCGCCCGGCTTGCCGAGATCAATCGCTTCCTTGCCGACGTGCGCGCATCAGGCTTCGTGAAGACGTCGCTCGAGCGCGCGAAGGTCGCCGGGGTCAGCGTGGCGCCGGAGCCGAAGCGATAGACATCCGTCGGGGTGTTCTTGAACTGAAGCGTGCGGCTTAGTTGGTGGTGACCTTGCTGCCCCTGATGTTCACATCCGACGAGGCCGTAATCTGGATCTTCCCGGAGCCATCAACGTTGACATTCTTTCCCCTGATCTGGATGTCGCCGCTCTTGTTCATCGTGATGCTCGCGTCGCCGGTTCTGATCGTGATGCTGTCTCCGGCGTTGATTACCAGACTCTTTGCCACGTCGAGGGTGTCGTTCTTTCCAATCTGGTGGGAGCGGTCTTCGCCGACCGAGACCTGCTCGTCCTTCGCGACACGCTCGGTGCGGTTGTTCCCGATCGTGATCGACTCATCGCGCCCCACGGATTCAATGCGGTCGTGCGCGATGGTTGCGAGCAAATCGTACTGGCCGTGGATGACGATCTTTTCGGTGCCTTTCGTGTCGTCGAGCGAGATTTCGTTGTAGCCGCCGCCACCTTTGGTGCTGTTCGACTTCACGCCGCTCACGGCGCCACCCGCCGGGAGCGTGTAGGGTGGCATCAGCTCGCCGTTGTACACCCGGCCCGTGACGATCGGCTGATCCGGGTCGCCTTCGAGGAAATCGATCACGACCTCCTGGCCGATCCGCGGAATCGACACCGAGCCCCAGCCCTTGCCCGCCCACGGATGCGACACGCGGATCCAGCACGAGCTGTTCTCGTCCTTCTTGCCCTCGCGATCCCAGTGGAACTGCACCTTGACGCGGCCGTACTTGTCGGTCCAGATTTCTTCGCCCTTCGGGCCGACGACCTCGGCGGTCTGAGAGCCCTGGACGACGGGCCTGGGCGTCAGGCGCGGTGGACGGAAAGGAACCGGGGCAGGAATACACGTGAACGAGTTCGAGTACGAGGGCGCGCCACCGCTGCCCGCCGACTCGTAGCCGTGCTCCTCGGCCGTGTGCGTCACGGACGTGAGGACGTACGGCGCATTCAGATCGGCCCGTGGATGACCGCTGAGCTGAAACTTGTATCCGGCCGTGAACTGGCGGCATCCGCTGGCGCCGGTGAGGACGCTGCGCTGCGTCTCCTCCTCTTCGATGCGCAGCCTCACCAGTTCGTCGCCTTCGTCCCGCTTCTGATACTCGCCGGGGTAGTCGTATACCTCGAGCTTCACGCCGGTCGCTGCTGGATAGGCGCTCTCGACGCTGACGTTCAGCTTGACGCTGGGTGTCGCGAAGTTGTAGTCGGTCAGCGCGTACTTGGCCGGCCGGATCTCCTGCTCCTTCGCGAACTGGCTCACGACGTCGTCAGAAGTCAAGACTGCTCCGCTTGGTCCCTGGAATGTGACGCCGCTCGGGGAGCAGTCGAGCTCCGCGGCGGGCGTGTTGCCCAGCACCAGCGTGTGCTTGCCCTCCGCATGCTCGAAAAAATAAAAGATGCCGTACTGCTCCATGAGACGGCTGACGAAGTTGAAGTCGGTCTCCCTGTACTGGACGCAGTACTCACGCGGCTGAAACCGTCCCGCCAGATTGAGCTTGAAATCGGTGAACCCCAGATCCTTGAAGATCTTCTGGATGATGTCCGGCACCGTCATGTTCTGGAAGATCCGGCAGTCGGCGGTCTGCGTCAATAGCCACAGCCACGGGACCAGTTCGGCCCGGTACGACGCGAACGAGGGCTCGCCCGCGCCCTGGGAGAACCGGCGGACGATCCCGTTGATGAAGCGATTGCCGTGGGGGTGCTTGACCTTGATGGTGACGTTCTTGCCGACGATGTCGTTGAAGTCGATCGCCGGATTCTTTTCGGAGAGTAGCTCGAGCTCGTAACTGAACGGCCGCGACATGGCCTCGTAACCGCTGACCCTCTTGAGGAGCAGCACGTCCTTGCCCAGAGGCGTCGTGATCGCGATGTGGCGGTCGTCCTGCGTGTGGGCCATGGCCAATCCTTAGGCTTCGTATTATGGTATCGGGGCGCGTTGGAACCCAACAGGGGAAAAGTCAAGGATCTGCATCCAAGGGAGTTGGTGTCGATGAGAACATGGTGCGGGTGTGTACTGCTGTTATTGTTGCCCGTGTCTGGCTTCGCGCAGGCGCCGGAGCCGCCGCCCGCCCGCGAAGGGACTGCGGAGTTCGCCTTCGTCTCAACGACGGGCAACGCGTCGACGCAGACGATGGGGCTGAGCAGCGAGGTGATCTTCCGGCCGGGCTCCTGGGTCGTGAAGAACCGCGCGGCCTTCGTGCGCAACAAGTCGGAGGACGTCCTGACCGCCGAGGCGTTCCTCTACCTCTTCCGGACCGAAAAGGTGCTCGCGTCTCGCTTGTCCGGATTCGGCGAGTACAGCTACTTCGTGGACGAGTTCGCGGGAATCGATAATCGCAACAACCTGCTCGCAGGCCTCGCGTACACGCTCGTGAATCTGTCAGACCACGCCTTCGTCGTGGACGCAGGGTTTGGATACTTGAACGAGCAACGCCTTGCCGGCAACGACGTGTCGACCGGAACGTACGGGTTGGGCGGCGCCTACAAGTGGAGGATCTCCCCGACCGCTGAGTTCAGCGACGATGTGCGTTACACGGGCACTTTTGCCGAGGCCGACGACTGGCGGGCGGCGAATGTGGCGTCCCTGACGACCCGCATTACCACGGTCTTTTCGTTGAAGCTCTCGAACATTGTCCGGTACGCGCACCTGCCGGTCGAGGGCTTCAAGGACACGGACACGACGACGTCCGTGGCATTAGTGGCGAAGTTCTAAACGAGCTAGTGCCCTGTATACGATGGTTCACTACCGACAACGACGATCAACGCAGAGCTCGCTGAGCACGCAGAGACACGAACTCGTCCCGCTGCATTACACACAAATCAGTACCACGAACGACACAGCGCAAACGAAAACACACTGGGACAACAACCTTGAATCCGTGACCTCCGTCTGTCTCCGTAACTCCGTGGTGGAGCTTGTCTTCCCTGCGATCTCTGCGGTCTCCGCGTTGTACGTTGTCGTTGATACGGTACAGATCCAGCTAAGGACACGGCACTCGCGGCGTCGACTCTTGATGCTCGTCAGGAACTGCGGATTATCCGCCTTGGCGCCTTCCGCCACCAACGAAGTAGCCGGCGGAGTGGAAACGTGACGGGCGCTATGCGGACCGGCGGAACACAGCGAGGTCGTATCCGATCCATCCGCGCGCGAGGCACTGCTGAAGTGCGCTGCCGCCGAGAAGCGGCGCGACCCGGGCGGAAAGCCCCGGGATCCGCTCGATTAACGGAACGAGCGCGACGACGGCGGCGAACGTCGAAATGGCACGATCGCGCGGCCGGCGCAGCTCGAGATACCGGGTCAGGTCGATCGTCGAGACATGGGCGAAACCGGCATCGTCGGCCAGGGCCTGGAGCGCGGGCGGATCGACAAGCGTATTGATGTGCCAGCCCAGGCAGAATCGTTCGACGGCGGCGGCGGCGGCAGGCTCCGTGGTGCGGCGTTTGAAGTCGTCGCAGATGACCAGCAGTCCGCCCGGACGAACGAGCTCGCGGCACTGCGCGAAGAACCGCTCGGGCGAGGAAGCGTGCACGAACGACTCGATGGCGTATGCGAGATCGGCGCGCCGCATCCCGGCCGGCAGGTCACTGTAATCGCCTTCAAGACATTCGACTCTGTCCGCCAGTCCCGCCAGCCGGATGCGCGCCGCGGCCAGGCCGGCCTGGACCGGGCTCAGCGTGATGCCAGTTCCGCTGATCGGCAGCTTTCTGGCGAGATAGGACAGGCTTGCCCCGATACCGCAGCCGAGATCGACAACGTGAGCCGGGGAAGAGAGGTCACCGACGCGCTCGATCTGCTCGGCAATCCTGTCCTCGACGAAGTGAAACGCATCCTCGCGGCGCGTGACGCCCGGCCCCCACACCGCGCGGTGGATGGCGCCGGCACCGCCGCCCTGCCCCAGCGCGACAAACGCCGGCGTGTTGCGGTCGTAGTAGCGCCGGATCTGCGTGGGACTGAATCTCAAGGCCTCCCTACATATCCAGACGTGACCGCCGGGAGGCGGCGTCCTGCCAGCGTCGTCGCGAGGCCGGCGGAGATCGACGGGTCGATCTCGGCAAGACTCCGGATGTAGTCGCCCTCGAGCGCCGCCACTGGCACGCCATTCAAGTACGCCACCCGGCTGGAGGCGGCGGCTCGCACTCGATCCCCGGCGGTGACGATGCCCGCGAGGTTGAGCGGATCTGCGGCGCTGATCACAATCAGACGGCCGTCGGCCGGCATGCGACGAACTTCCCGAAGGCGATCCACTGCGTCGGCGAGCGCGAACTGCTCGCCCGACATGCCCGACACGAATCGCCCGCCGCGAATCTCGCCGCGGGCTTCGAGCCTTCGGTAGACGCGCGCCAGCTCGCGCCACGGCGCGGCGTTCGCTTCGCGCAGGAGCAGACGGCGGAACACCACGCCGTAGCGGCGGAGCAGAGCCCGCGCCTGCGCTTCGACTGCGGCCTCTCGCGGAACGCCAGCCTCGCCTGCCCGCACCAGCGACCATCGGCCCGAATGACCCGCGCTGGTTCGCAGAGGCTGCCGGGCCGACGCGGCCTTGACAATCGTCCTCAGGCCGGCGAATCCATCCGACGCCACGAGACCGGCCGTGACGAGCTCGCCGATGGCTGCGACTGCGCGGGAGGCGTCGCCGGACATCCCTTCCCGGCCCTCCTGCCCCTCCCGCCCCTCCCGCCCTAATAGGCCCAGCTCGCGAAGAAATGACGCGCCGCGGGAGTGAAGGGTGTCGAGCAGCACGCGCGCATCCGCACTCAGCGTCTCGCGGCAATCGCTGGCGCCCCCCTGGCGCAATTCCTGCCAGAGGTTGCCGTGCTCGCGAAGAAACAACGCGATCGGCGTCGCGCCGACGAGCCGTGAGAGGGGCTCGGCCGGGACTCCCTGATCGGGACGCGGCGGCGAGAGCCGTGCCCACCCGACCTCGCCCGTCAGGCACAGCATGTCCAGCATCGCCGGATCGTAGCGATCCATGCGGGCGGGCAGGACGGCGCGCTCCCAGGCAGTCGCCGCCAGCTCGAAGCCGTCCAGGGTGGCGACGATGGTTCGCAAACCGTCGAGCCCCGACAGGCGGCTGGACGGCTCCACGTGCTGCCACGCCAGAAGGAACCGCATGAAGTCCGCCGGACTGACTGGCTCGATCTCCGCGCGCAGGCGCGTCAATGTGTAGCGATGGATGCGCGCGAGCAGACGGCGATCGCACCATTCGAGAGGACCCTTGAAATTTTCAAAGCTCCCCCGAATGACTGCCCCGTCGGATTCGAGCGCGAGAAGTGCGGCGTTTGCGTCGAACTCGGTGATGGCGAAGGTCGCCGCGATCGATGCGGCGGTTAGCGGCCCGGCAAGCGCCATCCGCCCGCGCAGAACCTCGACAATCGCCTCCTCCCGTGACCATGTGCGGGCTGCCCGGGCGGGTGGAGGAACCGCGCTGCCGTGGATTGCCGCACCTGGATGGACGGCGAGGATCTCGGGAAGCCGCTCGGCGGCGACCCAAAAACAAGAGGTTGGAGGTTGGAGGTTAGAGGTTGGAGGTTGGAGGTTAGAGGTTGGAGGTTGCGAGGTTGGTGGTCAGGGTCGCGGCGCGGCCCGTGTCGACGAGACGCTTGAAGAGAACGTCGAGAGCCTCGGCATCGCCGGCCAGATCGCCGGGCCTGAGAAAGCCGGCGCCGAGCAGCGCGTCGTGCAGTTCGTCGGCGTCGCGAGGATCCGGCCGGGCCTCGTCGCGCACGCGCTCGATCGCAGCAGTGTCGAGGCGGCCGAGGTCGTCCATCGACGTCGCCTGGCCCGCGCGGCGCGTCTGTACGGCCTGCGTCCGCCGCTCCTCGAGCGGGGCGTCGTCGAGAAATGCATAGGGCCGCGCATTGATGATCTCGTGCGCGAGCGCGGACGGCTCGGCGGTGTCGCGCGACATCAGACGGATACTGCCCTGGTGAATGCGGGTAAGCACGCGGGCCAGCCCGTCGAAATCCATCGCCTCCTCGAGGCAGTCGCGCAGCGTCTGCGCGACGAGCGGGTGATCGGGAATCTGCCGATCCCCCGGGATGTTGTCGAGGCAGGCGGCCGCATCCGGAAAAGCCGCGGCCATCAGATCGGCCGCCATCATGCGCTGCAATTGCGGCGGCACTTTCTTTCCGCCGCGGTTGCGCGGCACGGCCAGCGAGATCGTGGTGTTCCAGCGCCAGCGCGTCTGAAACACCGGCGCGTCGAGAAACGCCTGCACGAGCACGTCGTGGGCGGTCGCCGGGTGGAGGTAGCGAAAGACGTCGCTCAGCGGAAAAGAGTGCTGCGGCCCGAGCGAGAGCAGCAGTGCCTCGTCGGTCGCCGCCGCCTGCAGCTCGAAGTCGAACTGCCGGCAGAATCGCTTGCGCAGCGCCAGGCCCCACGCCTTGTTCACGCGGCTGCCGAACGGCGCGTGCAGCACCAGCTGCATGCCGCCCGACTCGTCGAAGAAGCGCTCGAGGACGAGCGTGTCCTGCGTCGGCATGGCGCCGAGCGCACGGGAGCCCTGATCGAGATATTCGACCGCCTGCTCGGCCGCGGCCTGAGGAATGCCGGCTTCCGCGGCGAGCCACTCAGATACGACGTCCGGATACGGCGTCAGACCGAGCATCGAACGCAGAGCGCGCAGAGTTCGCAGAGTCATTTGATTTCTCTGCGGTCTCTGCGAGTCTCTGCGTTCATCGTTCGTGGCTCTGATCGTGGGCGTCCGGTGCGCCTTCAGGCGGACCTCGCTCAGCCGGGCCTCGACGTCGGCACGGAGGTCGCTGACCGCGCGCGACAGTTCGTCGCTGCGCGCCGGCGCCTCTCCCAGCCAGAAGGGAATGTTCGGAGGCGCACCCTTCGCATCGGCGACGCGCACGGTTCCCGGTCCCACCTGAAGCACCTGCCAGGACGCGTTGCCGAGCTGAAACACGTCGCCCGCCATGCTCTCGATCGCGAAGTCCTCGTTCAACGTGCCGATGAAGGTGTCGCCGGGATCGAGGATGACGCGGTAGTCGGCCACCTCCGGGATCGCGCCGCCCGATGTGATGGCGAGCAACCGCGCGCCACGGCGGCCGCGAACCTGCCCATGCACTTCGTCACGGTGCAGCAACGCCCCGCGCCGGCCACGGTGAGTCGCAAACCCATCTGAAACCATGGCGATGACGGCATCGAAGTCACGCCGGGCGAGATCGCGGAATGGCCAGGCGCCGCGAGTCAACTCGAACAGCTCGTCTTCCCCGTAGGCCTTGCAGGCCGTTTCGGCCACCACCTGCTGGGTGAGCACGTCGAGCGGGGCATCGTGCGACACGATCGTGTCCAGCTCCCCTTTGCCGACCGATCGCAGGAGGGCGGCGCACTCGATCAGGTCGTCTCGCGACATCGGGAACAACCGGCCCTTCGGCACTCCGGCGATGGTGTGACCAGACCGTCCGATGCGCTGGAGAAACGTCGCGATACGATGCGGCGATCCAATCTGGCACGCGAGATCCACGTGGCCAATGTCGATGCCCAGCTCGAGCGAGGCCGTGGCCACGAGCGCCTTCAGCTGTCCGGCCTTCAGCCGCGATTCGGCATCGAGACGCTTCTCCTTCGACAGGCTGCCGTGGTGGGCCGTGACCGCGTCCTCGCCGATGCGGTCGCTCAGGTGGCGCGCGAGCCGCTCGGCCATCCGCCGCGTGTTGACGAAAACGAGTGTTGTCCGATGCTGCGCGACCAGCTCGGCGAGGCGATCGTAATATTCCTCCCACACCTCGTGCGCCATCACGGCGTCGAGGGGCGACCTCGGTACTTCCAGGCCGAGGTCCATCTCGCGGCGATGTCCGGCGTCTACGACTCGGCAATCGGCCACGCCGGCCGCGTCAACCGCCCTCGTCCCGACCAGAAACCGCGCGACTTCCGCAATCGGCTTCTGCGTGGCGGAGAGGCCGATGCGAAGCACCGGTCCGGTCGCCACCTCCTGCAGCCGTTCCAGGCTGAGAGCGAGGTGCGCCCCCCGTCGCGTACCGATGACCGCGTGGATTTCGTCGACGATGACGGTGCGGACCGTGCGCAGCATCTCCCGGCTGCGCTCGGCCGTCAGCAGCAGATACAGCGATTCCGGGGTGGTCACCAGTATGTGCGGCGGCGTTCGCAGCATCGCCGCACGCTCGGCCTGGGGCGTGTCGCCCGTCCGGACGGCGGCGGTCACGCGCGGCGCAACGAAACCAAGCTCCTCCGCAACGCGTCGCAGGCCGCGGCGCGGCTCGGACAGGTTCTTGTGTATGTCCGCGCTCAGTGCCTTGAGCGGCGAGACATACACGACGCGGACTTCGTCGGGCAGCGGCGAACGGAAGCCCTCCTGCAGGAGATCGTCGAGCGCAGTTAGAAAAGCCGCGAGTGTCTTGCCGGAGCCGGTCGGCGCCGCGATGAGCGTGTGGCGGCCGTCACGGATTGACGCCCAGCCGCTCAGCTGAACAGCTGTCGGCGCGTCGAAAGCTTCCGCGAACCACCGTGCAGTGACGGGGTGAAAACTCGAGAGGGACATCGGAGTGGGAGATCACAGGATATCAGGAACATCTACGATTTGGCGATTTTACGATTTGAAGATGTATCAGATACATCATCACGTCGTAGATCATCAGGTCGTCGATAACGCCTTGGTCAATTCATTCCACCGCCACCGCGCCTCGTGGCCGACGAGATGCACGCCGCCAATCCACCGGTCGATCCCGCCCGACGCGCGCACCCAGTCTTCGTTCCCGGCCAGAAGCTGTTTCCCGTGTTCATTCACCTCGAGCTCGTCGCTGCCGAGGCGAGTCAATGCGGGGTGCAGACCGGTGGCCAGCGCGTCGAGGCGGAGAAACACCGACAGGTCGCCCCATGGGCAGCCCTCGAAGGCCTGAGACTTCTCGTAGTACTCGCGCCGGCGCCGCGCGCCCGCCACGCCGGCAGCAAGCAACTGCCGCTCGGTTCGCGAAAGCCCGGTCGAAACCGACGGGTACTCCTCGAGCATTCGATACAAGGCCGGCCCGCGGAATGGCAATTCGGGATCCCGGCGACTCGCCAGGCCGACGAGCGACGTCGGATCGTCGGAGCAGACAGCCGCCCACGCTTCGCGCCCAAGCACCAAGTGCTTCTCGGTGACCGGAAGCCGGTCCGGGAGAAGGGCGGCGAGCTGTTTTCCGTTCAATTCCCCCAAACCGTGAAATGATGGCACGTCAGGGTGTTCTCCCACCTGGATCAGGCTCAGGCGGACGCCGGCACGATCCTGGCGCGACAACCAGTCCAGCAACTGAAACAGCTGCAGCTGATCGTAGAGATCGTGCTCGAACCACAGGACGGTCTCGTCATGATCGCGGAAGCCCGCGAGCGTGCGGTCCCGCTCGGCAAATTCCAGCCGGAAGTCGTCGTAGCTCCCAGCTGGAATCCGACATCCTACGCGCGCGGATATCGGAAAGCGCCTCGAGCGATTCGGTCGCGGGAACCGGACCGTCGTGGAGCGGGTCGCGCCAGGCCAGATAGTCGCCCGGGATCTGACCGGCGCGGAACCCATCGAGGACGGCATCGCCGTTGGTCACGTGCAGCATGCAGGTCCCAGAATATTAACTCGGAGATGAGATGATCACTAGATGAGCACTGCCGTTGTTCCCGCCAGTTTCCCGTCCCTCGGATTGCAACGCGAGCTCGCCGAGGGCGTTGCCGCGCTCGGATACGAGGAACCGACGCCCGTTCAACGCGAAACGATCCCGCTGCTTCTCAAAGGACGCGATCTGCTCGGCCAGGCCGGCACGGGCACGGGAAAGACCGCCGCGTTCGCGCTGCCGATGCTGCAGCGGATTGGCGAGGCGCACCCTGCTCCACGCCAGACCTGCGGGCTGGTGCTGGTCCCCACCCGCGAGCTGGCGATGCAGGTGGCCGAGGCCGTGCACAAGTACGCCAAGGGAGTCGGGCTGAGCGTGCTGCCGCTCTACGGCGGCGCCCCGATGCACCAGCAAATCCGCGCCCTCGAGCGCGGCGCCCATATCGTCGTCGCAACGCCGGGGCGGGCCCTGGACCATCTGAAGCGCCAGACCCTGCGCCTCGAGGGGCTTCAGGTGCTGATCCTCGACGAGGCCGACGAGATGCTCGACATGGGCTTCGCCGAAGACCTCGACGCGATTCTGAAAGCGACGCCCGGCACACGGCAGACGGCGCTTTTTTCGGCGACCATGCCGGCGCGGATTCTGTCGATCGCCGGACGCCACCTGAAGAACCCCGCGCGCGTCACGATCGAGCGCGAGAAGCCGGCGACCGGCAAGGTCCCGCGGGTCCGGCAGGTCGCCTATATCGTCAATCGCGCCCACAAGGCGGCGACGCTGGCACGCATCCTCGACATGGAGGATCCGGTCGCGACGCTCGTGTTCTGCCGCACCCGGATGGAAGTCGACACGCTGGTCGAGACCTTCAACGCGCACGGGCAGCGATGCGAAGCGCTGCACGGCGGCATGATGCAGCGCCAGCGCGACCACGTCATGGATCTCTTCCGCTCGCAGAAGGCGGACCTGCTGATTGCAACCGACGTGGCGGCCCGAGGGCTCGACATCCTGCACATCTCGCACGTCGTCAACTACGACGTGCCCGCGTCGCCAGAGGTCTATCTGCATCGCATCGGCCGCACCGGACGTGCCGGTCGCGAGGGAACCGCGATCACGCTGGCCGAACCGCGCGAACACCGCCTGTTGAAGGTGATCGAGAGCTTCACGAGGGCGCGGATCGAAGTCGCGACCGTGCCGACCGTCGCCGACCTTCGTGCCCGGCAACTGGATCTCACCCGCGCCTCGCTGCGCGAACGCCTGCTGGCTGGCGATTACGACGACGTGCGCGTGGTGGTCGAGACGCTGGCGCAGGAGTTCGACATCGTGGACATCGCGGCAGCCGCGGTCAAGCTGGCGCACGCCGCCGCCGGCGACGGCGCAGCAGGTAAAGATCGCGAGATCCCTGCGGCGGTGGCGCCGAGGCCGGCGCAGTTTCCCGCGACGTCAGGGTCGCGCGCGCAAGACCGCCGGCGCGCGACGCCAGAGCGCCGCGCCGCTGGCCCGTCGGGAAGGGCGACCGTCCGGTTCCCACAGATGGCCCGACGATTCGCCTCTACATCGGCTCCGGCCGGCAGGCCGGCATCCGGCCTGCCGATCTCGTGGGCGCGATCACCGGCGAAGCGGGCATTCAGTCGAGGTCGCTCGGCGCGATTGAGATCGGCGACCGGTCAAGCTATGTCGAAGTCCCGGAAACGCTCGCCGACGACATCATCGCGGCGCTCAAGGCCACCACGATTCGCGGTAAGAAAGTCTCGGTGAGGCGCGACTCGAAAGCGTGACGCCGCGGGCTAGCCGGGAGCGCGATCCGACACTATTTCTTCGGCTTCGGCTTCACCGGAAGATCCGACCCGTGCCAGGAGAGGAGTCTCCAGTTCCCGCCGTCGACGACGTAGACGTAAGTAGCGCGAGAAGAGCGGTCCAGCAGCTCCTTCGACTCCTTCGGCGCCACAAGCATTGCGGTCATCATGACCACGCCCACCTGGCCCACCACGCGATAGATGGTTTGGGTTGGCAGGGCGGTGAACCGGCCAAGATCGGCCACCACCGCTGGAAGCACATTGCCCGCAGTGAAATCGGCTCCGAGCTGGATCGGGAGCTGACTCTCTCTGAAAAAGCCGAGGCCACGCGGGTGAATCATCGCCTGCAGCATGGTGAGGTTCGCGGTCTTGACGCCAGCGACGAGCGCCTCATGCGCCGCTGTCAGCGATGCTTCGTCCATGCGGGCCTGCGCACGTACAACCGCGGCCGATCCAACCAGGATGACCACCGCCAGGATCCAAACTCGATGTTTCACGGCTTTTCCTCCCCACTGGCCACGATTGGCCCTGCGCTTCGAGGCGCGAGCAGCCCCATTATCGCCGGGATAGCGAGAAACACCACCTGACCCTTCGCGTGGGCTGGCGCCTGCGCGTCTTTGGAAGGGCCGGCAGACCGCGACCGCACCTGTTAGACTGTCGCCCGCGGCCCGGGCATTCGCAATCGACCGTGAAGAAGATCTTTCTGTCCTACCGGCGCGGCGACAGCGCGGACATGTCCGGGCGCATCTTCGACCACCTCGAGCGCCGGTTCGGCCGCGAGCGCCTTTTCATGGACGTGGACAGTATCCCCCTCGGCGACGACTTTCGCCGGCGGATCGATGAAGCCCTGGACCAGTCCGGCGTCCTGCTCGCGGTCATCGGCGATCAGTGGCTCTCGGCCACCGCCCGGAGCGGCACCGTTCGCCGGCTTGACGACCCCGATGACTACGTGGCCGTCTGCCAAGCAGATTCCGATGATTCCGGTGCTGCTGGGCGAGAGCCGCACGGGGCACGACCTGTTCGGATTCGCCCGGAGGTCAGCGAGACGCTTGTCGACAGTGACGGGACTTCTTGCCCTGTGTGTCGTCTTGTCCGCGCCGGCAAGCCTGGGGGCCGGCGATCGAGAGTCAGCGATCCAGCGGGCGATCAGCTTTCTCTTCACGCATCAGGTCCGTCAGCCAGGCGAGGTGGTCGTCGACCCGATGATCGGCGTACGGTTCGTCGACTTTCCGGGAGACTGGCCTCAGTACTTCACGTTGCCGGGGCCGGAGGCGTTCCGCGTGCGCGACGTGAGCCCATTCACAGTGGCCTTCATCCACCATGCGCTCACTCACGTCGTCGAAGAGAATCGCCAGGCGCTTGGCCTGACCTTGGTCGAGCTGGAGATGGCGCGCTCGATGCGGCAACGAGCGGTTGCTTTCATGAAACGCTTCGAGTCCGCCCCGGGTGCTCCGGATGCGGCAACCTTCGCCTTCTGGCCCTATGACGCGGATCCGGCCACTCCGGACGTGCCGCTCACGATTCTCCTCACCGCGAGGCTCGAGGGCCCGATCCTGGGCGGGCAGCGCGTGCCCATCAATCTCCCCATCTATCCCGGGCACACTGGCGATTCCCAGTGACGCCGACGTCACCGCGACCACCTATGCGACGCTGCTCGACGACGCCATCTTCGACGGTGGCCCCGGCAGTGACGTGAACTTCGAACGCTTCTTCGTCGACTGGCGCGATCTGGGCGTGGTGCCCCGACGTGTGAATCCACCCTGGCTCCCGCCGGCGAGCGGCGCTTTCCTCACCTGGCTCACCTACCGGGATCGTCCGTTTCCACTGTTTCCCAACGATGTGGATCTGCGTGGTCAACGCCAACGTGCTCTACGCGCTGGCTCGTCACGATCGGCTCGAGGTGCCCGGTGTCGCGGAAGCCGTCGGATTCATCAACCTGGTTACCGCGTTGGGTCTCCACCGCGATTCTCTGGAGGAGATCACCCAGTACTATCCCGATAACCTGGCTTTTCAGTACGTCGTATCGCGCGCGTTCCGCGAGGGGCCGGTGACCGCGCTCGAACCGGCTGTCGAGATTCTCGCCAACGATCTCGAAGCCTCGGTACTGTTTCGCGCCGATGGTACGGCTTATTGGGACAAGGGCGACCCTCACCTGAACACGGCCTTCGCCGTCCTCACGCTTCTCAACGCTGGCCGCGACACACCGATCATCGACCGCGCGATCGACTACCTCATCGCCGAGCAGAATGCTCTCGGTGGCTTCGACGAGGCGACCTTCTTCGTCGGGCGTACCGACGGCGGCCAGGTGTTCGAGTTCACCTCCGCATCCTTCACTACGGCGATGGTGCTCGAAGCCCTCGGGCGCCATGGAGTGGCGCACTGACGGTCGCGCCCAAGGGCGGTCGGGAGCTGGCGCGACTGCACAGCCCTATTCAGTCGTAATAGTCTGGCGCCTTCCGGAGCTTCGCGTGCGCCACCAGGTCGTGCTGAATCCAGAGCTTCGCGCCGGACCGTTTGAGAAACACCTCGAGCGCTTCGCGCGACCGGCGGGTCTGCTCCTGATCGAACTCGGCGACCGGCAGGCGGTTCAGCGTGCGCTCCTCGGGATAGTGGTAAAGGTCGCCCGCCAGCACCACGCCTCCAGTTTTCTCGAGCTTCACGTACAAGACGCTGTGGCCAGGCGTGTGTCCAGGCGACGACTTAATCACCACGGTGCCGTCGCCGAATACATCGTGCTCTTCAGCCGTGACGATGGTGGTCTTGCTGTTCTGCAGGTAGGCGTAGGTCGAGGGATAGGGTGGCACTGCTGCCGGCTGCGGAAACAGGCCGTCACGCTCGGACTGTCGTACCAGCCATGTCGAGCCGGCAAAGTCGTTGGCATTCGCGACGTGGTCCCAGTGGTAGTGCGACAGCGCAAGAAACGTGATGTCCGTCGGCGCGTACCCGGCCGTCGCCAACTGCGCCTTCAACGGAGAGCGGATCGTCACGTGGCGGTCCTGCCCGTTCGAGAGGACGAGGTGTCGCGACACAGGCGCACCCGTGGGCGACCACGAGTCGTCGGCAACCGCGCCGGCGTCCCACATCAACGTGCCCCGGGGGTGCGCCACCAGATACGCCGCCACGGAGAGCTGGGTGGTCGCGACCTCCTCGGGCTTCAATCGATAACGGCCGGGATCTGACTCGAGGATACCGCCGTCGAGAACAAACAGCCGGACCGACCGCACGGCCTCTGCGCGGCCCGCAGGCGTCGCCGCCTGCTCTTTGCCGTGCGCGACGGTGCCTACCTGGAGAACGCTCGGGGCGACCAGGTACGCGGACGCGAGAACAGCGGCGACTCCCAACCCCGGAGCAGTTACGAGTCTCATATGCCTCCCCGACTTGACCCGCTACCTTCCGGCTGCTGCTCGCGCGCTGACGGGGCGGTCTGGAACCACTTCATAACCCCTCCCCTGTTGTCCGCGACTGGAAGTGCGCAATTATAGCGGGCATGGCCGGTCGAGAGTGTTATCACTGCAAACAGTGGGTCGAGGAGGGGGAGGCGCACGACTGCTGGACCACGACCGAAGCCGTTCTGACGCAGGATCTCTCGGAGGATTTGCAGGACGCCTGGGAACGGCTGCGGGAGACCGCCGTCTCGTTTGGCGATCAGCGGATCTACGCCTCGCACAACTCGATCATGTTCTCGCGGACCTCCTGCTATTTCTTCGTGCGTCCGAAGAAGAAGTTCCTCGAAGTGTGCGTGTTCCTTGGCCGCGAGCTGAAGGCCCCCCAGGTTCGACGCGTCGATCGGGCCTCGAAGTCGAAAGTCGTGCACGTCATTCAGATCAGGCACCGGGACGAAGTGGAGGCGCCCTTCACCGACTGGCTGAAGGAAGCCTACGAATGGTCTGGCATGCGGGCCGCAAAGGCCCAGATGCGCGGCGCCAGCTAAGGGCGAGTGGTTCTGACTTCGATGGGCACGACGACAGGCCCGGTGGTGCGGTCGATGCGATAACGGACGGTTATCCGCGACGACGGACAGCAGAGAGGATCGTTGCTGCTGTAGCGCGCGAACTCCGTGGTGACGGCAGGCAGCGACATCCGCACCACACCGGATGAGCTATCGAGCCGCGAGGCCATGGACGTCGGCGACAAACGGCCCGCGAATTGTCCGCGTACGAAGACGAACAGGTTGTACGTGAGGGGACGGCACATGCCGTCTGCCCCTCTCATTCCGCCGACGATTTCGACGTCCTCACGAACAAGCTGCTGATCGAAGCTCCAGAACGGAATCCATCCCGCGGACTCGATCGCCCGTTCCGCCATCGTCGACCGCGGGGGTGTCAGCTTGCATCGGCTGATGACGGACGCGATGGGCTCGTCGCCGGCAGGCGCACCCGGCACCGGCTCGCCTGCCTTGTTCCAGTTCACCAATGGTCGATCGAGCCAACTCGCCGGGTTTTCTTGCGGGCCGGCCGTGACAGGAACGGTGAGCAGCACCAGAATCCCCGCTGCGAGCACCGAAGCCGATCGACACGCGAATCGCGGGAGTCTGCATGGACTCCGGCCATTGTACGTCCGGAATAGCGACTCATACACGACTCGAAGCCATGACTTGCGTGCATGGCATAATCGTCTAAACCCTATGTTCAAACGGACAGACGACCTCCGGATCACGGAGGTGCGCCCGCTCATTCCGCCCGCCATCCTGCTCGAGGAAATTCCGATCACGGAGCGCGTCTCGAATATCGTGTCCGACGCACGCCAGGCCATCGCCGGCGCCGTCCAGGGGCGCGACCCGCGGCTCGTGGTCATCGCCGGCCCCTGCTCCATCCACGACACGAAGGCGGCGCTCGAGTACGCGGAACGGCTCCAGACGCTGGCGCAGCGCTACAAGGATCACCTCATCATCGTGATGCGGAGCTACTTCGAAAAGCCGCGCACGTCGGTCGGCTGGAAGGGGCTCATCAACGATCCCGACCTCGACGAGAGCTATCACATCAACAAGGGACTTCGGCTGGCCCGGCAACTGCTGCTCGACGTCAACGACCATGGGGCTGCCGACGGCGTCGGAGTTTCTCGACACGCAGATACCGCAGCACATCGCGGACCTGACGTCGTGGGTAGCCATCGGCGCGCGGACCACCGAAAGCCAGGTGCACCGCGAGCTGGCGTCCGGCCTCTCGATGCCGGTCGGCTTCAAGAACGGCACCGACGGCAACACGCAGACCGCGGTCGACGCGGTGGTGGCGGCGCGGTCGCCGCACTGGTTTCCGTCGGTGACCAAGCAGGGCGTGTCGGCTATCTTCCAGACGACCGGCAACGACACCTGCCACGTCATCCTGCGCGGCGGCACGCGGACCGGTCCGAACTACGACGCCGAGCACGTGGGCAAGGTCTGCGCGCGGCTGGCGGCCAAAGGCCTGCGCGAGACGGTGATGGTTGACTGCTCGCACGGCAACAGCCTGAAGGATCACGCGAAGCAGGCCGAGGTCGCGGCGTCGATCTGCGAGCAGGTGGCGTCAGGGTCGTGGCGGATTTTCGGGACGATGATCGAGAGCCACCTGGTGGAAGGGCGGCAGGACTACGCGCCCGGCCAGCAGGCGATGTACGGCCAGAGCATCACTGACGCGTGCATTTCGCTGGCGCAAACCGAACCGCTGCTCGAGCGATTCGCGAACAGCCCAGCAGGCACGCAAGCCCTAAAATCTGTTCGCGGCGCGGTATGTCCGTGATCCGCCCCACGCCACCGACCGCGGCCAGAACCGTCCGGTGCGCCTCGCAGCGCGTCCCATCCGGCTTCAATGACTTTTTCCACCACGCCTGCGGCCGGTCTGTTGTTGGTGTAGCGCTGCAGTCCGACCAGCATCGTGTCGACACGCGCCGGATCGGCGAGCTGCCTCGCGACCAGGTCCGCGGCCTCGTCGTTGCGGCCGAGAAGAAGATACAGGTCGATCGCGATGCTCTGGCTATCGCGACATGTCGGCCTCAACCTGGGCCAGTATCCGATCCAGATTCGCCTTCTGCCCGAGGCCCCAGTAAGCGAGCGCGCGAACGGAATCGCCGATCCCTGTGCCGTAGATCAGCAGGGCAAACTTGTTTGCGCGATCGGCGATGTCGAGCGCGTCGCGATACTTGTCGGCTGTGGCCGCCAGGAACTGTCCGGCGCTCATCATCAGCGTCACGACCGTTTCGCTCTTGTCGGCCAGCCGTTCGATCCCGGTGCGGAACGCCCGCTCGGCGGCCGGCAGGTCGCCTTTCATCGCCATCGATCGCGCGAGCTGCTCGTGCACCTGCGCTTCACGGTAGTCGCGGTCGACGAACCCCGACAGATCGGACGCCAGCGTCCGCTCGCCCAGCTGAATCGCGTCGTCGAATCTGCCCAGGCGCCAGAGCGCGCTCATTCGCTGGATGATTCTGAACAGGCGGTCGGGCTCCTTCCGGGCGGCGTCTTCCGCCTGTTCGAGATCGCGTTCGAACAGCGCGGTGATGTCGGTTGCCGCCATGAACTCGGGATCGTCCCACAGTGAGGCGAATGCCCTGTCGGCACGGACGAGCACGAGGTTGTGCTGGCTGGCGCTGCGGCGCACCAGGTCGAGCGCCTCCTCCCGTGCGCCCGAGCGCGGCCGCGGTCCGCGCGCGAGCCACGTTGATCGCCGTATCCTCGGCGTCGAGCACCGCGTAACGGTTCAACAAGCGCTCGGCCTGCTGCCATTCGCCTTTCAGCTGCTGCGAGCGTGCGATTTCGATCACGTCCCCTTTTCGGTCTTTCACCCGGTCGGGCGCCAGATCGAAAAGCGTCGCGACCGCCGCCGCCGCGTCGGCGTAACGCCGCAGTTCGACGCCGAGCTCCACCAGCATGGCCGGACCGTCGGCATCGGCTGGTGTGAGCGCCGTAAACGTCTCGAAATCCGCGAAGGCTTTCGGCTTGTCGCCGATCGCGACGTAGGTTATGGCCCGGTTCCAGTACGCCTCGCCAAGAGCCGCGCCTTTCACCTCGCCCGAGCGGATGACGTTGGTGAGCAAACTGATGGACCGGGCGAACTGCCCGTCCTCGTATGCCCGGCTCGCAGCCAACAGATCGTCGCGCACCTGCGCGCGCACCGGGGCCGCCCCAATCATCACAACCGACGCGGCAACCGCGACGAACCACCGACACATGCACCTATTCTCGTTCAGAACGCCGCGAACCCTGAACCGAACCCTGAACCGGACCTGAACCTGAACCTTGAACCTGGAACCTTGGAACCTGGGTTACGATTTCCCATGCTCTGCCCAGGCTGCAGCGCCGAGATGACGAATATCGATCTCGAGGCGCGGCAAGGCTCGACGCTCGCGATCGACCTGTGCGCCACATGCAAGGCGATCTGGTTCGACCATTTCGAAGCTCTGCAGATGGCGCCGGCGGCGACGCTGAAGGTGTTCGGAATCATCAGCGAGCAGTCGAACGCCGCCTCCACGGCGCTCCCAGGTGTTCTGCGCTGCCCCCGGTGCCGCTCGCGCCTGCTTCACACGCACGACATCCAGCGCAACACGCCGTTCCGGTACTGGCGCTGTGACGCCGGCCACGGCCGCCTGATGACGTTCCTGGATTTCCTCCGACAAAAAGATTTCGTCCGGCCGCTCTCGACGCAGCAGCTTCAGGAACTGAGGCAGAACGTCCAGACGATCAACTGTTCGAACTGCGGCGCAGCAATCGATCTGGCGAAGGATTCGCTGTGCAGGCACTGCGGATCCGCGATGTCAATGCTGGATCTGCAGCAGATGACGCGCACGATCGCGCAGCTGCAGGCGGCCGCCGCCGGCCAGCGGCCCGCGGAGCCATCGGCCACGGAGCCGTCCGAACGCGTCGCTCCCGCGGATCTGGACGCGTTGATCCTGGCGATCCAGGCCCGTGACAGAGGCGATGACGCAGGGCGGAGCCTGATCACAACCGGCCTCGTCATGCTGGGAGATTTGCTGAGGAAGAGACTCTGACTGGGAATTGCAGATTTCAGATTGTAGATTTCAGATTGATTCGATTGATTCAATCTGCAATCTGAATTCTGCACTCTGCAATTTCGCGTGTCAGGCTGAAATCGCGGTGACGCTCGAGATGCGGTGGCACGCGACGCAGCGGAAGGTCGTGCTGGCGTAGCCGCCTTGCTCCTGCTGTATCGTGTTCAGCTTGCGGCAGTGCGGACACCGGACGGAACGGCGTTGAAGCTTCGCGTTGCCCCGTGGCGGTGATGAACGCGGCGGACGGCCGCGGCAACGCCACGAACTTGCCCGTGCCCGTGCGGTGAAGAAATCCTTCTGCGAGCAGAATCTCGAACGCGGCCGTGCAATGCTCGTCGTCAACCGCCCACAGACGGCACGCCTGATCGCACGTCAGCTTCAAGCCGGGCAGCGCGGCGTATTCCGAACGGATTCGATCGACGAGGACTTCCGTGGTGAACATGGCGGATCGTTACGATGTCATTCTCTGCAGAGGTATGCAAGAGCATAAGCCATGTTGTTTCTCGCCGCGCTGACAACCCTCGTCCTCGCCGGAACCCTCACCGACTTCGCCATCGGCCATCGGCGGATGAGGTTGCTCAAAGATGTTCCGCCGGCTGGGGCCGGCCCGCCGCTGTCGATTGTCGCCGCGGCGCGAAACGAGGCCCGCGGCATCGAAGCGGCTGTGAAGTCCCTCCTCCGACTCGACTACCCGAGCCTCGAGATCGTCATCGTCAACGACCGCTCGACCGACGACACCGGCGCCATCCTGCAACAACTGGCGGCTGAGCATCCGCGGCTCACGGTCACGACCATCGCGGAGCTGCCCGACGGCTGGCTCGGCAAGAACTACGCGCTGCAGGTCGGCGCGGCCGAAGCGACCGGCGATCTCCTGCTCTTCACTGATGCCGACGTCGTTTTCGAGCCCACGACGCTGCGAAGAGCGGTCGGCCTGATGGAAGCAGAGGGACTCGACCATCTCGCGGCAATTCCCGACGTGCGTGTACCGGGGCTTGCGCTGAACGCGTTCATGGCGGCGTTCGGCGTGTTCTTTTCCTTGTATTCGCGCCCCTGGAAGGCGCGCGACCCGCGGAGCCGCGCCCACATCGGCATCGGCGCGTTCAACCTGATCCGCGCGGCGGCCTACCGCGCCATTGGCGGCCACCGGGCGATCGCGATGCGGCCCGACGACGACATGAAGCTGGGGAAGGTGTTGAAGCAGCACGGCTTCCGGCAGGAGGTGGTGTCCGGGCGCGGCCTCGTCGTGGTGGAATGGTATGCGTCGCTCCGCGAGCTCGTCGACGGCCTGATGAAAAACGCGTTTGCCGGAGTCGATTACAGCCTCGTGAAGGTCGCCGGATCGACAATCGCCCTGTTCCTGATGAACGTGTGGCCGTTCATCGCGGTCTTCGTCACCGACGGTCTGACGCGTGTGCTCTACGGCGTCTGCGTGGTTCTGATTGTATTGATCTTCTCGATCAGCGCGCGCTTCGGCGGCGCGCGCATGGTGTTCGTCCTCGCCTACCCGATCGCCGCGTTGCTGTTCGCCTACATCATGTGGCGATCTGCGCTGATTGCCGTGACGCGCGGGACGATCACGTGGCGAGGAACGGCGTATCCGTTGGCGGCCATGCGGGCAAACAAAGTCTAGGTTGAATGTGGAGTAGGCCGGGCCTTATCAGGCCCGGCATGGTGAACGGGTGTATAAATACCCTGGAGGCGCTCGATGACCATTTCTCGACGACAGGCGATGCGGGTGTCCGGCACGACGTTGGCCGGCATGTCCCTTGGCTTACGGCCGGAACAATTGCTCGCACAGGCGCCGGCGGCGGCAGCGCCACAAGCATTTCCCGACACGCTCGTGGATGCGACGCTCAGGACCCTTGCTCCCCTTCCGCTGCTGCCCGATGGATCCGCACCCGAGCATCCCGCAAGCGCGGCCGGCAAGATCACCGAGCCTTACATGTGGCGGTATACCAAGGGCCAGGCGCCCGCGATGGAGTACCGACTATCGCCAGCTGAAGATCAAGGTTGACGCGCGCGGGTTGGCGAAGCGGACGGGCACGCTGACGTTTGCGGATCTGGACAAGCTGCCGCGCTATTCCTACGTGACGCTGCTGCAGTGCGGCGCGCCGAATCCAACCGGCATCGTCAAATGGACCGGCGTGCGGTTTTCCGATCTGGCGAACCTCCTCGAAATACAGCCGTCCGCGCACTATTGCCGGCTGGTCGCGTCAGACAAGTACTACATCGACGAAGAGCTCAGGACGATGATGCATCGGCAGGTGATGCTGGTGTGGTTGATGAACGATCAGCCGCTTCCCCCGCAGCACGGTGCGCCGGTGCGGCTGGTGATTCCGTTCCGCTATGGTGCGCGCAGCATCAAGGCGGTGACCGACCTCTCGTTCGGTTCGCCCGGCATGCCGGTCATTCCGCTGCCCGCGTAGTGGTGATGTAGTGGTGGTGATGTAGGGGCGGGTCTTCAGACCCGCCCTTATTTCATGAATTCCATTACGGCAGCCCGGGTCACACGCCACTGGCTGCCGATTTTCTTTCCCTTGAGATCTCCCGACTCCAGGCTCGCCGTCACGTCGGTTTCCGTAACACCGAGAATCGCGGCCACCTGCCCGGGCGTCAACACGTCGAGCGGCTCGCTTCGCGTGACGGATGCGCTCATCAACTGCTGCGCCACCGACATGCCGACGGCCACTTCCGCGCCAACGCCGGCGGCGCCGACGTTTCCCCGTTCAAATCCCTGTGCCATCTGGTACTTGACAAAGTCGTTCAGGTCGCCGAGCGCCGTCATGCTCGCGCGCTTGTCCATCGCCTGCTCGACCTCGACGGGCACCGAGATGTTTTCGACGACGAAGCTGCCCATCTCCACGCCGTATTTTTCCAGGAGCGCCGGGTTGATGAGCGGCAGCAGCGCCTTTCCCAGCTCGGTGTAGCGCGCCGCGGCGTCGAGCACGGGGATTCTGCTGTCGGCCAGCGCGTTACTGAACACGCTGACGATGCGTGAGCGCATGACGTGGGAGAAGTCATCGAGAGTGAACCGATCGTCCGTGCCGGCGACGTCGCTGAGGAAGCGTTTCACGTCGCGCACCCGGAAATCGTACGTGCCGAAGGCCCGGACACGGACGGCGTTCAGGTCCGGGTCGCGCAGCATGATCGGATTGGCGGTGCCCCACGTGTTGCCCGCGAACAGGCGCGTCGTCACGTAGTAGACGTCGGCCTTGAACGGCGACTGGAAGCCGTACTTCCAGCCCTTGATGCGGCTCAGGATCGGGATGTTCTCGGTGGTCAGCCGGTGCTTGCCCGGGCCGAAGGTGTCGCCGAACTCTCCGACGTACACGAACTGCGCCGCCTGCGATTCGCGGACGATCAGCTGCGCACCCCGCTTGATGACCTTGTCCTCGTCCGGAAACCTGTACGACAACGTATCGCGTGCGTCGTCGGTCCATTCGATGATCTCGATGATTTCGCTGGTTATCACGCAATTCTTATCGGCCCCGGCGCCGTTCGTACGTAGTGTCCGGCTTCTTGACCGCTTCAGCCGGGCCCGGGGAACACGTTATAATTCCCGAACCCTTTTCTGATGTCTCCGCACCAGGAATCGACCAGTACGCCTTCCGGGATGGATCGCGCGCTCGACCAGGGCGCGGCCCACCTCCGCCGCCGCCAGTGGCGGGATGCCCACGGTCTTTTCGAGCAGGTGCTCGCCGACGACCCCGGCTCGCCCGAAGCCTGGGAGGGTCTCGCCACCTCGGCGTTGTGCCTCGACGATGCGGCGACGAGCCGCACGGCAAACGAGCGGGCGTACCGCGGGTATCTGGAGCGCGACGACTCCCGCGGCGCGGCGCGCGTCGCCATCCAGCTGGCGCTCTATCACGATGCCTACCGGGGCGAGTCGGCAATCGCCAGCGGCTGGTTCGAGCGCGCGCGCAGGCTGCTCGACACCGTGCCGGCGGCGGCCGACCACGCGTGGCTCGCGTTCTGGAAAGCCCATATCGACATTCACATCCACGGCGAGGTCGCCAGGGGTGAGCCCAGCCTCGCGGACGCCATCCGGCTCAACGACGCATGCAAAGTGGGCGAGCTCGACCTGATGACGCGCGGCCTTCGCGGCCTGATGGCGATCAGCGAAGGCGCCATCGACGAGGGACTGCGGCGCCTCGACGAAGCCACGACCGAAGTGGTGGCCGGTGAGCCGCTGAGCCCGCAGATCGTCGGTTGGACGTACTGCTACGTTCTCGACGCATGCGAGAGCGCCCGGGACTTCGATCGCGCGTCGCAGTGGATCGAGCGGGCATTCGAGGCGGTGCGCGACTTCGACATCGAGTTTTCGTCGGGCGCGTGCCGCAGCCATTACGTAGGGATCCTGACGTGGCGCGGAGACTACCCGGGCACGGAGCGCGAGATCGAGATGATGCGTCGCGAGGTCGGGGGCGTCTCGCCCGTCTATCGCGCGTTCTGCGACGTCAGGCTCGGAGAAATCCGCCGGCGTCAGGGACGGCTCGACGAAGCGGCCGCGCTGCTCGAGCCAGTGCTCGCGCATCTGCCGGCGATGCTGAGCCTCGCCGCCGTCGCCCTCGATCGCGGGCAGCCGCAAACCGCCGTGGATCTCGTCGAGCGGTACTTCCGGCGTATCTCACAGGACGATCAGCTTCGCCGCCTGCACGGCCTCGAGCTGCTGGTCCCTGCTTACCTCCAGCTGCGCGACGTCGACCGGGCGCGCACCGCGCTCGAGGAATGCCAGCGGATCGTCTCGCGTTCCGCCACACCCCTGATGCGCGCGGCGGCGCAGGAACTGGCGGCGCTCGTCGCGGCGGCCGACGGCTTGCCCGGCAACCTGGACGAAGCGCGGCGGTTGCTCGAGGACGCGATCGATGGATACGACCTCACGCGCTCGCCATACGAAGCAACGGCCGCACGGCTGCGGCTCGGCGACATCCTCGTCGCACTGCGCCGCGACGAGCCGGCGCGCAGGGTGTTCGAAGCGGCCCGCGCCGGGGCCGCGCGGCTGGGAGCGGGAGGGCTTGCGAAACACGCGGCGGAGGCCCTCGAGAAGCTGCAGACATTTTCTGCGCCCTCCGAGGGCGCATCCGGCGTTCTGACCACGCGAGAAATCGAGGTGCTCGCCCTCGTCGCCCAGGGCATCAGCAATCAGGAAATAGGAGACCGCCTGTTCATCAGCGCGTTCACCGTCAAGCGCCACATCGCGAACATCCTCACCAAGCTCGACGTCCCCTCACGAGCGGCCGCCGCCGCCTACGCGATCCGCGAAGGCCTCGCCCGCTGACAGTGGTCCGTTCGGACCATTTATCACCCCCTCCCCAAATTGGCCCGTCGGGACGACGCGGAGACTGCGTGGCGAATCCTATATTCCCCTCCAGAAACGGGCGAGAAGCCCCTGAACGTGGAGGGAATCCCATGAAGCGAATCATTCCTGCGGCGGGCATCATCCTGGCGGCGGCGGTCGCGGTTACCGCATGGCAGGGCACGAGCGGGAAACGGAACCAGCGCGCGCACGACGAGCGCGTCGCGCGCGGAAACTACCTGGTCAGCTCCATCGGCTGCAGCGACTGTCACACCCCGAAGAAGATGGGGCCGGAGGGTCCGGAAGTTGACATGACGCGTCTGCTGGCTGGGCATCCGGAGGGAACCGAGCTCCCCGACCCGCCTGCAGCCGTCGGACCCTGGATGGCCTCGGCGAGCTGGGACATGACGGCCTGGGCCGGGCCGTGGGGCATCAGCTTCGCCGCGAACCTCACGCCGGACCAGAACACCGGCCTGGGTATCTGGACCGAGGATATGTTCCTGAACGCGATCAGAAAAGGTCGCCACATGGGCGTGTCGCGGCCCATCCTGCCGCCGATGCCGTGGCAGGTCTTCCGCAATTTCACGGACGAAGACCTGAAAGCGATCTTTGCGTATCTGCGAAGCGTGCCGCCCGTTCACAACCGCGTTCCGGAGCCGGTCGAGCCGCAAGTCATGGCAGCCAACTGAGATGGAGAACGAAGGTCACCCGCGCGGCGATTACCGAACGCGATTCCGGGTCGCGTGCTGGTGGAACGGCTCGTCAGAACCAGCCGCTTCAGCTGTTCTACCGGACGAGTTGGGGCCGGAGGTCGCGTCGCTGCGGAAGCCCGAGTGATGGCATCGCGATTGCTTTTCTGTTGAACAGCTTCGCCCCGGTTGCCACCTCTGGGGGACCGGCAAACATCCCACCTCACGAACGGGAGGCTTACTCGCCTCCCGGCTCGCCATGTACGGACGCCGGCTGCCCAAAGCGAACCTACAATACACACATGGGTGACACAGGTCCGAAATCTTCCTACGAACTGGCCATGGAACGCCTCAAGAAGAAGGACGCGGACGAGGGCGTCCAGACGACGCCATTGACGGAGGCGCAGAAGGCGGCGATCACCGAGATTCGAAGCTTCTACACAGCGAAGCTCGCCGAGGCCGACGTCCTGCACCAGGGCAGGCTGCGGGCGACGGTGGATCCCGCCGAGCGCGCCGAACGCGAGCAGGAGTACCGGCGCGACCGCGAACGGCTGTCGAGCGAGCGGGACGCGAAAATCGAGAAGGCGCGACGCGCGTAGATGCCATCTTTTTCGTCTGCGCGTGTGGTCGTCGCTTTTTCGTTGCTGCTTGCGCCCGCATGCGGTCGCGATTCGCTGGTTCTCGAACAGGAAGCCGAGCTTTCGAACAATCTCGTTGTCCTCCCCGTCCGCGTCAACGGTTCGCGCCCGCTGCCGTTCATCCTCGACACCGGGGCCTCGACGAACGTCATCGACCGGCGACAGGCCGGCAGCCTGGGCCTCGCCGTGGCCGGCGGCGTCGATGTCACCACCGGCGGCGGCGACGTCGATGCGTCGGAGATCGAGGGGGTGACGCTCGAAATCGGCGATATGAGCCTTCGAAATCTGAACGCCATAGCGATCGACTTGAGCGGACTTGCCTCGGGACTCGGGCGGCCCGTGGCGGGCATCCTCGGCTATGACATTTTTCAGCGCTACGTCGTCGCGATCGACTACTCGCGGCAAGTCGTCACGTTTCACGAGCCGGCGCGTTATCGCCCGCCGGACGCCGGTGAGGCCATCCCGATCAGCATCGAGGAAAACATCCCGTTCGTGCGCGCCCGGATTCCCGGACTCCGGGAACCGTCTGAGGCGAAGCTCGAGTTCGATACCGGAAAGACCGGCGCGCTCACACTCGTCCGTCCGTACGTCGACGCCGCCATGCTGCTGAAGCCCGGGCAGCGCGAAGTTGCGATCACCGCGGGCGCACTCCTGCCGGGCCAGGTCCCCGCCGTCGTCACCCGGATTCAGCGACTCCAACTCGGCGGGTTCGGTGTGCGCGACGTGGTGACGACCGTGGTTCCTACGCAGGACGCCGCTGGCGTCTCGGGCGATACCGTCGGCATCCTCGGAGCCGAAGTGCTCGCACGTTCCACTGTCGTCATCGATTACTCACGCCGCCAGGTCAACTTGCTAGTACGCCATGCGGAGCGTGACGATCAACCCTTCGAGTTCGACATGAGCGGGATCTCGATGGCGGCCCAGGGGCCCGAGCATCGCGACTACCTGGTACGCCTGGTGATTCCGGAATCGCCCGCCGAAGAAGCCGGCGTGGAGGCTGGCGATCGTCTGATCGCAATCGATGGCAGGCCCACACGCGAGATCGCGCTCGGGGACATCCGGGAGCTCTTCCGGAAGGACGGGGTTCTATACGCGTTGGAGCTTCAGCGCGGCCAGGCCACCGTCCGCGCAGATCTTCGGACGCGCCGCCTTCTATAGGCTCGCTCCTCCGGCTGGTCGGTTTCCGCCCCTGAACCATCACGTTGTAACATCATAACGAACCATGGACAGGCACGACGCGCCGGAACGATACGAGCAACTCATTGCCTTCTTCGGTTCGAACCTGCCGTCACCCGTGGAGCGGCAGGAGGACCTCGACGGCTCCATCCGGTTTACCGGCGGCGACCCGCCGGAAGTCGTGGTCGTGCTCACGCAGAGCAGCGTCGTGGTGTCTCAGTTCTCGGGCGTGTGGGAGTCCCCGTTCACCTTCGCGGCAAGGCCTCGGCGTGTTGGCGTGGTGAAGTGGCGGCGGCTGCCAGAGAACTCTCTCCTTGCGGCCATCAGCGCGCTCGTCAAGGGCGCTCGCGAAGGGCGACAGGCGACGTTTCAGACCTGCCAATATTGCGGCCAGCGCACCGCGCCAGAGTGGCTGCACGACGAGGGCGTCTGCCAGGCCTGCGCCGACCAGCATAGCGGCGCGATTCACTGACAGGAATACTCGTTCGCGCAGAATCTGCACGCGAACAAGCCGGACACGTTGTATTTTCTGCGTCACCGCAGGACCCAGTTTCGAGAATCCAGTCAAAAGACAGGGGAATGATCCGGCACACTCCGTGCTCGCAACGTCAGGGACGATGGTAGACTCGCGGAAAGGCGGAGCGATGGCCGACAGCATCGACGACCTCGCGGAGTGCGTTCAGGCAGTCGAGGAGAAAGTGGACCGGCTCTCGTCACAGGTCGACGAGCGATTCGACGCGGGAACGGACCAAGGACCAGACTACCCTTCATACTGCAGCACGTGCATGCCGGCATTCCAGTCGCTGACGAACATCAGTCCATCAGTTGTGACGTAGACATCGGCCGTCTTCGCGGCGAGCGCGACGTTCGGCCGCGGATCGATGAGCTTCGCCGGAACCGGCGGCACCCAGTAGGCAATCTCCTTCGGCGCGAACGCGTCCCTGATATCGAACACCCGGACCCCGGCATTGTTGTAGGTCGCGAAGATGGTGTCCTCGCTCTGGAAGGAGCCCGCGCGATTCTCGTGCAGGTTGTGAGGACCGAACACGCCCGGCATCGAACAGAAATCCCGTTCCCGCCGGCGTGGGCAGCGTGGCGATCGGCACCGGATTCTCCGGCGCGCGCAGATCGACGACAAAGGTGTGAAACGTGCCCTTGGCGCATTTTTCGGCGTTGGCTTCGTCAGCGACGACGACGAGATTGCGGCCCGGCAGCGGGAGCGCCGTGTGCGTGCCGCCGGGAAACGGCGGCGACCAGTTGATGTGCGAGACGAGCGTGGGTCTGGCCGGGTCGCTGATGTCGTGGATCGTCAGCCCGCCGTCCCGCCACGCCGCATAACCGCGATCGCCGGCGGTGATCATGTGATGCAGCGCCATCCGGCGTCCTGCGGGCAGCGGCGGCGTTTCGCCAGCCGCCCGGTTCATGCCGGGCATCCACCAGCGCGATACGATCTCCGGCCTGGTGAGGTTGTTCAGATCGACGACGCAGAGGATGTGATCGATGAAACCGTCGAAATGCGCGGACACGTAAGCGTAGCGCCCGCCGGGCCACCACAGCCGGTTGATCCCGAAGCCGGGCATTTCCAGGAATGCAATCTCCTTCATCTCCGCCGGGCGCGAGATGTCGTGAATGCTCAGGCCGGAGCGGAACTTCCTGCGATTGGTGATGCTGTCGGCCAGGTTGTTCTCGAAATAGCCGCGCATGTTGTCGTAGGACTGCATCGACACGATGTTCGCGCCGTTGGCCAGCAGCATCACGTCGGCTGCGACCTGCAGGTGGTGCGTGCGGGTGCCGCTGCCTGCCGTGAAGAAGGCGACGGGCTTCAACCGGCGTGGATCCGAGGCGTCGAGGATCGTGACGCCATCGCTGAACATGTGGCCGACATAGACGTGGCGGCGGTTGACCATGACCTGCACGCCGTCGGGCCGGCCGCCCTGATCGCTGTAGGACAGGTGGCGGATGCGGCTCCCGATGCCCTGCGGCGGAATTGGCGGTGAAGGCTGTCCCGCTTGTCCAGCGGCGTGCGCTCCCGCGCCGAGCGGCGTCCCCAGCGCGGCGGCAGCCAGACCCAGACCTTTCATGTGCTCACGGCGTGTCATGGCCATTCAGCCTCCTGTCGTTGTCAGACTATACAGGAAGTGATAAAGAATGGCTCCCAGGATGATCAAAATCACGCTCGGCGTTCTGACTGTGATGTTTCTCGTGTCATGCTCACCCCAGGCAACCACAGTGCCGCAAGTGCCGCCTGCCGTGCGTGCCGACCTCGCGCCGACAGGCACGCTGCGCGCTGGAATCAACCACGGAAATCCGATCCTCGCGCAGAAGGATCCGGCCACGGGCGATCTTCGCGGCATCACCGTAGACCTCTCGCGGGAGCTTGGGCGGCGGATCGGCGTTCCGGTCGAGCTCGTCCCGTACGATGCAGCCGGCAAAATGACGGACGCGCTCAAGACGGGCGCCTGGGATCTCGCCTTTCTCGCCGTGGATCCCGCGCGTGCGGAGGAGATCGCCTTCACGGCGCCGTACCTGGAAATCGAGGGCACCTACCTCGTCCCGGCCGGATCGCCGATTCGCACGATCGCGGACGTGGACCGCGAGGGTGTTCGCATCACCGCGGGGGCCAAGAGCGCCTACGATCTTTTCCTGAGCCGCACCCTGACGCGCGCCCAAATCGTGCGGGCGCCGACCGCCCTCGAGGCGGTCGATCTGTTCAGCAGGGACAAGCTCGAAGCCGTTGCCGGCGTCAGGGGAGCGCTCGTCACCGCCGCCGCGAAGATCCCCGGCTCCCGCGTTCTCGAGGATCGCTTCATGGTGATCGCACAGGCCGCCGGCGTGCCGAAAGGCCGCGAGGCCGGCGCACGGTACGTGCGTGAGTTCATCGAAGACGCCAAGGCCAGCGGGTTTGTCGCCAAGGCGCTCGAGGACAGCGGCGTCGAAGGCAGCGCGACGATCGCGCCCCCCGCGCCGATTCAATAGTCGAACAAGTCTCCACCACGGACACGGAGGACAAGCCACCAATGCTGCCCGAGCCGACCGGCCGCGCCACGTCCGACTCCCTCGTTACCTGGACGAACGTCATCTACCTGCTGCACGCCTTCAGCCTGCTCACGGGAATCCTGGGCGCCGCCACGGTGATCGGAGCGTTTCTGATCGGCTGGCCCTCGATCATCGCGGTCATCCTGAATTATTTGAAGCGAAGCGAGGCGCGCGGGACGTGGCTCGAGTCGCATTTCCTCTGGCAGATCAGGACGTTCTGGTTCGGGCTCTTGTGGGTATCGCTCTGCGTCATGTTCGTCATCGGCACGCTCGGCATCGGCATTCTGGTAGCGTGGCTGCCGCTCGGAATCATCACGATCTGGTTCATCTATCGGATCGTACGCGGCTGGCTGGCACTCAACGAGCGGAGACAGATGTACGTATAGCGGATTCGCTGCTCGCGGTGAGTGCTATCCGGCTTCAGCCGGAGTTCGAGGTTACTGCGGGAGCACCGTTGCTGGCGCCGGTTTGGCGCGCGCCGTCAGGAACGCGCGGACATCCGTCAGTTCCTGATCGGACATCACCTTCTCGGTGTACGGCGGCATCTGGTTCTTCGGAGCCCGGATGTACTTGATGAACGCCTCCAGGGGGAGCGGGTTGGGGCCAATGCGTGGTCCGCTGGTGGGTGCGCCTTGTCCCTCGAGGCCGTGGCAGTCGGCACACCCGTTCTTCACGTAGAGGGTCTTCCCTTTTTCGACGTCGCCGGCAGGCTCCGGGGCCTGGCCCGCGAGTGAAACGGCGCCGATGAGAATTGCCGAAACCAACCTCATGATCCTCTGCCGTATTTCCCTATTCCCTACGCCCTATGCCCCGTTCACCGAGGCTGCATGATCACATCGATCAGGGCCGGTTCGCCGCTCTTCACGGTCGCGATCGCCCGGCTGATCGCCGGCGCGAGATCGCCGGGATTGGCAATCGGGCCTTCCGCGTGCACGCCCAGGCTCTGCGCGAGCTTCGCGAAGTCGATAGCGGGATCAGTGATGACGTTGCCGATGTGCGCGCGTTCGATGCCGCGCTCGCGCCGGCTGGCCATGCGCTGCAGGTGCATGACTTCCTCGTGGTACGCGCGGTTGTTGTTCATGACGAACAGGATCGGAATCTTGTAGTGGGCCGCCGTCCAGAGGACGCCGGGCGCATACATGAGATCGCCGTCGTTCTGGAGGCTGATTGAGAGCCGGCCGTACCTGCCGGTTCGCAAGCGCGGCGCCAACGGCCGCCGGCGCTCCGTAGCCGATTCCCGATCCGCCCGACACGCCGATGTACCTGATAGTGACTTCTCGAAATTCCACAGACGCTGCGCCCATCCACTGAGCGCGCCGTTCACCAGGGACCAGTCTTCCTGCCGGACCTGCGCCCAGACCTCCGCTGCCAGCCGCGCGGTGCTGATCGGGACCGCGTCCCAGGCGTAGGTTGCATCGGTGCGCGCGCGTTCCCTGGCCGCCCGGCTCGCGTCGGCCAGCCTGACGCCGCGCGCCGCGAACGCGCGCTTGCGATCGTCGGTGATCAGCCGCTTCACCGCCTCGATCAGCGCGGGTAGCGTCGCCTCGACGTCGCCGGCCAGCGCCAGATCGACTTCAGAATAGCGCTGGAAATCCTGGTAGTTCGCCTTGGAGCTGAGCTCTCCCGCGCTGATCGTGACGAGCTTGGCGCCGGTCTTCGTGGCCGCTCGCGAGCTGCGCTCGATCTGGTCGCGATACGTGTTGGTCGCGCCGAAGAAATTGGCGATCTCGAGGCCGACGACGACGTCGCCGTCGGCGATCGCGGCCGCACTGCGCAGCGTCTGGTTGAGCGGATGGCGGGACGGGAAATTCATCCGTCCCGGGCCGATCGGCGGCATCGTGTTCGGCAGCGTGCTGACAACCGCCGCTTGAACCAGCTCGGCGAGCTCGACGAGGCGCTCCATGCCGGCCTGCGACCGGGCCGCACGATCGGCGATCAGTACCGGGGCTGGCGGCGTCCACCAGGAACCGGGCGAGCTCGGCGACGGCACCAGAGTCGGCCTGCGGCGGAGCGGCGAGCGTGAGCTTCGGGACTCGCAGCTGGCCGTGTTCGGGAATGGGGCGCTCCTGCAGCTCGGCGTCCGCCACGAGGACGACGGGGCCGGCCCAGGGCGTCATCGATACCTTGTACGCGCGCACCGCCGACTCGGCAAAGTGCTGCAGCGAGATCGGCGTGTCGTCCCACTTCACGTAGTCCCGCACCATCGCCGCGGCATCCTGCACGCTGTGCACCCATTCCACGCCCGGGTATCGCATGATCGCGTCGAGGGTGTTGCCGAGGATGATGTAAACGGGAACGCGATCGCACCACGCGTTGTAGATCGCCATCGACGCGTGCTGCAGCCCCACTGTCCCGTGCGCGAGGACGATCAAGGGTTTGCCCTCGATCTTGGCGTAGCCGTGCGCCATCGCCACGGCCGACTCCTCGTGGAGGCAGGTCAGGAACTCGGGCTGCTCGTTTCCGCCGTACGTGACGATCGATTCCTGCAGGCCGCGGAAGCTCGAGCCGGGGTTGCCGCAGACGTAAGGGACGCCTAGTGACTTGATGACGTCCACCATGAAGTCCGATCCGCTGCGACCGCCGGTGAGGATTTCGGCGGCTTCGACTGGTGCTTGAGTTGGAGGCGGGGACGGACCACCCTGACCGGCAGGCGCTCGCGCCTCGAGGAAGGCGGGGACGGACACAGCTCCGGCGCCCGCCGCGGCCGCCCGCTTCATGAACTCCCGACGGCGGACCGGGACCTTCTTGTCCCTATGCGTCACGCGCGGATACTAGCATCAGCACTGGCTCAGCGCCATCGTGCCGGGCTCCCCGCCGCCTCGCCCTCCGGACGCGCACGAAGCCTCGAGGGAGAGAGTCCGTACAGCCGTTCGAAATCACGCACGAAGTGGCTTTGATCGCTGATTCCCACGTGGTGGGCGATTTCCTTGATGGTGAAGAAGGTCGTCTCGACGAGATATTTCGCTCGCGCCATCCGGAGATGCTTCAGGTAGCGCGCAGGTGTTTTGTGGGTTTCCGCCTTGAACAGGTAGCGGAGGCGCGATTCGGAGAGATTCACTGCATGAGCCAGCCTGCTCAGCGTCAGCGGACGATGGAGATCCGCTTTCATCAGTGCGATAACGTGATACACGCGGTGATCCATAAGCGCACTACCCTTTCGCCACTCCCAAGTGTTGCTCCCATGCAGAAAAGGTCACCTGGTGCACATAGACTTCACGCTCCTTTCAACCCCCGCGGCGGCTGAGCAAGGGAACGCCGTTCAGGATACCTCCTGGCGGCGGGGGATTCTAGCACAAGCTCTGCAGTGGATCGCAACTCTTGGGCTCGGTCCCGTGCGAGGCACGGCGGAAGGCCCGCTGCCAGCCCGGAGGTACGAACGCCAGCTTCCGCCAATAAAGGCCACGTGAAGAAGCCCACGGCAAAGGACGACCGATCCGACGCCGGGGCGTTCGAGCGCGAGATGGCCGACGTCGTTCGCCTCCCGCCGGACCCGCGCGGGCGAGTCCGCGCCACTCCAGTCATCAGTTCGCCACCTCATCGGGCGGTCCCGCCTGACCGCGGTAGCGACCCTGGGGAATCGGTCGAGGCGTTCGCCGCGCCGGGTGTGGACCGCCGCGAGCTCCGGAAGTTGAAGCGCGGCGATCACATCGCCGGGGACCGGCGCGACCTGCATGGCATGACTGCGGCGGAGGCGTGCGCCGCCGTGAAGCAGTTCATCGCCAGCAGCCGTCAGCGACACCTTCGCTGCGTGGCCATCGTCCACGGACGCGGATTGCACTCGGAAGGCCATGTGTCGATCCTGAAGGCACGGGTCAGAGAATGCCTCAGGGCGCATCCCGCCGTGCTCGCCTATGCCGACGCGCCTCGGGCCGATGGCGGATCGGGCGCTGTCTACGTGCTGTTGCGCAAGTAACAAGCGCGCGGTCTTGTGGTCGCTGTCCACGACTTCAAGGGGTTCGCTTCCTCAGCCAGGCGCGCGCCGCTTTGAAGTCGGGACACGCGACAGCCACCAACCTCCAGAACGTCGCCGAGTGATCCATCCGCTTCAGATGCATCAGCTCGTGGATCATCACGTAGTCGCGGACCGAGTCCGGCATCTGCACGAGCCGCCAGTTGAGGCAGATGCGGCCCTTCCGCGAGCACGAGCCCCATCGCCAGCGCTGGTTGCGGACGCTGATACGCTCGACCTCGAGGCCGTGCCCCTCGGCGAGCTCGCGGAGCCGCGCCGGCAGCTCGCGCCTCGCCCGATCGCGGAGCTCGCGTTCGGCTTCGGGCGTCAGCGTCGAGACCGGCCGCCGCAGACGGTCGCGTTCGCGCTGACGCCGCTGCTTCTCAATCCACGCGCTTTCCCGCTCGGCGAACGCCGCGGCGTCGCGCTTCGAGCCCCAGCGCGGAATGGTCGCACGCACGCTGCCATCGTCGGCCACCCGCAGCAGGTAGCGCTTCGCGCGAGGATGACGCACGAAGACGACGTCAAGTTCAAATGGCAGCGACGGTTGTGTAAGAAGCAGAACAAGTACCTTTCGTGTTCGGCCTGCCCAGGCGAGCCGTCACCTCGATCATTGGTTCCCGATCGCTCGGCGCAGGTTGTTCATGTAGATGTAGGTGGCGATCTCGCGTCCCAGACGACCACCGGCCACCTGGTCGAATCGAAAATGGATTCCGCCGTAGACGCGCGCGTCGTCGACATCGTCAGTGATTTGCCTGAACGCCGTGTATTCCAGCACCACGCCTGGCACCGCGGCGTTCTCGAGCGTGATGTCATGGCCGTCGGCACCGTAAAGGCGCCTCAGCATCTCGCCGGCGCCGCTGCTCCCGCTCGCGTGGTTCGACGGGTAGCTGGGAAAGCATGGCGTGGTGATGTACGGCGCCCAGGGATTCTCCGGGTCGGTTCTCGGGTTGTCATCCGTCTCGCCGGCGTGAATCGCCGTCTCGGCGCGCCAGAAGTCGTAGAAGTACTTCGTCCCGAAGGACGCCACGAGGGCGTCATTCGTGGCCATGTTGATCAGGGCCAGGGCCCGCGCGTTGTGGGAGAGCGACCGGCCCTGCGCGGCGGACACCTGCCTTGCAGCCAGGTTGAAGGCAAAACTCGGCGAAGAGGCCTGGAAGAACCGCGCCACATCGGCCCGATCCGGGGGCCGCTGATCCGGAGTGCTGTTGACGCTGCCGACGGTCTTCACCTCGTTGTAGTCCCTCGCATAGTGGAGGCTGGTGAGCGCAGGCGGCGGATCCGGAAGGAACTGCTCGATCCAGGCCTCCGGGTCCATCGGATCGCTCGGGATACCGAACGGCGTGACCTTCTTCCAGTGGAAATTGGTTCCACCGCCAGCAGGGCAACTCGGCGTGGCCTGCCAGACGCCCGGGGCCGCAGGCTGGGGAGGGTAGAACTCCGCGGGCGACGAGCCGTCGTTCGCGCGGAGAGTAATCATCTGCAGAGCCGCGGCCTCGCCGATCGTGATGCCATCCTCCTTGGCAGGGCCATCCGGTATCGCGTCCAGCGAAGCCTGGTAAGCAGGGTCGAGGTTTGCCGCGCCGGCAAAATAGTTCTTCAGCACCTTGTACGCAGCGGTAGCGGCCGCGGCGTCGGCCGATGCGCCTGGAGGCGCGACAACCGTCCCGAGGTAGGGGTCGTAGTCGCCGGTGATCGCGTTGACGGCTTCGAACACTGCGAGTTGGATAATCGCCATGAAGCGCGCCTGCGCGAACGGGCTTACGCCAGGAGGAGGCTGGCTGGTCAACGTCGTTATCGCGATCCCGTTCCAGTCCAGAGCCACATCAGCCGTGGCAACAGACGGTCGGGCAACCAGCAAGGCAACGATGGCAACAGCGGCACCTGATCGCGTCATAGCGTCATCTCCTCCTCTTGGTATTGACATTTCTGCCGAGGGCGGGGAGCCGTCGCGCGGGATATTCGCAGCGTGCCCGTGCGCATGTCAACCCTTTTCCTGCGTACTGTCCGGCTGTTTTCTGCGTTCACGCGCCTGACGTCAGTGCCCGCCATAGACGACGAAGCCGCGTTTGCGGAGGCTGTCGGCGAGCATCGCTTCCATCTGTTGCGCCCTTGCGTATGGCATCGGGTTGAGGTGCGCATACAGGCGCGGGACAAGGCGCTCGCCGAAGCGCCGGACGACGCCGCGCAGCCCTGATCCCCTGCTTGTGATTCTGGAAGCGCTGCTCCGGCGTGAGGCCGGTCATGCCGACGTAGTAGGCGGCCTTGCCGTCGCGGCGAGGGTTGCGGAGATAAACGACGTACACATGGTGGTGTCCCGTTCGTGCGCTCACGTTGCCGGGATCGGAAGGGCCGGGCCTGCTGCGGGTATGCTTGACGGCACCGATGCTGGACGCGTTTGGTCTCGTTGCTGTCACCGCCACGCTCGTGTTCTACGCGCTCGAAGACCGCTCGCCGGTGTACATCCTCGCGTTCGCGGGAGGATGCGCTGCGTCGGCCGTATATGGATTTCTCCAGGGCGCGTGGCCGTTCGGCCTGGTCGAGATCGCGTGGACCATCGTCGCGATGCGCCGGTGGATGCAGCGGCGAAGCGAACCCGGCTGAAGCCGGACTCCTACAGACCTGCTCCACTTCTTTGGCCTCTTCGATCAACTCTGCGTCGGTTCGCCTGGAACGGCAGGCCGTCGGTGAGCTCCGCGCGCCTGCAGCATCCGCGGCACGCGATCGATCGGCTCGAGCGCCTTGATCTCCTCGCCGCCGTTGGCCGCCTGAAACTCCTTGAACTTCCGCGCCTTGACGAGCACGTTGCCCTCGAGCGACCCGACGGCCTGGTTGTAGGCGTCGAGGCTGCCCTTGAGCCTCGTGCCGAGGTTCTCGAAGTGCCCGCCGAGCACGCGCACCGCCTCGTACAGGTTCCGCCCGAGCTCGCTGATCTTCCGCGCGTTCTCCTCCATCGCCTCCTGCTGCCAGCCGTACGCCACCGCCCGCAGCAGCGCGATCAGCGTCGTCGGGCTCGCCGGGATGACGCGCTGCTCGAGCCCGATGCCGAACTCGATGAGCGACGGATCCTGCTCGAGCGCGGCGCTGAAGAACATCTCGCCGGGCAGGAACATGACGACGAAGTCCGGGCTGGGATGCACGTGCGCGGCGTAGCCCTTCGCCGACGAGCTGCATGAGATGCGTGCGCACCTGGCGCGCGTGATCGACGAGCAGCGCCTGCCGCGCGGTTTCGTCGGGCGCCTCGAGCGCCTTGAGATAGGCGTCGAGCGGCACCTTCGCGTCGATGACGACGTGCTTGCCGCCGGGCAGCGTGACGATGACGTCGGGCCGCAGCCGGCGATCGTCGTTTCCCGCGATGGTGCTCTGCTCCTCGAAGTCGCAGCGATCGACCATGCCGGCGAGCTCGACGACGCGCTTCAACTGGAGCTCGCCCCAGCGGCCGCGGACGCCGGGCCGCTTGAGCGCGTCGACCAGACGCGCGGTCTGCGAGCGCAGGTCCTGGCCCGCCGTGTCGAGCGAGCGCAGACGCTCGATGAGCTCCGCGCTGCCTTGCGTGCGGCGGCGCTCGGAGTCCTTGATCTCGCGGTCCACCTGATCGAGCGTTTTCGCCATCGGCGCGAGCAGCTCTTCGATGGCCTTCTTGCGCGCGTCGATGTCGGCGGTGGCTTCGGTGCGCGACTGCTGCAGCCGCGTTTCGGCGAGATGCAGGAACGCCTGGTTGTTGGACTGGAGCGCCTCGGAGCTGAGCGCCTGAAACGATTCGCGCAGCCGGCCTTCGGCGTCCTGGTACGCCTTCAGCCGCTCGGCATGAACGGCGCGATCTCGTTCGAGCTCGGACTGGAGACGGGCCTGCGCGGGACGCGTGGCCAGCCAGCTGACAATGATGCCAATGACGATACCAATGCCGCCGATGACCAGACTTGACAGGATGGGAAGATCCAAGAGCCTCCTTGAATCACATCGAACGCGGAGCACGCTGAGCTGATTTTTCTCTGCGGTCTTTGCGCTCGATGTGTGGACAGTATCGCACGGCCTCGCGGCAGGTACAAGGCGCTGGTCGATGCCCGTTGACCGCCAAGGGCTAACCCGAGACCACGAAAGGAAGCCACGATTCCGGCAGCTGCAGCTCCGCGGCGTGGATCGCGGCAATCATCGCACGCGCGTGATCGGCGCTCGCCGCCTGCCGCCCATCCTTTCCAGGGAGCATCGCGGCGATCCGTTGCAGCGCGTGACGCGCGGCGATCTGCGCCTGGCGGCGGCGGTCGGTGAACTTTCCGGACATGGTCGCGAGCGTGGCGCTCCGTGCGGTGGCCCGCTCGACCTTCAACATTTCGAGCCGCGGGCGGTTGAGAGGCTCGAACGGCAGCGCCGTCTGAAAGCGTTCCACCGACGCGGTGTCGAGCTCCCCCGCTGCCTTGAGCGCGCGGTCGCGGTCCATTTCCGCGCGGTAGCACTGGAAGCAAAGGGTGCGGCCGGCGAGTCCGTCGCGCCGGGCCTGCACGCCCTGGCCTGCCTCCGCGCGCCGCCCAAAGGCCCCGCCCAGAGCCTCTCGGCAAGCCGGACACATGACCTTGGGGCGTTTGCCTTCGAGCTCGCCGCCCGGGAAGCCTATCCACTCGGAATCCTGAACGTTCTGGACCGCAGTCTGGGCCGCTTGAGGCACGATCTTCATACGGGTCAGGTTAACCCGTGGCCGTGACAGGGTAGGTCACACGGACTGAGGGACTGGGGGACCGACGGGACTAGGGACTAGGGACTAGGGACCAGGGATCGGAGCGCTATTCGAGCAGCTGCTTCCTCTTCCACTCGGGGTCGCTGAAGAGCGCAGCGCAATGGTCTGCCGGGATGGATCGATTCGAATACTTGCAGGAGAGCACGAACATCGAGCGCTCCTCGTTCCACTCGGCCCTCGTCACGGTGCAGCCGAATTCGTGGCCGGCGCTGGTGGACAACTGCAACATCGCGCCCGGCTGTGGAATGGCCGGGACGTTGATCAATTTCGTGAACCGGATCGATCCGTTGTCGATCGGGTAGCCGTCCGCGCCCAGAACGGGATTCTTGATTCTCGGGATCGCGAGGTTGACTTCAACTTCGATAGACATAGGCAGCACAGGGACTGCGGCTAGGGGTTCGGGGCTGGGGACTGCCCCTCAACCTTCACATACTGTACCGGATTCCCGCAAGCCTCGAGAAACCGGTGAAAATCAGTGAACTTGAGCACGATGGTCGCGGTGTTGATGTTGGGGTGAAACGAGATCCGCTCGGCCTGCTTGAGGTCGCGGTCGATGGCGACGCGGACAGCGTGGTCGGCGTCGTGAATCAGCCCGAAGGGCGAGACGGAGCCGGGCCCCACGCCGAGCTGCCTCATCAGCCGCTCGGCCGATCCGAAGCTGAGCTTTCCGTCGCCGATCTGATCGGCCACGGCCCGCAGGTCGGCGCGCTTCTGATACTGGAGGATCACGAGGTAGTGCCGCGTCCCCTTCTGGTTCCGCATGAAGAGGTTCTTGCAGTGCGCGGCGTCGATGCCCGACCAGTACCGCTCGCCGGCGTCGGCGCTCGCGATCGCCGGATGCTCGTAGCGGGTGTAGGGGATGTCCAATTGGTCGAGTCGCGCGTATACGGGCTGCTCCTCAGCAGTCATAAAGATACATTCACCGCATAGAGAACGCAGAATCCGCAGAGAAAGCATTATCTTGCGCCTCGCGCGTGCTCTGCGTGCTCTGTGCCGTCTCTGCCGCGATCGTACGTCCGTGACTGCGGATGGCACCAGCACGGCGGCGCCGCGGACGCGCCCGTCGCGCAGATTGGTCAACGCGCGGTTCGCATCGGCGAGATCGTATTGCTCGACAGTACGTCTTGATCGGCATCTTCGCGGCGAGCGCGAGGAAGTCGCGGGCGTCCTGGCGCGTCAGGTTCGCGACGGAGCGGATGATGCGCTCCTGCCAGAGCAGACGATAGGGAAACGACGGCACGTCGCTCATGTGGATGCCGGCGCAGACGACGACGCCGGCGGGCGTCGACATGCGACAGCGCTTCAGGAATGAGTCGGCCGACCGGCGCGAAAATGATCGCCGCGTCGAGCGGGCTCGGGCGGCGGCTCGTCCGATCCGCCGGCCCAGGTAACGCCCACGCTTCGTGCGAACGCCTGCGCCTCGTCGTCGCCGGGCGACGTGAACGCGTACACTTCGCGTCCCTCGTGCAGCGCCACCTGCGCGATGATGTGCGCCGCCGCGCCGAAGCCGTACAGCCCGAGCCGGCGGGCTTCTCCTCCCACCAGCGGCTGAGCTTCTTCGGCCATGCGATACGCGCGGTAGCCCGATCAGGCCGGCGCACAGCAGCGGCGCCGCGTCGACGTCGCTGTATCCTGCGGGCAGCTTGAAGCTGTAGCCGGCATCCACGACGGTGAAGTCGGCGTAGCCGCCGTCGCTGTGATAGCCGGTGAAGCGTGCGTCGGGACACAGGTTCTCGCGGCCGTTCCGGCAGTACGCGCACTGGCCGCACGTGTAGGCGAGCCACGGAATGCCGATGCGATCGCCGATCACGAAGCCCTCGACGCTGTCTCCGATCCCTGCGACCAGACCGACGATCTCATGTCCGGGGACGAGCGGAAGCTCCGCGGCATCGATTCCAGGGCTTGCGGGCAGCTCGCCGTCGACAATATGCAGATCGGTCCGGCAGACACCGCACGCCAGGATCTTGACCAGCAGCTCGCCGGGCAACGCGACAGGCAGTTCACGCTCGCAGGCTTCCAGCCGGCCGGCGGCCGGCTGTGTCAGCACCATGGCTCTCATTCTGCGACTCTCATTATTGTAGATTTCGGATTTCAGATTTCAGATTGAAATTGCAGACTGAATTTACTCAATGAATCTGCAATCTGAAATCTGCAATCTGCAATTCCCCTGTCACCGAACGAAGAAGTAGATGGTCATCGTCCATCCGATGACGATGACGAGGACGCGGATCCACCTCGGATCGATCGTGCGCGCGAGCGCCGCGCCGGAATAGCCGCCGACAATGGAGCCGGCGATCATGACCCCCGCGAACCGCCACGCCACGGTGCCGCTGACGACGAAGGTGAGGAGCGCCAGGCCGTTGATCGCGACGCCGAGCAGCGTCTTGAGGGCGTTCATCTCGTGGATGTGCACCATGCCGGCGAGCGAAAAGGCCGCCAGCATCATGATGCCCATCCCCCCGCCGAAGTATCCGCCGTAGATCGACAGGACGAACTGCAGTACGCACACGAGCATCATGCGGTCGGGAGGAGCAGCAGAGGCGGCGGCAAGGGCAGGCCGGGCACGGCGCAGGCGTCCCCCGAACGTGAAGGTGACCGCGGCGACGAGCATCAGCCACGGAAGCAGGCGCATGAAGCTCGTATCCGAGGTGCGAACCAGCAGCACGGCTCCGGCAAACCCGCCGACCAGGCTCGACCGCGCTGAGCAGCAGGAGCCACTTCCCCGGCGTCGCCGCCAGCTCGCGCCGGTAGGCGATCAAGCTCGACAGCGATCCGGGCCAGAGAACGACCGTGCTCGTCGCATTGGCCACGATCGGGGTGACGCCCGCGAAAAAGCAGCGCGGGCAGCGTGAGGAACGATCCGCCGCCCGCCACCGAGTTCATCGCCCCGGCGAGCACGGCCACGGTGAACAGGAAAAGAAGCATCAATCTGAACGCTGAGACCGCAGAGATCGCAGAGAAAACAACAATACTCTGCGTGCTCTGCGAGTTCTGCGTTGAATGTCGTGTCTATGGAAACCGTCCAAGCGCCAGGAGGAGATCGAGCCGCGCGCGGCGGAGGGTGTCCTCGGCGACGGCGACGGCGGTGTCGGCGTCGCGCGCGCTGCGCTCGGCGTCGATGACTTCGATGTTGGTCGCGGCGCCGGCGCGGAAGCTGACGTTGACGATGTTCACGACCTGCTGCGCCTGGTCGGCGGCGGCCCGCGCGCTGCGCGAGGCTGCGCTCGCCGCTCGCCACCGCCTCGCGCGCCGCGCGCACCTCGGACGAGCGCGCGTCGAGGGCGTCGGTCAGGTTCGCCTGCGCCACGTCGAGCGCCGCCTGGCGCTGCACCTTCAGGGCTGCCCGCGTCCCGCTGTCGAAAATCGGCACGCGCGCCTGCAGCAGCAACCGCCAGCTGTTCGGCGGGTGAAGAACTGCCCGGGATAGATCGACTGCGGCAGGAAGACGGCGTTGAGCGACGGCCAGCGATCCTTCGAGCTGTCGCTCAGCACGCGTGCGGCGGCCTGCCGCTCGCCGGCGAACAGCCTCAGGTCGGTCCGCGAACTGCAGCAGAACCGGCGCGAGATCCGCGTTCGAGCTCGCCGGGCGCCGCCGCGTCCGGCGGCAGATCGAACGACGGCTCGTCGGTCGCGTCGACCGGGCCGTTCGCGACGAGCAGCACGCCGAGCGCTTCCTGCGCGCGATACACGGCCAGCGCGGCGGACTCGACCAGCCGCTCGAACGTCGACAGCTGCTGCTGCGCGCGCAGCGCGTTCAGGCGGCTGCCGGTCCCCTGCTGCTCGAGCTCGGTGGCCAGATCGAAATGCGCCCTCGCCGTGTCGCGCGCGCGGTCGTTCGCCTCGACGACGCGCCGCCGCGCGATGATGCTCAGGTACGCGTCGGCGGTCGCCAGCGCGATCTGCCGGCGCGTTTCGGCCGCGCTCAACTCGGCGACCTGCCGGTCGTCCTGCGCCTGCGCGCGCCGGGCCCAGGCGGCGGCCGCGATGATCGGCTGGTCCAGCGTCAACGACCCGGTGATCTGATTCCGCGGCGACACGACCGTGTCCTCGAACGACACTCCCGTGTTCAACGTCGTCGTCGTCACGTTGCCGTCGACCTGCAGCAGCGTCGCCGCGCGCGCCTGCCGGAGCAGGCCTTCGGCGCGCAGGATGCCGGCGGCGGCGACGGCCGCCGACGGGTTGTTCGCGATGGCGCGATCGATCGCCTGCTGGAACGTGACGCGCTCGACCGGTGCGGGCGCCTGGGCGTAGACGGCAGGTCTAGCAGACCTGCAGCCACGACGGCGACGACAAGCAATCCACGAAGGCCACGAAGGCACGAAGCAGTCCTGCGACGAGCCTTCGTGTCATTCGCGACCTTCGCGGTCACGACATGCGTTACGCACGTGTCTCCGCTCGGTGAGGCTCTTGACGACGACATAGAGCACCGGAATGAACGCGAGGTTGAGGAACGTCGACGCGATCATGCCGCCGGCGACGGCGGTGCCGACCGAGTGCCGCGCCGCCTGGCCGGCGCCGCTCGCGAACACGAGCGGCATGACGCCGAGGATGAACGCCAGCGACGTCATCAGAATCGGCCGCAGCCGGATGCGCGCGGCCTCGACGGCGGCCTCGGCAATCGTCATCCCGCGATGGCGCAGCTGCTCGGCGAACTCGACGATCAGAATGCCGTTCTTCGCCGACAGGCCGATCAGCATCACGAGCCCGATCTGGCAGTACACGTCGTTGATCAGCCCGCGGCCCCACTGCGCGGCCAGCGCGCCCATGATGGCGAGCGGCACCGACAGCAGAATGATGAACGGCAGCGTCAGGCTTTCGTACTGCGCCGCCAGCGTCAGGTAGACGAGCAGCAGGCCGAGGCCGAAGATGATCGTCGCCTGGCTGCCGGCCGCGATCTCTTCGCGCGAGAGGCCGGACCACGCGAACGTCATCCCCTGCGGCAGCACGCGCGCCGACAACGCCTCCATCGCCTGCCAGCGCCTGGCCCGAGCTGTAGCCGGGCGCCGCCGACCCGTTGATCGTGACCGATCGGAACAGGTTGTAGTGGTTGATGGTCTGCGGCGCGGTGCCCTCGCGAATCGAGACGACGTTGCTCAGCGGCATCATCTGACCGGCGCTGTTGCGCACCGAGTAGCGCTCGATGTCGCCCGGGTTCGACCGGAACTGGCTGTCGGCCTGCACGTAGACGCGATACGACCGGTTGTTGAAGTCGAAGTCGTTCACGTACGTCGATCCCAGCAGAATCTGCATCGTCTGCGTGATGTCGCTGAGCGAGATGCCGAGGCTCTTCGCCTGCTCGCGATCGATCGTCACGACGAGCTGCGGATCGTCGGCGGTGAACTGCGTGAACACGCCGGCGAGGCCCGGCGTCTGGTTCGCCTGCGCCGCCAGGCTGCGCGCGGCCGCTCGCCAGGTCCTCGATCGGGCCGCCGGTCTGGTCGAGCAGCTCGTACTGGAACCCGCCGAAATTGCCGAGGCCCTGGACCGACGGCGGCAGGAACGGAAAGACCATCGCGCCGGTGATCTCGCTGAACATGCCGAACAGCTGGCCGACGACCGCCTTGGCCGAATGCTCCTCGCCCGGGCGCTCCGCGAAGTCCTTGAGCATGCAGAACAGGATGCCCTGGTTCGGCGCCCGCGCCGGCGAAGCTGAAGCCGCCCACGCCGAACACGTGCTCGATCTCGCGGCATCTTCGCCAGGACCTGCTCGACCTGCTTCTCGATGTCCATCGTGTAGTCGAGCGACGCGCCCTGCGGCGCCTGGATGATGATGAAGATGTAGCCCTGATCCTCGTCGGGCACGAAGCCGGTCGGCACGCGCGTGTAGACCCAGTACGTGGCGCCGAGCAGCGCGACGAACACGAGCGCGACGACGGCGCGGACGCGGATGAGGCGCCTGAGCCCGCCGACCATCATCGCGGTGCCGCCGTCGATGACGCGGTTCACGCCGCGGAAGAACGCGCCCTTCGGCTTTTCCGTCGCTGGCTCAGCAGCACGCCGGCGAGCGCCGGCGTCAGCGTCAGCGCGTTGAACGCGGAGATCGCCATCGAGAACGCGATCGTCAGCGCGAACTGCTGATACAGCCGGCCGGTCGTGCCCGGGAAGAACGCGACCGGCACGAACACCGCGCCCAGCACCAGCGCGGTCGCGATGACGGCGCCGGTCACCTCGCCCATCGCGTCCGACGCGGCCTCGCGCGCCGGTCTTGTGCTAGTCGTGGATGTGCCGCTCGATGTTCTCGATGACGACGATCGCGTCGTCGACGACGAGGCCGGTCGCGAGCGTGATGCCGAACAGCGTCAGCGTGTTGATCGAGAAGCCGAACAGCTTGACGAACGCGAACGTGCCGATGAGCGAGACCGGAATCGTGATCGCCGGAATCAGCGTCGTCCTCCAGTTCTGGAGGAACAGGAACATGACGAGGATGACCAGCCCGATCGCTTCGAGCAGCGTGGTGATGACCTCCCTGATCGACTCCGACACGACGCGCGTCGTGTCGAACGCCAGCTCGACCTTCAACCCCGGCGGGAAGTTCTTCGACAGGCGCTCGATCTCGGCGCTGACGTCGCGGTAGACCTGCAGCGAGTTCGCCTGCGGGAGCTGCGTGACGCCGATGCCGACGGCGTCGCGATCCTTGTAGCGCAGGTCGGTCGTGTAGTTTTCGGCGCCGAGCTCCGTGCGGCCGACGTCCCTCAGGCGGACCAGCGTGCCCGTCGGGCGTGCGCTTCAGGATGATGTCGTCGAACTCGCGCGGCTCGATGAGCCGGCCGACGGCGCGGACGCTGATCTGATAGGTCTGCCCCGGCCGCGCGGGCTGACGCGCCGACCTGTCCGGCGGCCACCTGCACGTTCTGCTCGCGCAGCGCGCTGACGACTTCGCCGGCCGTGATGCCGCGGCCCGCCAGGCGGTCCGGATCGAGCCACAGCCGCATCGCGTACTTGCGCTCGCCGAAGATGATGATGCTGCCGACGCCCGGAACGCGCTGGAGATCGTCGCGGACGAAGCGGTCGAGGTAGTTGCTGATGAAGAGCGGATCGTACTGATCGTTCTCGGCGTACACGCCCGGCGGCGAGGACGAAGTTCTGCCCCGACTTCGTCACCGAGATGCCGACCTGCTTCACCTCGTTCGGCAGCCGGCCCTCGACCTGCGAGATGCGGTTCTGGACGTCAACCGCGGCGACGTCGATGTCGCGATCGACGTCGAAGGTGACCGTGACGGTCGACGATCCGTTGCTGCCGCTCGACGAGGTCATGTACTGCATGCCCTCGACGCCGTTGAGCGCCTGCTCGATCGGCGGTCGTCACGGCCGTTTCGACGACTTCGGCGCTCGCGCCCTGATAGAAGGCGTTGACGGTCACCGTCGGCGGCGCCAGCTCCGGAAACTGCGCGATCGGCAGCGTCGGGATGGCGATGGCGCCGGCGAGGATGATGACCAGCGAGCAGACGCTCGCCAGAATCGGGCGCCGGATGAAGGTGTCTACGATCATGAGCGGCTCATCACGGATGGCAGAATTGCAGGAGTGCAGAATTGCCCAAAGGGCAACGGCGGCAATTCTGCAACTTCATGGCGCCGGTGGAGCCGGCGTTTCCGGCGCTGGAGCGATCGGCGCGCCCTCCACGAGCTTCTGCGAGCCGGAGACGACGACCCGGTCGCCGGGCTTGATGCCTTCGAGCACGGGATAGTTCGTCGCCGACGATCGGCCCGACCTTGATCCCGCGCTGTCGGGCCACCAGCTTGCCGTCCGTCCCATCGGCGACGAACACGAAATACTGGCCGCTGATGCGCGAGACGGCGGTGACCGGCACGACGAGCGCCGTCGGCGGTTCTCCACAGGATGCGCGCCCGGACGAACTGCGACGAGCGCAGGCTCGCCGTCCGGATTTCTCACGGCGCCCTTGACCAGAATCGACTGCCCCTCGTCCACGCTCGGCGAAATGAAGTTGATCGTCGTCGCCGCGAGCATGTCGCGGCCGTCGCTGCTCATCACGCGAATCGGCAGGCCGATCTTCAGATCCGCGGACCGCTCGACCGGCACGTTCACGTACACCTCGAGGGTATCGTTCTGCTCGATCGTCGTCAGCTCCGTCTGCGACGACACCTGCATCCCGACGCGCGCCGGCACGTCGCCGACGATGCCGGAGGTGGGGGCGGTGATGGCTGTAGTAACGGAGCTGCACCTGCTGCTGCTGGACCTGCGCCTGCAGCGCCTGGAGGCTGGCTTCGGCGGTCCGGAGCGCGGTCTGGGCCTGCTCGAGCTCCTGCTTGCTGACGGCGCCGGCCGTGAACAGCTCGCTGGCGCGCTGCTGCTGCTGGCGGGCGTAGGCGACGTCGGCTTCTCGCGCGGCGCGCTCGGCTTCCTGGCTCGACACCGCCGCCTGCTGGCGCTGTGGATCGATCTGCATCAGGCGGGCGCCCTGGCTTACGCGATCGCCCGACTTGACGAAGATCTGCGTGATCTGCCCGTCAATCTGCGGCTTGATGGTCGTCGATCGCAGCGACTTGAGCGTCGCGACGTACTCGGTCGTGTCTTCGAGGGAGGTCGCCCTCGCCTCGACGATCTTGACCGGCGTCGGCGGGAACGCCCTGGCCGGCGCCCCCCGGGCCCTGCTGGGCCGGCCCGCCGCCGCAAGCCGCGGCCGAAAACGCCAGAAATGCGGCGGCTATCGCCGCCCGGTTGTTGTGCATGCCGATGACTCGCTTGAATGAAGACAGGGTCAAAAGCCCGGGACCGAAGATTCAGTGTATCCCAACAACCCAGCAGAGGCTTGTGTCAGAATCGTTAGACGCGTGCAGCACCGTAATCGTTCTCACCCGGCACCGTGGGCATCTGCCCGAATTTCCTAACGATTCCGCCTGATTACAACGATTACATAATTGGCATCAAGGTTGCGGCCGATAAGTCATTCAGATCTGACATCGCCCGGTCCGCAAGCAAGCCCATGAAAGGACCCGCTTGTTCTCGTCCCTGCTCTCCCGCTTCTCGCACGACCTCGCCATCGACCTCGGCACCGCCAATACCTGCATCTACGCGCGCGGCAGGGGAATCGTCGTCAGCGAGCCATCGATCGTGGCGTTCAACAACGTCACCGGCCGCATCGAGGCGGTCGGCACCGAGGCGAAGGAGATGCTCGGCCGGACGCCCGGCAACATGACCGCCATCCGGCCGATGAAGGACGGCGTCATCGCCGACTTCGAGGCGGCCGAGAAGATGCTGACGCACTTCATCCGCAAGGCGCACAAGCGCAGCGGCTGGCTGCGGCCGCGCGTCGTCATCGGCGTGCCGTCGGAGATCACGCAGGTCGAGCGCCGCGCCGTGAAGGACAGCGCGATGCGCGCCAAGGCGAGCGAAGTGCACCTCATCGAAGAAGCGATGGCCGCGGCGATCGGCGCCGGCATGCCGATCACCGAAGCGGCGGGCAACATGGTGATCGACGTCGGCGGCGGCACGACCGACATCGCGGTGATCTCGCTGGCGGGCGTCGTCTACGGCAAGTCGGTGCGCATCGCGGGCAACGAGCTCGACGAGGCGATCATCCAGCACGCGCGCAAGGCGCACAACCTGCTCATCGGCGAGCGGACCGCCGAACAGATCAAGATCGAGATCGGCTCCGCCTTCCCGCTCGAGCAGCGGCTGACGATGGAAGTGAAAGGCCGTCATCTCGGGGAAGGCCGGCCGAAGACGATCACGATGGACGACGAAGAGGTCCGCAAGGCGCTGGCGGAGCCGATCCGCGCGATCGTGCAGGCGGTGCACGACGCGCTGGAGCGGATTCCGCCGGAGCTGTCGGCCGACATCCTGGACCGCGGCGTCATCCTTACCGGCGGCGGGTCGATGCTGAAGAACCTCGACAAGCGCCTGCGCGAAGAAACCGGCCTGCCCGTGCAGCTCGCCGAGGATCCGCTGTCGTCGGTCGTCCTCGGGGCCGGCAAGATGCTGTCGGACTTCAACCTGCTCCGGCGCATCTCGCTCGACTAGCCACCGCTCGAGCTCTCACCCGTGAGCTTGCCTTTTCCCCTGCCTTTCTGCAATCCTGCAATCCTGAAATTCTGCCATTCGTCCTCTGGAGGCTCTATGTTGAGAAAGACAGTTCCGGCGTTGGCGTTCGCATTGGCGGCAGTGGTTGGTGTTTACGCGCAGCAGGCCCAGCCCCCGGCGGGCGGTCAGGGCCAGAAACCGGCGGCGCCGCCGGCGCCGATGGAAATCAAGCAGGTCAAACCCGGGCTCTACATGGTGACCGGCATGGGCGGAAACAGCACCGTGCGGGTCGGCAACCAGGGCATCATCCTGGTCGACACCAAGAACCTGGGCGACCAGTTCTACAACGATCTCGTGGCGAAGATAAAGACGGTGTCCGACCAGCCCATCAAGCACGTGTTCGTGACGCACGTCCACCAGGACCACTCCGGCAACATCGGAAAGTTCACCGCCGCGGGTGTCGAGGTCATCGCGCACGAGGGCCTGAAGCGCAACCTCGAGACCGGGGGCCCCAAAGGTACGGGCTACGAGTCGGCGGCCGGGAAACCGGCGCCGCCAAGCGTCACGTATGCGAAGCAACACAAGGTGACGTTGGGAAACGCCAGCGCGGTCGCCTATAACTTCGGTCCAGGCCACACCGGCGGGGACACCTTCGTGCACTTCCCCGACCTGCAGGTCATCTCGCTCGGCGATCATTTCGTCGCGGCGCAGCCGAACTCGGACTACCCGATGGGCGGAAGCGTTTTGAACTGGTCCGCATCGCTCGACCAGATTCTGAAGCTCGATTTCGACACGGCGATTCCAGGCCACGGCGACAATCCCCTGACCAAGGCGGACGTGCAGGCGTTCCGGAACAAGCTGGCCTTCATCGGGAGCAAGGGGATCGAGCTGAGGAAGAAGGGCGTCGCCAAGGAAGAAATCCGCCAGCAGATTCAAGCGGCCGGAGCCACCGAGCTCGGTACGTGGATGGTCAACGGCATCATCAACGACGCGCGCCTCGACATGTTCTACGACGACCTGAGCCGCGCCGCAAAGTAGTCGCAGCCTGGTTCCGATCACACCTCGTCAACCACGAAGGCACGAAAGCCTCGTGAGCTTCGCGTCTTCGTGGTTTGTTGTCGGCGGTACAATTCCCGAGTGCCGAGGAACACCGAAGTCATCCGGCAGTGGACGATCCTCCGTGAGGTGGAGCGGGCGCGCAACGTTGGCGTCACGATTGACGATCTCGCGTCGCTCTGCGGCGTCACCACGCGCACCATCCGCCGCGACCTGCAGGCGCTCGAGGAAGCGGGCTTCCCTCTCTACGACGATCGTTCGGGAGACGACGGGCGGACGCGGTGGCAGATCAACGGCCAGGCGTTCAAGGGGCTCGCGGCAGGGCTGACCCTGTCCGAGCTGTGCGCGCTGTATTTCAGCCGCACGCTGCTCGAGTCGCTGTCGGGCACGCCGTTCCGGGACGACGTCGAGCGCGCGTTCGAAAAGCTCGCGTCGGGGCTGACGCCGCACATGCGCCAGTTCCTGGACCAGCTTCCGCGCGTCATCGCCACCAAAGCGGACCCGACGCGGCGAACCGAAGGCGAGGACCTGCGTCAGCAGCAGATCGTGGCACGGGCGCTCGAGGCCACGCTGCACCTGCGGCAGGCGACGATCGTCTATTACTCGCAGTCGAGCGACCGGACAAAAACGTATCTCGTCCATCCGTATCGCCTTGCGTACGCGCAGGGTGGACTGTACCTGCTGGCCTACGTGCCGGAATACCGCGAGGTGCGGACGTTCGCAACCGAGCGCATTCAGGAGATCTCGCTGCTCGAGGAGCGTTTCACCCCGGACGCGGAATACGGCGATCTCCCGGAGACCGCCTTTCCGCACTCGCTCGGCGTCCACTCAGGTCCGCCCGAACGGATCGAAGTGGACTTTCAGCCGGCGGCGGCCGGCTACGTGCGCGCGCGCCAGTGGCACCCGTCCCAGCAAGTGGCGGACCTGGCGGCCGGAGGCGTGCGCGTAACGCTCGACGTCTGCATCGACCGCGCGCTGCACGGGTGGATCCTCAGCTTCGGCCCGTTCGCGCGCGTCGTCTTCCCCGAGAGCCTGGCCCGCGAGATCGCGCGGCAGATCGAGGAAGCCAGGGCGCTGTACATGTAGGAGGTTAGAGGTTAGAGGTTAGAGGTTAGAGGTTAGAGGTTAGAGGTTGGGGGTTAGAGGTTGGGGGTTAGGGATTAGGGGTTAGGGGTTAGGGGTTAGGGATTAGGGCTTAGGAAGTTCGAGCCCGTGTCGTAGACGACCTTCCACGAGCCGTCGGCCTGCTTCCGCCATACCGTCCGTCAGCCGCGGACCGTCCGCCTCGAAGAACGGCGCCCAGTCCTTCGCGATTGCGTCGCGGCCGTGAATCTCGGTAGGGGTCCCGCCATTGAACGTCGCCGCCTCCGCCACGAACACAAGAACCGGTTCAGATCGCGATCGGCGACCGCTTGATTGAAGTCGCGGTCGGCCTTCAGGATGGCATGTCTCATCCTTTCGGCAATCCTGCAATTCTGCAATTCTCCAAGTATGATGATCCGTTGTGTCGAAACTGACCCCGGGCGCGTGGGAAGAAGCCCGCGCCCTCGTCTATAAACACCGCAAACGGCTCGCGCTCGGCCTCGGGCTGATGTTGATCAGCCGCATGGCGGGCCTCGTCGCGCCTTTCTCCACCAAGTATCTGATGGACGACGTGATCGCGGGGAACCAGTGGGACCTGCTGCCGAAGCTCGGGCTGGCAGTCGGCGTGGCGTCGATCATCGATGCGGCCTGCTCGTTCGCGAACTCGCAGGTGCTCGGAGTGGCCGGCCAGCGCGCCATCACCGAAATGCGGAAGGACATCGAGGCGCACGTGATGCGCCTGCCGATCCGGTACTTCGACTCGACGAAAACCGGCGTCCTCATCTCGCGGATCATGACCGACGCCGAAGGCATCCGGAACCTGGTCGGCACCGGCATCGTGCAGCTGACGGGGTCGATCGTGTCGGCCGTGCTTGCGCTCGGCGTCCTTCTTTATCTCAATTGGAAGCTGACTGCGGTGACGATCCTGATCCTCGGCACCTTCGGCGGCGGGATGGCGTGGGCGTTCCAGCGGCTGCGGCCGCTGTTCCGCGAGCGCGGCAAGATCCACGCGGAGGTGACCGGCCGGCTCTCCGAATCGCTCGGCGGCATCCGCATCGTCAAAGCCTACACGGCCGAGAAGCGCGAAGAAGTGGTCTTCGCCAAGGGGG
>CAVVNL010000008.1:0-547251 GCA_963749565.1 uncultured Acidobacteriota bacterium | reverse complement strand
CTGGGCGGCGCGGCTGGTCTTTCGCTGCCGTCCCGCGTGTTCGGACAGCGCCCGCTCCCGCTCCGTCCATTACAGCCACCCTTCTCAGCGACAACCTGATTCATTTCACCGGCGCCGGAGGGAACGTCGTGGTGGTCACCGCACCCGACGGTCTGGTGATGGTCAACGGCGGCCTCAGGAGCGGTCCGCGGATCTGCTCAAGGCCATCGCCGAACACGCCGGAGGCAAGCGCGTCCAGGCGCTGTTCAACACCGATTGGCACCGGGAGCACACCGGCTCGAACGAGACGCTCGGCAAGGCCGGCGCGACGATCATCGCGCACGAGCACACGAAGCAGTACCTCGGCGCCGAGATCTACGTCGACTGGCAGAAGCGGACCTACAAGCCGCTGCCGCCGCAGGCGCTGCCGAACCAGACCTTCTACACGTCGGGCACGATGACCGGCAGCGCGCCGCGGAGCGGATCGAATACGGTCACCTCGGGCAGGCGCACACCGACGCCGCGATCTACGTCTTCTTTCCCGCGGCGAACGTCCTGGTCGCCGGCGATGCGCTCTCGGTGGGCAAGTACCCGATTCCGGATTACACCACCGGCGGCTGGCTCGGCGGACTGATTGCGGCCAACAAGACGCTGCTCGGCCTGGCGAACGCCGAGACGCGCATCGTGCCCGGCTCGGACCGATCCAGACGCGCGCCGACCTGCAGGCGCAGCACGACATGCTCGCCGCGATGCTGGATCGGTTCGCCGAAGATGATGAAGCAGGGCCTGGGCCCCGAAGACATCATCGCCGCGGCCCCGACGAAAGAGTACGACGCGAAGTGGGGAAATCCGGACCTGTTCGTGTCCACCGCCTATCGCAGCATGTGGCTGCACGTCCGCGAGCTCGGTGGCATTGTCTGAAGCCGACGACGATGAACGCAGAAACCGCGGAAGCTCGCAGAGTCTGTATCGTTTGCTGTTCTCTGCGGTCTCTGCGTGCTCTGCGTTGATCGTGGCGGGCATCTGTTGGCTGCGCGTTCGCAGCAGGCAGCCGCGCCCGGCGGCGGCTCCCAAGTCCCCGGAGCGTGCGCTCCTCGACCAGTACTGCGTGACGTGCCACAACCAGCGCGCCAAGACCGCCAACCTCACGTTCGACACCATGGACCTCGCGCATCTGGCCGACCACGCGGAGGTCTGGGAGAAAGCCGTGCGGAAGCTGCGCGGCGGCATGATGCCGCCGCCGGGCGTGCGCCGGCCCGACCAGGCGGCCGTGGACGGCTTCGTGTCCTGGCTGGAGCGCTCGCTCGACCAGGCCGCCGCGGCGAACCCGAATCCGGGACGCGTGGCGCTGCATCGGCTCAACCGCGCCGAATATGCCACCGCCATCGAGGAACTGCTCGGGCTGCGCATCGACGCCAGCGCCTTCCTGCCCCAGGACGACGAAGCCGACGGCTTCGACAACGTCGCCAGCGTCCTGAAGGTGTCGCCGTCGTTCCTCGACCAGTACATCTCGGCCGCGCGCGTCGTCAGCACGCGGGCGATTGGGAATCCGTCGCCCAGGCCGGCCAGCGCCACGTACCGTCCGGCGCGCGGCACCGATCAGGGCGCGCACGTCGAGGGTCTGCCGCTCGGCACGCGCGGCGGACTGCTCGCCGAGCATCTGTTTCCGGCCGACGGCGAGTACAAGCTGAACATCGGCGGTCTCGCCACCGCGGGGTACGTGCGCGGCATGGAGTACCGGCACACGCTCGTCGCGACGATCGACGGCGTCAAGGTCTTCTCAGGCGCAGATCGGCGGCGAGGAAGACATGAAGGCGATCGACCAGCAGCAGGCGCCCGCGGTCGCCGCCATCAACGGCCGCTTCCAGAACATTCCGGTCAAGGTCACGGCGGGGCCCCACAAGATCGGCGTCACCTTCATCGCCAGGTCGTACGCGGAATCCGACGAGGTGCTGTACGCGTTCAAGCCGGGCGGAGGCGAGGAGCGGATTCCCAGGGTGGGGAGCCTGGAGGTCGTCGGCCCGTTCAATCCAGCCGGGCTCAGCGACACGCCCAGCCGCAAGCGGATTTTCGTCTGTCGCCCTGGCCCGGCTGCCGACGCGCGAGAAGAGCTCGCCTGCGCCACGAAGATCTTCTCGACGTTCGCGCGCCGGGCGTTCCGGCGGCCGGTCACCGAGAGCGATCTCGAGGCGCCGCTGGCCTTCTACACGACCGCGAGGGAGACGGGCGACTTCGACACGGCCATCCGGGACGGGCTGACGACCATTCTGGCGAGCCCGAAGTTCCTCTTCCGCGCCGAGCGGCTGCCGAGGCAGCGACAGCGTCGCGCCGGGCACGGTCTATCGAATCACCGATCTCGAGCTCGCGTCCCGCCTCGCGTTCTTCCTCTCGGGCCGGCCGCCCGACGATGAGCTGCTCGACGTGGCCGAGAAGGGCAGGCTGGCGGACCCCAGAGTGCTCGACGCCCAGGTCATGCGGCTGCTGGCCGAACCGGGCTCGAAGTCGCTCGTCACGAGCTTCGCGTTCCAGTGGCTGCGCGTGCGCGGGATCGACAATATCGACCCGGACAGCGTGGTCTTTCCCAACTTCGACGACGGCCTGCGCGAGGCGTTCCGGAGAGAGATCGAGCTCTTCGTGGAGAGCATTTTGCGCGAGGATCGGAGCGTCCTGGACCTGCTGACCGCGGACCATACCTTCGTCAACGAGCGGCTGGCGCTCCACTACGGGATACCGAACGTGCGCGGCGAGCGCTTCCGCCGCGTGACGCTGGCGGATCCGAATCGCTGGGGCCTGCTCGGGAAGGGCAGCGTGCTGCTGACGACCTCGTACGCCAATCGCACGGCTCCCGTGCTGCGTGGCGCCTGGATCCTGGAGAACGTCCTGGGCACGCCGCCGGCCGCGCCGCCACCTGACGTGGAAGGATTCCAGGAAAACAAGGACGGCGAGAAGGCCCTGTCGGTGCGCGAGATCATGGAGCAGCACCGCGCCAACCCTTCCTGCAACGCCTGCCACGGCGTCATGGATCCGCTCGGCTTCGCGCTCGAGAATTTCGATGCCATCGGGGAATGGCGATCGAGGGACCGGTACGCAGGGTCGGTCATCGATGCCTCCGGCAAGCTCGTCGACGGCACCGCCGGTGAACAGCCCCGCCGACCTTCGCCAGGCGCTGATGAAGCGTCCCGCGCAGTTCGTGCAGACGATGACCGAGAAGCTCATGACCTACGCGCTCGGACGAAGCGTCGAGTATTACGACATGCCGGCGGTCCGCGCAATCGTGCGCGACGCCGCGCGCGACAACTACCGCTTCTCGTCGATTGTGATGGGGATTGTGCGGAGCGCGCCGTTCCAGATGAGGAAGGCCTCTGAACCGAAGTCTCAACGTGAGCAAGTCTCAAGTCTCAGAGGCACGCTGAGCTTCAAACTCTGAGAGTTGAGCCTAACAGGAGTCAGTCATGTTCATCACCAAGAAGCACCTTTCCCGGCGCACGTTCCTCCGCGGCGCCGGCGTCACCGTGGGCCTGCCTCTGCTGGATGCGATGATTCCTGCATGGACCGCCCTGGCGCAGACCGCGGCGAGCCCGAAACCGCGCATGGGGTTCATGTATCTGCCCCACGGCGCGATCATGGACCAGTGGACGCCCGCCGCCGAGGGCCAGGGCTTCGAGCTCACGCCGATTCTCAAGCCCTTCGCGCCGTTCCAGAAGCAGTTGACGATCGTGAGCGGGCTGGAGAACAAGCCGGCGATCGCGCCGCCGGTGCACGCCCTCAACCCGGCGACGTGGCTGAGCTGTGTGACGCCGCGGGAGGGCCAGGAACCCTTTGGCGGCGTGACCGTCGACCAGATCGCCGCGGCGCACCTCGGCCAGGACACGCCGCTGCCGTCGCTCGAGGTGGCGACCGAGGGACGCGGCGGCAATGGCGGGGCGTGCGACCGCGCCTACGGCTGCAGCTACAGCGCAACGATCTCGTTCAGGACGCCAACCACGCCGCTCCCGATGGAATCCGATCCGCGCAAGCTGTTCGAGCGGCTTTTCGGTCAGGGCGACACGGCGCAGGAGCGGCAGGCCATCGCCAGGCAGTACCTCGAGCATTCTCGATCTCGTGACGGCCGAGGCCGCCGATCTCCGGCGGAATCTCGATCCGCAGGATCGCGCCAGGCTCGGCGACTACCTGGAAAGCGTTCGCGAGATCGAGCGGCGGGTCCAGAAAATGGAAGAACGGGATCTGACCAGCCTCGAGCTGCCCGATGTCCCCGTCGGCAGCACGTTCGATCAGCGTCTGACGCTCATGTTCGACATGATCGCGCTGGCGTATCAGGCGAACCTGACACGGGTCTTCAGCTTCATGATGGCGGGGGAAGCCAGCAACCAGACCTACAACCACGTCGGCGTGTCGGACGCGTTCCATCCGCTGTCGCATCACCAGAACGACAAAGGCAAGAAAGACAGGCTGGTCAGGATTCAGACGTACCACAGCCAGGCTTTCGCCAGGTTCCTGACGAAGCTCGCAGCGATGCCCGACGGCGACGGCTCGATGCTGGACCATTCAATCCTGCTGTATGGCAGCAACATGAGCAACAGCAACGCCCACGACGAGTTCCCGCTGCCGACCCTGGTCGTTGGCGGCGGCTGCGGGAAGCTGAAAGGCGGGCAGCACCTGCGGTATCCCGACCGCACGCAGCTGTCGAACCTGCTGCTGACGCTGCTCGACCGGGCCGGCGTGCCCGCGGAAAAGATCGGGAATAGCACGGCTGTCATGTCCGAGCTGTAGCGCCCGCGGCCATGCCGAGGCCGACGGATCTGCAGGCAGCCGCGCTGAGGCGCTGCGCAATGCCGAGCCGAGGACGAGCAAATCCGAGGCGAGGCATCAGCGTAAGTTCGCGCTGGGGGTGGGGCCCCAGCGCCATTGGAAAATGTTGACGGATGTTGACCATACCGCTCGCGTTGCTGCTCGCCGTTCCGCTCCGCTCGTGGACGCGGTCAAATCGGGCGACAAGGCGGCGGCGCTCGCCCTGATCGAGCGGCGCGTCGACGTCAACCTCCCCGAAGAGGACGGCACCACCGCGCTTCACTGGGCCGTCCACCAGAACGATCTCGATCTCGTTGGCCGCCTGATTCGGGCGGGCGCCAGGGTGAACGCGAAGAACGATTACGGCGCCACCCCGCTGTCGGAAGCCGCGATCACGGGCGACGCACAGATGATCGAGCGGCTGCTCGACGCCGGTGCGGACGTCGAATCTGCCAACGGCGACGGCCAGACGGCGTTGATGGTGGTGGCACGCACCAGCCGCGTCGATGCGGCGCGGGCGCTGCTCGGGAGGGGCGCCAGGGTCGACGCGGCGGAACAGTGGCGCGGTCAGACGGCCCTGATGTGGGCGGTCGCCCAGGGCCAGCCCGCCATGGTGAAGGCGCTCGTCGAGGCCGGCGCCGACGTGAACGCCCGGTCGAAGGTCAACAACTGGCAGCGCCAAATCACCGCCGAGCCCCGCGCCATTTACCGGCCGGCGGGCGGGCTGACGCCGCTTCTCTACGCGGCCCGGGAAGGGTGCGTCGATTGCGCGAGGCATCTGGCGGAGGCGGGCGCCGACTTGAACCTGGCCGATCCGGAGCAGGTCAGCCCCCTGCTGCTGTCGATCCTCAACGGCCACTTCGACCTCGCGGCCTATCTCATTCAAAAGGGCGCCAATCCCGGCAAGTGGGACTGGTATGGACGGACGCCGCTCTATGCCGCGGTGGACCTGAACACGATTCCGCGCGGCGGCCGGCCCGACCGTCCGTCGCTCGACACCACGACGAGCCTGCAGATCATCGAACAGCTGCTCGCCGCCGGCGCGAACCCGAATCCGCAATTGAAGCTGGCGCCGCCGTTCCGGAATATCGGCAACGACCGCGGGCTCGACGGCCTGCTCACGATCGGCGCCACTCCGCTCCTGCGCGCCGCCAAGGCGCTCGATGCCCCGGCCATCAAGCTCCTGCTTGAGAAAGGCGCCAATCTGGGCCTCTCGAACACGCGAGGCATCACGCCGGTCATGGCGGCGGCCGGCCTGGGATCGGTGGATGCCGACACACGCGGTCTCTACACCACCGAGGACGTGCAGCAGCGGTCGATCGAGTCGCTGAAGCTCCTGCTGGCCGCCGGCGCCGACATCAATGCCAAGGACGGCCTCCGGGGCCTGACGCCGCTCCACGAGGCGGCCCGCTGGGGCTGGAACGACGTGGTCCGGTTCCTCGTCGAACAGGGCGCCAACCTGGAGGCGAAGGACAACCGGGGCATGACGCCCGTGGACTCCGCGCTGGGTAAGGCCGGCGGCAACAGCCGCGGCGGTCAGCGCATCGACGTCCACGAGGACACGGCGGCGCTCCTCCGAGAGTTGTTGGCCAGCGCGGGTGTCAAGCAGCCCGCGCCGCAGTAACAACACAGCAGACTTCGGGCTCCAGGCTCGGGCCAGCTTGTCCGCCGAGGATCCTTGTCCGCGTGCTCTGCGGTCTCTGCGACGGGGCCCCCAGCGCGGCTGCCGCGCTGGGGACCCGGTTGATCGTTTTCTTCTTAGTGGTCAGACGCGCGAAAACTGTCCAGGCCCGACTGCTCGGACTCGAACGAGTCGACCACGTCGACGAGACGAGTTTCGACGAGCACCGCGCGAATCCGGGCGTTGACGCCGCACAGCTTCAGCATTCCCCCGGCTCGCTGCGCGATCGTGAATGCCCTCACGATGTCTCCAATCCCGAGGCTGTCGACGAACGGGACGTGCGCCAGATTGAGGAGAACTCTCGTCCGTCCGTCCAGCACCAGCCGGCGGACTGTGTCGGCGAGGGCTTTCGATTCCTCGGATATGGTCATCCATCCGCGCAAGTCGAGGACGACCACGTCGCCCGCTATGCGCTCATCGATCTGCGTCCAGTACATCGAAACAGGCTTCGGGCTTCAGGCTACAGGCTTCAGGTTACAGGCTTCGGCCAGCTTCAGTTGCCTGCGGCGATCGGTCGATAGGTCCTGCTGAAGCCGTTGCGGGTGTTGGTCACGGTGAAGGCGCCGCTCTCCTCGGCCGAGACTTTGAAGTAGTAGGCGCGACCATTGTGTTCTGGTGCGGCGGGCGCTTGCTGGCCCTGAGGCGGAGGCGCATAGGGCGCCACCGGCATGCTGTCGAGCGGTTGGTCGAACAGATTCGCGATGAACATTCCAGGGACGGTATGCTCCTGCCCGGCGAGCAGCGAGAAATGAATCTGCCAGACGTCTTCGACACGGGGCGAGCTGAAGAAGATCTTCATCGCCTCGGGCTGGGCGCCTTTTCGCGTGCCGTTGTTGGTGATGATCACCCTGGGGTTGACGGCATGGGTGAGGAATTCCGCGTTGACGTTGCCGTGACGCGCCGCGAGCAACAGATCCACGGTCCCGATCCGGTTGGCCGGGCACATCAGATCGAATTGCCGGTTCAGGGTGAGGTCGCCAAGATGCATGGTGCGAAATCGTCCGAACGTGATCACGCTGCCCAATGACTGATCGTCCTCGGTGAGGTTGACACCGGTCTGCGGGGTGAAGCTCGCGCAGTAACGATTCGGCACGGCCCCGCCCTGCAACGGCGCCTGAACGACCTGCGCCGGCGGAGGTCGCCACGCGCCACTCCACACCCGCAACGGGAATCCGGTCGCCAGGTTTCACGACCGTGTGTTTCGTCTTGGTGTACAGCTCCCGGTAACCGCCCTGCAGGAACGCGTCGGTCGTCGGGTTGGGTTGAACGTTGGGACCGTGATCGATGAATTCGAGAATGGGGATCCGGGCCGCCAGTTCAGCCAGGCCGCCGACGTGATCGCCATGGTAGTGCGTGGTGATCAGGTGATCGATCTTCGTCAGGCCGGCGTCTTTCGCCGCGGCCACGATGCGTTCGGCATCGCGCACCGCGCCAGCGCCGGCGTTTCCGGAATCGATCAGCACCGATTCACCGGACGGCGTCACGAACAGCACGGCGTTGCCACCCTCGACGTCGACGATATAGATGTCCAACGTCGTGCTCGCAGGTCGCGTTTGCGAAACAGCGGCTGCGGGAAACATCAGAGCCAGCAACACCAGAAACAGTCTCACGTGCATTGGATTTCTCCCGGCCATCAGCTCCGCATCCTATGTGCCGTCCATGGGTCTGTCAACCGCGCTTCCAAACTGAAATTGTGCCATCAGGCGTGTGGTCCCCGTATAATCTGCCCACCGCAAACTCGAAAAGGACGTGGTGCGATGCTGAAACCCGCGACGCGCTTGGGCCTGCGATCACGCCGCCGGACGCCGGTGACCGTCATGTTGGCAGCGGTTCTCGTGAGTGCTGCCGTCCTGGGACCGAGCGTGCCGGCTGCTCAGTCAAGAAACGTCCACCTCAACCCCGTGATCGCGAAGTTGGCAGAGGGCAAGACGGTCTACGGGCTGATTACCAGCGACCTGTCGCTGGCCAACGCGCGCGAGACGGCGCAGGCGCCGGTCGACTTCGTCTACGTTGACATGGAGCACAACCCGCTGGACTTCCCCGCGCTGAACATGTTCCTGCTGGGGATGACCGACCGGGGCGCAATCCTCAGGAAAGGGAACCTGCAGCCCGATGTCGCGCTGTTTGCGCGGTTTCCGCCCGAAGCCGACCAGTCGCAGTGGGTCGTGAAACAGGCCCTGGATATCGGGCTGATGGGCGTCATCTTCAACGGCGTCGATTCAAGGGAGCAGGCATTGCTCGCGGTCCGGAGCATGCGGTATCCGCCGTTGAGGGGAGCGCCGCGCGCGGAGCCGGCCGGCATCCGCGGCTACGGACCCGCCGGTGCGATGTGGATCTGGGGGCTGGGCGCCGCGGAATACGAACGTCATGCCGACGTCTGGCCGCTCAATCCGGAAGGCGACCTTCTCGCGACGATCATGATCGAGTCGGTCGACGGCCTCAAACACGTCGACGCGATCGCCGCCGTCCCTGGTGTCGGCGCGCTGTTCCTTGGGGCCGGCGCGGACTTGTCACGCTCGTTGGGTGTGGCCCAGACTTCGCCGGAGCTCGAGACGGCATTTCAGCAAGTCCTGAAGGCGTGCAAGACGCACAAAGTCGCCTGTGCGATCACCGCTCCCTCGGCCGACGACGTCGCACGACGGGTCCGGGAAGGTTGGAACATTATTCGATCGACGGTGCCCGCGATCACCGCGGGCCGCGCGCTTCTCGGCGAGCGGTAGGGCGCTCGAATGCGAGGGAAGGGCATGAAGATTCGCACGTTCGTCATCACGGTCGGCGCCGCGGCGATCGCACTGGCGGCATTCTTTCTCCTGAGAAACGGGTCCCCCGATGCCGCCGTCAACGTCGTCGCGCAGACACCCGCGGCCTCTCATCCAGAGCAGGCGCTCATCGACGACCTGGTTCTCGCCAATCGGATGCTGGCCTCCGAGGAACTGGATTTCCTGGACGCCTATGGCCACGTCAGCGTCCGCAGCCGGATCGATCCGAGCCATTTTTTCATCTCGCGCTACGTCTCGCCCGGGATCGTGACCGCCGACGGCATCATCGAAAACGATCTGGACAGCAAGCCGGTCACGGGCGAACGATCCGACCAGTATGGGGAACGTTTCCTTCACGGCGAGCTCTACAGAGCGAGGCCGGACGTGATGGCGATCGTTCACTCCCATACGCCGGAGCTCGTGGCGTTCAGCGTCAGCTCCGTGCCCTTGCGGAGTGGCGATACCGTGGTGCCGATCTTCGACATCCGGAAAATCAATAACGGACGGAGCGGAATCCTCAGCACCCCCGTGCTGGCCCGGTCGTTCGCAGAGTCGATTGGCGACACCAATGCCGTTCTCCTTCTGGGCCACGGTGCCCTGGTAGCCGGTTCTTCAATCCCCACCGCGGTCAGCAGCGCGAATGCCCTGCGGACCGCTGCACGGATCCAGCAGCAACTGATTTCGATGGGCGGTAAGTGGGATTCGAATCCGCGGCGAGTGACGTCGAGTCCAGCGCCCGCGAGCACACAACCGGTGCAGCCGGCGGCGCAGACGGTCATTCCCAGCGGTACTGGGGGCGGCGCGGGCGGCGATCGCGCCTGGGAATACTGGAAGCAGCTGGTCATGCCCGGCATCGCCGGACAAGAAAGCGCCGGCAAGCCGGCGCCACGAACCGGCAAGCCGGCGCCACGAACCGTTTCTCCAGACCAGGCCGCGATCGACGACCTGGTCCGCGCGAACCGGATGCTGGCGTCGAAGGAGTTGGGAGTCCTGGATGCGTTTGGACACGTCAGCGTGCGCAGTCCGAGTAATCCCGGTCACTACTTTATTTCGCGCTACGTGTCCGCAGGTGTTGTGACAGCCGGCGATATCATCGAGAACGACCTCGACAGCAAAGCTGTCGCGGGCCCTCGCTCCGATGAATATCAGGAAGCGTACATGCACGGCGAGATCTACAAGGCGCGGCCCGATGTGATGGCCGTACTGCATGCCCATACCCCGGAAATCCTGGCCTTCAGCGAGAGCTCCGTGGCGCTGCGCCCCGTGGTCAACGGCGGAACCTTCATCGGCGGCGGGTTCCCGCTGCACGATATTCGCAAGTTCGATCCGCGGGAGACGATCATCAGAACTCCCGCACTGGGGCGTTCGGTGGCGATGGCGCTGGGCAACGCGCCAGCCGTCCTGCTGAAGGGCCACGGGATTGCGCTGACCGACGCCTCGTTACGCCTGCTCGTCGTGAGAGCCTATAACCTGCGGATGAACGCCAGGATCCAGCAACAGGCGATCGCGCTCGGCGGCAAGGTCACGTATCTCGAGGATCCACCGCTCCCGGCCCCGCCCGCCGCTCCGGCTGGAGCGGGCGCCGACGCGGCCTACAATCGCGGCTGGGAGTACTGGAAGCAGATTGTGTCAACGAACTAGCGCAATCGCGATAGGCTTGAGGCGAGGGGACAAATGAAATTACGAATGACAACGGCTACGCTCGTGTTGCTCGCGCTTTCATGGACGGCACTCGCCCAGCAGAGCTCGTCCCCCATGCGTGAAGGCAACTGGGAAGTGACGGCGAAGATGACCATGCCGGGCATGGACATGCCGGCGGTGAAGAGCACGACGTGCATTACGGCCGCGATGATCAAGGACCCTGCGAGCGCCATTCCAAAAGGCCCCGGCCAGGGCGACTGCACGATCGCCGACTACAAGGTCTCGGGAAGCACGGCCACCTACAAGCTGACGTGCAAACAGCCGCCGATGACAGCCGTGGGCGAGACGAAATACACCGGCAGCGACGTGTATACGAGCACGCTGAAGATGGACATGGCCGGACAGAGCATGACGATCGTCAGCGACGGGAAGCGGATCGGCGACTGTCCGAAGTAGGGCCGCGGCCGGCCCAGGGGATTAGGCACCGGCTATAATCGGCGCGGCTTTTCCATGATCGGCCAGATCGTCTCCCACTACCGCATTCTCGAACTGCTCGGTGGCGGCGGCATGGGTGTGGTTTACAAGGCCGAAGACACCCGCCTCGAGCGCCTGGTGGCGCTCAAGTTCCTGCCCGAGGATCTTGCAAAGAAGGATCCGAACGCACTGGAGCGACTGCGGCGTGAGGCGCGGGCGGCTTCCGCGCTGAGCCATCCCAACATCTGCACGATCTTCGACATCGACGAGCACGACGGCCAGCCCTTCATCGTGATGGAATTCCTGAAGGGCGAAACGCTGAAGCATCGGCTTGGCCGCGGCGCGCTCAAGAAGGACGAGCTGCTGGACCTGGCCACCCAGATTGCCGACGCGCTTGGCGCCGCGCACGCCGAAGGGATCCTCCATCGCGATCTCAAGCCGGCGAACATCTTCGTCACCGAACGAGGGCAGGCGAAGATTCTCGACTTCGGCCTGGCGAAATTGCTGTCCGGTAAAAAGACCCGGCTCTGTTGTGCCGGGCCTTTCGGAACTCCCAACGAGGGCGGATCCAGAGGAGCACCTGACCGGAGCCCGGAACGATGGTTGGAACCGTGGCCTACATGTCTCCCGAGCAGGCCCGGGCTGAAGTGCTCGATGCGCGGTCCGATCTGTTTTCACTGGGCGCGGTCCTCTACGAGATGGCGACGGGCCGTCTTGCCTTCGGCGGCGACACGACGGCGATCATTTTCGAATCGATCCTGAACCGCACGCCGGTTGCGCCGGTCCGGCTCAATCCGGACGTGCCGCCGAAGCTCGAGGAGGCGATCAACAAGCTCCTCGAAAAAGACCGGCGGCTGCGCTATCAAACGGCAGCGGATCTGGAAGCCGACCTGAGGCGGCTGAAGCGGGATAGCGATGCGGGCCGAGCCGCTGTCAGCACACCGCCGCTTGAAATACCTTCCGCTCCGTCGGCGTCGAATTCAGCGGTCGCAACTCCACCGGGGAAACGAGGTCTCGCGAAGATTCTCATACCGGCTGGTGCCATCGTCATCGCAGCTCGCTGCCGCGGTAGCCTTCTGGCCTGCTCCGCGTTCCTGTGCTGACCGAACGCGACGCCATCTTGATCGCCGACTTCGTCAACACGACCGGCGATCCCGCGTTTGACGGGACGCTGAAACAGGCACTTGCGGTTCAGCTGGGACAATCGCCGTATTTCAACATCTTCCCGGACGAACGCGTTCGCGACACGCTGCAATATATGGAGCGTTCGCCGGACGAGCGCGTGACGGATGCTCTCGCGCTGGAGATCTGCCAGCGCGAAGGCATCAAGGCCGTTCTGGGCGGCTCGATCACCGCGCTCGGGACGCAGTATGTTCTCCTGCTCAACGCCGCCCAGTGCGGAACGGGCGAGTCGATCGCGCGCGAGCAGCGCGAAGCGGACGCGAAGGAACAGGTGCTGACGGAATTGGGCCGGGCGGCATCGAGCCTTCGCGCCAAGCTTGGCGAATCGCTCGCGTCGATTCAGAAGTTCGACACGCCTATCGAAAGGGCGACGACCTCATCGCTGGAGGCGCTTGGCGCTTTCACACAGGCTCGTCGCCTGCACGCGGCAGGAACGTTCGCTCTGGCAGTGCCGCTCCTGCAACGAGCGGTGGAGCTCGATCCCAACTTTGCCATGGGCTATTACCTGTTGGGGGTCGTCCACGGGAGCATGGGGCAGGCCGAGCCATCTCGCGAAAACCGCACCAAAGCCTTCGAGCTGCGGGACCGGGGCAGTGAAATGGAGAGGCTGACCATCAGCGCAGCGTATTACAGCAGGGTGCTTCGGGACCTCGGTAAGGGGATCGAAACATTAGAGCTTCTCAAACAGACGTATCCGAGAGATCCGCCCGCCCGCATGGGATTAGGTGCTGCGTATCGCGACGTCGGTCGCCATGAAGACAGTCTGGCCGAATATCAGGAAGGCGTTCGGCTGAGTCGCGGCGGGCCATTCTACGTCGGAGAGGTCGGCGCCACTTACATGCGGCTCAATCGACTTGAAGAAGCCAAAGCGGTGATCAAAACGGCGATTGAGCAGAAAGTCGAAACTCCGAGGATGCACGCCATCCTCTATCAAATCGCGTTCATTGAAGGGGACGCGCAAGCGGCGCAGCGCGAATTCGAGCTGTCGAGGCCCACTGCCGCGGCGAGGGTCGCCAACCAGGCCGAAACGGCCGCTTTCAATGGGAGGCTGAGGGACGTTCGGAAGTTGTTGCGGCAAACCGCCAATTCGCCACAAAGCGGAACCACGGACCGGCTCGGCGCAGCCGTGAATCTTGCCAGTCTGGCAAGCTTTGAAGCGCTGTTTGGCAACGAGACCGAAGCTCGACGTGACGTTCGGGATGCGCTGCGATTGAGTCCTCTGGAGCCAGCTGCCGCGCCGATCTGACTATCTGATGAACGTGGCACTTGCCGGACACGTTGAAAGCCTCAAGGCATTGGAGCAGCTCCAGAGAGGCTCCGCAAGACACCGTGTTGAATTTCGTTCGCGATCCCAACCGCCAGAGCGGCATTGGAGATCCGCACAGGAGATCCGGCCAAAGCCATCGCGCTGCTCGATGCCGCCAAACCATTCGAGCCCGGGCCGGCCAGCCTGCGCGCGATCTACATCCGCGGCCAGGCCTATCTTCGAGCGCATGTCCGGCCCCGAAGCCGCCGCCGAATTTCAAAAGATTCTCGACCACCGCGGCGTCGACCCGTTATCCGTGCTCTACCCGCTGTCTCATCTCGGTCTCGGCCGCGCTCACGTCTCTCCGGCGAGCTGCCCAAGGCCCGGAAATCCTACCAGGACTTCTTCGCCATCTGGAAAGACGCCGACCCCGATCTCCCCATCCTCATTCAGGCAAAACAGGAATACGCCGGGCTGAATTAGGGACGAACCTGCTGTGTCGCCGCCACCAGCGAAAGCGGATCGACGCGGGCGCCGTTGAGGCGGACACTCCAGTGAAGATGCGGGCCGGTCACGCGTCCCGTTGCGCCGACCAGGCCGACGATCGTGTCTGGCGCCACCGCGTCGCCCTTGGCGACTCGAAACTGCCGAGAGGTGGGCGAACAGGGAATAGAGGCCTGCGCCGTGATCGACGATGACGGTGTTGCCGGTGAAATACAGCGGTTCGGCAAGCACGACGACGCCGTTGCCTGCCCCGCGAATCGGCGTGCCGGTTCCGCTCATGAAATCGACGCCCGCATGTGGCGAGCGCGGCACACCGTTGAAAAAGCTTCGGGTTCCGAAGTTGCTCGTCGGCGTTCCATCGACCGGCGAGAGGAACGCCCCCATCCATCGAGTTGGCGTCGTTGAGGCGAAGATGCCGGCCAGCGTCCGGGCATCACGGGCGATCTGCTCCAGTGCCTCCGCTGGCGGATTGACGAACCCCGCCGCCACCTTCAGCCGCCGGACTCGAAAGGTTTTCGGCGCGACTCGAATGGTGGCGTTCGCCGTCCGCGGAACGTCACCGGCTGTTTTCACGGCGATCGGATAGGCGCCCGGCTTGGTGTCCAGATCGATGCCGATGAGGGTGCGCCACACGCCTGCGGCGGGATCGAACGCAAACGCGAGATCCCTGCCGAACACGGTGCCTGTCGGCCGGTCGGCTTCGGAAGCGCCGCGGAGATCGGCGCGGACGACATCGCCGGGATAGATGGATGGAAGAGAAAGCGACACCGAGAGGGATGGCGGGGCGGCCTGCCGGGCGGCTGCGCCCGCACAGACGAGCGGCACGAGCAGGATCGCGACGCGCAAGCGCCTCGAAATCATCGGTCTTCAGACGATAACATGTCCCAGTGGACAGCAGGGCAGGCGGGGGAGTACAACCGCTGAAAGCGGAAAGCTGGAGGGCCCGGGTATGAAGGTGATGAAGGCGATCGTTGCACGAACCGCCGCGCTGGTCGTTGCCGCCATTCTGTTTGCCGCAAGCGCGGCCTCCGCGGAGGAGATCAGGGTCATGACGTCCGGCGCCTTCACGGCGGCCTATCTCGAGCTCGCCCCAGTGTTCGAACGCACGACGCGGAACAAGATTGTGACGACGTTCGGCGGTTCGGCGGGAGACGGACCGGAAACCATCCCGAATCGACTGCAGCGAGGGGAGCCCGCGGATGTCGTGATCATGTCGGCCTCCGCGCTCGACGCCTTGATCAAGCAAGGCAAGGTCGTCGCCGGCAGCCGCGTCGATCTGGTGCGGTCGAGCATCGGCATGGCCGTGCGCGCCGGCGCGCCCAAGCCCGATATCAGCTCGGTCGCCGCGCTCACCCAGACGCTTCTTCGTGCCAAGTCGATCGCGTATTCGGCGAGCGCGAGCGGTATCTATCTCTCGACCGAGATGTTCAAACGATTGGGAATCGCCGATCAGGTCTTGCCGAAGAGCAAGAACGCCCAGGGTGAGCGGGTCGGCGCCCTCATCGCCCGCGGGGACGCCGAGATTGGCTTCCAGCAAATCAGCGAGCTGCTTCCCGAGCCGGGCATCGATTACGTGGGTCCGCTGCCGGCCGAGGTCCAGCGGGTGACCGTGTTTTCGGCGGGGCTCGTCGTGGGCGGGAAGCAGCCGGAGGCCGCCAAGGCGCTCGTCAAGTTCCTCGCGTCCGAGGATGCGATTGACGTCATCAAGAAGACAGCTCTCGAGCCTCTCGCAACCCGGACGCCCGTGACGGCTCGATGAACGAGGGCACCGCGCCGGGTCTGAAAGACCCGGCCTACATCTTGTAGGGCGGGTCCTTTGGACCCGCCGCTGATCCATCAGGGTCGGGCGCCTCCATTCGGAAGCGGCGCCTTCCCGTCCAGCACGAACGTATACACTCGCGGCTTGTTGACGATCGGGTCCAGCGGTGGCGGGGGAACGTTCGCGCCCGGAGCGGGACCACCGCCTGCCGCCAGCGGAGTCGCGGCCGCCGGGGGAGCGCCACCCGGCGCGGCTCCGGCGACAGGGGCGCCCGGAGCGCCAGGAGCGCCAGGCGCGCCCGCGTTCCCGCCACCAAATGGGTTGGCCGGCAGCGTGCCCTGGCCGGCGAGGAACGAGACGTACTGCCGGCCATCGAGTTGATAGGTGACCGGCGGACCCATGCCTCTCTGACCTGTTGAAACCTCCAGGAGTTTCTCGCCCTTGTCGGCGCTATAGGCGATGAACCTTCCATCCGGAACGACTTGAAGCACGAGATTGCCCGCGGTGGTGACTGTGCCGCCGCCGATCGCGCCTCCGCCCAGTGCGCGCCAACGTTCCTTTTGCGTGACGGGGTCCCACGCAAGAAGGTAGCCTCCCCCGCGAATCTCACGCCCGGCCTCGGGCCCGACAATCGGTGGTTGCGCCTTCGGCGGCGTACCTGGAATGCCGCCGCGGGCGACAGCGGTCTGGGATCGCCCGATACCCTGGAACTCTCCTTCCCCTCTCTTGAAGACGAAGTCCGGCTGCTTTGCGTACAAATAGCTGGAGTTGCTGGCGGGAAGATACACGAGGCCGGTCGCCGGGTTATAGGACATCGGCGCCCAATTGTGTGCCCCGCCTGGCCCAGGCGATAGCGTCGTGCCCTCCGGGCCGTACCACGCTTCAGGATTCGTGATCGGGCGTCCGGTCTTCTGATCGATGCCCTGGGCCCAGCTCACATTCGCATAGGGCTGCGCTGAAATGAATTCGCCGGTAATCCGGTCGAGGACATAGAAGAAACCGTTCTTCGGCGCCTGCATGATCACTTTTCGATTGCGGCCGTCGAGCCGGATATCGGCAAGCAGCAGGTGCTGTACGGCCGTGTAGTCCCAGTTGTCGCCGGGTGTCGTCTGGTAGTGCCAGACATACTTGCCGGTATCCGGCTTGAGGGCGAGGATCGAGGAGAGATACAAGTTATCGCCGCCGCCGGGACTGCGATAGTCGCGATTCCACGGGCCGCCGTTGCCGGTGCCGATGTAGAGCAGATCGGCGTCGGGATCGAAAGCGATCGCGTCCCAGACGGTACCGCCGCCACCCATCTTCCACCACTCGCCAGTCCAGGTCTTGGCTGCGGCTTCGAGGTCGGGGTGCTCGAACGGTTTCGACGGATCGCCGGGAACGGTATAGAAACGCCACGCCAGCTTGCCGGTCTCCGCGTCATAGGCCGATACGAACCCGCGGACGGCAAACTCCGCGCCGCTGCTGCCGATGATGACCTTGCCTTTCACGATGCGGGGCGCCATCGTGACCGAGTACGGCAGGTTCGGCGGCAGCGTCTGGGTTTCCCAAACCTGCGTGCCTCTCTCGGCGTCCACGGCGATGAGGCGCCCGTCGATGGCCGGGATGTAGACCTTGCCGTTGTACAGAGCAATGCCGCGCTGCACGACCCCGCAACAGATCCTGTCGGTCAGCTCGCGGTCCATGGACCGGTCGACCTTCGGGTCAAAGCTCCAGCGTTCTTTTCCCGTGCGCGCATCGATCGCATGAACGATGCTCCAGTTGGTGATCGCGTAGAGCACACCATTCGATACCAGCGGAGTCGCTTCCTGACCGCCGCCGCCTGTTCCAATCTCGGCGACCCAGGCGGGCCCCAGCCGGCTCACGTTGGCAGCGTCAATCTGCTTGAGCGCGCTGTAGCGTGTCTCGCCGTAGTCGAGCCCATAGGTCAACCACTCCTCCGGCGCTTTCGACGCGTTCTCCAACGCCTTGTCGTCGACGGTGCGGAGGTGTGGTTGCTGGGCCAGTCCTCCCCACGTCATGGCAACCGCGACTCCCACAGCGGCGAAAAACGGCAGTGCTCCGGATCTGCGATTTGATGGCGCCATGGAACAGTTCCTCCTCGGGAAGACGCTCATTCTACGCTTTCCCAACACTGATCAGGCCGCTGATTTGAGTCGCTGCGAAGACCCGCCTCGCCGGGTCTGAAAAGACCCGGCCTACATCTGTAGGGCGGGTCCTTTTGGACCCGCCGTTCCTCTATCGTCGACGCCAGAGTCGGACGATCGCGGGTCCGCAAAGAAGCAGTACCGCTGCCGCCAGCAGCGTTGCCGAAATCGGCCGCGTCACGAGCACCGCGGGCGAGCCTTCGGCAATCGCCAGGGCGCGGCGCAGTTGGGTTTCGGCCATCGGTCCGAGGATCAGGCCGATGATGGCCGGCGCGAGCGGAATGGACCGGCGCCGCATCAGGTAGCCGACGCCGCCAATCGCGTACAGCAGGCCGATGTCGAACGCGGAGCGGTTCACGCTGTAGGCGCCTGCGCTCGCCAGGATCAGGATCCCGCCGTAAAGCGATGGCCGCGGGATGGTGAGCAGCCGCACCCACAGGCCGACCAGCGGAAGGTTGAGGACCAGCAGCATCACGTTGCCGATATAGAGGCTCGCGATGAGTCCCCACACGAGCCGTGGCTCGTGCTGGAACAGGAGCGGTCCGGGCTGGAGTCCGGACTGTTGAAACGCCGCGAGCAGGATGGCCGCGGTGGCGGTCGTCGGCAGGCCGAGTGCGAGCAGCGGCACCAACGTGCCTGCCGCCGACGCATTGTTGGCGGCCTCCGGTCCGGCGACCCCTTCGATGGCGCCGTGGCCGAACTGGCCCGGATCCCGCGCGAGCCGCCGTTCCACCGCGTACGAGATGAACGTCGGAATCTCGGCGCCGCCCGTGGGCAGTGCGCCGAGCGGGAACCCGATCGCGGTCCCGCGGAGCCACGGCTTCCACGATCTGGACCATTCGTCCCGGGTCATCCACAGCGATCCGCGCACGGGGATGATCTCCGCGGCGCTATCCTGGTTCGCGGCATACAACACCTCTCCAACGGCGAAGAGTCCGACGGTGACGACGACGACGTCGATGCCGTCGAGGAGTTGGGGGATGCCGAAGGCGAGCCGCGGCACGCCGGTGAGCGGATCGATTCCGATCACCCCGAGCAGGAGCCCGAACAGCAGGCTGGCGAAGCCGAGCAGCCGCGACTCGCCAAGCACGGTGGACACCGCCACGAATGCGAGGACGGCGAGCGCGAAGTACTCCGCCGGCCCGAAACGAAGCGCGAGCTCCACCATGAGCGGCGCGCAGACGGTGAGTGCCGCGGTGGCAAGGGTGCCTGCGACGAACGAGCCGATTGCGGCGGTGGCCAGCGCCGCGCCTCCGCGTCCGGCGCGCGCCATCAGGTGCCCTTCCACGGCCGTCATCACCGACGCGCTCTCACCCGGCGTGTTCAGCAGGATCGACGTCGTCGATCCGCCGTACATGCCGCCGTAGTAAATGCCCGCGAACATGATGAAGGCTGGCGTCGGATCGAGCGAGTAGGTGACCGGCAGCAGCAAGGCGACCGTCAGCGCAGGGCCAACGCCAGGCAGTACGCCAACCGCGGTGCCAAGCGTGACGCCGGCGAGCGCCCAGACCAGGTTCTGCGGCGTCAGCGCAACCGCGAAACCGCCAGCGAGGGCAGTGAGGACCTCCATGAAAATTGCAGATTTCGGATTTCGGATTTCAGATTAAATTCAATCTGCAATCAATCTGCAATCTGAAATCTACAATCTGCAATTTCATGGCAGCCTGACCCCGAGTCCGTTCGTAAACGTGATGTACACAGTGGCGCAAAGCGCGAGGCCAACGAGCGCGTCGCGCAGCCAGCGGCGGCTGCCGAATGCCGACGCCGTGCACACGAAAAGCACGGTCCCTGCGGCGACGAAGCCGGCCAGGTTCAGGAGCGCGACAAAGGCGACGAGACCGAGGGCCGCACGAACGACGGGAGAGCGATTCGCGCGCTGTGCGGCGGGCTCGTCGGAGTGTCGTACGTAGTGTCCGGCTTTAGCCGGACCGCGACCTTTGACAATCAGCACGATCATCACCAACGCGGCGCCGCCGAGCACCAGGAAGGGGAACACCCACTCGCCCGCCCGCGCCGAGCTCGTTCCGCGCAGACGCGATACGATGCGCGCCACGCGCACGCGCTCGCTGTCCAGGAACCGGTCGAGGGCAGGTCCAGCCAGATAGGAGTCGGTCCAACTCAATTTAGCCAGCGTCGCTCGCCACGATTCGCTGTGCGCCATCCTCTCGACCACGGCCGTGAGCGCCTGTCGATCCGATTCGCTCAGGCCAGGAGGCGCCATGACGGCGCGCCAGTTCTCCAGCTCGATGTCGAGGCCCTGCTCGATCAACGTCGGCACCTCGATCGTAGTATCCGGCTCAGCCGGACCGGAACCGTCGTTGGGCGCCGACACGCCAATGGCGCGCAGGCGACCCGACTCGATGTGCTGGGCGAACTCGCTGTAGCCGCTGATCCCGGCCGTCACCTGTCCGCCGATCAGTGCCGTCACGGCTTCTCCGCCACCGGAGAACGCGATGTAGTTGGTCCGTCGAGGATCGACGTCCGCTGCGGCGACGATGAGCCCCGCGAGGATGTGGTCGGTGCCGCCCGCGGAGCCGCCGCCCCAGGACACTGCCGCAGGATTCTCGCGGAGCGCACGGACGAGGCTCTGCATGTCGCGGTGCGGAGACGCTGCGGGGACGGCGACCACTTCGTACTCGCCGGTGAGCCTCGCGATGGGCGTGACCTGGGTGATCGAGACCGGTGACTCGTTCCAGAGGATGGCGCCGAGCATCACGAGGCCGTTGACGAGCAGCGATTCGCCATCGCCGCGCCGGCCATCGATGAACTGCGCCAGGCCGATCGTTCCAGCGGCGCCGGGCACGTTCTCGACCTGGACCGCCGCGGCCAGCTGCTGCTTCTCGAGCTCTCGCTGCATCTCGCGGGCGAGCTGGTCCCATCCGCCACCGGGCGCCGCCGGCGCAATGATCGTCAACCGGTCGAACGCCGGCTGCGCCGCGACGGGCGGCCCGCCCTGCCCGGCAGCCGCGACTGAGTGCCCGGGCGACAAGGTCAGAACGGCGATGACGGCGATGACGGCGATTGACAGGGCAGACCAGACGATCGGCCTGCCTGGATACCCGCTTGGAGGTCACCGCTGGTCGAACTGCGGCCGCACGGCCGCCAGCGTCGCGATTTTCGACATATCCGGATAGAGGACGCCGACCGCGGCGTTCGCAGACGATCGAGGGCAATACCAAATGGCCCCATTGGCACCGATGGCCAGCTTCGGCATGTCCGTAAACTGCGGACTCGGATAGTAAGTCCACTTTTCAGTCCTGGGATCGAACCTGATGAGCGTTCCTCCCTGTCCATCGTCGGAAACCCAGACATTGTCCTGGGCATCGGTCCATGTGTCGTAAGGCTTGGCATCCGGCATCGGAATGTCGTATTCGACAATTTTCCCGGTCCGAACATCGACTTTGCCAATCCTGCCGCCACCGGACCAGATCCCGTACCAGACTGTGGTGGCACTCGAATCGACGCCCAGACGCCGGATTTGGCAGTTCCCCCCAGTGGGCGAGAGAAAGTCCGTCCACTTTCCGGTTCCCGGCTCGAAACGGGCGACGCCGCATCCCTGGCTCAGGGCGGTCCACACGTTGTCGTTCTTATCGACAAGCATGCCGTACGGGCGTGAACCGGGAGTCGGGTGAAGGTACACGGAGACCTTTCCGGTTTCGCGGTCCCATTTTGCGATCCCATCCTTCGGCTCATCGACACCGCCACCCGATCCTCCACGACCAAATACCCCGCTGACCCCAGTACCGCCCCGAACGAGATCCCTGACGGAGACCCAGACATTCTGTTTCGAATCCACGACGGGGGTGTGGCCTCTTCCCTTGAGGGTTGGATCCGTCTCAGGCGTCAGGCTGTATCTCGTGATCTTGCCCGTCTTCGGATCCAACCGTCCCAGGTGCCACCCGTCGGTTTCCGCCCACCAGACATCCCCGAACTTATCCACCGTCAGGCCATGCGGGTCGCCTTTGGGATCCGGAAGCGAATAGTCCTTCACAGTTCCCGTTCGGGGGTCGACCATCCCGATCATGTTCGGAGAGCTCCGCTCGGAAAACCACACGTTGCCCAGCTGATCGATCTGAGGCTCCTGAGACCTGCGCGGGCTCTTGCCGGGGCCGAGCGGCAAGTAGTACTCGATGTACATCGCTTTGCTCAAAGCCTCCTCATCAAGTGGAAAATCGGGCTGGACGGCTCTCCTCACGCTGTCAGGCCCAAAACTCCTGGTGAGATAGCCGACGAGTTCAGCCCGCTGCTGCGCGTTGAGCGCTCCCTCCTTGACGTTGCCCGCCTCGATCATGTTGTTGACGGAGGTATTCCATCCCGCTTCATTCTGCTGCCGCAGCCCGAAAAAGCTCTCCCCGTGGCAGACGAGGCAATTCCGCTGAAGCAGGTCACGTCCGGGACCGGGTGGCAGCAACTCCGCCTGAGTCACATACGTAATGCTGTTCTCCCTGGCTCCAGCGCCAAACGTGGGTTGTTGGGCAGGACTCGCCTCGCCGACCGCCATCGAAAAGTTGGCGACCGCGTTCGATCCGGCCCGGATCGCCACCTTCCTGGCATCCACCGCGAACCCGATCTTCTTCACGGTGATCTCATAGTTCCCGGGAAGCAGAGCCACGGCGCGATAGCGGCCGTTTGCCGTGTAGACGGAGTACATGATGTTGTTGTCCGTGTTCCTGACGAACACCTGTGCCGCTTTGAACGGCCTCGGTGCATCGACAGTTCCCGACAGCGTTCCCGTGCCGGCGACAGTGGCTTGCGCGCCAGCGGCGAATCGCTCCGAGTGGGGCACGACAGCGAACAACACGATGACGATCCCTGGAATGACGAATGTCGCGCGACTCCAAACGTCTGTTCTCATTGGAATTCACCTCATCGACAAAACGTGCTCACCGGCCCAGACAATCCTACCGCTCAAAGCCTCACGCACATCAAGCCATCTTCTAACCTTGCCTTGAGCGAACGCGGGGTCTATGCTTCGGCCAGGAAGCCGAGGCCGGATATCACTCCGGTGAAAGGAGACTGAACGTGAAAACGCGTCTGGCCGTATTTACGGTGATGGCCATGAGTGCCATCGCGTTCCTGGCGCTGCCTGTCTTCTCTCAGCAGACCTCGGACCGTGGTTTCCTCGCTGGAAAGAAATTCGACCTGAATGGGCCCACGCCGCGCCTTGCCAATGGCAAGCCCGACCTGACCGGGGTGTGGGATCGACCCGCCATCCAGGACATCACCCGCCCGATGAACAGCGAAGGCATGACCTTCGTGCCGGAGCCGACGCTGCCTTTCACCGACTGGGGAAAGAAGCAGTGGGAAAGCCACGATCCAAAGAACGACTATGTAGGGGCCTGCCTGCCGTACGGTTTTCCGCGGGCCATCGTCGCCCGGCATCCGATGCAGTTGCTTCAACACAACGACTTCATCGGGTTCCTGTTCGAACAGAACGGCTGGTTTACGGTCGTCTCGACAGACGGACGTCCCCATCCCAAGGATGCCATGGACAACCCTTCATGGTTTGGCCATTCCGTCGGCCGTTGGGAGGGTGACACGCTGGTCGTCGACACCGTCGGCTTGAATGGCTTCACCAAGCTCGACACCGTGGGGCATCCACTCAGCGCGCAGGGGCACCTCGTCCAGCGGATCACGCGAACGAAGTTTGGTCGCATCGACTACGAAATGATCGTCGACGATCCAAAGACATACACCAGGCCGCTCAAGCTCGTTCATACCTGGGTACTCCGGCCAGAGTGGGAAATCATGGAATACTCCTGCGCAGAGGGCAACCTCGAGCTGCTTCAAACTGGAATCATCAAGTGGAGCAGGCCTGCCGACGTGGAGTAGCCACCAATCCGGTTTCACGAAGGGGGTTGTGATGAGAGGCAAGTTGTGGGGTGCATTGCTTATCGGTGGCGGCCTGTTTCTGGCGTCCGCTGCTACCTTCGCGCATCACTCTCAATCGAGCGAGTTCGACAGAGACAGCCCAATCGAGTTCACGGGGGTGGTGAAGGCCGTAGAGTGGATCAATCCCCACGGCTACACGCAGATCGAAGTTCAGGGACCAGACGGAAAAGTCCTGGTCTATAAAGTGGAAATTCAGGCGCCGAACCAGTTATATCGGGCCGGATGGCGAAGAGATTCAGTGAAACCCGGGACGGTCGTCAAGTTCAAAGGCAGCCGTTCGAGGAACCCGCAATCGATGAACGTGTCCGGACAGATGACCCTGCCGGATGGCAAGATAGCATTCCAGGCGCCGGGTCCACTCGCGACTGGCGCCGCGTCCACGCCCTGAGAGCGCGTAACAAACCTCCGAAACCTGACCCTCGTTGGCGAGGCAGCGTGAACGTATGGCCGCCGCGCTGCGTTGAACATGAGAGCGACCATGCCGGATCGCAATTGGAACGAGCACTACGCTAGCGGTCAGACGCCGTGGGATTCGGGCGAGCCCGATCCCGCGCTTGTCGCGGCTGTGGAGGCTGGGACGATACCCGCCGGCCGCGCCCTGGAGGTTGGTTGTGGCACCGGCACCAGCGCCTTGTGGCTCGCCGCGCACGGCTTCGACGCGCTCGGCGTCGACGTGTCCCCGCTGGCGATCGATCGAGCCCGCGCCAGGATGGGCGGCGGCAGGACCGCGTGCCGCTTCGAGGTGCTCGACTTCCTCAAAGACCCGCCGGAGGGCCCCTTCGACTTTGTGTTCGACCGCGGATGCTTTCATGTGTTCGACGCGCCCGAGGTACGCGCGCGCTTTGCTGCGCTCGTGGCCGGGGTGCTCACGCCGGGCGGCCTGTGGCTGAGCCTCATCGGCAGCACCGAAGGCGCAGCCCGCGACACCGGGCCGCCTCGGCGCAGCGCCCGCGACATCGCCAGCGCCGTCGAGCCGTTCCTCGAGATCGTGCAGCTGCGGTCGATTCACTTCGACCTCGATCTCGAAATGCCACCGGCCGCGTGGCTGTGCCTCTCGCGTGTGCGCGCCGTCCCGGCCCAGCCGTCGACGGGCTCGTGACTGCGGCAACCGAGGCCGCTGGTGGCTTGGCGCCAACTCATCGGATTATTCCTGCCTTGTCGCGGAGTGACGAGTCATCCCGCCTTGGAGGATTGGTCGTTAGAACCCGGAGGAGCACGCTTATGAGCACGGGCCCCTTTAATCGCACTCCTCTTGTCGCGCAGCGAACTCTGATCTGGTGTCTTGCCTGCTGTGTCAATGTTCTCTTGGCGCCCGCTGCGGCGGCACAAAGTGGACGGCTTGAGATCGAGTACACCGTCAAGGTCGCCGACATCCCAGGCCAGCTCTTTCACGTGACCACCGACATCAGGAACATCAACCAGCCGTCGCTCGAGCTGTCGCTGCCGGTCTGGTCGCCCGGCTGGTACGTGATCGAGAACTACGCGAAGAACGTCTTTCGCTTCCGAGTCACCGAGCCGGACGGCCGCGAGCTGCGGCCCGCGCAGGTCCGTAAGCAGACGTGGCGAATCGATACGAAGGGGATCTCGCGCGTCACCGTCGAGTTCGATTACCTGGCGAACGTCCTCTCCGCGAATCAGGCGCGCATCGCGCCCGACTACGCGTTCTTCACCGGCACGCATCTCTTCCTGCTGCCCGAGGGTCATCGATCGAGGCCCAGCAAAGTGCGGTTCGATGCGCCGAGCGGTTGGAGAATCGCCAGTGGACTTGACGAGACGGCCGACCCGATGGTGTTCACGGCGCCCGAGTACGACACGCTCGTGGATCAGCCGACGCTGATGGGGACGTTCGACGTCACCCGGTTCACGGTCGAGGGCAAGCCGCACGACCTCGTCGCCAATCCCGCGGGCGTGTTCTCGGTGGAGAAGACCCGCACCTTGATCGGCCACCTCACGAAGCTGGCGGAAACGCAGGGAAGGATCTTCGGCGGCCTCCCGTACAAGAAATTCGTCTACTTCTATTTCTTCCGGCCCGCGGAAGCGAGTGCCCGGGTGCTGGAGCACCAGAACTCGTTCGTTGCCCTCTGGAACCCCGACGCGCTGCCGCAGCCCGACGACATGGTGGGCCAGGCCGCGCACGAGTTCTTTCACGTCTGGAACGTCAAGCGCATCCGTCCGGTGCAGATGTGGCCCTACGACTACGCGAGGGAGAACGAGACGCCGCTGCTGTGGGTGTCCGAGGGCTTCACGTCGTATTACACCAGCCTGACGTCGTATCGCGCCGGGCTGAAGGACGCCCGGACCTTCGTCGGCGAGATGGCGAGGGGGATCGGGGAAGTTGAGGGCAACGAGGCACGGCGCTACATATCGGCGTCGGACTCGTCGACGTCGACGTGGATTGGCTACGACACTCCGCCTCCGTTCAGCATTTCCTATTACTCACAGGGGCGGAACATCGCAGCCCTCCTGGACCTCTCCATTCGTCACGACACCAGCGGCGTATCGGGTCTGGACGCCGTCATGCGGACGCTCTTCACGGACTTCTACGAGCGCGGCCGCGGATTCAGCACCGAGGATCTGATTCGCGTCGTCAACCGCATCACCAGAAGCTCGTACGAAACCTTCTTCAACAGGTACGTCTCTGGCACCGACGTGCCGCCCTACGAGACGATTTTCGGCTACGCCGGTTATCAGGTCGAACGCGCCACACGAAAGGTTCCCTTTCTCGGTGTGAACCTGGACACGATGGGCCGGGTCACCGGCGTGCCTCCCGGTTTTGATGCCCGAACGGCCCGTTTGCAGCAGGAGGACTTCATTGTGAGCGTCGATGGCCAGACTCTGGAAGGCCAGGGCGCTGGAACCGTCTTCCGTCTCCTCAGCGAGAAGTTGGGTCAGAACGTCAGGCTCAGGATCCGGCGCGGTGGCGAGGAACGGGAACTGGAAATCGCCGTCGGGTTCGTCGAGCTCGCCAACTATCAGATCGTCGAGAGCCAGTCGCCGACGGCGGAACAGTTGAAGGTACGGGAAAGCTGGCTCGAACGTTAGCGGCCGTCGTCGAGACGTGGTCGAATGCGTTGCAAACGCATAGGCCACGAAGTTGTACGGCGCCACTGGTGGGCATAACCCGCGAGCAGTCGCGAAGCGTTTAGTAATCCGCCCGAAACCACCCATCCGACGGGTTGCCGATTGGAGTTTTGTTACAGGCTCTACGGTTTAGGTTTCCAATTCAGGATGACCGTGATGGGGGAGGCGCTGGCTTCTCCCAGGATGGAGTTCATCATGAACGACTGCCCGTCCGGGGAGACGGCGTATTGCTGCCTGACCGTGTTGATTGCCGTGCTGCCCACGTTCGTGGCGAACAACGGGAGCGGCGCGTCAGCTTCGAAAGTCGTACCGTTTGCAGCGAAGCGGATCGGAACCGCCATCAGCCGATCATCCGCCGCCACATAGAACAATTCCCTGCCGTTGGGATTCCAGCGCACCTGCCCGCCGCCATCGATGGAAACCCGCGAGTCGTCTCCGGGGCCGGGAAACGGCTGGATGTAGATCTCATAGTTACCTGTTTTGTCCGACTGATAAGCGATCCAATTTCCATCGGGTGAGAACTGTGCCAGGCGCTCGTGGAAGTCCGTCTGGACGACTTCGAACGGCTTGCCGTCTCGTTCGAGTGACAGCGCCCAGATGTCGGCGTCGCCCGTCAGATCGACGTTGTCATACAGCAGAAAGCGCCCGTCGGCCGACCAGTCCGTTGGAAACTTGACCTGGGACGTCGCGAGCAGCAGTTCTTCACTTCCCAGTGGACCGCCCCGGAGCTTCCGGTAAAGATTCATGTCGCCACGCCGGGAGCCGAACACGATACTGTTGCCGTCCGGAGACCAGAGGGGATGGATGTCATCGCCCGAATCTGACGTCACCAATTCCCACAGGCCACGGGCAATTTCGTACGACCAGATGTCCATGTTGCCATTTGCGTAACGGAACACTGCCACACGGCGGCCGTCGCGTGACAGCGACGGACCGAGTGAGGCGGTGTCGGGATAGACCACCCTTTCAGTTTCCCTGCCAGACCGATCGATCCACACGAGCTGCCGTTGGCCGCTGTCGGGTGAAGGCGTGCGATAGACGATCGGTCCGGCGGCCGATACGGACAATATCGTCCCCGCGGTCGCGTGTTCGGCAAACGGAAACGGGTCTCCCCTCGCTTCCAGCCGGTCCGGATCGAAGTCCTGAGCCAACAGCTTTCCCTGACGGACGAACAGCAGATGCCCGGTGGCGGCATAGACGGCTGGTGTATCCGCGTCGAACAGGCGTTTCGTGTCCAATCCTTCGAGCTGACCCACATAAACGCCACGGGCTTCAGGGGTGCCGGCCACGAAGAAGAGAAAGTGCTGGCCATCGGGGAGGAACTGCGGGGAAGAATGACTCCTGTGTTGCGGCGACTCGAATCGTGTGGTGGCGGAGGGTTCGCCGCCCGCCGCAGCGGAGATGCGCAAAATCGGTCCGCCGGGGTTGGGAGAAAAAAGTATTGTCCCATCGCTGTTCCACGCGGCACCCAAGGGCGCCGGAGCGGGAGAAGTCAGTGTCCGCGCCGATCCGCCGTCGATGTCCATCCGTTTCAGCCTGTCATCCGCAAAGAACCCGATCGACCGGCTGTCGGGCGACCAGAACGGCGATGTTGCACGCTCGGTTCCGGGCAACGGACGAGCCGACAACGCATCCAGCGACCGCAGCCACAACTGAGGCTGGCCCGCGGACCTGGCCACGTAGACAATCATCAGCCCATCGGGCGAAATCGCCAGCCACGGATCCCTGGTCGGAGGCGTGTTGATTTCGAGTCGCGCCTCAGGAGCCATGGGCGCCGGGCGGAGAGCCCGCACGCCCAACACCGCGGCACTCAGCGCGACAAGCGCGAGGGCCGACGCCCAGACGAGTCGCTCCCGGCGTCCTGACGAAGCCTGCCCCACACCATCGGTCTGCGCTGTCCCGCCCTGGACATCGTCGATTTCAAGACGCGCGTCACGAATGTCGCGGAACCGGCGCTTCTGATCCTTCTGCAGGCAACGACGCAGCAGACGGCGGATGCCTTCCGGTGTTTCGGCAGGCAACCGATGCCAATCCGGTTCGGTCTTCAATATTCCGGCGAGAATCTCGCCTACTGTTTCGCCCTCAAACGCGCGACGTCCGCTTAGCATCTCGTAGAGGACGCACCCGAACGCCCACACGTCGGAGGCGCGATCGGCCTCCCTCCCGTTCGCCTGCTCGGGTGACATGTAAGACGCCGTTCCCAGAATCATTCCCGGCGTCGTCGCCATCATCGTCGGGGAGTTGGAGAGATCGAGGTTGCCGCCTTCCACCTCGCCCACCTTCGCCAGGCCGAAGTCCAGCACCTTGGCGGTGCCGTCGGGCGTGATCTTAATGTTGGCGGGCTTCAGATCGCGATGGATGATCCCTTTCTCGTGGGCCGCTTCCAGCGCCTCCGCGATCTGCCTGGCGATCTGCAATGCCTCATCCATCGAGAGCGGGCCGCGCGCGATGCGATCGGCCAGCGTCGGGCCTTCGACCAGCTCGAGAATCAGCGCGCGCCCACCATCGGCCTCTTCCAGTCCGTAGATCGCGCCGATGTGCGGATGATTCAGCGATGCCAGCAAACGCGCCTCGCGTTCGAATCGCGCGAGCCGATCGGGGTCGGTCGTGAAAGCGGGGGGCAGGACCTTGATGGCCACGTCGCGTCCGAGCTTCGTGTCCCGCGCACGGTAGACCTCGCCCATCCCGCCCGAACCAAGTGGCGCGAGTACTTCATACGGACCGACGCGACTTCCAGCGGACAGTGCCATCAGGCTGACGATCGTCCGCTCATTTCGCTCCAGGCGCCGACCCGCCGCTGAATAGTGGTTTCACAGTTTTGCTGGTTTCACGGATTCGCTGGCTTCACATGCTTACTTGACGGAATCCGCTCCAGCTCTGGCGACCTGCCCGTCCTGCTCGCCGCTGCCGCCGGAGGTGCCGATGCCGCCGATAATCCTGCCACCGACGATGATCGGAACACCGCCGTCGATGGGGACCGCGCCCTCGAGCCCGAGGAGGCGGAGTCCCTCTCCTCCCGCCGCGACGCCATCCTGAAAGACCTTCGTCGGACGCCTGAACAGCGCCGCGGAGCGCGCCTTGTCAATCGCGACGTTCACGCTGCCCGTCTGCGTGTTGTCCATCTTCTCGAAATAGACAAGGTGGCCGCCGGTATCGACGATGGCGATCGCCATGTTCCAGCTGTTCTTCCGTGCCTCGGCGGCCGCCGCGGATGCCGTCTTCTTGGCGGCATCGAGAGCGATCGGCACGCCATAAGGAGTCTGCGGCGGCGCCGGAAAACCGGCCTGTCCGAGGCTGGGCAATGGCCATAGTGCCACCAGCATGACGATGATCGTTCTGGCAATCGAATGCGTCACGTGTGTCTCTCCGGACGTGTTTAGCCGGTTTCGGGTTTACGGTTCGTTGATGTGAGTCGGTGAAAGGCGTCCCTCAGTCAGCTCCCTGTTGTTCTCCATGCACCACCATTCCATCAGCTCGTCGCCCGCCTTCATGCGCGACCAGATGCGAGTGTTCTTGAACGGCTTCGAGTACGTCTTCGGGTCGTCGAACGTCACTTCATACTCGAGATGATCGGCGTCGATGTGCCGGAGCCGTTCGGTCACGCGCAACTGATCGCTCGAGGGATGTTCCGCGGTATCAAGCCACGTCTGACCGTTGAAACCGGTGGTCTCGATGACCAGCGTGTCGCCTTCGTAGCGGCCGGTCGAGCGTCCCAGCCACAGTGGGTCCGCGTGTTGGGGCAGTTGGCGGCCATCGGTTGGAATCACATGGAACACGTTGTTCGATTCGAAAAGGTAGGCGAGGCGTTTGGGCGTTTGAATGATCTCGAGCGGGTATGCGGTGCCCATGGCCCGGGTGTAGCCCCACGGCAGGCAGCGCGCCGCGTAATCGAACCTCGGCCCCGTCATTTGTTCCTTTCCCCAGGCCGTATAGGGAAGCTCTCCAGCGCCTTTCTGGTTGCACCCGACGGTTGGCGCGCCACTGCCGCATCCCTTCTCATCCCGGGTGACGTCCGGCACACGCGGGCGGTCCCAGATTCCGTTGAAGTCCGGCGTGCCATCCGCAAGGCGCGGGATGCTCTTCGCGGCAGCAGCCTGACCCGACGCCGGTGTTGGTCCCATGACGAACGCGGCCATCACCACAACCATGACGACGCAGCGCATTTTCATCTGGAGCTCTCCTCGCCATCATTCTAGGTTCGTGGCCGCTTCCCGCCAACGGGAATCCGAGCGTCCCCGGTTGACAAACCGCCTGCCTGAGCGACAATCAGCAGGCCAGAATCTCATGGACAAGCCCAGCATTCTCCATATTTTGAGTCCCCTGCCGCACGTCAGCCCCTTCGACATCACGATGGCCTATGATGCCGGATTCGAGGCGGTCATCCCGTACGCGGGCGTCACCCTGGAGCAGATTCACGGCCTGGTCCAGGATGTGATCTTCCCCCGCAGCCCGAAGGATCTGAAGCGAAGCGCGATCCTGGTTGGCGGCCGGGACGTCGGTATCGCGATGGACATGGTCGATGCCGCGAAGGGGGCCATGGTGCCCCCCTTCGAAGTCTCGATCCTGGCCGATCCAAGCGGCGCGTTCACGACGGCTGCCGCCGTCGTCGCCTGCGTTGAGCGCCAGCTGAAACAGCGTCATCAGATGGAGCTGAAGGGAGCGCAGGTCGTGATCTTCGGCGGTACCGGAGGCATCGGTGTCGCCACCGGCGTCATCGCTTCGCTGGCCGGCGCCACCACGACTCTTGTGGACTACTTGTCCCCGGACGTGGCTCTCGCGAAGGCCAGCGAGTACAACCGCCGCTGCGGCACTTCGCTGCGAGGGACCTTCGGCGCCTCCGACGCAGACAAGGCGCGGCTCGTTTCCCGGGCGGACGTCGTGATCAGCACCGCCAAGGCCGGCGTGCAGGTCCTGAGCGCGTCTGTTCTGGAGGATGCCCGCATGCTGAAAGTCGCCGCCGACATCAATGCCAGCCCGCCAGCCGGCGTCGAGGGCATCAATCCAAAAGACGACGGCGCCCCGGCGCAACACGCCACTGCGGCGGCGGGGGCGGTGAATGTCGGCCCGCTAACCATCGGCAGGGTCAAGGTGAGGACGCAGCAAACGCTACTCCGCTCGATGCTCGAGACGGAAGCGCCGATCTATCTCGATTTCGTCCAGGCGTTCCGCGTCGCCCGCGAGCTGGTGTGAGCGCGAGGGCCTTGGAGAAGGATCAATGACGCGCCAATCCGCTGCCGTCTGCCTGTCGCTGTTCGCGCTTGTCGGCAGCGCTTCGATTTCGCTCAGGACAGGCCTTTCCGCACAAAACGGTCAGAACGCAGCCGCAACGTCTCACACGTTTTCGACGCGGGTGGTGACGACGGGCCTCGAAGGTCCGTGGGAACTGAGCTGGGGGCCGGACGCGCGGCTATGGGTGACGGAGCGAACCGGGAAAAGGGTCACGAGGATAAACCCCGCGGACGGATCGAAGGCGGTCGCGTTGACGATTCCCGACGTTCACCAGAGCGTCGCGCAGGACGGCCTGCTCGGCATGGCGCTCCATCCTGAATTGCTCCGTGGAATCGGCGCCGACTATGTCTACGTTTACTTGACGTACGCCGTGAATCCGCCGCCCGAGGTGCTCCGTCGTGGGGTGATCAGGCGGTACACGTACGACGCAGCCACTCAGACCATGAAGAGTCCGGTGGATCTTCTCACCGGCCTGCCGGTGCACAACGATCACGTGTCCGGCCGCCTGGCGCTTGGTCCGGATCTCAAGCTGTATCTCAGCGTCGGCGATCAGGGGAGCAACTTCGGAAGGAACAACTGCATCACCAACCGTGCCCAGCAGGTCCCCTCGGCCTCCGAGGTCGCCGAGCGGGACTGGATGAAGTACCAGGGCAAGCTGCTGCGTGTGAATCTCGATGGAACGATTCCCTCCGACAACCCCACGATCGCCGGGGTGCGGAGTCACATTTACTCGTACGGTCACCGCAACATTCAGGGAATCACGTTTGGCCCGGACGGCAAGGTCTACACGGCCGAGCATGGCCCGAGCACAGACGACGAGCTGAATCTGATTCGGGCGGGAAAGAACTATGGGTGGCCCAACGTCGCCGGGTACAACGACGATCGCGCGTATGTGTACGGCAACTGGTCGGCGGCATCCTCGTGCTCGACGTTGACGTTCAGCGCGGTCACCGTGCCCCCGGAGGTTCCCCAACAGAAGGAGAGCGCGTGGCACCATGCCGATTTCACGCCGCCCCTCAAGACGTTCTTCACGGTGGACAACGGGTACGACCTTCAAGCGCGCGGCAGCGCCACGATCGCGCCATCTGGACTGAAGTTGTATGCCGGTGGGTGCGAACGCCATTCCCGGCTGGGCGAATTCTCTGCTCCTGGTGGCGTTGAAGGCCGGGAGGGCGTATAGGATGAAGCTCAGTGGCGACGGGGCCTCGATCGTCGGAGACGCCGAGGAAGTCTTCAAGACGACCAATCGATATCGGGATGTCGCGTTTGCGCCCGATGGCCGGCGCATCTATCTCGCCACCGATCCCACGGGACGAACGACCGATTCGGCCGGCATCATCACAACCGCGCTCGAGAACGGCGGCTCGATTCTCGAGTTCTCGTACCAGGAACCACGGTAACCTCCGCGCGGGTTCTGAAGGAGAACAACATGCGTTCGATGAAGAAGCTCACGACGACCTGCGTGCTTTCCCTGGTCCTGATTGGGCTTCAAGGCCTACACTCCGCCGCGTACCCCGGACGGCCAGCCGGACCTGCAGGGGTTCTGGACCAACACCACGTATGTTCCCTCTGGAGCGGCCGAACGGCGTCACAAAGGAGTTCTACACGATCGAGGAAGCCGCCGAGAATGCAAAGCGAGCGGCCGCGGTCGAGAGTGAGCTGACAGAACCCGGAACCATCGCCGACGTGCACTACGACTTTACCCAGTTCGGGCTGGACCGCAGCCAGGGGCCGCGCGCCTCGAACCTGCGAACGTCGCTGATCGTGGATCCCGCCGACAGGAGGATCCCACCCCTGACAGCAGAGGGACAAAAGCGACTGGCGGATCGGGCGGAGGCGATAGCGCGAACGGGCGGTCGCTGGGGCGCCGCACAGAACAACGAGCTCGACGACTCGCTGCATCATCATGGACCGCGCCGGTCCCCCGATGCTCCCCGGGACTTACAACAACAACTATCAGATCGTGCAGGGGCCCGGCTACGTGATGATTCTCGTCGCTGTCGGCGCAAGCGCCGCGATCGAACCCCGAAGGGGTTGGCATCTCGGCAGAACGCCTGAAGCGAGTCAGCGAGCTGCTGAAGCGTCACATCGACGCGGGCAGCTTCTCGGGCTCTGTGACCTTGGTCGCGCGCAACGGCCGTGTCGCCCATCTGGAGGCGCAGGGCCTGATGGACATCGACACGAGGAAGCCGATGGCGCCGAATGCGCTGTTCCGGATCATGTCGATGACCAAGCCGGTGGTGGGCGTGGCCATCCTCATGCTGATAGAAGACGGGAAGGTACGGCTCAACGATCCGGTGTCCAGATTCATTCCCCAGTTCAAGGATCTGAAAGTCGGCGTTGCTCAATCAGGGCCGGCGGGCGGCGGCGGTGGAGCGGCAGCCGGGCGAGGCGCAGCACCCGCGGCGGCCCCCCGCTTCTACACGGTCCCCGCCGAGCGTGAGATTACGATTAGAGACCTGCTGACTCATACGTCGGGTCTGGTCAGCGGCACCATCAGCAACAGCGAGGCCGGCAAGCCGGACGTGAGGCTGAAGGCCAAAGAATCGAACGCCGACTATATTCCGCGGCTCGGCGGAGTCCCTCTCGAGTTTCAGCCGGGCTCGCGCTGGGCGTACAGCGCGCAAGCGGGTTTCGATACGCTCGTGCTCGTGGTGGAAGTCGCCTCGGGCCAGAAGTTCGACCAGTTCGCGCGGCAACGGATATTCGAGCCGCTCGGGATGAAGGATACGTACTTCTACACGTCCGACGAATCGTTCAAGCCGCGAATCGCGACACGCTACAACAGGAGCGAGAAGGGCCTCGTCAAGGTGATGAACGAGGCGAATTTCATGAACGGTGTTTTCCTGTCGGGCGGGGGCGGTCTGTTCACCACCGCCGAAGACTATTTGCAGTTCGGCCTGATGCTGCTCAACGGCGGCCAGCTGAATGGCAAACGGCTGCTCGCGCCGCGGACGGTCGAGCTGATGAGGTCGATGCACATACCGGACACGTTGCCGGGCAGGCCGCGTGGTGAGGGTTACGGCCTGAGCGTCCGCGTCGTCAACGACGCGGTGCAAAGAGGAACCCTGCTGTCCAGCGGGACGTTCGGCTGGAGCGGCGCATATGGCACGCACTTCTTCGTCGATCCGAAAGAGAAGGTCGTCGCCGTGCTCATGACCCAGACTTCCACACCCGGGTTGAACGCCGATTTCGAAAACGCCGTGATGCAGTCGATTGTGGAGCCCGTCGAGCTCCATTGAGCGCTGCGAACCGGATGAAGAAGCCCTGAAAGGACGGCTATATGTCGCAGTGGTTGAGACGATCGGCGCGCCGGTCGGCATCCCTTGGCGTCGCTCTGGGAATCGTCGCGATGACGACTCTACAGCTGCCGGGGCAGACAGGGTCCCCGGGATCCCCGGGAACAAAGTCCGGCGAATGGCCTACCTATGGCGGCGATCTGGGCCACATGCGCTACTCGCCGCTCGACCAGATCAACGCAGCCAACTTCAGCAAGCTCGAGGTGGCCTGGCGCTTCAAGACGGACTATCTCGGTCCCACTCCGGAGTTCAATCTCGAGTCGACGCCGCTGATGGTCAACGGCAGGCTGTATTCAACCGGAGGCACGAGGCGCGCCGTCGTGTCGCTCGATGCCGAGACCGGCGAGATGCTGTGGATGCACAGCGAGCACGAGGGCGCGCGCGGCGCCGCGGCGCCGCGGCAGCTGTCGGGCCGCGGCCTCGCGTACTGGAGCGACGGAAAAGGACGAGCGGATCCTCTACGTGACGCCCGGCTACCGTCTCGTCGCGCTGGACGCGAAGACCGGAAACCCCGTGCCTGGCTTCGGCCAGAACGGCGTCGTCGACTTGAAGCTCGGGTTCGATCAGGACCTCGACGTCACCGGCGCCAAAGTCGGCCTCCACGCCACGCCGATCGTGGCCAGGAACGTCGTGATCGTCGGCGCCGCATTCGAAACCGGGGCGAATCCCAAGAGCCGCAGCAACGTCAAAGGCGCGGTCCGCGGTTACGACGTCCGGACGGGGAAGCAGCTGTGGCTGTTCCGGACCATCCCGCAGCCGGGCGAAGTCGGCAACGACACCTGGCTGAAGGACTCGTGGGCCTACACCGGCAATACCGGCGTGTGGGCGCAGATTTCCGTCGACGAAGAGCTGGGGATCGCGTACCTGCCGGTGGAGCTTCCGACACACGACTACTACGGCGGGGAACGGCCCGGCAACACGCTGTTCGGCGAGAGCCTTGTCGCCGTCGATCTGCAGACCGGGCAGCGCAAGTGGCATTACCAGCTGGTGCACCACGGCATCTGGGACATGGATATCCCGTGCGCCCCAATCCTGGTCGACATCACCGTCAACGGGAAAACGATCAAGGCGGTCGCGCAGCCGACCAAGCAGGCATTTCTGTATGTTCTCGATCGAGTGACGGGCCAGCCCATATGGCCGATCGAAGAGCGCCCCGTCCCGCAGGGTGATGTGCCCGGGGAATGGTATTCGCCCACGCAGCCGATTCCGACCAGGCCGCCGGCGTACGACCGCCAGGGACTGTCGATCGACGATCTGATCGATTTCACGCCGGAGCTTCGCGCCGAAGCCGTCAAGGCGATCTCCCTGTATCGCATCGGGCCGGTCTTCACACCGCCGGTGGTCAGCAAAGCCGAAGGGCCGATCGCGACGCTGGCCATGGCGACGCAGGCCGCCGCCACCAACTGGCCCGGTGGCTCGTACGATCCCGGAGACGCACATCCTGTACGTGCACTCGCAGAGCCGCCGTTGCCGCCCTCGGGCTCGTTCCGCCGCCTCCGGGGATTGACGTGCGCTATCACCAGGGCAATGTCCTGACGGGCGTTCGCACCACCGGCGGGTCCGGCGCGGCTCCGGGCGCGGCAGGCGGCGGCAATGTGGTTTCGCTGAACGTTCAGGGGCTGCCGCTGGTCAAGCCGCCCTACGGCCAGATCAGCGCGATCAATCTCGACAAAGGCGAGATTGCCTGGCAGGTCGCGCACGGCGAGACGCCGGACAACATCAAGAATCACCCGGCGCTCAAAGGCCTGAATATTCCGCGCACCGGGCGGCCCGGCAACGTCGGGACGCTCGTCACGAAAACACTCGTGGTTGCAGGCGAGCCGGGCTTCGGCATCACGCGCGACAGGCCAGCGCGGCTCGATGCTGCGCGCGTACGACAAGGCGACCGGCAAGGAAGCCGGTGCGGTCTACATGCCGGCGCCGCAAAGCGGATCGCCCATGACCTACATGCTGAACGGCCGACAGTATCTCGTCGTGGCGATCAGCGGCGGCGCGTATACGGGCGAGTTGCTCGCGCTGCGGGTGCCGTCGTAGATGGCGCGTCACAGCTGTCGTAGCGCAGGACTTCAGACCTGCCACGCAGGCAGGTCTGAAGACCTGCGCTACGAGCCGCTCTGTTTCTGCTCGCGGCCTGTTCTTCGCCGCCTGCAACGCCGCGCAACCAGCGACCAGCCTGCTCCGGCGACCGCCAGCAACGCCGTTCTGTTCGAAGGCGCGCAGCTCATCGTCGGCGACGGCAGCGCGCCGATCCCGGACTCTGCATTCCTGGTGGAGAACGGCGCATTCACCCGGATTGGAAAGAAGGGCGACCTTCTCGCCGCCGGATGGAGCGCGCCGGGTCGACCTGTCCGGCAAGACGGTCATGCCGGCCCTCATCGACGCCCACAGCCACCTTGGCTATACGAACGTGAAGGGCATGACAACGGCAGCCGCCAACTTCACGCGAGAGAACCTCGTCGATCATCTGCATCGCTATGCGTATTACGGGATCGCGGCGACGTTGAGCATGGGGGTCGATCCAGGGGATCTGCCGTTCCAGGTGCGAGCGGAAACCATCAAGGACGCCGCGCTGTTTCGAACGGCGGGCAGCGGGATCGCCCTGCCCAACGCCGGTCCAGGCGCCGAGTACAGAAAGGCAGCCGCGTACGGCGTGACAACCGAAGCGGAGGGCAGGAAGGTTGTCCAGGAGCTCGCCGCCAAGAAAGTGGACATCGTCAAGATCTGGGTGGACGACCGACTTGGCACCGTGAAGAAGCTTCCGCCGCCGATGTATCGCGCGATCATCGACGAGGCCCACACACACAAGCTCCGCGTGGTTGCCCATATCTACGATCTGTCAGATGCCAAAGAGCTTCTGCGCGCCGGCATCGACGGCTTCGCTCATGGCGTGCGCGACAGGGACGTGGATGACGAGTTCATCGCGCTGATCAAACAGCACCCGAACGTCTTCGTCATCCCGAACCTGCCGGACAGAGGAGTCGCAGAGGACCTGACGTGGTTGAGCGACACGGTTCCGGCCCAGGAGATTCAGCGTCTGCGCGATGAGGCGGCAAACAGAAAACCGGATGCCGCCAGGCAGGTGCGAGAGTTGTACGAGGTTCAGGCGCGCAACCTGGCGAAGCTCAGCGCCGCCGGCGTGCGGATTGGTTTCGGGACCGACGCCGGCGTGTCTGTCGGCTGGAATGCCCATACCGAGCTGGCGGACATGGTTGCGGCCGGGATGACACCGGCGCAAGTCATCGTCTCTGCGACGCGCACGTCCGCCGAAATCCTGCAGCTCGACCAGCTCGGAACGATCGCGGCCGGCAAGAGCGCGGACTTCGTGGCGCTCGATGCCAATCCGCTGGACGACATCACCAACACGCGGCGAATTACCGGGTCTATCTGCGGGGACAGGAAGTCGATCGCGCGGCGTTGAGGAAGGGATGGACTGATTAGTGCAGTGTACGAACTGGCTGAATGACGCCACGTAGGCCGAGTGTTCACCACGTAGGCGGGTCTTTGGACCCGCCGATGATGCCGGGTCTGGAAGGACCCGGCCTACGCACCGATGCGACATAGGGGGGCCTTCAGGTCCGCCTCTGGCTGGGAGACCGTATGAAGCGACAGACTCTGCTTCTCGTCATTCTTGTCGCCGGTTCGCTCGTCAGCGCGCAGCAGCCGACTGGATCAGGGCCGGTCGAATGGCTCTACTACGGCGGCGATCAGGGCGGCACGAAATACTCGCCGCTGACCGATATCGGCCCGGAGAACGTGAACCGCCTTCAGGTGGCCTGGCAGTGGAAGCACTGGGACACGCCGCCGGCGCCCGGCTTCTTCGAGAGCACGCCGCTGATGATCGACGGCGTGCTGTACGTGACCACGCCGTACAACAACGTCGCTGCCGTCGATGCCGAAACCGGTAAGGAGAACTGGCGGTTCGACGGCAAGGCCGAGGAGCTTGGTCCACTCCTGTCCGGCAGCGGATGGAAGCTGCGCGGGACCGCATTCTGGCGTGATGGAAGCGGCCGGATGCGCATCTTCCTCAACAGCCGGCATCGCCTCCTGTCGCTCGATCCGCGGACCGGAAAACCGGATCCGTCGTTTGGCAACGGCGGCGCCGCTCTGCTCACCGATGTTGCCGCGGCTCTCGGATATCACGCACGCCACGCAAAGCTCGCCGCCCCTCGTCTACCGCGACCTGGTCATCGTCGGCAGCCAGGTTCCGGACCGGGTCCAGTCGTCCGATCCGATGGGATACGTTCAGGCGTTCGACGCGCGCACCGGCAAACGCGTGTGGTACTTCTCGGTGATTCCGCAGTCGGCCAAAGACCCTGGCGCCGAGACCTGGGAGAACGAATCGTGGCGGAAGAACGGACACGCCAACGTCTGGGCGCCGATGACCCTGGACGAGGCGCGAGGGCTCCTGTACCTGCCGACCTCGACACCGAGCAGCGACTACTACGGCGGCGACCGTCCTGGCGCCAACTTGTTTGCCGAATCGCTCGTCTGTCTCGACGCGGCCACGGGCAGGATCAAGTGGCATTTTCAAACGGTCCACCACGGTCTATGGGACTACGACAACCCCGCCGCCCCAAACCTGGTGACGATTACCGTGAACGGGCGGCGAATCGACGCCGTGGCGCAAGTCACCAAGCAGGGTTTCACGTACGTGTTCGATCGCGTGACGGGCGAGCCGGTCTGGCCGATTGTCGAGCGGCCCGTGCCGACCGACAGCGACGTGCCCGGCGAGAAGCCGTATCCGACGCAGCCGTTTCCCTCGAGGCCCCCGGCCTTCGTCGATCAGGGCGTCTCGCTCGACGATGTCAACGATCTGACGCCGGAGATCAAGGCGAGGGCGCAGGAACAGATGCAGAGGTTCCGCATTGGCCCGCTCTACACGCCGCCCTCGCTCAGGGGGACGCTGCAGCGGCCCGCACAGGTTGGAGGCGCGAACTGGGGCGGCGCGGCATTCGATCCCGAGACCGGCTACCTCGTCGTGCGCGCCACGCGCACCGCCGGTGTCAACCGCATCGGCAAGAACGACGGATCGGATCCGCTCGTTGCCGTTCCGTATTCCAATCGATTCGCAGTAGGGGGAGAAAATGCCAGCATCGACGGCATTCCACTCACGGCGCCCCCGTATGCGGTCTTGACGGCCGTCGATTTGAACAGGGGCGAGATCGCGTGGAAGGTTCCGCTCGGGGAAGGCGAGCCATCGCTGCGGAACCATCCGCTGCTGAAAGGCGTCAGCCTGCCGGAGCGCCTGGGGTCGCCGAACAATCGCGGCGGCGCCATGATCACCCGGAGCGGCCTCGTGTTCATCGGCGGCGGCGACGGCTATTTCTATGCCTTCGAGACGAAGACCGGCAGGGAAGTGTGGCGCGCGAAGGTCCCGTACGCGAATACGGCGAACCCGATGACGTACCGAACCCGTTCGGGCCGGCAGTTCATCGTCATGTCCACGGGCGCTGGAACCGAGCACGCGCTCGTGGCCTTCTCGCTGGGAGGCAACTAATCATGAATCGAGCACGACCCTTCATCCTGGTGGCATTGATGGCCACGGTCCCTCACGCCAGTGCCTGGGCCCAGGGGATCCAGTACGACAAGATCGAAATCAAGACCGAAAAAATCGCGCCGAACCTCTACATGCTGTCGGGTTCTGAAAATGTGGATCCCGGCCATCCTGATGGCGCCGGCGGCCGGATCGGCGTGCTCGCCGGCCCCGACGGCATCTTCATGGTCGATTCGCAATACGTGCAGATCGGCGACAGGGTGCTGGCGGCGGTACGGCGCATCGATCCCGGTCCAATCCGCTTCCTTGTCAATACGCACATCCACGGCGATCACACCGCCGGCAACGCGACGTTCGCGAAGCTGGGCGCCGTGCTCCTCGCGCGTGAAGAGCTGCGCGAGGGACTGGCGCGCCAGGCGCCAACGACGCCCCCGGCGCCCCCGAGGGATCCTGCCAGGCTGCCGGTCGTGACCTACGGAATGGGGGAGCCGGTGAGGTTTCGGATGAACGGCGAAACCGTCGAGCTGATTCCAGTCAGGGCCGCCCACACCGGCGGCGACACGATGATCAGGTTCGTGAACGCGGACGTGATCATGGTCGGCGACTTCTACCGCAACTTCGGCTATCCGTTCATCGACACCAACAACGGCGGGTCGTTGAAGGGTGCGCTGGAGGCGCTCGAGCTGACGATGAAGATTGCGGGTCCGAATACCAGGCTCATCCCGGGCCACGGCACGTTCATCAACCGGACCGACATCGTTCCCTATCGCGACATGATCCTCGCCGTCCAGGCCAGGGTTCAACAGTTGATCGGGCAGGGTAAGACGCTGCAGGAAGTCCTGGCCGCGAAAGTGACCGCTCCCTACGACGCGAAAGTGCCGGGCGGGCTTCTGCCGGCCGGCAACGCGGGAACGAGCGCCGACCGGTTCGTGAGCATGGTGTACTCGCAGTTGAAGGGCGGCCAGTAGCGCCACGCGCGGAGCCGCCATTTTTCGAGGAGGTGAGTCGTGACCGACCTTGCTCGCCGAAACTTCCTGGTCAGCGCCGCTACCTCGCTTGGCCTGGCGGCGATGGTTCGAGGCGGGCAATTGTCGGCCCTCCAGACGGCTGCGTCCCCGAGGCCCAACCGCATCGACGTCCACCACCATTTCGCGCCGCCTGCCTGGGTTGCGGAGGTCAAGGGCCGGCCGTTGCTGAATGCCGCGAACACCAAATGGTCGCCCGCGCAGTCGATCGAGGACATGGACCGGGGTGGCGTTGCCGCCGCTGTCGTGTCGATCACGAATCCGGGCTTGTGGTTCGGAGACAGGGCCGCGACCAACCGGCTCGCTCGCGCGTGCAACGAGTACGGCGCGAAGCTGGTACAGGATCACCCGACCCGGTTCGGACTGTTCGCCGCGATGCCGCTGCCAGACGTGGATGCCACGTTGAAAGAGATCGAATACGCGTACGACACGCTGAAGGCGGACGGCGTCGGCCTGCTCACGAGCTACGAAGACATCTGGCTGGGCAACCCGATGTTCAGGCCGGTGATGGAAGAGCTCCACAGACGCAGCGCCGTCGTCCATGTTCACCCGACCGCGGCCAACTGCTGCCGCAATCTCGAATATGGCCTCGGGCCCGGAAGCATCGAGTATGGAACCGACACGACGCGCGCCATCATCGGCGTGACGTTCAGCGGCGACGCCGCGCGCTTCCCGAATATTCGTTTCATCTGGTCGCACGCCGGCGGATCGGCGCCGTTTCTGGCGGGGCGCATCGACGGCGCGTCGGGCGCCGCCAAGGATCGGCTGCCGAATGGTTTCGTGGCTGAGGCGAAGAAGTTCTTCTACGACACGGCCGGCGCGGCCAATCGCGGTGCGCTGGCTTCCCTGCTGGAGCTCGTGTCGCCTGCACAGATTCTGTTCGGAACTGATTTCCCGCCCGGCGGGAGCAGCAGTGAGGTCGCCCGGCTGCTGGCCGAACTCCGGATGTTCGACTCGAGCGCCCTGCGCGCGATCGACCGCGAGAACGCAGTCCGGCTCCTCCCGCGGCTCAAAGCCTCGTTGCTGTGAGGAAGCTGCAGCGCCCGACAAGGCTCTACCGCGAAATCACGAACGACGGCTTAACGCAGAGACCGCGGAGACCGCAGAGCAATTTGACGTCGACAAACACCGATGAACGAGGGCTCGACGCGAGCGGCCTGCAAAGCAGGCCGCCGATCAGATGGAACACCGACCCGAACGAGCGAGGGTGCCGATCGTTGACTCGTTCGTTCAGGTCGGTGTTCCATCTGGTCTCGCCGCTGCGCGGCGTCGCGTCGAGCAGTTCGTCCGTCTTCGTGTTTTCGTGTCTTCGTGGCCAGGCCGTTGTCGACCTTACGGAGCTCTGAAATGCGCCAGCTTGAATTGGCGATCGCCGGTTGCCTGCTCGTCTCGGCGGCGGCCTCGATGTTTGCCGCGGTCCAGGGACCGGCTTCCACCAGCGTCACCCTGTTCGAAGGCGGCAGGTTGATTGCCGGTGATGGCGGGGCACCAATCGAGAGCTCGGCGTTCCTCGTCGAGAACGGCAGATTCACGCGGGTCGGACGGAAGGGCGAGGTTCAGGCGCCGGCAGGCGCGGCGCGGGTCGATCTGACCGGCAAGACGGTGATCCCGGCGCTCATCGACGCGCACTCGCACATCGGCTACATGAAGAACCTGACGAGCGGACCCCGGAACTACACGCGGGACAAACATCCTGGATCACATGCGTCGGTTCGCTTACTTCGGGGTCGCGGCCAGTCAGGCCATGGGCTCCGACTTTGGCGATCTGCCATATCAGCTGCGAGACGAGCTCCAGGCCGGCACGGTCCCCGACGCCGCGAGGTTTCTCACCTCGGGTCGCGGGCTCGCGCCGGAGGACGAAGTCCGGCCGGACAACATGCGGCACTCCGCCTACACGATCCGGACTGAAGACGATGCCAGAAAGGCGGTTCGGGAGCTGGCGGCGCGCCGGGTGACGATCTTGAAGACCTGGGTGGACGACAGGGGCGGAAGCGTCCGAAAGCTCACACCGGCCCTGTACGGCGCGATTATCGACGAGGCACACAAACTGAACATGCGTGTTGCCGTGCACGCCACAGGTCTGGCGGACGCCAAGGGTCTCCTCCGCGCCGGGGTCGATATCTTCGCGCACATGATCAGCGACGTGGATGACGAGCTGGTCGAGCTGTTCAAGCAGCATCCGAACACCAGCGTTCTGCTCGCGCTCGGCGGGCCCAGGCGTACGGTTTACGCGCCGTGGATCGACCCTCCTCACCCGCTCGTCACTGAAACCGTTTCTTCGGAACAGATCGAGCGGCTTCGTGACCGGCTGGCGAGCACGAGTCCCGCGGCCCTCGAGCAGGCGCGCGCGGGCTGGGAACGGCTGGCCGCTGGTATCCGCAGGTTGGATGCAGCCGGCGTGCGTATCGGCGTCGGAACCGATGGCGGCGGGCAGACTGGCGATCAGTTCGTCGGCTGGACCATGCACACGGAAATGGAGAATATGGTCGCGGCTGGCATGACGCCCGCCCAGGTGTTGACGGCCGCGACGAGAACGTCCGCGGAGATTCTCGGACTCGACGAGCTGGGGATGGTGGCGGCGGGCAAGAGCGCGGACTTCGTCGTGCTCGACGCCAATCCTCTGGACGACATCACCAATTCGAGACGAATCGCCCGCGTCTATCTGAGGGGCCGGCCGGTCGATCGGGAAAAGCTGAAAGCGGCGTGGGCGGCGAACTGAAGCTTCATCTACTGCGATGCGGAGCTCCATGTCCCGCGCTGCCCGCAGTTGACAGGCCATCCGCTTGAGCGAGAATGGTCCGCGACCGACAGGTGGATCGCTAACAGGAGGCATCAGTGGCACAACCGGTTCTCGGCATCGCCGCGACCGCGCTCGTCATCGCGATTTCGCTTGGCTACATCGCCGTCTGGGATTTCAACGCGTTCAACGGGTGGGTGTCTTTCCTGGCGCTGTCTTTCATTCCTTTCGAGGTGGTCACCGGCGTGATCTGGGGCGGCCAGCCGCGATTCGTCGCGGGGTTGCGCCAGCCGGCCAGGGCCCTGGCACTGCTTGCCGTGACGCTCCTCGTCGGGGCGATTGTCTCGCAGGTCGTCTATCGAACGCTCGGGGCGAGCCAGGGCGACCCGGGCCCGCAGCTGGCGTTCTTCTCGATCTGCGTGATCGTCACCACGTTCTTCTGGACGATCGGCTTTGGCGGGTGGCCGTTCACGGCGATGATCCCCAACCCGGTCGCGGCGGGACTGGCCACATGGGCAGGCTGCTACGCGGTTGGCTTCGCGATCTACTGGACGTTCTGCGACTTCACCTTCCTTCAGGGTGCGCCCGTCTACATCCCGTCGGCAGATCCCCAGGGCCTGTTCCCGGGTTGGAACGTGGTCGTCTACTACATGGCCGCATTGACAATCCTTTTCGCCTGGCTCTGCTTCGACCTCTGGCCGCTCACGAGCAAGCCCGCCGTCATGAAACAGCCGACGCTCGGCATCGTGCTGGTGGGCGTATCGCTGCTGGAGGGGTTCGCGCTGTACTGGGTCGGCGTCTACGCCATAGGCATACAGAACGTCGAGTTCCTGCTGCGTGTGCCGATCGCCTTCATCTTCGGAACCATCGTCGTCCTGAACATGTGCCAGAACTCGGTCTTCAGGGCGGACCAGCCCGCGAAGGGCATCCTGAACGTCGTGGCGTCCGCCGTCATCGGCTCCGTGCTCATGATCGCCTACCAGCAGCTGGAGCCGGCGCTGTCCGGGCCTCTCCCGCCGGGTCCGCCGGAATTCCAGCGCGAGCAGTTCCAGGTGTGGACCGCGAACGCGATGCTCTCGGTAACCTTCCCGTTTCTGGTCTTTTACGCGGCATATTTCAACTTCTGGCCGATGGCGAAGCCGGCGCCCGCGCCCCGCGAGCCGGCGAGGACGTAGCAGGGAGGTGTCATAATCGACGTGGAGGTGGATGATGGCGAGGCGGATAAAGGTGGCCTGCCTGATGGCTGTTGCTGTGTGCTGTTCGGCGATTCCTCTGCTGGCGCATCATTCCTTCGGCGCCGAGTACGACGCGAACAAGCCGATCACGCTGACGGGCGTTGTCACCAAGGTTGAATGGACGAACCCGCACACCCACTTCTATCTGGACGTCACCGACAGCAAGGGCGCCGTGACCAACTGGAAGTTCGAAGGGTACAACCTCGCCGTGCTGTACCGGATCGGCTGGAAGAAAGACATCAGCCTGAAGCCCGGTGACACGATTACCGTCTTCGGGTGGCGCGCGCGAGACGGCGGCAACTGGGCGCATTCGCGCGAGATCACCTTGCAGGGCGGTAAGAAGCTGTTCTTCGGGCCGCCTGCAGGTACCGGCGACGGAGGAGCGGCTCCGGCCGTGGAGGTGCCATGAGGCGCGCGTTCGGGGTGGCGGCAGTCCTGGTCATCAGCTTGTCGCCGTTATCAGCGTGCTCGCAAACCTCGCCTCGATCTGATCCTGCTGATCCTGCGGCTCAGACGCCGGCAAGAGGCGCTGTTCCCCGGGCCCCGGACGGGAAGCCGGACTTGACGGGAGTGTGGCAGGGCGGCACCACGCTGCGCGGGACGTGGGAGGAAGCCAACGGCGGCGTCGGCGTCGGCGGCAGCGGGCGCGATCCCTCGGCGCCCGTGGTCCTGTCCTCGAACGACCGGCCGGCGGGACGCGAGCCGGCCCCCTACCAGCCCTGGGCGGCCAAGAAGGTTCTCGAGGCGTTCAACCGGCGAGGCATCGACGACCCAACCGGACTCTGCCTGCCGGCCGGGATACCGCGAATCGTGATGTTGGGGCTGTTCCCGCAGCAGTTCATCCAGACTCCGACGCAGATCGTCATGCTGTACGAATACATGAACGTCTTCCGCGTGATTCCGCTGAACGCGAAGCATCCCGACGACATCATCCCCGGCTACATGGGCAATTCGGTCGCGCGGTGGGAGGGAGACACGCTGGTCGTCGACGTGATCGGCTTCAACGACAAGACCTGGCTGTCGGGCACAGGGACGTTTCATACCGACGCGCTGCACATTACCGAGCGCTATACCCGCGTGGACAAGGACCAGATCGACTACGAAGTGACGATGGAAGATCCCAACGTGCTGACCAAGCCGTGGACTCTTCGTTCGACGCTCATGCTGCGGGAAGGCACGCGTCTCCAGGAGATGGTCTGCGCCGAGAACAACATCGATCCGGAGCGTTACGAAAAGCTGCTCAAAGAGGGAGTCGACTTCACCAGGCCGCAGTGAACGTCTTCATCAGGGCGTCGCGGACTTCAAATAGGTCCGGACCTCGGCGAGCTCGGCGATCGGCTTCAAGCGGTGCGGGTGATCGGCCAGGTACACGTCGTCCTTCGAGGCTGGATCGCGGCGCAGGAACCAGATTCCGCGCTGTCCGACCTTGTAGAACACCGCATCGCTGCTCGCCAATCCCCTGTTTCTGGACGGAATCAGCAGGCGCGCTTCGACGAGCCCGCGGGCTGGCGGTTTGGCCAGCAGCAGTTCGTCGATCCGGATGCTCGCGACATCCTGAGCGCCCGTTGGCTGCTCGCTGCACGGCGACGATTTCTCCAACGACGATGAGCGGGGACTTCGCCACGAGCTCCTGCAGCGTCATCGGGACCCAGAATCGCCGCACCTCCCGTTCCGGTCAGGACGACAGCCGCGAGCACGAGCGCCAACCGCGTCGAAGTCCGGCCGGGCACCATGTTATGGCAGTATACCGGGGGCGCGGCATCCGCGCCCCCGGCTGTTCCTCAAGACCTACTTCGACTTCAGGACTTCTTGGCCTGTTTCCGGCGGCGCGCCACGAGACCGGCCAACCCTGATCCCAGGAGCAGCATCGAGGCTGGTTCCGGAACCGCGTCGACCTGCTGCGGCCCGTAGATGAACTGGATGCCCGCGATGTCGTCAGCGGTGAGGGTGCGCCGGCTGCCGGCGTAGACAGGCTCCATCACCGAACCAAGAACGGCGGAGTGGCCCAGGCCCAGGGAGTGCCCAAACTCGTGGAGCATGACCGTCATCAGATCGAAGTCCTGGGGATTGACGTTGTCGTCGAACGCATCGTCAACCCAAAGCCAGGCGCTGTCGAAATGCGCGTCGCCCGCGATGCTGCCGCCTGCTCCGAAGATCGCTTCCGTGCCAGGCTGGAAGGCGTGGGCGAGGACGTTGGCTGTGGCGATGGCGACGGCCGCGACGCGGATGTCGCCCAGATGGCCGCCCGCGCCGTCTGGCGCGCCCATGTTGACGCCGCCGTCAGCGACCTGGCCCAGGTTCGAATAACCGGAAACCGCATCCCAGGTGTTCAGCATGGCGTTGATCGCGTTGACGTAGTCGGCCAGAACCCAACTCGCCACTCCGAGGCCGGTGACGATATCGTCGGTCGGACCTTCGGCGTGGAACCCCGAACCATCGACGAGGCCTGCCGCCATGATGCTCCACGTGGCGCTTCCGGGCGTTCCATACGGACCAAAGCTGGCGGCGTTCGGACCTGGCTCCCACTTCGAGCCGAGAGTCGTGTAGTCTTCGGCGCCGAGCCCTCCGAAGTTGATGTAGCTCGCGTAGGCGGGTGTGGCGCCAAGGCTGGCCATCACCGTCAAGGCTGCTAAGAGTCGATGCATTTTGTCTCCTTCGATCCGCAGTGTTTGTTCTTCCTCACCTGAGACTTATTTGCCGTCCCTGGTGAGGCGTGAGTGCCGTTAACCTTCTGCGAATGCGAGCGTTTTTCGTGCTCACCGCGCTGCGGATATCCGGCGACAGCGGCCGTAGTGCAGGACGGTCGCCATTACTGATGGGGCAGCAACGGTTGGTTGGCGATGATGTATCCGATTTCAACAGACAGGTGTCAGATCAGATCGCGCAGCAGCCGCAGCACGATCAGCAGTACCATCGGCGAGAAGTCGAGTCCACCTATCGGCGGCAGCACCGCCCGAATCGGCGCGAGCGCCGGCTCGGTGAGGCCGTAGACGAACGCGCCCACCGGATGCCGCTCGTCGAGTCCCGCCCATGACATGACGACGGCGGCGAGCACGATCAGCGAATAGAGATCGAGGAGGGCGGCGAGGAGAGCCATGAAGGCTGAAGTCTACCCGGGTTCGCGGCTCGACGCGTTCGCTCTCTACACACAGCCCGGCTGAAGCAGCTGTATCCGTGCGAAAGAGTTTCTTTCGCGGAATGGCGTCGACTTCGTTGCCGCAACGACGATCAACGCAGAGATCGCAGAGCTCGCAGAGACGCTCGACCCGCCGCAAACGCGGCGTCGAGCGTATGGCGATATGGTTCGTACCGAGGGCGTCACCCGTTCGCTCTCTGCGGGCTCTGCGTTGTACGTCGTCCTTGGTACGGCACTGATTCAGCAAAGACACGCTACTAGCTGGCGAACTTCCCGAAGCGCGCAAGAAACTCCGGCTGCGGAAGACCGGCACTTCCGGCCAGCCTGGCCACCCATTCCTCGCTGACAAAATCCTTCGGACCGAGCCGCACCATGTAATCGCGTGCCACTCGGTAGTTTTCGGTCTCGATATCCACAGGTCGCCGGCGGCCGCGTCCGGTCGCCGGGTCCACGATCTCGTCGAACGGAATCGGGTGGAAGTCGCCGCCCTGAATCGTGATCATCGCGCCCGACCCTCCATTGCGCAGGTGGGTGACCGCCGCGTAGCCAAGATCGCGCGCGTATTCGGCATCGTAGGGAATCGGCGGGGCACAGCGCAGCTCGTAACCGATCGTCTTGTCGACGATCGTGACCTTGATGCCGCGCTGCTCCAGGCGGACCTGCACGTCGTTCTTGACCTTGCGCCCGAGATCGATTTCGGTGACCCGGATGTTGCCCTGCGCGTCGCGGTCCACGTCCTGCAACTCGGCCACCTCGTCGGGGTTGAATCGTTCGACGAGCGCCTCCGACAGCAATACCACCCCGTAGGGGCGCCCCATCGCACGGCGCTTGATGATCACGCCCTCGACGACGTCGGAAATCTCGGATAGCGAGATGGTGTCGCCCTGAAATTCTTCAGGGATGATGGTGCACGTCGCGCTCACCGCCTTGCCGATCCCGAGCGTGAGGTGTCCGGTCGGACGTCCCATGGTCACGCACAGATACCAGCGGCCGGTCGTCCGCGCGTCCTCCATCAGGCTCTCGATCAACCCGACGGCCACGTGCCGGGCCGTCTCGTAGCCGAGCGTGACGACCGGCAGGGGCATCCACAGGTCGTTGTCGATGCTCTTGGGGATCTGCACGACCTTGATTGCGCCGCGTGTTTCCCGCTCGACCGCCATCGCGCTTCGCACCAGGTCGTCGCCGCCGATCGTGGCCAGCGCCTCGATGCCCAGCTTGTTGAGCGCCGCAACCGCATTCTCGAGGCTCTGCCGAGTGCGTGTGATATCGGTGCGCGACGTGCCGAGCATCACGCCGCCGGCGAGGTGGATGCGCGAGACCTCGTCGACCGTCATCTCGTGCTGTTCGTCGGTGTAGCGCTCGGCGAGCCACTCGAACCCGTCGTGAAACCCGACAGGCGTCGCCCCGACGTTGATGGCCTCGAGCGCAATCGCGGCGATGGCGCCATTCGTGCCGGGCGCGGGGCCGCCGCCAACCAGGATGCCGATTTTCTTGATGGCCACGTTAGGCCAAATACTCGAAGCGGCCGCGACACGCGTCGGCCGTCATGTTGCCGGCGGAGGCAAGCTTATCGAGCCAGGCCGGGTTGCCGAAGTCTGCGGGCCCCAGGCGAATCATGTACTCACGCGCGACACGATACCCTTCGCTTCGGATATCCACGACTCGCACCCGCGTCCTGCCCGTGTCCGGCTCGCGGATGTCATCGAACGAGATGGGCACGAGCCGTCCGTCCTGTATGCTGACCATCGCCCGGCTCCCGCCGTCCCGCAGGAACCGGATCGCGCTATGGCCGAGATCGCGGCAGTACGCCGCATCGAGCGGAATCGGAGGAGCGCACCGCAATTCGTAGCCGATGTTCTTGTTGGTAATCGTCACCCGGATGCCGCGCTGGCTCAGTCGGCCCTGGACCTCGGCCTTGACCTTGCGCGCAAGGTCCACTTCGGCGAAGCGGATATGGCCGTGTTCGTCGCGCTCCACATCCTGCAGGCCGGCCAGTTCCTGCGGATCGAGCTTCTCGATCAGGCCTTCCGCCAGCACCGCGACGCCGAAGTGCCGGCCCATCGCACGGCGCTTGATGATCGCGCCTTCGACGATGTCGCAGATCTCGCAGAAGGCGAGCGTGTCGCGCTCGAACTCTTCGCCGATGAGCGTGAGCGTGGCGCCGGCCGCCTTGCCAATTCCGAGCGCCAGATGGCCGGCCTTTCGTCCCATCGCGACGACGACATACCATCGTCTGGTCGCGCGCGCATCCTCCATGAGATTGCGCACGAGCTCGACGCCGACGTGCCGGGCGGTCTGAAATCCGAACGTCGGGATGTGGCTTGGCAGCGGCAGATCGTTGTCGATGGTCTTCGGGACGTGAACCGTGCGGATTCGATTGTCGCTGGCCGCGGCAACCGAGCTCGACGAGAGGGCCGTGTCGTCGCCGCCAATCGTCATGAGATGGGTCACGTTCGCAGCGCCGAGCGTCGCGATCACCGTCCGCATGGCCTCCGCCGATTTGGTCGGATTGTCGCGCGCGATGCCGAGCACCGAGCCGCCTCGAAGATGGATACGGGAGACATCTTCGATGGCGAGCGGCCGAAGCCGCGACGTGTCTCCCCGCATCAGCCACTTGAAGCCGTCCTGGACGCCGAGGACCGTGAAGCCTTCGTTGATGGCCGCGATGGTGGCGGCCGAGATGACCGTGTTGATGCCCGGCGCAGGGCCGCCGGCGACCAGGATTGCCAGTGTCCCCGCTGATGACATCGTGAACGTCTCCTCGCGTCAAGGAAGTGCGATTGTACTCAAGCTATAGCAGTTCGAGAGAATCGCCGTGGTGATGGCGCTCTTCGCCGTACTCACGCTCGGCCTGGCGGTTGCTCCGGTTCTCTGGCTCGCGCGAACGCGAATCGTCGGGTCACGCCATCTACTCGCCGCCGGTACGGCGGCGGCGACGATGACCGGCTCCGCCCTTCTTGCCGGCCCCTGGGTTTCGAGCTTGTACCTGCGTCCCGTGATATTCGTCGCCCTGGTCGCGGTTCTGATGGTGGCGGCGTTTCGGCTGAGGCATGGCGCGGTCGATCGCAGGCGCCCTGGCGCGGGCGTGCGCCGCTTCGCCTGGCACTACGCCACGTCGCTGGTGTTCGGTCTGGTTCTCGCGGACGCCGCCGCGGGGCGAATCGCCCCGGCCGGCGCCGTGGATCTCAGCTTTCCCCTCGAGCCTGAGGGCGAGTACGCGGTGCTCCAGGGCGGAAACAGCCTGGCGCTCAATTTGTTCCACCATTGGTACGCATCCGATGCGCACGCAGTCGATATCGTGAAGCTGAAGGCATTCGGGAATCGGGCGCGACGCCTCGTTTCCGGCCGCTTGACCGACTATGCCATCTTCGACGCCGCCGTTCGTGCCCCGTGCCCGGGCACGGTCGAACAGCTCGAGGAGGATCTGCCCGATCACCCGCCGGACGAAATGGATTGGCAGCATCCTGCTGGCAACCACGTACTGCTTCGGCTGTGGGCCCGTGCGAATCCTGCTGGCGCATCTCCGTCAGGGAAGTGTGGTCGTGTTGGAAGGCGAGACGATTGTCGATGGACAACCCGTGGCGCGCATCGGGAACTCCGGCGGCACGCGTGAGCCGCATCTCCACATCGGCGCCATGGACGCGGGTTCCGACGAATCATTCCCGACAGCGAAGGCCGTGCCCGTGACGTTCGACGGGCGGTACCTGCGGATCAATGATGTCGTCGACCCGCCATCGCGTCCCTGAAACGCGTTAGACTGCTCGTGCTGGGGGGAAACATGCGGACGGCTGGAATCGCGATTGGCATCTGTCTGCTCGGCATGCCGGTCGCGAGCGCGTGCGGTTCAGGCGAGACCGGTAAGATGCGGCTGTCGATCGCCACCGGAGGGACGGGCGGCGTCTTCTACCCTTACGGTGGGGGGATCGCGAAAGTCATCACCGAGAACGTCCCGAACGTCGAAGCCACCGCGGAAGTGACGGGGGCGTCGGTCGACAACCTGAAGTTCCTGCGCGATCGCAAGGCCGATCTCGCGTTTACGACGGCCGATGTGATGGCCGATGCGGTCAGCGGCCGCGACGCGTTCGAGGGCGCCAAGCTGCCGCTCCGCACGCTCGCCGTCCTCTATGTCAACTACACGCACGTCGTCACGCTGGCGTCGGGCCCGATCAAGTCGCTGGCCGACCTCAGGGGCAAAGTGATCTCGACAGGCGCTGCCGGCAGCGGGGCCGAGGTGACGGCCTACCGGATGCTCGAAGGCGTCGGCATCAATCCCGCGACCGACATCGAGAAGCAGAGCCTCGGCGCCGCGCAGTCGGCGGATGCGTTGAAAGACGGCAAGATCGACGCGTTCTTCTGGAGCGGCGGGCTGCCGACCGCGGCGATTCTCGATCTGGCCCACACGCCGGGCATCTCGATTCGATTATTGCCCAACGACGATGTGCTTCCCGCGCTGCAGAAAACCTACGGAGCGTCGCTCTACTTCCTGCGGAACGTTCCGAAGGCCACCTATCCGGACCTCGAAGGCGACGTCCCGGTCGTCTCGGTGACGATCCTGCTCGCCGTACACGAAAGCATGCCCGAGCAGCTGGCGTTCGACATCACGCGAACGCTCTTCGAGCATCAGGCGGAACTGGCCGCGATCCATCCGGAAGCGAAGAACCTGTCGCTTGCCACGGCCGTTGAAGGATCGCCGGCGCCTTTCCACGAAGGCGCCATCCGTTACTACACCGCGCAGCACGCCTGGCCGTCGACTTCGCCCCCGCCAGGGCCACAGTGAATGCGGCCGCCGATCCAGACACAGATCGGCTGATCGAGACGTTCGAGCCTGAAGCCCCGGCTCGCGAGCTTTCCGGTCCGCTGGGCATCCTCGCCACCATCCTGGCGGTAGCGCTCTCGCTTTACGCCCTGTACTGGGTGGTCGCGATCGTTCAGCCGCAGGTCTATCGCGTGAGCTTCCTGCTGCTGGCCCTGGTGCTGTCGTTCCTTCTTTTCCCGACGGTCAAAGGAAGTCGCGGCCGCGTGACGGTGTTCGACTGGGTGCTGATCGCGCTTGACGATCGTGGGACTCGTCTGGCCGCTCGTCGATTTCGACCGGTTCGTCTACCGCGCCGCCGAACCCACGGCGATCGACTTGATTTGCGGAAGCCTGACGATTCTGGTCGTGCTCGAAGCCACGCGCCGTACGGTTGGCTGGATTCTGCCCGTGGCGGCGAGTCGTCTCCATCCTCTACGCCTACTACGGGGCGTTGCTTGATGTCCTTGGCCTTGGGCTCTTCGCCCATCGCGGCTATCCGCTCGACCGGCTGGTCGGATCGCTCTACATCACGCTCGAGGGCATCTTTGGTGTGCCGCTCGATGTCGCGGCCACGTACATCGTGTTGTTCACGATCTACGGGGCCGTGCTGCAGTATTCCGGCGCGGGACGTTTTTTCCTGGATTGGGCGATGGCCTTGAGCGGGCGTCGTGGAAACAACGCCAGCGGCGCAGGGCCCGGCCGCACGGTCACGATTGCGGGGTTTCTCCTGGGAACGGTCTCGGGCAGCGGCGTCGCCACGACGGTGATGCTGGGATCGGTCGGCATGGCCGCTCTTGCGTAACGCGGGGTACCCCGCCGAGGTCGGTGGGGCCATCCTGTCGGCGGGTGGCATCGGCGCCATTCTGTCTCCCCCGACGCTGGGCGCCGCCGCGTTCCTGATCGCTGAGTTCCTGCAGATTTCGTACCTCCAGGTGCTCGTGATGGCCACCGTGCCCACGCTCCTCTACTACCTTTCGATCTTCCTGATGATCGAAGCCGATTCGCGCCGGCTGGGGACCAGGCACGTTGGAGTGAGCAGCCTCTCGCTCGCACAGCTGACGTGGAGGTATGGCTACCACTTCAGTTCGCTCGTCGCGATTGCCGGCTTCATGGTGCTCGGGATGACCGCGTTTCGGGCGGTGTTCTGGGCCATATGCCTGGCTGTTGCCTTGAGCTTCGTCCGGCCCGAAACGGCGCTGTGGCCCGGAAAGCTCGTTCGCGCGCTCGAAGCCGGCGGCAAAGGCGTGCTGTCGGTCGCCGCGACCACCGCAACCGCCGGCATCATCGTCGGCGTCGTGACATTGACAGGGCTCGGACTGAAGATTGCCGGCATCATCGTGACGCTCGCGGGCGGCTCGCTGTTCCTGACCGTGGCGTACTCGGCCGGGGCGGTCCTGGTGCTCGGTCTTGCCGTTCCCGTGACGGCGTCGTACATCATCGCCGCCGTGATGATCGCGCCGGCCCTCGTTCAAGTGGGCGTCGCGCCCGCCGCCGCGCACATGCTCATCTTCTATTACGCGGTGCTCTCTGAGGTGAGCCCGCCCACGGCGCTCTCGCCGCTGGCGGCTGCCGCACTCACGGGCGGCGACCCGTTTCGCACGATGATGGTGACGTGGAAGTACACGCTCCCCGCGTTCCTCGTGCCGTTTGTCTTCACGTTGCGTGGCGAAGGCATGGGCATTCTGCTCCAGGGACCGATCGGCCAGATTGCGTGGACGTCGATGACGGCGGCGATTGGCGTGTGCGCGCTCGCTGTCGGTGCCGGCGGATGGCTCCGCCGTCAGGCCACGCTGATCGAACGGCTGCTCGCCGTCGCGGCCGGCCTGCTGATGATGTATCCCGCAACCACCACGGATTTCGCGGGGCTGGCCGGCTTTGCACTGATGATCGCGCTCCACTTCTGGCGTACGCGAGGCAATCCTCAAGGCTCAAGTGTCAAGTCTCATGAGCCCTGAGCCCTGAGCCCTGAGCCTTGACCCTTGAGACTTGAGACTTGAGTTACCGCAGCCTGAAGTTGACGGTGACCGTCATCACGATCGCGATCGGGGTGCCGTTCAGCAGCGTCGGCGTGTATTGCCACTTCCGGACAGCTTCGAGTGCAGCGGCATCCAGCAAGGGAATCGATCGAAGCACCCGCGCGTCGTGAACCCTCCCGTCTGGGCCAATCGTCGCCGAGATGATCACCATGCCTTGCACGCCAGCGGCACGGGCAATCGCAGGATATATGGGAGCCGCGTCGTCGATTTTCGTGGGCGGCCTGATATCGCCGCCAATCGGCATCGGCGCCCGAGGCGGGTCGGGTGCCGGAGGTGGGGGAGCCGGTGGAGCGGAGATAGTCGCCGCCCGGTACGAGTCCAACGCTGTACTCGAGCCCCGCAAATGGATCGGTGGTAGCGGGGATCGGGCTTTCTGGAGCAATCCCCTGTGGTGCTTCTACGAGAACGGCGGGCTTCGCGATCGATGGTGCTTCTCTTGACGCGACTCTCGGTGGCGGCGGCGACGGCGGCAACGGAGGCTGAGTGGGGAACGCGATCATCGCGAATCGCGCCGGCAGGACGACGCTGTCGGTCGCCACGAGCGGGACGATGGCCGCAGCAGCGATGACGAGTGTATGCGCGACGATCGACACGATGACGGTGTATTTCCGTTTGCCGCCGATGTTGACGGACGGCTCGACGAACATGTTGTCGGCCACTGCATCCTCCTTGCGATGTGCGCACGCGCTCATCGTCTTCGGAGGGTTAGACACCTCGGATCACGAGATGGTGTGGATGGCCCGCATCGCGGAGGACGGTGTCTAACAGTGTACGTAGTGTCCGCCTTCAGGCGGACCAGCACAGTCCGGCTGAAGCCGGACACTACGTGCGATTCGTCTAGGTGTCGAGCAGCCCGGCGATCTCTTCGATCGAGAGGCTGTTGTCTGAGCGCTCCAGCGACACGAGGCGGGTCCGATACGCGACCCTATCGTCGAATGGTTCGCAGCGAGGTTGTCCATCGGGACCGCGTGCGATCACGGCGTAGGCGCCGCGAGCCTGGCCCGAGCATTCGTCGCGGATTTCCTGCCGGTGGCTGTCCATCGAACATCGTATCGGCCCGAGCGAGTCGTTCGATGGCCCTGCCGTCGCCAACGGCAAGGTTCAGCTGGCGGTTCTCGCGGTTTTCGCGTTAATCGTTGGGGGTCACACCCAGCGTCGAACGGCCTTCCGATAGCGGCGATACTCGTCGCCGAACCTCCGCTCGAGATAGCTCTCCTCGCCCTTGACGACGAATTTCTGGACGGTCCAGACAACGAGCGGGAGGAGGACGAGCGGCCACACGTGGGCGAACCACAGCGCAATGGCGGCGTAGAGAAGCAGCATCGACAGATATATCGGATTTCTCGTGAGTCGGAAGGGTCCTTCCGTGACGAGCACCGCCGCGGGCTGCGACGAGCCGACCAGCGTACCTGCCGTCCGCATGCGCCTGAAACTCCAGAAGAACAGGATCGCCCACGCCAGGATGAGCAGAGCGCTGGCAGGCCGCGCGAGGGCGTCCGGCACAGCAGGCACCGGCACCCGTCGGTCGAAACCGACACCGATTCGGTACGTGACGACATAGAGGAGCAGCGGCGGGATTGCAATATGGGGGTGGTCGGGTAGCGCCGGCCTCGTGTCGACGACGACGGTGTTCGCCAGGCGATCGTGGGCGAGGCGGCGGTTCGGCTCGCGCCACAAATCGAGCAGCCCCAGGCCGAACGTCCCGGCGGTCGCGAAGTAGCCGCCAAAGCGCTCGAAGCTGTCCCAGAGGGTCAGGGGACGTCCGTCGAGCGCGCGCGCGGAGGTGCCCATGAACCGCTTCCCGATCGTCCTCCGGCCTCCCGCCGTCAGCAGCGTGAAATACAGCCCGGCCACGCCGAACAGCGCCGCGCCGCGTAAGACCCCGGGAATCAGCTCGTCCAGGTCGACGCGGATCTGCTTTCCCCGCAGGGGCGAGCCGCCACCGGGCCCGAGCTGGAAATGGATGTCGTACTCCTCCAGGATTTCGCTGGCGCGAGTGAGGTTACCCTCCTCGACCGCCAGGGCGAGCGCCGGTGGTACGCCCTGCGCGTCGACCCGCACGAGCAGGGCGGCGACCTGCCCGCGAAGCAGGCGCTCTTCCGCGGGGTCGTCGGCCGTGTTGCGGATCGTCCTCCAGGCGGCGTCGAGGCTCTCCGGCTCGCGCACGGCCAGCGCCCCGAGCGCCGCGACCAGCGCGACCAGGAGCGAAGGAACGAGCAGGAGAGCCACGTCGATCGCGAACGCAGCGATGCGCCGGGCGGGCAAGGCGAGCGGCTGCCCTTCGAGATCGGGATGGATGTGGAACGCCGACGATCGGACGACGCGAGCGGTCAATGGGTCGGTCGTATGCTCCGTGTCGGGAGCCTCCGTCGCGGTCATCAAGCTCAAAGAATGTCGGCCGCCATCATTCTAGCCGCGAAGCATTCCTCGCGTCAGGGGCCCGGCGGCGCCAGCCATTCTGGCCGCCGCTTGACAATCGCTCCCGGGAAACGATAATCGGCGCCGGGTTTCATGCGCCCTGACCATCCGGCGGTCCCTTCCGATAAACAAGCAACGCTCGAGGAGTTGTCGATCATGATGCGTCTGTGCGCGGCGATCACGTTTGTTGTCGTCCTCCTGTTCGCTGCCCCGGCACGGGCGGCATCGACCTGCGATCCGGACCGGTTCCAGGACAGCGGATCGATCTACCGGATCTGCATGCCCGACCCGGCGGACTACAACGGGATGCTCGTGATCTGGGCGCACGGGTTTCAGGACGCCGGCACCCCGGTCGGCATCCCCGAAGACCAGCTTTGCCTTGGATCGTTCTGCATCCCGGAAATCGCCAACTCGCTCGGATTCGGCTTCGCCACCAACAGCTACAGCAAGACCGGGATGGCGATTCTGCAAGGCAAGGACGACATCCTCGATCTGGTCGGCCTCTATGCCGCGCAGAAAGGGACGCCGCAGAAGGTGTATCTCGTCGGCGCCTCGGAAGGCGGCATCATCACCGCCCTGTCGCTCGAGCAGTATCCGGGCGTGTACTCCGCAGGCCTCGCCGCGTGCGGGCCGATTGGAAGCTTCCCGCTGCAAATCAACTACTTCGGCGACGCGCGCGCCACGTTCGAGTATTTCTTCCCTGGACTTATCCCCGGAGACCCGTTCGATCCGGATCCGGGGCTGGTCGCGATCTGGAGCGACTATTACGAGCTGGTCGTGAAGCCGTTCGTGCTCGCTCCGGCCAACCGGGATCGGCTGAATCAGTGGGTTGCGGTGGCGCACCTGCCCTTCGACGCCGACAACTACCTCGAGACGGTCGAGGTGTCGGTGCAGGACGTCCTGCGATTCAGCATCGTGAACATCCAGGATGCCGCGGTCACGATCGGCGGGTTTCCGTTCGACAACTCGACGCGGGTGTACAACGGATCGGCGCACGATCTCCTGCTGAACCTGTCGGTGCCCCGCGCCACGGCTGCCCCCGCCGCCGTCACGGCCATGAACACGCTGTACCGGACCAGTGGCGTCCTTCCACGACCGTTGATCACGTTGCACACGCTGCGCGACCAGCAGGTGCCCTATATTCACGAGCCGCTTTACGCGCAGAAGACACTTGCGTCAGGGGCGCTGATCACCCGTCATCTGCCGATCGCGATCGATCGATTCGAGCACTGCAACTTCACGGAGGAGGAAGCGCTCGCCAGCTTCCTGATCATGCTGTTCTACGACAACGTCATCGAGAGCGTCTCGGGCGTCGCGTCGTTCCTTCCCCCCGAACAGCTCGCGGCGTTCGAGGCCCGCGCACGCGCGGTTGGACTCCCGTACCGTCTGGGCGGCGCGGCCCTGGCGGTGAGGCTTCGACGGCCGCAGTAGAACAGGATTATTGAACGCTGTTCAGCGTGATGTCGAAGACCAGCGTGGCATTGGCCGGGATTCCAGGGCCAGGACTGGTGTTGCCATATGCGAGATCCGGAGGAATGACCAGGCGGCGCTGGCCGCCAACCCGCATGCCCACAACACCCTGGTCCCAGCCGCGAATCACCCGTCCCGCGCCGAGCGGGAAGCTGAAGCTGGGGTTGGTTTCGAACTGCGAGCCTTTGGCGTCCGGCTTGCTCGAATCGTGGAGCCATCCGGTGTAGGCGACGGCCACCTGGCTCCCGACAACGGCGACCGCGCCGGTACCGATGACGAGATCAGTCTGCGAATACGGCGCGGAGGTCGTCGGCGCCAGCATCGGAGTGTCGTCTTCGCCGCAGGCGGCAACGGCCGCCAGCAGGATCAGGAGTGGAATCAGGCGTTTCATCGCTGACAGTGTAAGCGATCAGCAGGAACCGCGAGCCCCCAGAGCGCTGCCTTCACATATCACTGGACCAATGGCGACGACGGATTCGCCGGCGCCGCCAGACTCATCGAGAAAAACACCAGCAGGTTCCTTTCGATCCGTTCGCCGACCTTGTTGGTGTGGTCGCCGTCGTACTCCTCGTAGCTGTGGGGGATCGTCAGGCGCGTCATCGCCTCGTGCAACTGCCTGTTCGACCCGATCAGGTTGTCCTTCGTGCCGACGTCGATCGCGATCGCGTAGTACGACTGCAGGGCGGCCACGTAGCGATCGAGCATCACGAGTGGTGCGTTGGCGGCCCACTTGGCGACGATGTCGGGCAGCACCTTGCCGTCTTTGACCGGGAGGTCGAGGTAGAGCGGGGGGTTCTTGGGATTCGGCGACCACGCCGCGGCCGACGCGAGACTCGCGGACGGCCCGAGCCCCGGGGCGCGGGCCGCCTCCTCTGCCTGCTCCCGCGTTTTGATCGCCTCCGCAGCCTTCATCGTTTCCGGATTTGGATTGCTGTTCGCCGTCAGGCAGCACGCGCTCATGATGTAAAGGCTGGAGAACACGTCCGGTCGCTTCATCCCGATCCGCAGCGCGCCGTATCCGCCCATCGAGTGACCGGCCAGACCCCGGCTCATACGCTTGGCGAGCGTGCGGTAACGGCCATCGACGTAGGCGACCAGATCCTGCGCGATAAAGCTCTCCCAGTCGCCTGTGGTGACGGAATTCGAATACATGCTGCCTTTGTGCAGGGTGAACGCATTGGGGATCACGACGATCGGCTCGCTGAAGCCCTGGGCAGGGGCAAGCCGGTCGGCGATTTCCGGAAGATTGGCGAGACGGCCGGTGAAGGTGTCCTCGCGTCCGCCGTAGCCATGCAGCAGGTACACCACTGGATAACGGCGGGTCTGATCGCCGGCATAGCTTGGAGGCAGGTAGACGGTGACCTCGCGATCCGGGGAGTCGCCCTCGAGATTGCCCTCGAGCGCCTTGCCGTGCACGATGACGTGTTCGACGGTCCCCGCTGCGCGCGCCTGTTCCCGGCGGGCCTCCGCGCCCTGCCTGGGCATCCAGCATCGCGGTCCCACCGATAGCCAGAGCCACCACAAACGCGACCGACGTTGTATGTTTTGCGATCATCTCAACCTCCAGCCGACGGTGATTCGCTGTCAGCTCACTTTGCGAGCGGGTCGGGCCGAAGCTGGAAATGCACGGCCTTGCTCGTCTGGCCTTTGCCGCCTTCGTAGTGCCAGGGGGTGTAGGCGCCGTAGTTCGCCCAGAGCCCTTTGCCTTTCCAGCCGGCCTTCGGATCGTCGATCCGGCCGTCCACCCCGCGGTGGTAGAACCCCATGGGATACGGCACGCGCATGACGACGAACTTCCCCTCGGAGAAGGCTATCAGCGCATCAGAGTACGAGCCGGTGGCGAACGGCACGTTCCTGCCCAATCCGAGCGTGTCGAACTGATCCACCCAGTTGTAATAGAGCATGTCGGTGTTGCTCTCGTCGGTCACGCCCTTGAACTTCGGCCCCGGCGTCACGTGCAGCGTCCAGCCTTCGGGACAGTGCTGTCCTGTCGCGGTCGGGCCATTCAAGGGCCCCTTGCACTTGCGCCGGTCGAAGCTGGCCAGATGTCCGCTGCCCGCCAGCGCGGTCCAGACGACGCCGTTCCGATCGATGTCGATCCCCCGCGGGGTATACCCGTTGACGGGCGACTTCGGGTTATTGAACGGGGGCTCGTAATATTCCGTCAGCGTGGTCTGCGGCGGGTTGGAGCCCAGAACGGTCCGAGTGATGGCACCGGGGGGGCCGTTCAGATTTCCCTCGGAGAGGTAAATCGCGCCCGGAAACGACTGCCAGACCGACCCATCGACCGGGGAGACGATGACGCCGTAGCTTCCACCCTGAAATCGCTTGTCCTTGGTGGGATCGGTCGGTTGATTAGGCTCGACGTACGCATCCCGCTTGCCGTTGCCGTTGGTGTCGATCACGTACGCGGCCCAACCCTGCGCCTTCTGTTCATCCTTCGTCTCGTCGAACAGCTTCGTGTTGAACCAGGCCACCACCGCGCCGCTCCCGCTGAAATACAGCGTGTTATTGGCGTCCTCGGCAAACTGCAGGTGATGCGTGCCGAAGCAGGTGTCGATCATCGTCACCTGCCTGGTTTTCGGATCCATCACGGAGAGATGGCGGCCGCTGGTGTTGATAGGGAACTGCTGGGCGGATGGATGGCTCGATCCCTGTTTGCAGAACGCCGGATTGGCGGCTCGCACGAATCGCATGCGTGAGCCAGACCCGCCCGGTGCGATCCAGCATGGGGTTGTGCAGGCTGGCCTGGCCCGACCAGATGATCTCGTCGCCCCAGTAGGGTGACGGTTCCAGGTTCTTCTGCGGGTTGGTGTACGCCGTGTTCGGGTCGCGAATCGGCACCTCCACACCCGTTGCCGTATGGCGCACCGGGTCGAGGATGTTGACATCGGGCTTGCTGAACCTCGAAATGCTGTAGACGGGACCGTTGGCGTTGACGGTCGGATTGCGCTTGTCGGTCGAAGCCGTGTCGTGGACAAATCCTTCGGGCGTGGACCAGTCCCACAAGCTCACGACCACGTTTCGTTCCACCCCCTGCGGCCGGGGCGGCGCCTCTGGCACTTCGCCCGCCGCGATGCGATCGGTCCAGTCCGCGTACATGGCCATCCCCCGCGGGCCGAACTCCGCGAGCGCGCCGGCCATGCCCGGGCCCATCTGTCCCGACCTCGTGCGTCGGTGCCAGGCTTCCAGCGAGGAATTGAACGTACCGAGGCTCTTGGGGATCTCCCGCGTGGCCTTGGTGCCGATTTGATGGCAGGCGCCGCAGCGCATCTGGTTGAGCCAATCGGCCTGGCTCTTCATTTCTTCCGAAATGCCGTTGCCCTTGGGGCCTGTGCCGGGGAACTCGCTCTTGTCCGGCACCTTTGCCAGCGAATACCAGTAGCTGGGCGGATAATATTCCGCCGCCGCGCGCGCGTTCGGCGCCGCCACAGCGGTCAGGTTCAGAATCTTGCCGGGGCCGGCCTGTACCTTCGGCGAATCGACCAGCCCGTAGCCGCGCACCCACACGTTGTAGGTCGCTTTCGGAAGATCCGGCACCACGTAGCGGCCCCGATCGTCGGTGACCACGATCCTGGCGAACTTGGTGGGCAGGTCAGTCGTTTCCGCGATGACCCAGACGCCCGCCTCGGGCCCCCGTGGGCCGCTCACAACCCCGCCAAGGTCGTCGTTGTCGACCCGGACGGCTTCGCCGGGGAGTTGGGCACTAATTCCGACCAGCGAGGCGACGAAGAAGACCGAGAGGCCAACGCCGGCGATTCCCTGAGGTAACGCTCTTTTCCTCATACTGCCCTCCTCCCATGTCGTCCGACCATACATCCGAAACAGAGATTGTCAATGGGCTTCCTCGAACGGGGGTTATCTCGTTACGTTCTGAAAATACCGCGGAAGGTCCTTCTTGGTGTCTCGCAGGATTTCGACGATGGACTGACGGTCCGCACGCGACAGCGCCGACCGGTACCGTGCGTCCTGCTCCTGTCCCGACAACACTTCCCACAAGCGCCTGTAGATGGGGTCCTTCGCGCCGGGCGGCAAGGCGTCGAAAGCCGGCGAATAGATCAAGTAGCTGCAGGGGTACTTCAGGAGGCGCCGATTCAGGTCGAGCTCGTACAGCGAGCGCCCCTTTCGGTCCCGCGGCCCGGTTTTCGAGAACCGCTCCGCGAAGCCCGACCCGCCTCGGACCTGGTCGGTCAGCTTCGTTTCATCGATGAACAACAGGTAATCCACGACCTCGCTCGCGATGCCGCTCATCATCACGGCGACGCGAGCCTCCTCTTCAGGGCTGGACGTGAATGGCGGGTGCAGCGACGGATCCGCGGCGCGCGCTTCCCAGCTGGCGCGCGTCAGGAGGTTCGTCATGCCTGTCTGGTGGGTGAACACCAGGTGGGCAACGACGTCGCTCGAGAGAGAACGATAGCCGTCCCCGTCGAACAACCCCTCCACCGAGACGAGTTCGCGACTGGCACGTCCGTCGAGCGCGGCCACGTCATTGCCCATGTGCTGTGCCGAACCAGTACTGCCGGTCACGAACCAGCCGCCAAAGCGTCGTCCCAGAGCATCGCTTTGATCGATGCGGCGCGGAAGACCGAATACCTGAGACTGAACCGGGCGCGTTGTGCTGAACATCAGCAGGCCAGGCACGCGGAGCGTATCCCCCGCCAGGTGACACCCCAGGCATTCGAAGGCCCGCTTGAACTGCGGAGGGCCCGCGTCCGCATCGGCACGCTGTTCGAGCGTGTAAAACACGACGCCGGCGGACGCGTCGTGGGCGGCCACTTCGATGACGTCCCCCCCGCGCACCCAGCCGAGCGCGACGCGATCGTTGAAGAACAGCGCGCGGGGATTCTGTTCGTTGATCTGCTTTCTCTGCAGGCTGGTGCGCGAGAAGACCAGCAACTGTGAATCAACCGGAATCTGCAGCGCCTCGAGCGCCGACCGCAGGAATCCGCTGCGACCTTCGAACGTGAGCTGAGTGGTCCCGTCTTGAAGCTTCTTGTTCACCTCGACGACGGCGTTGTTCAGAGGCGCCGTTGAATACCTGATCGCCGGATCGTTAGCTGACCCCATGAAGGCCCCCGCAGCGCTGCGCGTCGAGGGGTGCCCAGATGCCACCAAGTGCATACAGACAGAGTCCAAGGGCAAGGAGAGTCCTGGCGGGCATCAGCATCCCCCGGATCTTGTGGTTTCAGCTTCCTACCGTCAAGCGATGATGAGATTCCGGTCCCGGTTGGACCCGGTTGACAGGGCCGATAGCCGGCTCGTGCCCTGGCGCGGAATAGCGCGACCACTCAGTTCGCGGCAGGCAGCCCGATCGCGGCGTCACCAGCGGACTGCCTCTCGCCGGACCCGTCGCGGGAGAGATATCGATACGCCACCACGACTGCGATCGCGAGGGCCGCGCCCGCGAGCGTGTCGAGGACGTAGTGGAAGCGCCCGTACACGGTGGCGATCATCACACTTCCGGTGATTGGGACGAGCAAGTACGCGAGCCGGCGCTGGTGCCGCCACGCGACCAGGCTCACGACGACCGCACCCGACACGTGCGCGCTGGGAAACGCGCCGCCGCGCGCGCCGCCGCGCGCCGATATTTGATGAACGAGATCGAAGAAGAAGTGGCCGGAGAGCGGCGGCCCCAGGCGCTGCGACAGGTAGTACGGGCTGTCGACCGGCAGCAGGATGAAGAACAAGTAGCTCCCGAGCAGCACGGTCGAGAGCAGCAGCAGCAGCTCGCCGAAGGCGGCCTGCCGTCCGCTGACGTACCAGTACGCGGCCACCGATGGAATGACGATCGCGTAGGACAAGTAGCAGAAATGCAGGTACTCGGACAACGGCACGAACGCCAGCCGCTCGCTCAAGTACAGGCTCGGTTGCCCGGCGAACAGCGCCGACTCCCAGGCCGGAATCGCGGCGGTCAACCGCCAGTCGCCAAGAACCGGCGCCAGCCGCTCCACTTCCTTATAGAGGAACGGAAACAGCATTAGTGGATGCCAGTCGTGAACCACGCGAAGGATCCCCGCCGGCCTCCTCGCGCGGTTCAGGATCAGCAACGACCCGGCGAGCGTCAGGTGCACCGCGACCAGCCAGACGCGGCCTGGAACGGTAGTCCCGAGGATCGCGATCAACGCGGCCGTGATCGCCAGATACGACGCTGTCAGCGTCGTCGTCCAGCGCGCAAAGTCAATGGACGACATCCGGTATTATCATCCTAGTATGCCGCGGCCGCAGCGCATGCTCCGAGCCTGACTGTTGCCGTCCCCGCCGGAGAAGCGGTCACGGTTCGAAAGCCTGGTAGACGATGCCATTCATCCAGTGCAGCTCGCTGGCTCATCAGTGAGCCCGACCGACATGCTGAATCAGACAGGCGTTCGTGCTGTGAAGTCCGGCATAATGATCGGCATGAAGATCATCCGCAACATCATCATCATCGTTGCTCTGTCGGCGGTCGCCCTCGCGACCAGTGCGTGTCCGGACAAGGGCCCGGCTGAGAAGGCCGGAGAGAAGATCGACGACGCCATCGACAAGACGAAGGACGCAGCGGAGGACGCGACGAAGTAGCAGGGGAGCGGAACAGCCGAGGTAGCGTTCTCTCTGATCGGCGTCCAACGGATTGAACGAGTTTTGCGAAGTGTCACCTACCCGACAGACATCCGTGACGTCCCGTCTGATAACCGAATGTGCACAGTTTGACAATAGCGGTTGCCGAAAGCGCCTCTCGGTCCGCTGGTTCGTCGGAACCACACAAACGGCTCATATGGACCGCCGCATTCAACTGGTAACGGCGCTCATACACGATGAGTTCACGCGGCCGCTGATTCTCCAGGAACTGGCTCGATCCGTGAATCTGTCGCCATCGCACTTTCGCCGCCTTTTCAGGGCCGAGACCGGTCAGACGCCAGCCCGATACCTGAAAGAGCGCCGGATGGAAAAAGCCAAAGAGCTCGCGGAGCAGACGCACTTTTCGGTGAAGGAAATCATCCACTACGTCGGTATGGGCGATGACAGCCATTTCGTCCGTGATTTCGAACGGCTCTATGGCCTCTCCCCGACCAGACTTCGCGCGGATGTCGCACTCAAGGGCCACACGGGGCCGGGATAGCAGCCGGCGACAAAACAGGTGTGCCGCAGAATGTCAGAACTCGCGTTCTATCGGTCCACCCTGCGCCCCGCCAACATTTCTCTCGCCGTGTAACAGGTGCACCAGCCTTGTTTGATGGCGCGGTCAAGCAAAGCCTTGTGCTGGTTGAGCAGCGACTCGGCCTGCTGCTGCGTCGGCGCGCCGTGCCGCATCCGCTGCTCACGAGGATTGGTGAGGTAGGTCAGCACCGACTCACGCGAAGCGGGCATGTTGCCCGCCTCCTCGTCCAATTGGACCTGCCTTCGGACACCTGCCGGTGCGAGGAAATGCAAGCCGAAGAAAAAGCGTCCAGTAATAACCAGTGGTCGGCGCGAGGCATCGACCGTGGCCGCATATTGCTCGGCCTCTTCGCGTGTGGGGAAGGCATCTTGTGTCACCAAGACGTAGACGCCGTTGTCGAGGCCAACCACGATGTAGTGTTCCATCGCTACCCTCCGCTGCCTTCACATGCGTTGAACGCGCGCCCGCCGTCCGACTGGCGGATCTTGCTGCCTTGTTACCAAGGGCGCAAACACTTAGCGCAAGCGAGATGCCAGCGAACCGAGCGAAAGAAAAGGAGTTTTGTTGACCCGGCAAACAGGAACGACAGCGTGGCGGGCCATTCGGCAGACTATTGGTTGCTTTTTCGGGGCGACAAATCTAGCGACAGCGGGGCGATTCGCAGGGCGGTTGTTACAGCCACGCCTCGATGCGCGCCGCGCTGATTTCAAGTACTGCTCGGCCTAGAAATAGAAGGTAGCCCCCAGCGTCCACATCGAGCCACGGTGCCCCGGAAGGAGCCCGCCGATGATGCCTCCGCCGTCGTCATCGTCATCATCGCCGAAGTCGAGGAAGGTGTAGCGGTAGTCGCCGTGGATGCCGAAGTGTCTAGTCGGCAGGATCTCCAGGCCGAAGCCGGCGTGCCAGCCGAACTCGGTCGTGCTGACGGCGAGATCTGCGGGGCCGTTGAGCGCTTCCACTTTGCGCCGATACCACCCCGGCCCACCCAACACGAAGGGAGCAACCTTACCGCTGCCCATCCGCAGGAGGAGCGACGCCTGTATCGGAGTCTCCGTGAATTTCTGGTTGAGGACCTCCGACGACTCGGAATGCCTGTCCAGCGACACCTCGATGCCAACGCGTCCGCCGGTGATGCGGATCTGGCCGCCGAAATAGCGGACGGAATCCACGTCGGCTTCGGTGTCAGGGTTGACCCACGCGATGCGCCCGCCCACCCCAAAACCCTGGGCCGACACTGGTGCCAGCGAGGCCAACAGCCCACCCAGGGTGAGCATCGCGATGACGTACGGCCGTAGAGAGCGCGCGCGAAGGGATGGCATCGGTGATCTCCGCCCCTGATCCCTCACGGTTCACGGCCGCAGGCGCGAGAGGCTTATCTGTCCCTTCCCTTATCGGATGCGGACGGCTGCAACTTCAGCTCGCGTCCATCCAACCAACGCAAAACAGGCGAAATCCTAATGATTTTACGGGCGACGTGTGCCAGCAGGAGTGAGGGCGCGAGCTATCTTGAAAACCCTCGGCGACCCCGGTGTAGAGCAAAGAACCGCGGGTCGGCGGGCGTCAGTGTTCGCGTCCCTGCAGAACGCTGTCGTAGTGCTTGAGCAGCGACGCGCCCAGTTCCCCTTCGATGAACAACGAGGCCATCGCCTGGCGGATTGCGGCGCTCCAGTCTTCCAACTCCCGCGCGCTTGCCGCCTCGTTGCGTGACAGAAAACTGACGCCCGACAGGGCGCGCGTCAGGTCCTGCTTCGCCTGGTCCTGGGTCGTCACGAAGGCGTTCTGGTGGGTGTACAGGCTGGCGTACCTTTTCACTTCGTCGTATTCCATCAGTGCGAACGCGCCGGTGACTTCCGCGGTCGTGTGACTGGCCGTCTGCAGGTCCGCGGACTTGAAGCCCAGTTCCATTTTGCCGTCGATTGTCTTGTGCTGCTGAAGCGCGATCGATACTTCAAGCGCCCGATCGAGCTGGTCGGTTTCCTGAGGAATCTGTTTCAACCGTTCGACCAGGTCGTTTCGATTGTCGCGGACCTCGTTCAACAGGTTGGCCCGGGCATCGCGGACCAGCGCGCGATGTTCGCGCCATGTGGCGATGCCTTCGAACGACAGCGCGATGAGGACGCCCACGATCACGAGGCCGAGGTGCGTTAACAGTCCGCGCAGGGACGTCACCGGTTCGTGCGGCGTGTGCACTTCCATGGCTGGGGCGTATTATCGCTTTCGGCCGGACCTGTTACCACCATTTCATTCGCCTTAGCTCAGTTGGATCGAAGATGCTTGACAGGGGGTGTCGCTGCAATCTCAGGCAGCGATCACCCGCGGCCGCGCAGGCGCTGGTGGCGACGACGGTGGCGCAAGCTGCACGCGAAGCTGGTGTAACGCTGCCCCGCGCAGCGGAGCAGGAAACTGCTCGACGGTCCAATTCCCGATGACGAAGGATCCGAGCAGGATGACGACCAGCCAGAACCAGACTTCAGTGCGCTGAGCCTGCGGTGCGCGCGTCATGGCGTTCGAGGTCCACTCAATTCAGTGACGAGAGCAATCGCGTCCCCGTCTCGCTCCTGCGCAGAGATCGGTGCGGGCGCAATGAGCGCGACGGCGGCCAGCGCAAGGATCAGGGTCTTCATGATCGCCATGAAAGCCACGGCCGTGCCACCCTTCCCGCTGACCGTCTTGCGCGATGCTGTAAAGGTCAGCTCTGAAGTCAGCCCTCAGGCAGACTAAAGGTTCCCGCTCGAGGAGGGTTCTCCGATGCCTGAACACGCAGCGAAGGCCACCCCTGAGTCCACTCATCCGCGACGTTCGGATCACGACCTGGCAATCCTCATTAAGCCAGAGGTGCAAAATGTCCGACAACCGACGTTGACGTCTCCGTTCTGGGTCTGATTGTTTCATCCATGGCTGCTGCCGTCCTGCTGGTCTCTGTTCTGTACGGAACGACTCGCCTGCGCCTGTCCGAGAAGCCGTGTATGTGTTCGTTCATTCATCAATACCTGCCAGGTCGGGTGCGCTACTGGGCTGTTGGCGGGCGACACTCTTGACTCTACCTAACCTCGATATGTTAATGGCAAACTTTGAGAATGCGCGATATGTGCGTGCCCTCTATACCGCTCCGTGATGCTCCACAGGCCGTGCGGTCGCCGCTGGCACCTACGGGCAGGTGGCGTCCAGAACGGCGTCGCCGAGGATGTCGGACCGGGAACGTGACCGGCGCGGTAATCCGGCGGGAGCGTCTGGGCCCTCGTGCAGGCCGGCAGCAGATACCACCACCGATGGGAAGGTTCCCAAATATTCTGGACCGGCCTTCCGCGTCAGTGCGCGCGTACACATCGTCCGTCGCATGGTGGTAGGAGCTATACAGGACGGCCATCTCGGCGGCGGGCCGCCGTCCAGTGGGGTGGTCTCAAGACCACACCGGACAGAACCGGCGAGTCGAATGTGCGGGGCGCCTCTCCACGCCGCACAAGCTCGATCTCCACGGTGGTCTCCCGACCGAGCGTCGGATGCATTGCACGCACTTTGAAAAGGCCCAACTCATTCCAAAGGCCGAAGCCAGGCGGTAACGTACGCTGTGAATTCTGACGGCACGTCCAGACATTGGCGTGTCGAGTGCCTAATTGACCGTTCATGTCGCTCGTGAGCCATACCAAGGCAGCCACCCATACGGCCCCTCGATCAGGTCCACGACGAACACAGTGGCACCTGGAATTCGGCGGCTTCCGTGCCCGGTTGCTTCGAGAACGACACCGGTCAACGTGGAACCGGAAGGCGTCGGACTCGGATCCGGTACAACAAGCGGCGTTGATGGCGGAAACACTGTGGGGGCCGTGGCGCATCTGGAAATATTCATTTAAGTGTCTACTGTTTGTCCCACACCTGAGTGGCCCTTGTCGCTGACGTCACCGTCAATGTCCTGCCGTCGCGCGACATGGATTGTCGGGTGTTGGCCGTGACCCTCCCACTCGCATCCAGACGATCGATCTCGACCGTGTAGGCGTCAACGAGCCTGTAGATGTTCATGTTTGGTGTCGTTCCCATCGCGGCGAGCTCCGCCAAATTGGTTTGGGTATATTCCGAATAGGGCTTGCCGTCGAACTTCTACGTTGTCTGGATGAATGTCGGGCTGCCTTCCGCGTCCAGGCCGACTTGCGTAAAGACCACGAATCCATCCGGCCGCGACTGCAGTCGCCGAACTTGCATCTGTGGTGCGGTGCCTGCCGCGAACTGCGATTTCTCAAGATTCAGTTTCCACGTCCCGATTCTTGGTTCTTGGCCAGCCACCGTCTGCCCCACGACACTCGCGTGGACGACGACTGCCAGAAGAATCGCCACGGCGCCGAGCGCGACACGATATCCCACTCATAACTCTCCTCCGGCCACAATCGTTTACCCGGAGCAGGCGCAATTAGACAGTAATGAATACCTCTTGCAGCATGACGTCTGTCCTTTACCGCACTACTACAACCCGCCCTCGCCTGCCGGCCGCCTTCTTCGCCTTTGGCTTCGACCCTCCCGAAAATCATGTTTCTTTGGTGCCGCAGTCAGGGGCATGATTATCATCGGGAACCATGATGAGGACTCCACTTCAAGTCTTAGCCGACACCATCCCCTGGCTGGTCGCGGGCTGGATGGCTGCCCTCGCTACGCAAGCGTCCGGTTGGTGGCTGAACTCTTGGTCGTGGAGTGTTGATCACGACGCTCACCTTTGCCGTCGTTGCGTATCTCATTTTGTTTTTCAGTCGGCGCGGCCATTGGGTTCGTTTAGTGTGCTTCTGGATCGGTGCACAGGCCGGGCTCGCCCGGATGATGTTCCATCCGGGACCCCCGGTTTCCAAACGATGATTTGTCGTTGTTTCCCATCGTGCTCGTCATCGGGGGACTTATCTCCGCGGTGGCGATAGGACTCGGCGGGAGCCTCGGGTGGGTCGGCGGGCGGTTCGTTCAAAATGGACCGTTCGCGGGAAACGCGCGCGGGTAACTCGCGGAATCCCGCCGACGATGGCGTGAGCTCTTGTCGCTCCTCGGTCTAGGCTTGGCGAGACTCGGAAAATCTGCGACCGCCTCCACACGTCGGTCGGCAGCGCCGACGAGCACCGCGTGGATCTTGACGGCGTCACGCCCCGTCTGACTTCAGATGAGCCGCGTCGCGTTCGCTCTCCGGAAACGATTAGTGGATGATCTTGGTGAGCAGTCCCCGCGCAATCGCGCGCAGGTCTTCAAGCCGCAGCGGCTTGAAGTAGATCGCCGCGCCCAGGGTCGCACACTCGGTGGCGAGGGTCTCATCGAGGTCCACCCGCCCGGTGATCATGGCAACCGGGATGTGAGCCGCCGACTCGTGCGCGCGCAACCGGTACAGGAATCCGACGCCGGTGATCAGCCCCATGCGGTAGTCGAGCAGAATCGCGTCTGGGCGCCACAGCGCGACTTCGGTCAGGGCGGCCGCCGCGGTCGCCGCCGTGTGTACGGTATGGCCTTCCCGGCGCAACGCGTCCGCGAACATCTCCCTGACCACGACGTCATCGTCCACGACCAGTAATCGGCCGGTTGTCATCGAGTTTTGATTGCGCTGTGGCCGCTCTCGCCGCGGAACGGTACACCGGAGTACTCGGCCGGCGGCCGCTGTGCAATTTAGCACACTATTACACGTCCCGGGCCAGCGCAGCGGCACCTAGGCCGTCCGGGAACCCAAGCGTGCGTTGATGGCCGGAGCGAGGCACGCTCACCCCTCCAAGTTGCGACCCTCTGCCTTTGCCCTGTAGAGTGACTTCGTCGGCGCGGCCGATCGTGTCTCGAAGGGGTTCCCCGGCGGCCATTTCGGCCGTTCCGGCCGTGGCGCTCACGATCAACGCATGCGGGAATTGCACGAGTGCCAGCGCCCCTCGCACCCGTTCCGCAAACGCCCGCACTTGTGTCTCGTCGGCATTCGGCAACAGCACGAGAACGCCGTCTGTGTCCCAGCGAATCGCGATATCGCTGCTATGCCGCAATCGGGCAATTACCCGTTCGACTTCGGCGAGCACCTGGTGGCCGACCGCTTGACCGTATTGATCGCTGATGCGTTTAAACCGATCCACGCTGAACAACGCGACACCCAGGGATTTTCCGCCGTCTCGTTCGACACGGGCCCATTCCCGGACGAGCGCCTCCCTTCCTGCGTCTCGATCGAGCACTCGTCTCCGAACCATTGGCTCGGACGTCGCTGCGTCGGTTGAGGACGTGGGCTCGATCGAGCGTGCAACCATTTGAGAAACGGCCGCGCGCAAATCCGGGAGTTCGACGTCGGTCGAGTCCACTGCCGTATCAGGGATGCGAAGGCCACGGAGTCGTGCGACCAGCTCGGGACTGTCGCCGAGGAGGATGGCAGGCACGTCGATTTGACCCGCGCGCATGAACCGGACGACAGACTCGCCATCCACGCGGGGCAAGAGGGCGTTCGCCAGGAGCAGCACCGGCGAGGGCGTCTGGAGGACCAGAGCCAGGGCCTCAGCGCCGTTGCCGACCGAGGCTACCACCAGCGCGAGCGAGCGCACCGCCTCCTCGTATCGCGCCGCGTGGGCCGAATGCGATTCGGCAATCACCACGAACGGAGGAGGCCAACTCACGATCACCCCGCCGCAACAGCTTTGCCATTTTCGTGACGCCTGGACAATACGGGCCGGGCCATCAAGAAATGGCGTAATTTGTGCTTTTTAGTGCTAGCCCGAGTCGGTTTCTCGTCACTTTGCGTCAGGAGATGTCCCGCCTTCCGTGACCTCCGTCGCGGGTCCGCGTCGCCGATCGCGCTCGCCCACCGGATGCGAGCGTCGCCAACATCGGCTCCAGTTGCTCGCTTGTGAACCACGTCCATGCGCCATGACGCCTGGGTGCTACGAGAGATGGCGTCAGTCCACCTCTTGCCAAACAGAGACTTGAATCGTGGTCGCAGGCGAGATCACGATGCGAATGTTGTGACAGCCTACCTGCACGCTCTGCGACGACGCACTCGCACGGACGATCACACGGGTGGTCGCCTCGTCGGATGGGACAACCTGGCCTGCGAAGAGCGGCGCTGACAGGCAGACAAGAGCTACCGCCACGGCCCCGCGACGAATGTGCCGCGACACAGCGAGGACGTTCATTGACCTCTCCTGATGTGTACAACGTCGATGGCCGTCTAGGCGAACACGGTCGCAGGATCGTTCGCTGTGAAGATAATGTGTCGTGACCTGCCCTGTCATGCGCAATCGGTTATTGTTCCCTCGAGCAGGACGGTTCAGTTGCGGCCGTCCGACCTGCTAAGGCGGACCACTCCAGGCCTGGCCCCTCTACCGTTTTCCTTGTTGAACTCGCCATGCCTAAACAGCCCAACGAAGTTTGTAAGCACTACCAATGAGGCGATAAGGGGCAACCCTCGGGCTCGCGTCGGGGCGCTCCAAATGTTGACGCCGTGGGGCGGCTGTGGCTGCTCGAGAGGCGGGAGGCGCAACCGCGGGCACGATCCACCGAGTGGAGCAATGCGTTAAGTCCTTACGGGAGAATGGTGACCCGGATTTTCGCCAGTTGGAACCAGATGTCGAGCTGGTTGCGCCAAGTCGAGCGCCTCCGGCATGCAGCCTAGGTTCGAGTCCCTGACACCCAGCCACGCAATTTAGCCCTGTGTTTTCAATTACTTACGAAACAGGGTGATCTTCGCTTTAGAACTCGAATCGACCTCCAACTGCGTTCTCTCCTCATTTGTCAGGCAGTCATCATCGAACCAGCTTCCCTAACCCATTCCTAGTCTGTGCAGGCCGCCAGTGCCAGATCGCTCAATCTCTGCAACCGTTGAAAATGGGCGAGACCATCGAGGAGGCCTGCACAGAGGAATACGAATGTCAGGTCCCGCTCTGGATCCACCATCCACATCGTCGATCCGCCGCCGACCGCATAGAAGGCGCGCGGCGAGGCTGTGTGTCCGGCCCCCGAAAGATAGTGTCCATGGCCTCGCACATAGCCGCCGAGCAACGAGAAGTTAACGGGATAGTCCGGCATGCCGTGTTCCAGAAGATAGAACTGAGTTGCACCGTTGCTCATGTTGCCTGTGTGGTTCTGGCTGGCATAGTCGAACAGCGCCGGTGACATCAGGCGGTAACTGCCATTGCTGCCCCGGCGACGCATAACCTCGGCAAAACGGAAAACATCGTCGGCGGTGCCGTACGCATTTCCCGCTGGCACTTCACCTTTGGGCATGAACGTGTTGAGCATGTTGGCGGCCGCGGTGGTGGCCGGCGTCGTGTTTCGTTCGGTGTAGAACGTTGGCACCCGACGCGGCTCGTCCAAGGACATTCCATAACGGGTGTCAACCATGCCCAGCGGCTTAAACAGCTCTTCTTGCGCAATCGTCGAGAATGAACGTTTGGCCGGGTCGGTCACCACCATCATCTGGGCAAGGACCGCATGTCCCGCTGTCGGGGCGTAGGAACATTGCGTGCCGGGTGGATACGCGACCGGAACGGCGGAGATGGCCGTCACGACCTTGGCGAGGTTCCCCATGTCGTCGAACCCCAGCGGAGGTGGGGGCGGCAACGCGGGAAATATGCCCGCCGTATGGTTGAGAAGCTGCCGGACGGTGATGCCCTTCTTGCCAGCGACGCCGAACTCCGGAAGGACATCGGCTGCATGTGTGTCCAGCGTGAATCTGCCATGGTCGATGGCCCGCAGGACCAAGGACGCGGCGAAAGACTTGGAGAGCGACATCAGCAAATAGAGGTCATCGGCCGCAACGGCCCGACCGGGCGCGACATGACCTAACACCTCCCGGCAGCCGATTTCACCACCGCGCGCGACGATGATCGCAGCCCCAGCCGTCTGTCCCTGATCGATGTCGGCTTGAATAGCCGCCACAAGTCTTTGCAACGCGGCCGGGTCAAGACCGACAGTCGCCGGGTCGGAAGAGGCAATGGTCGTCACGATATCTTTCTCCTTTGGTCTTGGACGGATGCCAACACAAATCGAGGGGTTCCCCTGGTCGATCGTTCCTCCGATCAACCCGAGCATCATCGGTAGCCCGAGGCGAATCGCGCAGTCATGTGACCGGCCTGATGAGCACGCCGCGCCGCCAGTTCTCTCCGAGCCAAGGGATCAGAAGGAACAGAACAGCGTTCGCCAATTGAGTCCCTACCAGCGCCGCGCTACCGAGGTTGCCATTGATGAAGAGCATCAATGGCCCCGTCAGGATGATGTGGAAGATCACGCCATTGACGAAGATGAGCGCCAGAGCCTTGTAGCTCAACCGACCGGTGCCGAAGCAGGCGTGGATGATCCAAGCCGATATCGGTACGAACAGAATGAGCGCGGTAAGCGTACCGGGGCCAAAGCCAGCTCCTGCCAAGAGCGGCATGATATGGAAGAAAAGGTTCACGAAAATCACGCCGTAAAACGCGAGGCCAATGAGCGGATGTCGGCGGCTCAGGAACGCGGCTATCGGCGCCACAACCCAGATCAGCGGAATGTTGACTGACAAGAAATACGCTGCAGGGATCGGGCAGTCCGGGGGGGCGGGCAAGTTCAAAACGGAGCAAATCTCAGCGGGGAATTGCGTCATACGACCGAACACGTCGATGCCGTATTCCTCGACGTTGTGTAGCAAGTAAATCGCCACCGCCAGCCACGATAACCAAACACGGTCATGCCATCTGAATGAACTCGGTTCGCTCTGCAGGAGACGAGTGCCGAATAGCAAGAATAGAAACACAATCGCGGCTCCCCCTCCGATCCACGGGAAGAGGACAATAGCAACGTCGGTCCAACTTTTATCCATTGAGGCACCGCTCAGGGTCAACGACTACCACGCGGTCGCCTACCGGACCGCCACTGGCCGCAGCAACTCAGGCTTGAAGAACCGGCTCGCGATTGCCGCCAAGATGATCGGCGTGAAACCGATCACAGCGGCATAGACCAGCAGGCCCGCATTGCCGATCGCTCCGATTTTGTAGAACCCATAGCCCACGAACAGCAGGACATGCGTGACGGCTCCGGCACCGAACGCCACGCCGACGACCTTGCCGCTGTACGGTCCGCGAATCGCGCAGGCGTAAATGACCCAGATGGACAACGGAATAAACAAGAAGACGCTGCTCCATAGGCCGGTGTTGTAACCGCCCTGCAAGATGCCCCCCGCGGTGTGCAGAAGTCCGTTGGCAAAGATCAATCCCCAGAAGCTGAGGCCGATGAGAACGTTGCGTCTGCCGAGGTATGCCGCTAGCGGCGCCCCGAACCACATCAGAGCGATGTTTACCACCGGATAGAAGGACAGAGGAATCGGGCAGTCCGGGTACGGCGGAAATCCCATGTTCTCGCAAATCATTCCCTGGATTGAGTAGTCGAAGCCCAGCACCGGCAGACTGTATTCCTCGAACTGATGCGCCAGGTAGAGCGGCGTGGCGAGCCACGCGAGCCACACTACATCACGCCATCGCGATACCGCCGTGTTGCCACGGAATGTGTCGGTCGTCAGCAGGATGGCGACCACCGGGATCATCGCACCCAACCCTATGAACGGCCAAAAGGTGTAGAACCAGTGCTGTTGCATTGTTGACCTCAGTGCTCGATAGGAGAAACGTTAAAGCGTCCTTTTCAGTAGCGCGGGAAGTTCTGTTCGACGGCGTTTCATGAAGTCGCGAAGCCCCCTGGGCGTGAGACCCAGTGCCTCCGCGATCATCGGCTGCGCCACGAACGGGTACAGGCAACTGCCGACGAGGGTCACCAGGAACTGATCAGCCGGGACAGGCGCGATCTTTTTCCGCCTGGCGCGTTCGTTGATCTGCTGTTCCACACGCTCAAGCGACCGTCGCGCGGCCTTCCGTCGCTCCGCCGAGTAGAAGTCATCGACGAAATCAGGATGTCGCGCCGCTTCGCTAATGACGTAGCCGAGCAGATATGGGTGCTTGGCGAGCCTGGTGTGATAGGCATCGACGAATCGTTCGATCTTCTCGTCGAGCGAGATGTCGGACCCCAACATCTGGAAGATGCCGGGAACGAATGACGAGGCGATACGAAGCCAAACGGCGCGAGCGAGGTCGGCTTTGGACCGGAAGTGGTAATGCAGCAACGCCTTGTTGACGCCTGCCTGATCGGCGATGTCCTGCATCCGCGCACCGTCGATGCCGCGTCGCACGAACACCGCGTCGGCGGCGTCGAGGATGCGGGTCTTGGTGTCCGCTGCGGTTTGTCCAGATGGTTTAACCACGCGGTCAACTAGGCAATTTCAGTGCCCCTTCCAAGTCGCGATTTTTCGGCCGTTTTCGGGGAACTGACGATTTCCACCTCCGTTCCGCCACGGCCAATTGTCGGGGCCACGGTATTTCGGAGGCGAGCCGGGGCGACCCATGGATGGAAGACGCCAGGAACCGAACCGCACGGCGGCAAGCGACGGCTTCACTGCTTGCAATGGTTAATTAGGAATGGCGGCCGGCACAGCGAGCCGCGCGGGTCGATCCGATCAAGGCGCTCCGGGGCGAGAAGGCGGAGTGCCTTGGCGGCCCAGGGTGGCCCTGCGCGTGCCCGTTGGCCCAAGCTTGCGCAGGCCTCCAAGGCTGCTGTTCGTGGTGACGCGTCAGTGGCCGCCGCGGTCATCTCGGGACTCGTTCCGGCGCTGCGGAGCACGCCGGCGCGTCGAACATGCTGCCGCTGACGCCGATCACACTTCCTGCGGCCGACTACGAGGCTCTCCGTCAAGTTGGAAATCGAACGGGGAATCTCAGAGGGGGAGGAAGCGCACCTGCCCCTCCCATTCGCCATCGACGCTGCACTCGGCCAGGAGAATCAAATCGTCGATCGCCTGTCCGACAGGGGCAACGGACTTTACCTCGAAGACCCCTGGCATCGGCTGAGCTGCTGCAATTCGATCGAATGCGTGCTTCGCGAGCGTCGAGATATCGTGCGTGACGATGACGCGACCCTGGTCGGCGGCCCACTGGAGAACTGAGGGGTCATCCGCACCAGAGAGGCCCACGTCTTGAACGCGGACGATATCGAGCTTCGGGTTTCGGCGAAGAAGCCCTCGGACGATGTCTCCGTTGAAGTTCTCGTCCGCTGCAAGCCGCAGCATCGAAGGGGTGTTCCTATTGGCGCCGGGCTATCAGTCGTTCCCGTATGCCGGAAGGAGGAAACCGTCGCTCGACTTCCTCTCGAACGGTTGCGGCCTGTTCATGGCGCGTGTGAAGGTAGGCGGAAACCGCGGTCTTGTGGCGCAGGTAGTACGTGATCACGGAGTACACGTCCGCCAAGGCAATGGAGGAGGTACTGCTGCGCAATCTCCTCGGCAGTCGCACCAGCGTCGAACGCCGCGACAATCGTGTCGAGGGTCACCCGCGTACCGGCGACACGCACAACGCCGTCGGCGTCAGTGTGAATCGGAACCCGCTCAATCGTTTCGGCCGAGTTCACCGTAAGCACCCCTGGTTCGATTATACGGCCGAGGCGCCGTCGGACCGGCTCAGAATCTGGGCGACCCGTCGGGACCGCTTGCGACGCCGTTCTCTGAGGCGTATAACATTCGGAGCAGTCTTTTGGTCGGCTGCAGCCTCGTTGCGTTGTGTCAGCACGCAGGCTGATCCACCGTTCGGCGCTCATCAGAGCCCCGAACTTGGACTCCCATCACGACCACGCCTTGGTTGCTGCGGTCATCGACCCGGCGCTCCACGGCACCTCCCTGAACCACCCCTCGGAGCAACTGCCAGGGCGTCTTCACGGACAACCCAACAGAGCGCAGAGCAAGGAGGGCCGATGTCCGACGCCCGCTGGAGTGGTCCACGCGAATACGACGCCCGGGATCGTGGCGATGAATGGCCGCGTGTGTACGACCCGCGCGATCGGGATGAACACGACCCTCGTGACGTCCTGATGCGGGACCTCGACTTGCCGCGAGGCGACGAGCGGGAGCTGGTCGTTGATCGCGATCGAGTCTACGAGCTTGACGGCGAAGACAGCCGCACGCTGGCCGTCGTCGGTGCGTTCCGCATCGTGCCGGAACAGGATCTCGATCTTCCGCACGAAACCCTTGAGAACCTCCACGATCAGAGGCTCGTCGAGGTGGTTGATCTGGGCGACAGCGAGCGCGGGCTGACCCTGACGACGGAAGCGCGAGACCTTCTCGATTCGCACTCGCTGGAGCGAGACCGCGAGCCATCCCAGTTGTTCTACGCCGGCGTCAGCCGCTCGCGGGAGATCGACCACGACTCCAATCTCTACGCGACGTTTCGACAGGAAGAGACCCGTCTTCGAGACGAGCACCCTGACCTTGAGATCCGACGCGTCCTCCTCGAGCAAGACCTGAAGCGCGAGTACCAAGAGTTCCTGCAGGAGCCCAACCGCGGTCGCTCCGACAGCGACGGCCGACCTGGTCGCGAAGAGAACGAGGTCCGTGACTGGGCGCGCGAACATGATCTGCCCTACTTCGACGACCAGGTTCATTTCCCCGACTACCGAATCGAGTACCAGCTCGATGGCCGAGAGCTTCATCAGGACGTCGAGCTCTTTACGCCGCACTACCGCGGCGCCCATGCCGCCAGCCATGCCCAGACCGGCTTCCGCATCTACGTGGTCGCCTCTCGCGGTGGCGGTGGTCGCTCTGGGCCCCGCCCGCGCGGGATGGAGGAGTTCCTGTGACGCACGAATACCCTCCTAACAGAGCCTTCGACAGTGTCAGCATCAGCCGCGTGGCCGCTCTGCGCGAGTACGGCTTGACGCTGCGTCAGCGTGAGTTCCTCGTGACCGTCATGGTCCACTCGGGATGCTTTCTGGAGCGCCAGGTACTGCGAGTTCACCAGTACGGCGCGCGGCCAGAACAGCCGGGAGTTCATGGCCAGACTGGTGGCCCGCGGATTCGCACGAGCCGTCGAACCAGGGCCTGTCCGACGTGGTCGGCTGTACCACGTCCACCACAAGCCGATGTACGAAGCGATTGGCCAGGCGGACAACCGCAATCGTCGTCTTAAGACGATTGGACGCATGGTCGAACGGGTGATGATTCTCGATGCTGTGTTGGGGGATCGACGGCGCTGGTGGCTGAGTCCCGAATCCGACAAGCGAGGCTTCTTCGACGTCACGCAGCAGACCGGGCTCCGGCCAGAGGACTACCCGCACATCGCGTTCGGAGCGGCGCCGAGACAGACGATCCGTTGCTTTCCCGACAAGTTGCCCATCGGCATTGATAAGGACGACACAAGCCGGTTCATGTTCCTCTACCTCGTGAACCGGCGCGTTCCAGTGGACTTCCGCCAGTTCCTCATTCGTCACGTCGACCTGTTCCGTTGCCTCCATCATTGGACGGTCCGATTGCTCGTGCCGCGGCGGTTCGGGAAGGCCGTGGCGCTCTACAAGGCGGCCGTCCGGGAGGAACTCTGGACTCCGCTGAATCCGAGCGTGGGCAAGTCTCTGGAGACGTACTTTCGTGAACGCCAGGAGCAAGGCGGCCATCTGGGAGATCCGTCCGATCGCTACGTCGCGCAGGAGTTCCGGAAGCAGGGCATGCCGAAGATCCAAGCCCTCTATAGGGCCTGGCGACGCTCAGGAGACAAGGTTCTCTGGCAGTCGTCTTCGACCTGTCTGCGCGACGATTGGTCCTATGGCCGATCGGCTGTCGAGGTTCAGTTGTTGAACCGCCAGTACCTCCAGCTCACCGGCTCGATGGACCGGGATGTGTGGGCCAAGAGGGGGGCGAAGCGAAAATCGCGTCAGCTTGGCCCCCTGGTCGCGGCACCGTCCCTGGACGTTCTCTCAACCCTGGTAGCTCCGTGAACGCGCACTCGGTGCAAGCGCCTGTATTGAAGCGCCTTGCCGCAGACGAGCAACCCAGGCGGCGCTCTGTGCCGCCGTCATCGTCGGTGTTGGTGTCGCAGTCGGTGAACCAACGATGGCGTGAACGACCCCGGTGTCCTGCCCGTCGAGTGACCCCAGGGCGTCGAGACCGGGTCGTTCACGCCATCGTTGGTCGTGTCGCATGTCAACGTCTGCCCGCACACGTCGTGCAGGACAAACGCGCCGCCCGTGCCGCACGCGTTCGTGTCGAGATTCGCCGGAACGATGCGGCTCGCAAACGGAACAGAAATCAGTTCGTGCGCGTCGCACTTGTTCCCGGAGCGACGTCACGTCTGCAGATCCAGATTCAGGCATCGCACCATCGCGCTGATCATGCTGGCGCCGTGCTCAGCGTCGTCAATGCTCTTCGCTTCGCTTCGACCCGGCCGGCGGCCGGGCCTTCGGGCATTGACGACGCCTGCGCGCGGCACGACTTGGGCTATTGCGCGATGGCCGGCTTTCTGATGACTCGGGCGGGCCGAGAAAAGCGAGTTGACGCGGGATTTCCGCAGGCGTATCTTGATGTATCGCGTCTGTGCCCACGGCACATCCTCCGCATCGCACCCAGTGCATGCAGAGCGCGTTTCCAGTCGTCGCTCTCAGGGCACGATTCAAGCGCACCTCTCCCACAACATCGCGTCAGGCTGCTACGCCGTCACGCTGCGCGTGAGTCGGCGCACCTGACTCGCGATCAAGCGGACTCTCTTCGACGCGTCGTCTCGAAGACCAAGCGTCGTTGAGAACCGCGTTCGCCGAGGCGCCTGCGCGTCCATGTCTCGGCCGAACGCCTTGCATGACGGTCGCGTGCCACGCGACGACCGTCACCGCGCGGAGCCCGGCTCCCCGCGGGTCGATGTCGGCAACAGCCCTCATCCGCGCTCCACAGACATCGACGCGCCGACTCCAAGTCGGTGCGTCGGAGCGCGCAATCCCAGCACAACACGAATCGTCATGAATCGCCCTTCTTGGGGGACCTCCATGGACTTCGTTGATCGTGGGGATGACCGGCCGGAACCGATCTCGATTGCGCGGTGCCGCGAGCTGCTCGGCGATGAGGCCGACACGCTGACTGATCAGGACGTCGAACTGATCCGTCGGCACGCCGAGACGATGGCGCAGGTCGTGGTCCAGATGTATGTGGAGAGCCGTCGGATTCCTGGGTAATCACCGTGCCTTCTCGACACACCTTGCCCGCGCCCACGATTGGGTCTAATCTGCCGCTGATGGTCGGCGCGGTGATCTACGTTCGCGTCAGTACCGAAGGAGCAGACGGAGAATCTCAGTCTGCCGACCCAACTCCGTGCCTGCGAGGAGTACTGCCGTCGTCAGGGCTACGAGATCCTCGAACGCTTCCACGAAGAAGGCGAGAGCGCCAAGACCACGGACCGCAGTCAGCTCCAGGCACTGCTGAAGTACTGCCGCACGCATAAGGGTAAAGTCCACTTCGTCGTCGTGTACAACCTCACGCGATTCGCGCGCGAGAAGTACGACCACTTCGCGCTCCGTGCACACCTGAAATCGCTCGGCATCTCGCTGCGGTCGGCCACCGAGCCTATCGACGACACGTCCACGGGCAAGTTGATGGAAGGGGTACTGGCATCGTTTGCGCAGTTCGACAACGACGTGCGCTCTGACCGCACCCGCGCGGGTATGCGCGCCGCACTGGAACTCGGCCGATGGACCTTTCCTGCGCCGATCGGCTATCTGAACGCGCCGAAATGGTCCGGCAAGAGCCTGGTGCCGGACCCGGAACGCGCGCCACTCATCGCGCGTGCGTTCGGGGACCTCGCAACGGGACGATTCACGAAGCAAGAAGTCATTGCCCGAATGACCGAGGCCGGCTTGCGCACGCGACGTGGATTGGTGCTCTCGCCGCAAAGCTTCGGCCAGATGGTGCGGAACTCGATCTACGTCGGCAGGGTCGAGAGCCCGGACTATGGCGTGTCAACCCGCGGCGATTTCGAGCCGCTGATCGACGAGGCCACGTTCTATCGCGTGCAGGCGGTTCTCGATGGCCGCGTCGTCGTCGCAGGGCCACGACCGCGGCATCATCCGGATTTTCCGCTCAGGGGATTCGTGCGGTGCGAGACGTGCGGCCGTCCGCTGACGGGCAGCTGGTCGAAGGGCCGGAACGGCCACTACGCGTACTACCACTGTCAGCGGCAGTGCCGGGCGGTCAACATCAGCAAGGCGACGCTGGAAGGGGCCTTCGTCGATGAGCTCGCATTGCTGCAGCCAACGCCTGGCTACATGCGGCTGGTCAAGGATCGAATCCTCTGCGTGTGGGAGCAGCGTCGGGCTGAAGCGAAGGACCGGACGACGGAACAGCAACGGCGGGTGAGTGCCATCCAGCAGAAGCTGGACAAGCTGGACGAGGCGTTCCTGTACGCGGAGGCGATCGACGTCACGACCTACGGCCGTCAACGCGACAAGCTGCGCGAGGAATTGACGCTCGCCAAGATTGATCATCACGCCGAGGCGGTCGATGAACTCGACGTGGAGGGCATCCTGGCCTTCGCAGAACGCATTCTGCCGCGCGCATCAGACCTCTGGGTGCAGGCGTCGCTCGATTACAAGCAGCGGCTGCAGCAGCTGTTCTTCCCGGAAGGAATCGCGTTCGACGGAAATCGATTTAATCGAACCGCCGTAACGGCACCACTTTTCAAGTACTTGGCGCCGTCTGAGAGTGCTGACGAAAGAGTGGTGAGCCAGCTCGGAATCGAACCGAGAACCCGCAGATTAAGAGTCTGCTGCTCTGCCAATTGAGCTACTGGCCCACACGGAGGGACGCGCGATAATGACCGTCATCGCGCCGAAAAGCGAACCCCGATCTTAACACAGCCCTGTTGGCTCGACGCGGTCTGCGTTAGACTGCTGACGAACCAGTCCTCGAGCCGGTCCCGTCACTCGGGAGGAGAGGTCCCGTGAGCGCATCACTGAAAGCGTCGCTGGTGGTTGCCACGCTCGTCGTCTTCATGCTCCTCGGCTCGCCCGGCGCGCAGGCGCCGCCGGTCCCCGCAGGCTCGGGAGCGCCTGGCGCCAACCTCGCGACCGAGCGCGTGGACCTCGATGCCATCTACAAAATCAAGGAAGAAGGGCTCGAGCGCTCGCAGGTCATGGACACGCTCTGGTATCTCACCGAGGTCTACGGCCCGCGGCTGACGAACTCTCCCAACATCCGCGCTGCCGCGGCGTGGGCGACGGCGCGGATGGGCGAGTGGGGCCTGACGCACCCGCGGCAGGAAGTGTGGGGCCAGTTTGGCCGCGGCTGGGTGAACGAGAAGTTCACCGCCAACGTCGTGACGCCGCAGCCGTTCCCGCTCCTCGCGTTTGCCAGGGCGTGGACGCCCGGAACGAGCGGCGCCGTGGCGGCCGACGCGGTCATGGCTGTCATCGATCGCGCCGAGGATTTCAGCAAGTGGCAGGGCAGGCTGAAAGGCAAGATCGTGCTCGCGGCGCGAACGACGACGGTCAATCCGCTCTTCACCGCCACCGGCCGCCGTCTGACGGATCAGGAGCTCCTCGACATGCAGTCCCAGCCGGTGAACGCCGGACGCGGGCGCGGCGGCGCGCCCCGGCCAATCCGCCGGCCAACCCGAACTTCGCCGAGGCAGCGGATGCAATTCTTCGCGCGCGAAGGGGTGGTCGCGGTGCTCGAGCCGGGCAACGGCCGCAACGATCACGGCGCCATCATCGTGCAGGGACCGAATCAGAATCGCGACCCGAAGGAACCGCCGACGGCCGCGCAGATTGTCGTGGCCAGCGAGCACTACAACCGGATCGCGCGGCTGCTCGATCGCAACATGCCGGTGACGATCGAGCTGAACGTGCAGAACCGCTTCGTGGACGACACGCTCGACGCCGCCAATGTCATCGCCGAGATCCCCGGCACCGATCGGCCGAACGAGGTCGTGATGCTCGGCGCGCACTTCGACTCGTGGCATGCGGGCACCGGCGCCACCGACAACGGGGCCGGTTCGGCGGTGATGATGGAGGCGATGCGCATCCTCAAGGCGACGGGGCTTCGGATGCGGCGCACGGTGCGGCTGGCGCTCTGGACGGGCGAGGAACAGGGGCTCCTCGGGTCGCGCGCGTACGTGAAGCAGCATTTTGGCGATCGCGACACGATGCAGCTCAAGCCGGAGCACGCGACGCTGTCGGGCTACTTCAACATGGACAACGGCACCGGCGCGATTCGCGGGGTGTACCTGCAGGGAAACGAGGCGGTGCGCCCGACGTTCGCGCGTGGATGGAGCCGTTCCGCAACCTGGGGATGACGACGCTGACGATCAGGAACACGGGGTCGACCGACCATGTGCCGTTCGACGAGGTGGGCCTGCCGGGCTTCCAGTTCATCCAGGATCCGGTGGAATACAGCACCCACTCGCACCACACGAACATGGATCTGTACGACCGCATCCAGGCGCAGGACCTGATGAAGAACGCCGTCATCATCGCGTCGTTCGTCTACCATGCGGCCAACCGCGACGCGCTGCTCCCGCGGAAGGCGCTGCCACGCGCCCGCCCGCCGCAGACGCCGGCGACGACGCCCCAGTAGGTTACAATCTACGGGCTCATGAATCTGGTTATCTGGTCATCTGGTTATCTGGTCATTGATTGGCAAATTGGACAATCAATGACCAGATGACTAGATAACCAGATGACCAGAGTATTGTCAGAATTGCGTATTGTCAGATTGTGCGCCCGTAGCTCAGATGGATAGAGCGACAGGCTTCGAACCTGTAGGCCGGGGGTTCGATCCCCTCCGGGCGCACCATACCCTCAACCCCGCCGGGTAATTCAGCACGCTCGGTATCAGTCTTCGCTTTATTGCGGCTTTCGGATCGGCACGGCCGCTTCAGCCGCCGGCTGCAAATCCGTTCGCCACCACTCGTCCGATCCGGCACGCTGCACCTGATCAATCCCCACCACGACGATGTCTGTTGGATCGATTGGCGAGCCGTCGAGCACGAGCGTCGAGTACTTGGTTTCCCTTGGCTCGAGCGTCCGGCGTCCTGGCGCCACCTGTCTGGCCTTCAGGGTGCCGTCGGCTTTGAATACGAATGCTGTCACCGTGAACTGATCGAGTGCCTGGTCCGTCGCGTTCGTCGTCGCATAGACAACCACGGGGGGACCCTCCGCCGGCGTGATCACCGTCGCGCGGTCCAGCCGAGCCGGAGCCGCCGGCCCCGAGACGATCAGTGCCGCCCTCTCGCCTGCTGCCGCCGCGAGCGCGACGGTTACTGCTGCCGACATCAATGTCATCACCTCGCGATGGTAACGTACCTGGATGAATCGAGATTCGTCCGGTCACGTTCGTCACGCCCGCGCCCTTCGCTCGCGGCTGAACCACCCCGTGTATACTTATCGGGAGTCGCGCCTCCTCATGATGCACACCCGTTCGCGATCGTTGTCATGCGCCCGTAGCTCAGCTGGATAGAGCGACGGCCTCCGGAGCCGTAGGCCGCAGGTTCGAATCCTGCCGGGCGCAAATCCCCCTCGCGATTGCAGACTTCAGATTGTCAGATTTCTGATTCTTCATCCAATCTTCAATCTGAACTCATCAATCTGAAATTCATAGCTCCTTCTGGTATTCCCCTTGCTAGGACCGCGCTGTAACTCGAATCAGGGAGGAACACGCATGGCGAAAGATCCAGGGAATCAGGACCAGGAGCGGACTACGGACGAGGATGTGGTGGGTCTGGTGGGCGACGAAGAGGAATTCGACGACGAGGATCAGCTCGACGACGACGACGACGAGGACCAGGGCGAAGGCGCCGACGAAATGTAAGGTAGAGGCCGGATGCGGGCGGCTGCCGCGTCCGGTCTCTCAGCGGCGCTTCGTCCTGCGCTTTGGCGTCGCGGTGCCCACCCGTTCCGCGTACCTGAACACCTTCGACAGATCGACGCCCTTTCCCTTCCGGAGGGCCGCCCACAGATCGCCGACTGCCTTGAACCTGGCCGGCGCGGTTTGTATCGTGAAATCCCGGCGCTCCACACCGGCGTCGACTTCCTGCCACGTCAGCGGGGTCGAGACGCCCGCGTAATCACTCGCTCTGGCGCTGTACGCGGTCGCCAGCGTCTTGCCCAGAATGTTCTGCAGATAATCAACGTACACGCGTGAGCCGCGCGCACGGACGCTTCGCTCGACGGTCGCAATCTTCGGGTGCTTCCGTGAGACGACGGTCGCGATGATCTGGCAGAAGAGGAGGCCCGCATCGTACGGCGTGCCGGGCGGGAGGGGGATATAGATGTGGAGCCCATCGGCGCCAGAGGTCTTCGGCACGCCCGCCGCTCCCAGGGCATCCAGCTCGTCCCGGATCGCTCGTGCCACCTCGAGCACGCGGCTGAATTTCACGCCTTCCGGCGGATCGAGATCCAGCGCCACATGATCGACGGCCTCGATCGACTGAACCCGCGAGAACCACGGATCCTGGGAGATCGCGGCCAGCTGCGTCATATACAACAGCGTCGTCAGGTCGCCGCCGACGATTTGCTGCCGCGTTTCGGCCACCTGGACCGTCTCGACGCGTACACCGGGAGGGACGTCCTGCACGCGATGCTGGTAGAAGGGCTGCGCCGCCACGCCGTTGGGATATCGCTTCATGACCAGGGGACGATCGGCGACGGCCGGCAGAATGAGCGGCGCGACCTCGACGTAATACCGGAACAGGTCGCCCTTGGTGAGCTTCTGTTTCGGCCAGAAGATTTTGTGGAGATTGCTCACGTTCAGCCGATCGCCATCGGGCAGCGTGAGAACACCGTCGCGCCGCGCGTCTTCCAGTTCGCGGAGCTGGTCGATGAGCGAACCCTGGACTTTGGAGCCTTGAACCTTGGAACCCGGAACTCTCATGCTCAAAGAATGTAGCCTGCCTTCGGGCTCCCGCACGATATCCGCTGGCTTCTTGTCGTCGCGCAAGCCCAGATAGACGGGATGGCGCAGCTTGCCGTCGGCAGTCCATTCAGTGAACTTGATCTGTGCGACGAGCCTGGGCTGCACCCAGTGTGGGCGCTCGTTGGTTGCGGGCCGCACCGCGAAGGGACACTCGTTGATCTCGAGAGGCTTCAGGAGCTTCATCAGCCGCTGGAGCTCCTGCTGGTTGAAGCCGGTTCCGGTGTGACCGATGTAGACCAAACGGGGCGACGGCGGACTGGGGCCTTGGGTCCGTGGACGTCTGTACACGCCCGAGCAACAGCGCCCCGAAGTACGTGCGCGTAAGGCGCGGTTCGGTCCAGCCGCCGATGACGAATTCCTGCTCGCGGACGATCTTGAGCTTCCGCCAGTCCGGCGTCCGCTTGCCGGATTGATACACGGAGTTGGCCCGTTTCGCAATCAGCCCTTCCCAGCCGCTGGCGAGCGCGCGCTCGTACAACGCGTGACCGTCCGCGCGCGTGATCTCGCTGATGCGCAGCACTTGTGCGGGACGAGTCCGGGTACTGTTTGCGGAGACCCGTCCCCCTGGAAACACGCGCTCGAGGATTGACCGTCGCTCGAGCAGGGGACGGTTGCGCAAGTCGGTGCGCCCCTCGCGCAGAATGTCGAAGGCGATAAAGGCTACGGAGGGGCCAGCGGGCGTGGAGAGGCGGGAAGGGCTGGAAGGGCCGGACGGGCGCGAAAAGCGGGAAGGACGGGAAGGCGCCGACGGCTCGGCAAGGTGAATACGACCCTGGAGCTGCTGGAATCCGGTTGGTTCGCCTTTCGCATCGAGGGCGACGATTTCCCCGTCGAGCACGAGCTCGTGCCGTGGCGCCTTGCGGCGGCGCGCCCACGCCTCGAGGGCGGTGGCGATCTCCGGAAACTGATGCGTCTTCTCATTCCCGAGCCGCGACCAGAGGCTGGCGTGCCCTCCTGTGTCGATTTCGACGATCGCCCGGATTCCGTCGTACTTCGGCTCGTAGACCAGCTCGGGATCGGCCAGCGGAGCGTCGGCCAGCGACGCGAGCATTGGACGGAAGAATTGATGATTGCTGATTTCTGATTGTTGATTTATTGGTCAATTGAAATCATCAATCATCAATCAACAATCATCAATTCCTGCAGCACCTCATGCCAGCCGCTTCAGTTCCTGTTCTGCCTGCAGCCAGTCCTCGAAAGCCTGACCATCGCCTCCGCCCCGCTCCAGATAGCGGCGGTAGGCGCGCATCCGGATTTCCTCTTCGCTCGGCTCCGATCCCATGGAACTGGCGCGGGTCTCGCGCACGCTCGTGTCGGCGGCCTGTGCGGCGGGAGCTTCGGCGCCCTTCTTCGAGGGCTTCGTGGAGGAGGACCGCACCGTTCGTTTTGCCATCGCGTTCACCTTTTCAGTGTCAACCAGTCAGTTCAATAGTTTACGTCGCGTGTTCATCGTTGTTCCAGCAAAGCACACGAAGGCTCCAACGTGCAACCTCCAGCCTCTGGACTAGTCAGTCGCATATCGGTCGTTGAACCAGGGCTCCGCCGAGTTGGAATAGCCGCGCACCTCCCAGAAGCCCTTGCGGTCCTCGGCGAGGAATTCGATCTTCCGGATCCACTTCGCGCCCTTCCAGGCGTAGAGCTTCGGCGTGATCATCCGGCATGGTCCGCCGTGCTCGGGTGGCAGCGGCTGTCCTTCCCACGTATGCACGAGCAGCACGTCGTCCTCGATCGCGCGCTCGAGCGGAAGGTTGGTCGTGTAGGGAATGTATGTGCCTGGCGCGAAGTCATAGCCGGTGCAGAGCACGAAGCGTGCCTCGTCCTGCGGCACGGCAAGCTCGGCGATCGTCCTGAAACGCACGCCACGCCATCGGTTGTCGTACCGGCTCCACGTGGTGACGCAGTGGAAATCGCTGACGTCCTCGGCCTGAGGAAGCGCGAGGAATCGCGCCCAGTCCAGCGTGACCGGATTCTCGACGAGTCCGCCGACTTCGAGTTTCCACTCGTTTACCGCTACCTGCGGCTGTTCGCCAAGATCGAGCACCGGCCAGTTCTTGACTTCGTGCTGGCCCACGGGCAGCTTCGGCATGCCGTGGCGGTTGGCGGGCCCCGCTCCCTGAGGCGGAGTCGCCGCGGAACCTGACGTTGACGCCGGCCTTGTGGAGTCGATCGAGCTCGATTTGCCGTTGGATGTACCTGAGCCGGCGCTCGACCAGGTCCGGTTTTTCGGAGGTTGATTTCCCGGGGTCTGGCTTTTCGGACACGGGTCGATTTTATCGCGAGACTGGTCCGCCTGAAGGCGGATCCCACGCTGGAATCAGGAAGCTTCGGGCAGCGGCAGGATGTTGTCGCGTTCGCTCGCAGACTCGTACAGCTGCGGCGCGAGCAACTCTGCCGGGGCGGGCAGGCGCCCGACCGTGATGCTGCCGCGGCGGACGGCCTTGTCGCGGTACATCCGCTGGTCGGCTTCGGCGAGCAACGTTTCGTAGGTCGAGCCGTCGTGCGGAAACACCGCCACGCCCGCGCTCACGGCGAGGCGCGTGACGCGGCCCGGCCTCACCACGAGCTCGAAGCTCGCCGATGCGCTCCTGCAGTTCCAGCCGCTTGGCCTCGGCCGCTTCCCGCGAGCAATCGCCGAGCACGACGATGAACTCGTCGCCCGCGTAGCGGACGCAGAGGTCGTAGGGCCGCAAGCGCCAGCTGAAGCTCGCCTGGAGATGGCGCGCAGCGCCGCGTCGCCGACGTTGTGGCCGTAGGTGTCGTTGATGGCCTTGAACGCGTCGACGTCCATCACGATCAGCGCCACCTCGCTCTTCAGCCGTCCGGCGCGCGCGAGCTCGCGCGACAGGTGGACGAACAGCGACCGCCGGTTCGGCAGCGCCGTCAGCGGATCGGTGAGCGAGTCTTCCTGCGTCTGCTCGAAGACGATCGAGTTGTGAATCACGGCGCCCGCCTGCTCGGCCACCCGCTCGAGCAGGCGACGATGATCCTCGGCGTAGTAGTTCGGCGTCGTGTGATACAGCGCCAGGCATCCGATGAACCCATCCTCGAAGTACAGCGGACAGACGAGCGCGGAGTTCAGCGCGGTCGATTCGGAAATCCCAGCCGCTTCGAAGCTCACGCGCGGGTCGGCGTTGATGAGCGATCGCCGGTTCTTGGCCACCCATCCGGACAGCCCCTGGCCGACCGCCACCGTGGAGTTGAGCAGCCGCGGCGCGTCCACGCCGGCCGCAAAACGGCAGCGCAGCAGCTCTGGTTCGGATTCGTAGAGAAACAGCGCGCAACCCGACCACGGCACGAGCTTCGACAGCTTCGACGAGATCAGCGCCATCGTGTCCGAGACGCCGAGGCTGGTGCCCATCGCCTGGGCGATCTCGTACAGCGCATAGATTTCGCGATGGGCGAGCGCGATGTTCTCGAACGCGTTGCCGCCCTTCGGCACGAGCCCGGCCGCGGACCGCGCCGTTCGCCACCGGCAGCGATCTCGGAGGGCGTCTCGGCAGCCGGCTCCGCCAGCGTGTATTCCGCGACGAGCGTCGGCAGCATCTCGACGAATATCGGCACCAGCGTCGGGTCCAGCGCGCGGCCCGCCTCGTGCTTCAGCATCGCCGATCGCGCTCTCCGGATTGAGCGCCCGGTGATACGGCCGCTCCGTCGTGACCGCATCGTAGTAGTCGACGATGGTCAGAATGCGCGCGCCGATCGGAATCTCCGCGCCCGCAAGCCCCTGCGGATAGCCCTTGCCGTCCCATCGTTCGTGGTGGCTGAGGATCAGGGGCGCGACCGGATACGGGAAGGGCACCGCCGCGATGATCTCCGCGCCCACCTGCGGGTGAATGCGGATCTTCTGAAACTCCTCCTGCGTCAGCGGCCCTGGCTTCGACAGGATGTGCTCGGGGACCGCCAGCTTGCCGATGTCGTGCAGCAGCGCCGCGGTCTTGACGCCCTGGATCTCGTCCGCCGAGAGGCCCGCGGCCTTCGCCAGCCCGGCCGCGTATATCTGCACCCGCCGGATGTGCGACTGCGTCGGCTGATCCTTCGCGTCGATCGCGCGCGCCAGCGCTTCGATGGTCGCGAGGTGCAGATCCGAGGTCTGCCGGACGTGCCGCTGTTCGTCCTCGATGCGGCCCATGTAGACCTTGTAGGTGCGATAGGTCAGGTAGATCGGCGCGAACGTGAGCGGCGCCATCCAGAAACCGGCGCGGGAAATGACCCACACGGCGAGCGCGGCGCTGCCGGCGCCGACGAAATAGCTTGGCGCGCTCCACAGGAAATTCGTGCGCCACGTGGCGCAGGCCGACTTCTCCGTGGACAATGCGATAGCCGTCGCCACGAGCCCGGTGTTGATGAGGAAGTAGGCGGTCGCGGCCCCCACGAGCGGCCGCGCCATCGCCACGATGCCCGCCGCAGGCCCGGCGCCGAGCAGATGAATGGCGAGGCCCGCCCCTTCCACCGCCAGGACGAGCGCGGCCATGCTGAACAGCGTCCGATGCACCGGCGTCCGGGTCCTGGTGTTCAGGTGGCACTGGCTGAATGCGCTGCCGGCGGCGACGAGCATCGTTCCATGCGGACCGATGAGCAGCAGCGACGCGAAATCGACGGCGTAGGACACCGACATCGTCGAGCTGCTCGTCATCAGCGGCAGCTGGACCTTGAGCGCGGCCGCCGCCGACGAGAGCACGAGGAGCGCGAGGAACAGAAAGGGCTGATCGAATCGCGCGAGCGGCAGGCACACGGCAAGCACCGCCGCACCCGCGACGATGACGGCAGCGACGATACAGCGCGAGCGGCGGTTGACAGTTGCTTCGTCAATGGACGCGAGGGGCGATGGAGACCCAATGGTCGCCCCAGTCCTCCTTGAGCAGCGACCAGAGCACCTGATCGACGTACTCGCCGTTGCGCCGAACCGAGCGGCGCAGAATGCCTTCCTGCACGGCGCCCAGCTTTCGAAGCGCCGTGTTGCCGCGGCCGTTCTGAAGCAGCACGCGCGTTTCGAGCCGCCGCACGCCGACCGAGCCGAACGCGAACGACCCGATCAGGCGAACGGATTCGAAGAAGACGCCGGTGCCCCGTGCCGACGGCGCCAACGTGCACTCCCATTCCCCGACTTCGAACGAAGGGTCGAGCTGCCTCACCTGGATGAGGCCGATCGGAGGGCGCGCGGTCCCCGTGGTGATGACGTACGTGAACGAGAGGCCGGCGGCGCGGTCGCGCGACGGCGCGTTCGATGAGCCCCTGGACCGCCATCTCGCTGTCTGGTCTTCCATCCCGAACCGCGTCGCGTCGGCCACGGACAGCAGAGCGACGAGCGGACCGAGATCCTGCGCGACCGGTTCGCGTAGCGTGACCAGGCGCGCGGTCAGCGTCGGCAGCCCGGTACGCCAGTCGGAGGCCTTCAGAATGGACGGCTCAGAGGTCATGGTTAATGCGGCCGCGCCCAGTTACACGGCGGCCTAAGGGCAAAAGCGCAGCAAGGGCGGGACCAAGCTGGTGCGTTGACCCTAAGTAACTACAGGGGGGCTACTTGGACGAGATTATCGTGGCGCGGGCCGCGCACCGTAAATGTTCCTTTGTACGACGAATCCGTCATCGACAGACGTAGACTAGCACTTGGAGACCAGCGGGCCCAACGACTTACGGCCGAATGAGTCGATCTGGAACAGGGTTGTGCTCTTTCGAGCCAGGAACTGAGTGGAGCCGAAGTCCTTCTTAGACGATCCAAACTTCGAGGCGAGCTTGTCGGCGCTGGACCGTGGTCTCGGGCGCCCCAAGCGCGATGGGGAGGCGCTGGCACCGGCGCCGTCGCACACCAGCCGTTCCATCAGGTTCTCCAGGGTCTGGAGCGGCTTCCGTGCCTCCGCCGGCTCCGCCCATGCCGTTGATTTTTCCGGAGTCCGCATTCGTCCCGTTGCAGCCGGGAGAGGGCGCGTCAACCGCGCCGCGACGGCTGCTGGATCTCTTTCCGCCCGCGCCCCGGATCGTTCGCAGCCGTTTTGCACGGAAACGGGCGACGGCTGCCGTCTCGCCCGTTGCGCCGACGTACGAGCCCTTTTACGGTCTTACCGAAAAGCCGTTCGGTCTCTCGACCGATCCGAAATTCATCTACCACAGTACGTCGCATGATGGCGCCGTTCAGGAGATCACCGACGCCCTCGGCCGCGGCGATGGGCTGATCGTGCTGACCGGCGAGATGGGGATTGGGAAAACGACGCTGTGCCGGTCGCTCGTCGAACGGGTTGGGCGCCGTACGGTCACCTCGTTGATCACCGATCCCGCGGCGTCGTTCGACGATCTTCTCAAGGTAGTCCTCGCCGATTTCGGCGTGGTTGCGCGCGTGGAGGCGACCGGCGGCGCCCTCGCGGCGACCCGCGAAGAACTGGTCGCCGCGGTGGGCGATTTCGCGGCGTCGCTGGCGCCGCTCAACGCGTCGGCGGTCATCATCATCGACGAGGCGCAGAACATGCCGGCGGACGTCCTCGAACCGATATCCGCTCTGACTGTTCGTTCTGACGGCGATCGCCGGATGCAGGTGCTTCTGGTCGGCCAGCCTTCGCTGGACTCACGGCTCCTTGATCGTCCGGAACTGTCTTCCGTGGGGCGGCGGGTCGTTGCACGGAGCCGGCTGGAGCCGCTGACGCCCGACGAGACGATCGGCTACGTGGCGCATCGCCTCAAGATTGCCGGTCCGGGCGCCCGCGTGGAGTTCGACGTGGCGGCGCTGGCCGTGCTCCACGCGGCGACGCGTGGCGTGCCGCGGTTCATCAATCTGGTCTGCGATCGCGCCATGACGCGCGGCCACGAGGCGTCGGCACGGGTGATCGACGGAGCGATGATTGCGACGGCGGCAGCCGACCTCGGGTTGACGACGTTGCCGTCCGACGGCCGCTGGATGGCGCGGATGGCCGCGGTTGTCGTGTTCGTGTTGCTGATGCTGGCTGGCGCGGGCGTGGCCGCGTGGGTGTTCCGCGACGACGTCTCGCGCTTGTTGATGCAATGGAGAGGCGTCGAAGTTCCAGCGGGCGCTCCCGTCCCGCCACAGGCGGCGCCCGCTCGCTGAGCTTTAGACTGTCAGTTTTCCTATCTCTGAGCTCTCGGATCGTACGGATCCGCCTGCGCTTCAGGATGGCCGGGAGCGGGGTCGCCGCGTCGACCGGGGTGAGGCTCGCTGGAGCCTGTCGGGATGCGCGGGCCGAGCTCGACCTTTCCCCTGCGGATTTCCTTGACGAGGTAAGGAACGAGCAATGCCAGCGCCAGTCCGAGTGCTACCAGGATACCGATAGTGACGGTACTCACGAGAACCTCCGCCATTCATGTAGCAATGGCGGTGCCTACCCGCAGAACTCGCATGTCAGTGCCTGTCGCGCCGCGGTAGAGCAGGGCTTCAGTCCTGCCCAGCTTGGCAGGCGGCAGGCATCAAGACGTTCCCGACTCCCTCTTGAAAAACGCGGGAGGGCGCCTGCTTGAGAAATTCCAGATCCTGCTCGGGAATGAGGAAGCCGCCGAAGACGTCGTCGGTGCACCACTCGAGGTAGAGCTTCTGGCCGGCAAACGCATCGTTGGTCGGCGCGAAGCCCGCGAAGCCGACTTCGACGATCCGGTCGACGGCGGCACGCAGAATCGCGGGTAACTGACTGGCATGCACGGGCCGGAACCGGACGCGCCCGGCGTAGGAGCCAGGCATGCGCGCTGTCACGCCCTCAGGAATCCGTGCTGCGTGTGCTCGCGGCCGCCAGGCAAGGATCCCCATATGTCCTGTGCAGCGGCAACAGCAATGCCATCGAAAACGGCAGAAAGACTGAATAATTTGTCGATCAGGACGGTGAGGGCGCCACCGAAGTCCTCCGGCGGGCAGACAAGAAACCGGAAACGAGGCGGATTGGTCCGCCCTGGCTTCTACCGTGCGGGTCGAGGCGTGGTATCACGGCGGTCCATCCCCGCCGCACGAAAGAGCTGACTGATTGCGAACCGCGCAAGAAGGGTGCAAAAGGCGACGCTGGTGAGGATGAGGATCGTTCCGGTGAGGAAGTTCACAGTGGTCTCTGCATGACGCGGTTATCGGCTCGACGGGCGGGAAGGATTAGCGGGTTCACATGATCCCTGTACGTGGCCTTCCAATGGGCCGATATATAAGAAGCACACGGAGGGCTGCATATGAGCGGTGACCGCGTTACTGATCCCGGCGATTCCTACGACCCCAACAATCCCACAGACCCGCGGCGGACCGCTGTTCGAAACGCCGTGCCGGACCGGGGCCACCTCGACCAGAAGACCGAGATAGCGGCCTTCGAAGCCTGGCAACGGCTTCCCCGGATCGGCGTCGAGCTGAATAGTGCGGTGGTCGAAAGCCTGAAACGCTCCAGACAAGCGCATGCCCCCTGACTGAGCCGTGACCTGTGTCATCGTGTTGACGTGGGCGCGATGCGGCGCAGCTCGTCGAAGAAGTTGAAGAGGAAGACGACCTTATCGTGCTTCGCGCCGCCAGGCGTTTGCCGCGGGCGCGAGCGCCAGCCGCTCGCCGTCGGTGTGAAGGTCGAACATGCGGTTTGATCCCCGAGCTTGGTACCGCCCCTCGGACCAGAGTCGCGGCTCTTCGGCTTGGAACGTGGCCCCTTCTACTGTGAAGGCGGCGACCATGACCTGTCCGTTGAGGCCGTAGAAGAGCTCCTGCTTGTTGCGCGACCAGGTCGGAAGGTTCCCGCCACCGCTCGAGATCTGCCGTTTGCCTCCAGGTCCGGGGAACGGCCGCACATACACCTCTTGGTGTTCAGACTCGTTCGAGGAATAGGCAAGCCACCGCCCATCCGGCGAGAACATCGGCTCGGTTTCTGTGAATCGAGTATTCAGAAACGCTGTGGGCGTCCCGGGCCTCCAGCCCGAAGTGTCATCTCCCTCGAGCGGCAGGATCATGATATCGACCCCGGTTTGCGCGGTCGTCTCTTCGAATGCCAGCAACCTTCCACTCGGGTGCCACGACCCTGGTTGCTGCGCGTTCCGGCTTTCGGTGAGACGTTGTGCATCACCCATCTCAGGGAAGCGCAGCCAGTAAACGTTCGGGGTCACGTTGTCCGCCCGAGCCGAAGCGAACGCGACGCGGCGGCTGTCGGGGGTCCACACTGGCCTGGTGGCGCCGGTCGGATCGGATGTCATCCGCGTGAGCGTGTCCCGCGCGAACTGGTAGACCCAGATGTCGGATGTTCGCCCACGGATCTCCATGGCGAGACGACCGCCGTCGGGCGCGAAGCGGAGATTGGACCAGTTGCCGGGCGAGACTCGAAGCGGCGTCGTCTGTCCCTCTCGATTCATCCACTGGAGCGGTGTGCCGGCGCCAAAGCTCTGTCCCGGCAGATACACAAGCGTGCCGCTCGCCGACACGGCAAACTGCGCGCCTCCCGTTGCAGCGTTCGATGTCACACCTTCGAGCGCGGGCACTGGCTCGCCAGTCACCTCGAGCCGGTTCACATCGAACGGCGCCGCAAAGAGCGTCCCGTCGTGCATGTAGACCAGATGGCCGCCTGCGCGCTCGCCGCGCGAGTCGAGCCCTGTCGGCAGATACCGGCCGTGATATGCGCCGGACTGGACCACCTTTCGTTCGCCGTCCGGCAACGCTTGCACCACGAGGTTGGCGTTGTTGTAGGCGCCGGCGGTAGTGGCGCCCGTATAGAGGACCGCCTTGCCACCCGGCAGGACCTGAGGCCAAAGCTGTATGACCTCGCCATCGGCAGGCGAGGTCAGCGCTTCTGCTCTCCCTCCAGACGCCGGCACGCGCAGCAGGCGTGTCCCGCGCGTCTGGTTCGGTGCGAACACGATCGTGTCATCCTCGCTCCACGCGCCTCCGCGGCCACTCGGCGCATCGGACAGCGTGACGACCGCGCCCCCGCTCACCGGAACTTTCTTCAGCTGGCCGCCGGCGAAAAATCCGATCCATTGTCCGTCCGGAGAAAAGAACGGAACGAGGGCCCGTCGGTTCCCGGCAGCGGTCTGGCCTCCAGTTGGTCGAGTCGCCGAACGTAAAGCTGAGATCTCCTTCGACGCCCGGGAATCTGCCGGAAGGCGGAACGCTCGCCTGCTTCTGCGCCACGAACGCGACGACGTCGCCGCCGGGCGACAGGGTCGTCGAGTCGAGGAGGGTTGCGAACGCCAGCGAGGCGTCCACGCCCAACTCCGCACTGAGGCGCTGCAGCGCCGGCGGCCGCACGTCCTGCCAGGGCTGCCAACGTATGAGGACCAGTGCAAGCCCGAACGCGAGAGCGCCGGCCACGACCGGCCGCCAGGACGCCGCCCAACGCAAGGTACGGCCGATGACGCGGGCCGGGGACGCCGCCGCGGTATCAGTTGTTCCCGGCAGCAACTCCAAGGCGAACGCCAGATCGCGCGCCGACTGAAATCGCGCCTCGCGCGTTTTCTCCAGACAGCGCGAGACGATGCGCTCGAGCGCCGGCGGAACGTTCGGCGGCAGCGGATCGGGTGGCTCCTCTTTCAGGATGGCGGCCATCGTCTCGGCCGCCGTCCCGCGGGTGAAGACGGCCGGCCGGTGAGCATCTCGTAGAGGACCGTCCCGAAGCTGAAGATGTCGGACCGCGCATCGAGGCTTCGCCGCGGACCTGCTCCGGCGACATGTAGCCCGCGGTGCCCACCACCGTCCCGGCAGCGTCTCCGTTTGCAGGCCGACGCGCAGGGCCGGTTCGTCGTCCGGCCCGGTCAGCTTGGCGATGCCGAAGTCGAGGATCTTGATCCGTCCCTCGTTGGTGATGAACAGGTTGTCGGGCTTCACGTCGCGGTGGACGATGCCCTTGTCGTGCGCGGCGGCGAGCCCTTCCGCGGTCTGGCGCGCATAGTCGATCGCTTTGCGCGGCGGCAGCGCGCCTCTCTGCAGCCGGCCGCGGAGTGATTCCCCCTCGAGCAGTTCGGAGACGATGTAGGGCGCGCCGGCGTGGATGCCGACATCATAGACGGCCAGGATGTTCGGGTGATTGAGCTGCCCGGCGGCGCGCGCCTCCTGCTCGAAGCGATGCACCCGGCCGGCATCCGATGCGAACGTGTCCGGAATCAGCTTGATCGCGACCTCGCGCCCCAGGCGGGGTCGCGCGCGCGATAAACCTCGCCCATGCCGCCGGCGCCAAGCCAGCCGACGATCTCATACGGACCGATGTGGGTACCGGTCGCGACCGTCATGGATGCCCGCGGATCATAGCGCGGGCTGCACCATGGGTGTCCGTCGACGCCGAGCGGTCCGCGCACATGGAAGGTCACGAGCAGCGACCCGATGCGGATCGCATCGCCATCGGCGAGCCGGACCGGCGAGGTGACGCGCTCGTTGCCGCGAAACGTGCCGTTCTTGCTGCCGAAATCCTCGAGCACCGTTCCTTCGGCCGTCACCACGAGCCGCGCGTGACGGCGGGAGACCGTCGAGCGTCGAGCCTGACCTCGACATCGGGATCGCGTCCGATGACGTGTTCCCCGGCTGACAGCGGAAAGCGCCGCCGGCCCCACTCGAGCCAGCACGAAGGCCGATCCGTTGTCGCTGTCCGCGGCTCGGCAGAGTGGTGGCGTCCCCGCAAAACGCGTAGCCGAACCCGTGCGCGGTCCGGACGAACAGAGGGGCGCGGGCCCGGTCGTCGAGTGCCTCGCGAATCTCGGCGACGAGGTTCGAGAGTTGGCCTCGGCGACGAACGTCTCGGGCCAGAGACGTTGCTGCAGCACGAGTCTTGGACAGGACCTTCGGACGATCCAGCGACGAGCGCCACCAGCAGCTCGAACGCCTTGGGCGCGAGGTGAATCTCGTGGCCTTCCGCGCGTCAGCTGTCTGGTGTCGAGATCGAGGGTGAACGGGCCGAAGCGAATCTTCACGACGGGCGCCCTGCGGAAAAACCTGCGAAATTCCTGGACGTCCCCTGAGACTCGGTATCTGCCTGGTTGGTATCTTACCTGACGAGTCCAGCCCGAGCCCCTGACGATTCGACGATAACTCAACTCCCCGAGAGGTGCTTCATGAAACGCGTTATCCTGGCTCTTGCCCTTGGGGTCTCCACGTCTGGCTGCGGTACAAGTCGTCGGACCTCATCCGTTCGATGGCCGCCACCGCGCCCTCGCCGCCCGTGACGTACACCATCTCCGGCATGGTCTCCGAAGTGACGCCGACCGGGAGTACGCCTGTCGACGGTGTCACCGTGAACGCACAAATCGGAAAGCCGGCTGTCACCGACGCGGGCGGCTTGCTAAGTGCTTTCGGGACTACCAGCGTTCATCACCGTCACGTCGTGGAAACCCAGCTACGAGGCGGACACGAGAAACGTAGCGATCAGCGCCGACACGCGGCTCGACATTCAACTGACCCGCCGCGCCACGTTCACCCTCTCCGGCGTGGTATACGAAATGACGCCGGCCGGACCGTCCCCTGTCGAAGGCGTTCACATCGACGCGTTCAGCTGCGAGCCGATTTTCACCGCGTGCGACCGCGGTCTTTCCCTAGACACGGCGACGGACCGCGAGGGGTTCTACAGCATTCCGGGGGTGTATGCAGGTCAGAATTTCATCTGCGCAGCGAAAGAGGGCTACCAGGCCGAGCTGACGGGACCATGTAACATGCCCCATTCCGAGGATGCCGAGATCCCTGTGACCGCCGGTCACCCGTTGACCGTCACCGGGCACGCGCGGTTCGACATCCGACTGGTCCGGCGCTGATTGGGCGGGCAGGTAGTAACGCAGGCCGGGGGTGCTAAACTTACCTGCCAGCTGTCAGTATGGTGGGCGTAGTTCAGTGGCAGAACGCCTGACTGTGGCTCAGGAGGTCGCGGGTTCGATACCCGTCGCCCACCCCATATTTCGACTGTTCTTGTGACGCATCAGTGACGCATTCTCCGGCTGGGTCGTCCGGCTGAGGCGGCCTTTAGTGAAGATCGTCTGGAAGAGGCGAAGAGGGCGCCCACGAAAGCCACCGCCGACCCTCTTAGGTTACCCGGGCCTCAAACTCAAACGGCCAGCCCATCGTCCAAAATAATGTCCCACCTGCTTTATCGATAGAACTGCAGCGCGCGGCCAACACGTTGAAACAGTCGGCCCACACTTCCTAGCGGCTGCGATCGAACGACTGGTCTTTGACTGGGTCTTCTGTCGGCTATTTTGCAACCGTCAACTTGCCGACATCATCGTCCGCGACGAGCTCGAGACGGCATACGTAACAGCGATAGACCGTGCCGAAACGAACCTGATCTTCGGTTTCTATCAGCGACCCGTTCACGTGCGGGCAAGTCCAGTCATCGCAGCGTGAAGTCTGGAGCAGGAACGGGCGATGGACGATTCCTTCTGCTTGCCCCGGTCGGGACGCTGTGGCTTGATTACAGTCCGGGCGTCTTGAGCCTTACCGCTGAGCTCGGCCTCACCTTGCCAGAAGTGTTCGCTTCCTTACACTTCTAAGACATCGCCGTCCGGTGTTCCGCCGCCGGTTCTGTATGCCCCTCGCTCGCGGGAGACCCCATGCGTCTCAGAATCCTCACACGTCCAACCGGCACGATCGATGGCGTCTCCCTCGACTACTTTCGCGTCGGTGGCGTCTACGAAGTGGGATCCGAACTCGCTTGTGTATTCCTCGCCGAACGATCGGCGGAACTCCTCATCGGGAACGACGCCGCCGTGTTCGTTCGATCGCCGACACCCTGTGTCGAGAATAGCGAACGATCCGTGCTCGTCGTGGACGACGAATGTGAGATACAACGGCTCACCGGATCCCTGCTGACCGCACACGGTTATCACGTCGCCGTGGCAGGCCACGGCAGGGATGCGATCCGCCGGCTCTGCCAGCAATGTCCGGACCTCATCGTGCTCGACTTGAGCATGCCGGTGATGAATGGCTGGCAGTTCTGCGCCGAGCAGCGCGCTCTCCCCGACAAGAAACGTGCGTCAGTGCCCGTTCTCTTGATGACCGGCGCTGACGACGCCGCAACGCAGGCCGACAGGCTTAAGGCCGTCGGCGTCCCCCCGCACCGTACACGACTGACGGTAGCGGCCGTTCGAGGAATCGACCCTCAAAGACGTCGGAAGCTGCCCTCAAGGAATTGACCAAGAGCGTCATTCTTTGTTAGGTCACGCGCCCGCCGTGCCGGGGCAACTTTCAACGCCGATTGTGCAAAAGTCTGTGGAAAACCGTCTAATGCTGGAGATGAACACGCTTTGTCATTCGGAATTTACCACTTTGCCCTCGTTCAGGGCGTCGATGACCAAATGCGCACATGACTGCACAAGACGGCCCAACGCCTCAAGGCGTTGCACCGTGGTCTAATGTGTCGGCCTGGCTGACGTCGCGTCTCGGTTGCTTGTTGCGCCGCTGCCCGCTTCAATCACACTGCTCGATGAACTCCAGATCCTGGGCGTGGCGTTCGTGATTATCACGTGCGATCGCGAGGAATCCGGGAACGGATCCTAGCGGGGCTATAGCGAGCCAAGACGCAGGCACGTCCTGGGAAGGCCCAAGACCCCTTTACCGGTCGCACGCCTCGCCAAAGTCGCTCACCTGCCGGCTGGATGCTGTCAGCATTCGGGGTGTTTGATCGCCGTCGCAAAGCTTCGCCACACTCGTTACGTCCGCTCGGTCTTGGTCCTATCCTGAGCTGAATCGTACCGTCCGTCACTGGTCCCTGCGAGCTGAACAAACGACTAAGGAACGCCGATAACGGTCCTATGCAGAATGACAGGCACCCTCCGCCGAGCGCCCACCTCGACCTCGTAAACAGATACTTCAACGACCCCGTTCGCGCACGCCGCAGCGAGCAGCGGCGCCATGGTCCGAAACCGGCCACAGAGCCTTGCCGAATGGTATTCCCCTACTTCATCGATCCGTGGCGGCGGGCCGCCATTGTCACGCTGTCTGGCACGGTTCGGGGTCCAGCGCTGATTGCGACGGTTGACGCCATCTTCCACGATCCAGAGTGGAAGCCCACATTCGACAGGGTGTGGAGCGGCACAACGATTACCGAGTTGCTCGTCGAAAAGAGCGATCTGGCCGCGTATGTCGCCTGCGGCCGCCAGCGCGTAGACCTCGGCGGGACCGGCCGTGAGGTCATCGTCGTCGAGCGCGAAGTCGATCGTGTGATTGCCAGGATGTACGTCGCAATGATGCTGCGCGAGGGCCGAACCGTCTACATCTGTGATACCAAAGCGGAGGCGTGGAGATGGCTGGACGATCGGATGTAGGTGAGCCGTGGCGATAGTGAATCAGCCCGGCCTTCTGCAACGTTCCGGCGACAACGGTGACGGTGGGCCGGGTTGAACCCAGCATCATCGCCAAGAACTCATGGCTGAGCTGAAACTCGTCCTGGCGAACTCGATCGTGCGCCATCAACAACCACCGACAACAACGCTCTTGGACGGGATGAAGCGCCATGCAGGCTGTCGATTGCATGATCAGCGTCTGGAACCCCTGCCAATAACGGAGCACGCAGGCTTGGAAGGCACCAGGGCGATTCATTTCCTGCCTAAACACGTCCGCTGTCATCACTTCGGCGTCGGTGCCCGGCACCTGAATCATCGTTTCGCTCGGCATCATCGCGTTGCCGAAAAACGCCTCAATGCCGACGAGCCCTTCGTCACCGACGGTCGCGATTTCCACCATCGTCCCGTTCTTCATGGCCGTTGTCACCGACGCCACGCCCCCGTTCGGGAAGACCACGTGCCGAATGGGTTGATTGCGCCGATGAATGACTTCCTTTCGATTGAACGGGACCGTTTTCAGATACGGCTGGAGGCGCGCGAAATCTTCAGGAGGAAGGCAGGCGATCAGCTTGTTCTTTGGCCGAAGGCTGTCAGGCGGCGGGCGAACGGAATCTTTGCGTATCGGCATGATGGCTCGTAGACCCAATGAACCCTATGAGTCTGGTGCTTAGCCAACACGCGCGAGGCGGCGGCAGGCTCACAAAACGGCGGGAGTTCAGTATGGCACGCCGTAGGTCGGTCGCAGCTTCAAACCGCACTCCGGCCAGAAAGACTTCGAATCGACGGGCTTGCAGCGACCCTCATGCCCCTGGGAGACGACGTCCCATCTGAACTGGCTCACCTTAACGGTATTGGGTGGATCGATGGCAGGACCTACCGGCCGTCAGGTCGAGTGAGGGCCTAAATGGCGGCACCCGCAGCCGCTTGCCGCACACGGCGAACGCTCTCACAGAACCGCGAGAGGGTGTCCTCGGCGAGTGTGTCATCGGCGGCCACTAGAAGCCGTCCCAGCATCGTGCTGAGGGCGATCACGATCTCGAACCCGAAATGGTCGTCGCAGGCGTCGGCCAGAGCCGCCGTCAGTGCTTTGATGCGGTGCTGCTCAATTCCGTCATGGGGAGTTTCTTTCATGCCAGCGTGTTATCACATAAGCCGCGACGGCACGTCTGTCGGGTTGCGGACACTCGCAGAAAGCGAGAGGCAGCTATGGGCTGGGGGGGACGCGGCTTCGACGGCCTCGGCGTCGCGCTCTCGGAAAGGTGCGACGGTCAACCGGTCCCCGCCTTCATCAAACGTCAGTTCGAGACGGCGGGCCTTCAGACGGCCGGCGCTGGGCAATCCCTCAAAGTATCTGTTGACGAACCGTGCGCTGTGTGGCTGTTGTGACGGTCGCGGATCGCCGTGCTCGGGTGCCTGGTGTTCACGACGGCGGCCTCGATTGCCTCCTGCGCGGCTCGCGCGGCATCGGATTTCTCGGTGACTGGCACAACTTCGACGGCTGGGGGTGCCCGAACGATGCGCTGGGTTTCTCCCGCAGAACATCTGCCCTCGATTCATTGATCGCTAAGAGGGTCGGCTTGATAACTCAGACCAATCGCCGGTGTCGATGTTCCGAAAGAAAATCCGCCGTCCAGGCGCGACCATGGCGTTCGCTTCGGCTACCGCCGCGGCGTGCTCTATCTCGTATTTCAGGTTCAGATGTCCATGCGGATGGTCGTACCTTTCGATCATATGTGTCAAAATCCTGCTGGCCCTCGTTGGTAACCTGTCCCACTGCATGGACACAGAAACTCTCGTCAGTCAGCAGAATCAACACGTCGCCGACATGCGTCGGGATCTCGGAATTCATGGCGATTCCTTCGGCATGGTCAACGCGGCAGGGCGACGGATTGATCGGGTAGCGGTTCGACAGGAGGATTCCGGAAATGCGCGACTGAGTCCGAATGGACCATTGACTTTCATGGAGCGCCGTTCCAGCCCATCGCGCGTAGTTCATTGAAGGTGGTGGCCGGACTCTGACGCTTGCAGGTCGGGCACATCACCCACATGTCGCCATTGTCGGCCTTCGTCATCTTTAAATTGCCTGGGATGTCGAGCGAAATTCCGCCGTTGTCGTCAGAACACCCAGCCGAGAGCAGTTGTTGTCCGCACTTAGGACAGGTCGTTCTTGGAGGAACAGTCATATGGTTACCCACCGTCAATCCAACCATCAGCGAGAAGCGCCCGTTTCAAATTGGCGGCTTGCGCAGCCGCTGCCGCAGCCGAAGTGTCTAAGCGGCCGTAGAACAACTCGCCTCCCAAATAGAAACGGACTTCGTACCCCGAGACTTGCTCTGTGATGTCGCACTCCACGACGCGATCGATCTTCGATAGCGTCCACACGCGCGGCGCGCGCGAAGAAAGGGCGAGGCTTTCGCCGCGATGAAGGGCCGGGGCCGGAACAGAAATGTGATGGCTGGTCAAAATTGGACTGCGCCTACGGCTTGCGAACGGCAGCCTGAGATAATTCCTTCGCCTTCTTACACCACATGAACCCACATGACGGGCAGATAAATGTCGTGGTGCCCCTGATCACGGTCGGCATCTCACGACCGGCAAGATGGGAGCACCGGGGACATACGGCGACGATGGCAGGCGTGGGGTCGGGTATCGACATCGGGAGCGCCTCTCTCTGAGCGGTCGAAAAACGACTGCGTCGCGAGGCCACTGCCGATCGTGCAGGAACCCTGATGAAGTGCACGCATTGTAGGGTAGCGACAGGCGAGAGCGTGAGCACAAAGCTAAGCTGATGCTTAGCGACAAGGATGAGGCGGCGGGATGACCGTCCCTCTCATGTCTTCTTGATCCGCGGCGCGTTGTTATCGAGGGGCGCGAGAGTCAGTGCCTACAGGAAGCCGCCGTATTCGGGAAACCGGCCCGCGTAGGACAACGCGGAACCAGCCCCCTAACCCTCGTCACGCGGCTGGCGCCGTGTCCGCCATCGTAATGATCGCTTCGGCTAGGGCGTACGTTCGTGCTTCGATTTTCAGCAGGCGCTTCTCGTCGACTGTGGCTTGGTCCGCCCCTGTTGTCAGATCCGCCGCGAGGGCCTCTACAAGAGAGAACCGATCGGCCTCCGACATCGGCGGCTCGCAGTCGATGTTCTCGATGATCGCGGCCGCCTTCACTCTGACATCGGCGGGGGAGTCTTCAGCCATGGTGGCGCCATCGTAGACTGCTGACGAATGTATGTATGTCCGAAACGCACATCCGGCACGGACATCCTAAGCCGACTCACTGCCCAGTAGGATGACCCTCGCGGCGCGAACTTCATGCCGGAGGTCCGTCGCGAGATTCATCCGCTTGGCGATATCCGGGGAGGAACGCGCCAGCTCGTCCGCCAGTTCCTGGATGCGATCCAGGCACTTGGTAATCTCGTCGCGATGTTTCTTCATCAGCATCTGCGTTCCTTTATCGGCACGAAATTCGTGCGCCCGCAGCGCAGAACCGATCTAGGATGTTCTCTTACTCGCGCAAGGGTTCCCCTGCACGGATCGCAGTGAGCCTCTCGACCACTCGGCGGTCTCCCGGCTCAGAGGTAACTGCTGCGATGTCTACCCTTCCTCCGCCGCCGGCCGTGGCGACGTGCCCACGATGCGGCAATCCCAATGGAGCGCTTGATGAACCGACTCTCATCCGAGGGGTTGACACGTTCATCTGCCCCGCGTGTTACTTCGTCTCGACGGCGAGGCCCAAACCGAGATGATCAGCCCTTCGAGGCGAGCCGCTGGCGATGAGTCAGATCATTCCTTTCCCGGCTCCTTCGCGCCCCGTCTGGACGCTGATAAAGGCGACCCGCGTGATGGAGTGCGTCATCAAAGCGCATCTCTCGGGCGCTGAGGTCTGTATCCATTTGGGACCCGCGTTGTATTACAACGGCTTCGACGCCGCGCCCGCAGACGCGGAGGCGCGGGCGGCCACACTGAAGGAGGCGCTTCTCGCGGATGGTTGGACTGAACGGTGATGCGTCAGGTTCCCTGGTTTTCTCGAAGGCGCCCATCGATGTCGATACCCACTCCACCAATCGGCGCGTGTCCCCGTTGCCCGAATATTCATGGGCGGGAAGTCCCCACGATCCTCAAAGGCACGGCGGCCTTCGTGTGCCCATCATGCGGGTTGCTGTGGATCGAAAACACTGGCGGCGTTAGCGGAGGCGAATCATGAACCCCAGTCCCATGTCGTTGCCTTATCCTTCAACCACGCGCCGCAGGGCAGCGCCGGACGAAGCCAGCCAGCAGGCCGTCAATCTGAAGCGGGTGCTTCTCGCGGATGGCTGGACCGACCGGTGATGAACAGTGGTGAAGCGTCGTGGCTGGTGCGACGATGATAAGTGACATCGCGTTGGCCTAACCCGCAGTCACCGCTCCTTTCGACCAGACACCAAGGAAAGGCTAACCACCCTGGCACCAAGTCCGGCACTTACGAGTCAGGCAAGGGAGATCTATCACCGCGAGTTGATGAGAGCCAAGGGAAAAGCGTCTGTGTGCAAATTGGAACAGTGGTGACCGATGTCTCGCGTCACGAAGTTTGAATCGATTTGGCAAGACCTGATGAAGGGTGCAGCGCCCCGCCGAAGAAAAGGGCCGTGCTGACGTCGCTTCAAAAGCGGAGTGTGAAATTTTACGCGGGAGAAATCAATCGCGGGTGATCTTGCAGGGCCGGTGGTTCCTCGAAGGGCGCGAGAGTCAACAATTCACCTGTCAAATCCAACACCAGTTCCAGGCGGCAGACATGACAGCGATAGAGCACCCCCGGGGCGGGGCCTTGCTTCCACGTCAGAGTGACGGATCGGACTTTGACAGGCCGGGCAACGCCAAGGCATCGCATGGGTAGCCTAGCGCAGGCTTGGTTGGAAAACCGTCGTGTTCCTTACACAGGCGGGACGGCGGAAACCGCTTCGCGGGTTCGATACCCGTCGCCCACCCCATTCTTTCAGAATACGCCGCTCAGGTGGGGTTCTCCGCCGCTGGCGCGGTCGACCAATTCGCCGTTCTTGAGCTCCGCGCGCAGCAGATAGATGTGGCTCGCGCGCTCGCCCTTGGCCTCGTACATCAATTTGTCCGCGCGCTGAATCAGGTCCGCCGCGAGCCTGCCGCGCGACGAAGCGCCGATCGGCCACGCGCCCCAGCCAGAGACACACGACGCCGACATCGACGCGGACCGGTTGCGCGACGAGGCGCTCGTCCTCGAGCGTCCAGTCGTAGCGCTCGACCGCTTCGCGGAAGCGCTCGCCGATGGCGTGCGCCTGCGAACACTCGGAGATGTCCGGAATGAGGAAGCAGAACTCGTCGCCGCCGAATCGCGCGTGCAGGTCCTGGCGACCGCGCGCCCGGGCGCTCCTGCGCGATCAGGTCGTCGGATCGGACCTGCTCGCGCAGGATATTCGCGACGCGCTCGATGATCCGGTCGCCGACGGCGTGGCCGAGCGCGTCGTTGTACCACTTGAAACCGGTGATATCGACGAGGCCGACCGCACGACCAGCGTCCGCGTTGCTCGAGGGCGAGGAACGACTCGAGCTGCTCGGTGAAACGGCTGAAGTTCATCAGCTTCGTCTTGGGGTCCCGATGCGACTTGTCGGTCAGGTCCTGGACGAGCGCCTCGAAGTACCGCGAGATGCTGCTGACGGTGGCGTCCTTTGCGGACAACTCGGTCTTCACGCGAGCCATCTTGTCCGCGAAGCCGGCCGAGAGCGCCTGGATGGCTTCGTGCTTGGATTCCTGCCACAGCCGCTCGTGGCGCGAAAACACCCCGTCGAGGACGGCCAGCAGCTTTGCCTGCTCTTCGCCGGCTGAGGTTCAGATGTTGCGCGCACCCAGGCCGGGACCTCGGACCGCGTTTGGGGCGGATAGGTCGAGGTCGTCGTCGCTACTGTCCGGCTTGGCGTGCTCATCCGGCTTGGCGACCTCCGATCGGGGGATTCGATTTTACGTGCACAATTGTCGTGCCGGATAGCTGACAGCATGTTGTCAGTGCCGGGCTTCCGGCCTGTCCCAGTCTACTGCCCAGCTTCCGGCATCAACGTGACCACCGTGAACCGATCCAGCGGGAAGTTCTTCCTGAAGACCTCCTGCAGGATCTGCGGCGTGATCGAGTCGATCCGCTGGTTGCGCGTGAGAATGTCCCCGAGCTCGCCGCCGAGCAGCTGGATGGTGCTCATCCGGCGCAGCCAGTACCCGTTCTCGCGCAGCGACGTTTCGTAGGTGCGCCGCGCCGATTCCTTCGCCCGGTTGGTGAGATCGGCGGAGGGCCCGTTCTGCTGCAGCCGCTTGATCTCCTCGAGGACGCGGTCGGTCATGGCCGCCACGTTGTCCGGCGACGCGCCGAACTGCACCTGGATCCGCCCCGCGCCCCGCTGGGGAAGCGGCTGCGACAGCCCGACGCCGACGGTGTAGGTCTGGCCGAGCTCCTCGCGCAGCGCGTCGCGCAGCGCGATGTCCAGAACCGTCGTCGCGGCGATCGCATACTCCTGCTCGAGCGGCGTCGGCGGCGGATCGGCGAAGAAGCTCATGACCGTCTGGGCGCGCGGCTCGCGTCCCTTGTCCACGCGCACCCGTCTGGATGCCGTCGGGGAACCGGATGCCGAGGTCGACCACCCGCGAGGCCGGCTGACCGGTCGACGGCAGCGATCCGACGTAGCGCGCAAGCAGCGGCAGCGCCTCGTCGACCTTGAACGCGCCGGACATGAAGAGCGTGAAGTCGGCGGCGTTCGCGAAGCGCTGGCGGTAGAAGGCCGTCATCTTCGCGCGGTCGAGCGACTTGACGCGCTCGGGCGTGAGCGGCGCTCGACGTGCAGTGCCCCGAGGTATTCACCTCCGAGAGGCGGTCCGCGAAGATCTGCTGCGGAGACTGCCCGCGGTTGGCGACGGCCGCCGCCAGCTGGCGTGTCAGCAGGGCGAACGCCTCCGCGTCGTCGTTCGGCGCGGTGAAGTTCTGGTAGAGCAGTTGCAGCGCCGTTTCGAGCTGCGCGGGCGGCGCGCCGCCGGAAATGCCATGCGTCGAGAGCCCAACGTAGGGCGAGGCGGACGCGAGCTTGCCGGCCAGCAGCCTCTGCAGGTCGAGCGCCTTGAGGCCGCCAACGCCGGCCAGTCCCACGTACGAGGTCGACAACTGCGCCTCGGGGAGATCCGCACATGCGGCCAGCGACGCGCCGCCTGGCGCCTGCGAGGTCGAACAGCACCTGATCGTTCTTGAAGTCGGTGGGCTTCAGCCACGCTTCGACGCCGTTCGCGAAGCGCACGATGGTGACGCCGACGTCCGGACACTTCACGCCGCGAGGTGATCGCCGCGGGCGCCGGCTTCGTTTCCACGAGATCGCGCGTGACCGTCGTCTCGTTCCACGGGGTGACGGCCACGTCTTCGGCCGACGCCAACGTCGCCTGAAGCTCCTTCTCGGACGGCACCGCGACATTCGCCTTCTGCGGCGCAGTGGCGAGCAGCACGCGGCTGTCGTCGCCGAGGAGCGTCCGCGCGAAGGTCGAGACTTCGGCGGTCGTGACGGTGGGGAGCAATTCCTGGACGAGCCGGTATTCGTACGCGATGCCGGGCGAGGGCTCGCTTTCGAGGAAGTAGCTGAGATACTCCTGCGCGTACGAGCCGCTTTCGGTCTTGTCGCGCTCGTTGTACGCCCGCTCCATGAAGCCCGCCATCCAGCGCTTCGCGCGCTCGAGCTCGGCCGGGCCGAACCCGAACTGCCGCACGCGCTTGGCTTCGATCGACGAGCGACGACAGCCCGTCCTGGATGCGCCCGTCCTGGACACCCGGCGCTCAGGATGAAGGCGTCCACGGTCGGGCTGAGCGAATCGCCGCCCGCGCCGGCGCCGAGAAATTTCGAGTCGGGCCGCCGCGCCAGCTCGGTGAATCGCTCCCCGAACATGTAGTCGACGAGCCGATGCACCAGTCCGCGGCGGTAGTCGGCCACGCGCTGCCCATTCTGGCTGGCGCGCTTGCGGACGAGCTGCACGTTGGACCGCGTCAGCTCCGGGTCGGTCGCGACGTTCACCAGAAGCTCTTGATGCAGCGGCACGGTTCGATCGGGTTCGGGCGCGGCAGGCGCGCGCGCCGCCAGCGGCTCGAACACCGTCCGGATGCCCTGCTCGATCTGCTGCGGATCGATATCGCCGACCACGATGATGGCCATGCGATCGGGCCGGTACCATGTGTCGTAGAACGCGCGCAGCCGCGCGGCGGGCGCGGTGCGGAGGACCTCGGGCTTGCCGATCGGCAGCCGCTCCGCGTACCGCGATCGATAGAACAGCACGGGGACCTGCTTGTCGCGGATACGCGACCCGGCGCCCAGGCCGCCGCGCCACTCCTCGACGACCACGCCGCGTTCCTTGTCGATTTCGGCGGGATCGAGCGTCAGCCCGCCGGCGAAATCGGCCATCGCCGTCAGCCCTTTCGTCACGATCTCGGGCTTGTCGCTCGGCAGCTCGAGCATGTAGACGGTTTCGTCGAAGCTCGTGTAGGCGTTCACGTGCGGTCCGAGCCGGGCGCCGATCGACTCGAACGCCGAGATCAGCTCGCCGGGCTTGAAGTGCGCGCTGCCGTTGAACGCCATGTGCTCGATGAGGTGCGCGAGCCCCTGCTGATCGTCGGCCTCGTGAATCGATCCCGCCTTGATGGCCAGCCGCAGCGCGACCCGTTTGGCCGGCTGTGCGTTCTGGCGGATGAACACCTTCACGCCGTTCGGGAGCGTGGCCGTGCGCACGGCCGCGTCGAACGGAATGACGTCCTGGGCGTTGATTTGCGGCTGCGCCTGTTGCGCCCGCAGCGCGCCACCGGGCACGACGGCGATGCCGGCGGCGCCGACAGAAACCAAGGCGGAAACGGCGGCGGCGGCGATGAAGCGGCGAAATCTCTGGTGCATCATGCGACTACTCTCGACAGTGCTATACGGGGGACCACAGCATATCAGAGACCCAGCCGCCTATAATCCATCCACGTCATTCCGTCTTCCTCATCCTGTCGTGCTTCTCGGCTGGGCGGTCGCCGTGGCCGCGGCCCTGACGTGGGTTCTGCCCGCGGGCGAGTTCGATCGCCGCGACGAACCCAACACCGGGCGGCGCGTCGTGGTGGCCGGCACCTATCACCCGGTGGAGCCGGCCCCCGTCGGCCCTTTCGGCGCGTTCGTCGCCATTCCACGCGGCTTCGTGGCTGCGGCGGAGGTCGTGGCCGTCGTGCTGTTCGTGGGCGGTGCGTGGATCGTGGTCGATCGGCTCGGCACGCTTCAGGCCGTCGTCGGCGCGCTGGTTCGCGTCTTCGCCGGCCGCGGGCTGCTGATGGTCCCGATCATGTCGCTGTTTTTCGCCAGCATGGGCGCACTCGAGAACATGCAGGAGGAGATCATTCCCCTCGTGCCCGCGCTGCTGCTGCTCGGATCGAGCCTCCGCATCGACGCCGTAACGGTCGTGGCGATGAGCGCGGGCGCCGCGATGGTCGGGAGCGCGTTCGGCCCGACCAATCCGTTCCAGGCGGGCATCGCGCTCAGGCTGGCGGAACTGCCGCCGCTTTCCGGTGCGGGCCTTCGGCTCGGCATGTGGGTCGTTGGCGTCGCCCTGTGGATCGCGTGGACGATGAGATATGCGGCGCGGACGCGTAGCGCCGAGGTGGACGCGAAAATCCGCCTGAAGGCGGATCCCACGACTGCGGATCCCACGACCACGGATCCCACGACTGCCATCGGAGAGCGTCGTCACATGCTGATCCTCGCGCTCGTGTTGGCGCCGATGGCCGTGTATGTGTACGGCGCCCTCAGCCTCGGCTGGGGCTTCAACGAGTTGTCGGCCGCGTTCGTCATCGGCGGCCTGGCGGCCGGACTCGTCGGCGGTTTGAGTCTGGAGCGAACCGTGGCCGCGTATATCGAGGGCATGCAGAACCTGCTGCCGTCCGCGCTGATGGTCGGCGTCGCGCGCAGCATTTCCATCGTGCTCGAGGACGGCCGCATCGTCGACACGATCCTCAACGCGGTCGTGAGCCCGCTTTCGGGGGTGCCGCCGCTCGTGGCGGCCGTGCTGATGATTCCAGTCCAGGCGCTGATTCACGTCGCCGTGCCCAGCGTCAGCGGACAGGCGGTGTTGACGATGCCGCTGTTCGTGCCGATGGCCGACGTGTTGGGATTATCGCGCCAGGTGCCGGTGCTCGCGTACCAGACCGGCGCCGGATTGATGGAGCTGGCCACGCCAACCAACGGCGGGCTGATGGCCATCCTCCTCCTTGCCGGCGTTCCCTTTCAGCGCTGGATTCGCTTCGCGCTCGGAGGGCTCCTGCTCCTCACGCTCGTTGGGATTGGCAGCCTCCTGATCGTCTGAGCTCTGTCAGTCGGTTCCTGGCTGTCCTGGCTGCCTGCCGGTGGCTTCCTGAGACTGGAACGCTGCTGCGGATCGCTGGCTCGTCGGCGTCGGACTTCGGATGCCAGGCTGCCACTGAAGGCAGCTGACCCGCGCACGCAACGCGAGCCAAGCGCACCAGCGAGCGCCAAACGTGCACCAGGGACCAGACTGTAATAGGATCGATCTGTTCGACGATCAACATGTCCCTCGATCGTTCAGAAATACGGCGGGACTTCGGTGGGCGATGCCGAGCGCATCAAGAATGTCGCCCGGCGTGTGAGCGTCAGTCGTGCGCAGGGACATCAGATCGTCGTCGTGGTGTCGGCGATGGGAGGTGTGACCGATGGCCTCATCGGGCTCGCCAAGCAGATCATGGACGCACCGCCGGAGCGGGAGATGGACGTGCTGCTGGCCACGGGCGAGCAGACGACCACGGCGCTGACGGCGATGGCGCTCCAGGCGATCGGTGTTCCCGCGGTGTCGCTGACCGGCGCGCAGGCCGGCATCGTGACCGACGGCGTGCACACGAAAGCCAAGATCACGAACATCACGCCGAAGGAAACGCATCGCCTGCTCGACGCCGGCAACGTGGTGATCGTCGCCGGCTTTCAGGGGCAGACCTCCGGCGGGCAGATCACGACGCTCGGCCGCGGCGGCTCGGACCTGACCGCGATTGCCCTGGCCGCCGCGCTCAAGGCCGATCTCTGCCAGATCTACACCGACGTCGACGGCGTCTACACGTCCGATCCGCGCATCGTGCCCGGCGCGCGGAAGCTTCCGGAAATCTCGTACGATGAGATGCTGGAGCTCGCCGGATCGGGCGCGAAGGTGATGCAGCTCCGGTCCGTCGAAATCGCCAAGAAGTTCGGCGTCGTCTTCGAAGTGCGGTCCAGCCTTAACGACAACCCGGGGACCATCGTGAAAGAAGAAACTCGCAGCATGGAAGAAGTTGTGGTGCGCGGCGTCGCGCTCGACAAGAACCAGGCCAAGCTGACGCTGGTGGGCGTGCCCGACCAGCCGGGCGTCGCGGCGAAGGTGTTCAGGGCGCTCGCCGGCGCGGCGATCAGCGTCGACATGATCGTCCAGAACATCAGCCACGGAGCCGACACGCCGCTGACCGACCTGTCGTTCACCGTGGACAAGCCGGACGTCGGCAAGGCGCGGGCGGCGATTGATGCCTTGAAGGCGGAGGTCGGCTTTCAGGAAGTCGCGATCGACGAGCGCATCGGCAAGCTGTCGCTCGTGGGCGTCGGCATGCGGACCCACTCCGGCGTCGCGGCAAAGATGTTCGAGACGCTCGCCGCACGAGGGGATCAACATCGAGATGATCTCGACGAGCGAGATCAAGATTTCGGTGCTGGTCGAGCTGTCCAGGGGCGAGCAGGCGCTGCGCGCCGTGCACAAGGCTTTCCTGGGCGTGTGATATGGACGAAGCCGAGAATATCAAGGCGGCCGTCGAGCGCAACACCAAGGGGGGTCCCAACCCCGGATATTCGGCGCCCCTTCCACCGCGACGAATCGGCGTTCAACGGTCGAGGCACCCATATAATCTTCACGGCGGATTGAGTTTGTGATTGGCCAGCGGATTGGCGTCTACGAAGTGCACGCGCTGCTCGAAACGGGCGGCATGGGAGCCGTGTACCTGGCGCACGATACCAGGCTCAACCGCTCGGTGGCCATCAAGGTGCTTTCCGAGACGGTTGCCGATGCCGCGGCGCGCGGCCGCTTCCAGCGCGAGGCGCAGACGGCGTCCTCGCTGAACCATCCGCACATCCTCACCGTACACGATTTCGGCGAACTGGAGGGCCGTCAGTACCTCGTCACGGAGTTCGTCGACGGCGGCACGCTGAGGGAGTGGGCGCAGACCGAACGCACATGGCCGCAAATCCTGGAATTGCTTGTCGGCGTCGCTGACGGCCTGGCGGCAGCGCATGACGCGGGCATCGTGCATCGCGACGTCAAGCCCGAGAACATCCTGGTCGCGAAGAATGGGTACGCCAAGCTAGCCGACTTCGGCCTTGCCAAGCTCTTCGAGGATGCCGACGCGGAGGCTGCGACCCGGGCGGTGACGGCGCCGCGCACGCGGGTTGGCACGATCATGGGCACCGTCGCCTACATGTCGCCCGAGCAAGCCTCGGGAAAGCCGGTGGACGCACGCAGCGATATCTTCTCGTACGGGGTGGTGCTGTACCAGTTGTTGTCAGGCCGTCAGCCGTTCGCGGGGCCGACCGCGCTCGAGGTGCTGCAGCGCGTTCAGCATCAGCCAGCCGCGCCGCTCGGCGAGGCGATCCCGCCGGCGCTGAGGGCGGTCGTCGAGAAGGCGCTCGAGAAGGATCCGGCGGCTCGATACCAGTCGATGCGCGAGCTGGTTGTCGATTTGCGCCGGTTGGTGCGCCACACCGTCGAAATGAGCGCGCCGGCCGGGAAGGTCTCGCGCGCGTGGATCGGGGTCGTAGCGGCACTGGTGCTGGTGATGACGGGCTCCGCCGCCTGGTGGCGCACGCGCGCGAACGACGCCGGCACAGCGCAAATCCGCTCGATCGCCGTGCTGCCGTTCCAGAATCTCTCACGCGATCCGGATCAGGAATTCTTTGCCGACGGCACGACCGACGTTCTGATCTCCAGCCTCGCGCAGATCCACGCGCTCGACGTGACCTCACGGACGTCGGTGATGCGCTATAAGGGGACGACAAAGTCGCTGCCGGAAATCGCCCGCGAGTTGGGCGTCGACGCCATCGTCGAAGGGTCGGTGCAGCGGGCGGGCGGCCGCGTGCGCGTCACGGCGCAGTTGATTCGCGCGTCGACCGACACGCACGTGTGGGCCAACGACTACGATCGCGATGCGGCAGATTTCCTGCAGATGCAGGCTGACGTGGTGCAGGCCATCGCTCGGGAAATCGAAGTGCAGGTGACGCCCGAGGAGAGCCGGCGGCTGGCGCAAGTCCGGAGTGTCCACCCCGATGCGCAAGAAGCGTTCCTGCTCGGTCAGTACCACTCCAGAGGCAACAACGCGATCGGATACAGGCGGGCGATCGAATATTTCGAACGCGCGATCCAGGCGCAGCCGGACTATGCCGCCGCGCATGCGGGCCTGGCGCTCGCCTGGCAAGCACTGCGGGTGTTCGGTGAATCGGCCGGCGACGATATCATCCGGCGCGCCACGGCGAAGGCGCTGGAGCTCGACCCGAATCTTGCCGAAGGGCACGTCGCCCTGGCTTCAATCAAAGTGGACGACTGGCTATGGGCCGACGCGGATCGCGAATACCAACTGGCGCTCACGCTGAACCCCGACAGCGTGGAGGCGTGTTCCTGCTACGGGCTGGTGCTGGCAAACATGGGCCGCTTCCCACAAGCGATCGCCCTGAGCGAACATGCCGCAAAGGTCAACCCGCTTTCAAGCGTTGTCCACTTCAACTATGGGCTCGTGCTTCGGTCGGCACGCAGGTACGAGCAGGCGACCGCCCGCCTTGTTCGAGCGATTGAGCTCGACGCCGGGAATCTGCCGGCCTATGTCGTCTTGGCCCAGGTCTACCAGGCGGCTGGAAGATTCGACGACGCGGTCGCGGTGCTCGATCGTCCGGAATTCCGGCTGTCGGCGGAAAGGGCTGTGGCGTATGCGATCGCCGGGCGGCGTCCCGAGGCACAGGAGATCCTCAGCCAAATCAACCCCGGTTCCGATCCGTACGGGCTCGCCTCGGTGTATTTCGTGCTGGGCGACAACGACCGGGGGTTCGAGTCGCTGGCGAAGGCGTTCGACGATCGCGACCCGCGCGTCGCTTCGGCGAGAGTCAATCCGCGTTGGGACGCGATCCGATCCGATCCGCGCTTCCAGGCGCTGGTTGCGCGGTTGAAGTTGCCGGACTGATGGCCCAGGTCCAGCGCCGCCTGCCGCAGAACGTGGAAGGCGATTTCTACGTCGACGACACGTGCATCGATTGCGATGCCTGCCGGCAGATAGCGCCGGCGACGTTCCGCGACCATGGCGACCAGTCGAGCGTCGGCCGCCAGCCGTCCACTCCCGAAGACATCCATCGAGCGCTGATGGCGCTCGTCGCCTGTCCGACGGCCTCGATCGGGGCCATCTCGCCGGCATTCCGCCGCGGCGCGCGTGAAGCGGCGCGCGCGTTTCCCAGCAAGGTCTTCGAGAACGTCTTCTTCTGCGGCTACACCGCGGAAGCGAGCTTCGGCGCCTGGTCGTACCTGATCGTCCGCGACCAGGCCGCGGGCGGGAACGTGCTGGTCGATTCACCGCGGTTTGCGGGACCGCTCGTCAGGCGCATCGAGGAGATGGGGGGCGTGACCACGATGTTTCTGTCGCATCGCGACGACATCGCCGACCACGCGAAGTTCGCCGCGCACTTCCGCTGCCCGCGGGTGATGCATCAGGGCGACGGCGCCGCGCGGCTGGGCATCGAGCAGGTGATCGACGGGGAGGCGCCGGTTGCGCTGGGCGCGGACCTGGTCTGTATCCCGACGCCTGGTCACACCCGCGGCCATCAGGTGTTGCTGTATCGCGATACGGCCATGTTCACCGGCGATCATCTCGCGTGGTCGCCGACGCGCGAGACCCTGATCGCTTTTCGCGACGCCTGCTGGTATTCGTGGCCGGTGCAGACGCGCTCGATGGAGCGGCTGCTCGACTATCGCTTCGAATGGGTGCTGCCCGGGCACGGGCGCATCCACCACGCGCCGGCGGCCGAGATGCACCAGCACCTGATCGGCTGCGTCGAATGGATGAAGCAGGTTTCGAATGCTGGAATCGGGTAATCGGGTTCAATGCTGAATCGGTAATCGGGTAATTGGTAATCGGGTAATTGATTGCTCAATTGCCCTCATCGCTCAATTACCCAATCAATTACCCGATTACCCGATTATCCAATTACCCGATTCTGAGGCTAGGCGTGTGCGGGCTGAGGTTTGGGCTTCGGGTCGAAACCGCTCCGCTTGAGAGCGGACTCGAACGAGCCCTTGTCGACCGCCTTTGCGTAGGCCTCGTCCGGCTCGACGAGCTTCTTGGTCACCAGTTCCAGCAGCGCTTCGTTCAGCGACACCATGCCGGAGGCCTTGCCGACCTGCATCATCGAGGGGATCTGGAACGTCTTGCCTTCGCGAATCAGGTTGCTGATCGCCCCGGTCGCGATCAGCACCTCGAGCGCCGCCACGCGGCCGCCGCCGATCTTGCGGCACAGGGTCTGCGCGATCACGGCGCGGAGCGACTCGGACAGCATGATCCGGATCTGCGCCTGGCGGTCGGAGGGAAACTGGTCGATCACGCGGTCGATCGTGGACGCGGCCGTCGTCGTGTGCAGCGTGCCGAAGACCAGATGTCCGGTTTCAGCGGTTTCGATCGCGATCGCGACCGTCTCGAGATCGCGCAGCTCGCCGACGAGAATGATGTCCGGATCTTCGCGCAGCGCGGCCCGCAGGGCGTCGCGGAACGAGTCGGTGTGCGTGCCGACTTCCCGCTGATTGATCAGGCACCGCTTGCTCTCGTGGACGAACTCGATCGGATCCTCGATGGTGATGATGTGGTCGTGACGCGTCTTGTTGATGTGGTCGATCATCGCGCAGAGCGTCGTCGACTTGCCGGAGCCGGTCGGTCCGGTCACGAGCACGAGACCCTTGTTCAACTGGCAGAGCTGCATGATGTGGGTCGACAGGTTGAGCTGCTCCGCGGTCAGAATCTTGGAAGGGATGACGCGGAATACCGCGCCCGGGCCCTTGCGATCCGCAAACACGTTCGCGCGGAAGCGCGCCAGCCCGACAATCTGGTAGGCGAAGTCCGTATCGTGCCGGGCGTCGAACTCCGTGCGGTTCTTCTCCGGCATGATCGGCTTCAGCAGGGCGCCGAGATCGCTGATCGCGAGCGGCGGGGCCGTCGGATCGAGCGGCTGCAGCCGGCCGTCCTTGCGGATGATCGGCGGCGAATCGACCGAGAGATGGAGGTCAGACGCCCCGGCGGCGGCCATCGCGTGGAAGAGGGCGTCGATCGGCGGCGGAGTGCTCACGGCTTCGGTACCTCGCTGATTTCGATCACGTGGGCCATGTTGACCAGCAAGGTCGTCTCGCCCGTCTCGATGTAGCGGAAAATGTCGGCGTTGCGCGCCCAGTCGCTCAGGCGGTCGTGTCCCTTGGGCCGGTAGACGCGCACGGCGCCGGCCACCCGGGCACCGTTCGAGAGCAGCACCGACACGAACCGTTCGGGGGCGACGTCGTAGCCGGGGACGAGCGACGCCTCGTTCTCGGGCAGCGCGACCATCACCACCTCTCGCCGGTTGTAAAGAATCGTCCGGTTGGCGGGCGAATCGTGCAGCTCGAAGGGAAAGAAACCCGGCTCGGCGTTCAGCAGATCCCCGACGAGCTCCGGGCCGGAGTAGTGCACGCTCCCGGTGGCGACGAAAAAATGGCCCGGCATCGAATCGCCGTGCGCCAGCGTGATCACCGCGTTGACGCGCTTCTTTTCGATGCGGAACTCCGAGCGGGCGTATTCGACTGCCATGGGCCATCCCGGGTATCGGCACCAGGCAGGCGGGACTTGAGGGCGCCGCAACCGCTGAGCAGGCCTGACGGTGTATTTTGCTGCGGCCTCTCGAGTTCTGCGTTTATCGTTGTCGGTGGGAGGACACCTATGCTGAGCGGTTTTCGACAATTCCTGCTTCGTGGGAACGTGATCGATCTGGCGGTGGCCGTCGTCATCGGCGGGGCATTCGGGGCGGTCGTGACGGCGCTCGTCAAGGACCTTCTGACGCCGCTGATTGCGGCCTTCGTCGGGACGCCCGATTTTTCAGCAATTACCCTCACGATCAACAACAGCCGCTTCCTGATCGGGGACTTCGTGAACGCGCTCCTGTCGTTCGTGCTGATCGCGGCGGCCGTGTATTTCGTTGTCGTCGTTCCGCTGAACGCGCTCGCAGCCCGGCGCGCTCGCGGCCTGACGCCGCCCGATCCGACAACGAAGACGTGCTCCGAGTGCCTCAGCAACGTGCCAATCGCGGCGCGGCGATGCGCCTTCTGCACGTCGCCGCTTGTCTAGGCAGGTGCCTCGCGACGCCGCCCGGCTGTATCGCCAGCTGCTGCTCGAGGCGCGCCCCTACTGGCCGCGCATTCTGCTGCTGGCCTTCGTCAATCTTCTCGCGACGCCGATCGCGCTCCTCGGGCCGGTCCCGCTGAAGATCGCCGTGGACAGCATCGCCGGCTCGGTGCCCCTTCCCGGCTTCTATCGGGCGATCGTCCCGGACGTGCTGGAGATGTCCGTGACCGGCCTCGTGGTTTTCACGGGCGCGTTGATGGTCGTGATCGCGGTGCTCGATGAGCTTCAGAGTTTTGCCGCCTGGCTGCTCGAAACGTACACGGGGGAGCGCCTCGTGCTCGATTTCCGCGCGAAGCTGTTCCGCCATATCCAGCGGCTGTCGCTGTCCTACCACGACACCAAGGGCACGGCGGACTCGATGTATCGCCTGCAATACGACGCACCATCCATTCAGAACATCTCGGTGAACGGCGTCATGCCGTTCGTGTCGTCGATCCTGACGCTGCTCGCCATGATCTACGTGATCATGCGGATTGACTGGATGCTGGCCGTGGTCGCGGTGGCGGCGGTTCCGCTGCTGTATCTGACCACGCGCTCGAGCGTCGGAAAGCTCAGGGAGTCGTGGAAGAGAGTGCGGGAGCTCGAGAGCTCCGCGCTGTCGGTGCTCCAGGAAGTGCTGGCCTCCATTCGCGTCGTCAAGGCCTTCGGCCGCGAGGACGACGAGCAGCGGCGGTTCGAGGACCGGTCGCAGTCCCGGCTGGGTGAATTGATGCGCGTGATCGTGCTGCAGATGAAGTTCGATCTGACCATCGCGGTGCTGATCGCCGTTACCAGCGCGGCGACCTTGTCGCTGGGCATCCTGCATGTACGCGACGGCACGCTCAGCCTGGGCAACCTGCTGCTCATCGTCGGCTACCTCGCGCAGCTGTACGCGCCGCTTCGAACCATGAGCCGGAAATCCAGCCAGATGCAGTCGGCGCTCGCCGGAGCGGAGCGCGCGCTTGGAGTCCTCGACGAGGTGCCGGACGTGGCGGAGCGTCCCACGGCACGGCCTCTCGCGCGGGCGGCTGGCGAGATCGAGTTGCGCAACGTGAGCTTCGGGTATACCGCCGATGCGCCCGTGCTGCGCGACGTGTCGCTGCGGATCCCCGCCGGGACCAGCGTCGGCATCGCCGGACCCACCGGCGCCGGAAAGACCACGCTTCTGTCGCTGATGACGCGCTTCTACGACCCGACGGCCGGCGAGATCCTGCTCGACGGTATCGACCTGCGGGACATCGTGCTGGCGGACCTGCGCAACCAGTTCGCCATCGTCCACCAGGACGCGGTCCTGTTTTCCACCAGCGTGGCGGACAACATCCTCTACGCGAAGCCAGGCGCCACCGGAACGAGAGGTCGAGCAGGCCGCCCGCGCCGCCAACGCGCACGATTTCATCGTCGCGCTGCCGCAGGGTTACCAGACAGTGGTCGGCGAACGCGGCATGCGCCTCTCCGGCGGCGAGCGGCAGCGCATCGCTCTGGCGCGCGCGTTTCTGAAGGACGCGCCGGTGCTGCTGCTCGACGAGCCGACGAGCTCCGTGGACGTCAAGACCGAGTCGGTGATCATGGAGGCGCTCGATCGCCTGATGGCGGGGCGGACGACGCTTCTCATCGCCCATCGCCTGAGCACCCTGGAGAACTGCGACGTACGGATTACGGTCGATCGCGGCGCGGTTGTCTCCTCTATTGGGCCCCTCTGGACCCGGACGAGCTAGCGGCCGATAAGATGTCGTCGGAGACCGTCAACCCGTGTCATGTACATATTCCCCAACCCGTCGAAACGACGAAACATACCCTCGGAACGCTCAGCGGACCCGCCCGGGCCTATGTGCATCGCCGTCATTCTGTGCGGCGCCGCCGTGTGCGTGTACTCCGGTTGCCGATCTGTTCAGGAATCCCGGTGAGCCCGGAATGGCTCATTCTCGTCGCACTGACCGTCGCGAGCGGCTGGGCCACGCTGCGCATCCCGGGGATGCCGATCAGCTTCTCCATCTCCGACACCTTCAACATCGCCGCGGCGCTGCTCTTCGGTCCGTCGGCGGGCGCGATCACGGCGGCACTGGACGGCCTGGTGCTGACCTCTCGCTTTTCGAGCGACCGGCGCTCGATGGATCGGCGTCCTCTTCAATATGGCGGCGCCCTCGATCGCGATCTGGATTGCGGCGCACATCTTCTTCGCGCTCGGGGGAAACCGTCCGCCCCTCGAGGGGCCGCTGGCCGCGCTCCGGTTGCTGGCACTGCTCACGCTGTTCGGTGCCGTCGACTTCGGACTGAACAGCGGCATCGTCGCGGTCGCCATCAGCTTCGAGCGGCGCGTGTCCGATTCTCTCCATCTGGCGCGAGCACCTGGCGGGCGTGTGGATTACCTATTTCGGCGGGATGTTCGCCGCGATGCTGCTGATGGTGCTGGCGCGCTTCAGAACGCTGGACATTCTGATCCTCATCCTCCCGCTTCCGGTGATTCTTTACGTGACTTTCCGGCACGCGGTCGGGAGGGTCCAGGATCAGATCAGCCATCTGGGCAACGTCAACCGCGTGTACGTCGGCGCCATCGAAGCGCTGGCGCACGCCGTCGATGCCAAAGACCAGGTGACGCACGACCACACGCGACGGGTGCAGGACCAGACGCTGCGGCTGGCGCGCGCGATGGTCGTCGAGGACGAGGGCGAGCTTCAGGCGATCCGGGCGGCGGCGCTGCTGCACGACGTGGGCAAGCTGGCCATCCCCGAGCACATCCTGAACAAGCCCGGCCGGTTGACCGTCGGCCGAGTACGACATCATGAAGACGCCATGCGCCCATCGGCGCCGACATCCTGGCGGTCATCGGCTTTCCGTATGCCGTCGCGCCGATCGTCCGCCATCACCACGAGAACTGGGACGGCACCGGCTATCCGGAGGGACTGCCGGGGGACAAATCCCCATCGGCTCGCGGATTATCGCGGTGGTGGACTGCTTCGACGCGCTGACGTCCGACCGGCCGTACCGTCCCAGAATGGAAGATCCCGACGCGCTCCAGATCATCAGCGACCGGCGCGGCAACATGTACGACCCGCAGGTTGTCGACGCGTTCTTCGCGCTTCACGGGACAGAAATCGCCGCCTCGCCGGCCCTCGAGATAGCGCCGGTGGCGGCGGTGGCGCAAATGACGCAAATGACCGGGCACCCGCCCCTCGAGCTCGTCGCTGAACGGCGCGAAGACCTCGACCTGCAGACGTTCTTCAACCTGGGTCGAGCGCTGGGCGCACCGGCGGCGCCCGCCCAACTGGGAGAGATTCTGTGGACACATCTCAGAACGCGTCTCCCCGCCGACGCCTTCGTCCTCTACGGTACGACGAGGCGACCGACGCCATTCTCGCGATTCATACGGCGGGTGAGGAAGTGAGTCGCTTTGGATCGACACCAGTCGCGCTCGGTGACCGGCTGAGTGGCTGGGTGGCGGCAACGGGCCAGACGGTGATGAACTCGGATGCGCGGCTGGATTTCGACGAACAGGCACGCGAGCAGTGCGCACTGCGGAGTGCGCTGGCCGTCTGTATCGGGCCGAAGGGGCGGCCTGCAGGCGTCCTGAGCTTTTATGCGAGCGCGTCGAATGCCTTCGATGAAACGCATCGGCGGCTTGTCGAAGCCGCGGCGGCCGCCATTGCTGCCGGCCCGCTGAAGCTTTCGCTGACATCGAGCGTGTACCGCACCCTCGACGCGTCCCACACCGGGACACGCGTGTTGCAGAACAAGAAGGGCGCCTAAGCGCAACAATCTCATTCAGTTCCGTAGAGTCCTCTCGCGGTCTGCCTCGAAACGGCGCACGGCCCCGCTTCAGCTCCCTTTCCCTCCATTCTGGCAATCTACAACGTTTTCAGATGCTTACAGGCGAGCACTCGCGTGTGGCTGCCCAATTGCTGAGGTATCGGGCACTCGGGATCGTCGTCCCGTTTCCGTACATGACCGTTTCAGGACTGGTGGATTTCATATGACACGCGTGCGTCGAAGACTCCCCCTCGCACTCGCAACGATCCTCGCCGTCCTGGCTGTCGCCGACGGCCCGGTCGGCGCCGCCGAACGCCGCGTGTCTCAACGTCGCGGTTCGCGACTCGACTCGAGCGCTGCAGGCGTTACTCGATGACGGCACCCGGACACCGCAGCGGGTCATCATCCGGGTGCGCCCAGGCAGTCGATCCGCGCTGCGCAAAACGCTTATCGCCCATGGGGATCAGGTCCTCATGGAGCACGAATCGATCGACGCGCTGACCGCCGTCGTTCACGGAGAGGATCTCGCCGACCTTGCTGGAAACGGCGCGATCCTCTCCATTTCCCTCGATCATCGCGTTCGCACCCACGGCCTGCTGGACGGCTTGCTGGGTGGTTTGGGCGGTGTGGTGGGCGGCGCTGGTCAACACTGTTGTCGCCGTTGTCAACGTGGTCGCCAATGTGCTTCTTCCGAACGGCGCGGACACGTCGGGCCCCGCGGTTCCGCCGGCCGTCCTGCGCTCGACCCTTGGCGTGAACGGCATCCCAGTGGACCGGGCGCGGCATCGGCGTGGCCGTCATCGACTCGGGCCTCGAGATGTCGTCGGACTTCTCAGGGCGCGTCACCGCCTTCTACGACTTCACGACCGGCGGCACCGTGGCGCCGGTACCCGTACGACGACTACGGGCACGGCACGCACGTCGCCGGAACCATCGGCGGATCCGGCGCGCTGTCATCGAACAGGGACTATCGGGGCCTTGCGCCCAACGTGAAACTCGTCGTTCTGAAAGTGCTCGACAAGGACGGCGCGGGCTACACGAGCGACGTCATCCGGGCGGTCGACTTCGCGGTGGCCAACCGGGCCAGCCTGGGCATCCAGATCATCAACCTGTCGCTGGGACATCCCATCTTCGAGCCGGCCGCCACCGATCCACTCGTTCAGGCGGTTGAGCGCGCGGTGCGGGCCGGCGTGATCGTCGTCGCGGCCGCCGGCAACTACGGCAAGAACACGACCACCGGCCTTCCCGGATACGCGGGCATCACGTCGCCCGGCAATGCGCCGTCGGCGATTACGGTCGGTGCGGTGAAGACGCTGGACACCGTCGCGCGCAACGACGACCGCATTCCCGACTACAGTTCCGCCGGCCCGACGTGGTACGACGCCTTCGTCAAGCCCGACGTCGTGTCGCCCGGCCACAACATCGTCGCGGCGGCCGCCAAGCAGGGAACGTTGTACAAGACCTACCCGCAGCTGAAGGCGGCCGACACCGACTACATGCTCCTGAGCGGCACGAGCATGGCGACGGCCGTGACCAGCGGCTCAATCGCGCTGATGCTCGAGGCGAATCGGGCGGCGAATCCGTACCACGCGCGGCTGACGCCGAACGCCGCGAAAGCGATCCTGCAGTACACCGCCGTCGGCATTCACGACGACCTCGGCGTCGAATACAACCTTCTCAGAAAAGGCGCCGGCGCGCTGAATGCGAAGGGCAGCATCGATCTCGCGAAATCGATCGATACCTCGACGGCAAACGGCCAGTGGTGGCTGACGGGCACGCCTTCTCCCTGGACGACCATCGGCGGGGAAACGCTGACATGGAACCAGGCCATTGTCTGGGGCAGCGCGATCGTCTGGGGCAGCACGGTAGGCGTCAACGAGACGGCCTGGGGATCGGCCATCGTCTGGGGCAGTTCGACGACCTGGAGAAGCGCGATCATCTGGGGCAGCAACGTCGTGTGGGCCGACTCGGCGTCGTGGTCTCAGGCGATTGTCTGGGGCAGCAACAATGTCGGGCAGGACAACGGCACGGCCATCGTCTGGGGCAGCAGCGGGCCGACGGCCGACGAGCACCGCGTGGGGAGACCTTAGCGGCAACAGCACCGCCGCCAGCGGACAGTAATCAGAAGGCAGGAAAGGCGGGTAGGGCAGGAGGGGCGGGAACGCAGACCTTCCCGCCCGTCCCGCCTTTCCCGCCCATCCCGCCTAGAGCGCTAGTTCACTTCAGTTCGCGGCGAAGCAGTACAAGAGACCCGCGCCGCCGGTGGACACGAGGTTCATCTGGCTGCAGCCGCGGCTCGCATGCGTGGAGTTCCACGAGCTGTTGCCGCCGCCCTGTTTGTCGTGGTGCCCGAGTTGCGCCGAACCCATGCCGTCGGCGTTGCTCGTCCAGTTGTTGCAGGTGTGGTCCATAGCGTCCGTGTACGCGCGGCCGTCAGCTGTCGAGCCCGTCAGGATGTCGTGCTCGTTCGGCTTGTCGCCGACGCCGTTGACCGGCGCGTTCTTCTCGTTGAGGGAAATCTGCTTGCCGAGCGCGTTGCCCGTGCGCGCCTGCTCGATGGTGTCGCCGTGGAGGACGGCGTTGTTCATCGCGATCATCTGACCACGTGCGTTGTACCACGGCCCGTTGCCGATGCGGTCGCGTGCGCTGACGGCGCCGGGACCCTGTGTGCTCAGGTACGCGCGCCACTTCGCGTCGCCGCGTCCTGCGGCCGCGCCGAGCGTCTGGCAATGCGCATCGGCGCCGGCCAGGCCCCCGTAGTTGGCGCCGTCGCCCTTGCCGACGCTCGTCACGAAGAACGACATCGGCTGCGGCGCCGGCTTTTGTCCTGCCGCCGGTGCAGCGGGCTGCTGGGCAATCAGCATGTACGATCCCGGCACGATCGCCACTGTCAGCGCTATGAGTATCAATCGCATCCTGTTCATATCGGCTCCCTGGTTAGAGTAAGTAACGCGCATGTCCCTAGTCCGTCCGCCCTACTTCAGGGCGGCCAGCTTCGCGAGGTCGGTCCTCGCCAGCACATCGTGAAGCACCTTCGCATTGTCGATGCCGCGGCCCTCGATCGCGACGATGAAACGCCTGTTGACGATGACGGTCAGCTCCCCATCCTTGTCCTCGGTGTCCCATTTTTCGAAGCCCAGGTGTTCGCCGACCTTGATCGACTTCTCGTAGCCACTCTCGGTCTCGCGCTCGTAGTTGCCGGCCAGGAACATCGCAAACGGGGCGATGAGCATCTGGTTGAGCGCCGAGTCGGTGATCTTGGTCGAGATCGAGGCGTCGCCCCGTCTATGCCTGACCGAGGCCTCCGAGAAGGTGACCGGTGCGGTCATCCGCTCGCCCGTGGGTTTGTCCCGCTCCCACCCTGAGAGCTCCGGGAGGACCGTCTGAAGATCCCGGAAGCTGACGGGATCGGCCGGTTTGGCGTTCGGGTCGCCGCCCAAGGCGGCACCCAGCCCGCTGGCCAGACCGGACATGCTCCTGGCCATCTCCTCGGCACCCTTGGCCATGTTCTCGGCGCCCTTCTGCATCTCCTGTGCGCTCTTCTCGATTTCCGCCGCCTGCTGTTCTTCCCTCGAGGGACCGCAGGCGGCGCTTGTCAGCGCCAAGATGGCAAAGACGGCCAGGATGACTGTCGGCTTCATCGATCGCTCCTATTTTTCACGAATCGGGTTTCGAATCAATAACGACGTTTCTGCTGCCGCAGGATATCGAACTTCGCGGTATCAGCGATAGCCATGACGGCCATGACGCCGGCCTGGACCGGGTCCGAGACGACGAGGTCGGCCGCGTCCGGCACGCTGCCGGCCATGTTCAGCGAGATGACGATGAGCCCCTGCGCTCGAACCTCTTCAATAGCCGTGGTGATGTCGCCGCCCATGAGCGAACCGGCCAGGACGAGCAGCCGCACCCGCGGCAGCCTGACGACGGCGCGCACCGCAGCGGCAATCTCCTGCTCGCCGACCAGAGGGATCGTGTCCACGGAGATCCGTTCGCCCCGGATGTTGTGCCGATCGGCTTCGGCGATGGCCCCGAGCGCCACCTGTCCCACCTGCGCGCCGCCGCCGATGATGATGATCCGCTTGCCGTAGATGAGCGACATCGACGGCGCGGCCGCGACGTGCCGCACGCCTTCGATCGTCCGAAGGCGCTCGATCACCGGCTCGACGGCGTTCGGCAGGTCGCAGTCGAAGAAGATTTCCGTCTGGGTCGGACGGTGGAGGATGTCCACGTACCGGATGTCGGCCGCGCTTTCGGTGAGAACCTGGGTCGTCTTGAAGAGCATCCCGGGCCGGTCCTCGACCGTCACCGAAATCGCGTGGTTCGCCATTCGCACGGCGATTCTATCGCGGTTCGACGCCCGCCCGTTCCAAGTCCAGTAGGGCGGGTCCTTTGGGACCCGCCGCTGAAAGCCGGGTCCAAAAGGACCCGGCCTACTTTCCTACTTTCCGGCGGCGCCCGGGGCAGAGCCGCCGAGAAACAATCTCGAGCCGTCGGACAACACGAAATTCCTGCCCCACGGCCTTCGCCGTACCGTCCTTGGCTTGGTACGCGTCCACGAGGAGCGTCGTGCCGACCGGCACGGTGTTCTTCGTTACGCCCATTCGAATCAACTGGTTCGGACTCCCGCCCTCGACCATCCAGGTGACGACGGTGCCGTCGGGACCCTTGACGTCCAGATGGAACCACGAATGGGGGTTGACCATCTCCCATTTCTTGAGCGTGCCTTCAAGTTTCAGCGGCTTGTTGACGTCGAACTCCGCCGAAAACGCGTGATGCGCCCACACGGGCGCCGCGGCCAGAAGCAGGCCGACACCGGCAGCCGCAAGGGTTCGTTTCATTTTGTCCCCCCTGGGTGATGTGTTGATGTCGTTGATGTCGTTGATGTCGTTGATTTTCGGGCCGCCTCCTCGGCTGCCTTCTTTTCTTCGAGGCGAGCTCCGGCCAGCGTGTTCGCAATCCCGTAGTTCCCCTCGTGACAGGCATGCTCGAAAATCGGACCGTTGGTCTGCTGAAGCCGCTCCTCGGCTGTCCAGGGGATCTCCCACGTCGACGGATCTTCGACAGTGAACCTGTACTGGATGTGGTCGTCGGCGAGGCGTGTGAACCGCTCGGTTACGCGCAGGTTCGCGCTGGAACCTCTGAACGGGTTCCTGCCGTTGAAGTTCGTCGTCTCGACCACCAGCGTGTCGCCCTCCCAACGGCCGCGCGACACGCCCATCCACTCCCGAACGTTCGGCGGAGGCTGCGGGCGCCCGTCGAGATGGATGATCCGCGCGTCGTGAATCATCTCGGTGAGAATCATCACCTGTCCCGGCGTCTGGACGATCTGATAGTTGGCGTTGTAGCCGGCATCCATCAATGGCGGTCCGGAGCCGCCCGCGATGATGCACCGGCCGCCGTTCGACATGTTCTGCACGGCGTCGTTCGGAGCGCCCATCGCCTTTCTCGCCGCGGCGAGATCCGCGGCCCTCTTCCGTCCTTCGGCGGTCACGGGAGGCATCTTTCCGGTGGGCGGATCGACGATGAGCGACGTTCTCAGACTCCGCGCCAGCGTTGCCTGGCTATTGTCCAGTGCGAATTGCGAGAAGTCGTAGTGAACGTCGGCCACCGTGCCGGGCTCGGTTTGCTCGCTCTCGCGCGCGGCTCCGCGCCTCTCGACCTCGGCGAGCTCTTCGGGCGTGTAGAACTCTTTGGTGACGCCATCGGGCCGCTCGAGCGGCGTGTAGGTGGAATTGGTCCAATACCCCTGCAAGTCCGGCTTCCCGTCCGGCGTGCGTGGCGCCTTGTAGGTGGACGATTGCCCGCCGGCGAGCGGAACCGCCGTCAGCACCACGATTGCAATCAGAACGCCCACTTTCATTTCCGCCTCCTACTTGACCGGCTGTTTGCGCAGATGACCGTAGATCAGCTCTTCGCCGAATTCCACACACCGGAATTCTGAGAGCCGTGCGTTGCTTTCCACCCGGCGATAGAGTGGCATGCTCATCTTCCAGGGCCGCGTGAAGACGTTTGGATCTTCGATGGTGACCTCATACGTCAGCGTCTCCGGGCTGCGCGCCGTGAATCGTTCGATCACGTGCAGTGCGTCGCTGTGGAAGTTGCCGGCGCGGTCGAACCAGGTTTGACCGTTGAAGCCCCTGGTGTCCACCACGAGCGTCTCCCCTTCCCATCGCCCATTCGACCAGCCCATCCAGCTGTCGGCCGGAGGCTCCTTGTGGTCGTCCATGTAAATGGTGCGAACCGCCCCGGCGAACTCGTGCACGACCATGACGTGCTTCTGGCTCTGAATAATCTGGAAGGGAAAGGGCATATAGGTCGCGCGCGGCACACCGGGCAGATAACATCTCATCTCCGGGTCCCGAGCGAGCCGGTTCGCGTAGTTTTCTTTTTTCTTGGCGAGCGCTTCGGGCTTGTAAGGGATCTCGCCGTCGACGACGCCCAGGCCACCAGGGATGGCGCCGCTGGCGCCGAGCGCTTCTATCAGCCCGGGACCGGCGGAGTGGGCCTCGATATCCCAGTGGGCGCTGTTCAGCGCCTGCCAGATCCCATTCAGGTCCGGCTTTCCGTCCGCAGTGCGCGGCGCACGGTATGCTGGCGCCTGGGCTGTAGCTATCGTCGCCAGCAACAGGCCAGCTATCAGAACGGCCGCGGGCACCAGCGAGATTCTGGACCGGTTTCCCATGAGGCAACTCCTCGGACCTGCCCCGTCACTTCCGATGGCCCTATGGGACACCCTTGCTGCCTGGAAGTCAACGATGTTCGTGCCGGGTCGATCAGGGTTTCGCTGCCTTGATAATCGCCTCCATGTGCGCGAGATACTTGTCGAATGCGCGCCGGCCGGCGGCGGTGAGCCGGTACTCGGTCCGCGGCATTCGGTCCTCGAACGTCTTGTCGCACGTGATATAGGCCGCTTCTTCCAGTTTACGCGCGTGAACGCTGAGGTTCCCGTCCGTGGTCTGTAGAAGACGTTTCATCTCGCTGAACGTCAGCCGATCGTTCACGGCGAGCGCGCTGACGATGCCGAGCCGGAGCCGCTCGTGAATCAACCGGTCGAGCGCGAGCGGCGTCTGGTCGGCCGGTTTTCTGCCGGCCGGTGCCTCCCGGCTGACCGACGACTGCCGACTGGCGACTGCTGATTGACGTCTACCCACCGTGTCTCCTCGCGATGATGAGACCGAAACCGATCTGCAAGCCGCCGAAGCCAGCGGCCATGAACAGCGAGCCCGTGTCGGGAGGCGCGAAGAAGGCCAGTGTTCCGAGCGCCATCAGGCAGAGGCCCATGACGGGCACGAGACGCACGGAGAAGGCGCCGCCGCTCGTGACCGCCGCGCCGTAGAGAAGAAGCCAGCAGCCAGGCAGCCGTGTCGTCAGGTTTTCGCGCACGAAGATCGTGGTGAGGACCGCGCCGGCGGCCAGCGCCGGAAGGAACGCGAAGGCGAAGCGCCGGGCGGCCGCGGTCGAAAGCGGCGTGGCCGTGCGGCGCGCCTTCCAAACCATCGCGGCGAGGCCGATCGCCACGGCGGCCGCCGCGTCGGCCAGCCACACTGCCACCCACGCCGGCGCGTTACGCGGCGGCCCGGCGATGGCGGCGGTCACCAGCGCCGTCGCTCCCATCAGGACGCCGCCCCAGCCGGGGACCGAGGTGAAGACCGCGGCGCGCGCCATGGTCTCCCGGATGTACCTGGAGGTGCCCGGCGGCATGATCGTGGAGGGATGGCGGCACGGCAACGGGCATCGGCAGATGGAACGATATCACACGAAGAACTTTACATTAGAAAGCCTCGATTCGTCGTCGTTCGTCGGTACCAGCGGGGCACGCTAGGCCGCCAGTTCGTCGACCGCCAGGCGTCGAGGGCTCACGGGGCGATCTGTCTGGATGCGGCCATCGCGGAACGAGACGATCCGCGTCGCGTGCTCGGCAATGTCCATCTCGTGCGTGATGAGCAGCACCGTGATCCCCCGCGTAAGGTTCAACTGCTGAAACAGATCCATCACCTCGAGGCTGGTGCGCGTGTCGAGGTTGCCGGTCGGTTCGTCCGCCAGCAGGATCGACGGATTGTTGACCAGGGCGCGTGCGATCGCGACGCGCTGCTGCTGGCCGCCGGACAACTGGTTCGGGTGATGGCCGGCCCGCTCGGCCAGCCCGACGGCCGCGAGCGCCGCCATCGCGCGAGCGCGCCGCTCGGCGGACGGCACCGGCCTGCTCCCATACAAAAGCGGCAACTCGACGTTGTCCAGGGCCGACGTCCGCGAGAGAAGGTGGAACCCCTGAAACACGAACCCGATCTCCTGCTGGCGCACCGTGGCGAGCTCGTCCCGGGACATCTTCGAGACGTCACGCCCGTTGAGCACGTACTGGCCCGATGTCGGACGATCGAGGCACCCGAGGATGCCCATCAACGTGGACTTTCCGGATCCTGACGGTCCGGTCACGGCAAGGAATTCGCCGGTTTCGACGTCGAGCGACACCCCCGCGAGCGCGCGGACCTCGCCGTCGCCGACCGTATATGTCTTCACCAGATTCCTGATCGAAATGACTGACGCCATGTGCTGCTCCCCGCTGTCACGATCAACGCAGAAACCGCGGAACTCGCTGATCAAAGACCCTCTTGGGTTCTGCGAGTTCTGCGTTTAACGTCGTGTCTACTCGAATCTCAGCGCCTCAATCGGGTCCAGACGTGCCGCCTTCTGGGCGGGATAGAACCCGAAGAAGATGCCGGTCGCGGCCGCAAAAGCGAACGACATCATGACCGCGTTGGCCGACACCTCGGCCGGCCACGACATCCAGCGCGACAGCCCCTCCGCCAGGCCGAACCCGAGCGCCACGCCGATGCCGCCGCCCATCAGGCTCAAGGTGATCGCTTCGACGAGGAACTGCCGCCGCACGTCGCGGCCCTTCGCGCCGATCGCCATCCGCAGGCCGATTTCACGCGTCCGCTCGGTGACCGAGACGAGCATGATGTTCATGATGCCGATGCCGCCGACGATGAGCGAGACGCCGGCGATGCCGGCCAGGAGGGTGGTCATCGTCCCGGTCGCCGCGCTTCGGACGCTTGCGATCTCCTCAAGCGTCCGGATCATGAAGTCGTCCTCTCGTCCGTTCGCGATCCCGTGGCGTGTCCGCAGGAGCGCCGCGATGCTGCCGGCAACAGCGCCGGTCTCGTCGGCGGTAGCGGCCGATACCGTGATGTTGTTGACGTGCGTAATGCCCAGCAGTTTCTTCTGCACCGTGGTGTACGGCACGAGGATCTGGTCGTCCATGTCCTCGCCCATCCCCTGGCCTTTCGAGGCCATGACGCCGATCACCTTGAAAGGCTGCTTGCCGATCCGGACGATCTGACCCACCGGGTCCGCATCCGTCCCGAACAACTGGGTGTTGACGGTCGAGCCGAGCACGGCGACCTTCGCGGCGCTGCGGACGTCCTGCTCCGTGAAGAACGACCCGGCCTGCAACGCCCAGGCGCGAATCGCCGGCAGATCCACGCCCGTGCCCTGGACGCGCGTGCTCCAGTTCTGGTTCCCGGCAACCACTTGCCCTCGCGTGCTGACGCCGGGCGCGACGTACTGCGCGCCGGCGATCTCGTCGCGGATCGCTTGCGCGTCCTCGACGGTGAGCGAGCTGGAGGCGCCTGATCCCTGCCGGACTCCGCCGCTGGTGAAGTTGCCGGCGTTTACCGTGATCATGTTCGTGCCGGCGCCTTTGATCTGATCCTCGATGGCCGACTGCGCGCCGTTGCCCATCGCGACCAGCGTGATGACGGCGGCGACGCCGATGATCATGCCCAGCATGGTGAGACCGGTGCGCATCTTGTTCCGGCCGAGCGCCTTGAATGCGATGCGAAATGTCATCGCGATCCTCCTTGCCGGTTGCCACCGCCCGTGTCCGCCTTGTCCACCTTGTCCGCCGACGCCACCTGGCATGAACAGGCCGGCAGGGGACGCTGCCGCCGTCGTCGATTCGGCGCCGGTCGTCACATTCGTGACGAGCGCCGTGTCCGGCTGCAGATCGCCCTCAATCAACTCGGTCGTCTGGCCGTCGCTGACGCCGAGGCGAACGCGCAGCGGCTTCAACCGGTTGTCGGCGTAAACCCAGACGCGGCCCTCCGTCTCGACGACCTCGAGCGGGCCGAACAGGGCGTCAACCGTCGTGGCCTTTGGATCGCGTGACACGACATTCAACGCAGAACGCGCTGAACGCGCGGAGAAAGCTGCCTCTGCGTGTTCTGCGGTTTCTGCGTTGATCGTCGTCGTCCGGTCCGCCGGCGCTTGCGCGGCAGCCGCCTGGCCCGAGCGCCGCGAACATCGCGGCCGTCGGCCGGAACCGGAGCGCCGCGTTCGGGACGCGCACGACGTTGTCGCGCGCCGCGACCTCGATGGCGACGTTCGCCGTCATGCCCGGCTTCAGCTTGAGCGCCCGGTTCGGCACGTCGATGATCACGCTGTAGGTCGTGACGTTCTGCACGACGCTCGGCTGCAGGCGCACCTGTGCGACCGTGCCGGAAAAGCTCTCGCCCGGGTAGGCGTCCACCTGAAAGGTGACCCGCTGCGCGGGCCGGATCCGGCCGATATCGGATTCGTCGATGCTCGCGCTCACCTGCATCGCGGCAAGGTCCGCGGCGATCGAAAACACGGTCGGCGACGACAGGCTCGCCGCCACGGTCTGGCCGGCGTCGACGTTGCGGCCGATGACGATGCCGTCGATCGGCGCGGTGATGACCGTGTGAGAAAGATTCAGCCGCGCCTGGTTCACCCCCGCGTCGGCCTGGACGACCTGCGCCCTGGTCGATCGCACGGTAGCCTCGGCCAGATCGACGGCGACCTTCGCCGCATCGAGATCGCTCCGGGCGATCAGCTGCTTTGCGGCCAGTTCCGTTGCGCGATCGTATTTCTGCTGCGCGTCGGCCACCTTCACCTGTGCGTTGTCCAGGTCGGCTGACGCCTTCGTCCGGTTGGCCTCGGCCTGCTCGACCTGGGTCTGAAACAGCGAAGGGTCGAGCCGGGCGATCACCTGCCCCTTGTGGACGATCGAATTGAAATCGGCGCCGAGCCAGGCGATCGTCCCCGACACCTGCGTGCCCACCTGCACCGTGGTGACCGCCTGAAGCGTGCCAGTGGCGGCTACCACGTCTGCCACCGCCCCCTGCGTCACGAGGGCCGTCGTCACCTTCGGCTGGTCGCCGCCCTGCCCTGTGTAGTAGGCCCTCACGCCGATTCCGGCGCCGACCGAAAGCAGGATTCCGATGATCAGGGGCTTCGTCGCGCGTTTCATGTTGTCGCTCTCCATTCCCGTGTATCGCGTTCATTCAATTGGACGCGATCGATGTGGCGAGAGTGTGGCTGAGGGGTGAAATCCGCGTGGCTGAGACGACGTTGAACGCAGAGACCGCGGAGCACGCAGAGAAAGCCCTTCTCTGCGCTCTCTGCGCGCTCTGCGTTCAAATGTGCTTCAGCTCTTGTCCGGGTCCGGTTCTGGCAGCTGCGGCAGAGCCGTGCCGGCCGAGGGAGCGAGCAGGCCCATCTTCACGTACTCGAGCAGCTTCGTCCGCGTGTCGTCGATGTCGAGGTTGCGCATCGTCAACTGGCCGATGCGGTCCTGCGGGGAGAAAGCCGAGTCGCCCTTTTCCATCGTGAGGCGCTCCGGCTTGTAGGTGAGGTTCGGACTGACGGTATCGAGGATCGAGTAATCGTTGCCGCGGCGGAGCTGCACCGTCACTTCGCCGGTAATCGCGCGGGCCACCCAGCGCTGGGCCGTCTCGCGCAGCATCAGCGCCTGCGGATCGAACCAGCGCCCCTGGTAGAGCAGGCGGCCAAGCCGGCGGCCGTGATCGCGATACTGCTCGATCGTGTCCTCGTTGTGGATGCCGGTGACGAGGCGCTCGTAGCCGATGAAGAGCAACGCCATGCCCGGCGCTTCGTAGATGCCGCGGCTCTTGGCCTCGATGATCCGGTTCTCGATCTGGTCGCTCATGCCGAGGCCGTGGCGGCCGCCGATGACGTTCGCCTCGCGCAGCAGCTCGACGCGATCGGCGTGGACGGTCCCGTTCAACGCGACCGGCCGCCCTTCCTCGAAGCGAATCGCGACCGTTTCCGGCTTGACCGCGACGTCCTCGCGCCAGAACGGCACGCCCATGATCGGCTCGACGATCGTGACGCCTCTATTGAGCTGCTCGAGATCCTTGGCCTCGTGCGTGGCGCCGAGGATGTTCGAGTCGGTCGAGTACGCCTTCTCGGCGCTCATGCGATAGGCGAAGCCGGCCTGGCGCATGTACTCCGACATTTCCTGGCGGCCGCCGAGCTCGTCGATGAACGTCTGATCGAGCCACGGCTTGTAGATGCGGAGGTCGGGGTTGGCGAGCAGACCGTAACGGTAGAAGCGTTCGATGTCGTTCCCCTTGAACGTGCTTCCATCGCCCCAGATGTTGACGTCGTCTTCCTTCATTGCCATGACCAGCATCGTGCCGGTGACGGCGCGGCCGATTGGCGTGGTGTTGAAGTAGGGCACCCCGGCGGTCGAGATGTGAAAGGCGCCGCACTGCAGCGCGGCCAGTCCCTCGGAGACGAGCTCGCGGCGGCAGTCGATCAGGCGCGCTTTCTCGGCGCCGTACGCGAGCGCGCGCACGGGGATGTCGTCGTAGTCCGGTTCGTCGGGCTGTCCGAGGTTGGCCGTATAGGCATAGGGAATCGCACCCTTCTTCCGCATCCAGTGAAGGGCCGCGCTCGTATCGAGGCCGCCGGAGAACGCGATGCCGACTTTCTGACCTGCCGGCACGCTCCGCAGAATGTTGGTCATGCCAGCGCGAGGCTCAGCCTTCCACGTCGAAGGCGTTCATGACGGCCCGGCGAACGCCCTGCGCGGTCTCGGTGGGGATGTGGACGGTCGTGATCGTCCTGGACGTGTCGATGATCTCGACGTCCCAGTTTCCTCCACTGGATGTGACGCGCGAGACCGTGGCCCCGACTCCGTAATGCCTCAGGACGGAGCGCACGATATCCTCGACTTCCTGCTGGTCCATGCGTCCGCCTTATTTCGCCGCGAGCGCCCGGGCGATCGCGCGACGAAGCTCGGGTGACTCGGGCGCCACCTCGCTCGGGAAAAATGCGATCACCTTGCCGTCCTTGCCGACCAGGTACTTGCTGAAATTCCAGGCGGGCAGGTCGCCGCCGGCGCCGAGGAACGCGTAGATCGGCGACTGCTCGCGGCCCCGGAGCGTTACCACCTTGGCGAACATCGGGAACGTCACGTCGTACGTCAGGCGGCAGAACTCGGCGATCTCCTGCGCCGTTCCGGGCTCCTGCTCGCCGAAGTCGTTGCTCGGGAACCCGAGGACGGCGAATCCCTTCCCCTGCAGCTCGCGGTGAAGTTTCTCGAGGCCCTCGTACTGCGGCGTGTACCCGCATTTGCTCGCCACGTTGACGACGAGGGTCACTTTCCCTCGATAGTCGCCGAGGTCGGCAGGTTTGCCCAGGAGGGTGTTGGTCTTGAGCTCGTACAACGACATAGTGGCGCCTGCTGCGATGGCCGACAACCCCAGGAACAGCGAACCGACGGCGAGTGTGCACGTTTTCATGATGTCTCCCGGCTGAAACCCTAGTCTAGCGGCGGTCGTCCGAAACAGCCAGCGTCGGGTCGTTCGAGCCGCGACGCTCGATCGGCACGAATCGACATCCATCAACACTAATCGACATTAATCCTCTCGGGCGGCGGCCCGAGCCGCGCGTCGCCTTCACAGCGCTGCGCTGTTTTTTCGACTCCAGCCGCTTCTCGCGCGCGCCCGCGCCGGGCCTGGTGGGCTTGCGGCGTTTCGGCCGCTTCGCGGCGGCCGTCAGCAGCGCGACCAATCGCGCACGGGCGGCCTCGCGGTTCTGCGCCTGTGTCCGGTGCTCGCGGCTGTCGATCAGCAGCACGCCATCGGCGGTCATCCGCCGCCCGGCCAGCGCGATCAGCCGCTCCTTGACGTCCGGTGGCAGCGACGACTCGTTGACGCGGAAGCGCAGCTCGACGGCGGTGGAAACCTTGTTGACGTTCTGGCCGCCCGGCCCGGACGCGCGGACGAACCGTTCCTCGAGGTCGCGCTCGTCGACCGCGATAGAGTCCCCAACCTGTATCATCTGCGTCGCTGTGTGGCCTTTCCCCTGGTGGCGTGTCAGAATTGAGACCGTTCCATCATGCTGTTCAAGCGTAGCGCACATCGTCGGCCCGCGGCCCTGCTGGCTGCCGCCGCGATGCTGCTCGGCCTCGGCGCCGCCGCGCTGGCGCAGCGTGACGCATTCGGGGGATTCCGCGGCGGGCGGATCCGAAAACTGCCGAATACTCCTTACGACGGCCGCTTTACCTTCGTCCGGATCAACTACGACACCGCGCCCGGCGGCTACTGGTACCGAAACCAGCCCGCGTGGTCGCACGGGTATCCCGTCGCCGAGGAGAACCTCATGAAGATCATGAATGAGGTCAGCTACCTTGGCGCGAACGACGAGAAGTTCAACACCCTCGCGCTCGACGATCCCGAGGTGTTCCAGTATCCGCTCATCTATCTCATCGAGGTCAGCTGGTGGCGGATGACCGAGAGCGAAGCGAAGGCGTTGCGCGCGTACATCCAGAAGGGCGGCTTCGTGATCGTGGACGACTTCAAGGCCGAAGGCGATTTCGGCAGCGCCGGCTGGGCGCCGTTCCTCGACAACATGAAACGCGTGATGCCCGAGGGCCGGTTCGTCGAGATGGACACCTCGCATCCGATCTTCCACTCGTTCTTCGAGATCCAGACGCTCGCCAACTTCCCCCAGGCCTACAATGCCGGCGCGCCGGTCTTCCGCGGGCTGTTCGAGGACAACGATCCGACCAAGCGGCTGCAGATGATCGTGAACTACAACACGGACATCTCGCAGTACTGGGAATGGTCGGGACGGGGACTGCGTCCCTTCGACGAGACGAACGAAGCCTACAAGCTCGGCGTCAACTACATCATTTACGGCATGATGCACTGACGCGTCCCGCCAGACGTTTGAAAAATTAGTGACATCCGCTTCTGAGTCGGCATTTCCCTGATTCCGATGCTCCGCCGGTCCCCGGTTTGCATCGAGGCCGGTCCAACAGGGAGCACACGACATGAAAACTGGAATGAATTGGCCGGCGCGAAGCCATTGCCGCGATGGGCGCGGCGAGCGCGGCGTTTGCGTTCGGCTGCAGCGATTCGCCGACGAACCCGGGTGACACGACCGGTGTGACCGGTACGAACTCAGCGTGTGCGGTCACGCCGACCGAGACAGCCGGGCCATTCCCGTCGCTCGTCGATCTCTTTCGCAGCGACATTCGCGACGGGAAGCCTGGAGCCCTGCTGACGCTGACGGTCAAAGTGGTCAACGTGAGCAATAACTGCACGGGCGTCGCGAACGCCAACGTCGAGATCTGGCACGTCGATGCGGCGGGAAACTACTCGCAGTACGGCACACAGAGCGGCCAGACCTACCTGAGGGGCATTCAGACCACCAACAGCAACGGCGAGGTGGTCTTTACCACCATCTATCCAGGGTGGTACGCCGGCCGTGCGACGCATATCCACGCCGAGGTGACGATCAACGGCAGGTCCGTCAAGGTTACCCAGATCGCGTTTCCGGAAAGCGTCAACGCAACCGTGCATTCGGCTGGCGTGTACGGTTCCAGGGGCACGAACCCGATGTCCAACGCCGCCGACGGGATTTTCGCCGACAGCCTGTCTTCGGAATTGGTGACACCAACGGGGGACGCCACCAATGGTTATGCGGCCTCTTTCCAGGTCGGTATCGCCGCCTGAGGCCGCTACGCGTTGATGGTGAGGACGTTGTTCGCGAACTGGTTCGCAAATGCCCGCAGCGGCTGAGCCGCTGGCCCGTTCACGACGGTTCCCGAGGTCGTGTAGCGAGAGCCATGACACGGGCAAACGTAAGTCTGGTTTTCGAAACCCGTAACTGTGCACCCTTCGTGTGTGCAGATCGCAGTGACGACGGTGAATGAATCCTGGGCCGATCGGGTGACCAGGAAACTTCCGAGCGTGGATTGGACGAGCGCAGCGTTTCCAATCGTGGCGAGCGGCGACGCCGCATCGACCGTAACCACAACCGTTCCGTTGACCGCGGCGCCGGGCACGGACGGCAACGCCGGAACCCCGGAAGGCGCCGTAGGACTGTCGCCGCATCCTGGTAGAGTGCCCGCGATACCCGCCAGCGAAATGAACTGACAGAATTCCCGTCGAGTGGTCATCAGCACCTCCATCGATGTGTTATGCGGCGCCTCCATGCAACAGAGATGCCCGCTTCGGAGGTGACGCCGTTCGTTGGTAGAATCGCTGGGCCGTGCGCAACGACCAAGCCGCCAGATGACGCCCGACCTGCGCGCGCCCTTGCTGGAGATCAATGACGCGTCGGTCGTGCTGGGCTCGACACGAGCGCTCGATGGCCTGACGCTGACGGTCCGCACGGGCGAGCACACCGCCATCCTCGGCCCGAACGGCTCGGGGAAGTCGACCTTGATGAAGCTGCTCACCCTGCAGCTCTATCCGCAGGCAGGCGCGAACGGCGCGGCGGCGGTTCGTGTCTTCGGCCAGGAGCGCTGGGACGTATTCGCGCTGCGAACCCAGCTCGGCATCGTCTCCGCCGATCTCCACGATCGGTTCGTGCACGGGAATTCGGGTGGAGCGATCACCGGATCCGACGCGGTCGTCTCGGGCTTCTTCGCCAGCCAGGGCCTGTTCGCCCACCAGAAGGTCACGGCCGCGATGCGCCGCCGGGCGGACGACGCCCTGGCCCTCGTGGATGCCGCGCATCTGGCCGGGGCCACGCTCGACACCATGTCGACGGGCGAGGCTCGACGCGTGCTGATCGCGCGGGCGCTCGTCCACGAGCCGCGGGCGCTCGTCCTGGACGAACCGACTCGGGGACTCGATCTGGTGGCGCGGCACCACTTCATGGAGCGAGTGCGCGGCGTGGCGCGGCGGGGCACCACGATCATTCTGGTGACGCACCACGTGGACGAGATCATTCCCGAAATCCACCGGGTCATTCTTCTCGGCCGCGGCCGCGTTCGGTTCGACGGCCCCAAAGCGGCCGCGCTGACGGCGACGAATCTAGGTCAGGTGTTCGGCGCGGCGCTCGCCGTCGAAGAGGGGCACGGCTACTACAACGTTCGCGTGGTGAATGCGTTTGAAGGAGAATCGTCCGATGGCTGAGGTCGTGTATACGGCGGAGATTTCACTGACCCGTGTTCGCGGTCCGCTGCGCCTCGCCCAGATGCCGATGGAATCCGAGCCGGTACGGTTCGGCACGCACGGACCGATCGCCCGCCATTACGGCATTCAGGGCGAGGTGCCCGACCCGCACGCCACGACCATCGACTATGTGGTGGCTGCCACCGGAGGCTGACTGCTCGGAACCCTGGGAGGCGCGCTGGAGGCGCGCCAGATTGCGGCGGCGGACGGACGGCTGACGGCAGTGGCACGCGGCGAGGTGGAGGTCGAGGAGGGCGTGCTGGTGCTGCGGCGGATCCACGTCGTGTTCAGTTTGAAAGAGGTCAGGCCGGACCAAGTCGCGGCGGCGGAACGGGCCCACGAGGTGTTCAAGCCGAAGTGTCCGATCTACCGGTCGCTGTATCGGTCGATCGACATCACGACGGAGCTGAGCCTGACGGGAATCGGGTAATTGGATAATCGGGTAATCGAGTAATTGATTGGTCAATTGAGTACGGCCAATTCGAACAATCCATTACCCGATTACCCGATTACCCGATTACCCGATTGTGTGTCATTGACGCCGGTCGGCGCGTTCGTACTGCCGGCGGTTCGCCTCGGTCCACGCCGCCAGCCGCTGCCGCATCCGCGCGCTTCGCCCGGGTTCCGCCGCCGCCAGGTTGTGCTGCTCGTTCGGGGTCCCGATCGAGGTCGTACAGCTCTTCGACCCCTTCGCGGAGAGCGAAGATGTACTTCCAGTTGTCCTCGCGGAGGCCCAGCGTGAACTGTTCCTCGGCGACGTAGAAATACGCGCGCGGGGCACGCGTCTGCTCGAAGAGGCTTCGTCCCTGCCAGTCCGGCGCCGGCGGCACGCCCGCGAGCTCGGCGATCGTCGGCGCGAGGTCGACGTGGCCGCCGACCGCACTCGTGCGCATCGGCTGGCGGTACAGCCGCGGAAACCAGAACATCAGCGGCACGTGCACGTCTTCCTCGTACATCGTCCGGCCCTGGATGTAAGTGTTGTGCGGATATCCGAACGCCTGCCCATGATCGCCGAGGACCACGATGAGCGTGTCCTGATCGAGACGAAGGCGGCGCACGTGCTCGAACAGGCGTCCGAGATGGCGGTCGGTCTCGCGCAGGACGTTGAGATAGCGATCGAGGTGGTACTGATCCGGCACCGGTTCGTGGTGCATCTCGATCAGCGGCACACCCGGTGTCGGCTCGTACGGGTGATGCGTCTGCGTCGTCCATCCCATCACGAAGAAGGGTCGATCCGGTTTCTCGCCGATGAAGTCCAGCATGCCGTCGACCATGCAGCGGTCCTCGACGCCCCAGGATGAAATCTGGACCGGGCACCCGAGCTGCCGGTGATCGCGGAGCTCGGTGAAGCCGCGATCCTCGAGGAACGGGCCCCACCCCGCCCAGCTCAGATCGCTCGGCGTGACGAAGGCGGTGCGATAACCGCGATCGCGAAACATCGCAGCGAGCGACGTTCCGGGCAGCTGCGGGTACTCTTCAGTGACCTCGCGGAAACCGAGCTTCGGGTAGGCGGAGAGGAGTATGGCCACCAGGGAGTTCGAGCTCCGCCCGATGTGCGCGTAGAAATTGTCGGCGACGAGCGCTCGCGACGATTCGGCCTTGAGGACCGGCGTGGAGTCGTACGGGCCGCCATTCAGCCCCGCCCACCTCGCAGCGACCGATTCGAGCACGACGACGATGACGTTGGGCGGGCGCCGGGAGACGGCTGCCCGCCGCGGCCCGATCGGTTCGAAGTCCGTGAGATCGTCGGCGGGGAACTCGTCGGTCAGGCGCACGATCCCGTCACCGGTGACCACCTGCCACCACGAGGAGATGAGCACCCAGTGAGGGTTTTCGGCGATGCGCCGATCCTGCCGCGTCGACCAGCCGATGGAGAATCCATAAAGCCCGAGGATCAGCCACACGCCGAGTGGGATGACCGTGATTTCGCGCCCCATGTGCCAGTGCCTGCTCCCTGGTGGCACGAGGCGGACGGTTGCTTCGACCGTCAAGGCATATGCGAGGGGCAGGCCGACGAGCATCAGGATGACGCGCGGTGTCAGGTGCGCGGCGACCGACGAGCTGAGCATCTGCAGGCTGCCGACGAGGGCGAGCAGCGGATAGGTGAGAAAGCCGCCGAAAATGCCGAAGAAGACGACGCTGGCCACGGCGTAGACGGCTGCGAACGCGCAGCCTGCGACAAAGACCACCGCGATAGCCGATGCGGTTCGCGGGAAGGCCCCGAGCTTCTCAACCAGCGCAAGGACAATGCGGGTGCCCGCCCAGATGACGGCCGCAAACAGCACGTCCACATACGAGATTGCCGCCAGCGAGCGCAGGTAGTTTCCGCTGTCGGCGAGCGCGAGCGAGGCAGGAACCCCGAGGTAGTACGCCTTGATCGCGACCAGCACGATCGCCAGCCACAACGCTGCCCAGAAAACTCGCCGGGTGGCGTCCGGGGGGTGTCACATGGCGTCGGTGGCGGCCTTGCAGCACTGCCCGTCCTGCTCGGCCGTGCCGCCCGACACGCCCAGTCCGCCCCGACGATCTTTCCGTCGACGAGCAGCGGGACGCCGCCTTCAACGGGCATCGCGCCGCGGAGGCGTCATGACGCGGAGGCCGATGCCGCCCTTCTCGACCGAGTCCTGGAAGGTCTTCGTCGGCCGCTTGAACATCGCGGCCGAGCGCGCCTTGTCGATCGCGATCCTCGCGCTGGCGTGCTGCGTGTCGTCGATCTTCTCGAAGTACACGAGGATGCCGCTCGGATCGACGATGGCCGCGGCCATCGTCCAGTTGTTGGCGCGCGCTTCGGCGAGCGCCGCCGCCGCGACTTTTTTCGCCAGTTCCGTGGTGATGGGAGGACCGTAAGACGCCATGAGTGTGTGTCGCTAGGCGGAAACAGGCGTGCCGCAGAACTTCTCGAAGGCGGTGGTGAGCTCGGCGGCGATCTGCTCCGCCTGGCGGTTCTCGATCTGGCTTCGCTCGAGCATGTACACGAGCTTGCCGTTCTTGAACAGCGCGATCGAGGGCGACGACGGCGCGTAGCCCGTGAAGTAGCCGCGTGCGCGCTGGGTCGCCTCGGTGTCGGCGCCGGCGAATACGGTTGCGACGACGTCGGGACGCGTGGCGTGGCGGAGCGCCAATCGCCACGCCGGGCCGCGCCTTGCCGGCCGCGCAGCCGCACACCGAGTTGACGACAATCATGAGAGTACCGGCTGTTCCGGTGACCGCCGCGTCGACCGCCTCGGCGGTGCGAAGTTCCTTTACGCCGAAACGGGTCAGTTCCTGGCGCATCGGCGCCACGAATTGTTCTGGGTAAGTCATCTGATGATTGTACTTCGGACACGGTGGGTCCTAAAGGACCCGCCCTACTGGACCTTTATGTGGATCTCGGCGCCGAACAGCATCGTCCGGTCGTTGTCGTGCGCCGCCCACTTGGCGAGCGTCGCGACGCTCGGGGGCGCCATGCCCTCGAACGCCACCCGGCCGTTGGTTTCGACCCTGTACGGGCCTGCTGAGGTCGAAAACGTCGGGCGACAGGAGCAGCGTGAACTCCGCGACCCCTCTCGTCGTCGCCTTCACGGTGTTGCCGGTCCGGACAAGATCGACGCGGCCGGACGGCTGCGTGTTCTCGAACATCAGCAGGCCGCGGCTCCCGATGCGATTCAGATCGCGGGAGCCGCAAGTCGATCCCGTTCGGATGGTGCGAGCTTGTCGATGATCAGCCAGCCGGCGCGGCTGTCGATCGGCAATCCGCTCGACTCCCACGACAACTTGTCCGGCAGCGGATTGCGCGGGTGGCTGCGAACGAACTCCTCGAAGGAGTCTTTCACGTCGGGCCACCACGCGGTGTTGTGTTCGCCGTTCGGCTGCGGGCGATACACGAGATCGACGCCGTTGGCCTTCAGGTGCTCGACGTACGGATCGACGATCCGCGTGGGATACAACTGATCCCGGCCGCCGTTGACGATGAAAAATGGCTTGTTGCGGAGATTGTTCGGGTAGAGATCTCCGCCGACGACCGACGTCAGCACCATGAAGAACCCGTTGAGCGACAGGAAGCTCGCATACGGCGTGGTGTCGCGCATCGCGACGTAGAACACGCCCGTTCCGCCGTCGGAGAAGCCGGCAAGCGCGACGCGATTCTCGTCGACGTTGTATGTGCGCTTCACTTTGTCGAGCAGCGTGCGAAGGTTCGCGATCTGCTCGTCGCCCCACCAGGGCGCGTCTCTCCACGCGTACGGAATGATGTAGATCTGCTCGGCGCCGGCGAGCGCGCCGATGGTGCCGTCGCCGCGCGGCCCGTTGTCTTCCCGGTTGACGCCGCCGTGCAGGTGGATGCGCACCTGCTGGCGGCCGCGCCGGATCGTACGAGGCAGGAACATTCACCGCGTAGAAGTACTCGACGCCGTTCACGTCGTAGCTGGCCCGGACGACGCCTTTCGGGACGTTCGCCGAGTACGGCCGTCCTGCCTTGAACCGTTGCAGCGCCTCGTCGAAGCTCACGCCGCTGGCGACGATGTCCGCGACCACTCGCGCCGCATCCTGCGGCGTTCGCGCTTCCCAGAATCTCTTGAAGGCGGCATCCACGCCCTGCGCCTGGGCGACGACGAGCGCCGTCACGAGGAAGGGAACGGCACAGGCGAGAAGCGGCCAGACCCTGCGTTTCATCGAACCAAGAATATAACGTGGTTCAGGTCGGCGGGCCGTAAACGGCAGGTCTAAAGACCCGCGCTACATCGTTAATGATTCCCTCGATTCATGCCCAAGAGTCCCGTCCGTTGACGAATAAGCATATATCTGCTTATACTTCGCCCATGCGTCGAAAACCAGGCGGCCTCGTCCCACTCGAAATGGCAATTTGCGTCACCGCCGCGGACCTGTCGCGCGCCGGCGACCACGAATTTCACGGGTACGAGATCGCCAAACACCTGGGCGAGAAAAGCGACCAGCGTCTCCTGACGGCTTACGGCACCCTGTATCGAGCGCTCGGCCGGCTCGAAAAAATGGGACTGCTGCAGAGTCGCTGGGAGGATCCGGAGATTCCGGCGCGCGAGAACCGTCCTCGTCGCCGGCTGTACTCGCTCACCGCCGAAGGGGAAGCGGCCGCGCAGGAGGCTCGCAAGACGGCAGCTGACAAGGCGCCGAAACGCGCTCCGCGCCGGCGACCGGTGCCTGCATGAAGTCGCCGACGCTGGGACTCGCGAGTGCCGCCGTTCGCGCATGGACGCGCCTTTACACCTGGCGCCTGCCGCCGGTGCTCCGCGAGGCTCGGCGTGCGGAGATCGAATCGGACCTGTGGGAGTCTCAACAGGATTCGGCCCATGCCCAAGGCCTGAGCCCGACGGCCCACGTGCTGGTTCGGTTGCTGCGCGGCGTTCCGGCCGATCTCGTCTGGCGCAGGGAGCAGATGGCCGCAGGGGAGCGGTTACCGCGCAGGAACGTCGCGCTCGCCGCGACGGCGCTGTTCGTGGGCGTGCTGTGGGTGTTCACGTCTTTGATGCCGCAAGATTTGCCGCAACCCCCTACCGCTCCGATGCCGCTGTTCGATGTTTCGCTGCCGCCGCCGCCACCTCCGCCTCCACCACCGCCAGGGTGCCGGGCTCCCGCGTGGACGGGCTGTCAATAGAGGGGCAATCATGAGGAACGATTCTCGAGTGGCAGCGGTTGCCTTGCTCGTTGTTGTTCTGGACACGCTGCCGCTGTGCGCGCAATCAGCGCCCGCGGGTGCGGACGCGCCCTCATTTGAAGTGGCGTCGATCAAGCCGAACAACTCCGGCTCTCCGATGGTGATGATGGTGCCGCAACCGGGTGGCCGGTTTACGGCCACCAACGTATCTGTGCGCATGCTGATCCTGAACGCGTATCAGCTCCCGTTCTTTCGAGTCGAAGGAGGACCGGACTGGATCCAATCCGACCGGTTCGATGTGGCGGCCAAAGCCGAAGGCGATCCGCCACCAGATCAGATGCCGCTCATGCTGCAGAGACTACTGGCTGATCGGTTCAAGCTGAACGTCCACCGTGAGACGCGAGAGATGCCAGTGTTCCATCTGGTGATCAGCAGACGGGATGGACGAATCGGTCCGCAGCTGCGTCCGACGAAGGCTGACTGCGCACAAGTGCTGCCGGCCCCGGGTCCGCCCTCTCCAGAAAGTCCGCCGCTCTGCGGGTATTTTGGCCCGGCACCAGGAATCCCCATGGCGTCAGGCCGTTCGATGGTGGCGATTCGAGGCGTCACCATGGACGGGTTCGCACGCTTCATGTCACAAGCCGTCCGCCGCAGCGTGATCGACCGAACCGGGTTGAGCGGGTATTTCGACGGTGAGTTCGATTTTGCCGCCGAGCTCCCCCCGCCCCCGCCGCCTCCGGGCATTCCGGATCCCTTCGACCGGCAGGCGTTCCCGACGATCTTCACGGTTGTCCAGGAACAGCTCGGGCTGAAACTGGAGTCAACGCGAGGTCCCGTCGACGTCCTGATCATCGATGGTGCGGAGAGGCCAACCGCGGATTAGAACAGGAGCTTGCTGTGGCTGCTGTCATGAAGTCGTCGTTCTTGCGTGTCGCGATTGCCACTGTCCGCACGTGGACGCGCATCTACACGTGGCGCATGCCCGAGGCCCTGCGGGAAGAGCGGCGCGCGGAGATCGAGTCCGACCTCTGGGAATTTCAAGAGGATGCCGCGGGAGCTGGTGGTCTTCGCCCCGCGGCGCACGTGCTCGTCCGCCTCGTCCTCGGAATACCGGATGACGTCTGCTGGCGGATGGAGCAGTCAGCCGTCGCCGCCCCCAGGGTCGGCGGAAGGATCGCGCTCAGCGCGTACCCGCTTGGCGCGATGCTCTTCCTGATCGCGTTGTGGGCGATTGACGCCGACGCGGAGCGAAAACGCTCGGGCTTCGCCTTTGCCGCCCCGACTGGCGGCGTCGAGCGCGACAGGCTGCCTCTGCTTACCGCCGGAATCGCGGCGACGATTGGGGCATCGATGCGGCCCGCGCCCGCCGCCGAGTCCGCTGCGCCCGCGTCTGCATTTCCGACGTTCGGGGCTGCTTCGATCAACTCCAACAAGTCGGGCAGTCCGCTGTCGAGGATCGGCGTTCGAGCCGGGAGGCCGATTCACCGCGACAAATGTTTCACTCGGGTTGTTGATTCGAAACGCCTATCAGCTGTCCCCCCTCCAGATATCCGGCGGTCCGCCCTGGATGGAATCCGATCGGTTCGATGTCGTGGCGGACGGGAAAGACGACGCGCGACCGGAGCACATGCGTTTGATGCTGCAATCGCTGCTCGTCGAGCGATTCAGGCTCCGCGTACACGTTGTCACGAGCGAGTTGCCAGTGTATGCGCTCGCTGTCGCGAGCAGTGATGGGCGGCTGGGCCCGCAGCTCCGGCGGACCCGGTTGAGCATCAACTGCCATGCAGCCTCCACACCTCCGCCCGGCGAGGTGGTCCCGAACACGTTGACGCCGTGCGGTTTTTTCGGGCCGGCGCCCGGCCTCGCCAACCTGGCGTTTCGCGGGATGACCATGGAAGGAGTCGCCCGGCTGCTCGAGCCGATGGTTCGCCGCAACGTCATCGATCGAACCGGGCTCGCCGGCCACTTCGACGGCGATTTCGATTTCACGGCCGAGCTCGGTCCGCCGTCGCTTCCTGCTGGAACGCCCGATCCTATCGACAGGGAGTCTCTCCCGACGATCTTCACGGTCCTGCAGGAGCAGCTCGGGCTGCAACTGCAATCACAGCTCGGTTGGGTTGGCGTCCTGGTGATCGATCGCGCCGTTCCACCGGCTCCTGACCAAGGCTCATGAAGCTTGCGGCTCGACGGGTATCCGGGCTTGGCGTCTCGTTCGCGCTTCACCTGCTGGCCGCGATTCTCGTAACGTCGCTCACACCGCCAGTCCGAACTTTCCTTCGCGTCGAACGCTCGACGCCACGAGTGGCGGCCGTGCAGGGGCCGGCAATCGTCGTACGAAGTGAGTCGAAGCCAGTGGATGCCGTCCCTGACGACCTCGGCATCCAACTGGAAGAAGGGGCCTCGAATTTCTCGCTTCCGGGATTCCGTTTCGATTTCGAGAAAATCGCCCGCCGGGCCGTCCAGCTCTTTCCATTTCTGACCGGAAGCCCTTCATTTGAAACGCTCGTGACGCCGCCGGTTGACGGCGGACCGCTCAGCTGGGGAAATCTCTTCAGACAGCTTCGAGGCGAAGCGGCCAAGCCGCCGCTCGTGCTCAGCGACGACGCCCTGCAGGCGCTCCTCGACAAGTCCTGGTCCCGTCGGAACCGCTGGGAGGGATTCCAAATCATCGCCGCCGCAACCGACGTCTACAATCCCGATGTCGGCGGCCTGCCTGCGCTGCTCCGGGGATACGGTGTCCAGAACGGGCTGCAGCCTTACGAGGAACGCGAGATTCGCGATCCCCGGTTGTGGGCGCAGCTTGGCCTGGCCGCCGATCACGCCGACTTCATCGGCTTCGTCAGCCAATACGCGTCGCAGCATCCGTCCAGCCAGGACGACCACGGAGCTGCTGTTCCTGATGGACAAGCTGGCGCAGGCCAGCCTGGATGCGCTCGTCACGCTGGTCGGCACTGTCCCGGAAGCAGATCTGCAGTGGACGCTTGAAGGCGAACCGCCGCGCCTACGACGCGATCATCACGCATTCGCGACTACTACCGCATCCAGCTCGCGCGCCGCGATTTGAAGTCGTCGCAGGCGCTCGCCGCCTCCTACGGCGAGACCAGGCTGGCCATCCTGAGGAGCATCCTGCGCACGGCCCCGGACGGGTATCGGGCAAACGATGCCCGCTTTCTCATCGGCGAGATTTTCTGGAAGCAGGGCAAGACAGAGGACGCTCTCCGGTCATGGGGCGAGCTCACCATCGATGCGGAGGACGTCTATGCGACGGCGTCGTCACAAGTGCTCGCGGCAATCCGCGCGGCAGAAGGGCGGCCGCCGGACCCTCGTGAGATCGGGTGGATCCTCGACGGCGAACAGGGGCGCTGGGTGGTGTTCTCGATCGCGAGGCTCCGCCAGTTCGGCTATCACCTGGACACTTTCTAGGGCAGGAAGGGCAGGAAGGGCAGGATGGACGAAAAGGGATCGGTCCCGCCTATCCAGCCTTTCCTGCCCTCCTGCCAGTCTACGAAAACGTTCGTATTGACATCTACGAAGATCATCGTACATGATGCGCGTCATGAAGGATCGGAAGAAGCCCACGGGCGGCGAGCTCGCGATTCTCCAGGTGCTCTGGTCCCGCGGCCCGAGCACCGTCCGCGAGGTCGTCGAGGCGATGGGCCGCGAGGGCGCATACACCACGGTGCTCAAGCTGCTGCAGATCATGACGGAGAAGCGCCTCGTCCGACGGAACGAGTCGGCGCGCACGCACGTCTACGAGGCGGCGTATTCGCAGGACCACACTCAGAAGCAGATCGTGACCGATCTGCTCGATCGCGTCTTCGACGGATCGGCCGCGAAGCTCGTCATGCAGGCCCTCGCGACCAAGCGGGCCTCGCCCGAAGAGCTCCGTGAGATTCACCGCCTGTTGAAGGCTTACCAGGAGAAGGGTCATGGCTGACGCATTCGCGGCGAGTCTGACTGTTCGCGCGATTGGATGGGCGCTCGTGCAGTCGCTCTGGCAGGGCGCCATCGTCGGCGTGCTCACGGCCTTTGCGCTCCTCGCGCTCAGGCGAAGCGCTGCCAGCCTCCGCTACACGGTCGCCTGCCTTGGGATGGCCACGCTTGTCGCCGTCCCGGTCGTGACCGCGGTCCTCCACGCGCGCGAGGCGCGAACCAACGCTCTCCGCCAGGACATCGCCACGCCGGTGTTCGTCGGCCCGGAGGCGCGTGCCATTGCCGTTTCCGAGCCCGTGTTTGGCGAGAGCTCAAACCTTCCGGCGCCGGGGGCGACGGGATGGTGGCCAGGCGAACAGCTCGAGGAATGGTCTGTCGTTGCTGTGCCCTTGTGGCTCCTCGGCGTGCTGGCGCTTTCAGTCACGGCTGGTTGCGGGTTGGCTCGTCGTCGAGCGAGTCCGCCGCGCCGTAGCGCGGCCGGTATCAGAACAGTTGCTCTCCCGCGTGCGCATCATGGCGAACAGGCTTCGCGTAACGCGCCCGGTTCGCATTGTCGAATCCGCGGTCGTCAGCGGTCCGATGGTTGTCGGCTGGCTTCGTCCGGTGATCCTGCTGCCGGCAAGCGCACTCACGGGCCTTGCTCCCTCGCAGCTCGAAGCGGTGATCGCGCACGAGCTCGCACACATCCGGCGGCATGATTACCTCGTCAATCTCCTTCAGTCGACCGTCGAAACCCTCCTCTTCTACCATCCCGCCAGCTGGTGGATTTCCCGCCAGATCCGTGCTGAGCGGGAACACTGCTGCGACGATGTGGCTGTAGAGCTGTGCGGCGATCGCCTGACGTACGCGCGCGCGCTGGCCGATCTGGAGCAGATGCGCGGCGCCGACATGAAGCTTGCCCTGGCTGCAACCGGTGGATCGTTGATTCGCCGTATCCGGCGCCTGCTGGGTGTGTCCTCGACAGATCGGGATCGCTCGCCAACGTGGGTCGTCGTGTGTGCGCTTCTCATCGTCCTGTCGCTCGTCGTCATGCGCGAAGACGTGAGGAGTGCCCAGACAGCTGGCGACGAGGGCGCCATTCGAGGTCAGGTCGTCGATGCCAGAACGGGTCTACCGCTTGCCGGGGCGACCCTGGACGTTTCGAGCGATGGTCCGGTGGCAAGGGTCTCGACGGATGCCGACGGCCGATACGAAGCGCTCGGCCTGAAGCCCGGTGATTACCGGCTGTACGTGCGGGCAAAGGGTTATGTCGCGGCCGAGTACGGGCAGCTTCTGCGTTCCGTGAACGGAACCCTCGTCCAGGTGCGGCGTGGACAAGTGACCTCGAAGATTGACGTCCGCCTTGAACAGGCCGGCGCCATCGGCGGCCGAGTCTCCGACGACTCCGGCCGCGGTCTCGCCGGCGTCGAAATCGAAGTGCTCGGGAAACGCTATGCCACGTCAGGCGCGATGCCGGTGGGGCTGGGGTTCGCGCAGACCGACGCGTCGGGCGCCTTCCGCGTGGCTGATTTGCAGGACGGCGAGTACTACGTTCGCGCCTACGTGCCGGCCAGCGTGCGCCCGTCCGGGGGCGACGGGACCGAGGCGTACGCGCCGACATATTTTCCCCAGGGCACGGGGATCGACCAGGCGCAGCCAATCGTGGTCATCGCCGGCCAGGAGCTCTTCGACTTGAACTTCGCGCTCGCGACCGTCAGGAAACGTGTGGTCAGCGGGATGCTGATCGACCCTGCCGGCCTGGCCGTCGATGGAGCAAGAGTCTCGTTCATGCGCACAGGCGGCTCGTCCGCTTTCAGCGAGTACCGCTCTCGTGTCCGCGGACGGCAGTTTCCAGATTCGCGATGTCGTCCCAGGCGACTACCTGGTCATGGTTGAGCATCCGGTTGAACCGGCTCGGTGGCGGTCTGCGTTCCGTTACATCACCGTCGACAACGACGTGACGGTGGAGCTGGTTGCGCAGCGGGGGGCGCGCGTTGAAGGACGCATCGTGCGCGACAACGGCGATCCCCTTCCGTTCGACCCGCGCACGATCGACGTGGGGTTCGAACAGCGCGTGGCAGGGCCACCGGGGATGGGCGACATGATCCACGTGACGGGAGGCATGAAGCCCGTCCAGCGCGACGGGACGTTTTCGCTTCAGAGTGGGGGCGGATCCTCCTCGCTTCAGGTTTCACGACTGCCCCCGAATTGGACAGTCAAGGCCATCCGCCTCGAGGGCGCCGACATCACCGATCAGGCAGCGGACTTTGGCGATGGCGTTCGACAAGTCGAGGTGGTCCTGACCGATCGGATCAGCAGCGTCGCGGGCCGCGTTACCGACAAGAACAACCGCGTCCTCGCGAACCACACCGTTGTCGTCTTTCCAGAGAATACGAGCCGCTGGAAAGCTCCGACCCGGTTCGTGCGATCGGTGCAGTCGCGCCAGGACGGTTCGTTCCAAATCGACGACCTGCCGCCGGCCGACTACCTCGCAGTTGTGGTGGAACCGCTCCCGCGAAACGCCTGGAGCGATCCAGCAGTGCTGGAGCGACTATGGCCCCAGGCGACTCGTTTCCGTCTCGGCGAGGGCGAGCGGCGCACGGTGCAGTTGAAGCTGTCTCCGACGCCAGACGGTCTGCTGGATTAGAAAAGGGGTCGGGAGTCTTTTTACGGATGTGAAAAAGACTCCCGACCCCTTTTTCGAGTTGAAAAAGCGCCCTTGCATTAAAACATACAGATGTAGTAGATCTACCCACGTCGTTAGGAGCGCACGGTGGGATTGCCAAGGCTGACCAAATTCGAGCTGCAAATCATGGAGGCGCTGTGGACCCACGGCGCCTCCTCGATTCGAGAGGTTCAGGAGGCGTTTCCCGAGCAGGACCGGCCGGCCTATACCACGGTCCAGACGATGGTCTACCGGCTCGAGGGCAAGAAAGCGATCCGCCGCGTCAAGAAGATCGGCAACGCGCACATCTTCGAAGCGGTTGTTTCCCGCAACGCCGCCCAGCGCCGCTTGATCGACGAGCTCCTGAGCTTCTTCGGCGGCCGGACGCAGCCGGTCATGGCCCATTTGATCGAATCGGGACAGCTCACCCTCGACGACGTGCGGGAAGCCGAGCAGACGCTTCGCAAGCTTCAGAGAAAGGACAAGTCGCCATGACGGGGACAATCGAACTCGTCGGCAACCATCTGTGGCAGTCGACGCTCTTCCTTGCGCTTGCCGCGCTTCTGACGCTGGCATTGCGAAACAACCGTGCTCAGGTCCGCTACGCGATCTGGCTGGCGGCGTCGGTCAAGTTTCTCGTGCCATTCGCCGCGCTGGTTGCGCTCGGGAACCAGTTGTCCTGGCGGACGCCGCTTGCCGATTCGCCGATGACTGTGCTGATCGACGTGATGAGCCAGCCGTTCTCGCAGATCGCGCCCGGTGCGGTTGAGATCGCCCAGCCGGCCACCGCTTCTTCCAACCTCGCCGCGGCGTTGCCGATCGTCGTGTTGGCGATCTGGATTGCCGGTTGTGCCCTGATGGTGTTGATCTGGTTGGGACGCTGGCGCCGAGTGGCAGCCGTCATTCGCGAAGCGACGATTCTCGAGGACGGCCGCGTCCCGGAGATTCTTCGTCGTCTGGAGGCCCGTCCGTTGACTCTTGCCTTGTCGGACACCTGCCTCGAGCCAGGCGTCTTCGGGATTCTTCGGGCGGTGCTGCTCTGGCCGCGCAGCATCGGCGGGCGCCTGAGCGACGAGCAGGTCGAAGCGATCCTCGTGCACGAGCTCGCGCACCTCCGTCGCCGCGACAACCTCACGGCCGCCATGCACATGGTCGTGCAGTCGCTGTTCTGGTTTCACCCGCTGGTGTGGTGGCTGGGTGCCCGGCTCGTGGCCGAGCGCGAGCAGGCCTGCGACGAAGAAGTGATTCGACAGGGCAGCGAGCCGCGGGTGTACGCCGAGAGCATTCTCAAGACGTGCGAGTTCTACGTCGCGTTCCGTCCGCCGCTGGTTTGCGTATCGGGCGTTTCCGGATCGGATCTGAAGAAGCGCATCGAACGGATCATGAGCAGCGACGCCGGATTCGCGTTGAGCGCCTGGCGAAAGCTTCTTGTCGCGACGGTGGGACTGGCGGCGATTGCCGGGCCGATCGGCGCCGGAGTGCTGAGCGCTGGCCAGGGACCGCGCGTGGGATCGGGAATCGGATCGGGTCAGGGGTCGGGCCTGGGATCGGGCCCCGGTCCCGCATTCGAGGTCGCTTCGGTCAAACGGAACAAGGCAGGAGGCAACGGGCCCAGCGGAACCCGAGTCTTGCCGAGCGGCCAATTCGTCGCAATCAATGCTCAGTTGCCGCAGTTGATTGCGAACGCCTACGGCATGCCGCTCCAGCCGCTGCTCCCCAGTCAGATCGTCGGAGCGCCGGACTGGATGAGCACAGAGCATTTCGACATCCTGGCCAAGGCGGAGGGCCCGATCCCGCCGGGACCGGCGAGTCCCGTGCCGCTCATGCTCCGCGCGCTGCTGGCAGAACGGTTCCAGCTGGTCGTGCACAACGAGATCAGGGAGCTGCCGATCTTCGCGCTCGTGCCGGCGAGAAGCGACCGGCGGACTGGGCCCCAGCTCACGCCCGCGACGATCGACTGCAGCGCGGGACGCGGTCGCGGCGTCCCACCCCCGCCACCCCCGGCTCCTTTACCGGGCGAGCGGCCGCCGTGCGGGATCAGGTTTCTCGTGGGCAACCTGTCGGCGGGCGCTATTACGATGGCGCAATTCACGAATGCGCTGTCGCGAATACCGGCCCTGAACCGCATCGTTCAGGATCGGACCGGCCTCACGGGCGCCTTCGATGTGGATCTCAAGTGGACGCCCGATCAGATGCCGCAGAATCTGCCTGCGGGCATTCCCAATCAGCCGCCTGTCGATCCGAATGGTCCATCGATCTTCACAGCCGTGCAGGAGCAGCTCGGGCTCAAACTCGAGTCTTCCACCGGTTCTGTCGACGTTCTCGTGATCGATCGAGTGGAGAAGCTGTCCGACGAGGATGAATTCGAGGCTCCGAAGATGGTCGTGCCGCCGCCGCCTCCACCGGCGCCACCCCGCCCCTAGGGCGACTGATGCGACGTCTGATATGAAAGCAGGTCTAAAGACCTGCGCTACATTGGCGCGGGCGGGGTCTAAACAGCACGAAGGAGCGTGGCTCGATGAGGTGTCGTCTCCTCGTCGCAACCGTCATGGCTATGAGCGTCGGATTGCTGGGTTTTGCTCAGGGTGCTGCCGATCCGGCCTTCGAGGTCGCATCCGTCAAGGTGAACAAGTCCGGCGACGGACGGGTCGCCCTGTTCGGTCAGCCCGGAGGCCGCTTCAACGCCACGAATGTCACCCTGCAGATGCTGATTTCGACCGCGTTCGGCACGCCCCAGCCGCTTCCCAATTTTCAAATTCTCGGCGGCCCCGAATGGATTCGTTCCGATCGATTCGACATCGTGGCCAAGGCGCCGGGAGATGCGTCACTGGGCCCCGACGGCCAGATGTCCCTGATGGTACGCACGCTGCTGAAGGAACGATTTGATCTCGTCGTGCACAACGAGACGAGGGAGCTTCCCGTTTACGCGCTCGTCATGGCGAGAGCCGACCGAAGGCCCGGACCGCAGCTGAAGCCGGCCGCGGTCGACTGCGCCGCTATGGGTCGCGGCCGCGGCGGCGCTCCGCCACCAATGCCACAGCCCGGTGAGCAGATGCTGTGCGGTATCAGGCTGACGCCGGGCAACCTTGCCGGCGGCGGCAGCTCGATGGCGCAGTTTGCATTCGCTATCTCGCGGTTCGTGAATCGCCCCGTGCTGGAGAAAACCGAGCTCGCCGGAAACTTTGATTTCGATCTCCAGTGGACACCGGAGCAGATGCCGCCGGCCGCGCCTGCCGGCCCTCCGGGCGCGCCGCTTCTTCCTCCGATCGATCCGAATGGGCCATCAATCTTTACCGCGGTTCAGGAGCAACTCGGGCTCAAACTGGACTCGACGAGAGGCCCGGTTGACGTGGTCGTCATCGATCGGGCCGAACGACCCACTGAGGACTAGACAGGGCTCAAGACTCAAGGCTCAGAGTGAGGACCGGCTGCGATGAATTCAGTCAGAGCGCTCGTGATTCTCGTTGTCGCCGCCATGACAGCCGCCGGGCAGGACACCGGGAGCCCGGCGTTCGAAGTCGCGTCGATCAAACCGAACAAATCTGGCGATGGGCGTGTGCTCATCGGCTTTCAGGCTGGCGGCCGCTATACGGCGACCGGAATCACGGCCCGTATGTTGGTTCAGCAGGCGTACCGGATTCAGCCGTTTCAGCTCCTTGGCGCGCCCGACTGGCTCGCCTCCGATCGGTTCGACATCATCGCGAAGGCGGAGGGCGACGTCGCTCCCGGGCCTGACGGTCCGCTTCCGCTGATGCTGCGCGGCCTGCTCGCGGATCGCTTCAAGCTCGCGGTGCACAACGAAACGCGGGAGCTTCCGATCTACGCGCTCGTCAAGGCGCGGAGCGACGGCAGGCTCGGTCCGCAACTCAATCGCGCGACGGTCGATTGCGCCGCCGCCCGCGGTGGTCGCGGCTGGCCGTGGCGGCCGTCCCGGACGCATTTCGCGGTCGCGGAGGCGGCGGTCCGGCGTTCGGTCCTGGCGGCCGGCCACCATGCGGTCAGCTGGTCGGACCTGCCAACATCGCCGCGGGCGGGGTGACGATGGCGCAGCTGGCCACGCTCCTGTCAGGACGTGTCAACCGAATCGTCGTGGATCGGACGGGGATGACCGGAACACTTCGATCTCGATCTGAGCTGGACCCCGGATCAGATGCCGCAGATGCCGCCAGGCGCGCTTCCGCCGGGTGCCCCGCCGCTGCCGCCGATCGATCCGAACGGGCCGTCGTTATTTACCGCGGTACAGGAACAACTCGGCCTCAAGCTGGAATCGACGAAAGGCCCTGTGGAGGTCCTCGTGATCGATAGCGTCGAACACCCCACCGAGGACTAGACAACGCTTTGGGAACACTTCGTGTCTTCGTGATCTTCGTGGTTTCCGTTCTCGGGCTGTGTGCGGACGGCGCCGCGGCGGATCATTACGGTCAGGTGACGTTCGGCGGTCTGCCTGTTCCCGGCGCCACGGTGACGGCGACGCAGGGCGACAAGCAGTTCGTGGCCATCACAGACACGCAAGGGATCTTCAAGATCGCGGACCTGGCCGATGGTGAGTGCACCATTCGGATCGAGATGCTCGGCTTCTCCGCCATCAGCCAGGAGCTTCCCGTCGCGCCCGGCGCGCCGCCGTCGACCTGGGAGCTCGAGCTGCTGCCGTTCGACAGAAGTCGCCGCGCTCGCGAGTCCGACAGACAAGCTACGAATCCGGCTGAAGCCGGACCCACGACGGGTACGACGACAGGATTTCAGCGCGCCGAGGCGACGGTCGCGACTTCAGCGAGTCTCCCGGCTCCCGTGAACGCCGCGAACCCAGAGAGCGCGGTGAACCCCGCCGATGCAGCCGACGGCCTTCTGGTCAACGGCAGCGTGAACAACGGCGCCGCCTCGCCGTTCGCGCAGCTGGCGGCGTTCGGCAACAACCGCCGGGGACTCCGCTCGCTGTACAACGGCGGGCTTGGCGTCATCCTCGGCAGCTCGGCGTTCGATGCGCGCTCGTTCTCGTTCGACAACAGTCAAGAGCACGGCAAAGCCTCAGTACAGCGACATCCAGTTTGCGGGCACCTTCGGCGGTCCGCTGAGAATCCCCGGAGTGCTCACGAACGGTCCCAACCTGTTCGCGCTGTATCAACGAACGTCGGACCATACCGCCAACACGCAGCCGGCGCTGATGCCGACCTCGCTCGAGCGCGGCGGAGATTTCTCGCAGACACGCGACGCCTTCGGGCAGCCGGTCCAGGTTCGCGACCCGTTGACCGGGCTGCCGTTCCCAGGCGGTGTCGTTCCGCCGGATCGCATCAGCCCGCAGGCGGCCGCCCTGCTTGCCTATTACCCGTTTCCGAATCTCGATGCCGACGGCCGCTACAACTATCAGAGGCCGGTCATTACCGGCGTGCAGCAGGACAGCGTCCAGACGCGGCTCACGCAGCCGGGCTTCGGAAGAAATCAGCTGTTCGGCAGCTTCGGGTATCAGCGGACGATGACCAACACGGCCACCGTGTTCGGATTCGACGACACGATCGAGGTGTCCGGCCTCGACGCGGCGATCAACTGGTCGCGCCGCTTCTCGCAGTTCGTGACGCTGCGCCTCCGCTATCAGTTCAATCGTCTGACCTCCGAAACGACGCCGTACTTCGCAAACCGCACCAACGTGTCCGGCGACGCACAGATAAGCGGCAACAACCAGGAGCCCGTGAACTGGGGGCCTCCGAGGCTGACGTTCTCGAGCGGCGTGGAATCGCTCGCCGACGCCCAGTACGCGTTCAGTCGCAGCCAGACCCACGCCGGCGAATGCCGAAACGCTGTGGGGGCACGGCCGCCACAACACCACGTTCGGCGGTGACGTCCGCTGGCAGCATCTGGATGTCCGTGCGCAGCAGGACCCACGCGGAGCGTTTACGTTCACGGGCGCGGCTGACCGGTTCCGACTTTGCCGACTTTCTCCTCGGCATCCCCCACGCCAGCTCGATCGCGTTCGGCAACGCCGACAAGTACCTGCTCGCGCCCTCGTACGACGCCTACGTGACCGACGACTGGCGGTTCGGTCCGGGGCTGACGCTGACGACGGGAGTTCGATGGGAATACGAGGCGCCGATCACCGAGCGCTTCGGGCGTCTCGTGAACCTGGACGTTGCGCCCGGCTTCACGGCGGTGAGCCCCGTCCTCGCCAGCGATCCAGTGGGCTCGCTCACGGGCCGGCGGTATCCGAAGTCACTCATCGAGCCTGACAAGCGCGGCATTCAACCGCGAATCGGGGTTGCGTGGCGGCCGATCGCGGGATCGTCGCTGGTCATCCGCGCCGGCTACGGCATCTACCGCAATACGTCGGTCTATCAATCGATCGCGATGCTGATGGCGCAGCAACCGCCGCTGTCGAAGGCGCTGAGCGTCGAGAACAGCGCCGCCAATCCGCTGACGCTGGCCAACGGGTTCGTCGCCCCTCCTGGCGCCACCACCAATACCTTCGCGGTCGATCCGGACTTCCGCGTCGGCTATGCCGAGAACTGGCAGGCGTCGCTGCAGCGCGACCTGCCCGCGTCGCTGACCGTGTTGACGACGTACCTGGGCACCAGGGGCAGCCACCTGATGCAGCAATTCGTGCCCAACACGTACCCGTCCGGCGCGGCGAATCCCTGCCCGACCTGTCCGTCGGGGTTTGTCTATCTCACGTCGAACGGCCGCTCCACGCGCCATGCCGGCCAGTTCCAGCTTCGGCGTCGGCTCCGCAACGGACTGACGGCGACGGTCCAGTACACGTTGTCGAAAGCGATGGACGATGCCGCAGCGTTCAGTGCCGGGAACGGTCTGCAGACAGCGGCGTCGGCAGCCAGCCTCGCGGGCGCCACCATCGCGCAGGACTGGCTCGATCTTGGCGCGGAGTGGGGGCCGTCGAACTTCGATCAGCGTCATCTCGTGACCGCGCAGTTTCAGTACACGACCGGCGTCGGCGTGACGGGCGGCGCGTTGCTCACCGGCCTCACGGGAACGCTGTTCAAAGGGTGGACGTTGACGAGCCAGCTCACGGCGGGCAGCGGCCTGCCGCTGACGCCGACGGTCCTGACCCCGATTGCAGGAACCGGCGTGACCGGCACGATCCGCGGCGATCTGACCGGCGCGTCGACGCTCGCGCCCGCGGGCTACTACGCGAACCCGGCGGCCTACGCTGCGCCAGCAGCCGGGCCGGTGGGGAAGCGCGGGACGCAACTCGATCACCGGCCCCGCGCAGTTCGGTCTGAACGCCGGCGTCACGCGGACGTTTCTGTGGGGCGAACGGCTCAACCTCGATTGGCGGATCGATGCGACCAACGTCCTCAACCGCGTCACCTATTCCGGCGTGAACACCATCGTCGGCAGCCCGCAGTTCGGTCTGCCGAATCGAGCGAACACGATGCGGAAGATCCAGACCAGTCTGCGTCTGAGATTCTGAGGAGAACAAATGCAACCACGAAGTCACGAAGACACGAAGAAAACAATGGATCTTGTCCTTTGTGTCGCGTTCGTGTCCTTCGTGGTAGCGCCGCAGGCGCCAGCAGCCGAGCCAGCCTCGTCTTCCGCACCGGCTCGCTGCTGATCGTGCGAGACCGTCACGGTCAAGGACAAGGACGGCAAGCCGATCGAGGGGCTGACCGCGAAAGACTTCACCATCACCGAAGACGGCGAGCCGCAGGCGATCAGCTTCGTCGAGTTCCAGCGGCTGCCCGGGCCCGGCCAGACGGCTTCTCCGGCGGCGCCCGCGGCCGCGGTCCTCTCGCCGCCGCCGGCCGCGGGCGCCCGGATCGAGCCGCCCGACGCAGGCGCAGCTTGCCGTTCCGCCTCCGGGAGACACGCGATACCGCGACCGCCGGCTGCTGGTCCTGTACTTCGATTCGTCCGCGGTGCCGCCGCCAGATCAGATGCGCGTGTATACGAACGCCCTCAAGTTCGTCGACACGCAGATGTCGCCGGCGGATCTGGTGGCGATCGTCACGTTCCAGCGCGGCGCCGTGCGGGTACGCCAGGATTTCACCGACAACCGCGCGCTCCTGCGGGAGCTCATCCAGATCCTGATCTTCGGCGACGATCAGGATGGCGACGGCGTGCCGGATCCTCTCCCGGGAACCGCCTTTGGCCAGGACGACGGCGAGTTCAATATCTTCAATACCGATCGCCAGCTCTCCGCCCTGCAGACGGCCGTCACGCTGCTTCGGCCGATTCCCGGTCAGAAGTCGCTGGTCTTTTTCGCCAGCGGGCTCCGGCTGAACGGCACCGACAACCAGGCGCAGCTGCGCGCCACGGTCAACGCGGCGATTCGGGCGAACGTCGCCATCCACACCATCGACGCGCGCGGGCTCGTCGCCACGCCGCCGCTCGGCGACGCGTCGAGGCCGTCGCCCGGCGGCGTCGGCATGTTCTCGGGCCGAATCGCCGAGGTCATGGTCAACAACTTCCAGCGAACGCAGGACTCGTTGTACGCGCTCGCGAAGGATACGGGCGGCCGCCCGATGTTCGACTACAACGATCTGTCGCTCGGCATCGTGCAGGCGGCCGAGTCGATGACCAGCTATTACCTCATCGGGTACTACACCACGCATACCGCCGCAGACGGCAAGTTCCGCCGGGTGAAGGTGTCGCTGAACGGCGGCGTTGCCGGCGAGCTGTCGTATCGCCAGGGGTATTTCGCCGACAAGGCGTTTGCGAAGTTCACGACCGCCGACAAGGAACGGCAGCTCGAGGACGCGCTGATGCTGGAGAATCCGATCACCGACATTTCGATGGCGATGGAAGTGAACTACTTCCAGCTCAATCGCGCGCAGTATTTCGTGCCCGTCGCGGTGAAGATTCCAGGAAGCGAGCTGGCGCTCGCGCGGCGCGGCGGCGCGCAGCGGACGGTCATCGACTTCATCGGCATCGTGAAGGACGACTACGGGTACACGATGCAGAACGTCCGCGACAAGCTGGACATCAAGCTGAGCGACGAGACCGCGGCCCAGCTCGCGACGCGGCCCATTCAATACGAAACCGGATTCACGCTGCTCCCCGGCAAGTACGTGATCAAGCTGCTGGCGCGCGATGCCGAGACCGGGAGAATCGGCACCTACCAGGCGGCATTCACCGTTCCGAACCTGCTCCGGGAAGACAAACGCGTCCCGATCAGCTCCGTCGTCCTCAGCGGGCAGCGCGTTCCGCTCGGCGACGCGTTGTACACCGTGCAGCAGAAAGTTGCGGCGGAAGCCGCCAACCCGCTCGTCTATAACGGCGAGAAGCTGATTCCGAGCGTGACGCGGGTGTTCAGCAGGAGCCGCGACCTGTACGTCTTTCTCCAGGCGTACGAGCGAACCGCCACGACGACACAGCCGCTGGTTGCGTTCGTGAGCTTCTATCAGGGACAGCGCAAGGCGTTCGAGACGCAGCCGCTCGCGGTGACCGAAGGGTTGGACGCGAGGACGAAGGCCGTTCCGCTCAGGTTCAGCCTCTCGGTGGCGCAGCTGCCGCCAGGCCAGTACGATGTCCAGGTGACAGTGCTGGATCCGACGGGGCAGAAGGCGACGTTCTGGCAGGCCCCTATCGTGCTCGTGCCATAAGCCTTCAGGATGTCGCGCGAGACGTAGCGCAGGACTTTAGTCCTGCGTTGGGACCAGAGTCCTGCGTCGGACCAGAGTCCTGCGTCGGGACCGTCAGACAGCCCATTAACTGGCACGAAGCAGCGCGCCCCTCATCGCGGGAACGCCCGCCGGCTCCATTCGCGCGCGCAGCGACCCGTGGCGGACATACGCGCCGTTGGCCGCCTGCCTGAGGAATCCCTCGCTGAGCAGAAGGCCCAGCGCCGCCTCGCTGACGTCGTGTGGCAGGTTCCACAGCCGCTGCACCTGACGCCCCGTCAACTTCAGGTCCGGCATCTCGACGTACTCGGTTCGAATCCTCAAGAGAGCGTCCCGCACATGTCCTGTGGCTTCCATGATCTCCTCTTTGTTGATCGTGTCCACCCACGTAGTCAGCAAGGACGACGCCAGCCGGATCCCGGAAGAAGAGTGAAAAGTCTTAGGAAATTGGCCCGTTGCTGATTTTGGCCGACCAACATTTCTGTAGGTCGGCTTCAGGCAGGCGACAGGAACGAAGATCTCGAGGGCGGGAAGGGCGGGAAGGGCGGGAAGGGAAGCTCCTGGCCCGTTCTGCTGTCCTGCCCGTCCCGCCCCTCCCGCCAGTCCTGCCCGCTCAGTAGGTCACACGGACGCGGTACTTCAGCACCGCGGTACCGTTGGCAGCCACCGGCACGGTGAACTGCGACGCCCAGGCGGCGGTCTTGGTCCATGCGTGGCTCGACCGCAGCATCTGCCAGGTGCCGCCGAGCGGCTCGTTCACCTCGACGCTGATCGCCGCTGTCTTGTGGTTCCGGAGGGTGATCTGGTACTCGACTTCGTACGTCCTGCCTGCGATCTTCTCGAAGCCGACCTGGTTGCGCTCGCACACGACGTCGAACGCGTTGCCGATCTTGAGGTTCAACGTTTCGTCCTTGGGCGTGTGCGTGATCCGATCCTCGCCGACGAACTGGACGCCCCCCGACGAGTCGGCCTGGTAGACGCGCATCGTGCCGGCCGGCATCGGCATCCCGAGGCCGGTCCGCTCTTCGTTCTTGAACTGGTAGTACACCTGCACGACGTCCTTGAGCGGCGCTCCTGGATGCTGAGCGTTTTGATAGTAGACCGCCTGCCCATCGACGACGTAGCGCTTGTGGACGGGGACGCCGGTCCCGCCGAGCAGGCTCACCTGCTTGGTCTCGTTGTTGTTGATCGTCGTCTTGCGGCCGAGCGTGTAGAGGTGGTACTCGGAGAAGGCTTCCTGCTCCATCGGACGGGCGCCGGAGGCCTCCGCGCGCAGCAACGAGTCCATGTTCATCCGTCCGATCGACTGGCGGACGCGGTTGAGATCGCCGGCGACGAGCTGGAGCCTGGCGTTCGGGAACGCCGTCCCGCTGCCGTTGGTGAGCGTCACCCAGCCATCCAGGTCCGCCACCTTGTCGTCACGCGCGACGGTGAGGACGTAGTCGGCGGCCCAGGAGAGCTTGCCGGCCAGATACGCGGCTTCGACCCGGTGGCTGGTGCCGCCGCCGTTCTCGAGCGTCCAGATGAGCGTGGGCCGCGCGTAGAGATTTCCCGGGCAGTTCGGGAAAGCGGATGTGATCGGCGTGCATGCCGGTGACAATTTCGTTGCCGATCTGCCAGACGGGCGCACTGTTGTAGCTCAGAAGCCGCGCGGTCACTTCTTCCGTCCCGGTCGTCCCGTCGCGCTGGGTGGTGCGCACGAGGGTGACGTCCCGGCCGACGTACTTGCGGAGGAGCTTCTCGGGCTCGAGCAGATCGTACTCGTAGTTCTGCTCGAGGACGCCCAGTCGCGACGGCTCGGTGAGCGATCGGAAGTGCACGGTGGCGGGATTGACCGTCGCCGCGATGTCCATGAACCGCAGCTCGGAGATGCCGCGCGGCAGCCGCAGGTTTCGAACGTCGCGGACCAGCGCGATGTCGGAGTTGTAGACCGTCACGGCCAGATCGACCTGATCGTCAATGGTCGTCTGGTCCTGTGCGGCGGTTGCCGCGGCGGCCCCGGAAGACGATGTTGCCGACGACGACGTCGACCCTTGCGACCCTTGAGACAACTTCACGCCCGACTCGGTCAGGGGCAGGACGACGCCGGCGGTGAGCACGAAGGGCGCAAGCCAGAAGCGAACAGCCATGGGGCACTCCTTTCAAGAGCACAGGCGCGGGCGGCCGATGTAGGCCGGTTTGGCGCGTCTATCCTTTGAACGGAGCCGCGGGGATTTCTTGCAGAGGACGGAGCCTGTGGGATCCGGCAACCGTGGACCGACGGACCAGGCACCGGTGAGGGAGCGGGTTCTATTTCGCGACCGGCGCCCACGTCTGGCCGCCGTCCGTGGTGCCCAGGCGCCGGCCGCCAGCCAGATCGACGGTTGCGGCCAGGGCACTCGACGCGCGCACCGCGATCAGGTCCACGGCCTCCGGAAATGCCACCCGCTGCCATTGGCGGCCGCCGTCGGTAGAGCGCAGCACCGTGCCGGAGCGCCCGACCAGCCAGCACACCGACGGCGAGGGGGAGCTGCCGGCGGTCAGCGGCGCAGTCGCGCCCGTCTCCTGTGTCGTCCACGTAGCGCCGCCGTCGGCCGAGTACTGAACGAGCACCTGGGGGCCGGAGCCGACACGCCAGCGGACCTGCGGGTCTGACGACAACACGTCGATGGCAGCGGTCGCCGGAGCCGCTGAACGGGCGGCCGCCAGGGGCGCTCCCCGATCCAGGAGCGAGCGATCGGGCTCGGTTTGTACGCGCGCCCCTTCGGAAGCGACACGCTCCTGCAGTTCCAGACGGTTCTCGTCCTGTTTCAACAGACCTTCAGCGGGCGCCGCGGGCTGTGCGTCCGCGGAGGCGGTGGCGCCGGGGGCGCCGGGGGCGATGTCCGCGTCGTTGGCGCGAGCCTGGTTGTCCGCACGGGCCTCCGTGGCCGGCCGGAACGCGTCGACAGCCGAAGCTGGGGGCGGGGGAGGCGCGGCCGTTTGGACCTCCGTCTGCCGCTCCACGGGCGCCGGAGTGCGTTGGGCCGGCACTGCTACCCACAGTGCGAGGGCCGTGACAGCTGCCGTTGCCGGCACGAGCCACTTCAGCGCGGAGCGCGAAAACGGGTTCGGGAGTCTTCTCGAGATGTACCAGCCGAAAAGACTCCCGTCCCTCTTTTCGGCACCAGGGAGAATTGTGGAAGAAGTCGGTATCGTCCGCACCATCGCGGCCGTCAGCGCCTGACATCGCTGGCAATCGGCGACGTGCGATTCCACCGTCTGACGCTCGCCGGGCGCGAGGCCATCGTCGGCAAACGCGGCGAGCGCGTCGACGTCGGGGCAGTCGCCGCTCCGGCGCCTCTCGGGTCTGGAGCGAGCGGCGCAGTAGACGTTCGATCGACAGGTCGCGATCAGTTTTCACTTTGCCTTCTTTGAAAGAACGATCGGCTCGGGTTTTCTTGCATTGCCGGCTGAGTCTGCAAGCATTTCGTCGAGGTCGAGCGGGCCCGCGTCCCCGGTGACGCACTCGAAGCACCGGTCGATCTCTGCGGGGCCGAGGGCGGCGTCTCCGAGCTGGCGCTCGACCTCGCGGCGTATCTTCTTCCTGGTCCGCGCCAGCTGACGCGAAACCGTCGCTTCGTGTTCCCGAAGAAGGCGGCCTGTTTCGGCGAGCGTCAGCTCCTGTGCATAGTAATAGCGCAGGCGCAGCCGGTCCTTCGGATCGAGCCCGGCAACGGCGTTCGCGAGCGCTGCCTGGATGAGCGCCAGGTACCGGTCCCGGTCGGGGTCGGGGAGCGAGCGTTCAGGCGCGGCCGGTTCCTCGTCGGGCAGCGGCGTCGTGCGCCGCGCGGCCCGAACGCGATCGACGAGCCGCTGGGCGAGCACGGCACGAAGCCACGTCGCCAGGCTGCTCCTGCCGTGAAAGTACCGGAAGAGCGACTTTCGCGCGCCTTCGGGATCCCCCAGCCCGTAGAGGTCGGCGTAAAGAGAGTCGGCGAGCTCCCGCGCGCCGCCCCCGGGCTCGAGGGCATCGGCCGCGCGATAGAGAATAGGCCGGTACTCCAGAACGAAGTGATCCCAGGCCGCCTCATTTCCCGCGGCGCAGGCACAGGCGAGGGCCAGTTCCTCGAGGCGCAGCGAGCCAAGGTAGCGCTCGACCTCGCGAGCATCAGGCACGCGGCCGACAAAGGTTTTGGCGGCGCTCGCTTCGAGCGCGGCGGCGAAACCATCCCGCGGCAGCAGCCACCGGCTGGCGTTGGCCCGGCCGTACAGCTCCTCGAGGAAGGAGGCGCCGATGAGTGGTGACGGCACTCCCCCTATTGTGGGCTGCTCGTGCGCCCTCGTGACACCCGGCTATTATTTATCGGCCAACGGTGCTGACCCGGCGATTCGCGATGCGCAGCGCGCCGCTTCGGGAAATCATCGAGTACTACAGTGACTTTGCCGAGGAACCATCGTCGTATGCGGGTGGCTGCTCTTTATGACATTCATGGGAACCTCCCTGCGCTCGAGGCTGTGCTCGAGGATATTCGTCGGGCAGCGGTCGATCATGTCGTCGTCGGAGGCGATGTGCTTCCGGGTCCGATGCCGCGTGAGACACTGACGCGCCTGCTCGAACTGGATCTTCCAGTGCAGTTCATTCACGGCAATGGCGACCGTGTCGTGGTTGCACAAATGGCCGGGAACGACGTCAGCGAGGTTCCGGAACAGCACCGCGAGGTCATACGTTGGACGGCGCAGCAGCTTCGTCCTGAACACGAGCGGACATTGGCCGGCTGGCCGGCGACATGCGTCGTTGAGATTCGCGGATTAGGCGACGTGCTGTTCTGCCATGCGACGCCGCGAAACGACATCGAGTGCTTTACCCGCACGACTTCTGAAGAGCGCCTCGCACCCGTCTTTGGAGGGGTGACCGTGCCGCTGGTTGTCTGCGGCCATACGCACATGCAGTTTGACCGAACGGTCGGAAGCGTACCAGTTGTGAATGCCGGCAGCGTGGGAATGCCGTTTGCGCCGCCCCCGGGTGCGCACTGGCTCCTGCTTGGTCCCGACGTTCAGCTGCGACACACGGCCTACGATCTCGAGGCCGCTGCTGAGCGCATTCGACACACAAACTATCCAAACGCCGAAGACCTGGCGGTTCGCTATGTTCTGCACCCTCCCTCAGAAGCAGACACGCTCAAACTGTTCGCGCCGGTCGAATTGAGTTGATCCCGTCGTCGAATGGGATAATCGACATCGGCGAGATCACCCCGTCAAGGAGAACCATGACCGAAGATGCGCACGCCCGGCCATCAGGAGACGCGCCGCAGCCGTTGTACGACGTGAATGTTCCGACGCCCACGCACGCCGAGCGCGCGCGATCCCTGGTTGACCGGATCTCAACCGGGACCCTGTGCACTCTTGCCCTGGAGCCGGAGGGTTACCCTTACGGTTCGCTGGTGACCGTCGCCTTTGACGATGGAAACCCGGTCTTCCTCATCAGCGGTCTCGCCGAGCACACCAAGAACCTGGAGCGGGATCCCCGCGCCTCGCTTCTGGTGGCCGAGACTGCCTCCGCAGATCCGCTCGCCAACGGCCGCGTCACGCTGCTCGGCCGGTGCACGCGCGTCGAGGGGGACGGCGCCAGCGTCCGCGGCGCATTCTTCGCCAGGCATCCGAACGCCGCCTACTATGCGGATTTCCGCGATTTTGCGTTCTGGATGCTTGGCGTGGACTCCGTCCGGTACATCGGGGGCTACGGCCGGATGTCGTGGATCGGCAAAGCCGACTGGCAGGGGGCCGAACCGGATCCGCTTGGTGCGTCAGCCGCCGGCATCATCGCTCACATGAACGCCGATCATGCTGACGCGATGGTGCTCTACTGCGCGGCGTTCTCCAGGGCGACGGGCGTCACCTCGGCCAGCATGACGGGCGTCGACAGGTACGGCTTCGAAATGTCGGCCAATACTCAGGAGGGTCCGCGACCAATCCGCCTGGCGTTCGCCACGCCCGTGCGCTCGCCGGAGGAAGCACGCGCCGAACTGATCGCCCTGTTGAAGGAGGCCAGGTCCAGGCTCGGGTGAATCCGCTGCTGCCGATAGCTCATCAATTCAGGAACGTCACGGGTGCGAGTGAGTGCACTGACACGACGCGGACGGCAGTGCGTTCGTCACGATTGAAACCCTGTTCGGAATACGGGACGCTGACGTTTACCAGGGCATGACGTGAAGGATCCCACGAACCAGCGATTCACCGCGTTGTCGTGGGTTCCCGCGGGGCGCCCGATATCGCCGTTTCGGGTATTATCCGAATGCGCAGCGGCAATCGACGCTCCTGCTGAGTTGGCCATGGATCTCGAATCGTCGTTGGAACTGCTGCAGCGGGCGAAACGCGGCGAAGCCGACGCGCTCGAACAGCTCATGGCCCGATATCTCGTGCCACTTCGCCGGTGGGCGCGCGGGCGGCTGCCCCAGTGGGCACGCGACATGTCAGATACCCAGGATATCGTCCAGGATGCGATCGTGCAGACGCTCGGTCAGCTCGCGAGGTTCGAACCGAGAGGGCCGGGGGCGCTTCATTGGTACCTGCGCCAGGCAGTCACCAATCGCATCCGCGACGAGCTGCGCCGCGCTCATCGTCGCCCCCGAGCCAACGCGCTCGATGACGATTTCCCGAGCGCTTCGGCCTCTCCGCTCGCGATGGCAATAGGCAAGGAAGCTCTCGATACATACGAGGCCGCTCTGGCTGCGCTTCGCGAAGACGAGCGCGAAATGGTCGTCGCCCATACTGAACTGGGAATGGACTATGACGAAATAGCGGCTGCGTTCGACAAGCCAAGCCGGGATGCAGCGCGAATGGCGGTCCGCAGAGGGCTGTATAAGCTGGCTGATGCGATGAAGAGCCGTCATGCATCAGTGTCCTAGACGTGTGTGTTATGTCAGTACCTGCAGACGATTTCGTTGATTCCAGGGACTCCAGGGACTCCAGGGACCCGAGGGACCCTCGTCTTGCGGCCCTGACCTGGGCAGTCGCAGACCGCGACGACGTGGATTGGGCCGAGGCGGAATCCAGCGCGCGCAATCCCGAGGACCGCAATTTCATACAGCAGCTGGCGGCGGATTGCGCGGCTCGCGCAGATCTTTCGAGAGCAGGGGGACGCGCAGTCGCAGGCTAGCCTCGAAAGAGCCCGCCGTGGACCTGAGCACGACGTTACCGTCCCCGGCCACCGAGTTGAACGTGCCCGCGGCAGGCGAGCCGAAATCATGGCGGCACTTGAAAATTCGCGGTGCCCTCGGCGGCGGCGCATTCGGCACGGTTTTCCGCGCATGGGAGCCGCGCCTGGAGCGGGAAGTGGCGCTCAAGCTCCTGCATCACCTGGACCCGGCGGCCGAGGACGCGGTCGTCGAGGAAGCGAGCCTGCTGGCGCGAGTTCATCACCCCAACGTGGTTGCGATCCTTGGCGCCGATCGCTCCGAGGGTTGCGCCGGACTGTGGATGGAGTTGATCAACGGCCGAACCTTGAAGGAGATTCAAGACCAGAGCGGGCCGTGTAGCGCCGAGGAAGCGACTGTGTACGGTCTGGATGTCTGTCGCGCGCTGGCGGCCGTGCACCTGGCGGGATTGGTGCATCGCGACGTGAAAGCACAGAACGTCATGCGCGAAGCGGGCGGGCGGGTTGTGCTGATGGATTTCGGAGCGGCGGCGACGGGTACCGGGTCGGGGACGACCATCCGCGGCACGCCATTCTACCTGGCCCCGGAAGTGTTGCAGGGCGAAGCTCCAACCGTCCAGAGTGATTTGTATAGTCTCGGTGTGCTCCTCTTCTACCTGGTAAGCGGCGATTTTCCGGTGCTCGGCAATTCGCTCGACAGCTTACGGGAGGAGCACCGGCACGGACGCCGGCGATTGCTTCGCGATCTCCGTCCCGACCTGCCTGCGGCATTCGTCCGCATGGTGGACGCGGCACTCTCCGCTCGACGCGAGGAACGACCGGCGACCGCAGGGGCAATGGAGGCGCTGCTCGAAAGCACGCTCGGACGCGATTCCGTCGCCTCGCGCGCCGGGTCCGGGGCGGCGCCGCAGCCGAGCGGTCGCGCGCAGCAGTCGGTCGCTGTGCTGCGATTCGTCAACATGACGGTCGACAAAAACCTCGAGTTCTTCTGCGACGGCGTTGCCGAGGAAATCATCAACGCGCTCACCACCGTGCCGGGGCTGCGCGTGATGCCGGCCGCCTCGGCATTCCGATTCACCAGCGGCGCGGCAGATCTCCGGGAAGTCGGCGCGCGGCTCGACGTTGGCACAGTGCTCGAGGGAAGCGTCCGCGTATCGGGCGATCGCATTCGCGTGATTTCGCGGCTCATCAGTACGGCCGACGGCTCCCAGTTGTGGTCGCAACGATTCGAACGGCCGCTTGGCGAGATCTTCGACATCCAGGACGAGATTGCCACGGCGACGGTCAACGCCATCGGTGTTCGGTTGGTCCGTGACCAAGGTCGCGGCGCCATGGATGCCGGGTTGATGCGTGCCGAAGATGGCAACGCCTCCCGCCCGATCGCGTCCCGCACCCGTGACGCAGAGGCCTACACGCTCTATCTCAAAGGCCGCCATTGCTGGAACCAACGGACCGAGGGAGGGCTTCACAAGAGCGCCGCGTACTTCGAAAAGGCCGTCGCCAGAGATCCTGAATACGCGGATGGCTATGCCGGATTAGCCGAGGCCTATACCACGCTCGGCTTGTATGGGGTGCTCGCGCCTCACGAGACCATGCCAAAGGGCAGGGCGGCGGCACACCGCGCGATCGCCCTCGGCAGCTCACAGGCGAGTCCTTACGCGACGGCCGGATGCATCGCCTCGGTGTACGACTGGTTGTGGCCCGACGCTGAACGCCAGTATCTTCGCGCGATCGATCTCAGCCCCCAGCAACCCGTCGCTCACCACTGGTACGCCATCAACTACCTGGTACCGCGACAGCGGTTCGCCGAAGCCGACAAGGAACTGCGCTACGCGGTCGACGCGGATCCGCTGTCGATGCCCATCCATATCAGCGTCGGCCTGACCAGCTACTTCGCGCGCGACTATCTGAAGGCTGAGCAGCAGTTCAACGGCAGCTTTGAGCTCGATCCGGCTTCGGCCCCCGCGCGACTCTTTCTCGGGCTGACGCTCGTGGAAATCGGTCGCTTCGACGAGGCCGTCCGCGAACTGGAAACGGCCATCCAACTCGCCGGGAGTCCAGAGATGATCGCCGCGCGCGGGTATGCGTTTGCCCGTGCCGGTGCCTCCGCTCGGGCCCGTGAGGCGCTCGGGGCGCTCATCACGATGTCCGGCAATCGATACGTCTCGGCATCGCTCGTCGCCCAGGTGCACGCGGCGCTCGGTGAACCGACGCCGGCACTCGATTGGCTCGAGAGGGCGGCCGACGCGCACGCCGCAGACCTGGCGTGGCTTCGCGTCCGGCCGGTGTTCGACACGCTTCGAGGCGAGGCGCGCTTTGGCGCCATCCTCGAGCGCGTCGCTCCCTGATCCCGTAGATCACGCCTTCGGGACGCCCCCGATCACACCTCGCGTTCGAGTGCGTGCAGGACGAGCGACTCGATGAAGCGGCGGTCCTCTGAATCATCAACGTCGGCGAACGCCCTGGAGAACTCGTACAGCGCCGCGCCCGCATACTTGCGCGCGAAAGACCTGGAGAACTCGAGGCTTCCGTGGGTCTCCATCAGCGTGACAACCCATTGCACGTCCTCGTCGCACCGCTGCGAATACGGAAGGGCGAAGTACTCCCGCAGGCGGGCCTGCTCCGCCGGAGTCGCGTTCCGGAAAAGATGGATCAACATCAGCGTGCGCTTGCCCTCGACGATGTCGCCGGCGAAGTCCTTCCCATAGATCTCGCGGTCGCCGGCCACGTTCAGGATGTCGTCCTGAATCTGGAACGTGGCGCCCAGGAAGTAGCCGAACTGGACGAACCGGTCGGGCTCGAGCGGCTGCTGGGCGCCGATCAACGCGCCCGCACGGCACGGGAAAATCGCGGTGTACCAGCAGGTCTTCTTGGTAATCATCCGCAGGTAGTCGGACGAGTCGAGGTCGTAGACGTTGTCCTTGCGCCAGCCGAGCTCCCACGCCTGGCCCTCGACGGTCTGGAACATGGTCTCGAGAGCCTCTTCCAGTATCTTCAGGGTCAGCAGCGGCCCGAGCGCGGCCGCGTTGTCGAGCAGTGGCTGGAGGCATAGCAGTCCCAGCGCGTCGCCGGCGTTCATCGCCAGCGGCACGCCTGCCTTCTTGTGAAGGCTCGGTGCGCCGCGCCTCAACTCACTGATGTCCTCGATGTCGTCGTGCACCAGCATCGCGTTGTGCATCAGCTCGACTGCCGCCGCAGTGTTGAGCGCCTCGTCGGTGCCGGCGCCGAACGCCCTGGCGGTGGCGATGAGAAGGCTGGGCCGCAGCATGCCGCTCGATCGCTCGGGGTATGCCGCAACGAGATCGTAGAGGTACTCACGCGGCTCCTGGTCCGGCAGGTATTCGTACAGGCGCTCGCGCGTGAGCGCCCCGTACTCGGCAAGCTTGTTCCTGACCAGGCGGGACTCTACGTTGATCCTGGATGTGGCCATCAGCCCTTCGATTCGGACGGGCCTTCGTTCGTTCGACGCGCATCCATCGGCATCGTGTCAGCTGCCTTCTTGCGGACCGCGTCCGCATCGATATGGCTCGCGCCCGACGTTCTGCGCGCCCGGGCCCGCTCGTCAGTGGCGGCCTCGAGCACGTGGATCCGCAGCCGGGCGATCAGCAGCTCGAAGTTGGAAGCACGGATCAGCCCTCTGGTACACCCCGACCTTCTGCCCGCTCGGTATCTCTCCAACGTCGACCGTGAGCAGCGAGGTTACCTCGTCGTACGTCTCGGTGTCGGCTGCGGGTTCGAAGCTGACCTTGACGTTGCCCAGGGTTGCGGCTTGCTCTTCCTCCGGCGGCCTCTCGCGTCCGGTTCGTTTTCTTTGAGGCCGCTGAATTTCCGTCGGCTCGGGGTCGAGGACCGCGTGAATCCTGAGCCGCGTGAGCCCTCGATGGCGAATCGGCCACACGACCCGGTCGGGCTGTTGGCCCGCTCTTGCCTTGATCTCCACGGGATCCTCGAACACCGGGCCGGCCAGCACGGGTTCTCGTGTCGACGTCTTCGCGGCTCTTTTCCCACGTCTTGGCGAGGCTCTTCGTCGATTTCGTGCCCGACTTGATCGAGTCGAAGAAGATCTCGGTGCCGTCCTTCACCGCGTCCAGTGCGATGTTCTGGAGGTTCTGAACGCGGTCGACCATCTGTCTCCCAGGGGATCGGCGGCTGAGGGCCGGGGCCCTTCTCCCGCCTCGAACTTCTGCTGCTGCCTCTCGAACTCCTCCTGTTTCCTGTTGAATTCCTGCGCCTCTTTGTAGCCCTCCTTGATCTCTTCGACCGTCTGCTCGAGGACTCGATAGCCGAGGGCCACGGCGTCCTCGGACTGGTTCACGAAATCGTCCACGCGGATGAACGGCATGCCGAGGTTCAGGACGGTCCGTCTCCGGCCGCCCCTGCGCCCGGTCTGACCCTCGCCGCCGCCCCGGCCGAGGCACCGTCGACCGTGTTTCGGTTGCGCCATCTAATTGCCTCCCTTCGCCGCCTGCCACGGCCTGCTGGTCTGATGAACCCGGGAATGAGTCTCGTGTCGGGATATCCGCGTGATGGCTGACGACGCCAGCCGCCCGGAGATCACCGCCGCCTCGACGCAGCCGAAATTGAAGCCACAGTCCGTCCAGTCGCCCGCGATGAACAGATGCGTGAAGCCGGTCTCGTCGGGACGAATCCGGTACTTCGTTGTTCCCGGCAGGCTCTGCGTGTACCGCTCGGACGGATCGACGTTGGCGACGAAATGCTGAGCGTCCAGGCGCTGGCCCCAGGCTCGATCGAGCTTATCGACCAGAAGTTCCCACTTGAAGACGTTCGGATAGCGGTCGACCGCGTTGGGCCAGAGGTGAAAGATCCACTCGTTGAGAAAGCGCTTGGCGTTCTGCTTGACGAGCTCCTTCACCGCTTCCAGCTGTGTCGACCACGTGTCTCCCGATCCCCGTCGATCGCCGGCACGTCCCGTTCGGGCAGCACGCTGCAGAAATAGTGCACGCCACGCGCGCTCAGGCTGGTTTTCGACCTCAACGAGCTGCGAGAGATCGGCCCACGTGTCGAACGGGTGGACAAACGCGGAAAAGCTCACCTGGCCGTGAGTCCATCCGAGCTCGCGCGTCGTCCTGTTGACCCAGAGCTGGACCGACTGCGTGGCGACCGTGCCGAGGGTCCTAGCATGTCTTCTCCATCGGGCCCCGCGTCGTTGTTGGCTTCGGCAAGCCGTCTCGACACCCGCCCCAGTGCGGCGATCGGCACGGTGACGATCACATCGTCGTAGTGACCGACCCAGGTGGTATCGTCCGGATCGCGCTGGCCCGTCGCCAACCGTGGCAAACACATCATCGCCGTGTTCCCAGTTGCACCAGATCGACTCGAAGTTGACGTAGGTCTCTTCGTCCTCGCCCTTCACGGCGCGCTCGTACTCCTCGCGCGTCTCGTCGTCGTAGTCGAACTGTTCGTGGTCAGGCTTCTCCGGCCAGCCGGACATTTGCTGTCCCTTGATGACGATCAGCGGCTCGTAGTTGGTCGGCAGCCTGATCGTCCGTGATCTTGAGCTCTCACCTGGCGCCAGAACCTCAGCCGTGTCACGGCCGTGCCGTCGCCGCTCGAGCTCGATCTCGTCGAGCCGGTGGAAGAACCGGAACTTCACGCCGCGGTTGCGCAGAGCCAGGTACATCGGCGCGAAGACCACGTCGCCCATGCCGGCCTTCATCCGCCAGAACAACGCGCCCTTGTACATGAAGAAGAACCGGCACCCGGCATTGATCGCCTGCCCCGCCGCGATCTGCGGATTTCTGGGGTCGCCGTCCGCGGTACGCGAAGCCCAGGTCGTGGCGCCGCGGATCATCGGGTTTCTGAGCGTTCGTTCGGCAATCCGGTTCATCCGCAGCCAGTCGTCGTAGTTCCATTCGTCCAGGCTGGAGAAGTCGTCCGTGCCTTCGAGACCGGCGGCAACGAGCCCCCGGATGTTCGCCGCCAGCAGATCGATGAGCTCCCAGATTCTGCGGGCCGCGGGATCGCGCTGCACGAATCTCTCGATCTGCTCGCGCATCGAGTCGATGAACCGGTCGAGCAGCGCGACCGATCTGATCGCGCACATGCGGGACCGGACCCTCAGCGATCCTCGCCACGGTGGCGAGCGCCTGGATTGCCGGCACCAGAAAACCCAGGCGAACCAGGCGGAGGGCGCGCGGAATATCGGCGACTCAGCACGTCGATGTCGTCCGGGTGCGTCAGCGGGTTCAAGCTCAGCGCCCGCGACAGCAGCTCCTCCGGGTCCTCGGAGGCGGCTCACCGTCCTTGCGGGCGTAGAGCTGGTCGATCCGGATTTCCAGTGATTCGACGAACGCCTGCAGCTCGCGCAACGCGTGGGTCAGGAAGAACGCCACGTTCGGTTCTTCGAGGCAGACGTCCTCTCCGTTCCCGCAGTCCTTACCTCGCTTGACCACCGGCTCTTCACCAGGATAGGCCCGTTTCTCGTCGTCCACGATATGCATCCCCGGGCGCGTCGTGCCATCTGGCAACTGGTAGATGCCGGTGACGCCGTTTTCGGATCGCAGCACGTATTCGGGAAACCTGGCGATCCACGGTCCCAAGTCGCCCGACGATTCGTCCGCGAGACCGACGAGGCTGGCGCGCTCGAACGCCGACAACCAGTCCCAGTTGTTGAACGGTTCGCTTTTCAGTGTTGCTCAGCTCGGGGTCGGCAGCTTCAGATCCTTCAGCTCCTCGAAGCAGGTCCTCACCATCCGGAACGCGTTCTCGTAGTACCCCAGCCAGAGATGAAGACCATGCTCCTCAATCCGGTCGCCGAGCTGGGTATTTCTGCTGCTTGCGGCCTTGCCGCCCAGCCGGCCACCCATCTGAAAGATGGTGACGTCGCAGGTCGGTTTCCCGGAGACGGACCCCTGGCAGAGGTGAGGTCCCACGCCGCCGCCATCGCGGCGCACCCGCCTCCGATGATCGCGACCTTTCTCTTTGCGGTCCCTGACACGTCCTGACTCTTCCTCGCGGCGTGTCCCGCGCGCGAACGGAGTTACCGCCGGCTCATCGCGCCCAAAGAGGCTCTGCGAACGGCGGTCACGCGCCACGGCCGCCGCCTTCGTCCATTTCTATTGAGCGAAACGTCAGGCGCATGGGCATCGGGCGCAGCGAGCGGATTGGCGATCACTCTGCCTGACGTCAGCTCGAGATCCATGTCCACCGAGTAGGCGAAGACCGGCTTGATGTACTTTTCTTCACGCCGGAACCTTCTCCCAGAACGGCGTCGAGCAACGGTTCGCTCGCAAGGTTCTGGATTGTGATGTCATACACAGAAGGGTCCTCGAGAAACCCACCATCATGGAACTTTGTCGGTGTCATATCGGTCTTGCAAACCGCCTGGTAGCATGCATCATCCGGGTTCAGGCAGTCTCTGAACTCCTTCAAGAACACATCTCCAATCGATTGGACAACAGGGCGCTGATGACGTCGACACCCGACCCGCCCGGGACGACGCCGCCGGCACCCATTCCGGGCGGGAGGTGAGGAAACAAGTGCCCGAAAAGCGAGTCACCGCCGATCGGCAGACCGGCGCTCCTCCACAGGTCCAATAACATTTCCAGTGGGTTGCTGTAGGCCCTGACTCGCGGCGCCACCTGCGGCCCTTTGACTGTCACGACAGTGGTATCTCGCGCAGCAAGATCCTTGGCCGCATCCAAAATGGCGGTGGTTCGAAGCTCCAGCGTCTTCGCAATGTCGATCTGCGCGGCACCTCGGGCGTAAAGCTCAAAAGGATCGATCGTCCCGAGCTGCTTGGGATAGCCGAAGATTTCCCGTCCGCCCAGGCGCGGCGCATCCGTGTCGAGGTAAATGTACGGAATGAACCAGTCGAGCTCCGGGTACTCAGGGTCATCCGAGATAGCGAGCTGCATGGCGAGGAACTCACGGTATGCCGTTCCGCCAAGTCCCCGGTCATCTGCGATTGCCCGACGTGATCCGCTCGTACTCGACGAACAGCAGCATGACCATTTCGACGCCGCTGCAGGGTCGAAGGCAAAACGGTTGCGATCCATAGGTGGACTTGCTGGCGGCCGCCACCTTGTTGATACATCTCGTCAGTGTCGCCTGCTGCTGCTGCAGTGGCACCGGCACACCAAAACCATAGATACGGGCGCCGTAAGATCAGCGATGGCTGCCGCCAGACCGCCTCGCCGCCGCGGTCTACGAATAGAGGAAGCCGCGAGGGATCATCCGTCGTCGACACCTCGATGGCGGGGTTCCAGTCAGGATTCGATATCACTTTCGCCTCGCCGACCGATATTTCACCCTTCTCGAGCCTGAACGCGAAGCTCACGTCGATGTTCCCCGGCGGGATTCCCAGCTCACGACGGATAGGCGCCGAATCGAAGTCGTCCAATTCCAGCCGGTAGCCCTGGCCGGTGAGCTCCACAATGTCGCCGCTCACCTCGAGCGGCGCCTCGACGATCGCCTGGTAACAGGCCCGGTCCGCATAGGCGACGTCGCGGAACTGCTTCAGGAACAGCATCGGCAAGGCGCCCGACAGCAGCGCCTGCTCGAGGCTAAGGCCCCGGCCGGACCATCATCCGGTGGATTCTGTGCTGATTCACCCGAGACGCGCTCGAAAAAAGCAAGATCCGCTTCTGTGACGCCTAACCGTGGCTGCCGCAGAATCGACGCCGCGCGATGCCCGCGGAGTTCCACTCGCGTCGCTTCAAGGGCTGTCGCAATGGTACGAGCGATGTCGCGCTTCGACCCCGTCGGTCGCTCTGGCACCGCATCCGGCGACCGCACGATTCTGAAGATTTGTGTTCGCTCTGACTTCGCCTTCGGGTGGAAGTGCCGGATGACACTGCCTTCCACCGACCACATCTGCGGTGTTCCCGTGCGATCCCGGTCTATCCGTACGCTTCCATGCACCCGCGGGTAGCCGTAGATCTCACGATCCGCCTTCCAGCCGGGCGTGTCGGAGGCGCAAAGGTAAGGCGCGAAAAGGACCAGGCCAGGGTCCGGCCGTCGCCGATACCCCAAGACGACGACGGCGAATAGTTGTTCTCGTGTAGAGTCCTTTGGAACCAGGGTTGCGGGACTCCTGGTGCTGCTCGCTGTCCACGAACACGAACAGGACGTGATCGAGCGTCGTGCCCCTGACGTCGATGTGAGCGCCGAGTCTCCTGCGATGGTTCTCCGATGTACCGGCTCCACATCTCGTGCACCAGTTTCGGGTCGGCCTTCATCGCGAATCCGTAAAGCTCGACGTCCCGAAGCCGCTGAGCCCAATCCAGGCCACTTCACCGCCGCGAGCGATGTATTTCGGAAGTGTGCTCATGCGGGTCCAATCCTACAGGCTGCTCTCATCCAGGTCGCCCCAGGCTACCTCGTCGCTCGCGAGCAATGGTCCCGCGCTGCGCGCTCGTCGCTGCCGTTCTCGCTGCGCGTCAGTGCTTGACGGCCCCCTCGAACTGAACGATCCATGTCGTCCGTCGGCAGGTCCGGCGCCGACGTCAACAGGCTGACCGTGGACCGGATTTCAAACGAGACGGCGTGCTGTTCCCGCGCCCGTGTCAATGGCACGCCGCAGGTCGTCCAGGCCACCAGCCCGTGAAGCCTCGTCGCCGCCCAACTTGGCCTCGCCCCTGTCCGATACAGCTCGGCATCATGGAAGTGCTCGCCGATCCGATCGCCCAGTTCGATCGCCTCATTGACCAGATCAAGCGCGGCCTTATGCTCTCCCACACGGCGAAAGGCTTCTGCGAGCTCGCCAAGAAAGTACGGAACCATTGTCTCCGCCCCGCCAGCGCGCCAATAGCCCAGGTTCGCTTCACGATCGCCGCGCCTTCCTGGATTCCCTTCCCGTTGGTGTTCAGGTGGGCCATCGCAAGCCCCTGATGAATCGACAAGTTCACAATGGCCCACTCGATCCGGTGCGTGGTCGCGATCGCCAGCGATCGTTCCGCCGCTTCGAGAGCCGCCTGGGAGCTCGGCGGATCTGGTGCAGCCATGCAATGTACTGACCGATGCGGGAGAGATTTATCGCCCGCTTGCTCTCCAGCGCGGTGCCAAGAACCCACGATTCTTCGGCCGCGAGCATCCCCCCCACCTGGTCGCCAACCGACCACCTGACCGGACCGAGAAAGCTCAGCGCCGACGAGGCCGGGGTCCTGGGGGAGGTGGATGTGGGGCGGGCGGTCTTTAACCTTGTCGTGGAGCTCCCAGCTGCGCTCCGCGCTCTGCCGGCCCGCGGTCAAATCGCCCTGGAAGTACTTCGAGTAGCCGAGGCATACGTGGCCGATGAGGCTTGCCTCGAGATCATCGAGCACCTCTGCGGCATCGATCATCTGCCCGGCCACCTCGATCGACGTACGGTGGGATGCCTCTCACGAAATAGAAGGACCAGAGTCCTCCGAGCGCAGGCACGAGAGCACCGTGCGCGCCGAGCTGTTTGGACAGCTCGGAAGCGCGCGCCCAATCATCACCGGCCTTCTGGTCGGTATAACCCCTGATGGTTTGGATGCTCACGCCCCGGCTCGCACGCAGCGACAGCTCCAGTCTTCCGTGGGCGGTGGTGTCCGATGCTTCCGACACCTTTGAAAACGAATCAAGACCCTGATCGAATGAAGCGATCGCCTCCTGATGTGCGGCCCTGGACTGCAGGTTGACGCCGGCAGCGAGCCAATACGCAGCCGCCCTCTCGTGCTGTTCGGCCCTGGCGAAGTGATACGCAAGAAGCGCCGGCCGCTCGTGAGCGGCGTCCGGAAACAGCCGCTCGATCACGTTGGCAATCCGGCCGTGATTCTCCTTCGCATCGAGTCCCACCGAATGAGCGAGGGCTTCGCGAATCAGCTCATGACGAAACCGGTATCCAGGGCTGAGCTCGGTCAGGATCGGCTCGATGATTTCGGCGTCGATCAGCCTGGCCAGGCTCGCGACGATCTCGTTTTCACTGAGTCCGAGGATGCTGGCAATCACGGCCCGTGTCAGAGGCTCGGGCAGCTCGCGGCCCAACAGCGAGGCGATCTGCGCGATGTGCCGATCGCTTCCGAGTCTGTCGACGATTTGCGCGAAGATCGGCTGGAGACTCTCCGGGATGGCAATGGAAGTCGTTCCGGCAGGTCTGTTTTGTGAGGAGCATCGCCGCCGGCGACGACCGACTCGGACCACTTCCTCGATATACAGCGGGTTTCCGCCTGTGCTCTCGAGAATGGCTCGTGCCGTGGTCTCGTCCGGGGATGATCCTGTTCGCGCCGCGATTAATTGCCTGGACTCTTCAGGCGACAGCGCATCAAGCTCGATCCTGACGACACTGCCGGCCGAAAGCTCCTCATCGGACCACGGCAGCCTGGCATCGGACTCCTCGTCACCGTACGCATCGTGGCGACGACGAGCAACCCCGGAATCGGGCCGTGCGCCTGGAGGCGCCGGCAGAACTCCTGCGTCGAGTGGTCAGCCCATTGAACGTCCTCGATCCATAGCACCGAAGATCTGATCGAGGCGGCCAGCGTCAGCACCTTCAGCAGATTGTCGAAGATCCGCGTCCTGACGACCTCGGGCTCCAGTTCCTCGATCTCGCGGCTTCCCGGACGCGCAATCGACATCATCCAGGCGAGGTAAGGAACGAACTCCGCAAATGCCGGCGAAAGCTCGCGGAATGCCGAGTCGAGCTTGGACAGCCGCGTTTCGGAACTGTCCGCCTGCCTGATATTCGCGAACCGCTCGAGGAGGCCGATCAGAGGCGCGAACGCGACGGGCTTCAGCATCTCGGTGCAGATACATTCGAGTCTGCTGCCCCTGCTCCCGGCCGCAGTTTCCGCGAGGTACTCGACCAGCCTCGACTTCCCAATTCCCGCGTGGCCCGACACGACGACGAACGGCGCGCCGTCCGTTTTTGCCTTCTCCCACAGTTCCAGGAGCCGTTCGCGCTCTGCCAGCCGTCCGATCATCTGGTCCGACCGCACCCGCGCGATCTGGTGCCGGTTGAGCGCCGAGGTCGGCCGATTCACCTGGTACGCGACCACGGCAGGCCGGGTACCCAACTGGAGCTGCCTCTCTCCGTCGGGCGGTTTCCCAAACTCGAAAAATCCTTCGACGATCCGCCGAGTCGCACTGCTGACCCAAACGGTGTCCGGCGTCGCTGCCGTTTCGATACGTTTTGCAATATGCGTGGCTTCGCCGACGAGGCCGCCGCCAATCTCGGCGTCTCCACCCGAGACATGGCCGCTGCGACTGCGCTCTTTCAGCAGCGCCCTGCCGGTGTGAACGCCGACCCTGGCGTGGAAGGTCACACCGGTACTCCCGTTCGAGGAGCACCGAGAACGATTGAATCGCGGCAACGATGTCCAATCCGGCGAGGACGGCTCGCCGCGCGTCGTCTTCCCGGACGCGCGGGTAGCCGAACAGGATCAGCAACTCGTCGCCGGTGGCTTCGTGGATGTATCCGTCGTAACGGCGCACGGCCCGGGCGCAACGGCGCCTGAATCGTTCCAGCGTGTTGCGCCACACCGCGTCGCCGAGGTCGCCGGCCAGCCGTGTGGAGCTCACGACATCGCAGAACATGATCGAGATGAACCGGAGATCCCGGCTGCTCGAGAGCGGGTCGTCCGGCGCCCGCTCGGTCTCGAGGTAGGTGTTGGCGGTTCTGAGAACGAGCGCGGCCTCAGGATGATGAGGAGTCTGCTGGAGTACATCCTCGGCGAGTGCTCTCGCGAGCCCCCAGTCGTTGCGCGCCACGGCGTCGGCCGCCCGATCCAACAGCTCGTCGACGCCCGCCGTCTGGCTGTGAATCGTCATGGGCGCCCGATCATACGATGCTCTCGACGCGCGGACCAGATCCATGTTCCGCCGGGTTCGGGTTCGAAACGCTGGCGTGACGGCGAGCGTGGGCACCGCCGCAATCCAATCCGTTGGCTACCAGTCGTATTGCAGGCTGAGGAGCGCGCGGCGCTTGAGGACACTCCCGCCGAAGGCTTCCCAGTGCCGGTCGTTGAACACGTTCGAGATATCGGCCGCCACCTTGACCGCGGCCGAGAGCGGATAAGCCGCGGTGATGTCAACCGTCGTGTACGCCTCGACGTCGCCCAGGAAGAAGCCATCGGCCCATCGGAAAGCATCGACCCACCGCAGGTCGATGCTCGCGCCGGCCCGGCCACGGTCGTACGCCAGCCCCAGGCTGAATGCGTGAGCCGGTGCATTGGGAAGCAACAGGTCTTCCGTTCCCGGGACCTCTTCCCCAACGTCGAAGTTGAACCAGGAGTACGTGGACGTGGAACGCCACCCCGCGGGGAACGCGTAGCTCAACCCCAGATCGATGCCTTGAGTGTTGACCTCGCCGAAATTGGTCTACGACGCTGCCGCCAGGATGTTCGAGCCGTCGTAGTGATTCGACAGAAGCGGCACGAACGTTCGGATCCGATCGACCGCCGCGCTCGGCAGCCCTGCTGGGCCCTCCCATGGTCCAAAGCGCGGATTGAGGCGGCCAAGAGCCGTGCCCACCTGTGGGAGGAGACTGGTGGCCAGATTCGACGACCGGCTGCGGTAGTAGTCGACTGTGAGGAGTGCCCGGCCAGCGAGAACGCCTTTGTACCCGACTTCCCAGGTGCGGACTGTCTCGACATCAAGATCCTCATTGCCCAACGCGAGGACCGGCGTGGAACCGAATCCACACGCGACACCGAACGGGGCGCAGAACCATTGAACTCGCTCAGGTCGACAGGGGACGCCACCGGCACGTCGAGGAAATACTCCAATGAATTGGAGACCTGGAACGCACGACCGTACGTGAGGCGAACGCTCTGATCGGAGTCGACGCTGTATGTGACCGAGCCCTTTGGCGACAGCTGGAAGTCGTGCAACGAGCTCCAGTCGCCGCGGGGGCCAGCAGCACTTTGACTCGGCTGGTGGCGTTCCACGTGCCCTGGCCGAACAGCGCCTGCTTGTCCGACGCGATCGGTCGGAAGAGAAATGTCTGTCCGTTGACCTCGGGATTGTAGCTGTCCATCCTCTCGACGGCCGCCGTGACGCCGCCGACCACCTGAATCATGTCCCGGCGAAAACTTCGGTTTGCCTGCCCGTCCACCTGCAGGCGATAGGAGTTCGAGTTGAAGGGATTTCCCGTGGTCAACCCCACGTATCCCGACGGTTCGTAATAGCCGTCGTAGGTGGCTGCCGTAGCGAAGCGATCGCCGTTCACGCTGAACCGGGCCCACGGCCGCTTTCCATCCGTGCCGACCGCCTTGGCCCGCTGTCCGGCGGCCTGGAAGACGCCGAACCCGCCGTGCGCGTGGCCGCCCTCCATGGTGAGCAGGAGACCGTTGAGATATTTGTCGAAGCGGACTCCGCCGAAGAAGATCCGGGTATCCTCCCCGTCGAACGGCACCACCTCCTGCGGGAGACAATCGCCGAAGGCGGCGGGTGCGCAGGCGACGCTGTATTCCGGGCCCCCTACCCGCGACACCGCGAAGCCGCTGCTGCGGCGCAGGCCGCCGGCTGTCCGTGCATACCACCCGGCGCCCAGCTCCCCCGCCCATCGCGCTTCGACATTGACGGTGTCCAGCTGGCCGACCGCGACGCGGACCATCCCGCCTCGACTGAACCGCGGCTCCTTCGAGGTCATGGTGATGACGCCACCCGACGCGTTGGCGCCGAAAAGAGCCGCACTGGGCCCTCGCACGAGCTCGATACTGGACAGATCGTCCAATGGAAACGAGAACGCCGGCCAACCCTGATATCCGAAGAAGGGAAGAGATAGGTCACGTCCGTCGAGGATCACGGCGACCCGGCGGCTGAGCGAACGGTTGAACCCGCGCGTACCGATGTTGAAATCCCAGAGCCCGCCCTGCGTCACCTGCGCACCGGGCGTGAACTCCAGCAGCGTGGCCACCTGGCCCTGTAACGCCTTGCGTTCGATCTCCGGCTCCGTGACGAGGGTGGCCGCGGCCGGCGCCTCGACGATTGGTTCCGCCTGTCGCGAGGCGCCTCGGACGATGAGGCTGTCGGTGAAGCCGACGACCCAGTCGACGGTCTCTTCGAGCGGTGTCGTCGCGCCGGCGGCGACACGCACGCCGGAGATCTCGACCAGGTTGACGCCCAGGGACAGGGTGATCGAGTAGCTCCCCGGAGGCAGATCGCCGAACGCGAACTGGCCGTCGGTGCCGGTGAAGTCGGTCGCGGCCGTCTCCTTCAGCACCACACTCGCACCCGCCACGCCTTTTCCGTCGTTGCGGACGAGGCGACCCTCGATGCGTCCGTTTCCGTCCTGTCCGTAGGCGACTTGCACAAGACGGCCGTGAGTGACCGCGAAGAAGAGCACGATCGACAGCACTCGGACTGCCGTCCTGGACCGGAGACGAACCAGGCGACGAGGTCCGCTCATGGGCACCTCAGATAATCGTGTGTACAAGAGCATCACACTACACGTTTCGGCTGTCGGCTGCGCGCCCGAGTCAAAATTAATGGCCCTCCGAAATATACCGGCCGGTATATTCCCGCGCAACTGCCGCGGCGGAACGAGTAGACTCGAGACTCCATATGAAGATGATGCTCCCCGTCTTCATCTGCCTCGGTGCCGCGCTGGCCGGCGCGCAAGACAGGCTGCTGCCCGCGGGCTACTGGTCTGAGGCGAAGGCGATCGAGATCCTGTCGCGCACGGAAACTGTTCGCCTGGCGCCCGACCTTTCAGGACTCGCTGACGGAGAGCGGGCTGCCCTTGCCGAGATCCTGCAGGCCGGCGACATCATGCAACGTCTCTATGAAGACTCGCGTCACCCTCAGGCGCTCGCCGCTCGCGCCAGTCTGCAACAGCTCGATCGGGCCGGACGGACCACGAACACCGAGCAGCTGCTGACGCTCTACGATCTCTTCCAGGGCCCGATTGCCACCACGCTCGAAAACGCCCGGGAGCCATTCCTTCCCGTCTCGCCGCAAGTGCCCGCGCGAAATGTCTATCCAGCCGACCTCACGCGGGCCGAGCTCGACGCGTTCGTCGCCGCGCATCCGGAACGCCGCGCATCGCTCCTCGACGAGCGCACCATCGTCCGGCGCGCGACGCCGGACAATCTGAGCCGCGATGTCGCAGCGCTTGGCAGCGGCCCGTTGGCGGCGCTCCATGGAGCCTTTGCACGGGATTTGCGCGACCTCTCGACTCACCCCGATCCGAAGGTTCTGTATGCGGTGCCGTTCGCGGTTGCTTATGCGCCGGAGCTGATGCGCGCGTTCACCCATCTGATGGCCGCCGCGGACCACCTCGAGGCCAGCGACGGGGAATTCGCGAGATATCTTCGGAACCGTGCGCGCGATTTCCTCACCAACGACTACGAGAGCGGCGACGCCTCGTGGGTGACCGGCCGGTTCACGCGGTTCAACGCCCAGATTGGCGCGTACGAGACATACGACGACGCCCTGACCGGCCGGAAGGCGTTTCATGGGCTGAGCCTGCTGCTGCAGAACGAGCGGGCGACGGCGGAGCTTCGGCGCGACCTTGGCGGGCTGCAGGAGATCGAGAATGCGCTGCCGTACGAGCACCACAAGCGCGTGCGGGACGATATTTCGGTCGGCGTCTATGACGTGATCGCCGACTTCGGACAGGCGCGCGGCACCAACACGGCGACCATCCTGCCCAACGACGCACTGTTCTCGCGGCGCTACGGTCGCACGATTCTGCTGCGCGAGAACATCATGACGCATCCCGACATCTTTGCCGCCGACATGCGGATCTGGCGCACGGCGACCGCGGACCCGCATGCAGCGGATCTGACCGGTGACGGCAATTTCCGGCGCACGCTGTGGCACGAAATCGGCCACTATCTCGGCGTCGATCGCGACAGAAATGGCCGGCCGCTCGACGTGGCGCTCGAGGAATGGGCGGACGCGCTCGAGGAAATGAAGGCCGATCTGGTGTCGCTGTTCGCTGCCCAGGCGATGCGCGAGCGCGGGACACTGTCGGAAGCCGCGCTACGGGCGGTGCAGGCGTCCGGCATCCGGCGGGTGATCCTCAACATCAGGCCGCGATCCGATCAGCCGTATCAGGTGATGCAGCTGGCGCAGTTCAATTACTTCGTCGACAAGGGCCTGCTCGTTCCCGAACCGGGGACCGGCCGCCTGACGGTCCAGTACGAGCGCTACCCGGCAACCGTCGCGTCGCTGCTGAGGGAAGTGCTGGGCGTGCAGTACCGAAGGCAGCAAGGTTGCGGCCGGCTCGTTTTTCGAGCGGTGGGGCGCATGGACGCCCGTCGTGCACGAGAAACTGGCTGCGCGCGTGCGCGATGCCCAGGGCGCGCGGTATCGCCTCGTCCGGTACGCCGCGCTCGGCCAGTGACCATCCGGACCCAGGACGCGGGCACAATCTGCAGGCACTGACGCGTAAGCAGATTGGCTCAACGAGTGAGGGTCTGGCAGTCCTGCCATTGAGGGTTATTGGGAGCGGCAAGGGCGGGTGGAGCGCCAGCCGTGCCAGATCCACCTGGAACCCCAAGCCTCTTGCTGACGAACAACACCTCATAAACTTCCGCCGGAAACGGCTCGATTCCCTTCAGACAGGCGAAATTGTTGTAGTGGATGTTCGCGACGTAGAAGAACTGCTTCAATTTCTGCACCACCGAAAGAAACCGTTCCTCGCCGACACCGTGCAACTCGATCGTCAATTGATCGATCTGCTCGAAAACCGCATCCGGCGTGCGCTGTAACGACTCCCATTCCGCCCCTTCGACGTCCATCTTGACGATCACCTGCTTGCCGCCATCGCCGTTCTTCGCGAACTGGTTCTCGAGGCTGTCGAACAGGCGGCCATCGAGAGTCGCCAGTTCGCCGCCGATGCACTCCTCGTGAAACTCGGTTCGACCACCAAGGCAGACGGGCCGCGTCAGATTGAAACAATCGTACTGATGCATCGGGACACTCAACGCGCGAGACACGTCGCAGCCCCACTGATCGTAGCCAGAGATGCCGTAGGAGTATCCGGACCGCACAGAGGACAACAGATTGCTGCACAACAGGTAACCGCCATCGTTCGGCTCGCCGAACCGCCGGAGCTCACAGTTGGCCAGCCTGACCGGCTGTAGTTCTGTAAACAGGCGTTCTCTCGAGGTTTCCACGCGTCGCGCGACTCTCACCGCCTCACCTGCGTACCCAAGGTGCAGGACGGTTCCAGTTGTGGCAATGGCAATGAGCACAGACACGGCCGTTAGAGACGGTAACCGCAGGAAGCCTCGCCACTGCTCCGATGCGAGCGCCGTGATCAGCGCAGCCCAACCCACAGCCGATAGGTACAGGTAACTGGATCGTTGCAAGTCAGGATCGATGAGCTCTATCGGGAAGGCCGGAGCGATGGAGAGAAGCACCCACGCGGCACCGGCGATCGCCAGTTGTGTTCCTCGCCTGGATGCGACAGGTGCGAGAAAAAACGTCGTGAACAAATACACAACGGTAAGAACGCCCAGAATAGGCAGCCAGGGATAACGCTGGATGACCTCGACGTGCCAGGGAACGGCGAGCCCGCCAAAACTTCGGAACAGGGCAAGTTGTATTGCAAACTTGTTCAACGGTGGAAGCGCGATTCCCGAAACCAGGCTCAGTCGTATGGCGCTGAAAAGTCCGACGCCGACCACCAAAATCCCCGTATCAACGAACAGCGCTCGCGATCGTGCGCTGCGCACCCACCCGTCCAGCAGGACTAATCCGCCCACGACCACGGCCGTCTCTTTCGATGCGACCGCCGCGATGCCAACGGCCACGAAACAGACCCGCGTGCGTAGCGTCGGGTGGTCGTCATATCGCCGCGCAATCAAGATGCACGTCAGTACGAGAGTGGTCGCGAGAAGATCGAAGACGCGCAACAACGATGCGACAGGTTCGATCGCAAGGGGGGCCGTCAGCACCAGCAGACCGCCCAGGAGACTCCACGTGCGATCGTGCACCCATCCTCCGATGACCTTGGTGGCCAGATAGGCGTTGGTGCCGTGCAATAGCAGGTTCAACAGATGAAGCGCGGCCGCTCCAGCACCGAACTCAAGGAGTAAATTCCACCCGAATGCCTCTCTCATAACCGCCGAATCGGCGGGTATGACGTCGAATGAGATAGCTGGCCAGTAGAGCGCGATCGCGAGAGCGCAAAAGGCGAGCCACGACGAAGGCCGAACACCCTTCACCATGGTCAACTCGGACTCTACGAAACGACGGCGCCGTGCAAGTCGGTAAGTCAGCCCGACCACGAGAAAAAGCATCGCCCCGCTTTCCACACGGAACCGCTCTGTGCCAAAGCCGAGCACATAGCGAATGAATAGATACAGGACGCGAGCTCCGAGGACCAATACGACAACGGCGGCGATCCGCTCGAAGGCTTCCCAACGCGAGTTGATGGCGACCGTCGGACCGTCGATAGGCGGACGTGCTTTGGGCGACATGCTTGTCCAATCTCGGGGGTGGCAATCCAATGAAGACGCGGTCGGGTGTTCTTGTAGGGATGGGTACTATCTTCTGGCGGACTCGCTGTCAAGCAGAGTGACGATCAGCGCGCGTTCCGGTAGTTGTCCGGGCTCATTCGGCGAGGGCGATGGAGTCCACGCGGATCGTCGGACTCTTCGCGTCCAGTGCGCCGACAATCCTCACCTTCCGTCCTGCGAATCCTTCCAGCGCCTGGCGGCTGTTCAACGTGTAGACGGTGCTGCCGTCGTACAGCACATACGCCGCACCGTGCGCGCTGACGCAGGCGTTGGTGCACTCGGCGTCGGTCGGTCCCATTCGCATCGGCGAATGATCCCCTTTGGCACACATGTCATCTGAAATGACGCCGGCGAATGTGCGGGTCTGCTGGGATGCGGATACCGCGACGATCAGCAGCAGACCCGCGATGGCGGTCTTCATGGAGCCGCGACCGAATCAGTGCCTGGCGCTGACATCAATGGCCGGGAATCATCAGATGAGCGGTCGACGTGCCGGCATTCATGATCCACGCGCCACCCTGTTTGTTGGTATCGGGCAGTCCCAATGACTGCGCCGTCGCGAAGGGCAGGGCGACGGTCGTGTGCGCTCGAGCGCGCTCCCGGTCGGCGCCCCCCAGGTTGTAAAAAACCGACCCGAACTCGGGCTTCACGCGTGTTCCGTCCTTTTCCGCCGCATCGAGCATCGCCTGTCTCTTGTCGCCCATCGCTTCGAACTTCATGCTCTGCGCCACCCGGTTCAGGTTGCCGACGCTGGTGCACTCGACGGAAAACGGCTGTTGCGCAGGCTGTCCCGATCGGTCGTAGCACACCAGCTGGTTCGTGCCCTTCTTCAGCGTGTCGTAGGTGAAGTCGGGTTTCCACTTGATGATCGTCGCCCCCTCGCGCAGGTTGGCCGGCGCGGCGAGCAGGGGCGTGTCGATGTCCGGCGTTTGCGCCAACACGCCGGTCGAAGCCGCCAGGAGAGCAAGGAGCACGAGGGCATTACGCGTCATACAGAACCTCCATCGGACATCGTAGGGGGAGAACGGAAGGAAGATACCACGGGTCCTTCTCAGAAATCGCCTGGACCGAAAGGCGGTGAGCGATACAATGACGACCGGTCGGAAGAAGGCTGAAGAGCGCCGACATCGGCTGGATTGGGGACATGCTTGAGGTAGTATGGCCGTGCCATCCCCGGCCGGATGCGTGCTGGAATCGGGAGGCCCGAACGGCTGGCGCCTGGGAGCAGGAGGAAGAGACATGAAGACCGGTTCATGGAGCGTGGCGGTGCTGGCGGCGGCAGCCTTGTTCGCCTCGGCTTCGTTCAGTTCGTCGGTACGTGCCCAACGGGCCGCGGACCCTGGGTTCAAGAGTGTCGGCCGGGGCGCGCCGCTTCTGGCGGACCTCAACACGTTTGAAATGACGGGTGCGACCACGCGAGCGCCCACGGCCGGCGGCAAGCCCGATCCGGCGGGCTTCATCGGCTCGGCTCGCAATGGCGCTTCGCCGCCCGGAATCGAGCCGCTGAAGGTGGACCTCTTCACGTCCAAGGACTTCTACAAGGATCGTGCGCTCTGGTCCGATCGACGCTACTTCCGCTGCAACAGCCCCGCCGCGATCGAGGACCTCTGGGGCGGCAACCGCCTGAGCCTGATCGGCGATAAGCCGCCCGCGTCGGCGGCATGGGGCTACTGCGACCGCGATTATCCGCGCGAGGCGATCGTGAGCCCGTACGCTTTCAAGACGGCACAGGCGCACTACCAGGCGCTGCTTGAAGAGACACGTGGACGCGGCGGCCCGACCCAGCATACCTACGCCACGGTCCCCGGCGAGTGGACCGGCCGTTACATGCGCCCAAGCGGCACACCCGGCAACCAGTACTGGTTCCGGACGCGGCACGTGCAGGTGTCGACCATCCTGTCGCTGCTCACCGATGAATACCAGACCCGGATGGTGCAGGAAGCCTACCACCACGGGAACACGAACAAGGCGATGTGGCCGTCGTCGTTCTGCTGGCCCGAAGGATTCATGCGCCGCTGGCACGAGGCCGCTGTCCGGGAGCACCACATCATGGTGACGCCGGCGATGGTACAGATCCTCACCGGCGTGGCGCGCAACTTCATCACCGACATCCACATCGGCCGCCAGTTCAACACGGAGGGGGCGGTGCCGCGCCTCGGCCCCGACGTGCCGCGCTGGTACGGGGAGACGATCGGCTTCTGGGACAAGGACACGCTGATCACCTGGACGTCGAACATCCAGGGCTGGAAGACGCACGCCGCGTTCGAGCACTCGAACAAGATGCAGACCATCGAGATCTACGCGCCGAACCGCGATGCGGCCGGGAACTTCCTCGGGCTCAACCACGAGGCGATCTTCTACGACCCCGAGGCGCTCGTGGAGCCGGTACGCATCGTGCGAAACCTCGTGAAGACGAGCGGCTTCGAGCAAGGCGATCCCTACGTGTTCATCGAGTGCAACCCGACGATCTACCCCATCGACGGCACCGCGACGCCGGTGTCGCCCGGTCAGGTGATCAACTACGAGGTGCCCGACATGCTCGGACGCCCGTGGGCGGACATCTGGGAGAAGTACTGGGAGAAGGGCATGGAGAAGCCGCAAGAGAAGGATATCTTCAGCTTCAAATAGGAATCAGTGGCAGGAGAGGCTTGACATGAACACTCAGAGCAGAGCCGCCAGGATGTTCGCCGGCGTGATCGTGGCGACCGTTGTGCTGGCGGCGTCCGTTGGGGCGCACCACTCCTTCGCGATGTACGACACGAAGATCACGAAGGTCCACACCGGTGTTGTCACCCGCATCGACCCGTCCGTGAATCACCTGCAGATCTTCTTTGCGCCGATGAACGCCGAGCGTAAGAACGTCGAACGCGACGCGGCCGGTCAGCCGATCGTCTGGAGCGTCGAGATGGAAGGCTCGGCACAGATGGCCAGGGAAGGCGTCTCGGTGAACTCGTTCCCGCCCGGCACCGTCTTCAGCGTCGGCTTGCACCCGCTGCGCAACGGTCAGCCTGCCGGGACGCGCGAAGGGGGCATGTTCAGGTGCCCCGACAAGACGCCCCCCGCGCCCGGGATGCATTGCGATTCGGTCAAGGGACATATAGCCATCGGCAAAGAGCCGCTGCCCAAGCCCGCGGGATGAGCGGGGAATGAGGGGACGGGTCTCCGTACTAGTACCTGGTACCGGAGACCCGTCCCCCGTACTCGCGACCGGATGGACCTGATCCCCGGCTCTGCGCCCCACTGGCACCTCGTGCTGAACCATCTCCCGTCGGTCGGGACGCTGGTGGCCGTCTGCCTGTTGGCGGGAGCGCACTCGGTCGGGAGCCGGGACCTGACGCGAGCGAGTCTGCTGCTGTTCGTCGTCCTTGCCCTCGTGACGATCCCGACGTTCGTCACGGGCGCCGCGGCTGGATGGGCCATCCAGGGAACACCGGGCATATCGGAGGCAGCGGTCTCCGCCCATCAGGATGCCGCGCTGCTGGCGCTTGCCACGTTGCTCGTGACGGGCTGGCTGGCCTGGTTCACCCTGTGGCGGGATCGTCGCCGTCAGGCGCTCGATGGCTGGGGCCCGCTAGCGGTCTTCTGCTCGGGCACGCTGGCGCTCGGGCTCATGTTGCGGACGGCGCGCCTCGGCGGCGACATCAATCACCCCGAAATCCGTGTCCGGCGTGTTGTCGGCCGAGGGCGAGGGGAACGGACTCTCGGCCGCCCTCCTGGACGCGGTCGTCAACAACGCCTGGGCATGGCCGGCCATGGAGACCGTCCACTTCCTCGGCATGGCCCTGCTGTTCGGCCCCGTACTGCTGGCGGCCCTTCGCGTGCTTGGCGTCGCCCGAACGGTGCCCTATTCCGCCTTTCACAGGCTTCTGCCCCTGGGCGTGTTCGGCTTCGTGCTGAACGTCGTCACGGGGGTCCTCTTCTTCGTCGCCGACTCCGGCCGGTACTCCGCGATGACCTACGGCTTTTTTCCCAAGATGGCCTTGATCGTGGTAGGCGGCGTGGCTGCCATGTACTTCACGACCTTCGAGCGCCTCTGGGAGCTCGGGGCGGGTGACGACGCGCCGGCGCCTGCCAAAGCGGTAGCGGTGGCAACGGTCCTGATATGGTCTGGCGTGATTGCCTACGGACGATTGCTGCCGTATTTCGAAGGCAAGTGACGCGATGGCCATGCTGCTTGGCGTGACGCTCGGCGTGCTGGTGCTGATGGCGCTCGTCGGCGCCGCGAGCGCGTGGATCGACAGGAGCGTGGACTGAGAGATGGCGTTTCTGTCGTGGCTCGAGTCCAGCGGCTACGCCATGTGGATGCTCAATTCCGAGGTGGCGTTACAACTCATGCTGACGGTCCACGCCTTCGGGTTGGCGCTCACCGTTGGCGTGCTCCTCGCGCTCGATCTGCGCTTGCTGGGTCTCTACCGCACGATTCCGCTCACGTCGCTCGACAGGCTGATGGGTATCGCGTGGGTGGGGATTGGCCTCAACGCCGTGACCGGCTTCTCGATCTTCACGACGGAGGCCACCCGGTACGTCACCAACGTCCCCTTCATCGTCAAGATGATCTTCGTCGCTGCCGGCAGCGTCAGTCTCGTCGCCACGCAACGGCTGTTGAGGCGGAACGCCTCGACCCTTGAAGCGGGCGAGGTGCCGCCGCGCGGACGCGGCCTGGCGCTCGGCTCCGCGCTGTTCTGGGTGATGGCTGTCGTGACGGGCCGGCTGATCGCGTACCTCTGACGCCCAGGGCCATCGGAGAACTCGCGGTCGCCTGGTCGTCATGCTTCGTCCGGCGCCAGAGACGCAGAGACCTCTGTATAATGACGCCGGATCTATTGGCGATTACGACGATTGCGTCGAAGGCTCGACCCTCTGTCGTTGCCACGAAGCCGCTCCAGCAGCCGGCTGTCAGCGAAGACTGGCTGGCTGTCGGAATCGCGTTCGTGGGCATCGGACTGGTATTGGCCGGGATAAGGCCTGCGTGGCCGACGTTCGGTTGGACAACGGCGCGCGATCTGGCAGACGGAATCTTCGGGTCGCAGAACCTGCAGCGTTCCGTCGCCGCAGGCATCGCGCTCGGCTTTCTGGCGGGCGCGGGAGCCTGGTTGATGCGGGCGCGGATCGTGCCCTTCGCCGCCGGGTTTGTCGTGTTGTACGCGCTGACCTGGCTGGCGCAGGTGATTGCCGGCAGCGCCGCCGTTTCGGCCTGGGGTTTCGAGTATGTGATCTTCGCGCTGCTGCTCGGCCTCTTCGTCAGCAACGTGCTGCATGTCCCGGCGTGGCTGCAAGAGGCGGCCCGGAGCGAGTATTACATCAAGATCGGTCTCGTCTTTCTGGGCGCGAGCCTTCTGTTCGGCGACATCATGCAGGCCGGTCTGCTGGGCCTTGGGCAGGCCGTCCTGGTAGTGACGGTCGTCTGGTTCGCCTGCTTCTGGGTGGCGCGCAGGCTTGACGTCGACGACGAGCTGGCGACGATGCTGGCGACGTCGGTGTCGATATGCGGAGTCTCGGCCGCCATTGCCGCATGCGGCGCCATCCAAGGCGACCGCAAGAAGCTGTCGTACGTGATCTCGCTGGTGCTGATCGTCGGCGCGCCGATGATGGTGGTGATGCCGCACGTCATCAGAACGTTCGGCATTCCTGACGTGGTAGGCGGCGCGTGGCTGGGCGGAACGCTCGACACCAGTGCGTCGGTTGTCGCGGCTGGCGAGATGCTCAGCGGTGCAGCGCGCGATGCCGGCGTCGTCGTGAAGCTCTCGCAGAATGTCCTGATCGGCGTTGCCGCTTTCCTGCTGACCATCTGGTGGACGATGAGAAACCCGGGTCAGGGCGTGGAGAGGCCCGGCCTGGCCGTCATCTGGCAGCGATTCCCGAAATTCGTGCTGGGGTTCCTGGCCGCGTCATTCATGGTCTCGTTTCTGCTGGCGGCCACGCTCATCAGCGAAACGAGAGGACTGTTGACGGGCCTGCGCACGATGTGGTTCGGATTGGCCTTTACGTCGATCGGGCTCGAAACCAGGTTCCTCGATCTGATGAAGACCGGCGAAGGGCGGCCTGCCGCCGCGTTTCTCATCGGCCAGGCGTTCAATGTCGTGTGGACGCTGCTACTGGCCTATCTGTTCTTTGGCGGCATGTTCTTCGCCGTGCCTGACTTCCGCTGACGCGCCATCGGGGCCGCGTCGGCTTTGTCTCCACGTCGTCATTCCTGACGAAGGGCCACCATCGGCTCGACTCGCGCCGCTCGCCTTGCCGGAACGAGCGTCGCGGCAAGCGCCGCGCCAACCAGCAAGAGGGCGGTTGCCGCAAACGTCAGCGGATCGGCGGGCTCAACCTCGAAGAGCATCGTCTGCAGCGCACGCGTCGCGACCAGCGCGATCGGTATTCCGGCGAGCAGACCGACCGCCACCGGCCGCAGGCCCTGTCGGACAATCAGCGCGATAACATCGCGGCTGGCGGCGCCGAGCGCCATGCGGATGCCGATCTCCTTCGTGCGCTGCGCCACCAGGTAGGACAGGACACCGTAAACGCCGACAATCGACAGCAGGAGAGCCGTCCCTGCGAACATCGTTAGAAGCACAAGGTTGAATCGACGGGCGGCGAGCGTCTCGCCGAGAAACTCGGCCCACGTCCGCACGCCGCCGATCGGCAGGTTCGGATCGAGCGCCCGGACTTCCGCCCGGACGGTTGCTGCAAGCTGCGCGGGATCGCCTGCCCGAGCGCGTACGGCGAGAAACATCCCGCCGGCCGGACGCTGTGTGTGGGGCACATAAATATGCGGCTCGGGACGTCGATCGAGTGTCCGCTCCCGGATGTCCTGCACGACGCCGACGATGGTGCGCGGTTGGGGCCCGAGGACTCGCACGGATTGTCCGATCGGATCCTCGCCAGGAAAGAATCGATCGGCCATTGAGCGGTTCACGATCGCCACAAATCGCGAATCGGCACGATCCTCATCCGTGAAGTCCCTTCCCGTGAACAGCGGAATGCCCATCGTCCTGAAGTAGTCCGGAGTCGCCACGAGAAAGTCTGCGCTGAGCGCCTCGCCCGGAGCCGACGCGGCCCTGCCGGGAATCTGGAATACGGCGCTGCCGTTCGCACCGGCGAATGGAAGGGCACTGACGGCTGCCGCGCGCTCGACCCCTGGCAGCGCGGAGACGCGCTCGATCATCTGTTGAAAAAGCTGAACGCGGCGCGTGTTCGGATAGTCGATGTCCGGAAGAAAAAACCGCATCGTGAGCACGCGCTCGCCGCTGAAGCCGGTTTCCACCTGCTGCAGCCGATTGAAGCTGCGCATCAGCAGGCCTGCGCCGGCCAGGAGCACGACGGCCGCGGCGATTTCCACGGCCACCAGCGCCGGCCGCAGCCGATTGGCGCCCGATGCCGTCGATCCGCGCACGCTCAATGAGGTCTGGAGATCTGGACGCGACGTCGTCAACGCGGGTGCAAGGCCCGACAGCAAGCCGGTTGCCATGGCCGCGACCAGCGTGAAGAGCAACACCGATCCGTCCATGACGATTTCGTTCGTGCGCGGAAGCGTCGTCATTGCGAGCAGCGGCCCGAGCGACGCTGCAGCGAGGGCCAGTCCTGCAACTCCGCCACAGAGGGAGAGAACCACGCCTTCGGTCAGCAGCTGGCGAACGAGGCGCGAGCGGCTGGCGCCGAGCGCGGCACGCACGGTCAGTTCATGATCCCGCGCCGCCGATCGCGCAAGCACCAGCGCGGCGACGTTCACGCACGCGATCAACAGCACGCAGGCGACGGCTCCGAGGAGGATGACGAGCGGGCGGCGCGTGGAGCCGACCAGGCTTTCCTGGAGCGACGACACCTCGACACCCCAGCCTGTATTCGTATTCGGGTAGGTGGCAGCCGCTCGCGCCGCGATCGTCCTTAGCTCCGCCCGGGCGTCCTCGATGGTGGCGTCACGTCGGAGCCGGCCGACAACCGACAAGAGAGGGTAGCCGCGGTCCATCCCTTCCTCCGGCGCCGGGACGAACGGCGTCCAGAGCTCCGCCGCATCGATGAACGGAAACCCCGGCGGCATGACGCCGATAATCACGGCTGGGCGGCCATTCAGATCGATCGAGCGGCCGATGGCGTCCCGCGTGCCTCCGAATCGGCGCTGCCAGAGCTGGTGCGACAGGACGACGACATCGGCGTTCCGATCGTCGTCGGCCGTGAACACGCGGCCGATCTGCGGCTGGGCTCCAAGGATGGAGAAATAGTTCGTCGTGACGGCATTGCCGACCAGCCGCTCGGGCTCGTCGACTCTGGTGACGTTGAACGCCTGGCTCCAGGCGCCGGCGAGCCCCTCCAGGCGCGTCGATTGATCGCGCCACTCGACGTAGTCGGGCAACGTGGCGGGCCTCAGTCCGAGCGTGTCATGGGATTGCAGCGCCGAGACGAGCCGGTCGGCATCCGGGAAGGGCAGCGGGCGCAGCAGCACGCCGTTGACAATGGTGAAGATCGCCGAATTGGCGCCGATGCCGAGGGCCATCGTCAACACGACGACGATGGTGAAGCCGGGGTTCCGGCGCATCATGCGCAGCGCGTAACGGACATCCTGCAGCAGCGTTTCGACGGCCGGAAGGCCGCGAATGTCCCGGTACTGTTCCTTGACCGAGTCGATGCCGCCGAGCGTGATCAGTGCCTGCCGGCGCGCTTGGTCCGGCGACATGCCGGCGCGCAGATTGTCGTCAATCTGCAAGTGGAGGTGGCTTTCGAGCTCGTCGGAAAACTCGCGGTCGCCGCGCGACTTGTCGAACAGGCTGGTCAGGCGCAGGAACAGCGCCCGCAGCCGCCTGGTCATCACACTTGGTCCGGCGCCAGAAACCTGGCGAGGATCGCCGTCGTCTGCTCCCATTCGCGCGCCGCGCGCTCGACCTGCTTCTTGCCCGCGCGGGTCAGCCGGTAGTACTTCGCGCGGCGATTGTTGTCGGACACGCCCCATTCGGACGCGATGTATCCTTCCTGTTCGAGCTTGAGCAACGCCGGGTAGAGCGTTCCGTAGTTGACCAGCAGCTTGTTCCCGCTCGTCTGCTCGATGCGCCGGGCGATGCCATACCCGTGCTGCTGGCCCATCGTTTCCAGCGTCTTCAGAATCATCAGCGCGAGCGTCCCTTGCCAGACGTCAGATTGTTTGCCCATGGTTAGTCGCCCACGATCCAGCCGTCGCGCAGATGAATGACGCGCGAGCCGTACGAGGCGTTCAGGTCTGAATGTGTCACCTGAACGATCGTCGTGCCCCCTTCATTCAGCTTGCGGAACAGTTCCATGATTTCCTTGCCCTGCTCCGTATGCAGGTTGCCCGTCGGCTCGTCGGCGAGCAGCACCTCCGGGTTCGCGATGACCGCGCGCGCGACGCCGACCAGCTGCTGCTGGCCGCCCGAGAGCTGATTCGGATACAGGTCCTTCTTTGCGACGATCTGAAACCGATCCAGGACATCCGCCACCATCGTCTGCCGATCTTTCCGGCTCACGTTACGGTAGGACAGCGGGATCTCGAGGTTCTCGTAGACCGTGAGGTTGTCGAGCAGGTGGTAGCTCTGGAACACGAACCCGATATGCCGCTTGTGCAGCTCGGCGCGCTGCTTCTGGCCCAAGGCGTGAACCGGCTGGTCGAGGAAGTAATACTCGCCGGACCACCCGGCGTCGTGCATTCCCAGGATGTGGAGCAGCGTGGACTTGCCCGCGCCTGACGGTCCCATGATCGACACGAATTCGCCGGCCTTGATGTCGAGCGTGATCCGCCGCAGCACGTAGCTCTGCGCAGGCCCCTGCGGATACGACCGTTCGAGATTGCGAAGCGAAATCAGCATCAGGGTGTCCCAGGCGCCGCGTTCCACGACGGTTCGTCGGCCGCCTCCATCGGCTCGTCGACGACGCGTCCGTCGAAGAGGTGGATGCTGCGATCGGCGTGACGTGCGTAGCGTGGGTCGTGGGTGACCATGCAGATCGTCGCGCCGGTCTCGTGAAGCTCGCGGAGGAGCTCCATCACCGCTTCGCCGCTTTTCGAGTCCAGATTCCCGGTCGGCTCGTCGGCGAGCAGGATGACCGGCTCGCCCGCGACTGCCCGCGCCACGGCGACCCGCTGCTGCTGACCGCCCGACAGCTGGCTGGGCAGATGTTTCGCGCGGTGCGCCATGCCCACGCGCTCGAGGGCGTCGGTGACACGTTTGCGGCGCTCGACCGGCCGCATCCCGCGATAGGTCAGCGGCAGCTCGACGTTTTCGAACACCGTCAGATCCCCAATCAGATTGAAGCTCTGGAAGATGAACCCGATTTCCCGATTGCGGACGCGCGCACGCTCAGAGGCCGCGAGCTCGGCGACCGGACGGTCGTTCAGCTCGATACGAGCCGGTCGTGGGAGAGTCGAGCAGACCCAGGATCGACAGGAGCGTCGATTTGCCGCATCCCGAGGGGCCGCCGATCGCGACGTACTCGCCCCTGGCGATCTCGAGGCTGACCTCCGAGAGCGCGTGGGTCTCCACTTCCTCCGTGGAAAAGACCTTGGTGAGATCCTGAAGCTTGATGACCGGCGGCAGTCCGCTGGTGTTCATACCTGTCGGCTCCCTATTGAAGGCGGACGCGATCGAACGCGTCCCACGTGGACATATCGGACAACACGACCTGGTCGCCGACGTTCAATCCGGAGAGGATTTCCACCGCGTTCACCGAGATGCGGCCGATCTTCACTTGCACGCGACTGGCGCTGCCGTCGCTGTCCACCTTGAACAGTTGAACGGTGCTTTGTTCCTGACCGAACGCCGGGCGCCCCACGTAGACGACGTCCGCCATCCGCTCGAGCTCGACCGTGCCGTCCACGCGTGAGATCGGGAACGGCGCCCCTGGGCAGATCGCCGACGAGCCCGACGTCCACGGTGATGGTGCCGTTCTGCACGGATGGATCGATGCGCGTGACGATACCGGTGACGATGCCGTTGCGCGTGTCGACGCTCACCTTCTGGCCGATCTGGATGTCCTTGGCCTGCGTCTCGGCGATCTTGATCTCCGCTTTCAGCCGGCCCGGGTTCGCGACCCGGGCGAGGTTCGTGCCGGGCGCCACCTGCTGGCCGACTTCCACCGGGACGAGCTGGAGAATCCCGTCGAGGCCGGCGCGCACCTTGAGGTCGTCGCGCTGCCGCTGCTTCAACCGCATGACGGCGCGCGCCTGATCGAGCTGCGACTGCTGCACGGCGATCCGCGGTTTGATGGAATCCTCGTTGCCGGCGAGCTGCTGCCTCGCGATCTCGTCGCGGATGCCGAGCTGCTCGGCGTCCATCTTCGACTGGCGGAGCGCCAGAGCGGACACGAGCTGCGCCTTGGCGAGCGACTCGTTCATCTCCGCCTGCATCTTCGCCTTGCTAAATTCGGCGGAGATGTTCGGCTGCCGTGGCCTTCTGCTGCAGATAGTCGTTCTGCGCCTGAACGCGGAGGTTCAACAGCGCGGCTTCGGCGGCCTGCACCTTCAACGCGGCATCCTCGAGCTCCTGATCGAGCTGCGGATTGACGAGCTCCAGGATCACCGTGTCCGCCGTCACCGCCCGGCCCGGGAAGAGGAGGATCCGCTCGACGCGTCCCTGCGTGGTGGCCGGGATCCAGCGGATGTCCTCCGGCACCAGCGTGCCGGAGCCGCGTACCTCGAGGACGAGGGGACCGCGCTTGACCGTGTCGATCCAGACCGTGGCGCGCTCCACGCCGGGCGCGGCGGGCTTGAGGCGCGAGAGGCCGAGGGTGATCAGCAGGATCGCGAGCAGCGTCGCCGCGCCGTAGGCGATGCGCCGGATGCGCTTCTGACGGGCGTTCGACGGGCGTGCAATATCCATATGGGTAACCTATAGGGAGGGAGCATCTCACACTCCCTATTGGAATGCAATAGAAACGTGGCGGCCGCTATTCCGACCTCAGGGCCGCCAGCGGATCCACCTGTCGCGACTGCGAGAACGGGCCACGACGATCAACGCAGAGCTCGCTGAGCCCGCAGAGCAAATGCAACCACGAAAACACGAAGACACGAAGACACGAAGACACGAAGAAGACGACTGCCGCTCTTGGTAAGACGTGGGATCCGGCTTCAGCCGGATTCGTGCGCCTGCAGCCTCGGCGCTCCGTCACCGCTGACTGCTGACTGCTGACTGCCGACTGCACTCCTTGACTGTCTAGGAGAGTTGCGGTAGGGTTCGCCTAGACAGGCTAGGAGGGCGCTATGGGCAAGCCGGCGGATCTGATGCAGGGCACGCTCGACATGCTGATTTTGAAAGCCATCTCGCTTGGCCCGTTGCACGGCTACGGCATCCTCCTGCGCATCCAGCAGATTTCGAAAGACCGCCTGGAAATCCAGCAGGGGTCTCTGTATCCGGCGCTGTACCGCCTCGAGCACCAGGGCCTGATCGACAGCGAGTGGGGCGAATCCGACAACAAGCGCAAGGCGAAGTACTACCGGTTGACCGCCACGGGGCGCCGCCAGCTGCAGGAATCCGCACGCAGCTGGAACCAGATGACCGACATCATCGAGGGCATTCTCAATACCCAGCCGGGGGAAGTATGAGAAGCGTCTCGCGCCTCCGCTCGTGGGTGCGCTCGGCGTTCCATCGCTCGACGCTTGAGCGGGAGATCGACGACGAGCTGCGCTTCCACGTCGATCAGTACGTCGACGATCTGGTTCGAGCCGGTGTCCCTGTCGCGGAAGCGCGCCGCCGGGCGGGCGTGGAATTTGGCGGGATGGGTGCGCGCAAGGAAGACATCCGCGAGGCGCTCGGCTTGCGTCTGCTCGACGAGGTGACCGGCGATCTCCGCTACGCCTTCCGGCAGCTGCGGCGAGCGCCGGCGTTCACCGCCGTGGCCGTGCTGTCGCTCGCGCTCGGTATCGGGGCGAATACGGCGATCTTCAGCTTGATGGAGGCGGCGCTCTGGAAGTCGATTCCGGTACAGAGCCCGGAAGAACTGCGGCTGTTCTCCTGGGTGTCGGGTAGCAATCGGGTCATGGCACGGATCAACGGGAACTTCCACCAGAGACCGAACGGCGGCAACGCGAGCGAATCATTCTCCTATCCCGTGTTCCTGGAGCTCCAGCAGCTCAACCAGCTGTTTGACAGCATCGTCGGGTTCAAGGCCACAGGACGCATCACGGCGCTCGTCGACGGTCGACCCGAGCTGCTCACCGGCGAGCTCGTGACCGGCAATTTCTACCGGGGCGTCGGTGTGGTGCCGATCGTGGGCCGGCCGATCGTCGAAGCGGATGACAGGCAGGATGCCGCCGAAGGAGTTGCGGTTATCAGCTACGGTTATTGGACCCGTCGCTTCGGTCGCGATCCGTCTGTGGTCGGCAAACGCATCAGCGTCAACGCGGCTCCGGTCACGATCGTTGGTATCAACCCGCCAGAGTTTACCGGCGTCGAACCGGGTCGCAATCCCGAGATCTTTCTTCCGTTGTATCTGCAGCCGGTTGTTCGGCCTCAGAGCGGGAACAATCCCTCGATTCTGAATGATCCTGATTTCTGGTGGTTGCTCGTCCTCGGCAGATTGAAGTCCGGGGTGAACGAGTCCCAGGCCCAGGCGGCCGTGGACGTCGTCTTCGAGCGCGCCGTCCGGTCCTCATTGCCCGGCAGGGCGGGCAAGGATCAACCCACGGTTGAGTTGTTGAGCGGCGCGCGCGGCCTGGACGGCCTCAGCGAGGACTTCAGCCGGCCGCTGCTCGTGCTGCTCTCGCTCGTCGGGGTGGTCCTCCTGACCGCGTGCGCCAATGTTGCCAATCTTCTTCTTGCGCGGGCCGCCATCCGGCATCGGGAGATCAGCCTGCGGCTGGCGCTTGGTGCCGGCAGGTGGCGAGTGGCTCGTCAACTCCTCACCGAAGGCCTTGCGCTGGCGGTGCTGGGCGGCGCGGTTGGGGGCGTTCTGGGCTATTGGTTGCGCGACGTCGTTCCCGCTCTTCTGTCGAGTTCGTGGATGCCGAGTCCCTTACAGGCTGAGTTCAATTGGCGGGTCGTGGCCATTTCCGCTGTGACGACGATGGCGACGGGCGTCGTCTTCAGCCTGGCGCCCGCCTGGCGTTCCGCACGCGTCGAGATCAACGCGGCGCTGAAGGATGCCGGCCGGGTCGCTTTCAGGCTCCCGCGCTGGTGGCGCGGAAAGCCGCTCGTCGCCTTTCAGGTGTGCCTGTCGGTGCTGCTGCTGGTCGGTGCGGGGCTGTTCGTTCGGACGCTCTCGAATCTCATGTCTGTCAACCTGGGTTTCCAGCCCGATCGGATTCTTCTGTTTGTCGTCGACCCGCCACGCGCACGATATCCGAGTGAACGGAGATACGCGTTATTCGACCGGCTTCAAGAACGCATCGGTGAGATTCCCGGGGTTGAAACCGCAACGTTGTCTTCAAATCCCATCCTCGATGGAGGCAGTTCGCGTACCCCGGTCGATCCCGCCGGCATCGACCCGCGGTCGCCCCGCACCGCCTGGGTCAATGACGTCGGATACGACTTCTTCGAAACGATGGGCATTCAGATTCTGTACGGCCGATCGTTTACGAGGCTCGACCGTGCCGAATCGCAGCCCGTCGCCGTCGTCAATCAGCGATTCGTGCGGGAGTTCTACCCGAATGAGAATCCGCTGGGGAGGACGTTCCGAAACGGACCCAGGACGCTTCAGATCGTAGGCGTTGTCGCCGACTCCAGCTATGAGTTGCAGCGGGCGCCGTTTCCGCCGACGTTCTATCGCGCCTACCTGCAGGAGCCGCCCGGCAACATCGGCACGATGACCTACGAAGTCCGTACTGCGGCGAGCGAAGCGAGCGTCATCGCGGCTGTCCGGGAAGCGGTCGCGTCGATCGACAGCGAGTTGCCGATCTTCGATATCCGCACGCAGAACGAGCAGATTGCCTCGACGGTCTCGCAGGAACGGCTCTTCGTGGCACTCACATCTGCTTTCGCCGCGACTCGCGCTCGTGCTTGCGTGTATCGGCATCTACGGCATCATGGCGAACACGGTCGCACGCCGCACCAACGAAATCGGCATCCGTCTCGCGTTGGGCGCCGAGCGCCGGCAAGTTCTCTGGATGATCCTTCGCGAGGCGGCGGTGCTCGCGGTGATCGGCGCCACTGTGGGCGCCGCCGCTTCGATGGGGCTGACGCGCTACATTCAGAGCATGCTGTTCGGCGTCGAACCGATCGATCCGGCGACGATCGGCCGGCGCTGTTGTGCTGATGCTGCTCGTGGCGCTGATCGCCGGGTGGATACCCGCGCGACGGGCGTCGCGTCTCGAGCCGATGGTGGCGCTCAGACATGAATAGCGAAATTGGCGAGTTGGTGAGTTGGTGAGTTGGCGAATGTCATGAGAGTCATGGCTCGGCTGCGCTCCTGGGTTCGCTCGGTTCTCCATCGCTCGACGCTCGAGCGGGAGATGGACGACGAGCTGCGCTTTCACGTCGATCAGTACGCCGACGATCTGGTTCGAACGGGTGTTCCGATGACGGAGGCGCGCCGCCGAGCCGGCGTCGAGTTTGGCGGCATCGGTGCGCGCAAGGAAGACATTCGTGAGGCGCTCGGCCTGCGGCTGCTCGACGAAGTGACCGGCGATCTCCGCTACGCAATTCGTCAGCTCCGGCAGTCGCCAGCCTTTACGGTCGTCGCGGTAGTTTCGCTCGCGCTCGGCATCGGAGCGAACACGGCGATCTTCAGCCTGCTGGATGCCGTCCTCTTCAGGACGCTGCCCGTCAAGAATCCGCAGGAGTTGTACTACCTGGCGCACGGGTCCGGCCCACAGGTCCAAACCAGCTCGAACTATCCGCTGTTCGAGCGGTACAAAGAGCTCGACATCTTCAGCGGCGTCACGGCTTCCATCGGCCAGTCATTCAAGGTCGCAACAACGGACGGCGCCGAGCTGGTCACCGGTCAATTCGTCAGCGGCAATTATCACGCGGTCCTGGGGGTGCCGATCGCGATTGGGCGTGGCTTCTCGTCCGAACCGGATCGCGACCTGGGACGAACACCTGTCGCGGTCATCAGTGACGCCTATTGGAGCCGGAGATTTGGTCGCAGCCCGGACGTGATCGGCAAGGCGCTCACCGTCCGCGGAAGGCCCGTGACAATCGTCGGGGTCACTGCGCCCGGCTTCCACGGGCTGGTTGCAGGTTCGCGCGCCGGCATCGACATTACGCTGCCCATTTCGGTCAGGGCCCTCGACGACTCCCGGTTCCTCGACGACCACGGCGGATGGATGCCCCTCGTGCTGGTAGGACGACTGAAACCTGGCATCAGCGAATCGCAGGCCTTGTCAGCGACCGATGCCGCTTTCCAGCGGTACATGGAGGAGCCGGAACAACAGTGGATCAGAGCCAGCCTGGCCACTGAATTCACCGATCTCTTCCGATCCGCAGCGCTCCTCCCTGCCAACAGAGGATCGGACGGACTACGAAGTCAGTACACCGGGCGCCTCGGGGTGTTGATGGCCATGGTTGGCATCGTGCTCCTCATCGCGTGCGCCAATCTCGCGAATCTGATGCTTGCGCGAGCTGCGGCCCGAGCCAGGGAACTCGCCGTTCGCTTGAGCATCGGCGCCGGCCGGCTGCGCCTCGTCCGCCAACTCCTCACCGAGAGCCTTCTCGTGTCATTGATGCGGCGCGGGGCTCGGCCTCCTGGTGGCGAACTGGAGCAGCGGCGCCATCCTGTCGCTGTTCAGCACCGGCCAGAATCCGATTCAGCTCGACGTGACGCTGAACAGCCGAGTGCTATTGTTCACGATGATCATCTCTGTGCTGACCGGCATCGGGTCCGGTCTCTTACCGGCGATCAGGGCGACGCGGGTGGACGTGACGTCAGCTCTGAAGGTTTCGGAGCGGTTTGTCGACCGCGGACGACGATCGGCGACTCGGAACGCGCTTGTCGTTGCGCAGGTGGCGCTCTGTGTGATGGTGATTGCCGCGGCCGGCCTGCTCGTCCGAAGCCTTCGTAACCTGCAGACGCTCGAAGCGGGCTTTGAACGAGAGAACGTTGTGCTGTTCAATCTGGATGCGCGCGGACCGGAATTGTCCCTCATTCGCCGGGCACGCTTCTACTCGGACCTGCTCGACCGCCTGCACGAGCTGCCCGGGGTGCAGTCCGCTGCGTACTCGACCCGCAGCCCGGTCGACTTTTCATCCGGAACGCGCAGGCTCTTCGTGCCCGGCGTCGATGCAGAAGGTCTCCACGGCGTGTCGACGAACGTAGTCACTCCTGAATATTTTCAAGTGTTCGGCATGGGCCTGATCCGCGGCCGTGCCTTTACCGACCAGGATCGTGCCGGCACGGCAAAAGTGGCGATCGTGAGCGACTCGACCGCGCGTTTCTATTTTGGCCAGTCCGATCCTCTGGGCCGCACGCTCCGGCTGGGCGGCAACGAAAGCATCACGATTGTCGGAGTCGTGCGGGATGTCCGTCATGAACGGCTGCGAGAAGAGGCGCCGCCGAAGATGCTCTATCATGCCGCTGGCGGAAACGGCGACAGTGGCGGCGAGCCTCGACGGTATTGCCGGCATCCCCGAGCGATTGACGGCTGAAGTCCGCACGAGCGGCGATCCGGGCCTGCTCGCGGCGTCTGTGCGCAGCGAAGTGCGCGCCCTCAGCAAAGATGTCGTGGTCGACTACGTTCGCACGATGGAGCAGCAGCTTGACGCCGCGCTCGTCAGCGAGCGTGCGCTTGGCACCCTTTCGACCGCTTTCGGACTCCTGGCGCTGCTTCTCACGTCTGTCGGACTCTACGGCGTCATGTCGTATGGAGTGGCGCGTCGAACCCACGAAATGGGCATCCGCGTCGCGCTCGGCGCCAGGCGCGATCAAGTGCTTGGGATGATCCTCCGAGAGGTGATGTTTTTGGCCGGTGCAGGCATCCTGATCGGCGTCGGTATTGCCATAGGTCTGACTCGGTACATCCGGGCGCTGCTGTACGGCGTTCAGCCGATCGATCCCGCGACGATTGCTGGCGCGGTGTGCCTGATGATTTTCGTCGCGCTGCTGGCGGGGTGGATCCCGGCGCGGCGGGCGTCCCGTCTCGACCCGATGGTCGCGCTCAGACATGAATAGCGAAATTGGCGAGTTGGTCAGTTGCTGAACGTGTGACCCGTGGCAACTGCCCGTTCCAGATCGACGCGACGGGCCTGAGAAGCGATTTGCGGCCGAGCGCGGGGCGTGCCGCCATCGTCTCTCTCAGGACTCAAAGCGCCATCGGGTTGCCGGAGTAAACCCTCTCCTTCCGAGCGCGGTGAGCGGCCGGGGCGTGAAGTACACTCGGCGCGATGCGCCAGATTCGGACGCGGCGCGGGTCACTCGCAGCCGCCGGTGTGCTCGCGACGATCGTCTCCGCCGCGTGCGCGGCAGGGCCGAATCGCCCGCATCTGGTGCAGCTGCGCGACGTGCCGCAGCGGCCGTCTTACGATATCGAATCGATCCGGGACTATCGTGCCGCCGCGGCGGTGGCGATGGCCGTGATGGAAGAGGAGCTTGGCATCCCGCGTCTCGACGAGGTCACCCTGCACTTCCTTCCGCATCGCGACGCCTTGCGCCTCGCGCTGATCAGCGAGGGGCGCCAGCCCGCGTTCGCCAGCGAAGCGGCAAGCCTGATGGATGCCATCAGCGGCTACCGTCGCGTGTACTTCAACGCGGTGGCGCTCGAGCAGCTTCCGTGGCCGGCGCGCGTCGGCTTCATCGCTCACGATTGACTCACACGCTGCAATACGAGCTCGCCCTCGGACGCCGCAGCACCTCGGAGCAGTGGCTGCGGGAAGGGTTCGCCGACTGGGTCGCCTCGCGCGTTCTCGCTTCCCTCGGCGTGGTCCGGCGCGAGGACTTCGACGCCCGGCGCCTTGCGGAGTATCGCTCCCGCGCCGATGTGCTGCCCGCGCTCGCCGAGTTGGTGACCTTCGAGACATGGATGGCCGCCCTCTCCACCCGCGCCGATGCCCCACCCCTGCTCGCGAAAGCGTTCTTTGCCGTCGACCTGCTCATCGAACGGCATGGCGCAGCCGGGATGATCCATTACTTCACGCGATTCGCCGGTTCCGACGATCGGCTGACGAACTTCACCGCAGCGTTTGGCGAGCCGTTGCCGGTGTTCGAGCGGGCGCTCGACGAACGCCTGGCCCGGCGCCGCTGATCGCGCGTCTCGCTACTTTCCGAGCGGCGCCGGCTCGAGCTTCCTCATCATCTCCGGCTGTCTGACGGTGTATTCCGCAGGCACCTCGAAGAGATAGGCGGGAGGTTCGGTTCGAGTGATGTTGAGGAGCCGATAAGTGGACGTGCCCACGCGCGGATCGCTGCGCTCGGTCATCACCAGGACCTGCAACTCGGGCGAGCGCCACTCCTCCGAGACGACCTGGATCGGCAGCTCGTTGCCGATCGCGCCGGCGGCGATGGTCGTCGTTCTCCGCACCCCTTCCGCCCTCACGCCCTCGATGTCGCGGGCCGGGAGCTGCACAACCTCAACCTTCTCGTTGTTGCGGCGGACCTCGAAAGAATTGAAAGCGATCATCCCCCTCCCGATGGCGCCTCGACCTGCCTCTGCCAGGGCCCGTTCCACTTTTTCACCGGCATTTGCCGGCAGCCGCATCGCCAGCTCGTGGGCCTTCTGAAGCGCTTCGGTGGCCTTGACCAGGCCCAGGTTCGGCGTCTGGAACGCGATGCGATTGGCCGGGTCGAGCGAGAACGAAACGCCGGCAACAGGATCGGTGATCGAAATGCTCGAACCGCCGGAAGGACGATCCTCCTCGCGCCTGAGGCGGCCTTCACTGTCGCGATACACGCGCGCGGTGGAGCGCTGGACGATGCGGTTGCCGTCGGCCAGCGTCTGGAGGCTCTCCGTGGCAATCTCCGCCGAATACGGTTGGCCTTTCACCAGCCTGGCCTCAATCGGCACGCGGAAGCCTGCGGCGCCAAAGTCGTACTCGAAATTGACGGCGTGGAAGACTTCCTGCGCCGAGACGACGCCGGCGGCCAGTGAAGCGACAGCGGAAAGAGCGACGATTGTCTTGACTAGTCATGTGGCACCCCTTGGATCCGGCTCCAGCCGGACGCGATATTCACCGAACCAATCGAATCGCACGCGCAAACCCGTCCTGCCCGACGATGACGTCGGCTTCGACGACGCCGCCGTCGACGGGCAACACGACGCGGACCAACGCACCGCTTTCAAAAGGTGGCCAGGCCGTTGCGCCCGGCCACGTGACGAAATCCGTCACATCTGTCGACACTGGCGACAGAACGTCCGCGGCCTGAACGGCCGCGCGAGTTGGCCTCGCCACTGGCGGTCCACCCGAAACGGCCGGTAAGCCAGGTTCGAGCGCCTGCACCGGTTGGATTTCCGGCGCGACCATTGCGGCTGGTGGCGCCGCGCCGGGAGCGCCGGGCCTGCTCGCGAACTGCGCTAGAAAGACTGCGCCAAGGAGCACAGCGGCCGCTGCGAGGCCGCTCCACACCGGCGCCTGCCTGTGCGCGGCCCGCCGTACCCAGGCTTCATCGAAGATCGTGAGCAGCGCCTGCTCGCGCTGCGGATCGAAAGATGGCTCTTTCAAGTCCAGCGCGACACCACGAAGCGCCGCCAACAGCGCACGCTCCCGCTCGAGCTCGAGCCTGGTCATACCACTGACCTCGTTGCCGGCAGCCGGCACACTACCCCTACCTCCGGATCGCCAAGCCGCCTGGCGAGCAGCGCGCGGCCGCGGTGCAGCCGCGATCGCACGGTTCCGACGGCACAGCCGAGCGCGCCGGCAGCATCCGCGTAGCTCAGCTCCTGCAGATCGCAGAGCACAATCGTCTCCCGGTACCGGAGCGGCAGCTCGAGCAGCGCGCGGCGGAGTGCGATCGTGTGCCGCTGCCGCGAGATCGCCACCACGGGATCCGGTGTCACCGCCAGTTCCCGTCCGGCCTGCGTTTCGTCGTCCGGAAGCGGCAGCACCGGCCGCTGGTGCCGCCACCGCCTGACGTGGTTACGCGCGATCCCCAGCAGCCACGGCAGGACGCCGGAGCGGCCTGCCTGATAGCCGGACGCATCGTCGATCACTGCGACAAACACGTCCTGCACGACGTCGTCGGCCACCGCCGCCGAGCCGGAGACGTGGGCGGCGAACCGATAGACATCCGTTCGATATCGCCGATAAAGCAGCGCGAAGGCCTCGCGGTCGCCGCGCGGCGATTCGCTAGATAATCTCTTCGTCCAGTCCCGGTTGGTGATCGGCCATGGCGATGAAGCTTTATCTGATACGCGTCTTTAACCTCATCTGACATTCAGTCTGGGGAGGAAAAAGTTCCCTGTTGACAGGCCACATCAACGGCGTTAGGCTCCTGTCGATTGGCAACAGGGAGGTTCATGGCTCCATCACCCGCGGAAGTTCCCTATGGCACGCTCGACCTGATGGTGCTCAAGACCCTGCAGGCAATGGGGCCGTTACACGGCTACGGCATCGCCCGGCGCATCGAACAGGCGGCCCAGGGATCGCTTGCGCTGAACCAGGGGACGATTTACCCGGCGCTGCTTCGGCTCGAACAGAAGGGGTGGATCGAGAGCGAGTGGGGGACGAGCGAGAACAACCGCCGCGCCAGGTTCTATTCGATTACGCGTGCGGGAAAAAAGCAGCTGGCGACGGAAGCGGATAGCTGGGCACGGACCGTCGCGATGATGAACCGTCTGCTCGAGGATCAGTCGTGAGCGTCATGCCGCGGCTGCGCGAATTCGCGTCCCGTCTGAGAGCCCTGTTTACGAAGGGGCATGACGACGCCGAATTGGGCGAGGAGATTCAGGTCCACCTCGACTTGCTGGTCGACGAATACGTGCGCCGCGGCCTCTCGCCGGCCGACGCGCGCGCTGCGGCGCGGCGCGAGTTCGGTGGAATCGAGCAAATCAAGGAAGTCTACAGGGAGCAGCGCGGGTTGCCGGTCCTCGACGTGATTGCGCAGGACGTTCGATACGCCGTCCGAACGCTGCGCCGGCATCGCACGTTCACAAGCGTAGCCGTAGGGACACTGGCGCTTGGCATCGGCGTCAATACCGCGCTGTTCAGCATCGTCAACGCCGTGCTCCTCCGCCCGCTTCCGTTCCCCGACTCCCAGCGCCTGGTTCAGATCACAGCCGCCAGAACGAACGCCGGCGGTGTATCGAGCGTCACGTCGTATCCCGACTTCGAAGACTGGAGAGCCGAAAGCACGGCCTTCGCCGGGATGGCGGCGTTTACAGCCCGTGACGTCGCGCTGACCAGCGGCAATCTGGCCGAACGGGTCGCGGGACTGCAGGCGACACCCGATTTCTTCGAGGTCCTGAACGTGGCGCCCGTCATCGGACGGACCTTTCGACCGGAAGATGTCGATGGCGGGGGCAAGGTGGTCGTGCTGAGCGACGCAGTATGGAAGCGGCATTTTGCCGGGCGCACCGACGCGCTCGGTCAGACTGTCCGGATCGAAGTCTGGCCGACCAACGACGAGGAGGCGTTCACGGTTATCGGGGTGATGCCACCTGGCTTCAGCTTCTCCGTCCGGACACCTGAACAGATTTACACCCCGCTCCTCCGCGATCCGAACCGTAACCACAACTTCCTGCGAGCCCTGGGCCGGCTGGGCCCGGGCGTTTCTCCTGCGGCGGCGCAGGCGGAAATGGAGGCGATCGCCGGTCGCATCGCCGAGCGGTATCCGGCGTCTAATCGAAATCCCGGTGCGCAAGTGATCCCGCTCCTCCATGCGCAGGTGGGGAATACGCGGACCGGCCTGCTGATCTTCCTGGGCGTCGTCGGACTGGTGCTCCTGATTGCCTGTACGAATGTGGCCAACCTGATGCTGGCGCGGAACATGTCGCGCCGGCACGAGCTCGCCCTGCGCGGGGCGCTCGGCGCCGGACGCCGGCGGCTGACCCAGCAATTGTTGACCGAAAGCGTGGTGCTCGCGCTCGCCGGTGCCGCGCTCGGCGTCCTGCTGGCGAGCTGGACCGGTCCGCTGCTCGCGGCGATGCTGGCGCAACACCTCGAGATTCCACGCATCGAAAACGCCCGCATCGATGTCTGGGTGCTGACGTTCACGCTCGTCGTGTCGCTCGCCACCGCCATGCTTTTCGGGAGCCTGCATGCCTTTCCTGTGGCTTCGCCGGATCTCAACGAAAGCCTGCGCGACGGGACTCGTACCGACCGCCGGCAGCGCACGCGGACGTCATACTCGCCGCCTGTTGATCGTGACCGAGACCGCGCTTGCGCTCGTCCTGCTGGCGGGCGCAGGCTCGCTGCTGAAGAGCCTTCTCACGCTACGCGCGACGGCGCCGGGAGTGACGGCCGACAACGTGCTGACGGCCAGCTTCTGGCTCCCGAATCGGGCTCTCGTCAATGCGAACGAGCGATTGCGATTCTACGAAGGTGTTCTCAACGGCGTGCAAAGCCTGCCGGCCACGCGGTCCGCGGCGCTGGTCGCCGACTTGCCGTTGAGCGGCGCGTGGGACTCGCTTGGCTTTCAGATCCCCGGGCGGACCGCTTCATCCGCGCGGGAGCTCGAGGCCAACGTCAACATCGTGAGCGCAGGGTACTTCCGCACCATCGGCACCCCGGTGCGTGCGGGGCGCGAGTTCACGACGGAGGATTCGGCGGGCACGCCGGGCGTGATTGTGATCAACGAGACGGCAGCTCGCAGATTCTGGCCTGGCGAAGATCCGCTCGGAAAGCAGATCACCTTGTCGGAGGACGCCGTCGCAGGCACGCTCACTGTTGTCGGTGTCGCCGGCGACGTCCGGCAGATGGGCCTGGGCGAACCGGCGCGCCCGGAAATCTTCCTGAACTACATGCAGCCTGGCCCTTCCTGGCCGTGGCTCGTGCTGGTAGTGCGCACCGTGGCGGAGCCGATGGCCCTGGCGGGCCCGATCAGGAGCATCGCGCGTTCGGTGGACCAGCGCGTCCCCATTCTCGAGATACGAACCCTGGACGACGTGCTGTCCGGATCGCTGGGGGAGCCGCAGGTGTACGCGCTGCTGCTCGGCGTGTTTGCGGCGCTCGCACTGGTGCTTGCAGCCGTGGGCTTATACGGCGTTGTCTCGTACACCGTCACGGAGCGGACGCACGAGATGGGCGTCCGGATGGCTCTTGGCGCCGTGCAGGGTGACGTTGTGCGTCTGGTGTTGGGTCAGGGACTCGCGCTCGTCGTCGCGGGAGCAGCCATTGGACTCGGCGCGGCACTGTTCATGACGCGTCTCCTCACCCGCCTTATTCCGAACGCGGTAGCCGGCGATCCGCTGACTCTCTCGGCTGTCACGGCGCTGCTGCTCGGCGTGGCGTTCCTCGCGGCGTACCTTCCGGCAAGACGCGCGAGCCGCGTCGACCCGATGGTCGCATTGCGGTGCGAGTGAGGTCGGGAAAATGACGACTCTGCGCAGCGTCGCATCTCGTTTGCGGGCCCTCTTCACCAGGCCGCGCGACGATGCCGGGTTCATCGAGAATCGCGATCAGCGCGGGCTGCCGTTCGTGGACACCATCGCCCGGGACATTCGTTATGCCCTGCGCACGTTCCGCAGAAGCCCTGGCTTTGTCGTCGCCGTCGTCTTGTCGCTGGCCCTCGGCATCGGCGTCAACAGCGCGATCTTCACCGTGCTGAATGCGCTGATGCTGCGATCCCTGCCGGTCCGCAATCCTCAGGAATTATTCATTGCGTTGCCACAGGACGCAGCGGGCCTCCCTCCGGCTGGACCAGCCCGGAGCCCGCTTCAGTTTTCGTATCCCATGTTCGAACGGCTCCGGCGCTCGGGCCCGGACCCCGGCACGCTGGCGGCGATCAGCCGGATCGCACGGATGTACCGGGTTGTGGATGGCGAGCGCGAGACGCAGACGACGGCCGTTCAGCTGGTATCGGGGGAATTCTTTCCGATGCTCGGCGTGTCGCCCGTGCGCGGGCGCGTGCTGGCTCCTGAAGACAATCAGCAGGTCGGAGCCCACCCGGTCGCCGTGATCAGCCATGGCTTCTGGCTTCGCGCGTTTGGCGGCGCGGACGATATCGTGGGCCGCGGGCTCACGCTGAACGGCACGCACTTCACGGTCGTGGGCGTCGGCGCGCAGGGATTTTCCGGCGTATGGCTCGAATCGCCAGTGGACCTGTGGGTTCCTTTGATGATGCAGAGCGAGGTCAACTACTCGCAGAACTTCAGCAACAGCGGCGCGGACAAAAGCAAGACGTTCATCACCCAGGAGGGCATCCGCTGGCTGGACGTCATTGGCCGTGAAACCAACAGCGCGTCGATCGCGGCGCTGAGCACAACCTTTCAGCAGAGCGTTGCGCAGGAGGCCGAGAGCATCAGCGACCCGGATCGTCGTCGCCGCTTCCTGCAGCAGCGATTGGCCATCGAGCCGTTCAATCAGGGTTTCTCCAATCTTCGCGCCCGGTTCGCCCCGCCGCTCTTCGCGCTCTTCGGGATGACGGCACTGATCCTGCTGATTGCGTGCGCGAACACCGCAAACCTGCTGCTGGCACGCGCCGCGGCCAGGCAGCGCGAGATCGCCGTCAGGTTGTCGGTCGGCGCGAGTCGAAGCCGGCTGGTCCGGCAGCTCCTTACCGAGGACGTCCTGCTGGTGACGATGGCGACCGCTGTCGGGTTGTTGTTCGCCGGATGGACCGGAGATCTCCTGGTGCGCAGGGCCCTGGGCTCTACCGGCGCGGCCCCTTTCTCCGTTGATGTGAACGGTTACGTTCTCGCGTTCACCATTGCCGCGGGCCTCGTAACGGTATTGCTGTTCGGGCTTGCCCCGGCGTTCCGAACCACGAGCCTCGACCTGAGCACCGCATTGAAAGTGTCGTCGGCGCGAGGCTCGAGCGCGGGAGGAACGCTGCAGAAGTTCCTGGTGGCCTCGCAGGTGGCGCTGTCGCTGGTACTGCTGGTAGGCGCAGGTCTCTTTGTCCGCAGCCTCCAGAACTACGCGCGTGTACAGCTCGGGTTCTCACAGGAACAGGTCCTGAGCGTATGGATCAATCCGCTCGCGGTTGGATATCCGCCCGAGCGTTTGCAGCAGCTGTACCGCGACCTCGTCGCTCGCGTGGAAGCCGTACCAGGGGTCAGCTCTGCCAGCGTCGCTGTGTGCGGCCTGGCAACCGGCTGCCAGAACATCAGCGGCATCGCCATAGACGGCTATCAGCCCGCCCCCGGCGAAGACCTTCGGCTGCAGGAGAATCGCATCTCGCCGAACTATTTTGCGACCACGGGCATGCGTCTCCTGGAGGGCCGGGGTTTCGACGACCGCGACAGGGAGAACACGCCGAAGGTCGCCATCGTCAATCGTGCGATGGCCCGGCGCTTTTTCCCCGATCGGAGCGCTGTCGGCCGGCGCATCGGCTACGGCACAGTCGACACCGAGATCGTCGGCGTCGTGGAAGACGCGCGTGTCAACCGCATTCAGGACCCCCCGAGGCCGATGGCCTTCTATCCGCTGGCGCAAATGCCCGTCGAAGCGGGAGCGCTGGACGTGCGCGCGGTTGGCGATCCGCGTTCGATCACCGCCGAGGTGCGACGGGCGGTGAACGAAGTCGATGCCAGCCTTCCGATTGACCGCGTGACGATTCTCGCCGACCAGGTGGCGAATGGTTTGAGGCAGGAGCGGTTGGTCGCTGGTGTGACCTCGGTTTTCGGAATCCTGGCGCTCGGCCTCGCGTGCGTGGGTCTCTTCGGTGTCATGGTGTACGCCGTGTCCGGACGCACCGCCGAATTCGGGATCCGCATGGCGCTCGGCGCGGCGCCCGGGGCCGTGCAACGCATGGTCCTGACCGACGCCCTGCGGTTGGTGGCCCTTGGGCTCGCGCTTGGCGCGCCGCTGGCGGTCGTGGTCGCTTTGTCGATACGTACGCTGCTCTTCGGCGTGGAGCCCCAGGATCTGGCGACCCTGATCGGTGCGTGCCTCGTGCTGACCGCGTCCGGAATGCTGGCCGCGTATGTGCCGGCACGGCGTGCCGCACACGTCGATCCGATGGTGGCACTGCGGCAGGAGTGACGGGCCGTAGGTCGGGCCTTATCAGGCCCGGCGTCACGAATCGGATGGCGGGCCTGATAAGGTCCGCCCTACATATAGCACGCGGCCTGAGACTACGACGGTCCGGCTGAAGCCGGACACTACGAATACAGTTTGCGCTTGCCTGTAGTAGCGCAGGTCTTTAGACCTGCAGCGCGCCCATTTACTGCGTCACGGTCCAGACCATGAACAGCGCGGCGCCGGCACCGAGCGTATAGAGCCAGAGCTCGGTCTGCTCCTGCATGAACACGACGCCGAAGACGAGCAGGCCGGCCGCAAGAAGGAGGAACTGCCAGTACAAGTCCGTCCCCGTCGATTCGACGCCGATCGATCGGGCGCGCCGCCGCGTGGAACTGATGATCCGGTTCGCGATGTCGCGGTCGGTCTGGCGGCCGAGCTCGAGGTACTGTCCGCCACCCGCGGCCGCGATGTCGGCGAGAGAATCGCGATCGAGCGACGAATGAATCGCTGGTCGCCGCACGGGCGGCGGTTGCCCCGCGCCGCCGGGATCGCGGCGCTGCGGCTCGGGAATCAGGCCGCCGCTGGTCGTCCCGACCCCGATGACGAAGATCGGGACCTCCCGGTTGCGGGCGAGCTGCATCGCCCTGGCCACTTCGCCGCTCCAGGCCTGACCGTCCGAGACGAGGACGAACACCTTGGCGTTCGGCGATTTCCCGTGAAGCTCCTCGTCCTTTTCGATCAGCCTCATCCCCCAGAACACGCCCTGCTCGATGTTGGTGTCCCAGGTCGGATCGTCCTCGAGCCGGAACGGCGACTCGCGCATAAAGATGGTCCAGGAAGAAGAAGTAGGTGTTCGGATCTTTCGTCAGCCGGATCTGCGGCTCTGCGACGTGCGCGAAGAGCGCGAGCGCCATTCGATCGTCCTTCCAGCGGAGCGATTCGCCGAGCGTGCGCAGGAACTGCATCGAGCGCTGCCACCGGTTCGCGCCGACGTCGCGCACGTGCATCGAGGCCGAGCCGTCCTGCAGGATGATCACGTCCACGCCGGCCGACCGCACGAGCGGCACCGCCGCCGTCGGCCGGGCCGTCGCGACGATCGTGGACGCGAGGGCGCCGATGAGACACAGCCAGAACAGAAGCCCGCCGAAGAGCGTCAGCTGCTCGCGCACCGGCACGCGCCGGTGGCGCTGAAAGCGTCGCCGGTCGTGGCCGTGGCGCACCAGCCGCCAGAGCCACAGCCCCAGCAGGACGCCGGGGGCGGCGAGCAGCCACAGGTACAGCGGCTCGGCGAATCCGATCGTTTCCATGAGCCCTAAGCCTTGAGCCATGAGCCCTCGAATCCCTCAGCCATCAGCCCTTGCGTATTCGCTGCTGGCCCTGGCCGCCTTCCGGGTTCTGGTCGCGCTCGTCGCTGCGCTTGGGGATGACGATCCTGAACTCGTTGACGTCGGCGTTCTTCGGTGGCCCGCCCTGGCGGCCGTGAATCGTGGACGGCGGGGTCATCGGGCTTCGGCTCCGGCTTGGCGCCCGGCCGCGCCCGCTCCAGCGTGGTCCGCATGCGCGTCGCCAGCTCGTAGTTGTAGGCCGCGTCCGCGAGGATTTCGGTGACGTCGTTCCCCGCGCTCGCATCGCTGGCACTACCGGCATCGCTGGCATCGCCGCCACTGCTGACAGGACCGCTCTTCAGCACATCGGCGTAATTGCTGACGATGATGTCGAGCCGCGCGAGCGCGGTGTCGCGATCGACCGTGTCGAGCCGGCTCGCGCGAAACGCGGCGTTGGCGGCGAGCAGCAGCAGGCGGGGATCGCGCTCGACCAGGACGCCGCCGGCATCCCGCTCCAGGGCGAGGCCTTCGTATCGTCCCAGCCAGTAGGCAGCCGTCGCGCGACCGCTCTTCGCCGCGTACGCCATTTCCTCGCCGAAGCGGGGCACCCGGGTCGCGGAAACCAGAAACCGATCGAGCTCTCCGTCGTCATCCGCCACCGCGCCGTAGTCCAGCGTCGCCACCTGCGTCTCGACCTGCGCCATCCGTTCCTGCGCCTGGCCGAGCGTCCAGGCAGCGACGCCGGCAATCAGGAGCAGGACCGCCAGCACGAGAGGTGTGAGGATGCTTTTCATGGATCGATCTCTTTGACCACTTTGATTTCAGGGGAACTTCTGAAAATACGGCACCGTGAGCTTGAGCGCGAGCGCGACCGTCCAGAGCATCACGGCGACGAGGGCGAACGGCGAGAAGAGCGGCTCCTCGGTACTGTACTGCTTGATCGAGACCGTGCCGGCCGAGCGCCGATCGATTTCGTTGATCGCGCGGAAGATCGCCGACTCGTCCGACGCGGCGTAGAATCTGCCGCCGGTCGCCTCGACGGCGGGCCGCCAGATCTGATCGGGGACGATGTCGCCGAGCGCCTTGTTGTAGCCGATGCGAATCAGGTAGACGGGGATCTTGGCCCGTGTTGCGCTGGCGACGATCTCCTCGATCGGCGTGCCATCGACGATCACCTGGCGATCCTGGCCGTCGCTGAAGATGATCATCGCGTTGCCCGAGTGGTCCAGGAAATCGAACGCGCGGAACAGCGCGACGCCCTCATCGATCGCTTTTCCAATCGTCGTCCCCTGATCGGAAAACTTCATGTACTCGGTCCAGTCGCCGATGAGCGACAGGCTCAGGAGAATGTTGTCGTAGTCGTTGGTGAACGGCGTCACGACATAGGCTTCGTCGCCGAACTCGATCGAGCGCGATCAGATCGCGGTACCGGCCTTTCATCCGCTGGCGGATGAACGTCTCGGCGGCGCCGATGGTGGTGAAAAAGCTCGCCTGGTTCGGGCCCTTGGCATTCAGTCGCGCCGCCTGAAACGGAATCACCATGCTGGCCGACGCGTCGATCAGCAGGGCGATGCGGCGGCCCGGAAACGACACCTCCTGCTGCCGGAGGCGCGTAAACGGATCGGCCAGGGCGAGCATGAAGAAGGGCACGCCCGCAAGCGACAGCAGGACCGCGCCGTGACGCACGGAGGCCCACGGCGAGGACCGCGCCCAGGACATCAGCGCCGGCAGGCCGACCTGCGCGCGTCCCCGGCGGCGGCCGAGTGCGACGCGGAGCACGGCGACCCCCGCGGCCAGGCCGACCAGCACGATGAGGGCGAGGATGGTCGTATCGCGATGGCCGAACAGCACGTCGGCGAGGGAGATGTCCCGCCATGCCGTGAGGCCGTTACGAAGCAGGGCGCCGATCTCGGCTACCGCGCCCATGCTCTCTTCCCGAGTCCGGCTTTGGGATACCGGAGTGCCTGAAGCTTCTTCACCGGCCACGTCTGCTCGATTTTCAGCCGGCGCAGCGTGCTCGAAGCCAGGGCCAGGGCGTCGTCCAGGGCGCTATCGTTCGTCGGGTCGGCGGCCTTCTGACGCCCGTAATGCGCGTCTGTGAGCCGGGCCATTGCCGCTTCGAGCGCTTCGAGGACTGCGGCGTTCCGCGGTTTCGGCGGGCTGGGCGCACCCGACGGCATGGGCAGGCGTCCGAGCTCCTGTCCGATGATGCTCGGTGTCACCCAGCCGGGGATGGTCACCTCGGGACTGCTACCCCAGGGGAGCCCCCGGCCGCGGAGGGTCAACTGCCCGGCCGCGACGGTCGCGTCGTTTCCAGTAGCGGCTCCGGCCCGTGCGGTAGCCGGGCGGCCGAGCGCGTAGCCGCTGATGATCCTGAGCGCGGTCAGCAGACGGGCAACCATGTCCGGCGTCCATCCCCCGTCACGACGCGCATGATGGATGGCCGCGAGCTCGCGTCCGACCTCGCGAAGGATGGCGCCATCCGACACGAGCGAGCGCTGCACCGGCGCTTTGGAGCGGGCGCCGCCGGCCAGCCGCACGACGGCCACGAGCCCCGCCAGCACGGCGAAGCCAATCAGCACGCCGCCGACGACGCGAAGGAGGTTCGCACGGGACAGCCGGCGATCGATCGTTGCGAAGGTGTCGATCGAGGCATCGCGGATGTCGGTGGCGGCGACCGGCACGAGCGACAGCACCCGCACGAAGGTTTGGGGCAGCACGTAGACCAGGTCGCGTCCCTCGACGGCTTCGGTGTCGACGCGGCTTCGCACCCGGTAGGAAATCGTCAGCGCCGGCAGCTCGACGTCCTTGTCGAACAGGTCCTCGCCGACGACCCGCAGCCGATACTCGTACTGGAAGAACCGGTGATCGGCGGTCCGCAGGTCGGTGCCCCGGGAGCCGCCGATGATATCGAAAGGAGGCAGCTGCAAGGCGTCGGGGTCGAGCTCGGCCTGATTCGGCACGACCGTGACGGCGTCGGTCTCGACGACCGAGCAGGTGAGGACGACTGAGAACGGCTCGCCGACGCGGACCGCCCCCACGCTCGTCCGCCACCAGCAGCGGATCGGGTCGGTCTCGACGGTTTGTGGCTGTGCGGCAGCATACGCGACCAGTAGACAGCACAAACGCGCACACGAGGGCAGGTCTAAAGACCTGCGCTACGCCAGAATTCATCAGCTCTTCCTCAAACGCCGCTCGGCCACGAACTCGCTGAGCGACACGGCGTTGTCGATCTCGTCGAGGCCCAGGCGCAGCACGTCGATATCCGCGTCCTTCGCCATCCTCTGGATGTCGTCCTGCCACGCCCGCGCCCGCCGGGCCAGCGCCCGAAGCGTTCCCCGCGACACCACGCGCGACCGTCCGGTCTCGACGTCGTACGCCTCCACCCATCCTGACGAGACCGGCGGCATCTCGAACGCGAAAGCGCTGTCGATCACGACGAGAATCACATCGTGCGTGGAGTTCAGCTGGGTCAATTCCTCGATCACGGCGTTGGCATCGTCGAACAGGAAGTCTGAAATCACCGGGATGAGCGACGGCCTCCGGATATACCCCGCAATCCGCGTGCTGAGGCTGTCGGCCTCTTTCACGTCCTGGAGCCCGCGGTGATGCTGATAGGCATCGAGGCAGTGGATGACCTGGTTCTTGCCGATGCGCGGCCGCACGGCCGCGAGGTTCTTGAAGCCGGCGTCGAAGGTGATGAGCCCGAAGGTATCCTGAAAGAACACCGCCGAAATCCCGATGGTCCCGATCGCCCGCGCGATGGCCGCCGCGATCGGGACGCCGCCGGCGCCGCACCGCGTCGACTGCGACACGTCGGCCACGGCCATCACGCCGGCCGTGCTCGGCTGGTCGAAATCGCGCACCACGAGCGGGCTGAAATTGGTGATCGTGGACTGCGGCCAGTCGATCGCCGCCAGCCGATCGCCCGGCTGCCAGTCGCGGAGGCCGACGAAATCGAACCCGCTCCCGTGAAACATGCTGCGATGATCGCCGATCGTGAACTCGCGCATCCGCTTCAGGATGAGCAGCTCGATCTCGGTGAGGTCCGAGAGGTTCACGAACGGATCGTCGGTGTGCTCGCGGCTCCTCATGGAATGGCCACCCGTTCGACGACGTCCCTGATCACGGCCTCGCTGGTCAGTCCGTGGCTGGCGGCATGCGGACCGAGCCAGACGCGGTGCCGCAGGATATGCGGCGCCAGGTCCTGGATGTCCTCCGGATAGACCTCGGTCCGGTGGCGCACCAGGAGCGCCCACACCTTGGCCAGCCGCCCCCAGCAGATGATGGCGCGCGGCGACGCGCCCAGGTCGACGCTATGTTCGACCAGCTCGGACGGAGAACGGACGTGCCAGTCGGTGTCGGGATTGTACGGCCGCGTGGCCGCGACGAGCTGCTGAATATAGCCGCCGAGCCGCTCGTGCAGGAACACCTCATCGCTGATGACCGACCTGAGCTGGATGATGCGTTCCTTGGTCATCAACGGATTCAGGCGCACTTTCTTGAAATCGAAGTGCACGAGCTTGGCTTCCTCCTCCGGCGGGAGGTAGCCGATGTTCACCATGATGGCAAACCGATCGGTGGCCGCTTCAGACAGCGGGAACGTGCCCTGCCCGAGCTCCACCGGGTTCATCGTGGCGATCGCAAAGCTGAACGCCGGGAGCTCGTAGGTGGTGTTGCCGACGGTCACCGTGCGGTCCTGCAGCCCTTCGAGGAATGCGCTCTGCGACTTGAGCGGAATGCGGTTGATCTCGTCGAGCAGGATGACTTCCGCCGACGCGAGCGGTCCGAACTCGGTGACCAGTGCTCCGGTCGCCGGGTTGATCATCTGGAACCCGACGACCTCGGTCGGCTGCAGATCGGCCCGCCCCTGGAGGCGCGCGAACTTCGCGTTGCTGATAGCCGCCAGGATCACGCCGAAGAAGGTCTTGCCGACGCCGGGGACGCCGCGCAGCAGCAGGTTGCCGGCGTTGACCTGACGCTGTTCCTTCTTGTCGTAGGTCGTCGGAATTTCCGAGAGCAGGACGATGTTGGCGAGCGCCTTCGCCTCCTCGTAGCCGACGAGCGCCTTGCCGCCTTCGGCAATGATCGCGTCGTGAAAGGCGATGGCTTCTTCGAGATCAGGATGCACGTGGCGCTACTGGGAAACCGCTTCGACAATGGCCACCAGCGACTCGGTGGGCACGATGCGTGTCAACTTCAATCCGGAAGCCTGGAGGAGCCGTGCAAACTCCGCCTCGGTCCGCTCGCGGCCGCCGGGCGTCATCACGAGCATTTCCAGATCGACGACCTTCGAAAGCGCCGCTTCGGGACGGTCGCTGACGATCTGCTCCACGATTAGCACCTTGCCGCCGGACGCCATACCGCGCCGGCAATTGGACAGGATCGTCACCGAGCGCTCATCGTCCCAGTCGTGGATGATGTGCTTCATGATGTAGGCATCGGCTCCGGGGGGCACCGTTTCGAGGAAGCTGCCCGCGGCCGTGCCGATCCGGGCAGTGATCCCCTGTGAGGTGAGAAACGGCTGCACTCCTGCGACGACTTCCGGTCGATCGAAGACGATACCGTCGATACCCGGATGCTGCGCGGCGATAGCCGCGAGCAGTGCGCCGTGGCCGCCGCCGACGTCGACGATCGTCTTGAACACCGAAAAATCGTAGGCCCTGGCCACGGCGCCGCCCGTGACCGTGGTGAAGCTGATCATCGCCTCGTGGAAAATCTTTCCGGCTTCCGGGTGCTCCTGGAAGTGTTCGAAGAGCTCCCTCCCGAGGACATGGTTGAAGGCCGGCTGACCGGTCTTCACGCTGTAGCCTAGGCCGCCCCAGGCCTGCCACGCCGAGTCTTCGTTCATCCAGCGGGCCATTGCGCGCAGCGAGCCTGGCACGTCGCTTCGCATCAGGTGCGACAGCGCGTTGTTCTCGAAGCGCTGATCGGGGAGCTCCGTCAGGACGCCGACCCCGGACGCGGCGCGGAGCAGGCGGTAGAGCGAGTCGGCGTTGGCCGCGCTCCTGGTCGCCAGTTCGTCCACCGACCGCGGGCCTTCGCACAGGAGATCCGGAATTCCGAGGTCCGCGACGACACTGAGCGTTTTGCTGACCCACTTGCCTGTCAACATCTGCATCAGGACCTGTTCGGGCGGGGGTGCTGACGGCGCGGGCTGGCCCATGGAACCGAAATTCTATCTCATGCCACGCGGGGCCTACTGTTTCCTTCCGCCGAACAGGCCCCGAATGGCCGAAGCCGCCTTCTTCACCGCTTCCGGGTCCCTCAAGAGATCGCTCGCGGCGCGGCCGACGTCGGGAACGAAGATCGGGTTCGTCATGGTGCCCTCTATCTTGAAGGGGATGCCGTTGGCGGGCTGGGTGAGAGAGGTTACGCGCGACACCTGACTGGCCGCTGCAGCGGTCAGTTTCGCCAGCATCCTGAAATTCATCTCACCCGCCGGTGCGATGGTGCCGTTCCCGGTGAGTGTCCCGATGGCGGGGGCGAGCAGGTTGAGGCCATCGGCGCGAATACCCTCGGGCGCGACTCGAAGGGTGGCGGCCAGGGTCTGGATGACCGTGTCTCCACCGGTGGGAACGCCGCCAAGTGATGGCAGGGCGCCCAGCTTGCCGCCGAGGTCGAAGCCGGCGAGGGTGGCGTTGGACAGGTCGATCGGGCCGGCGATGACGAGGCGATCCACCGGGCCGCTGATCGTGAGCTTGACGTCCAGCGTGCCCTGGCGCAGCGAGGCGCCGGAGGGGAGCCTCATGCCAATGGCCGGCAGCGTCGCTTCGAGATCGGGCGCCGGCATCTTGTTCCCGGAGAGCGCCAACCGCACGGTGAAGGTCTCCCCGCTCGCGTCGTAGTTCCCGGTCAGATGCGCGACCGCCTTGCCGATCTTCACGTCACCCCGCTTCACCACGCCGGTCCCGGGCTTGCGGCTGTAATCGGACTCGTAGTCGATCTCGATCGGTACTCGGGAAGGGGTCCCACCAGAAACGAGCTGGAGTCCGGTGGCGGTCACTTCGCCCTTCGAGGTGAGGCGCTGGCCGTCCGACGCCAGGTCGCCGGTGAAGTCGATCGTGCCCGCGAGCCCCGACGCGGGATCGACGAAGCCGGTGGACGCCACGTCGAGGCCCTTGACCTCGAGAGTCGTCTGAAACGGCGTGTCCGCCGCGTCGGTCGTGTTGAACGGGCCGGCCCGTCCGTCGAGCGAGACCGTTCCACCGCCTGGGGTTCCGGCCGTCAGACGGAACGGGAACTGAGACGCGAGCGACAGGTTGTCCGACCTCGAGGTTCACGCTGTCGTAGACGCGTTCCTTGCCTCGGGTCCCCGGCGTGCCAATCAGCACCCGTCCATTCACGATCTCGATCTTCTGAACCACGATGTTCATCGCGGCCGCCGAGCCGCCCGACACCGTTGACGGGGCGCCGGCAGTCGTGCCGCCGCCGAGGCCGGAGAAGTTCCACTCACCAGACGGAGAATTGAGGAGAACGACCTGCGGCGCCTCGAGGCGGACCGATTCGACGCGAAGGCTCCGCGAAAAAATGAGCGGCATCAGATCCACGCCGACTGTCACGGTTTTGGCCGTCACGAACGGCGCGTCGCTGAACGCCGGGTCGTCGGCAATGAGAGAAGTCGTCCACCGCGATCCCGCCCGAGAACAGCGCCAGCTTGATGTTGCCGATGGCAACCTTGCGTCCCAGCGCGCCTCCCATCGCCTGTTCGAGTTGGGGGCGGAACTGATTGGCGTCGAGAAACAGGAACAGTCCCAGAACCGTCAGGACGAGCAGACCGGCAATCGCCGCGCCGGCGACCAGCACCTTCTTTGTCATCACACATCTCCTCTAAACGAAGCAGTTCGACGCGTGCGGGCGTGCCGGATCGCCAAAAACCGGATCCGATTTCAATTCTGGCTGTGGACAGGGAGCGATGAGCCTGGCCGTACCTTGTTATTGCAATGTATCACCTGATTCGCGATGGAGCAGAACTTGCTCGGCTACCAGAGATTCCCGTCACATGGCCCCCATGAAATTCGACGCTTACGCACGCCGCCAGGCGCAGGTCCTGTTCGACGCGCTGGCGGACAACCTCGTCAAGGACCTCTCGACCGTGGCCGCGGACGAAGCCGTGGCTGCGGCGGTCCAAGCTCGTCAGGAAGCGGAGCAGGCCGCCGAAATCGCACTGGCGGCGGCACGCGCCGACGGGGAGGCGCGGCTGGCGGCGGCGCAGGCGATGAACGCGGGGCTGCTCGACAGCGTCGAAGCGGCACGCGAAGAAGTCCGCACGACGCAGGCGGCGTCGGCGGAAGAACTGCGCATCGCGCAGGCGGCGGCGGAGAAGCAGCTGCGCACCGCGCAGGCCGAGGCGCAGAAAGAACTGCGCACGGTGCAGGCCGGAGGCGGAGGAACGACTTGCGCACGGTGCAGGCGCGAGGCGCAGGAAGAAGTGCGCGCCGCGCGGGCCGAGGCGCAGGAAGAAGCAGCGCACCTCCCAGGCAGCGGCGCAGGAAAGAGTGCGCACCACGCAGGCTGCCGCCCAGGCCGAGATCGAACGCGTTCGAGGCGGAGCTCGAGGCACGGCTCGAAGAGCGGGAGCAGGCGCTTGACGCCGCCCGCCGACGATGCGCGCCTGGCCACCGAGGCCGTCGAAGGCGCACGTCAGGAACGCGACCTTCGCCCGCATGGAAGCCGACTCGTGCCGTCAGGATCGGGAGCTCGTGATCGATCGCGTCGGCGCCGCGCTGTCGGCCATCGATCGGGCGACGAGCCGCGAGCGACATTCTCGAGACGCTGCTCGAACCGCTCGGCGCACGAGTTTGCCAGAGTGGCCGTGTTTCTGGTGGGGCCGTCGAGCTTGAACGGCTGGCGGGCCCGTGGTCTCGACGCGACGACCGACATCACCAAGCTCGTGATATCCGCGCGCGGACGATTCGCCGCTGGCGCGCGCCGTCACCGGACGGAAGCGCCGTTCTACGTAACGGCGACGCCCGCCAAGCCGCTGGCCTGGATTGTTGGGGACATCCGATCCCGTGACGCGCGCTGTCGCGCTGCCAGTTCTCGCGGGCGATCAGGTCATCGCGGTCGCGTATGCGGAAGATGTCGATGCCACGGGAACCCTTCAAGAACCGGCCACGGCGTTCCCGGGCGTCGCCTGCAGAATCGCGGAGATGCTGATCGACCACGCCATGCTGCGGCTCACCACCAAACGCACCGCGCCGGCGCGCCCCGCGGCCCCGCACGAGGCGCAGCAGGCTGCCTATTCGCCTGCCCGGCAGGCACGCCGTCTCAAGGTGCAGAAGGGCATCGACGTCACCCTGGATGGCTCCGAGAGCTCGCTCGTCGATCTGTCGTCCATCGGCGCGCAGATTCTGTCGCCGCTCGCGATGCCGCCGAATCGGATGGTCAAGATGACGCTGCGCACCAAGGATGCGGCGCTGGCGTGCAAGGGCCGGGTGATGTGGGCGCGATTCGAACAGCCCAGCAGAACGGCCGCCGCGCGCTACCGGGTGGGCGTGAAGTTCACCGATATCGAGGCGAAGGCGCTGGAGGGGCTGATGAAGCGGCACGGGATCGCCGAGGCGCACTAGGCGATCGGGTAATTGGATAATCGGGTAATCGGTAATTGATTGGCCAGATTGACCGATCAATTACCCGATTGACCCAATTACTCGATTACCCGATGCCGCTAATATGGGTCCGCTTGGAAGAACCGACCGACCTCGAGCGCGTTTATCGCTACCACGACGGCACCAAACACCACTTCAACCGCTTCGCCCAGTCGCTCGGGTATCTCGACTGGGCGTCACAGCCGCGTCCGTTCCGCTCGTTTGACGGCGCGCCCGTGTTCGAGCTGTACCCAGGACCGGCTGCGGCTGGTCCGGCGCCCGGCCTCCCTCCTGTCACTTACGATCGGCTGCTCGATGATCCTCCCGGGTGGCCGGCTGCTGCCGTCCCTGTCACCGCGGCCACCCTCGGGCATTTCCTTCGTCACGCACTGGGTCTCTCTGCCTGGAAAGCGTTTCAACGCACCCGCTGGTCGCTGCGCGTGAACCCGTCGAGCGGCAACCTTCACCCGACCGAGGCCTACATCGTCACCGGGCCCGCTTCCCGATTTCGCGCGAGACGCCCGGCGTCTGGCATTACGCGCCCGATCGACACGCCATCGAGCGGCGGTGCGCCTTCGACCGCGAGGTCTGGCGCCTGGCGGAAGCCGGTGAGGGCACGGACGCCTTCTTCGTCGCGCTCACGTCCATTCACTGGCGCGAGTCGTGGAAGTACGGCGAGCGCGCCTTCCGGTACTGCCAGCACGATCTCGGGCATGCCATAGGCGCGCTCGGTCTGTCGGCAGCCCTTTGTGGATGGCGGGTGACGATGCTGCCGCGACTGGCCGCATCGCGCGGTGGCCGCGCTCATCGGCGTCGATCGCGATGAGGATTACGTCGAAGCCGAACGCGAAGAGCCGGCCTGCCTGCTGCTCGTCACCCGCGGGGGAAAAGGGGTCGGGAGTCTTTTCGTCACCCTCGACATCACGAAAAGACTCCCGACCCCTTTTCGTGGAGGCGGTGCGGCAAAGCCGCTGGTTCGGCCGCGCGAGTCAGCTCAGCGAGGAGCACGTGCAATGGACGTTCATCGACGAGGTCGCGCGGGCGACAGAGGATTCAGGCCGTGTCAGGGCAGAGCAGCGCAGGGCACGCAGAGAAACAGAACTCTGCGAGCTCTGCGATCTCGGCGTTCAATCCGGCCACGGATCGCGGGCTCGATGCGCGCACGATCATCCTGCAGCGCCGCAGCGCCGTCGCGCTCGACGGCGTCCGTCGACCGATCGCGCGACGTTCCTGCGCATGCTGTCGCGTGTGTTACACGGTCCCGGCGCACCATGGGACGCCCTGTGGTGGTCGCCGCGCATTCACCTCGCGCTGTTCGTGCACCGCGTGGAGGGGTCGCCCCGGGTCTGTACCTGCTGGTGCGCGCGGACTCGGCGGTGCCGCGGCTCAAGGCCGCATTCCGCCGCGAGTTCGTCTGGGAACCCGTGGCCGACGGCTTTCCGCTGTGGCGGCTGCAGGCGGGCGATTACCGGTCGCGTTCACAGCGTCTCAGCTGCGATCAGGAGATCGCGGCGGACGGATTCTTCAGCCTCGGGATGATCGCCGACTTCGACGCCGCCCTCGAGACGCACGGCCCTTCCTTCTACAGGCATCTGTTCTGGGAATCCGGCGTGGTCGGACAGGTGCTGTATCTCGAAGCGGAAGCGGCCGGCGCCCGCGCCACCGGAATCGGCTGCTTCTACGACGACCCGGTGCATCAACTGCTCGGCCTTTCCGGCCACGCGTTTCAGAGCCTGTACCACTTCACCGTCGGGATGCCGGTCGAGGATGCGCGGCTGACCACCGAGACCAGGGATACGCGTGGGAAATTGCAGATTGCTGATTTCAGATTGCTGATTGATTGTCAGAATTGAATCTGCAATCCGAACTCTGCAATCTGCAATTCATGAGCTGGCCCCGACTTGCACAAATGTTACAGTCGTCGCGAATTGCCACACGCTGGACGTGGCAGGAGGTCAGTCGCCGCATGCCTACGCGTGCAAGCGTGTGCAGGCGGTCGAGGGCACGGGTCTTGGTTAGTGCTCTGGCCAGTGCCGAATTTCTTCATGGCTGGACCCGACCTCGTCAGCTGGGATCTCACTGCTCTGGGACCGCAGGGCTCCGGTCCGTTTCGCCTCGTGGTTCAGCACGAGAACGGCTGCATCACCGAGCACTTCGACACCGTCGCGAGCGCGCTCCTCCGGCAGGGCGATATCGAAGCGCTGCTGATCGCCGCGCGCGGTGCGTTACCCTTCGACCCGAATCCGAAGTCCGGGCAGGCGTCGCCCGCCACGTGCCGAGAAGAGCGCTCCGACGATCCTCGTGATCGACGACGATCAGATCCGTCACGGAGACGTTTGCCACGCGCGCTCAACCAGCGAAGGCTTCAACGTGAGAACGGCGGCAACGCCGAGACGGGCCTTCGCGAAGCGACGGCCTACCACGCCGACGCCATCATCGTCGATTTCAGCATGCCGCTCATCAACGGCCTCGGGTTCCTCTACCGCCTTCGCACCTCGGACGAGCACCGCAACACCCCGGTCGCCATCGTCACTGGCGCCGTCGTGGACGACTCCGTGCAGGCCGAGCTCAACGAGCTTGGCGCCGAGCTGCGGTTCAAGCCGCTCTGGCTCGAGGACGTCGTCGCAGCTCGCCCACCAGCTCGTCGCGCGCGGCGCATAACCCCCCACGACACCGACCCCACGACATTCAGCGCGGAACTCGCGGAACGCGCAGAGCCAAGAAGTTCTCTGCGTGCTCGGCGGTCCGTTGACGTGCGAGCCTGGTATCTGGTACAGTAGTGTCCGGCTTCAGCCGGACCTATACGCCGGGCCGATCCGGTAGCCTGCCGTTGCCTCGGGTGGCAGCGTCCAGATGACGACCACGGCGAGGACCGCATGGCTCATCGAGACGGCGAACAGGTTCGGCTGTCTGCGGAACGTCGAGCACCATAGCAGGCCGCCGAGGAACGTCAGGACCAGCAATCCGGGGTTCGGCGCGTGCACGAGCGAGAACAGCGAGGCGGCCGCCAGCGTCGTGCCGCCGCGAAGCCCGCTGTCTTCGAGCCGGAGGAGAATCACCGACTGCAGGGCGTACTGCTGCGCGGTGGCCCAGAGGAAGTAGTAGGCGAAGCTCGAGCAGGGGATTGCGGGGTGGGTCGATGGTGCCCAGGGAGTACCCTGCGAGGATCGACGCGCCAGCCACCAGCAGCGTGATCGGGAGGACGCGCGCCAGCGCGTCCCAGAGGTTGTCGAGCCGCAGCCCCAGCCGATGGCGCGAGTCGCCGTGAAACCAGGGCGACCCGAAGACCAGGACCCCCGCCAGCGACCCTCAGGGAAAGCTCCAGTTCGGGCCGGCCGAGCGGCTTGACGACCCAGATTATCAGGAAAACGAGGCCCATGATGAGCAGGACCTCGGCGATCGCAACGACGCTGGCGGAGCGGCTGGGCACGACCACTCTAATGTAACCTTTACGCGCTCCTAACCGGCGGCCCGGACAGGCCGTCTAATCCATCCAGATGACCGCGAGCGAAGTACCGGCCGTCCTTGCCCGCGCCCGCCAGGGCGACAGCGAGGCCTTCTGCCAGCTCGTGGAGCGCCACAGCCGCGCCGCGTTCCGGCTGGCGTTCAGAATGACCGGCAACGAACAGGACGCCGAAGACGTCGTCCAGGAGAGCCTCATCAAGGCGTACCGCTACCTTGGCCGCTTCGAGACGCGCGCCGACTTCGGCACCTGGCTCTATCGCATTGTCGCCAACTGCGCGGTGGACATGATCCGCGCCCGGCAGTCGCGGCAGAAGCACACGTGGACGGAACCGTTCGAGCAGTCGACCACGGCGCGGGCGTCCGACCTGCCGGGGCCGGAACGGCTCGCGCAGAGCTCCGAGGTTCAGCGCCGCGTCACGGCGGCGCTCGACGGACTGAGCCCGCTCGAGCGCGCCGCTTTCGCCCTGCGCCACTACGAGGGGCGGACGATCGACGAAATCAGCGGGACGCTCGGTCTTGGCACGAGCGCCGCCAAGCAGGCTGTCTTCCGTGCGGTGCGCAAGCTGCGGGTGGAGCTGCGGGAACTGAGAACTGAGAGTTGATATGTCGCACTACACAGACGACGAACTGACGCTGTACCACTACGGGGAGGCGCCGCGCCGCGATCGCATCGACCAGCATCTCCAGGCGTGCGAATCGTGCGCGGCGACCTATCGGGATCTCGCCCGTACGCTCGCGCTGGTCGGCGACCTCGACGTTCCCGAGCGTGACGAGCGGTACGGCCTGGAGGTCTGGCAGCGCATCCGTCACGATCTGCCACCGCAGGAGGCGGGCCCTTCCCGCTGGTGGAAGGGCCCGAGCCCGCAATCCGTGCTGTGGTGGCTGGGACAACCGCTCGTGCAGTGTGTTGCGGTGGCGCTGCTCGCCATCGTGGTCTGGGATGGCGGCCTCGTTCGAAGGACTCCGCCCGAACCGGATCCCGCTCTCGTGGAGCTGCGGCGCGAGCTCCACGACATGCGCCAGATGCTGATGCTGTCGCTGATGCAGCAGCAGTCGGCGACTGAACGGCTGCGCGGCGTGAGCGAGAGCGTGCAGATTGACCAGCCCGGCGCCGAGATCGTCCGCGCGCTGCTCGAGACCCTCAAGCACGATCCGAACGTGAACGTCCGGCTGGCGTGCGTCGACGCGCTGCGGCGGTTCAGCGAGCAGGACGTCGTCCGGCGGGGCACGGTGGAGGCGCTCACGGAGTCTTCCTATCCACTGGTGCAGATCGCGCTGATCGATTTCGTGGTTGAAACAAAGGACAAGGAAGCCATCGACGCCCTCCGGCGGTTGTCCGAGGATTCGATGGTGGACGAGGCGGTACGGGGCCGTGCGGCATGGGGCGTCGGGCAGTTGAACCTGTGAGGATACGAGCCCGTGAGGATAAGAATATGAAGCGCATTGGATTGGTGGCGGCATCGGCGGGGGCGTGGATTCTGGCGGCCGGGTTCGTCCTGGCGCAGGGCGACGGGAATCGTGTGTCAGTGCCGTTCAGCGACCCCTCCCGCCCGGGCACGGTGAAGGTCGAGCTGTTTCAAGGGAGCATCAGGGTGACGGCGTCGCCGAACGGGAAAGAAGTCGTCGTGACGACCGACGACACGATCGTGACGGCGCGCGACGGGCGAGAGACCACCTTGCCGCCAAAGCCTGAAGCCGCCGGCCTGCGGCGGCTGACCCAGCGGAACGGCGTAAGGATCGAGGAAGCGAACAACGTGATGACGATCGGCAGCGGCCGCTTCATGGGCGGGGAGGACGTGGTGATTCAGGTGCCGGTCAGGACGAACTTGAGCCTGAGCACCTTCAACGGAGACGAAATCAGGGTCGACGGCGTCGAGGGCGAGATCGAGGTCACGAGCACGAACGGCGAAATCATGCTCAGGGACGTGGCCGGGACAGTCGTCGCGCACGCGATGAACGGCGACATGCGCGTCACGCTCAGGCAGGCGACACCCGACAAGCCGATGTCGTTCACCTCGTTCAACGGCAACGTCGACGTCACGCTGCCGGCGGCCGTGAAGGCGAACTTCAAGCTGCGCAGCGATCAGGGCGAGGTGTACACCGATTTCGACGTGCAGATTCAGCAGCAGCTCACGACCTCCCCGTCCGTTCAGGTGGCTCCGGCTCAGCCGGCGCCTCCCGCGCCTCCCGCGCCGCCCGCGCCGCCCGGATTCCCCGGGTCCGGCCGGACTCCACGCCCACGCCCCCAGCGTGCGTTCGGCACTCGCGTCGAAGTGGATAGCTCGATCCTCGGCACCGTCAACGGCGGCGGGCCCGAGTTCGAGCTGCGCACCTTCAACGGAGATGTTTTCCTGCGGAAGGGAAAGTAGGCCCGACGTGGCGGGCGGACGGTTGTTTACCGCTCGCCTTATGCAGGGGCAGGTGGTCTATCATCTGCGCTTGCGCACGTTCGTCCGCGCCATTCTCCAGTACACGGATATCGGACGCATCGATCTCGCCCGCACCGACCGCACGTTTTTCACGAAGATCGGCTACGCCTGGGTCAGATGAATTGATGCCGCAGGCCGGGAGAGCCATCGCGCTGACCGGCATGTGGATGTGGCTCCTCGTCGGCGCTCCTGGTGTCGGTTCGGCGCGCGGCCAGTCGCCGGGCACGGAGCCCCCAGACATCAGCTCAGAGCCGGACGTGCCCGAAAAGACAGGAAAGGAGCTGCGCGCCCTCCGGATCCCAGGCGCCGCTCCCCGGATCGATGGCCGGCTGGACGACGAAGCGTGGAACAACGCCGCCGCGATCGAAGACTTCGTCCAGGAAGATCCCGACAACATGCAGCCGCCGAGCGAACGCACCGTCGTGAGGATCGCATACGACGATCGCTATCTTTACGTGGCAGTCGATTGCTACGCCCGCGTCGCGTCCGAGATCCGTGCGGGGCTCGGCCGGCGCGACAATTTTCCGCCGAGCGATGTCATCGAGCTCGGTTTCGATCCCCGGCACGATCACCTCACCGCCTACGTCTTCAGGGCGAATGCCTCGGGGGTGCAAAGCGACATCACGTTCTTCGACGATACCTCCTCCAACAGCGACTACGACGCGGTATGGGAAGTCGCCACACAGGTGACGGCAGAGGGGTGGCATGCCGAGTTCCGGATCCCCTTCTCACAGATGCGCTTCAGTGTGCCACTCGGGGATCGCGCCGTCTGGGGCCTTCAGGTGCGGCGGGATATCCAGCATCGCGGCGAGGTCGACAGATGGGTGCCGAGGCCGCGCGGGCAACAGGGCCAGGTCTCTCGATTCGGGCACCTGATTTTCGACGATCGCCTGGCGCCGCCGCGCCGCCTGGAGCTCCTGCCGTTCACGCTCGGCCGCCTGGAGAACAAGAACGACGAGACTGCCCAGGGAGGCGTCGACGCGGGCGTCGATCTTCGCATGGGGCTCGGAACTGCCGCCACGATCTCTGCGACGGTGAATCCGGACTTCGGACAGGTGGAGGCGGATCCCGCCGTGCTGAATCTGTCGATTTTCGAGAGCTTCTTTCCCGAAAAGCGGCCGTTTTTCCTGGAGGACAGTCGCATCTTCGTCCTGCCCTACAGCCAGGTCCAGGATTTCTATTCGCGGCGTATCGGGCAAACCCCCGGGTGGTTCGGACTGAAAGACGATGAGACGCTGATCAGCAAACCGGATAACACGACTATTCTGGGGGCCGCCAAGCTGACGGGGAAGGCATCGAGCTGGACCTACGGCGGCCTCGCGGCGCTGACCGCACGCGAATACGCAGCCATCGACGTCACGACCACCGCGGCCGACGGCAGCGAGGTTGTGAGCCGGGTCGAGCGGCTGATCGAGCCGATGACGACGTACAGCGTCGGTCGCGTGCAGCGCGACATCCTGCGCGACTCATCGAACGTGGGCGCGATCGCCACGGCCGTGGTGCGCGAGGGCGGCGCCGACGCGTTCACCGGCGGCGGCGACTTCAACCTCCGCTGGAGCAGCAATCGATACAGGTGGAACGGCCACTGGGTCGGGACGCGCGCGCCGATCTCAGGCGTCGTGCGCGACGGCTTTGGCGGCGTGACCAACTTCTCCTACTCAGGTAAGCACCTGGGGGTCGACGGCCATTACGATCACATCGGCTCGACCTTCCGGAACACCGACCTCGGCTTTCTCAACAGCCGCGTGAACAAGAACGAGATCAACGGCGGACTGAACCTCAATCAGCCTGATCCGTGGAAAGCGTTCAGATATCTCAACATGTTTGTGACGGCGACGCGGCAGTGGAACGACGAAGGCCTGGTATTCGGGAAGTTCATCGGTGCCGGCACCAACCTTGGTTTCCGCAATTTCTGGAACGTGTATTTCAACACGTTTCACAATTTCCGCCGGCTGGACGACCTCGACAGCCGCGGCGGCCCGCCGATTGTCAAGCCCGCCAGTTCCAATATGAATTTTGGCTTTGGAACCGACTCCCGGAAGCGGTGGGGCCTGTTCATGAATCTTGCAGCGTCACGCGATGAGGCGGGCAGCTGGAACGTTTTCATGGGGCCGAATCTTCGGCTGCAGCCATCGACGCGGCTGCAGGCCTCGGTCAGCGCCAATTACACCTCGGGGCTGGATGTCCCTCAGTGGATCAAGAATACCGACGCGGACGCGGATGGCACCGAGGATCATGTCTACGGGCGCCTGCGCCGGAGCGTCGTGAACATCACCGGACGCGCCACCTACGCCTTCAGTCGCGACATGACGCTCGAGGCGTTCCTGCAGCCGTTCGTCGCCGTCGGCGATTACACGAACATCGCGAAGCTCGCGCGTCCGAGCTCGTTCGAATTCGAGCCGGTCAGCCTCGATGAGGATCCCGACTTCAATCGCAAATCGCTCCGCGGCACGGTCGTGTTGAGGTGGGAGTACGTGCGGGGAAGCACGCTGTTCTTGGTGTGGAATCTATCGACCTCCGACGCGTCACGGCCCGGAATGTTTTCGCCCGTACGCGACCTCGGCAGCGCGTTCAGCGCGCCTGGCACGAACGTCTTCGCGATCAAGATCAACTACTGGATCACGCCGTAACCACGAATCACCGCTCTGCGGTGATCGTGATCGTCGATGGACCGTTCTTACTCGGCGCCGAACGTCAGATCCGGGCGGCCGCCGAACTGCGCGCTGTAGGCTTCGATCGCTTTCGGGTCGGGCTTCTTGAACTGGACGCCGGCCCGGTAGTGAATCGCTCCTCCGATCGGCACGGCCACCGACCACACGACTGTTCCGGGACAGCGCACCTCGCCGGTATCGGCGGGCAGGACGACACGCACCGGCTCGTTGGGACGCAGGAGCGTCGGCGTCAGCACCTGGGCGCCGGTCACGGAAAGATCGATCAGGTCGCCGCGGGCGCCGTTGACGAGAATGGCCCGGCGGTCCATCAGGTAGCGGAGCGCTGCGCGCGTGCCGGCGCGCCCGAGCGGCCGCGACGTTTCGATCAGGATGGCCTCCGATGTGGGCGCGGGATGAGAAAGCGCAAGCGGCACGTGGTGCTCATCCTCGATCAGCACCCGGACGTCGGTGTCGGCCAGATCGGCCTCCCCCTTGATGCGCGCCACCAGCCCCGCACCGCGGGCGGTCGTGGCGAAGGTCGTGTTGAGCGCCACGATTGTCGGACGCCCGGCCAGAATCGTGTCGATCGCCGGAAGCGAGTCGAAGTCGGAGAAGACCACGACAGCAGGATCGCCCTCGAAGCGCTGATGGAGCGCGGCGGTATGGTCGGGATGGCTGAGGATGACGAGCACGCAGCGGCGAGTATAAACAATATCGCGGCGCTCTCCACACCCCATCCTGTTCGCAAACAGCGGCCCCGGCGTTATCACAAGCAGGGAATGGCACTGACGCCATTCCGAGCCGGAGGTAAAGTGATGGTGAATCGCAAGTTGCTTTGGATGGTGTGCGGCTTCGCGCTCGTCGCGCTCACGCTGGCGCCGGGGACAGGAGCCACGTCGAGCGGGCACAAGACGACGTACCTGACGTTCAGCCACACGGTCGGGCTGCCGGGCATTTCGCTCGGTCCCGGCACGTACATCTTCGAAATCGCCAACCCCGATAGTGGGGCGGACGTGGTCCGCGTCATGAGCCGGGATCGGCAGAGGCCCTATTTCATGGGGTTCACGAAGGGGGTCGCGCGCCCGCACACGCTGCCGGGCGAACAGATGGTCTCGCTCGGGGAATCCGCGGCAGATGCCGCGCCGCCCATCACAGTGTGGTGGCCGGAGAACGATTCCACCGGTCGCGAGTTCGTCTACCCCAGCACTCGCTAGGCCTGTTTCATCACCTGTGGGATCCGGCTTCAGCCGGATTGGTCCGCCGGCAGGCGGACCCCACGAATGGCTGGGGCGGGCGGGTCCGAGAGGACCCGCCCTACTTCTTGGCCGCCCGTTGCAGCTCGTCCTCGATCAGCGCCCGGATTTCGGCGTAGGGCTGGTTGCCGAGCATCATGCGACCGTTCACGAAAAACGTCGGCGTGCCGGTGACCCCCGCTCGAGCGGCGTCAGCCATGTCCTTCTTGATCGCGTCGGCCTTGCTGCCGGAGTCGAGGCAGGCATCGAAAGCGGCGAGATCGAGTTGGAACTCCTTGGCCCGCTGCTTGAGCGCGTCGACTTCGAGTTGCTTCTGACCGTCGAACATCGAATCGTGCATCTCCCAGAACCGGCCCTGATCGTGGGCGCACAGCGAAGCCTCGGCCGCCTTCTGCGCGCGAGGATGGATGGCATTGAGCGGGAACTGCCTGTAGACGATGCGGACCTGTTCCGGGTAATTCTTCTCGATCAGCTTGAGGGTCGGGTACAAGCCGTAGCAGAAGGGGCACTCGAAATCGGAGAACTCGACGATCGTGACCGGCGCCGCCGCCGGCCCGCGCGAGGGATGCCCCATGCTCGCCACGTCGGAGCGCAGCGGCTCCAGGTACGACCGGAAGCCGTACTCCCGCTTCAACCGCCGCAGCAGCGCGTCGCGGAGACGGGCTCGGCTTTGATCCGTGATCTGCTGGCGCAATATGGGAAGCGCCTGGTCGCGTGGCACCGGAATGCGGGCCTTGTTCTTTTCATAAACCGCCGCAACGTCGTCGTCCGAAGGGACGACGACGTTGGAGTCGATCTCGGCGTTGATGACCTGCTGGGGGGTGACCTGCTGCCGGGCCGCTTCGAGCGCGATCATCCGCTCTTCGGCGACGGCGTCGAGCGCCCGGTGGAGGATCTGGAGCCTCTCCTGGGACATCGAACCGCTGGATCCATCGGGCGTGCCTGAGCCGAGCTTCTGGAGATCCGCGGCGGCGGCCTTCAGAACCTGATCCTCGGAAATGGCCTCGCCGTTCACGACCCCGGCAGCCTTCGGCTCTGTCTGGGCGGCGGAAACAGCGGCGACCGCGAGGATCGCCAATACGATCGGCAGGCAACGGCTCTTCACGGGCAGCTCCTTGACGGCTCCGAGTCGCTCCCAGTTTACTCCCTGTTTCCTGTTCGCGTGTCCTGGCTCCGAGAGCAGCGTGACGGGACGCTTCGAGGCGCGTAAGATGAGGGCACTGATATGCGCGCCCGCCTGATCGTGGTCGCCGGATGTGCCCTGCTGCTCTTCGGGTCCCTGGCGTACGCGCAACGGATCTTTGTCGGCGGCGGGCGCGGGTCCAGTTCCAGGCCGCGCTTTGCGACTGAGGCGGATTTCGACGGGTCCTTCATCTATTGCCGGGGCATCTACCGCAGCGTGCGGCGCGAGCCGAGCGGCTCCGGGTGGGCCACCGATTATCCCGGCGCCGACAACAACTTTTCGATCCGCCTCGCGGAGCTCACGAAGGTGCCCGTCAAGTGGGATCCCAACCGCCAGCCCGTTCACGTCGTGGTCCGGCTCGACGACGCACTCCTGCACCGGTGTCCGGTGCTCGTCATGGAAGACGTCGGTACGATCGGATTCTCCGAAACCGAAGTCGTCAACCTGCGGAACTACCTGCTGAAGGGCGGATTCCTCTGGGTGGACGATTTCTGGGGCACCCCTGCCTGGACGTGGTGGGCCCGCGAGTTCTCGCGAGTCCTTCCGCCGGGTCAGTATCCGATCGTCGACATCCCGATTTCGCACCAGATCATGCACTCGGTGTACGACGTGAAGGATTTCCTGCAGGTGTCGAATATCAATTTCTGGAGGCAAAGCGGCGGCCAGACATCCGAACGCGGTCCCGACAGTGATCAGGTTCACTATCGCGGCGTCGAGGACTCGCGGGGCCGGCTGATAGTGCTGATGACCCACAACACCGACGTCTCAGACGCCTGGGAACGCGAGGGAGACAACGAGGACTTCTTCAACTTGTTCTCGCCGCGCGGCTATGCGATCGGCGTCAATATCATCGTCTACGCGTTGACACATTAGCGTTTCGCTGTGCATGTGGTGCAGGACTTCAGTCCTGCCTGGCCCGGGCGGGGTGCAGGTCTAAAGACCTGCGCTACACCTTTGATCCAAATCTCACCAGGCTCATGTGTAAGGCGGCAACGCTCTTGCTACTTCTTCTGCGCGCGCATTCGCGCAGAAGGAGGCTCTAGTGGATCACACTCTCCCGTGGCTCAAGTACGTAGACGCCGATGACCTCGACGATGACACTGTGGATTTCGACGACATGGACGTCGAAAGCCCGTCCGGTGAGCATCTTGGAGAAGTAGATGGCTTCATCGTAGATTCCGAATCCGGTCGCCCGTATTACGTCGTCATCGATGCTGGTGGCTGGTTCAAGTCGAAACATTTTCTGATGCCGGTCGGGCACGTGCGTTTCGATGCGGACGTCGAAGCGCTCAAAGCTGACCTGACGCGCGACCGCGTCGAACGCTTTCCGGGCTTCAACAAGGACGAGTTCGACAAGCTCACGCCTGCCGATCTGAAGAAGTTCAACGACCAGACGCTGCAGGCGTGTGCTCTCACTCGCCTATACGTACTCCGAAGCCGAGCCATATTCCGCGGCGTGGAACCGTCCGGAATTCAGCTATCCGGGGTGGTGGCGCAGCGGAGCGTCGGGACCGCAACAGGCCCGCGCCGCGGCGGTCACGACCGGGGCGGGAACGTCGGCAGCGGTCCGGTCCGAATCCAATCGTCCGGCCCGCGCGCGAACCAGTGGTGGCGCACGCCGACCCGAGTCCCCATTTCGACGGCCGCGCGCAGCCGGGCGACGTCATCGGGATAGAGGAAGGCGGCGAGCGGACCCACGTCGGCGAGACGGCGGAAGACGAGAACAAACGCCGAGAAGACGCTGAAAAAGCACAGCGCGATCTGTCATCGAAAGAACGCTGAGTGACCGGGTTCGCGCGAACTCTTCTCGTGTTCGCGTGGCTGGTTGGCGGAGGGCTGGTCTCGGCGGCGTGCGAACGTGCCGCGGAAGCGCCCTCCGCCGTGGGTGCCGGCGCGCAGGCCGCCGCACCGATCCCGCTGCCGGAGAAGCCTGGCTCCCTGCGCTTTGCGGTGATCGGGGACTCCGGGCGCGGCACCACCGAGCAGTATCAACTCGCGCAGCAGATGGTCATCCAGCGCGAGCGGTTTTCCTTCGACTTCGTCCTGATGCTCGGCGACAACATTTACGACAGCTGGACTCCCGAAGACTACGCCGCCAAGTTCGAGCGACCGTACAAGGCTCTTCTGGACGACGGGGTGACGTTTTACGCGGCGCGCGGCAACCATGATGGCCGCGAGCAGTGGCTGTACCCCGGTTTCAATACTGGCGGGAACCGATATTTCACCTTCACCAGGACCGAAGGGGTCCTGAAGCCGCTCGGTGGGAACAGCGTCCAGTTTTTTGCGATCGATACGGTGGATCTCGACTCGATGCAGCTCCAATGGCTCCGCGAGCAACTGGAGAAGTCAAACGCCGAGTGGAAGATCACTTTTTTCCACCATCCCGTGTATACGTCCGGCCGGTACGGGTTGTCGTCGATCCTGCGGAGGCGCACCCTCGAATCGATTTTCGTCGAAGGGGGTGTGGACGTGGCGCTCAGCGGCCATGAACATCTCTACGAGCGATTCCTGCCGCAACAGGGTGTCCACTACTTCACGTCCGGCGCAGCGGGCGCGGTTCGCGTCGGGGATCTGAAGCCGACGAACCGGACCGCAGCAGGTTTCGACGCCGACCTCACCTTCATGCTGGTGGAGATCTCCGGCGACACGATGTACTTCCAGGCGATCAGCCGGCTGGGCGTCATCGTGGACTCGGGCAGCCTGGAGCGGCGTCAAGGGAGCAGTAGGCGGGTCCTACGGACCCGCCGTCAAAGCCGGGTCCAAAGGACCCGGCCTACTGCTGAGCCTTGGCCTTGCTTCACGTCTTACATGCGGCACGGTCGATTTCGGCCACACGGCGCTCGAACGCGGCCACCCACTCGTCTACATCGCTGAAGCGTGCGTATTCGAAGATGGAGCGAATCCGCGACGGGCTCAATTGTCGTAACCGATCGGCCAACTCGAGGCGGCCAGCTTCCGAGATGCGGGCATCCGGAAATGTGCCCCCGCCATAGGGAAACGTCTTCATGCTGACCGTGCAGGTCGAGGGGTCGGCCCAGATGGACGTTCCACTCCATGCCTCGAGATCGACCTTCCGCGGACCGAACGTCGAGCCGACGTCCTGAAGCATCGCGAGCGGGCGGTCGCATCTGGGAAAGTCTGCCGACTCTCGCATCCGGTGGGGATTGCGGGGAGGTGCAGACCAGCCGCTGGTTCGGCGCCTTGTTGTCCCAGTGATGGAGGAACATCGCCATCAGTCTGAGCGCGTCCACCTCGGCGCCGTTCGCGCCGCCCTTTGAGGGGTCGACGACCGACAGCTCGTGGAATGCCCACCCTTCCTCGTTGTCGAACTCCAGGTCCTTCTTCCGGTCGCGCCGCTCCACAGACACCCATTCGAAATCGTGATACTCGTCGTAATCGATGCGGTCCCGAAGGAAGCTGTCGAGATGCAGCCGCTCCGGCGATCTGCCGGCTGCGAAACGGCCAGCGCGGACAGCCATGGCACCGGACGCGTCGGACCATCGTGACGTCGTCGGCGCCGAACCCGAGCGCTGTCAGCAGATGCGTTGCCGCAACTTCCCCATGAATCTCGGGTGTCTGGCCGTACTTCACCCGAATCCGTTCGCCGTCGGGGAGAGCGCAGTCGAACTTCGGAGTGGTGCCGCTGACCGACGTGTAGATATACCGGCACTCGATGGGCATCCGGGAGCGCCGTCGTGACGCCCGGACGATTTGGAGTCGTGAACACACTTGCCCGCGCCAGCGTGGCGAGCCGTGCCTCGTTCGCCCTTGGATCGACGGGATCTGAAGAGGACGCCCGAGCGGGAATACGTCCGGAGGAACGAAGAGCCAGAACCCTGCGGATATCGACACCAGAAGCGAGACGACCGCGAGCCTCACGACCTCTGCCTTAGCAAACGCAGGGCCAGTTATGTACGTGGGGTCCGCCTTCAGGCGGGCCAGCAAGTCCGGCTAAAGCCGGACACCACGTACGTACAGCTCTAGGCCGTGGCGCCGTGACGGCTGGCGAACGTTTCGATCGCCGCTTCGTCCGCCTTCGTGAAGCGCACGCCGGCGCGATAACGGATGGCCTGACCGCCCCCGGACGGCTCGAGCCGCGTCCAGACAACGGTGCCGGTGCAGATGACTGGTTTTTTCCCGTCCGGCAACGTGACCTTCACGGTATGGTTCGGCTTCAACGCAGTGGGGGACAGCAGCTGACACCCGGTGATCTGACAGGTCGAACAGCTTGCCCGGGTCGCCGTTGATCTGCACGACGACTTCTTCGCCGAACACATACCGGGTGGCGAGGCGCACGGCCTGCCATGCCTCGCCGTCGTCCACTTCGTCTTTGGGTGCCGTCGCCTTGTGCATGGACGATGGAGCGCGAGTGTCGAGTCAGGAGCGGCAGCCGGTGAGGATGCGAACTCGGCTTCCGCTTCGTGCAGGTCGTCGATCCACTTGCGCGTGGCCGCGAGCTCCTCGGCGACCGCGTCCCGCTCGGCCGTGAGCGCGTCGAGACGTGCCCGGTCGGCGTCGAGCTCCGCGTGCAGCTTGTCGAGTTCGGCCGCGAGTTGCACGTGGTCTGCCAGTGTCTGCGTTTCGCTGCTCCGGGCGCCTGCGAGCTGATGATCGGCGAACTCGAGCGCCTGCCGCAGGTCGGCGTTCGACGCGCGCTCAACCCGGAGATTGTCGCGTTCCGCGCCCAGTTCCCGTTGGACAGCATCCCATGCGTCCCCGGATCCCCCAGGTCCCCCTGCGCCTTGCGCGGCCGCCGATGCTGCGTCCGCGCGTAATTGATCGAGCTCGGCCATCACCCGCTCGTGGTTCGCCAGCGCCTGCGTTTCGTTGCTTCGCGCGGTCGCCAGCTGTTGCTCGGCTGCCTCGACGGCTTGCCGCAGGCCGGCGCTCGACGTGCGCTCGATCTCCAGCTCCGTCCGCACCGCGGCGAGCGCGAGGTGGCCGTCGGCCAGTTCCGTCTGGAGCAGGGCTGCCAGGTCGCGCTGGCGCGTGAGCTCCGAAGACAGCTCTTCGTGCGCCGCCTTCCCCTCGGATGTTTCGCGCCCGAGCGTGGCCCCGAGCTCGGTGACGCGCTCCGTGGCGCGTCCGGCCGCCAGTCGCAGCTCCGCGGCGGCCGCGCGCTCGGTTTCAAGCTGTAACTGCAGTGCGGTCCCGGATTCACGCTCCACCTCGAGCCGTGAGTGCAGTTCGGTTGCGGCCGCGCGTTCCGCATCGATCTGTAAGTGCAGTTCGGCGGCGGATGCGCGCTCCGCCTGGAGCTGCGCGTGCAATTCGGCGGCTGCCGTGTGCTCTGCCTCGAGTCGTTCCTGGAGCTCGGCGTACGCGCGGTTGCGCGTTGCCGCCTCGCGGAGAGCATCAGCGACGATCGCCTCGCGCGCGGCCCGCGCAACCTCCTGTTCGTCCTCGAGCATGGCGACGCGCGTCTCGGCGAGCTCGATGGCGCCGCGCGCGTCGGCAACCGCCGCGCGCTCGGCGTCAAACGCCGATTGCAGCTCGGCCTGGGCGCGCTCGCGCCCGGAGAGTGTCTCGCGCACGTGCGTCAGTTCCGCGGCGACCTTGTCGGAACCTTGCGCGCCGAGGCACGTTCGGTTTCGAGCTGCTTCTGCGCGTCCGCGGTCGTGCGCTGGAGGTCTCCCGCGATCGTCTTCATGTCGCGCCACCTCCGATTCCAGCTGCTCGCGGCCGCTCTTGAGAGTTGTCTCGAGCTTCTCGCGCGCTGCGAGCAGCTCGGTCTGCTTCTGGATTTCCTGATGGGCCTGATCCGCCACCCGGCGGAGGTCAGCGCCGACCGCACGCTCCTGTTCGAGCGAGGCGTTGGTCGTCCGCAGTGCCGTCTGGGCCGCTTCCACGGCAGTCTTCGCGGACGTGCGGAGCTCGGAGATCTCCTTGTCCGCCTCCGCTCTGATCGCCAGGCACGCCTGGGCCGCCGCGGCCTGCGCCTCTTCGGTGGCGATGCGGGAGAGATCCAGAATCAGGCCGGCGAGCGACTCGCCGCGGGACGGATCGGCCAGCACGTCTTCAAGCGTGGCCAGCCGGCTTTCGAGCGCTTCGCGCAGGACGGCAAGTTGTTGCTGAGCGGAATCGGCCAGCTGGACGGTATTCGTCTGGGACGGCACGGGCTCACATGTTATCGGCGCGAGGCCGATAACAGTATTCGAACCGGCCGCGCGACGGCTGCCAATTTGTAAACTTCCGGAGAAGGCGAGACTTGTTGCAGGAAGACGAGGCCCGGCGGGCTCAACTGCGGGCGGGGGCCGAGGCCCTCGTCGCCTGGGCGCACGCGCAACGCGACACGTGGTCCGTGCTGCCGTCTGGCGACGCCCCGGAGTCGATCGTGGGATCGCTCAATGGGATCACCGCGTTCGAGACGGCATCGGCGGCGGTTGAGAGTCCCGCCCGTTATGAGGCCATGCCCCCGGTCGTTAAGACCGTCGACGGTGTCGACGATTTCCGGGCCGATCCGGTCGAGGCTGCCAGGCCGGGGATGGATCTCCGCATTCCGGCGGATGCGGTTCGCTCGCTGGCTGCGCCGATCCTTCGATTGGCGCCGCGGGTCTTCGCGGCAGCCGCCGTCCTCGCGATTCTGGCCGGCGCGGGATGGATGGCGCGCCCGTACGTGACCAGGCTGCTCACGGTGGCGAAGACTGGAACGGTGGTGCTGGAGTCGGTGCCGCCCGGGTCGGACGTCTTCGTCGATGGCGTCGCCCTCGGACCGTCGCCGCTGACCACCGAGCTCTCAACCGGTTCACACGTTGTCGAATTCCGAAGGGGCGATGCGACTCGGAAGCTCGAGATAGATGTCGCGGGCGGCCAAGAGACCGCCGCGCGTGTCGACTGGACCGTGGTGCCCACCGGGCGCCTGACCGTGAAGTCCGAACCAGAGGGCGCTCGCGTACTCGTCGATGGCCGCGAACGCGGCGTCACGCCGCTGACGCTCGACGATCTCACCCTGGGCTCGCACGCTGTCGTGCTGCAGAGCGATCAAGGTTCGGTCCGTCGCACGGTGGCGGTCACAGCCGACGATGCGGCGCTCGTCAGCGAATCGATTTATGCCGGATGGCTGAAGCTGTTTGCGCCGTTCGAGCTGCAGATCACAGAAGGGACGCGTGCGTTCGTCATGGACGAGCAGAACCAGGTGCTGCTCCCGCCCGGGGCCCACCAGCTCCGGTTCGAGAACCGCGCCCTGGGCTACAGCGAAACGCGTGCGGTCCAAATCGAACCGGGCAAGACGACGTCGCTTTCACTGGTGCCGTCTCCGTCAACGCTCACCGTGACCTCGACCATGCCTGCCACCGTGCTGATTGATGGCGCTCGGGCCGGCGACACGCCGCTGACCGATCACCCCCTGGCCCTCGGCACGCGCGACATCCTCGTCAGGAGCGCGTCCGGCGCGGAACGAAAGTACACGAAACGCGTGACCGTGGCGCCGCTTCTGATCGAAGTGGATTTCTCGCGGCCCTGAGCACGCACGTTCGACCCTCCCGAGCCCGTGAACCTCTTGAACCGTTGTCCGTCTTATCATGTAGTCGATCGACCCAACCCGAAAGGAACCCAGATGGCATCGATGCATGAGATCGACTACAAGATTTTCGGCGACGACATGCAGTTCGTCGAAGTGGAGCTCGATCCCAACGAAGCGACCGTGGCCGAGGCCGGCGGGATGATGTACATGGAAGACGGCATCGAGATGGAAACCATCTTCGGCGACGGGTCGGCGCAGCAGACCGGGGTGCTCGGCGCGCTGATGGGCGCCGGAAAGCGACTCCTCACCGGAGAATCGCTGTTCATGACGGTCTTCTACAACAAGAGCAGCCAGAAAAAGAAAGTCGCGTTCGGCGCCCCGTATCCGGGAAAGATCATCGCCATCCATCTGGCCGAGCTCGGAGGCGAGCTGGTCGCGCAGAAGGACTCCTTTCTCGCCGCCGCCAAAGGCGTCAGCGTCGGCATCGCGTTTCAGCGCAAGCTGGGCGTCGGGCTGTTCGGGGGCGAGGGTTTCATCATGCAGCGCCTTCAGGGCGATGGATGGGCGTTCGTCCACGCCGGAGGCACGCTGCACGAGCGAACGCTGGCGGCCGGCGAAATCATTCGCGTCGATACGGGCTGCATCGTGGCGATGCAGCCCTCGGTGAACTACGAGATTCAATACGTCGGCAAGATCAAGTCGGCCCTATTTGGCGGCGAAGGATTGTTCTTCGCGACGCTGCGGGGCCCCGGACGCATCTGGCTGCAATCGCTCCCCCTGAGCCGGCTGGCGAATCGGATCATCTCGGCGGTGCCGCGCGCCGGCCGCGGCGGGCGCGAGGAAGGATCCATTCTCGGCGGCATCGGCAATCTCCTCGACGGAGACAACAGCTAAGGCGCGCCGGTTCGAAGCGACGTTTATGTCCTGATCGCCACGGCCCAGACAATATTGTCTGTCTTGGCCCGGCGCGGCGCGGTTGCTCACCTCCCCTCGAAAAAAACCTGACTTATCTGTTTGAGACCAGCACGAGTACGCATAAACTGCGCTGCAAAAACCGGCATGCTTTTTCGAGGTGGCCATGAATCAAGCTGACACTGCGTGGATGCTGATCTCGACGGCGCTCGTGCTGTTGATGACGCCGGCGCTGGCGTTCTTCTACGGCGGGCTGGTGCGATCCAAGAACGCCCTCAACACGATGATGATGAGTTTCATCTCGTTGGGCTTTGTCGGCGTGCTGTGGGCGGTGATCGGATATTCGCTCGCCTTCGCCCCCGGCAACAGCATGGTCGGCGACACGTCGCGCCTGTTCCTGCGCGGCGTCGGCCTCGAGGCGCAGGGCACGATCCCGCACCTGCTGTTCATGTGCTATCAGGGCACGTTCGCCATCATCACCGCCGCGCTCATCTCGGGGGCGATCGTGGAGCGCATGCGATTTTCCGCGTACGTCGCCTTCATCTCGTTGTGGATGGTCGTCATTTACTCCCCGATCGCGCATTGGGTCTGGGGCGGGGGATGGCTCGCGCAGATGGGCGCCCTCGACTTTGCCGGCGGGACCGTCGTCCACGTCAATGCGGGGGTCGCGGCGCTCGTCACGGCGGTGTGCGTCGGCAAGCGCAGCGACTACAAGCAGTCGTCGATCCTGCCGCACAACGTACCGTTCGTGCTGCTCGGCAGCGGGCTGCTGTGGTTTGGGTGGTTCGGCTTCAATGCCGGCAGCGCGCTCGGCGCCAGTCCCTCTGCGGCGCTGGCGTTCACGACGACCATGCTGGCGCCGGCCGCGACGCTGGTCGTATGGGCGCTGCTCGATGCGTTGCGTCAGGGCAAGCCGACGGCCGTGGGCGGGGCGACGGCCATCGTGGTGGGCCTTGTCGCGGTCACGCCGGCGGCCGGTTTCATCGGCCCCATGAGCGCGCTTGCCCTGGGGGCTATCGCGGCAGTGCCAAGTTACTTCGGGTTGCTGTGGCGGGCCAAGACGCAGCTGGATGACTCGCTCGATGTGGTGGCGGCGCACGGCGTCGGCGGAACCGTCGGCGCGCTGCTCACCGGCGTCTTCGCACAGGAAAGCCTGAACGGAATCACCAACGCGAATGGCCTGCTCTTCGGCAAGCCCGAACAGCTCGGCATCCAGGCCGTCGCTGTCGTCGCCGCGATTGTCTACAGCGGCGTGGGCAGTTTCGTACTCCTCAAGCTGGTCGGGCTCGTCTTCCCACTTCGCGCGGAACGCTCCGACGAGAGTGTCGGCCTCGACCTCTGCATGCATGGCGAAGAGGCCTACGTGCACGCGGAAGGCAGGTAGCGGCTCGAGGCGACGGATCGCCCCGAGCCGCCAGGACCCGCTGCGATCGCTAGGATCGCAAGAGGGCGATGAAGTTGAAATCCCCGTCGACGAGCAGCCCGGTCGTGACGCTGCGAATCTCGACGTCGATCAGGAACTGGCCGCTCACCGCGTCGCGCCTGGCCAGCGATACCCGTGCGAATACGTTCGGCGAGGACGGCGTCACCATCGTGGCGTGAAACATCCCGGGAGCCGGCAGGGCGATTTGATAGCTGCCCGCGACCCGGATACGCGTGACGGTAAAGCCGAGGCCAAATCGAATCGTCGAGTTGCCAAGTACCCATCCGGCGTAATAGCTCGGCATCGGTCCTGCCGGCCCGATCGGGCCAGTCTCGCCAGCGGGTCCAACAGATCCCGGAGATCCGACCGCTCCCTGAGGCCCTGCCGGTCCCGCCGGGCCTTCTGCTCCCGCGGATCCAGCCGGCCCCGCCGCGCCTGCCGACCCCGCTGCGCCTGCCGGTCCCATTGCGCCTGCGGGTCCCATCTCGCCCGTCGGTCCTGCCGCGCCAGCCTGGCCTGTCGCACCCTCGGCGCCCGTTGCGCCCGCCGGTCCCATCGCGCCCGCCGGTCCCATTGCACCCGCCGGTCCCGCTGCGCCAGTCTGTCCCGTCGCTCCCGCGGGTCCTGCATCACCTGCTGGTCCCGTCGCGCCGTCGATCCGGCGTCTCCAGCAAGTCCCGCCGGGCCGGCAGCACCTTCAGGCCCCTGCTCGCCCGACTCGCCTGCCGGACCATCCGCTCCCGCGGGTCCCACGACGCCCGCCGGTCCGCTGATCCCGAGAGCCACCGCGAACTGCGCCGTGTATTGGCCGACGGTGACCTGCAACAGATATGTTCCCGGTGCCAGCGACGGCAATTGCGCAGACAAACGCCGGGCCGCCGCGTCGACCACGACGCCGCTCAATTTCAGATCGCCGACCGTGACATCGGGATTCGGGCCGAGCTCCTCGCCATCGACGAACAGCGTCGTCTGATCGGCCGACACGGTCGCACTACTGATCGCCGGTTGGGGTTTCGACGCGAGCCTCGACGGGGGCGCCCATCATTGACGCGGTGATCACGAACGCGACGAGGACGACGAATCGTGTTGCAATGCGACCCATGTTTCCCTCCTTTATTCGGTTACCGGGAGGTAACACAAGGAGGGTGCCGGGTTGCCGACTTGCCCTAAACACTGCTCACGGCTGGGCTTGGGCAGCTTTGTAAGTGGACATACGCCAAGGGAACGCGTTCCAGATCGAACCACACGCTTGCAAAAACGCGGTTGGATGCACCGAACCCGAACCTGTTTAATCCTGTTAACATCGCCCGGAATATTCATGATGTCGATTTTCGACTGGTTCCAGTCCGTCCGCTCCAACGCCACGGTCCGGCCCGGCGACACCGATACCGTGCGCCGCATCGTCGACGAACTGGATCATCTTGATGCTGATCGGCACGATACCTGGCGGCGTTCGCCTACGTGTTGAGCCGCGTCGCCGGCGCCGATCTCCACATCAGCGACGTGGAGACGGAAAAGATGGTCGAGATGCTGCAGCGCACGGGACACCTGCCGGAGGCGCAGGCGATTCTCGTCGTGCAGATCGCCAAGAGCCAGCATCGGCTCTTCGGTGGCACCGAGAACTTCCTCGTCACCCGCGAGTTCCGCGCGATCGCCTCAGACGCCCAGCGCCAGGAGTTGCTCGATTGTCTGTTCGCGGTATCGGCGGCCGACGATGCGATCTCGGGTGACGAGGAGGCTCAAATCTGGCAGATTGCCAGCGAGCTCGGGTTTGCGCACCCGGAGTACATCAAGGCGAGGCTCGCATACTCCGACAAGCGCACGGTGTTCCGGCGGGACAGCGGCGACAGCGGAATCGGGTAATTGGATAATCGGGTAATCGAGTCATTGATGGGGCAATTGCCCCCATCAATTACCCGATTATCCAATTACCCGATTACCCGATTCGGGTGTCGCCCTGGTCTCACACGATGTTCGGAGGCACGGCGGCGCCGGCCTCCGCGGGAACGACTTCACGCGCGAAGTCCACTGACGGCAGCGCGAAGGAGGCAGCCAGCCCGATGGCCGACATGACGCCGCCCGCCGCAAAGACGCGGCTCAGCGCCTGTGCGAATTGGGCGCGCGTCGCGGCGTCGAGCTGAAGCGCCGCCGACGGCAGGCCATGCACGCCGGTCGGGATGTTCACCCCGACGAGCCCGCGCGCAAGGATGGCGCCCATCGCCGCCACGCCGACCGCGGCGCCTATGCTGCGTGCGAACTGGTTGAGGGATGTCGCCAGTCCGAGCTGCGAGCGCTCGACGCCGTGCTGCACGGCCAGGAGCAGCGACAACATCGACAGCCCCATCCCGCAGCCGAGCAGAAACACCGACGCGTAGAGCGCGGTCATACTCGCATCGGCGCCGATCAGGGCGAGGCCGACGAAGCCGGCCAGCAGCAGCGCGTTGCCTGCGACGGCGACGATCCGGTAGTCGATGCGCGCAGTGAGCCGCGCGCCCACGACCGACATGCCGACCCAGCCGAGGAACAGCGGGGTCAGCACCTGACCGGCCTGCGTCGCCGTACCACCCATTACGCCCTGCACGAACAGCGGCACGAACGCGATGGCGCCGAACATCGCCATCCCGGTCATGAACACGACGGCGAGCGAGCGGGAGACGATACGGAGGCGGAACAGATCGAGCGGCAGAATCGGATCCGCCGTGCGCCGAGCGACGAGGACGAAGGCCGCGAGCAGGACCGCCGCCGCGGCAAGCCAGGGCACGACCGCCGTGGTCGCACCGCCAAGTGCAATCAGCAGCGCCGTGACGCCGCTGAAGAGCAACACGGCGCCCATCCAGTCCATCCGCGCGGACGCAGGATGCGCCATGGCGGGATAGGCGAGCGCGATCACGACGGCGCCCAGCACGCCGAACGGCAGGTTCAGATAGAACACCCAGCGCCATGACAGCGCGTCGGTGACATAGCCGCCCACGAGCGGCCCCGCGATGGACGCAAGGCCCCACACGCTGCTGAACAGCGCCTGCACGCGCGCGCGCTCCCTGAGCGTATATAGCTCGCCGATGATCGTCATGCTGAGCGGGATCAGCGCGCCGGCGCCAAGCCCCTGGATGGCGCGAAACACGATGAGCTGGGTCATCGTGGTCGCTGCGCCCGACAGGGCCGAACCGGCGATGAAGACGAAGATGCCGGCGAGGTACAAGCGCCGGCGGCCATAGAGGTCCGAGAGGCGGCCCCACAGGGGAACGGACGCGGTGGACGTCAGCAGGTAGGCGGCAAAGACCCAGCTGTAGTGCCCAAGCCCGCCGAGCGTCGCGATAACGGTCGGCATGGCCGTGCCGACGACCGTCGCTTCGAGGGCGGCGAGGGCCATGCCGAGAAGCAGTCCGGCGGTGATGGCGCGCCGGCGCCGCCGGCTGATCATTGCTCGCGGGCCGGTCGTCCTGGCGGCTCGGGCTGACGAGCGCCATGAGGTCGCGGTGCGCGAACACCGTCTCGGGGTTCTCCTGCAGGGCCTGATCGTAGCGTCGGGTATCGCCCTCGGCGCTGTCGCCTACAGAGGTCAAGACCCTCAGTTGCGCGAGGACACCTTCCGCGTCGGCCGCCGTCGGCTGGGCGGCGTCTGCGAGCATCTCGTCGATGCGGACGATCAGCTGGGACATGGGTCTCAGCCAGGCAAACTGCGGGTGCTGGAGGAACGCATTCAGCAGGTCGCCGATCGACTGACGCCCGTGAGTGCGCTCATAATGACCACGCTCCCAGTCGAGCAGTGTTTTGTGCAGGCGCAAGCAGTCCCTGGCGGACGTTCGTCAGCAGCGCCTTCGTGTCGGGATCCACGGACCTAGTTTAGTCCGGCCATCGGACGATGTTTCAGGCCACGGATTTGCAAAGGGGCTGCGGCATGACTAACTCAACGGTACTTCGCCGGCGCTTCGCCGCCCGCCGTTTGACGAAGACCCTGATATTCGGGCTGATGCTGTGCGCCGTACCATCTGTGGCATCGGCCCAGTACTTCGGTCGAAACAAGGTCCAGTACAAGAATTTCGATTTTCAGATCCTGAAAACGGATCACTTCGACATCTACTTCTATCCCAGCGAGCGCGAGGGCATCGAGATCGCGGCGCGCATGGCCGAGCGCTGGCACACCAGGCTCGAGCAGGTCCTCCAGCATTCGCTCCGTGGACGCCAGCCCCTGGTCTTGTACGCCTCCCACCCCGACTTCGAGCAGACCAACACCATAGAAGGCGAGCTGGGCGAGGGGACTGGTGGCGTCACCGAGTCGCTGCGGCGGCGAATCGTGCTGCCGCTGGCCGGCCCGCTCGCCGACACGGACCATGTCATCGGCCACGAGCTGGTGCACGCCTTCCAGTACGACATCGGCGACTTGTTGCGCCCGGGGCCCGGGCAGGGCATCGAAGCCCTGCCGCTCTGGTTCATCGAGGGCATGGCCGAGTACGTCTCGATTGGGCCGGTCGACGCGAACACCGCGAAGTGGCTTCGCGACGCCGTGCTGCAGGAACGGCTGCCAACGGTCGAGGGTCTCGACAGTCCGGATTACTTCCCGTACCGCTGGGGTCATGCCTTCTGGGCTTACGTTGCCGGCCGCTGGGGCGATCGGGTCGTCGCCGAGATGCTGAGCGTCGGCGCTTCGACGGGCAGTTATAGGATTGCGATTGAGCAGGTCCTCGGCATCGAGCTCAAGCAGCTCTCGACGGACTGGCAAGCGGCCATCAGCAAGACCTACCAGCCCTCGCTGGCGTCCACCACGCCGCGGAACGAGATCGGACGGCTCGTCGCCGGGAGGGAGACGGGGGGCAGCATCAATCTCGGCCCGTCGCTCAGCCCGGACGGCAAGTGGATCGCCTTTCTGTCCGAGCGGGGCCTTCTGTCGATCGACCTGTTCGTCGCCGATGCGGCGACCGGCCGGGTCCGGCACAGGCTGACCAGCTCGGCGAACGATCCGCACACGTCGAGCATCCAGTTCATCCACTCGGCCGGCGGGTGGGACGCCGCCAGCCAGCGGCTCGCAATCGCGACGGTTACCAAGGGCCGGCCCGCGCTGGCCATCTACGATGCGGTCGGCGGCGACAAAGAGCGGGAGATTCCACTCCCGACGCTGGACGAGATCTTCAATCCCACCTGGGCCCCTGACGGAACGGCGCTTTGCTTTACCGGGATGCGCGGCGGGCTGACGGACCTGTACGTCTACGATCTGAAGACGCAGCAACTGCGGGCGCTCACGAGCGATCCATATGCCGACCTTCAACCCGCGTGGTCTCCCGACGGCCGGCGCATCGCGTTCGTCACCGATCGCTTCGCGACGAACCTGAGCTCGCTCTCCATCGGGCCCTATCGTGTGGCGCTCGTCGATCCGGCGACCGGCGCGATCGAGCCATTCCCCGCGGTCGGCGACAGCAAGGACATCAACCCGCAATGGTCGCCCGATGGCGCCTCGCTGTTCCTGATCGCGGATCGGGGTGGCATCTCGAACCTCTATCGCGTGGCGCTGTCCGGTGACAGCCTCTCGCAGGTGACCAACGTCGGAACAGGATTGAGTGGCATCACCGAGACCAGCCCCGCACTCTCGATCGCTTCGCAGGCCGGCACGGCGGCGTTCACCGTCTTCATAGCCGCCCAATACGAGATTTACGTGCTCGACAACGTGAACGCCCAGGCCGTTCCTGTCAGGGAGCGGTCCGCCGCGGCGATGTTGCCGCCCGTCGAACGGGAGCGGGGCGAGATCGCGACGTTGCTCGCCGATCCCGAACGCGGGCTTCCGCCGCCGGTCGAGTATCCGGTGGAGGAGTACAGCTCGGGCCTCTCGCTCGAGGCCGTGAGCCAGCCGTCGATTTCGGTCGGCGTCGGAAGCTTTGGTCCGTCAGTCGGCGGCGGCCTGTCGGTAAGGTTCGGCGACATGCTGGGCGATCAGGTCCTCGTCGCGGCGCTCCAGCTCAACTCGGGCATGACCAGCGATTTCAGCTTCAAGAACACGGGCGCCCAGGTTTCATACTTGAATCGGGCGCGTCGCTGGAACTGGGGTCTCATCGGCGGACAACTTCCTTACCTCAGCGGGGGAGTGCAGCAGGGCGTCGGCTCGATCAACGGGGAGCCGGCGGAATTCAGTCAAAGCGTGATCTTCCGCCAGACCGAGCGCAGCGTGTCGGGCCTCGTCGCGTACCCGTTCAACCGTTCGCAGCGGGTGGAGTTCCAGGGCGGTGTCAGCCAGGTCGTTCAGGATCAAGTCATTCATACGACGGCCTTTTCGCTGCGAACCGGTCAACAGCTTTTGGACGAGACCGATGAAACCTCGCTCGGCGACAGCCTGTTGCTCGGCACATCGTCGGCCGCTCTTGTCTTCGACACGACGAGCTACGGCGCGACGAGCCCGGTGCAGGGGCAGAGATACCGTTTCGAGGTGTCGCCCACGTTCGGGTCGGCTCCGTTTACAGGGGCGCTGGTGGATTACAGGCGTTACTTCATGCCGGTGCCGTTCTACACCGTTGCCGCGCGGGTGATGCACTACGGACGCTATGGCAGCGGAAGCGCTGACGAGCGCTTGCGGCCGCTGTACCTGGGGTATCCAAATCTCATCCGTGGTTACGACCTCAATACCATCGACGAAAGCGAGTGCCTCTTCTCGGCGGCCACTGCGTGCCCGTCGGTGGAACGGCTGATGGGTAGCCGGATGCTCGTGGGCAACCTCGAGTTCCGCTTTCCTTTGCTGCGGCCGTTTGTCGGCGCGTCATCCCGGATGTACGGCCCCATCCCTGTTGAGGTGGCCATTTTCGCGGATGCTGGGATGGCGTGGAACCAGGGACAGTCACCGTGGGACGTCGAGGGCCGCGAACGGGGTGTGTCGAGCGTGGGCCTGTCCCTGCGAAGCAGCCTGTTCGGCTACGGCGTCGGCCAGTTCGATCTCTCCCGGCCTCTACAGCGGCCGGGCCAGGGCTGGGTCTTCCAGTTCAGCCTGACGCCGGGCTTCTAATCTAGATCCGGGGGACTTCCGTCCCCGGACCCCCTTACGCCGTCGCTCGCGGGGTCCCCGTGCCCCGCTCCGCGCCGGCGGGCGCGCCCGTGGCGCGCCGCGTAACGGCTGAGAGCCGTTTGGCGTCCCTGTTTTTCACCTCTTGCGGGGCGGATGCGCGTGGTAATCTTTCCGCTGTCATTTTGACGCGACACGCCGTAAAAGGAGGTACTGCAATGGAACGAAAGAAGGCCACCGACTTTCCGCAGGAATTGTTGGACGAATTCGATCTCTATGTGCACGGCGACATCGACCGCCGGACGTTCCTCGATCGCGCCGGAAAATACGCCGTTGGCGGCCTGACGGCTGCGGCGATCTTCGAGCTCCTCAAGCCCAACTATGCGTGGGCGCAGCAGGTGCCTCCGAAGGACGCCCGCATCAAGGCCGAGTATGTGACCGTGCAGTCCCCGCAGGGCAACGGTTCGATCAAGGGCTATTTTGCGCGGCCCGCGAAGGCCGCTGGAAAGCTTCCGGTCATCCTGGTCGTCCACGAGAACCGCGGCCTCAACCCGTACGTCGAGGATGTCGCCCGGCGGCTGGCCACTGCGAATTTCGTGGCGCTTGCGCCCGACGCGCTGACGTCGGTCGGCGGTTATCCCGGAGACGACGAGAAGGGCGGGGAGCTGTTCGGGAAAGTGGATCGCGCGAAGATGGGCGAAGACTTCGCGGCCGCCGCGACCTGGCTGAAGGCTCATGCCGAGGGCAACGGCAGGCTCGGCGTGACCGGGTTCTGCTTTGGCGGCGGCATCGCCAACACGCTGGCGGTCCGGATGGGCGCCGACCTCGCGGCGGCTGCCCCGTACTACGGCGGCGCACCCGCGGCCGCGGACGTGCCGAAGATCAAGGCGGCCATGCTCGTTCACCACGGCGAGCTGGACACGCGTCTTGTCGAGGCATGGCCCGCGTACCAGGCGGCGCTGAAAGCCAACAACGTCACGCACGAAGGCTACATCTACCCGAAGGCCAACCACGGCTTCCACAACGACACGACGCCGCGTTACGACGAGGCTGCGGCGAAGCTCTCGTGGACGCGGACCGTGGACTGGTTCAACAAGTACGTGCGCACGACGTAACATTTCCGACCTCTAGCGCGAGGCCGGGTCCTTTCGGACCCGGCCCTTCCTTTCCGTCGTCGCTCGGAATGCCTCATGCATCCGCTGTGAGCTATGGACCCCGGCGAACTCCTCCTCACGGCCGCCAGGGCCGGAGCCGTCTACGTCCTGATGCTGATCGTCGTCCGGGCGCTCGGCAAGCGCACCGTCGGTAACTTCTCCGCGTTCGATCTGCTGGTTGCCCTGATGCTCGGCGAGCTGGTCGACGAGATCATCTACGGGGACGTGCGCTTCAGCCAGGGAACTGTGGCGATCGTGGCGATCGCCGCCCTTGCGTACGCCGATTCGTGGCTGGCCTATTTCGATCACGGCATGGAAGCCGTCCTCGAAGGCAAGCCGACCGTCGTGGTGCGCGACGGGGAATTCGATCGCCGCGGCATGCGCGAGGAGCGGATGAACGAAAAGGACGTGCTCGGAGCGCTTCGATCACAGGGGATCCTCGACATGCGCGAAGTGCACCTTGCCGCGGTCGAGCACGACGGGCAGCGTCAGCGTCCTGAAGCACTCGTGGGCCGAGGCCGCGCAGAAGGCCGACGTGACAAAGACGGAAGCGCGCGGCCCGCGCCGGCGCGATCGGCGACAGCGGCGCCGCCCGACGACAAGCGCACCGACTCGGCAAAGGCGCTGGATCGCTGAGACATGGATCCCCTCCGCATCGCCGCACGCGCGCTGTCGCCTACGTCATCCTTCTCGTCCTGATCCGCCTGGCGGGAAAGCGTACGGTGAGGCACGGGAGCGTGCTCGACTTCACGGTCGCCCTGGTGGTGGGCGATCTCGTCGATGACATGATCTGGACCGAGGTGCCCGTCGGTCAGTTCTTCGTGGCCGTCGGGGCCCTGTTCACGGTCCACCTCGCCCTGGACGTGGCGCGATTCAAATCGTCCCTCAACTCGACAACATCCGACTACATCCACTACCGGACGCCGTTGATCGCAAACGTCCAGTCGATCAACGCGGCCATCCACTTCGACCACCGCGCGATAGCTGGATCCGGGTCGCAAGGGCTCGCGGGGGATGAGGACTACGGCGTCGCGTGCGGCGAGGATGCTGCGGGCGAGCCGCTGCTGGCCGGCATTGCGGTTGCGATACGTCCCCTCGCCGAAGACGCAGTGCTCGAGCAGGCGCCCCTCCTCGACGATCCACGAAGCGGTGACTTGCGGCACCAGATCGCCCGAACCGAGCTGCACGATCAGCGGCAAGCCTGTCGGCGCCCGGTATCCTGAATCAGTGCCGCATCAAGGACAACGGACAACGCGGAGACCGCAGAGATCGCAGAGAAGACAGCTCCACCCACGGAGGTGGTGTTTTCCGTTTGCGCCCGTGTCCTTCGTGGTACTGATTTCTGTGTAATGCCAGCGGGACGGGTTCGTATCTCTGCGTGCTCTGCGAGCTCTGCGTTGATCGTCGTTGTGGGTTATGACCATCGTATACAGAGCACCAGAGTCCTCGTGTCTTCGTGAGCATCGAGGTTAAGTGGTGCGACTCGCGTACAGCCGTGTGATCGACCATTACAATCCTGTCGCGTCCAGCAGATCTTGGAAGTCGCGCGGGAGCGGCGCCTCGATCACCATGCGACTGCGCGTGACCGGATGGGTGAATGCAAGGCGCGATGCGTGAAGCGCGGGCCTTGAAAATGCCCGCAGCGTGGCAGCGAGCGAGGGATCGGCGATCTGCGACCAGCGCGGCTCGCCGTATTTCAGATCCCCAATCAACGGCCAGCCGCGCGCCGACAGGTGCACGCGGATCTGATGCGTCCGTCCAGTAACGAGCCGGCAGCGCACGAGCGACAGGCCAGCGCGTGGCGCCGCCACCCGCGCCAGCCGCTCGAACCGCGTCAGGCTTGGCGCGCCGCGGGTCGCCGACGCGACCATCCGCCGCCGATCCAGCGGGTCGTGGCCGAGCCGCAGATCGATCTCGCCGCGGGCCGCGTTGACGCGCCCGTAGACGACGGCCAGGTACTCTTTCTCGGCGTCGCTCGACGCCATCGCCCGCTGCAGCGCGGTGTGAACGGCCGCTGTCCTCGCCACGAGGAGAATGCCGGAGGTGCCCTTGTCGAGACGTCCGACGAGCGACGGCCGCTGTCCCGGCGGCCAGCCGCGCGCATGCCAGAGCAGGAAGTTCAATGTCGTGCCGGTTGTGTTCTTGTAGGAGGGATGGACGACGACGCCGGCCGGCTTGTTGACGACGAGCAGATCGTGGTCCTCGTACAGCACGTCGACCGGCGAGTCTTCCGCGACCATCGCGGCGGGCTCGGTCGCGTCGCCCGCGGCGACCGGGATCGTCAAGGCGACGATGTCGCCGAGCGCCGCGCGGGCGGCGGTCCGCCGGACCGACCTGCCGTTCACGGTGATGTGCCCGTCCTCGATCCATCGCTGCACGCGCGTGCGGCTGGCCGCCCGGACATCGGTCAGGTGCCGCCGGAGCATCAGGTCGAGGCGCCGGCCGGCGTCGCCGCGATCGGCCGTCAGGATGCGAGGGATCGGTTTCATCGATCAGCCGGCTCGTATGACCCGGATAAGTTCTGGAATGGACGGACGCTTGCCGGTCATGAGCAGCGCGTAGCGAAACACCCTGGCGGAAATCCATGCCGTGGCCACCGATGCCGCAAGCAGCAATCCGATGCCGAGCCACACTTCCCAGAGCGGCGGCATCAGGACGTTGACCCGCGCCAGCATGACGAGCGGCGTGAAGAACGGGATCAGGCTGAGGACGCGCGTCTGCATGGTGCTCGGGTTGGTGATGACTGAGATGGCCACGATCATCGCGACGACCATCGGGAGGACGGCGACCAACATCGACTGGGCGAGCTCCTCGGTGCTGGTGCAGGTCACCGCGACGAGGGCGAACAGGACCGAGTACAGCAGGTAGCCGAGCGAAAAGAAGATGGCGAAATAGAACAGCAACCGGACGTTGAGCACCGAACCGAGGTCCAACCCGGTCGCGGCCGAGCCGATCATCAGCGCTGGCAGCCCCTGCACGAGCAGCACAAGTGACACCGCGATCCAGACGCCAAGCTGGGTCAATCCCGCCCCGAGAACTCCGAGGATCTTGCCCGCCATGAACTCGGACGCGGTCACCGCTCCGAGAATGACCTCGATGAGACGGGAGGACTTCTCCTCCACGATGGCCGTCGCCATGCCCTGGCCGTTGATCAGGACGGCCATGTAGAGCAGCATCGCCATCACGATCGTGGAGACGAGCGCCCGTTCGAAGCCGCCTTCGCGCTCGCCGTCCGCCGAAATCGTGACCGTCTCGACAATCAATCCCTGCGCCTTCCTGACCTCCTCGACGTCGACGCCGGTGCCGACGAGCAGGTCGCCGATCACGACCGACTGCACGGCCAGCGTCAGTTCGCGTCTGAACGCCGGGCTCCCCACCTCGCGCGCAAAGTACCGCACCCGAGTGGCCGTGCCGGCGCCAGGCTCGACGACCAGATACGCGTCGAGCGCCCTCGCACGGACCGCCGCGCTGAAGCGTTCGCGGGCCGTCACGTCGCTCGCGCCGGCGGTTGTCACCTCCGTCACCACGATGCGCGGCCGCTCGAACGTCCGGAGCCGCTCCGCGAGCGGTTGCCCAAGTCCGGCTCCGGCATCGACGATCGCGACGCGGAGCTCAGCCGTCCCGGAGCGGGCGAGCAACGGGATCGCGAACATGTACAGACCCAGGAAGGCCGGGACCAGGACCGTCACGATGACGAATGCCCTGGTGCGCACTCTCGCGATGTATTCGCGACGCGTGATCTTGGCGACTTGCGTCAGGTTCACGATGGCGCCTTGAGGCTGGCGGCAGACGGACTGGCGCCAACCTTCTCGAGATAGATTTCCTGGATGTGCGGCTCGTCGATCCTGACCGCATGGACCTCGACGCGATCGAGCAGGGTGCGGATGACGCGCTGCGAATCGGCGCCTGCTTCGAGCAGAAGCCTCGCCTGACGCCCGGTGTCCTGCAAGTCGCGCACGCCGGGAATGTCCTGCAGCCTGCCAGGAGCCCCTGCATATTCGACCGCGATCGTGTTCCGGCCGTATTCCGCCTTGATCGCCCTCAGCTGACCGCTCAGCACGGGCCGGCCGTGGTCGATCAGGCAGATCGATTCGCACATCGCTTCGACCTGATCCATTTGATGGGTGGAAAGGAGGACCGTCGTCCCCTTGTCGCGCTGCTCCAGGATCAGTTCCTGCAACAGGCGCGTGTTTACCGGGTCCAGGCCGCTGAATGGTTCATCGAGCACGACGAGCTCGGGGTCGTGAATCACGGCGGCGGCGAACTGAACTTTCTGCTGCATCCCCTTCGACAGCTCGCGCGTCAGCACGGGACCGCGATCGGCCAGTCCGACGCGCTCCAGCCACGCGCCCGCGCGTCGATCGGACTCGCGGAGGTCGAGCCCGCGGATCGAGGCGAGGAAGGCGAGCTGCTCGCGCACCTTCATGCGGGCGTAGAGTCCGCGCTCCTCCGGAAGGTACCCGACCCGATGCCGCACGGAGAGCGGGTCGCGCGACCCGAGCAGTTCGACCGAGCCGCCATCGGGCCGGTAGATGCCGAGACAGGTGCGGATGGTGGTGGTCTTCCCCGAGCCGTTCGGTCCGAGCAGGCCGAAGATCGTGCCGGCCGGGACCGTCAGATCGAGGGCATCGACGGCCTGGCGGCCGTCGAAGGTCTTGACCAGTCTGCGGCAGGCCAAGGCCTGCGTCTCGGTCATGGGGGATTTCGATGTTGGCTGCCCGGAAAAGCCGATGCTACACCCTTTCTCCACCCTTGTGCCCGCCGTCGAGCCGAGCGATGATTAGCAGTCGATGGCCAAACCGTCGCGTCTTCTCATCGTGGGACTGGGCTTGGCGCTCGTGTGCGCGACCCTCGTTCATGCCCAGGAGATCTGGATCGGGGGCGGGTTCAACCGGTTCTCGGCCCGCTTCGCGAAGCTCGAGGACTTCGACGGATCCTTCCTTTACTGCCGCGGGTTTTACGGGAGTGGGCGGGGGGGAGGCGGGTGGACGACCGACTATCCGGGCGCAGACCACAACTTCTCGGTCCGCCTGGCCGAGCTCACGCGCGTCACCGTCAAGTTCGACGTCAACCGCCAGCCGTACCACGTCGTTGTCCGGCTGGACGACCCGATCGCTGCTGCGCTGTCCGATGCTCTTCATGACAAACGTCGAGAACCTCCGGTTCACCGAGTCGGAGGTGATAGGGCTACGCGACTATCTGGTCAAGGGCGGGTTCCTGTGGGTGGACGATTTCTGGGGCAGCTACGCGTGGGAGAACTGGGCGAACCAGATCTCCCGCGTGCTTCCGCCGGCGCAGTTTCCCATTTTCGACATCCCCATCTCCCATCAGATCATGCACACCGTGTATGACGTGACGGCTTTCCTGCAGGTGCCGAACATCAATTTCTGGTATCAAACCGGCGGCGGCACATCCGAGCGCGGATACGACAGCGCCCAGGTTCACTACCGCGGCATCCAGGACGCGAAAGACCGGCTGATGGTGCTGTCCACGCACAACACCGACGTCTCCGACACCTGGGAGCGCGAAGGCGAGAACGCCGAGTACTTCAACACCTTCTCGCCGCGCGGCTACGCCATCGGCGTCAACGTCGTCGTCTACGCGCTGACGCACTGATCAAGGGCTGACGCGTCTGTCCCGGATGAAGTCGCGGCCGCGCGCCGCTTCGGCGATGTTCTTCGCCCCTCCTACGAACGGAAGGAAGTCGAGCGCCGTATCCACCGTCCCTCCCAGGAATCCCTTGCGGCGGATGGCCTGCCCGATTGTCACGAGCGCGACGAACCCTCCAATCCACGGCACGGAGCGGTACAGGCGGCGAGTCAGGCGACGGCTGGCGTACTGTGAGACCTGTCTGCTGATAGGCATGTCCAGCATCTCAGCAAAGGCTGTTCCGCCGAATGGCAGCGAGATTGCGATTGACTGGTCCGGAGGGACAGTCACGATGAATCGCAGAGCTTACAGTTTCATGGCCGGTTTGATTGGCGCAGGCATAGCAGGATGGTTCTGGAGCAGGAACAAGAGCAGGAATGGCGGCACGCACCATATCCCGGATCGAGGCACGGTGATCTTCGACAATACCCCACGTCCATCTGGTAACGACGTTCCACTCTAGCCAGTCTGGGTGCGGCAGTTGGGGGGCTAGTGGTCCCCCAACCCGCGCCCTACATATTCATTTTCATTGAGCAATCTGACGTCATTGACAGTGTATTTACCGGTAGGTATATTACGGAAGTACCTCAATGCGCGCCACCCCCACAGAAGCCGTCGTTCATCCCTCCAGTTCCGAGCGCATCCTCAGCACGGCCCTCGAGCTTTTTGCCGTCAGGGGTTATGACGCGACGTCTGTCCGCGAGATCTGCGAGGCCGCCGGTATCACCAAGCCGACGCTCTATCACTTCTACAAGAGCAAGGACGGCGTGCTCCGCGCCCTCGTCGTCACCGCCTTCGACCAGTTCCGCGGCATCGTCGATCGGGGACTTGCGGCGCCAGGCTCCTTCCGCGGGCGTCTGAAGATCATCACCCGCGAGGTATTCGAGCAGGCGCGCCGCCAGCCGCTGGTCTGGCGGTTCATTCACGGCGTCATCTGGGCCCCGCCGGGCACGACCGAGCCTCCCAACTGTACGGAGTTCTACGACGGCGTCGTCGGATCGATGGCGTCGGCCGCCGAGGAGGCCGTCAAGCGAGGCGAGTTCGCGCCGGGCCCGCTCGACGTGCGGATGTTGATCGTCATGGGGGCGATCAGCGAAGCCGCGACCGGCTATGTCATTTCAGGGCGTCCCGAACTGACGCCCGAGCTGGCGGATCGTCTTGTCGACACGATTGTGGACGGCTGGTCACGATGAGGCCCGGCCTGCTTCTGTTATGAAACTGCACTCACTTGTCGTCGCCCTCGTTGTCTTCGGCGCGTTCGCTCACGCGCCGGCCGTCTCGGCACAGCAGCTCTCGCGCGCGCAGGCCGTGGCGCAGGCGCTTGCGGTCAACCCCGCGGTGAAGCTGAGCCTCGAACAGGTCGCGCTCCTCGAAGGGCGTATTACCGAGGCTCGCGCCGACGCGCTGCCCGACGTGTCCTGGACCACGCGCGCCCTTCGCTCCAGGGATCCGGGGCTGTTGAACAGCCCCAACTTCGATCAGTTTCCCGACGAGTTCCGCACCGCGCTCGCCCCGATTCCGTTTAACAGCTTCGACACGTACGCCGACGTGACGCAGACGCTGTTCAGCTTCAAGCTCGGTCATGCGCTGAGCGCGGCGAAGCTTGCGCGGACTGCGGGTGACGAAGATGTGCGGCGCGCACGGCAGGGGACGGCGCTGCTGGCCATTCAGAGCTACAACCAGCTGCTGTTCGCCATCGAGCAGCTGCAGGTAGCCCGGAGCACCATCGATCAGAAACAAGGGCACGTGGACGTCGCGAGGAACCGCCGCGCCGCGGGCGCGGCGACCGAGCTCGAGGTGCTTCGCGCCGAGGTGGACCTTGAAAATCAGCGCGCCGAGCTGCTGCGGGCGGAGACGCTGGTCGCCGCCGCACGGGCGCGCTTGAACACGGTGATGTTCCGCCCGACCGGGACGCCAATCGAGCCGACCGATGCGCTCGCCATCTCGGAGGTGGCGACCACGCTCGACGACGCCGTCACCGAAGCGCTGGTGGCGAGGCCGGAGCTTCAGTCGCTCCGGATCGAAATGCAGGTCCGCGACCGGCTGATTGACGTGGTGCGCGCCGACATGAAGCCGAGCGTGGAATTCGTCGGTGGCTACGGCTTGTCGGTCCGGAATCCGCAGGAACTTCTTCGATGTCAGCTTCACGCGCTGGGCGGCTGGGGTGACGCTGACCGTGCCGCTGTTCGACGGGTACCGTACGGCCGGCCGCGTCGCTCAGGCCCAGGCCGATCGGAACATCGTGACGCAGCGCATCGCCTCGCTCGAGAACGACATCCGGCTCGACGTGCAGTCGGCCTGGGACGCGTTGACGCTGGCCAACCGCACGCTCCTCGCCGCTGACCTCAATATCGCGCAGGCGCGCCGTGCCGCCGAGATGACCGAGGCGAACTACAAGTTGGGGGCCGCCACGCCGCTCGACGTCCTCGATGCGCAGGAGTCCCTGGCGCAGGCGCAGAATATTCGTAACCAGGCGCTGTTTTCACACGCCAACGCGCGAGCCTCGCTCAGCTTCGTGAGGGGACGGGATCCGCTCACCGACTCGCCACTGCCCGTGGTGGTAGTGGGCGCCCCCTGAACGCCGCGACGAAGGATATATATGCACAGAACTCTTGGCGCTCCTCTCCTGATTTCTGCTCATCATCAGCGCAGGCGCTGCAGCCTGCAGCGGCCGTACTGAGGCAGAAGCCACAATCGCGACCGAGCAGAAGATCCCGGTGCGCACATCGACGGTCGAAACGCGCGATCTCACGGAAACGCTGACGCTCACCGGTTCGCTCGAACCCCGCGCACAGGTACCGGTGGTTGCGGAGGTTGCAGCCCGGCTGATGCGCGTCCTCAACGACGAAGGCGATCGCGTCGCGCAGGGCGCCGTGATTGCGGTCCTCGACGACAGCGATCTCCGGCTGGCTCGCGACCGCGCGAAGGCCATGCTCGACGTGGCCGAGGCGAACCGTGCGCACACCAGGGTCGAAGAGGAACGCGCCGGAAGCCTCCTGAAGACCGGCGGCATCACCGACAAGGATCGGCTGTCCGCGCAGGTGGCCGTTCAACTGGCCGAGGCGTCCCATGCGCAGGCGCGCACCGAGCTGGCGATTGCTGAACAGCAGCTCGCGCGCACGCAGGTCAGGGCGCCTCTTTCCGGGCGCATTGCAAAACGCACGGCCGATGCGGGTACGATGCTCGCGATCGGGAGCCCGATATTCGACATCGTGGACGATGCCGTGTTCGAGTTCCGCGCGTCGGTGGCGTCGTCGGATTTGGCCAGGGTGCGGGTGGGCGAGGAAGTCACCGTGACGGTGGATGCGTTGCCCGGCTTCAGCGTCAAAGGGCAGGTCACGCGCATCGTACCCATCGTCGATCCCCGAAGCCGGTCGTTCGAGGTGGTCGTCCGCATTCCCGGCCAGCGGCAGCTCGTCTCTGGCCTGTTCGCCCGGGCGAACATTCACGTGCGCGACGTGCCGGGCGGCCTTACCGTTCCCCCGGCGGCGCTCGTCCGCGACGGAGCGGATCCCACGCGGGCCCAGGTATTTGTCGTGACCGATGGCAAGGCCGAGCGACGCGACGTCACCGTGGGCATCGAGCGGCCCGATGCCGTGCAGGTGACGAGCGGCGTGCAGGCCGGCGACGTCGTGGTGGTCGATCCGCCTGCGGCGCTTGGTCCCGGCACAGCCGTGGAAGTCCAGGCCGCGACAGCGACGACCGCCGCAGGTTCATGAATTACGCAGGATCATCATCATGTTTCTGAGCAACCTCTCCATCAAACAGCCCGTCTTCGCGACCATGATGATGGTCGCGCTCGCGGTGCTCGGCCTGAACTCCTACCGGGCGCTGCAGGTCGACCTGTTCCCCGAGGTCGAGTTCCCGGTGGTGACCGTCACGACCCGATACGCGGGCGCATCTCCCGAGACCGTCGAGCGCGACGTCACGAAGACGATCGAAGAAGCGGTCAACACGGTTGAAGGGGTGCGACACATCGAGTCGACTTCCCAGGAAGGCCTCTCGAACATCGTCGTCCAGTTCAACATCGGCGTGCCGACGCTGAACGCCTCGCAGGACATCCGCGGCAAGGTGGCCGCGATCCGGGGCGAGCTCCCTCGCGACATCGACGAACCGATCATCCAGCGCATCGACCCGGCCGCGACGCCGATCGTGTCGGTGGCCATCAACGCACCGGCGCTGACGCCGCGGGCCGTCTCCGACATCGCCGACAAGCTGGTCAAGCGCCGGCTCGAGAATGTTCCCGGCGTCGGCGCGGTGAACCTGGTCGGCGAGGCGAAGCGCGAGATTCAGGTGGTGGTGGACCGGGAGCGGCTGGAGGCGTACGGGTTGTCGCTGGCCGAGGTCGTCCAGAAGCTCGGAGAGGAGAACGTCGACGCCCCGGCGGGCACGGCCGATCGCGGATCGACCGAGGCGATGGTGCGTGTGACGGCGCAGGGCCGGTCGGCCGCCGATATCGCGGCCATTCCCGTGAAGCGCGTCGACGAGCGCACGGTGCTGGTGCGCGACGTCGCCCAGGTCGTCGACAGCGTCGAGGAAGCGCGGAGCCTGGCGTTCGTCAACGATCGGCCGGCGATCGCGCTGGACGTGCAGAAGCAGGCGGGCGCCAACACGGTGGGGGTCGCCGACGGCGTGCTCGAGGCCGTCGCGGCGCTCGGCGCCCGAGCTGCCTCCAGGGGTGGAGCTGCAGGTGGTCCGGGACGACTCGACGTTCATCCGTGAGTCGATCGAGGACGTTCAGGTGACGCTCGTCCTCGGCGGCCTCCTCACGGTTTTCATCGTCTTCCTCTTCCTGAATTCCTGGCGATCGACCGTGATCACGGGGCTCACGCTGCCCATTTCCGTGGTGGCCGCGTTCATCGCGATGCGGTTCTTCGGTTTCACGCTGAACGTGCTGACCCTGATGGGCCTCTCCCTGGCCATCGGCATGCTGATCGACGATGCGATCGTCGTGCGCGAGAACATCGTGCGGCACATGCAGCGCGGCAAGGATCACCTCGAGGCGGCGCGCGACGGCACGGCCGAGATCGGGCTCGCCGTCATGGCGACGACGTTCACGATCGTCGCGGTGTTCATTCCCGTCGCGTTCATGTCGGGCATGGTCGGCCAGTTCTTCTACGAATTCGGCATCACCGTCACCGCGGCCGTGCTCGTCTCGCTGTTCGTCAGCTTCACGCTCGACCCGATGCTGTCGTCCCGCTGGTACGATCCGGATGTCGAGGAGGATCGCCGCCGGGGACCGATCGGCCGCGTGCTGCAGCGCTTCAACAAGGCGTTCGACAATCTGCACGTCAGGTACGAGCACGCCCTCGATTGGGCGCTGCGGCACCGCTGGACCGTGGTGGCCGTCGCGGTGGTCGCGTTCGTCAGCGCCTTCCCGATTCTCGCGGTCCTCGGCGGCGACTTCATGCCGGACTTCAACCGCGGCGAGTACCAGGTGTCGTTCAAGTCCACGCCAGGCGCGACGCTGCGCGAGACCGGCGACCGCGCGCTGGAGATGGTCGGCCGGCTTCGCGCCGTGCCCGACGTGGAGTACACCTACACCACCATCGGCGAAGCCGGAACGTCGTTCCGTCCCGTCACCGAAGGATCCACCTTCGTCAAGCTGAAGGAAAGCAGGGGCCAGAGCTTCAGCGAGGTGCTGCGCGAAGGGCGCCGGGCCGTCGAGGTGGTGCCGGGATTGATTTTCGGCTTTACCGAAGCGGGAGCGTTCGGCCAGAAGCCGATTCAGATCAGCGTGCGCGGACCCGAGGTCGAGGTGCTCGATCGCGTGTCGAAGGAGTTCGTCGCCGCAGGTCCGTCGGGTTCCTGGTGTCGCGGACATCGAGTCGAGTCTCGAGAAATCGAAGCCGGAGCTCCGGATCGAGATCGACCGCCAGCGGGCGAGCGACCTGGGCATTCCGGCCGCGACCATCGCGACGACGCTGCGGGCCGGGGTGGTCGGACAGGTGGCGACGACGATTGAAGACGCCGCGGGCGACAGCCACAACGTGCGCGTCAGGCTGCGTCCCGACCAGAGACGTTTTTCCGAGGATCTGATGGTGCTGTCGGTGCCGACCACCAAGGACGACGACTTCGGCGACAAGATCCTGAGGCCGCTGCGCGAAGTGGCGGACGTGCTGCCGGGCAGCGGGCCGTCGTCGATTCGGCGCCGGGATCTCGTCCGCGAAGTGCGCGTCTCCGCGAACACCGACGGGCGGCCGCTGCAGGAAGCCTCCAACGAGATCATGGCGGCCGCGGCCGGGATGGAGCTGCCGGCGGGCTACGACATCGTCGCCGGCGGTGACACCGAGGAGCTCGTCAACATGTTCACCAGCATGTTCGAGGCGCTGACCCTCGCCGTGATCTTCATCTACCTGATTCTGGCCTCGCAGTTTGGGTCCTTCACGCATCCTCTCGCGATCATGCTGTCGTTGCCGCTCTCGCTCGTCGGCGTGGCGATCACGCTCTACCTGACGGGCGACACGCTCAACATCATGAGCATGATCGGCCTGATCATGCTGATGGGGCTCGTCACGAAGAACGCCATCCTGCTCGTGGACTTCACCAACCAGGGACGCGCGGAGGGGCTTTCCAGGCACCAGGCGCTGCTGCGGGCCGGGACGACCCGTCTCCGTCCGATCGTGATGACAACGCTGGCGATGATCTTCGGGATGCTGCCGCTGGCCTTTGCGATTGGCGCGGGCGCTGAAATGCGCGCGCCGATGGCGCGCGCGGTGATCGGCGGGCTGATCACCTCGACGCTGCTGTCGCTGCTCGTCGTGCCGGTCGTCTATACCTTCCTCGACGATTTCCGGCCCGCGGCGCTGCTTGGGTGGCTGAGAAAGCGCCGGCCGTCAGGCGAGCTCGAGACGATTCCGGTCGCCGAGCCGCGGCGCGCCTGAGCAGAAAAAGGGGTCGGGAGTCTTTTCCGACCCACTCTGAAGAAAAAGACTCCCGACCCCTTTTTCCTTAGGCGAGCACACGCTCGTCGATCGCTTTCACCGGCCCGTGAGTGCCTGACGCTCCGGGCATGGCCGTCGGGGGAATGATCCCCACCGGAAGGGTCAACCGAAAACAGGCGCCGGACGATCCCGGGAGCAGCGTCAGCGAGCCGCCGTGCGCCTCCGCGATGCCAAGCGCGAGCGACAGGCCAAGGCCGGTGCCCTCCCCGACGTTTTTGGTCGTGAAGAACGGCTCGAAGATGCGCGCGGCAAAGGCGGTGGGGACGCCCGGGCCGGTGTCGCTGATCTCGATGACGAGGTCGGACGGGCCCATTCGCCTGGTGCTTACCGACAAACGGCCGCGAATGCCGGCGATCCGCATCGCCTGTTCGGCGTTCAAGACGAGGTTCAGGACGATCTGCTGAATCTCTTCGCGGTTCACGAGCACGGGGGGCAGGCTGTCGGCGTAGGCTTCCTCCAGCTCGATGCCTGCCGTCCTGATTTCGTATCGTCTGAGGGCAACGGTGCTCTCCACGACTTCGTTGAGACTCACCACGCTCCGCTCTGTTGGCGCGCGCCGGACGAATGCGAGCAGGCTCCGCACGATCTTGGCGGCGCGATGGGCGGCGGCGCGAACCTGCTCCAGATCCTCGCGCGTCTCGATCCGGCGTTCGGCGACGATCAGCAGCTCGGTGAAGCCGACGATGGCCTGCAGCGGGTTGTTGATCTCGTGGGCCACGCCCGAAACGAGCTGGCCCACAGCGGCGAGCCGCTCGTTGCGGACCAGCTGATCTCGAAGCAGCGCCTCATGCGTGGTGTCGCGTTCGACGGCGACGAAATTGGTCAGCGTGCCGGCCCGGTCTTTGAGCGCGACGACGCTGCAGGTTGAGCGGAACGTCGACCGATCGAGGCGCCGCCGCATCAACGTGCCACGCCACCCGCCGCCGCTCCGCACGGCGGCGCGGATCTCTTCGAGTTGCGAGCCCGATTCCTCGGCGACGAACTCGGCGAGGGTCATGCGGCTGACCTCTGCCGCCTCGCAACCGAGCGCGCGGCAGAATGCGGCGTTGGCGTACTCGACCTGACCGGCAGGCGTCATGATCGAGATGAGATCGCCGGCCTGTTCGGTGGCCGCGGCCAGGAGCAGCCGGCGGCGATTCGCCTGATGCGCTTCAGCGCTTTGAACGGCGAGCCGCGCGACCAGCAGCGGCAGCACCGAGAAGATGGTGATGACCATCGAAAGGTCGCGGAAGCTCTCCATCGCGCCGAGGGGGATGGCTTTGCGAAGACCGAAATCGACGACCGGCAGGGCGGCAAGCGCGGCGAACACCACCCACGGCCGGGAAGGTGTCATCGCTTCGTCCGTCGCGGCGTCCTCCGCCGCGTTCGAGCTCGGCGCATCGGCGGCCGCCCAGGCGAAGAACGCGAACGGCAGGATCCAGATCAGATCGTAGACGCCACCCGATTCATACAATCCCTGCAGGATTCCCAGGTTGCTGATGGTCAGGATCACGAGGCCGACCATCAGCCCGAGCGCGAGGCGGCGGTATGTCGCCGCCCACGGCTGGCCGCGCGCCGCCAGCGCCGCGATGGTAAAGGCGGCACACGCGAGAATCTGCTGGAACTCGTGCAGCAACAGCAGCGGCACCGACGCCTCGCGCGACGCCAGCGGGGCCAGTTCGGCCCCCACGGCAAAATGGGAATACAGGAAGCCGGTCATCACCGCGATGCCGGCCATGTCGACCGCGATGCTGGACGTGATCGGCTCCCGGGCCCCACGGTGCGGCTGCGTGAGGAGCGCCAGCAGCGGAGCGACGGCGCCGAACAGAGCGAATACCGTGTACCACCCGAGCCACGACGTTTCCCGGCCGAGCAACACCTCATCAACCGTCCAGCCGACGACGCCGATGCCCATCATCGAGAGACCGAGCGCGACCGTTGCCCAGAACAGCCACTGGCAGCCCGACCAGTCGCGGCGCCGCCTGGCGATGACATAGATGCCGCTCAGCGGCGGCACGAGCAGCGCAAGAATCCTCAACCACAGCAGCGCTTGGCCATTACCGCGCAGGTACGAGCCCGCCATGAGGTAGGCAACCGAATAGAGGGCACCGCCGGCAAGCCAGATCATCCTTCTCGTCTTTCGGTCGATAGGACCGTAGACAGCAGAAGAGCTGGTTGGACGGAAGGGGAAGAGTTTGAATGACGGGACCCGCGCGAGGCGGGTCCCGTGTGACGCCTTCTACCGAGCGCCGGGACCGGCGCTGATTTTCCAGATCCGGTTGCTGCCGTCATCGGACACGAGCAGGCCGCCGTCGCGGGCCACAGTGACGCCCACGGGGCGCCCCCAGCGTTCGACTCGTGTGCCGCCCGCGCCGTCGTTGACGAGGAATCCGGTCAAGAAGTCTTCGAGCGGTCCAGGCTTGCCGCCAGTCATCGGGAAGAACGCCACCTTGTAGCCGGCCGCCACCGAGCGGTTCCACGAGCCGTGGAGCGCCACGAACCCGCCGTTGCGATATTTCTGCGGGAACTGCGTGCCGGTGTAGAACGCCATGCCGAGCGCGGCGGAATGCGCGGGAATCAGCACATCGGGCACGATGGCGCGCTTCACGAGATCGGGAAACGCCCCGACGTAGCGCGGATCGTAGTTCGATCCGATGTAGGAATACGGCCACCCGTAAAAGCCGCCCTCCTTCACCGACGTCGCGTAGTCGGGCACCAGATCGTCGCCCAGATTGTCGCGCTCGTTAATCGCCGTCCAGACGATGTCCGTGCCGGGCTGCAGCGTGAGTCCGACGGGATTGCGAATGCCGGACGCGTAGACCCGATAACCGGTGCCATCCGGATTGAACTCGAGAATCGCCGCGCGCCGGCAATCCTCGCCCGCGTTGTTGTTCGACTGCGACCCGACCGCGATGTACATCTTGGTGCCGGCGCGGTTGAAGACGATGTTCCGCGTGGAATGGCCGCCGGTCGGCAGATCGAGCAGCTTCTCGGGCATCCCCTGCGCCTGCAGATCGCCGTTCGTATACCTGTAGCGCATGATCGCGCCGGGGGTGCCGACGTACAGATAGCCGTCGTTGAAAGCGAGTCCGAACGGGGCCGCCAGCGAGCCAGGACCGCGGTTGGCAAACGGGGGAGGCTCCACACAGGCCGGCGCCTTGGCGCCGAGGATCGGACCGTTGATTTCAGGGTTGACCACCGTTGCCGGCGGGGGCGGTGGTGGAGGTGCGCCCCGGCCCGGTCCTCCGCGGCGCGCGGGGGGCTCGCCCTCCGCGTAGATGCCGCGCGACTCGAAGACGCCGTCGTTGTTGGCGTCGCGCAACACCGTGATGTTGTTGGCGCCGGGCGAGCTGACGAACAGATCGCCATTTGGCGCGTAGACCATCATCCGCGGCGCCTGCAGTTCGGCATATGTGCTCACCGTGAAGCCGGCCGGCACGGTCGGCATGACCGCGGCCGGCTTGTCCACCAGTGTGCCCGGGGACGGCCTCGCCACGCCCACTGGCGGAAGCCTGTCTGCCATGGGCTGCGGCACGGACGAATTCCTCTGAGCCGCCAGCGCGGTGCAGAGTCCCGCGGCCCCGACGGCAACGGTGGCAGAGATGCGCCAAAGGTTCGATGTCATTGAGATCACTCCTGTGTCGTAAGTTTCTGATCCGCCATGGTACGTCAGACCGCGTCGAGAGATGCTGCTCCTTTTTCGTGGTGCTGACGCGCGCCGCGCGGCCCGTGCGGACGTCGGCCTGACGAGAAACGGCGACGTCTGGCGGATGTCGCTTACACGATGCGCACGAGCTGCCCGATTTCCCGGATGGCGAGTCGGTCGGGCTCCCGGGCCAGCGCCGCCTGCACCCGCTCAATCGGTTCATGGTAGGGCTCGCGGCTCAACGCGAAGGACTGATGGTGAACGGGCACGAACAGCCGCGCGCCGGCGGCGTGGGCCATGGCGACCGCCTGTTCCGGCGTGCAGTGGTTGTGGATCCAGGGATCGTAGGCGCCGATCGGCATGACGGCGGCCTCGTACGGGCCGTAGCGGCGGTACGAAGCGAACCGCGGCGTATCAGCCGTATCGCCGGCGATCAGCAGCCTACGCCCCTCGCGCTCGACGACGTACCCGTTGTAGCCGCGATGGGTGTCATGCTGCAGCCGCGCGCCCCAGTGCTTCACTTCCACCGCCCGTACGCGCACGTCGCCGCGCGGCGTGTCGATGCGGACGGCCTCGTCCCAGCGCAGCTCGCGCACCGACGAATAGCGACGGCGGGGAAGGAGATCCGAGGTTTCGGGCGCCATGACCGCCGCCGGCCGGCCGCGAACAGCCGCGAGCGACGGCGTGTCGAGGTGATCGAAGTGCGCGTGCGAGACGAGCACGAGATCGATGTCCGGCAGCTCTGCAGGCGCCAACGCGCTCGCGGTGAGCCGGAGCGGTCCGATCGATCCGAACCAGGCATCGATGCCGATGCGCGCAAACAACGCCGGATCGGTGAGGATGCGCACGCCGTAGAAGTTGATCAACACGGTCGCATGGCCGAGCCAGGCAAGCGTCACGGCGTTGTCGGACCAGGCATCCGGATTCGGGTTTATGCGGGGCCGGCGGCACGTCGCGCCCGATCTCCGCCAGGCGCCCGCGGATGAAACGGGCTTCCCAAGAAGAGGAAGACGAAGAACACGAGGCATAGGTCAACAAGGCACCGCCCCACCCGGCGGCGGCTGTTTTGGCGAGAAACGTGCGGCGGTCCAGTGATCGGCGCGGGGTTTTCAAACGCTGTCCATTTTACTGCGACCTCACCTCCAGGTCCGGGGATGATGATATCGTCCGGGATCGCGGGGTCCCGCTTCAGCCGGACCTCGAGGGAAAGGATGCGCCATGAAGACCGGTGGACCTTCTATTGCGACGACGTTCATGCTGGCGGGCATCATCTCGCTGGCGGCCGTTCCAGCCGCGGCACAGACTGCCAGGACGACAAAAGTCGACATGCACGCCCCGGCGCCGCGGCTGCCGAACGGCAGGCCCGACTTCAGCGGCGTGTGGGCGCGGCCCGCCGCAAGGGACATGACCGAGAGCTTCACCAATGCGAACGGCACGAGCACCAGAGGGGAACCGAATCCCCTGCCGTTCACGCCATGGGGACAGGCGCAGTGGGATGCCTACGACCCGGTGAAGAACGGCGATTTCGCCGGCAGCTGCATGCCGTTCGGCTGGATCCGTTCGTTCCATCCGCACCCGATGCAGATTATCCAGAACAACGAGTGGATTTCGTTCCTCTTCGAGCAGAGCACGATGTTCCAGGCCGTCAACACCGAGGGCTTGCCTCACCGCAAGGACTGGCCGCCCACCTGGTTCGGCGACTCGCGCGGCCGCTGGGAGGGTGACACGCTGATCATCGACGTCGTGAACCTCAACGGCTACGCGACGCTCGGCACCATCGGGCATCCGACGAGCGAACAGGCGCACCTCGTCATGCGGTTCACGCGGCCGGACTTCGGACACATGACGTTCGACTGGGTGCTCGAGGATCCCAAGACTTACACGCGTCCGATCGGCAACCAGCGCGTGTTCGCGCTGACGCCGAACGTCGAGATCATGGAGTACGCCTGCATGGAGAACAACATGGCCTCGCTCCTGAACGGCGCGATTACGCCCTGGACCCGCCCGACCGACGTGGAGACCAGCCCGGTACCGGCCCGATGGGAGTGGACGTCGTTCGACCTGACGAAGCCGCAGACGCACGCCGGCGTCGTCAAGGAGATCAAATGGGAGAGGCCGCTGGTGACGGCGAAGATCGAGGCGGCCGGCAAGACCTGGGACGTCGTGCTCGCACCTCCCGTTCGCATGGATTTCCGCGGGCTCGTGCAGGAAGACCTGGCACCGGGCACGGCAATCACCTTCGACGCCGTCCCCAGCAGGCAGCAGACGAACGAGCTTCGTGCCCGGACGATCACGATCGGCAAGACCACAACGGAACTGCGCTGACCCGTGGTTGTCGCGCCAGTTCACCAGATCAACGCTACAGGATACTGCGTGATAACAGGATCCGGGGTGACGATTATCAGGCTGCCCGCGATCGCCTGAGAGATCAGCATGCGGTCGAACGGATCGCGGTGCAGCGGCGGAAGACGGAGCACCTGCAGCGCCGATTCCTCGTCAAACGCGAGCGCCCGCACCCCGCGCAGCTCGCGCTCCGTGGGGATCAATCGATCCGGCGATTCCGGGAGCGGAAGGCGGGCACGCGCCGGTATCTGGACGCAATCTCCCACGCGGAGACCGCGCTGAGAAAGACCTCGTTCGACGGGTCGCGAATGGACGCCGCGGCGGGCGTCGAGAGCGAGCTGCCACCCGCCAGCCACAAAAACGTGCACGTATCGAGGAGCAGCCTCACCGGCGGCGCCGAACCGGACGGCGTCCGCTCCGGGTGGTGAATTTGCCCTCGGCTTCAGCGACTTTCGATGGGCCGCGCGCGCGCCTGGAAGTCCATCCGGGGGAAAGTGGGTCCGCCGGCACGACACCTTCCCACGAATTCAGCTCGTCGTCCGGCATCGGTTCGAAGAACGAGGCCGGAATCTCGAATACCGGCCGCCCGGGCAGCGAGACCGATCGGTCTGGGATCGGCGCGAACCTCGTCGAATGCGCGGAGCTCTGCCACCGGCTTATTGTGGCGACAGATGACGATGTGTTCCCCATGGGCCGCCCGGTCGAGGTACCTCGGACAGCCTGGCCTTGACCTCGTGAATATTGCGCCTTTATCATGACCAGATTCTAGACTAAAAAATGGCCTCACTCAAGAGTTTGGCGAACTCTGGCCAGCGGTTGGATTTCCCGTCAATGCTAGGAGGGACTTCCCATGCAAACGGCACTCGTGTTCGCCCTGCAAACCGCCCGCGAAGCTGCGCGCCTCCGCTTCTGGGAGGGCAGGCGCTTCGTGGGTGTGCTGCTGATTGTGCTGCTGGTCCTTGGGATCGCGGTGCTGGCCAAGAAGCTGACGAAATGAACGGCGCTCACCTGCCGCCGAACGCCCGCGCGAAGGCGAGGAAGCGGTCCACGTCGGCCAGGTTGCTGACCAGCCCCAGCGAGACCCGCACCGCCCCGCTGCTCTTGCCGTCGATGCACAGCCGGAAGTCGTCGATCGTCAGGTGGGTCTCGTGCTCCGGCTGCCGGAAGCACGAGGCGAGCTCCGTGCCGGAAATGTCGAGCGCCACCTCGCCGCCGCCGGGGTTGCAGAAGCAGCCGGTGCGCAGCGAGAGGTTGGTGGCGTTCGCACGCGCCTCGACCACGCGATGATCGATCGCACGTCCGTCCGCGCCATAGAAGTTGAACGTCACCGTGGCGCCACGCCGGTCGGTTGACGGTGGTCCGTAGATGCGCGCGAGCGGCTGGCCGTTGGTCTGGCGGAGCGCGGTCAGATTGTCGAGCAGCCAGCCGGTCAGGCAGCGGACCCGCTCGTGGATGATGTCGAGCCCGATCGACTCGATGTGCTGCAGGCCGATTTCGACGGCCGGCATGGCCAGGTAGTCTGGCGTCCCGTCCTCGAAGGCCGCCGCGCCCTCGGCCAGGTAGTACTTGTCGCCCTGCACCGACGCGACCGTGATGGTGCCGCCCGCAAACCACGGACGCCGCAGCCTGCCGAGCGCCTCGTTCCGCGCCAGCAGGCAGCCGACGCCCGTCGGGTACCCGAAGATCTTGTAGAAGGAGAGCGCCACGAAATCGGGGTGCCAGCGCGCGAGATCGAGCCGGTTGGTGGGCGCGAAGCTCGCCGCATCGAGCAGCACATCCCAGCCCTTCGCGTGCGCCAGGTCGATCCACTCGAGCGGGTGCTGGACGCCGGAAAAGTTCGACTGGGCAGGGTACGCGAACAGATTGTGCTGCCCCGGCCGGACGCGTTCGATCTCGGGTGTCAGATCGGCTTCATCCACACGCATCTCCGGCAGGCGCACGGGCACGTACGTGGCCGTCGCTCCCTTGGCGCGCGCGAACTCGCGGATGCCGTTCACCGAGTTGTGGTTGTCGAACGTCAGCAGGAACCGGTCTCCCGGAGCGAACGGGTACGATTCGCCCACCAGCTTCAGCGCCTGGCTGGCGTTGGCCGTGAAAATCACAACCCACTCGTCGGGCGAGGCGTTGAAGAATCGGAGCACCGCGCGGCGCGCCTGCCCGATGAAGTCCATCGTGAGCGACGAGGTCGGGTTGGTCGAGTGCGGGTTGCCGAAGACGTGTTCGCGCAGGAGCGCCAGGTGACGCTCGACCTGGGAGAGCGCGTACAGATTGCCGGCCGTGTAATCGAGATACGCGTGGCCCGTGCGATCGAGCCGCGCGTACTCGCGCGCCCGTAGCTCGTCGAGGATGGCTGTCGATTCGTACGAAGGGTAGGCCGCGGCAAAACTCGTCAATCGCCCATCCTACCCGATCGGGTGATCTGGAATTCCGGCCGTTCTCGTACGGTCGATCTGTGATCCCACAGGCCGAATCCCCCGGCGACCCCTCGGACGACCTCCTGCTCGATGCGTACTCGCGCGCCGTGACGCACGCCGTCGAGAGGGCAGGCCCGGCAGTCGTCAGGATCGACGTCGATCAGGGTGGTGGCTCGGGCGTGATCTTCACCCCGGACGGCTTCATCCTGACCAACAACCACGTCGTGGCGCGCTCCCGCCGCTACGCGGCGCGGCTGCCGGACGGCCGTTCGCTCGGTGCCGACCTTGTGGGCCGTGACGCCAGCACCGATCTCGCGGTGCTGCGCATTGGCGCCGACGCGGGCCCGCTGCCCTGGGCGACGCTCGGTAATTCTCAGGCGCTGCGTGTCGGGCAGGTGGCCATCGCCATCGGCAACCCATACGGCCTTCAGCATTCGGTTACCGCTGGCATCGTCAGTGCGCTCGGCCGGTCGCTGCGCTCGCAATCCGGGCGGCTCATGGACGACATCATCCAGACGGACGCAGCGCTCAACCCCGGCAACTCGGGCGGGCCGCTGGTCAACACGCGCGGCGACGTCATCGGAATCAATACCGCCACCGTCATGCCGGCACAGGGCCTTTGCTTCGCGATCGCGAGCAACACAGCGCGGTTCGTCGCGGCGAAGCTGATTCGCGACGGCAGGATTCGCCGCAGCTACATAGGCGTGGCGGGCCAGACCGTGCCGATTCCGCGCGCGCTGGCGCGTTCGCATCACCTGGCGATCTCCTCTGGCGTGCTCGTCGTGTCAGTAGAGGCGAACAGCCCGGCGGCCGTCGCGGGTGCGCGCGAGGGCGACGTGATCCTCGGGTGCGCCGGCGACGCGGTGACCTCCGTCGAGGCATTGCATCGGTACCTGACCGAGGAGCGCGTCGCGGTCCCGACGGCGATGACGATTCTTCGTCGCGGCGAGCGGCGCCAGCTTACTGTGGTGCCGGCCGAGTCACAGCGCGATTAACCCGCGCCGGACCGCGCGGCGGACGGCATCCGTGCGATTGGCGGCGCCCAGCTTTCCCGACAGCGACGCGACGTGGAACTTGACGGTTTGATCGCTGATGCCGAGGCGCCGGGCGATGGCCTTGTTGGGAAGTCCCTCGGCGAGCAGCTCGAGCACCTGGAGCTCACGTGTCGTCAACGGCTCGACGACGACGCCGTCGAGCCCCGCAGCTTCGCCGTCCTGCCCGTGCGGCTGGCTGGGGGCGAGGAGCACCGCGGCGTCTTCTCCTCCCGCGCGCCCGGCAGCTGCACGCGCCTCGGCGAGCGTCGCGAATTCGCCGGCCACTTCCATCGAGCCATCGAGCTGCGATCGCATGCGCTCCCGAGCCGCCCTGGTGCCGACCAGCATCACGCGCATCGTTACAAAAACGCTATCACGGAGCCTTGCCGGCGCTGTGTACGCCGAGTCTCTTTGAGTTGTAGGCCGGGTCCTTTTGGACCCGGACCTGTGGCGGGTCCAAAAGACCCGCCCGCGTGTTCTTGGGGACGCTCGCCGACGGTGATGGCGAGCTCCGTCGCTTTGCCGCCGCGCAGTAACCGCAGGCTTGCCTGGCGCCCCACGCGATCGCCGATCAGCAGATCGAGCAGGTCTTCGGGGGATTCGACGGCGTGCCCATCGAGCTCGATCAGCACGTCGCCGACGAGCACCCCGGCGGCCGCGGCCGGGCTCCCGTCCGTGACGCCGACAACGAGGAGCGCGGACTGGCGCCCGTCGGTGCCGCGCTGATTCTCCGGCAGCCGCACCGGCTGACCGGCGATGCCGAGGTAGCCGCGTTTCAGCTGGCCGTGCTCGAGGAGGGTCGCCGCGGCGGTCCACGCGATCGACGCGGGAATGACGACCCCGAGGCCGCGAATCGCCGTGGACGTAATCACGCCCAGCAGCGCTCCCGATGTGTCGATGAATGCGCCGCCCGCGAAGCCCTCGTGCATGAGTGCGTTCGTGCGCAGGACCTGATCGATCGCGCGGCGGCGTCCGGTGGGCAGCGGGCCGCCGATGACGGAAACGATGCCCGCGCTCGCCGTCGGCGAATTGCTCCACGAGCGCCCGACGGCGAGCGCGAGGTGACCCACGCGCGCAGGCGCGGCCGCCAGCCCGATCGGCTGCGTGTCGAGCCCGGCGACTCGCAGAACGGCCAGGCTCGTTGTGGGATCCCACCCGATGAGCTCGGCGTCGAGCGTGTGGCCGTCGTGACGCCGGACGTGCAGGCCGTCCTCGCGGCCGAGCGCACGAACCATCGTCAACACCACATCGGCGGCATACACAAGTCCGCTGGCGGGACGCCGGCGGCCCTGCACCTGTACGACGGCGGGCGCGGCGAGGGAGACGGCGTCGGCGAGTGAGCTCGAGAAGGTGGTCAGAAGTTCGCTGGTCATGGGCCGATCGTGGCACACGCGCGCGGCGGATGGATCGCCCGAACGGGTAGCGTGAACGGCGAGCTAAGCGGCGCAGCCGTAGTGGGTCGGCCGGCTGCGCATGAGCTCGAAGCCCGGGGATGTCGGTGACGCGCGAGGGTGAACGACGTTGTGGTCGGCCTCTTGCAAGTGCTGCCGGTTTCCGAGTTGTTCGGGGTTCGTCGCTCCTGTTGAGGTCAGTGTGTTTACGTTATCATCGCATCGCGGCTGGAGAATTCGTGCTTCAGATCTACACACGGTTGATGCCGCGGATACAGGTGGCAAGGACCGGTTCGGGGAAAACCCTTAGGACCCCTCCTGCCGTCGTCGCGAACCGAGTGAGCCTTCGCGGGTGAGCCAATTAGATTTTCCGAGCGCCCTCGCGGCAGGCGGCGAGATGGGCCACCTGATTCGCACGTTTGACTGGTCGACGACACCGGTGGGGCCCATCTCTCGATGGTCCGGCAGTCTGCGGACGGCCCTCGGCATCCTTCTGAACTCCCGGCATCCGATGTTCCTCTGGTGGGGTTCTGAGCTCGTCCAGTTCTATAACAACGGCTACCGTCCAAGCCTCGGTGCTGACGGGCATCCTGCCGCGCTCGGCGCACGAGGCCGGGAGTTCTGGGCCGGGATCTGGCCGACCATCGGACCGCAGATAGAGGCGGTGATGGCCCGAGGCCGGCCGACGTGGCACGACGACGATCTCGTTCCGATTTTTCGTAACGGCAGAATCGAAGAGGTGTACTGGACCTACGGGTACAGCCCGGTCCACGACGACGACGGCGGGATTGGCGGAACGCTGGTCGTCGTGCAGGAACAAACGCGCCGCGTCCTCAGCGAGCGCAGGCTCCGCACGTTACGGGATCTCGCCGGGGTGGCGGCGTCGAGCCAGACAGAGTCAGGCGTGTGGGCCGGCGTCCTCGCCACCCTGGCCGACAACGCCCACGATATTCCGTGGGCGCTGTGCTACGCCATCGGCAACGATGGCCGCGTGTCCCGACTGAGGGGCCACACGCTGGTCGCCTCGAGCGCCGACGCCGCCGCACTCACCGGCGAGGCTTCCTTCCATCATTGGACATCGCACCTTCAGCGCGTCGCCGACAGCGGGCAACCAGTTCTCATGACCGACGTTTGCCAGCGATTTGGTGATATCGCCGGCCCCCGCTGGCCGGAGCCTGTTCAGACCGCCTGGATGATACCGATCCGTAGACCAGGTACATCGATCCTGCACGGAGTTCTCGTCGCCGGGATCAGTCCCCGTCTCACCCTCGACGAGGAATACTGGGACTTTCTCGTCCTCGCAGCCGACCAGGTTGCCACGGCGCTCACCAACGCTCGCCTTCACGAGGAGGAGATCCAGCGTGCCGAATCGCTCGCCGAACTCGACCAGGTGAAGACGAGGTTTTTCGCCAACGTCAGCCACGAATTCCGCACGCCCCTTTCCCTGCTGCTTGGGCCGACGGAGGAAGCGCTCGCATCGCCGGAGCGGACGCTGGCAGGCGACGATCTCGAGATGGTTCACCGCAACGAGCTTCGCCTGCTCAAGCTGGTGAACACGCTCCTCGATTTTGCGAGTATCGAGGCCGGCCGCGGCCAGGCGAGGTACGAGCCAACCGATCTGGCCGCGCTGACGCTGGATCTCGCCAGCGCGTTTCGGTCCACCATCGAGCGCGCGGGACTCACCTTCAACGTCGATTGCCCGACGCTGCCGGAACCAGTGTATGTCGATCGCGACATGTGGGAAAAAATCGTGCTGAACCTCCTGTCGAACGCGATCAAGTTCACGTTCACCGGTTCGATCGAGGTGTGCCTGCGGTGGCGGCAGACCCACGTTGATCTGGCTGTGCGCGATACGGGTGTCGGCATCCCGGCTGAGGAGCTCACTCATGTCTTTGAGCGCTTCCATCGAGTCGAGGGCGTGCGTGGACGTACGCATGAAGGGTCGGGCATCGGCCTGGCGCTCGTCCAGGAACTTCTCAGAATGCACGGAGGCTCTGCGCAGGTGTCGAGTACGGTGGGCGAGGGGACGACGTTCAAGGCAACTATCCCGACCGGAACGGCCCACCTGTCCGGCGTCCGCGTCACGAGTGGCCCGGCCACCGCGCGGACCGGCAACAGCGCCACCCCGTTCGTGAGCGAGGCGCTCCGCTGGCTCCCGGACACGGTCTGCGCCGAGCACTTCGCGACGGGCGGCGGCGATCCGGCGCGGCGGCTGTGGGACGACGCAACGGCGGTGCAGATCCTGGTCGCCGACGACAACGCGGACATGCGCGACTATATCCGGCGTTTGCTCGGTGTGAGGTGGAGGGTCACGGCCGTGGCCGACGGTGTCGAGGCACTCAGCGCCGCCAGAGGCCACCGGCCGGATCTGGTGATCACCGATGTAATGATGCCCGGTCTCGACGGCTTCGCGTTGCTGCGCCAGCTGCGCGCGGACGCGGCGACGCGCTTCGTCCCCGTCATCCTCCTGACGGCCCGCGCCGGCGAAGAAGCGAGGATCGATGGCCTCGCGACGGGTGCGGACGACTACCTGGTGAAGCCGTTCGCCGCGCGCGAGCTCATCGCTCGAGTCGAGGCGCAGCTCGCGAAAGGCAAGATCCGGGCTGTTGAAGAGGAACACACACGTCGTCTGGACGCCGTGTTCCGGCATGCCCCGGTCGGGATCGCTATTCTTCGCGGTCCCGAGCATGTCTTCCAGTTCGCGAATCCCGCGTATCTGGATCTGGTGTCTGGCCGCGCCATCATCGGCAAGGCGGCGAGAACGGCGTTTCCGGAGCTCGCCACCCAGGGCATTTTTCAGCTGCTCGACGGGGTGTACGAGTCTGGCAGGCCGCACGTCGGCCGCGGGCTGAGAGTCAGTATGAATCGCGCCGAACGCGGGGGGGCGGAGGAGGCGTTCTTTGACTTTGTGTGTCAGCCGACATTCGATGATCACGGCCGGGTGGACGGCATCGCCGTGGTCGCATTCGAGGTCACGGAGATGGCGAGAGCCCGGCGCGAAGCGGAGTGGGCGAACCGTCTCAAAGAGCTGGCTCTGGACACCGGCCGCCTCGGGACGTGGCACATCGACCTCCGGACGCGCGACCGTTGGAGCTCTCCGCGCTGCAAGGCCAACTTCGGGGTGGGACCGGACTCGCCGCTGCCCTACGACGACGTCATTCGCACGATGCACCCTGACGACCAGGGCCTCGTTCGCGACGCCATGTCGTTCGCCATCGCGTCTCACTCAGACTATGTCGCCGAGTACCGCGTTATCTGGCCTGATGGCACGTGCCACTGGTTGTCGGAACGGGGCCGTACCATGTACGCGGACGATGGCGAGCCGGTGCAGATGGCCGGGAATACGCTCGACATCACCGAGCAGAAGCTGCTGGTGAGTGATCTTCGACGGGCGGGCGAAGAGCTCGAGCGGCGGGTCGCTGAGCACACGGCGGAGCTGACCGACAGCCATACGAGGCTCGCGCTCGCGCTGGCCGAGAAAACGGGGCTGGAACAGGCCCGCAACGAGTGGCTGAGAATGCTGATGACGGCGCAGGAGGACGAGCGGCGGCGCGTCGCGCGCGAGCTCCACGATGAAATGAGCCAGCATCTGACGGCGATCACTCTGGGCCTGCACGCGCTCGCCGCCGACACGCTCGATCGCCCCGATGCGTTGGTCGCGAGCCTGCAGGAGCTGGTGGCCAGGCTCGACCGCGGGATGCACCGGCTGGCGCGTGATTTGCGGCCGGCGGAGCTCGACGATCTCGGCCTGGTGTCGGCCGTTGATGCGTACGTCGAAGAATGGTCGAGGCTTACGGGGATCGCCGCCGACTTTTCGAGCCGGAACTGCGAGGAACGGCTTCCGGCGCACGTCGAGTCGGCGTTGTACCGGATTGTTCAGGAGGCGATGACGAACGTCGCCCGCCATGCCGAGGCCGCACGCGCCAGCGTCGTGATCGAGAGTCGTCACGATCGTGTGGTGGTGGTCGTCGAAGACGACGGGAGAGGTTTCGATGCCAGCGTTGCCCCGGGGCGGGACAACCTCGCCGGCCTGGGGCTCGTCGGCATCCATGAGCGCGCGGCGCTCCTCGGCGGCACCGCGACCATCGAGTCCGGGCCGGGCGGCACGAGCGTCTTCGTCGCGCTTCCACTAGCCTCACACGAGGGCCATGCGTAAGCTGGGCGTTTTCATCGTAGACGATCACGAGGTGGTGCGGGAGGGACTGCGGGCGGTCCTGCGGGGCAACCCGCTCGTCGAGTTCGTGGGCGACGCGGCGACTGGTGAGGACGCGTGTGCGCAGGCGGAGGCGCTTCACCCGGACGTCGTGATCATGGATGTGTCGATGCCTGGAATGAACGGCGCAGAGACGACGCGGCGCATTCTGCAGGTCTCGCCGACGTCGCGCGTAGTCGCGCTCACGGCGCACGAGGAGCCGGCATACGTCCGAGCACTGCTTTCCGCGGGCGCGCGCGGGTATGTGCTCAAGCGCGCCGTGCTTCAGAATCTGGCGCGGGCGATTGACGTCGTGACCGACGGCGGTGTCTTTCTGGATCCCGCTCTAGCGCAGCGACCGCTGTCGGACCGCGAAATTGAAGTCGGGCCTGCAACCCTCGAGCTGAGCACTCGAGAGATGGAAGTAGCGTCGCTCGCCGCCCGGGGCCATTCGAACAAGGAAATCGCGGCGGCTCTGGAAATTTCGATCAAGACCGTCGAAGCCCATAAAACGCGCCTCATGGCGAAGCTCGGACTCTCCAGCCGCGCCCAGCTCGTGCGGTACGCGATCTACCGCGGATGGCTCACGGGTTAGCGGATGACTTCGACGCCAATTACACAATCTGCCTCGCGCGAATAAACACGAGACCGGCAATCGCGGCGATGGACGCGAACTGTTCCGCATCGAAACCTTCGGGAACGAAGGCTTCTGGAGCGACGCGGACGAACGCGGCACGGAGTAACATCACACCGTTCCGGCAGAAGGTTAAGGCCGGGCTAGCTGTCTTCTTCTTTGCAACCTGCCACCAAACCGCGGAGCCGTCCTCGACGCTGGGGTCGGCCTGTGCCACGCGCCTGGCGACGCCGGCTGGCGCCCGATCCCCGGGCTCGGCGGCCGAAGGGTCTGTCCTCGGCCTGGACGCGCGTGCGTCGATTTCTGTGGGCGTGGTGGCCGTGGGCACTCGTCAGTCTCTGGGGCATCTCGACAGAGCGCTGGGGATGGGCGGGCGGCGCGGGCATCGCCGCCTTCGTGAATTACCTGATCGAGCCGGTCGAATCTCCTCCACGCTTCGGCCTGGACCACGAGTTCGCGGTTGACTCAGAAGAGTTTCTCGACACGATGGCAGGCGCGACCGGCGTGCCGTTCGTGAAAGGGAACACGCTCACGATCCTGAACAACGGCGACGCGTTTTATCCGGCGATGCTCGAAGCGATCGGCGGCGCCGAGCGGTCGATCACCATCGAAGCCTACATTTACTGGGCCGGCGAGATTGGCCTGCAGTTCGCACGCGCTCTGGCGTTGAAAGCGGAGGCAGGGGTCAAGGTCAAGATTCTTCTGGACGCAGTCGGCTCCTCGACGATCGGCGCGGACATCCTGAAAACGCTCGAAGCCGGTGGGTGTCAGCTCGCCTGGTACAACCGGATTCACTGGTACACCATCGGCCGGTTCAATCACCGGACTCATCGGAAGTCGCTCATCATCGACGGCTGCGTCGGCTTCACCGGCGGCGCCGGCATCGCCGATCACTGGCTGGGCAACGCTCAGGACGCCGATCATTGGAGGGACATGCAGATCCGTATCGAGGGGCCGGCGGTCACTCCGCTGCAAACCGGTTTCGCCGAGAACTGGCTGCAAAATACCGGCGAGCTCATCTCCGGTGGCTTGTACTATCCGTCGGTTGAACCGCGCGGCGATCTTGCCCTCCAGACGATGATGAGCTCGCCGGAAACCGGAGCGTCCATCGTCCGTACCATGTACTACCTGTCCATCGTCTGCGCGCGCCGATCGATCTACATCGCCAATCCCTATTTCATTCCGGACGCGGCCGCGTGCGAGACGCTCATCGAGGCGCGCCAGCGAGGCGTGAATGTTCGCATCATGGTGTCAGGGATCCGGAACGACAACTGGCTCGCGCGGCAAAACAGCGTCCGTCTCTTCGGCCCCCTGCTCGCTGCCGGGATCGAGGTTCTGGAGTACAACCACACGATGTTGCATCACAAGACGATGGTCGTGGACGGCGTCTGGAGCACCATCGGAACGACCAACTTCGACAACCGGTCGTTCGCGCACAACGAAGAGAACAATGTGTGCGTCTTCGATCCGGGCATTGCACGACAGCTGCATGAAACATTCGAGGCCGATCTCGCGGGATGCCAGAAGATCCAGCTCGAGGAGTGGCGACGTCGCGGCCCGTGGAGAAAGATTCAGGAATTCATGGCTTCGTTTCTCCAGGATCAGGTGTAGCCATGCCGACGAACTCGAGTCAGCGCAGGTCGTCAGGCGATATCACGGTGACCGTCTGGCGGGCAGTGGAACGCAGCTGTCCTGCGACGCCGAGCAGTCGGGTGGTGACCACGTAGCGGCCGCCCGGCAGGTTTCGGAGCTTGAATACCGTAGTGCGGGGCGCGCGCTCTCCTTCCAGCTCGATCAAGCTGCTGCGATAGAAATCCGGCGAGTCGACGACAACTTCGATGGCGCGGTTGTCGGGACTGGCTTCGATGCTCGCCTGCACTACCAGGTCCGCAGGGGCATAAGCCATCTCTGGGGAGACTTTCATCGTCATTTGCTCGCCCGCCCCCAGGCTCGATGCGGAGACGACGAGCAATAATCCGCAGAAGATCTCCCGCACTCTCAAAAACCGGTACCTCCGCGCCTGTTCGTTGCGTCGCGTTGTGCAACTCGCAGACCGCCCGGTAGCCGTCGTGCGCGATCAATCTGGGTCGCCTCACCCAGGCGTGGTTGTCCGTGTTGTGGGTGACAAGTGTCTGCTCCACGCGGGACTCCTGGCAGCTCGGGGCCCGTGCGCCGCCCGGATCGGTCGTGGAAACGGTGGTGGAGTTTTTGCTGAGCCGGCTCGCATGATCGCAGCCCCAGATCGACCCAGCACGCGACTGGAAATCTTCATCGGCCGCTCACTGGCCGTGTGCGTGCATCCGTTCGCCGCATGGGCTACGGGGTCCATGGCCGCGCGGGTTACGTTCTTCGTCGGCTACTTCCTTGCCAGCTACATCTTCATCATGCTGATGGTCTACGCAGCCGACGTCATCTGACCCGTTTGTCAGTCCCTGGTCTCTTCGGCCCTGGCCTCTGGTCCGTTCCTTGTCCCTGGTGGCCGGTCCATTCGGCTGGACTAGAGCGACAGGACTAGGACCAAGGACCAAGAACGACCAAGGACCGAGAAGGACCAAGGACCAAGAACGACCAAGGACCGAGAAGGACCAGGGACCAAGAACGACTAAGGACCAAGAACGACCAAGGACCAAGGACGGACCAGGGCCCACGGACCAGGAACTAAGGACCAAGAGTCGACGAGCCGATACGACCCACGTGCGGAGGTGTGAAGATGTGGGATCGTAATGAGCGTGATGGAGAGGGAGCCCGGCTGGCAACCGTGCCGCGATCGGCGGACGACGCGCGGAAGGTGCTCGCCTGTATCGGACCATCGGTTGTGATCAAAGGGGAAGTGGTCAGTGCGGAAGACCTGATCATCGACGGGTGCGTCGAGGGCACCATCCAGTTGAGCGGACATTGCCTCACTGTCAGCCCGGGCGCCTCGATCAGGGCTGAGCTGGTCGGCCGGATCATCACAATCGGTGGGACCGTCACCGGCAACATTGCCGCGAGTGAGAAGGTGGCGATCCGGGCGACCGGCTCGGTCGAGGGAGACATCCGGGCGCCGCGCGTCGCCGTATCGGAAGGGTCGGTGCTTCGCGGCCGGGTCGAGACGGAGCGGCCAGACGCCGCTTCGGCGCATGAGCTCGAAGAGCATCGGCTTCCGGCGGCCGTTTAGTCAAAATGAATCGGGTAATCGAGTAATCGGATAATCGAGTAATTGATTGGGCAATTGGCCAATCAATTACCCGATTACCAAACTACCCGATTACCCGATTGTCCGATTCCTGTATTGACTTCCCTCCAGGGCGATGACTAGTCTTGCCCAGATTTTCTCAACTCCTCGATAGTTTCATAGCGTTCAAACCGGAAGCGAGGGTACCGGTGAAGCCGACGCGCAGGGACTTCCTGAAGGCGACCACGCTCGGCGGCGTCGCCGCATCCGTCCTCGGCTTCGACCTGGAGCCCGCCTACGCCGCGGTGCGCGAGCTCAAGATCGCGCGAACCACCGAGACGCGGTCGATCTGTCCCTACTGCTCGGTGAGCTGCGGCGTGATCATCCACACGTTGGGCGATCGGTCGCGGAACGTGATCCCGACCGTCGTCCACATCGAGGGCGATGCGGATCATCCCATCAACCAGGGGACGCTCTGTCCCAAGGGCATCACGCTCAAGCAGAACATCGTCAACGACCGGCGCCTGACCAAGGTGCTCTACCGCGCACCGGGCGGCGGCGCCTGGGAGGAGCGGACCTGGGACTTCGCCATCGATCGCATCGCCCGGCTCCTGAAGCAGACGCGCGATACCCGGCTGATTGAGGAAGACGCCGCGGGCCAGGCGATTCATGGCCTGACGGCGGCCGGCGTGATCGGCGGCTGCACCGACACCAACGAAGTCAACTACCTCCTCGTGAAGGCGTTCCGCGCCGGCCTCGGCATCCTTCCGATCGAGCAGCAGGCCCGCATATGACACGGCCCGACGGTGGCCAGTCTGGCCGCCACGTTCGGCCGCGGCGCGATGACCAATGGGTGGACCGACATTCGTAACGCGGATGTCGTGCTGGCCATGGGCGGCAACCCGGCCGAGAACCACCCGGTGGGGTTCCGCTTCGTCATGGATGCGAAGCGGAATCGAAATGCGAAGCTCGTATGCGTCGATCCGCGCTTCAACCGGACCGCGGCCGTCGCCGATCGCTTCGTCCAGATTCGCGCCGGGTCGGACATCGCCTTTCTCGGGGGGCTGATTCACCACGTTCTGACGCAGAACCGCTACCACGACGCATACGTGCGGCTGTTCACGAACGCCTCGTTCCTCGTGTCCGAGGGATATCGGTTCGACGAAACGGCCGGCCTGTTCTCGGGCTGGGATCCCGAGAGGAAGAGCTACACCAACAAGGCGAGCTGGAGCTACGAGCTGGACGAGCGCGGCTTTGCCCGCGTCGATCCGACGCTGCAGCATCCGCGATCGGTCTTCCAGGTGATGAAGACGTTCTACGCCCGCTACACGCCGGAAATGGTGTCGTCGATCTGCGGCTGCAGTCCCGCCGACTTCCTGGCGGCGGCCGAGCTCATCACCTCCACCTACACGCCGGATCGCGCGGGCACGATCATGTACGCCCTCGGGTGGACGCACCACAGCCACTCGGTGCAGCTCATTCACGCGGCGGGCATGCTGCAGCTGCTGCTCGGGAACATCGGCCGGCCCGGCGGCGGGTTGAACGCGCTGCGCGGTCACGCGAACATCCAGGGCGGCACCGACTGCGGGATGGCGTATCACAACCTGCCCGGCTACATTCCGGTGCCGAAGGCCGATCACCCCTCGCTCGACGTCTTCCTGAAGGCGGTCACGCCGGTGCCGCTCCGGCCCGAATCGACCAACTTCATGTCGAACACCGATCGCTTCGTCGTCAGCCAGCTCAAGGCGTACTACGGCGCCACGGCGACCGCGGAGAACGGATTCGGATACGACTTCCACCCGAAGCTTCCGCAAACCGGTCCGGGGACGTACGAGAACTGGAGCTGGGCTTATATCTTCGACCGGATGTACCGCGGCGAGATGGAAGGCCTGTTCAGCTTCGGGATGAACCCGGTCAGCAACGGGCCGCACTCCCGCAAGGCGATTGCCGCGCTCGCGAAGCTGAAGTGGCTGGTCGTCGTCGAGAACTTCGAGCAGGAGACGGCCGCGTTCTGGCGGCCCGACATCCTGGCGCTCGACGGCCTGAAGAGCGAGGATGTGGCGACCGAGGTGTTCTTGCTACCGGCGGCGAACTTCGCCGAGAAGGACGGCTCGTTCGTGAACTCGGCGCGCTGGATCCAGTGGAAGTGGAAGGCGATCGATCCGCCGGGCGCCGCGAAGCCGGATCAGGAAATCGTCGCGCGCATCTTCCTGAAGGTGCGCGAGCTTTACGAACAGGATGGCGGCGCGTTTCCGGATCCGGTTCGCAATCTGAACTGGTGGTACACGAACGCGTCGAGCCCATCGCTCGACGAGGTCTGCAAGGAGCTGAACGGGTGGGCGCTGCAGGATGTTCGCGACGGGAGCGGGAACGTCGTGCTGCGCGCCGGCCAGCAGCTGTCGCGTTTTCTCGACACGCGCGCCGACGGCTCCACCCTCTCGGGGAACTGGCTCTACATCGGCATGTACACCGACGCGGGCAACCTCACGCAGCGGCGGTCGCCCGCCGATCCGAGCGGGCTGAGCCGCTATCCCGAATGGACCGTCAGCTGGCCCGCGAACCGGCGCATCCTGTACAACCGCGCCTCGGCCGACGCGGAGGGGCGGCCGTGGGATCCCACCCGCGTCGGCATCGCCTGGAACGGCCAGCGCTGGGCCGGCGACACGCCCGACTACACGATCGACAGCCGGCCCGAGGCGAATCTCGGCGCGTTCATCATGCTGCCGGAAGGCGTCGCCCGGTTGTTCGTGCCGGGACAGTTCGTCGACGGACCCTGGTCCGAGCACTACGAGCCGGCCGAATCGCCGGTGCCGAACCCGCTGCATCCCGCGCAGAGCAGCAACCCCGCGCTGCAGCCCTTCAGCACCGAGTTCGACATTCTCGGGACGTCTGACGAATACCCGATCGTATGCACCACCTATCGGCTGACGGAACACTTTCACTACTGGACCAAGAACAATCCCTACAGCGTGCAGCTGCAGCCGGAGTTCTTCGTCGAGATGCCCGTGGAGCTGGCGGCCGAGAAGGGGATCGCCAACGGCGAGCGCGTGCGCGTCACGTCGGCCCGGGGATCGATTGAGGGCCGCGCGATGGTGACGCGCCGCATCAAGCCGATGCAGGTCGGCGGCCGGACGGTCTACCAGATCGGATTTCCCATTCACTGGGGCTTCCTCGGGCGCGGAGAACAGCGCGGCTCCCTTGCGAACCTGGTCACCCCGACCGTCGTCGATCCGAACTCGTTCGCGCCCGAGTACAAGGGCTTCCTGGTCAGACTGGACAAGGTGTAGTGGCCGCGACTCTCGAGCTCCGCCGCGTCTCGGCGTCCACGGCGCCTGCACCCGGTATCCGCCTGCTGCCGACGGTGACGAAGCTGGTCGACACCTCCACCTGCATCGGGTGCAAGGCCTGCGAAGTTGCCTGCCAGGAATGGAACGATCTTCCTCCTGAAACCACGGTGCAGATGGGCACCTATCAGACGCTGCCGGATCTGACGGAGAACTTCTGGAACCTGATCAAGTTCCGTGAGCACGAGGACGAGGGCGGGCTGCACTGGCTGATGCGCAAAGACCAGTGCATGCACTGCGAGGAGCCCGGCTGCCTCGTCGCCTGTCCCGCGCCGGGCGCCATCGTCCAGTACACCAACGGCATCGTCGACTTCCAGCAGGACCAGTGCATCGGGTGCGGCTACTGCATGACCGGGTGCCCCTTCAACGTGCCCAAGTTCAGCGCGAAGACGCGCCGCGTCTATAAGTGCACCATGTGCGTCGACCGCACCTCGGTAGGCCTGCAACCGGCGTGCGTGAAGGCCTGTCCGACGAGCTGCCTTCAGTTCGGGACGAAGGCGCAGATGCTCGAGATCGCCCACACCAGGGTGGAGCAGCTCCAGGCGAACGGTTTCCCGCAGGCCGCCGTGTACGATCCGCCGGGCGTCGGCGGCACCAACGTGATCACGGTCCTTTCATTCGGCGACAGACCCGAGCTGTACGGCTTGCCTCGCAATCCAACGATTCCGCTGATGGTTCGCTTGTGGAAAGGTCCGCTCAAGGTGCTGGGGAATCTCGCGATGCTCGGTGGCCTCGTCGCCGCGGCGGTGCACTTCGTCCGTTACGGACGGAAAGACGATGAGGGCTGACTTGAGCCCAGAGCCCAGAGCCCAGAGCCGGGAGCCTGTGAAAGTCCAACGCTACGGTTTCAGCGAACGGCTCGTGCATACGGCCGCTGGTGTGTCGTACCTCTATCTGCTGCTCACGGGCCTCGCCTTCTGGACGCCGTCGCTGTATTGGCTCGCCGTGATCCTCGGCGGCGGCTATCTTTCACGCGTCCTCCACCCGTGGGCAGGGCTGATATTCATTGCCGCGGTCGCATGGATGTGGGCCGTGTGGCGCCGGGACATGCGGATCACCGCCGAGGATCGGGTCTGGCGCAAGGCGCTCCGTTCGTACATCCGCAACGAGGATGCCGGCGTGCCGCCAGCCGGGCGCTTCAACTACGGGCAGAAGATGCTGTTCTGGCTGATGGCGTGGGGTGGCCTCGCGCTGTTGCTCTCCGGAGTCGTGATGTGGTTTGTCGCCTCAGTGCCCTGGGAGCTCCGGGCCGTTCGCCTGCTGGCCACACTGGTCCACGCGGTTGCGGCGCTTCTCACAATCGGCGGCTTCATCGTCCATGTCTACATGGGCGTCGCGGTCGTGCCTGGAGGTCTGCGCTCGATCATTCATGGTGACGTCGGCGCGGAGTGGGCCAGACGCCATCATGCGCTGTGGGCCGCAAACAGTACAAGCACTGGAGGCGCTGAAGGCGCCGGAGATCCTGCAGACAATGTCCAGCGCTGAATCCGGCTGGGACGAACGGATTGCGCGGGCAAGAGCGCTCGCCGCCGAACATTCCGCGGCCGCCGGGATTCTGACGTTCTATGCAAGCCTCGCCGGGTACCAGCGGTCGCTGTGCTGCCGGCCGCCCCAGTCGTGGGGTCCGCCTTTAGGCGGACTAATCCGGCTAAAGCCGGATCCCACAGAGCTGAAGCCGGACCCCACAGATCAGACACCCGACTTCTTCCAGACCGTCGACCTCGATGGAGCGTCCGCGGCCGTCCCCGATTTTCTCGCGTGGCTGCAGGAGGCGGCGCCGGAGCCGCTGGCAAGGGCGGCGGCGGCGATGTCCCGGCTGGAGCGTGAGGAGTGGCGTCAACTGATGGACGGGTGCCGGACGCAGTCGGACGACGATCTCTCGGCTGATGACGCGATGACATTCGTGATGGAGGCGGTGGTGCAGCCCTTCACCGAAGCGGCCGCCATCGCGTGGCGGGCGGGCGGCGGTCCGAAGCCGAGCGCGCCGGACGTTCGTGCGTCCAGATGCCCGATCTGCTTCGGCCGCCCTGTGGTCGCGATCCTGCGCGAGGAAGGCCACGGGGCGAGACGGACGCTGCTCTGCGCGCTGTGCCTGAACGAATGGGAGTTTCCGCGAGTGGTGTGCCCAGCCTGCGACGAGCAGCGATTCGATGCCTTGCCCGTCTACACCGCCGACGTGTTCTCACACGTGCGCATCGACGCGTGTGACAGCTGCAAGCGGTACCTTGAAGACCGTCGACCTCACGAAGAACGGGCTGGCCGTTCCTCTCGTCGACGACCTCGCGAGCGTGGCGCTCGATCTCTGGGCGCACGAACAGGGCTATCGGAGGCTGCGAACGAATCTGCTCCGTACGGCCGAAGTGCAACTAGAGAAGTAGGCCGGACCTTATAAGGTCCGGCCTACTCAACCTACCGCGCCACCTTGCGGCGCGCCCGCCGATAGAGGCCGGCCAGGCCGGTGCCGAGCAGCAGGAGCGACGCCGGTTCAGGCACTGGTGCCGTTTGAACGTCGTCGGCGAGGGACGACGTTGTCGAGGAGCAAGCCGATGTTGTCACCACCAAAGTTCGCGATGCTGAATTGCACACTGGGGTCGAACACGGGGACCGTGAACGAAATAGAGAAGGGGGTGAAGGGCGTCCCGCGGCAAGCGCGCCTCGAGGGTCGTGAAGTAGTTCGGATCGAGGCTGCCAAACGCGCTGACGATGATGGTATCGAGCCCGCCATCTGATTTCCGGCGAGGTCGAACGAGAGCGTGTACCGATCCGGCGGCCAGCGCCAGCGCTGGACTTTCGGTCAGGACGCCCGCATCGCTGGTCGAGCCATCGAGATCGATGTACAAACCGTTCCCCGGCAGGTAGTCGAAATACCCGTTTCCGATCAGATCCACCGAACCATTCGAGACGGTGAAGTTGGCGAAGCCGGCGTAGTTCAGCGCCCCCACGCCACCGTTCTCGCCGTCGAAGTTGTCCGAGAAAATCACCGCGGCATCAACTCGCCCCGCGGCGAGGCCGACCAGCACAACAAGCAGCCCTAACATTCGTCGCATTGTTTTCTCCTGACGATTGGGCGCTCGAAGCCGGCGAGGCGCAATCCGTCAATGCACGGCAGTGAAATGCACTGCCGGCGTTGTCCCTTCATCAAATTGCGCGCCACTAGTGAAATCAAATTAGACCCGACATTCGCCAGTTGGATTCGGAAAGTCCAACAGGACGAAGACGATGGTCATCAGATCGGCTTTTGTGGCAGACATCTTGACGGGCCAGAACAGGCGGTGGGCGCGTCGATCGAGGCAGACATTAGTCGCCGAGAGATCGGAAGAGTACGAGCGGAGGCGCGACTATTGGCGTTCGAGCTTCTTCGCCCCGGTGGCCGCGGCGCGCAGACTGAGCTCGACGGCATCCCCCAGGATCACCAGCACATCATGCGTCCCGCCGTCGTCGACGAGCGGGATCGCGCGGGCGTCGGCCGGGACGCCGTCTACCTCCGCGGATCCGACGCCGGTGCACCGGTGGTCCGGATTGAGGACCGTGATCCGGTAAAGCGTGCGGCCGTGCTTCCACTCGAGCGAGTACTTCGGCCACCGCGCGGGAATGCAGGGACTGATGGTGAAGGTCGCGCCCTGGCGCCGGAGCCCGAGTATCGCTTCGATTGCCGCCTGATACATCCAGCCGGCCGAGCCCGTGTACCACGTCCAGCCGCCTCGTCCGAGGTGCATCGGATGCGCGTAGACGTCGGCCGCGACCGCGTACGGCTCGGTGCGGTACCGCTCCACGTCCTCGGGCGTGCGCATGTGGTTAATTGGATTGATCATGTGGAACAGTTCCATCGCCTCGTCGCCGAGCCCCAGCCGTGCGAGCGCGATCACCGTCCAGAGCGCGGCGTGCGTGTACTGGCCTCCGTTCTCCCGTACGCCCGGCACGTACCCTTTGATGTAGCCGGGATCGTGCGCCATCCGATCGAACGGCGGGGTGAGCAGCAGCACGATCTTGGCATCGCGCCGGACCAGATGGGCGCGCACCGCTTCCATCGCGCGCGCCGCGCGTCGCGGCTGCGCCGCCTGCGACAAGACCGCCCACGACTGCGTGAGCGAATCGAGCCGGCATTCGTCGTTCTGCGCCGACCCGAGCGGCGTCCCGTCGTCGAAATAGGCGCGGCGATACCAGTCGCCGTCCCATGCCAGCTCCAGCATGCCGCCGAGCCATCGCGCCTCGTTCCGGTACCGATGCGCCACGTCGCCGCGGCCCCGCCGCTCGCACACCGCGGCGAACTCGTTCATCACGACGACGAGGAACCAGCCGAGCCAGACGCTTTCGCCGCGGCCCTGGTGACCGACGCGATTCATGCCGTCGTTCCAGTCGCCCGATCCCATCAGCGGCAGGCCATGGGCGCCGTACTTCATCGCGCGATCGATGGCGCGAAGCGAGTGATCGAACAGTGATGCGCTTTCGCTCGAGACCGAAGGCAGACCGTAGGTTTCCAGCTGGTCCGGCTCGAGCGGGGGCGCTTCGAGAAACGGCACGATCTCGTCGAGGACCGCGTCGTCTCCGGTGCGCTCGACATACGCGGCGACGGCATACGGCAGCCACAGCAGATCGTCCGAGCACCGCGTCCGCGTGCCCCGTCCGGCGGGCGGATGCCACCAGTGCTGAACGTCGCCCTCCACGAACTGGCGCGATGCGGCTCTTAGAATGTGCGCGCGACAGAGATCCGGGCGCGTGTAGATCAGCGCGAGGACGTCCTGGAGCTGATCGCGGAAACCGAACGCGCCGCCCGGCTGATAAGGACCGCTGCGCGCCCAGACGCGGCAACTGAGCGACTGATACAGCAGCCATCGATTCGTGACGAGGTCGAAGGAGTCGTCGGGTGTCCGCACCTGGACGGCGCCGAGCGTCTCGTCCCACGCGCGCTCGGCGTTCTCGCACGCGGCATCGACGTGGGTGAGCGAGGCGTAGTGTGCCGCGAGCGCAGCCGCGTGGGCGGTGTCGCGCCCCTGGCCGAGGACGAACGCGATCCGGCGAGTAGCTCCCGCGTCGACCTGCACGGCGAGGTGAAGCGCGGCGCAGGGGTCGAGGCCGGCGCCGCTGCGTCCGGCAAGCCGTTCGCGAAAGAGTCCCGCGGGCCTGGCCAGCGTGCGGTTGCGGCCGACGAAGTCGGCGCGGTCGCAGGTAAAGGAGGAGACGGCCTCGCTCGCCTGCCAGAAGCTGACCCGGTCCGCGAACTCGGTGTTGTAGTGGTTCCGCGCGAAGATCGCGCCGGTTGTCTCGTCGCGCTCGGTCGTCACGAAGCGCCGGTCACCCGGACGGGGAGGGCCCATACACCACTCGACGTAGCCGTACACGCTGAGGCGGCGCGTCGCCGGCGAGGTGTTCGTCAGCGTGAGCACGGCCAGCTTCACCGGATCGTCTGGCGCGACGAAGACCGCCAGCTCCTGCTCGAGACCGGCTGTGGCGTGTTGATAGCGGGTCGCACCGGCCGCGTGACGGACCACCCAGCGGCCCGCGCCGGCCCGGCGAGGTAGCGGCGCCGGCGTGGCGCCCCACACCGCGCCGGTGTCGTCGTCGCGAAGAAAGATGGCCTCGCCCGTCGGATCGGCAACCGGATCGTTGGCGAACGGCGTCAGACGGTTCTCGCGGCTGTTCTCCGCCCAGGTAAAGGCCGACCCCGACGCGCTCACCATCGTTCCGAAGTCGGAGTTCGCCAGGACGTTGGACCACGGCAGCGGCGTCTCGCGATCCCCCTCGAGCACGACGACGTATTCGCGGCCGTCTGGCGTGAAGCCGCCCGATGCCGTTGTCCATGACGAGCGGCGGGATCGCGACGGGCGCCGATGCCGGCTCGGGAGGACGGAACGACGCCGCACGCAGCATGAACTGCTCGGGGTAGAGCCAGGGCGCCGGCCGGTGCAGCTGGGATCCGAGGTCGCCCAGATCGCCGCCGAGCACGACCTGCGCGGCAGCCGCCAGCAGACGGCGATCGTCTTCCGCCATCCCGTCCGAGCGCAGCAGAAAGATGCCGCCTGACTTGTCCTTCCATGCCGACCAACGGGGCTCGTTGACGAGATCGATGAGGTGCTGCTGCATCTCGTCGAGGTACTCCGCGGGGTGCTCGTTCAGGATGACGAGATCGGCGTGCAGCCCTTTCACGCGCCAGTATTCCTGGGCGTGCAGCAGCTGCCGCACCAGCGGCAGCCCGGCGGCCTCGCTCACGCGTACGAGCACCAGCGGGAGATCGCCGGAGATGCCGTATCGCCAGAGGCTCGACTGGGCGAGCGTGTTTCGCGCGAGATCCGCCGGGCTGATGCACGAGGCGTCCGCCCCGAACACGCGCGACGCGACCCGATCGAAGAGAATGGCCTGCTCGTCGGACAGCCCCAGGTGCTGGAGTGCGGTGTGCACGTGGGTGAACGCCATCGAGAACGCGCGCGCCGCGGCGCTGGCGTCGCGATACTTCCGGACGAGCGCGAGCGCCGTCGGCCGGTCCGGCGCCACACCGGTGGCGAAGGTCACCCGCACGAACGCACCCGGCATCAGCCGGAGCCGTTCGCGCAGCGCGGCGACCGGATCGAGCACCGCGCCGGTGGTGCTCGACAGCGCGCGCCCGTCGAGCGCGGCGGGATTGGCCGGCGAACGGCCGCGGCCGAGGAACCGCGCGCGGTCCGTCTCCCACTCGACGGCGCCGCCGAGGCGTCCGTCGACGCCGAGGACGTGGAAGGCCCAGGCCGGCGCCTCGTCGGCGGCGCGCGGGCGTCGGCTGAACAGCAGCCCCGCGCTCTGCGCGTCGTACTCCGTCTCGATGAACAGCTTCCCGAACGCGGGGTGGGCGACGTCGTCTTCTGGGCGTGCCAGCACGATTTCCGCGTAGCTCGTCACCTCGATTTCGCGGGGCCGATCGCCGCGATTGGTAATCGAGAGACGCCGCACCTCGACGTCGTCCTCCGGCGAGACGGCCACCGTGAGCAGCGTCTCGAAATCGCCGTCGCGCCGCCGGAACGTGACCTTGTCCACCTCGAAGGCCGCCTCGTATTCGTCGGGCTCGCGGCAGACCGGGTGGTAGGTGGGCGACCAGACGTCGCCCGACCAGGGGTCGCGCAGATAGATGAAGTTCGCGCCGCCGTCCGACGTCCGATCTTCCCGCCGGCGGGTGACCGCCATGCCACGCCAGGCGCTGGCGCCGCCGCCTGCGTGCGTCAGCGAGGCGGTGTAGCGGCCGTTCGACAGGAAGTGCATGTGGGGGCTGGCGGTATGCGGCGACCGGAATCGCCGCGCTGCCGCCGCCGAAACCACCGCCGAGGCCGACGCTCCTTCGGACGGCCGCGGCTCGGCGAGAATCGCCTCGCGCGGCACCCGCTCCTGGAGCAGGAGCTCGGTTGCCTGGACGCGGCGTTCGCCGTGAAATCGTGCGACGAACACGTCGTCGCAAACCACGTTGGCGAGCGCCACGAGCGACATGCCCTGATGGTGCGCGAAGTAGGCCCGCACGATGACCGGATGCGGGGTGGCCGGAGACGCTGGTGCTGCGTCCGTTTCAAGTCGCGGCCTGTAGTCGATGGCTTCGCAGAAGCCGAAGCGCCCGTCGAGTCCCAAACGGGCGAGCCGCCGGAAGTTCGCCGCCGCGGCGGCGGGATCGATCAGGCTCGCCAGCGCGGTCGCGTACGGAGCAACGACGAGCTCGTCCGAGAGGCCGCGCTTCAGGCCGAGGCCCGGCACGCCGAACGCCTTGTATTGGTAGGTGCCGGCGCGATCGATGACCGTGTAGGCCGACTCCGAGATGCCCCACGGGATGCCGTGCTCTTCGCCGTATTCGATCTGACGACGCACGCAGGCCCGGCAGCTTTGATCGAGCAGAGTGCCCGGGTACCCTCGCATGAACAGCAGCGGCATCAGGTACTCGAACATCGTCCCACCCCACGACATCAGCGTCGCGCGGCCGCTGAGGCTGGTCACGAGTCGCCCGAGGTGAAACCAGTGATGCTGCGGCACGTCGCCCTTGGCGATGGCGATGAAGCTCGCGAGCCGCGCTTCGGAGGCCAGCAGGTCGTAGAAGGAACCGTCAGGACGCGCGGGACCGTCCGCGTCCGCGAGGCGATATCCAATCGCGAAGATGCGGCGGCGGCGGTCGTAGAGGAAGTCGAACCGCATCGCGTCGGCGATTGCGGATGCGCGTCGCGCGAGCGCCTGCAGTGGTGTGCTCGAGGTGTCGTCCCGCTCGAGCATGTCGTCGACCGCATCGACGACGGCGCGGGACCAGAAGGCGAGATCGACGGCCGACGGGGACGCGTTTTCCCGGTCGATGGTGCTCGACGCCTCGGCAATCTGACGCGCGAGCGCCGCAAGACGGGGCGGATCGACGGTTGGCAGCGCGCTGCGGGCTCCCGTTACGAGGTTGCGAGCCAGCCATTCGATCGGTGCGGCCTGGGTGATCGTCCCGTCGCCGGCCGTGCTCGCACAGACCGCGATCAGGACTTCGGCGGTGTCGATGAGCCCCTCGACCCGGGTTGCCGGCTTCTGCGGCTCCGCGGTGAGCCGGGTGAGCCCCTCAGCCAGCGTGAGGAGCGCCGCGGCCAGGTTGCCGCTGTCGACGGTCGAGACATAACGGGGATGAAGCGGCGCGAGCGTCGCCGTGTCGTACCAGTTGAAGAAATGGCCCTGGTACCGCTCCAACCCTTCCATCGTCGTCAGCGTCAGCCCGAGCCGCCGGACGAGCGTTGCAGTGGAGATGTAGCCGAGGTCGTGGGCGGCCAGCGTCGACAGCAGCCCCATGCCGACGTTGGTCGGCGAAGTTCGCCGGGCGAGCTGCGGCTGGTCTCCGTCTTCCTGATAGTTGTCGGGCGGCAGCCACGCGTCGGACTCCGAAACGAACGTTTCGAAGTACCGCCAGGTTTTACGGGCCGTCCGGCGGAGGAGTGCGCGCTCTTCCCTGGTGAGCAGGCGCTCGCGCGGGCGGGCCGGCAGGCTGAGCCAGTACGCGACGACCGGCGCGAGGGTCCATGCGAGCAGGAAGGGCGCCGCCGCCGGCAGGGCGTCGGCCGACGGCGCAATGACGAGCGCGATCACGGCGGCAAGGAAGGGGCTCGCCGCCATTTCAACCGAAAATCGGAACAGACCTTTACGGCCGACGAGGCCCGCTGCCCGCGCGGTGGCGGCCGCGGCCGTCTCCCACTCGAGCAGCCGGCGCTTCGTGACGGCCAGGCGAACCAGCGTGAGCCCGATCGCATGCACGGTCTCCCACGCGTGATACGCGAGGAACGTCAGGCTGAGGAGAACCTGCGCCACCGCGGTGGCCGCGTCCTCGCGGAGGTTGCGCCAGAAGACGGGAAACGACTGTGCCTTCTGCGGCCCTGCGAGCAGCCGCGCGAGAAGCGGCAGCAACTGCGAGGCGAGCACGACGAGCACCGCCACGGTCCAGAACCAGCGGGGCCCGGGCAGCACGGTCCAGCCGGCCACGAGCATGGCGAGCAGCATCGGCGTGACCAGGCTGCGGCGCAGGTTGTCGAGGATCTTCCAGCGCCCGATGAGGGGCAGCGGATTGCGCTTGAGACCGTGGCGCGAGGGTACAAACGGAAACAGCCAGAACAGAATCTGCCAGTCGCCCCGGATCCAGCGATGCTGGCGCCGGGCGTGCGTGAGGACGCTCGACGGGTATTCGTCGACGATCTCGAGGTCGGAGACGAGCGCCACCCGCGCATGCAACCCTTCGAACAGGTCGTGCGACAGCAGCGCGTTCTCCGGAACGCAGTCCTCGAGCGACGCCATGAAGGCGTCCACGTCGTACAGGCCCTTGCCCGTGAAGATGCCCTCGCCGAACAGATCCTGATACGTGTCGGACACCGCCGTGGTGTACGGGTCCACGCCCGTGTGCCCCGAGTACAGCCGCGCGAACAGCGAGCCCGCCGCGCTCGTGAACGTGACGCTCACCCGCGGCTGCAGAATGCCGTAGCCTTCGGTGACCCGGCCCGACCGCGGGTCGAATGATGGCCGGTTCAACGGATGGGTGATGATGCCGATCAGCTGCCGCGCCGCATCACGGGGCAGGCGGGTGTCGCTGTCGAGCGTGATGCAGTAGCGCACGCGCGGCAGCACGGACATGTCGCCGACGTGCAGGGCGAAGCTGGTGTCGGTCGCGCCCCGCAGCAGCCGGTTGAACTCCTCGATCTTCCCGCGCTTGCGCTCCCACCCCATCCACAGCCCTTCGCCCTCGTTCCACTGCCGCGTGCGATGGAAGAGGAAGAAGCGCGCCGTCGTGTCCGGGGCGTGCTTCACGTTGAGCGCCTCGATGCCCCTCCGCGCGCGGCCGCGAGGATCTCGGTGTCGCGGGGCAGCGTTTCCGTCGGCGGCGTCGCGGAAATCGCTGAGGATGGCGAAGTGGATGTTCGGATCGAGGTTCCCGAGCGCCTGCACCTCGAGGTGTTCGATCAGATCCCGGACGCGCTCCACGCTGTCGAGGATGGTGGGCACGATCACCATCGTGCACGCGTCGTCAGGCACGCGATCGAGATCGAGCCGCGGCAGCCGCCGCGGCGGAATCAGGTAGCTGATCGATCCGTTGAACGATCTGAATCGTCAGTTCGCTGGCGGGCACGACGGTCAGCAGGGCGACCCAGACCAGCCCCGGGCCGCGCCACCCATACGCATAGGCATAGGCGAGCGCCGCCGCCACCAGCAGCCCCGTTCCCGCGCTGATCGTGCCGAGGTATCCAGGCGTCGCGCGCCTGAAGAACAGCCGGCGGAGGCGCTGCCCGAGCCCGGGCGACCACCCGATGCCGCGCTCGAACTGCCGCCGGCCGCCGCCGATCAGGTAATAGCCGACGTGCGCGCCCGCGATCGTCGGGCTTCTGTTCGGCCACCTGGCGCGCGCGCTCGACGCTCTTGAGCGCCACGCGCAACTGCCCTTCACCCGTCGGCTCCGCCATTTCTTCCACCGCGTGCCGATAGCGGTCGCGGCTGCGGAAGTCCATCTGGCCGTACACGCTGGCCGGATCGCGCTGCAGCACCTGCTCGACCAGGCTGACGCTCTCGAAGAACTCGCTCCAGTCGAAGGTCGAGATCAGCCGCAGGCTGCCGATCAGGTTCGACATGAACGCCTGTTCCGCCGCCTGATGGCGCCCCTCGGAGCGAATCGCGTCCTCGATCGTGTGGCCCTTGGCGGCGAGCGCCGCGTCCAGTTCGTGCCGCAGCGCGGCCGCGGCGGCGCCCTCTTCGCGCGATCGCTCGAGCAGGCGAATCACGAACGCAGGATGGACCTGGGCCGGCCACGCGTCTTTCGCCCGCGATGCCTCCAGGGCGCTGGCGATCCGATCGGCGTCGATCCGGTGGGCGCGGCTCGTCGAAAGCACGTCGGCCCGCGCGCGCAGCTGCTCGACGAGCGCCGACTTCAACGCGCTTGGAAACGCCCACAGCTCTCCGATCGTCAGCGGCGTGACCGACTGGAACGCAGTGACGAACCGGTGCAGGCGCTGCGAGTCGAGTCGCCCCGCGCTCCTGCGGATCAGCTCGACCGCCATCGCGCACACCCGGGGCTGTCCCGCGTACTCGTCGCCGACCGCGATTCTCGGCAGGCGCCGGAAAAAAGAGGGAGGCAGGTCGTGGCGGATGTCGCGTATGGCGTGCGAAATGACGTGGTAGTTATCGAGCAGCCACTCCGCGGCGGGCGACAAGGGCTCGCCGCGCCGGGCATCCTCTGTCAGCGCGGTGTAGACCATGCGCAGGACGCGGGCGTGATCGGCAAGCTGAACGAGGTGAGCACGGCCGCCGCCGCGCCGGCGCCGGGCGAGCGTCAGCAGGGCCGCGAGGCGTCGTGCGTATTCCTCGAGCGGCTCGATGCCCAGCAGCTCAACGCCGGCAGCGGGAGGGCGGACGGCCGCAGTTTCACTCACAGCAGCGATGGTACACTTAGAACGCTTCGTTCCAAGCCGTAGTACCGCACGCACGCAACGCAGTCGCACGGCTCAGCTGGCGTTCAGGCGTCGTTATAATCGCTCCGATGGTGCTTCGTCCGGCGCTGGCCGCCGCCGTCCTGGGTTCGATGTCGGTCACGTGTCTGGCCGTGGCCGTCCTTTCGTCCTCTTCTTCCTCGCAGCGGCAGCCCCCGATCCCGCCTGACGATGTGCCGGCGATTCTCGTGTCTCGCCAGCTGCGCCAATCGCAGGGTCTGTCGATCGGGGAGATCGTTTCGCTGTCGAGCGACCCCGCCGGGGCGCAGTCCCGCCGGTTCCGTATCGCAGGCGAGTACGAACCGGTTCCCGATCCGATGCGGCTCGGTGCGGTCACCCACGAAGTGCGTCTGCATCTGCCCGATCTGATCGAGATGACGTCGGATGCAGCCGATCCGCTGGCGCAGGAATCGGTGGACGCCATCAACGTGGCGCTCGGCAATCCGTCGGACGCACGGGATTTCGCACGCGACCTTTCCAGCCGCATCCCGGGACTCGTCGTCCGCCCCACGGCCGGCGATGACGGCAGGGCGGCGACATTCATCGTGCTCGAGCGCTTTCACCTCGCGATTGCGATCGTGACGGTCGTCGCCAGCAGCACGTTTCTTCTCGCGCTCATGCTGATGCTCGTGGACGAACGGCGCGAGACGGTGGCCGTCCTGCGCCTGATCGGGTTCCGCCGGCGACGCATCCTGCTTCACGTGCTCGCCGAAGGCGTCGTGATTGCGGTCGCCGGCGCCCTCTTCGGGATCGTGCTCTGCGCGGTGTTTCAAGGCACCATCAACCGGTTTTTCCAGTGGCGATACGACACCGCACTGGTCTTCGTTCGAATCACTCCGCTGATCGCGCTGCGATCCGTCATGCTGTCGGTGCCGCTCGGCGTCCTGGCCGTCGTCGCGTCGTCCTGGACGCTCCTCCATCGGGGAATGCTGCGTCGATGAGGGCCCTTGCGTTCGCGGCCCGATGCCTCTCCCGCCAGCCCGGTCGGACGGCGCTCGCCATTCTCGGCGTGGCTGCGGTCGGCGCGCTCCTGTTCGACATGCTGCTGCTCTCGCGCGGGCTCGTAGTCTCGTTCCGCGATCTGCTGGACAGTGTCGGATTCGATGTCCGCGTGATGGCTACCGACGCCACGCCTTTCGGCGGACCGCGGATGCCGCACTCCACGGCAATTGCCGGCGAGCTTGCCGCCCTGCCGGAAGTGGCCGAGGTCATCCCGATTCTGATGACCTACGCCGAAGTCGACGCTGCTCGCGGGCGTCCTGTTGGGTTGTCGTTGATGGGAATAGATCCGGGTGGCCGCCGGCCATGGACCATCATGACCGGCCAGGACCTCGAACCGCAGGCGGAGGGGATGCCGGCGACTTTGCTGATCAGCAAGGCGCTGGCTGCCCGCCTCGAGGCGTCTCCGGGCGACGAGATCGCGATGCGCGCGGTGTGCGCCCCGAACCGCGCCGCCCTGCCGCCCATGCCATTCCGTATCCAGGGCGTCGCCGACTTTCCGTTCGACGACGCCGAGGAGTTGTCGGCGGCGGCGTCGCGCACCAGCGTCGCGACCGCGTGCGGCGACGAAGGCGACGAGGCCGACATGCTGCTGATTGCGTCGCGGGAGGGACACGGGACGGGCGCCGCCGTGGCTGCGATCGAGCGCCGCCGGCCCGACCTGTATCCGGTGACGAACGAGCAGATCGTGGCGCGCATGCAGGATTCGGGGTTCACGTATTTCCGGCAGATCTCGACGGTGCTCTCGGCCATCACGATGCTCTTCGGTTTCCTGCTGATGACCGTGCTCCTGACGGTGTCGGTCCACCAGCGGCTCGCAGAGATTGCCGCGCTCCGTGCGCTCGGTCTGTCGCGCGCACGGATGGCAGCCGACGTGCTCTCGCAGTCGGTGCTGCTCGTCGGGTGTGGCGGCGCCCTGGCCGTGCCGCTGGGCCTCGGCCTGTCGGTGTGGCTCGACGCGATTCTCAAAGCCATGCCCGGCATTCCGGCCGCCCTCCACTTCTTTGTCTTCGAGCCTCGCGCCCTGGCGCTCCACGGCGCCTTGCTCGCCGTGACCGCCGTGCTCGCGGCGGTGTATCCGATGTGGCTGGTCGCGACGCTGCCGATCGCGACAACGCTCAGGAACGAGGTTGTCTCGTGATCGCGCCGCTGGTCAATGCGCAAGGTCTGACCCGGACCTTTCCGATGGCCGCGGGACCGGTGCGCGCGCTGGCCGACGTGTCGCTGCGAATCGAGCGCGGCGAGTACCTGGCGATTCGCGGTCCCTCCGGCTGCGGGAAGTCCACCCTACTGCATATCCTTGGGTGCGTGGACACGCCCACGAGCGGCACGCTGCTGTTCGACGGGCGGGCGGTGGGGGACCTGCCGGACGCCGAGCGGAGCGCGCTGCGGCTTCTGAGCATCGGGTTCGTCTTCCAGCGTTTCTTCCTCCTCCCGATGCTGACCGCGTCCGAGAACGTGGAGGTGCCGCAGGCCGAGGCCGGGGTGCCGCGCGCGGATCGGCGGCAGCGCACCGCGGAGCTTCTCGACTACGTCGGGCTCGCGCACCGCGGCCACCACCGGCCCGCCCAGCTGTCCGGCGGTGAGGCGCAGCGCGTCGCGATCGCCCGCGCGCTGGCCAACCGCCCGCGTCTGCTGCTCGCCGACGAGCCGACCGGCGAGCTCGATCACGCGACCGGCGAGCAAATCGCGGCGCTGCTCGACCGCGTCCAAGCCGACGGGACAGCCGTCGTCGTCGTGACTCACGATGCGGCCATTGCGTCACGCGCGGGGCGGACGCTCCTCATGCGTGACGGCCGAATCGAGGCGTCTCAATGATCGGCACGATCGCCTGGAAATCGCTCGTGGCGCATCCGGTGCGGACGGCGGTACTGAGCATCGGCTTCGGCCTGGGCGTCGGGGTCATGGCGACGCTGCTCGGCGTGGGCGAGGTGGTGCTCGAGCAGGCGCGTGCTCCCGCGCTCGCCGGCGGCGGTGATGTCGTGGTCACAGGGATCAGCGGGTCGGTGACGTCCGCCAGGTTCGTGCTCGACGCGCTGCAAAAAAGGGGTCGGGGGCGTACGGGGGATGTCTCCGTCGCCGGGGACGGGTCCCCGAACAGTACGCTGACCCGTCCCCTTTTTGCTGCGTCGCCGCGGCGGCGCGCGGACCTGTTTCTCGTCCGGCCCGAGGGGATCGTGCCGGTTCGCGCCAAGGGCGGCATTCCCAGCCTGGAACGGGCGCTCGGCAATCCCGAAACCGCCGGCGTGGAGGCGTGGCTCGACACGCCGGCTGACGCAGCGTGGATCTCGCCGGATCCCGGCGACACGCTGCGCGCCATGGACCGGTTTCACCCCGTGCCCGACGCGCCCGCGCGGGCGGACTCGTGGGCTGAGTGGCTGTACTTCAAGGGCCGGTCAGGAGACGTGCAGTTCTACGTCACCTTTCTTGCCGGCCCGCAGCGGCCCGGCGGCCGGCGCGCTGCGGGTGTGCGCCTCCAACTCGATCGCGGCGGGCGCGTGACGACGCACTCCGAAAGTGTCGAGATTGACGAGGCCACTTTGCTCGCGTCCGCGCCGGACCTGACGATCGGCGGAAGCCGGGTACGTCTGGAAGGCCTGCGATACCACCTGACGCTCGACCTGCCCGATGCCACCGGCGACATCGTCATCGAGGCGCCGCCGGGGCGATCGCTGCCGCCGTTCGCCATTCGCGGTGCGGGCGGGTGGGTGTCGGGGTACGTCGTGCCCGTCACGTCGGGCACCCTCGCCGGATCGCTGACGGTCGGCGGCCAGTCGATAACACTTGCCGGCACTGGCTATCACGATCACAACTGGGGATTCTGGAAGGGTGTGTCGTGGCGCTGGGGGCAGGTGCAGCACGAGGGGCTGTCGTACGTATATGGCCGAATCTACCCGCCGGCTGACGCGGCCGATCCCGAGCGGCTTCCGGCGCTTCTGGTCGCGGTCGGGCCGGATGGGCCCGTCGGGTTCTCCAGACGCGTCACCATTACCGAGACCGACGACCCGGCGACGGGGATGCCGCGGCGCATTCGCGTCCGTGGCCGGGGCGGTGATCTCGATCTCGAGATGGACATCGAGGTCGAAAACGCCATTGTGACGCGCGGCGGGCCTCTGGCCGGCGGACCGGATTTCCTGCAGCTTCGCGTGCGCTACCACGTCACCGGCGAGGTGGGCGATCAGACGATCGACTTCACCGCGCCGGGCGCCGCCGAGACCTTCCGGGGGCGCTGAACGACAACTCGCCACCACAGAGGACACTGAGGACGCGGAGGTCGAGATAGGTTTTGTCCTCCGGTCCCCCGTGTCCTCCGTGGTGGAGATTACGTCTCGGGGCATGAGACGCGCTACAGTTGACTGAGTGACTCCCCCTTCAGATCTCGAACCGGCCCAGCAGCCAGCCAGCCCGAGTGACGCGTCGGCGACGGAGCTGCAGCGTGAAGTGCTGCGGCGGCGGACGTTTGCGATCATTTCGCACCCGGATGCCGGGAAGACGACGCTGACGGAGAAGTTGCTCCTGTACGCCGGTGCCATCGAGCTCGCCGGCGCCGTCCGCGGCCGGAAGGCCCGTCGTCATGCGACGTCGGACTGGATGGAGCTCGAGCAGCAGCGCGGCATCTCCATCACGTCGGCGGCGCTCGAATTCGAGCTACAGGGACGGCGGATGTCGTTGATCGACACACCGGGCCACAAGGACTTCAGCGAGGACACCTACCGCGCCCTGATTGCCGCCGACAGCGTCGTGATGGTGATCGACGCGGCCAACGGCGTCGAGGAACAGACACGGAAGCTGTTCGAGGTGTGCCGTCGGCACAGGCTGCCGATCCTGACGTTCATCAACAAGTTCGACCGCCCGGCGAGGGATCCGCTGGAACTGATGGACGATCTCGAGAGCACGCTGGGAATCGCCGCGGCGCCGGTGAACTGGCCGATCGGCAACGCCGAACGTTTTCGCGGCGTCTACGACATCCGGCAGCAGACCCTTCTCCGCTACGAACGTGAGGCGCAGGGGCAATACCGCGCGCCGGTCGACGTGTCGTCCCTGGACGACCCGGAAGCGCGGGAGTTGATCGGCGTCACCGAGTACGCGCACTTCCGCGAATCGCTGGATGTGATCCGCGCGGCCGGCACCGCGTTCGACGAGGCGGAGTATCGGGCCGGACGCCAGACCCCCGTGTTCTTCGGCAGCGCCTTGACGAACTTCGGACTCGAGCCGTTCCTCCAGGCCCTGGTGGACCTCGCGCCGCCGCCGCAGCCGCGGGCCAGCGACTCGGGGATCGTGAGCCCCACCGACGATCGGTTCAGCGGGTTCGTGTTCAAGATTCAGGCGAACATGGACGCGCGCCATCGGGATCGCGTCGCATTCGTCCGCGTGTGTTCCGGCCGGTTCGCGAAGGACATGGTCCTGTCCAACAGCCGCGTGGGGAACTCGCTCCGGGCGTCGCGCGCCTACCGGTTCTTCGGCCGCGAGCGCGAGACGATCGAGTTCGCCTACGCCGGCGACATCATCGGCCTGGTCAACCCGGGCCATTTCGCGATCGGCGACACGCTCTACGATCCTCAACGGGGCGAGCCGCTGCGATTTCACGAGCTCCCGCGCTTTCCCGCGGAGCATTTCGGCCGTGTCCGCCTCATGGATACCAGGCACAAGCAGTTCGACGATGGCCTCAGGCAGCTCGAGGAAGAAGGCCTGATGCAGGTGTTCTATCGTGCCGGCGGCCGCCGTGAACCGATCGTCGGCGTCGTCGGCGCATTGCAGTTCGACGTGATCGTCAGCCGGCTTCGCATCGAGTACGGCGTGACCGCCGCGATCGAGCCGGCCCCGTACACCGCTGCGCGCTGGCTCGTGAACCCTGCACAGGCGATACCCTCCGGGGTCTCGACAACCGTCGTCGAGGACCGCCGCGGGGTCCGCGTCCTCCTGTTCGAGTCGGAGTGGCAGCTGAACTATTTCGCCGGCCAGCATCCCGAGGTGCTGCTACAGAAGGAATCGGGTAATTGGATAATCGGGTAATCGAGTAATTGATTGGCCGATTGATCGATCAATTACCCGATTACCCAATTACCCGATTATCCAATTCCGGTTGGTATCGCCTGGACGTCCACCGTTTCCATCAACAGGTCTGAAATGACCCGTTGCACCTCGTCAGTCGGACCAGTGGTCCAGAACTGTTCTGATCCCGGCGTGGTGCTCGAAGACAGGCGATTGTCACCCTGCAGACGCCGGCGCAACTCACGCGCGACGGCCACGGCCGGATCGATCAGCAGGACGTCCGGCCCTGCGACCTGCTGAATCGCCTCGGTCAGGAACGGGAAATGCGTGCAGCCGAGCACGATGGTGTCCGCGCCGCGATCGAGCAGCGGCCGAACGTGCTCCTCGACGAGCCTGAGCGTCGCCTTTCCCGACAGGTCGCCTCGTTCGACCCGGTCAACGAGCCCGGGACAAGCCTGCAGCACGACCTCGACGTCCGCGCCGTACCGGTCGAGCAGCCGGGAAAATTTGACGCTCGCGAGCGTTTGCGTCGTGGCCAGCACACCGACTACTCCGGACCTGGTCGCTGATGCTGCCGGCTTGAGGGCAGGTTCCATGCCGACAATAGGCAGGGCAAAGCGCGAGCGCAGCGTGTCGACTGCCACTCCTGTCGCGGTGTTACAGGCGACGACGATCGCCTTGGCGTGCTGGCCGATCAGGAACTGCACGACGGCGATCGCTCGCTGCTCGATGAATGCATTCGGTCGCTCGCCGTACGGCGCGTATGCGGAATCCGCGACGTACAACAGATCCTCGCAGGGAAGCTCCTTCCGGATCTCTCGCAGCACGGACAAGCCGCCGACACCGGAATCGAACACGCCAATCGGGTTCTGCAACGGCACCGTATAAGTGTCATCCGAATCTGAGGATTTGTGAATGTGAGGATGTGAGGATCTATTTGAGGATCTAGTGCGGCGATTTGTGCGATCGAAATTGCAAGAGATCTCAGATTCTAAATCCTCAGATCCTCAGATTCAGGTCACCCTTGGTGTAATGTCCCAGCATGTTCTCGCCATCGTCTCGCGCGCGCCTGACGGATCGGGACCTCGATCGATTTCCCGGCGACACGCTCTTCGATCGCGTCGCGCGGGCGTCCTGCCATGCTGGATGCCTGCCGCGCAAGGAGCTGTACGAAGCGTGGGAAATGGCGAAGCGGGTGCGGCGGCTCTTTCGCGGCGGCCGCGTCGTCGATCTGGGCGGCGGACACGGCTTGCTCGCCCAGGTGCTGCTGCTGCTCGACAACTCGTCGCCCGTCGCCCTCGTCGTGGACAAGGCACTGCCCGCCTCGAGCGCGAAACTGCACGAGGCGCTGGTCCGGGCCTGGCCCAGGCTGTCTGGACGCATTGCCTTTGTCGCCGGTGCGCTCGACGATCTTCCGTTGCTGCCGACGGACATCGTGGTTTCGAGCCATGCCTGCGGCGCGCTGACCGATCGGGTTCTCGAAGGCGCCGTGGCCGCCCGTGCACGGGTAGCCGTGCTCCCGTGCTGCCACCATCTGGCCGTCGGCGACGCCAGTGACTTGTCCGGATGGGTCGACGGCCCGACGGCGATCGACCTCGTGCGGGCCATGCGGCTGCAGCAGCAGGGCTATCGCATCTGGACGCAGACGATTCCCGCCAGCGTCACGCCGAAGAACCGTCTGTTGCTTGGTGCACCCTGCTAAAAAAGGCTTAGGGCTTGGGGCTCAAGGCTTCGGGCTCACGCGGAGGTTGAGCGACAGTTGCTGTCCGTCGGCGACGGACACGGTGGACGCGCGCGGAATGAGCGCATCGAGAAATTCCGGGTCCTGCCAGGCGTCCGCGCCATCGGTCGGCGGTTGGGCCACCGCCGCGACGTGAAAAATGCCGGAGGGCAGTCCCTCGAGCGCGAACGCCCCGTCGGCGGCCGCGGCCGTCTTGCGCACGAACCGCGATGTCGGATACCACTGGGCGGGATCAGAAGAAAAAACAATCAGGCTTGCGCCCGATGCGGGGCGAGCGTTCTGATCCCGGATCGTGCCGACCAACGTGCTGACGCGGTCCGTCAACACCACCTCGACTCCGGTGAGCGACTGATCCATCCGGCCGAACGGAAGCGGCCGGTCGGTGATGTCGATCTCGTTCACCCGGATCTCTTTCAAGGCCCAGCCTGGCGGTGCGCGCAGCAGCTGCAGCCGCCTCGGCCCGCTGATGCCCTTGATCTCAAAGCTCCAATCCCCACGGATGTTCGCTGTGGCGAAGTTGTTTTGCGGCGAGAGGTCGGCATCAACGGGGATCGGCGAGAGCTCGATGCCGGACAGCGACGGCTGCTTCGATGGATCGAGCGTCTCGAACGAGAAACGCCCGGCGATCGAGGAGCCGCCGGACATCTGAAGCACCAGGTCCGCCACGTCCGTGTCGCCCACGCCGACGGCCAGCGCACCGAACTCGCCTTCGATCCAGTTGTTCTGGCGGCCACGGTACGCCTGAATCACGTACTGGTCTGGAAGCACGTTCGCGAACTCGAATCTGCCTTCGTCCAGCAGTCGGGCGCCGACCGGCACGCTCGTGACCGACGCGGATCGCCGACTCGGCATCAACAACACCATGCCGCCGGTCGTCGGGCGGCCTGCCGCATTGAATATCTGGCCGGCGACGCGTACCGTCTGCGCACGGGAGAGCGTCAGATCGATGCCGGCGATCTCCTGGCCGGGCCCGACCGGGACGAACTGCGCCTCACCGGGTATCGGTGTGCCGGGAAAATAGGATCGTGAATAGCCGGGCACATCGGTTGAGGAGACATCGCCAATCGTCGCGCTGACAATGTATTGACCGGGAAGCACACCGAACAGCCGATACGCGCCGAAGTCGTCCGTGACGCGGGCTCCACCCCACGCCGTCGTCGTACCGGCTGCCGGGACGAGCCGCCGCCGCCCGCCTTCGTACCATATCTGGAGAAGCTGAATGCCGACGCCCTGCATGGGATCGCCGTGCTCGTCCGATATGCGGCCCGCCAAAGTTCCCCAAGGCCTGAGGGTGATTTCCAAATCATCCCGCTTCTCGTCCTCCGCCAGATCGACCACGGGCGCCGCGGGCTCCCGCGCGTTAACCGGGAAGTACCCCGACTTTGAAGCTCCGAGTCGAAAGGTGCCCGCCGTCACTTCAGGAAATTCAAACGCACCCGCGGAATCGGCTCTGACGACCCGCGCCTCCATACCCTGGGCCGTCAGCACGACCTGCGCGTACTGCAACGGGCGTCCATCGTTGCTCACAACGCGACCGCGAACACGGCCGGTTGCTGGTGTCGCGGGATCCTGAGGGCGGGCCAGAGGACTGACCGACAGCGCGCCGACAGCACTGAATAGCTGGTTTCCCGACAGGCTCCATGGCACCACGACATCAATCCCGGTTCGATCCTCGCCGGCCTGAACGGGCACATCCCTCGCTTCACCCTGGCTGGCGCCAGGGTAGTAGCTCGTCTGAATGTCGGGGCGGATCGAGTTCCCATTGCGGCCGCGAATCGCCGCCGTGGCGACCGTGGTGACGCCCACAAGGTAACCGGCAGGCGGAAGAGTGGCCAGTCGATACTCACCCCGATCGTCGGTTTCGGTTGTGGCGACCGTTCGGTATCTCGGTGGCGAGCCCGATCGCAGCTCGGCAGTCACGCGAGCGCCGATGACGGGCTCGCCGAGCTCGTCGATCACCCGGCCCGAGATCGCGGCGCCTCGCTGCAGGCGGATTTCAACCGGCTGCCCTGCCGGCGTCGGCAAGAATTCGTTTCGAGCGTAGCCGAACTTGCTGGCGACGATGCCGCGGCCCTCGGGCGCGAGCACGCTGAATCGTCCGTCGGCGTCGGTCAGTACCACGTCCGCTCCCGATGCGATACCCGTAACGGTGATACGGACGTTCGGGAGCGGCTCGCCTGTGTCGTCCGCGACTACGCGTCCGCTGATCGTCGCAGTCTGGGGGGAGGGACTGGCTTGATAATGTGTGGGATCCGGCTTTAGCCGGATTTCTCCTATGAATCCGCCTAAAGGCGGATACCACAACTGGGCTACGAACGCGAGAAGAGCGAGGCTTCTCATACAGCGTTGGACAAAAAACCCGTCAAGCTGTCTGGTGATCGTATCTTAATTGTTCGATTGAATGGAGGGCGGGATGGGTGCACCCGAGGTACGAAAAGGGCAGGGCGACGTCAAGCTGTCCCGCGCGGAGTTCGAGCTCCGGTTTCGTGGACGATTCTTCGATCCGGCGTTCGACGCCGTGTCGCGGCAGATTGACGAGATCGCCGAGGTTGCCTGGAAGACGTACGACGAGTACCACAGGAGCCCGCGCAAGCGGAAGGCTGGCCCGGAGTTCGCGGACCCGGACTTCGAGTTGCCGGTCGAATGGCTCGAGGCCAGGGAACGCATCCACGCCGCCCAGCGCGAGCACGACGACCCGGCGGGACGATCGCGCGTGCTGCTCGTCAGCGGCGCTGCCCGCCACGATCAGACGTGTCCGGGCGAGATGTCGAAGACCTTCCGGCTGTGCCAGATGGCCAGCGAAGAGATTGTCCAGGCGGGCGCGGCGTGCGACCTGCTCGACCTGAGCCTGCTCACCGCGCAGTACGGCCGGCAGATCCTGCCGTGCAAGGCCTGCGTCTCGACGGCGATGCCGCTCTGCAACTGGCCCTGTTCGTGTTACCCCAACCATGCGATGGGCCAGGTGAACGACTGGATGAACGAGATCTATCCGAGATGGGTCGCCGCGCACGGCGTGATGATCGTGACACCGGTGTACTGGTATCAGGCGCCCAGCGTGCTGAAGCTGATGATCGATCGGCTGGTCTGCGCCGATGGCGGCAATCCCGATCCGACAACGACCCGAGGGAAGAATCCGGAGAAGGCGAAAGCGCTCGAGTTGAGCGGCTGGAGCTTTCCGCGCCATCTCGCCGGTCGGCTCTTCGCCGTGGCCGTGCACGGCGACGCCGAGGGCGCCGAGACGCTGCGCCGGTCGCTCAACGACTGGCTGACGGACATGGAGCTCGTCCCCGCCGCGGCGAGCGCGGTGCTGGACCGGTATGTCGGCTACTACGAGCCGTACGCGACCAGCCACGAGGCGCTGGATCGAGATACGGCGTTTCAGCAGGAAGTCCGCAACGCGGCAAAGACACTCTGCGAGGCAGTGACGCTCGCGCGCGCAGGCAATCTGCCACAGCCGGACCGCGGGCTCCGCGACCCCAGGCCGAAGTGATTAGACGGAATTGCAGATTTCAGATTGCAGATTTCAGATTGCCATGCACCCATTAATTCTGCAATCTGAAGTCTGCAATCTGCATTTCTCAGGTTATCCTCAACGGACGGAGGAGTGATGACGACGAGAAACGTTCTTGGAGCGAGCCTGCTCGGCGCGGTAACCCTGTTGGGCGTGGGCACGTTCCGGGGCCCTGTGGGCCCTGTGGTGAACGTCGCGGCCCAGCAGGCCGCCGCGCCGGCCGACGCCGTGTTGACGGGCACGGTGGGTTCCTCAACGGAACCGCGGATGGAAGGCGTACTGGTTTCGGCCAAGCGTGACGGCTCAACCAAGATAACCACAGTGGTCAGCAACGCCGAGGGTGTCTATAGCTTCCCCCGCGGCCGGCTGGAACCGGGCCGTTACAACGTCACGATTCGCGCCGCCGGCTACGTTCTTCCGGGGGCATCATCTGCCAGGGCCGTCGACGTGACCGCCGGCGCCGCCGCGCACCTCAATCTGGACCTGCGCGCCGCAAACGTTTTGGAGCGGGCCCTGCAGATGACCGATCCCGAGTGGCTCGCCAGCTATCCGCTGGATGACAAGACCAAGTTCGACGTCTTCAGGGACTGCAGCCGTTGCCACACGCTGCGGCGGCCCTCCATGTCCACCTACAACAAAGACCAGCTCGCGTGGGTGATGAAGCGGATGGTGTATTCCGCCGGCAGCTCACCGATGTCGTTCCAGCTGCCCGGTCCGCAGGCCGCCACATGGGGAAGGGCGGAATGGGGAGAGCCCTCGCCGCAAAACCACCGGCAGGCTGAAGCGATCGCCAAAATCAACCTGAGCGGCGGCATGTGGGACTATGAGCTGAAGACCTTGCCGCGGCCAAAGGGCAAGGAGACGCAGGTCATCTACACGACGTGGGAACTGCCCGCGACCAGCAGGCCGCACGACACCCGAATCGGCCTCGACGGCGCAATCTGGTTCAACCACTTCAACGACAACGCGCTGGGGCGTCTGGATCCGAAGACGGGCGAAACCAAGCTATGGCGGTGGCCATATAGAGGGGATGAAGGGTCATTCGAGCCCACCGGCGCCCGCACGATGATGGGACCGGACCAGCAGGGCAGGTTCTATATCGGCAATCAGGCGCAGGACGGGCTGGTCGTGTTCGATTCGAAGACCGAGACGTTCAGCTACCCCGACGTGCCGGGCGGCGGCGAGATGATGGACGTGTCGGGCTCGCGCGCGGATGGATACGGCTGGCGCTCGGGTCCCGACGCATACCGGATCAACCTCGAAACGTGGGAGGTGACGACCGTCAAGGGCTCGAAGCCTCTCGGCCGGTACGATATTGCCGCGGACACGAAGAACAACCTGTACGGCGCGGGCCGGGGCAGCACGTACATGTGGCGCGTCGACGCCAAGACGCTCGAGGTCTCCTACTACGACATCCCCGAGAAGCCGCGCGGCGTCGGCGGGCTCGGCGGCGGCATGCGGCGCGGCAAGGCCGACGGCCAGGACCGGATGTGGTGGGGCGGGTTCGACGGCAACTTCATCGGCATGCTCGATCCGAAGCAGCCCAAGGGGAAGGAAATGAGGCTGTGGGAGGTGCCGTTCCCGTGGTTTGCCCCCTACGACGCGCACCACGACGACCGTGGGTACACATGGACGGGCGGGATCACCGCCGACCGCGTGGCGCGGCTGAATGTCGATTCGGGAGAGTGGAACTTCTATCTCCTCCCGTTCGAAGCCAACATCCGCGACGTCGACCTGCAGCCCGCCGGGCAGAGCGGCCTCTCAGGCTTGTGGATCGGCCACACCCATCAGGGATTGATCACGCTCATCGAGCCCTTGGCGCGGTGAGCGACCGGTGGAATCGGGTAATTGGATAATCGGGTCATCGGGTAATTGATCGGCAAATTGAGCCATCGATTACCCGATTACCCGATTACTCGATTATCCAATTCGAGAGTTATCGCCGGGGCTGCTCGAACGACAGGTGCTGCGAGAAGAACGGCAGGACCTTCTCTTCCATCCGCTGCCCGACCTTGCTGCTGTGATCGCCCTCGTAGGTCTCGAACGTGTGCCGGACGCCGAATCGCGTCAGCGCCTCGACGAGGACCTTATTGCTGGTGATCAGGTTGTCCTGCAGGCCGATGTCGAGCGCGATCGCCTTCATCTTCTTCAGGTTCGGGACGTACTGATCGAGCATCGCGACGGGTGAGTTCGCCGCCCACTTCACTGCCACGTGCGGCTGGACTACACCGTTCTTCGTCGGCAGGTCGAGATAGAGCGGCGGGTTCGCGGGATTCGGCGCCCATGCGGCCGCGCGTGCCAGCGTGCCCTGCGCGCCGCGATTGCCGCGTGCTTCCTCGGCGGTCTTGATGGCCTCGGCCGCCGACGGCTTTCCGTCGCTCGTCGGCCGTACGTTGCCTTCGTTCAGGCAGCAGGAGCTGAGGGCATAGATCGCGGCGAACACGTCGGGGCGCTTCATGCCAATCCGCATCGCGCCGTACCCGCCCATCGAATGGCCGGCAAGCCCTCGACTGTCGCGCGCGGCGATCGTCCGGTAGGTCCTGTCCATGTAGGCGACCAGATCGTCAGCCACGTACCCTTCCCAGTCGCCGGCGGTTACCGAGTTGGAGTACATGCTGCCGCCGTACGCGTTCATGCCGTTCGGCATCACGAGAATCATCTCGCGCGCCGCACTCTTGAAGACCCGCTCCGCGATGAGGTGAAGCTGTCGCCCGGTCGGCCCGAAGTAGCTCAGGTCCGTGCCCGTGTATCCGTGCAGGAGATAGACGACGGGATAGCGGCGATTCGGGTCGGTCGCGTAACTCGGAGGCAGATAGATGGACACCTCGGGCGATGCCGACTCGCCCATGAGATTCCCTTCGAGCGATTTGCCGTGCACCTTGACGCGTTCGAGCTTGCCTCTGAGCACCGCCTGGCTCTCAGGGTTTCCAGCGGCTGCGGGCGCAGCCGATTGAGCGAAGCCCGGGCCGGCCGCCAGAGCGGTGAGCGTCAACACCAGCGCGGAACAAGCGGTGGCCTGCGAACGTGTCGAACTCATACAGGAGCCCTCCCACGGCAACAGTCTACCCCCTTCGGCCTCACGTGAGATCGGCGCTCGAACCTGTCGCGTTAGAACCTTGAAATCGCCGAACGTTGCCGGTATCGTATGGCGCCCCATGTAAAACAACGGCACGGCGATGCCACGGTGAACCCCACCGTCATCGCCGTAATCATTGACGCGAAATTTGGAGGTCAGCTGCGTGTCCATCTCGAGCGCGCCCATCCAATTGACTCGGCGTCGGTTTGGCGAGACGATGCGGCGCGACCGGTGGTGGGCGCAACCGCTGGTCGTGTTCCTGGGGTTGTCGACCTTCCTGGTCTACTCGTCGTGGGCGGCCTTCCAAGGCGAGCACTATACGTTCGGGCCGTACCTTTCGCCGTTCTATTCTCCGGAAATCTTCGGCGCTTCGTCCCACAGTTGGTTCGGACCCAGGCCGGCGGCCTGGCCCGCCTGGCTTCCCTTCTCGCCCGCGCTCCTCATCCTGCCGATCCCCGGATTGTTCCGGCTGACGTGCTACTACTACCGCGGCGCCTATTACAAAGCGTTCTGGGCGGACCCGCCTTCCTGCACGGTCGGAGAGCCGAGGTCGATCTACCGGGGCGAGAATTCGTTTCCCCTCGTTCTTCAGAACGTCCATCGCTACATGCTGTTCCTTTCACTCGGGGTCCTCGTCATCCTCGTCGTCGACGTGTGGAAGGCGCTCTGGTTCACCGATCCTGCGACCGGGGCGGTTTCGTTTGGAATCGGACTCGGCAGCATCGTCCTGGCTGTGAACACCGTGCTGCTCAGCGGATATCTGCTCGGCTGCCATTCGCTGCGGCATGTCGCCGGCGGATGCGTCGATTCGCTTTCCCGCGCGCCGCTCGGCACGACCGCGTATTCCTGCGTGAGCTGTCTCAATCGCGGCCACATGGCGTGGGCGTGGACCAGCCTGTTCTCCGTCGGCTTCTCCGACCTGTACGTTCGACTCTGCTCGATGGGAGTCTGGTTGGACGTCAGGATCGTTTGATGCCCGAGTACCAGACCCACGAGTACGACGTCCTGGTGGTCGGCGCAGGCGGCGCCGGCCTGCGCGCGGCGATCGAGGCGTCGGCCGCGGGCGTGTCGGTGGGCCTGGTCTGCAAATCCCTTCTCGGGAAGGCCCACACGGTGATGGCCGAAGGCGGCATCGCGGCCGCGCTCGCCAACGTGGACGATCGCGACAACTGGAAGGTCCACTTCGCCGACACGATGCGCGGCGGCCAATACGTGAACAACTGGCGCATGGCGGAGCTCCACGCGAAGGAAGCGCCGGACCGGGTGCGCGAGCTCGAAGCGTGGGGCGCGGTGTTCGATCGGACGAAGGACGGCCGCATCCTCCAGCGGAACTTCGGCGGCCACCGGTATCCACGGCTGGCCCACGTCGGCGACCGCACCGGCCTGGAGATGATCCGCACGCTTCAGGATCACGGCATCCACCTCGGGATCGACGTGCACATGGAGTGCACCATCATCAAGCTGCTCAAGGACGGCGACCGCGTCGCCGGCGCGTTCGGCTACGAACGCGAGCGCGGACGCTTCAAGCTGTTCAAGGCCCGGGCGGTCGTCCTCGCGACCGGCGGCATCGGCCGCGCGTACAAGATCACGAGCAACAGCTGGGAGTACACGGGCGATGGCCACACGCTTGCCTACGACGCGGGCGCCGAGCTCGTCGACATGGAGTTCGTCCAGTTCCATCCGACCGGCATGATCTGGCCGCTGAGCGTCCAGGGCATTCTCGTCACCGAAGCGGTGCGCGGCGAGGGCGGCGTCCTCAGGAACAGCGAAGGGCGCCGGTTCATGTTCGACGAGATCCCCGACAACTATCGCGCGCAGACCGCGGACAACGAGGAAGAGGGCTGGCGCTACACGCAGGGCGACAAGGCCGCCCGGCGGCCGCCCGAGCTCCTCACGCGCGACCACGTGAGCCGCTGCATCGTGCGGGAGATCAAGGCCGGCCGCGGCAGCCCGCACGGCGGCGTGTTCCTGGACATCGCCTGGATCAAGGCGCGGGTCCCGAACGGAGCCGAGCACATCAAGAAGAAGCTGCCGAGCATGTACCACCAGTTCAAGCAGCTGGCCGACATCGACATCACCACAGGAGCCGATGGAAGTGGGGCCGACCACCCACTACATCATGGGCGGCGTGAGGGTGGACGGAGACACGCAGATGTCGAGCGTTCCCGGCCTGTTTGCCGCCGGCGAGTGCGCGGCCGGCATCAACGGGGCCAACCGCCTGGGCGGCAACTCGCTCTCGGACATCATCGTCTTCGGCAAGCGCGCCGGGGAGTACGCCGCGAAGTACGCGAACGCGCAGACGGCGGCGACCATCGACGAGCGGCGAAGTGGACGCGGCGGCTCGCGCGGGCGCTCGAGCCCTTCGAGCGGAGCACGTCAGGGCGAGGGTCCGTACCAGGTGCAGTACGCGCTGCAGGAGATGATGCAGGACCTCGTCGGCATCGTGAGAAACGAAGCCGAAATGCAGCGCGCGCTCGAGGGCCTCGGTCCGCTGCGCGAGCGCGCGAGCCGCGTCGGCGTCGGCGGCCATCGCGAGTACAACCCCGGATGGCACGCGGCGCTCGATCTGCACAACCTGCTGACGGTGTCGGAAGCCATCACCCGGTCGGCGCTCGAGCGGCGCGAAAGCCGCGGCGGCCACTTCCGCGAGGACTACCCGGCCAAGGACGCCGTCTTCGGCACGCTCAACCTCGTCGTCCGCAAGGGACGCGACGGCCGGATGGAAGTGTCGCGCGCGCCGATCCCCGAAATGCCCGAGGAACTGAAGCGCATCATCAAGGAAATGGAATGAGCACAGCCACCTTCCGGATCTGGCGCGGCGACAGGCAGGGCGGCAAGCTCCAGGACTACACGGCCGATGTGGCCGACGGCATGGTGGTGCTGGACGCCGTGCATCAGATTCAGGCCAGCAAGGCGAACGATCTGGCCGTGCGCTGGAACTGCAAGGCGGGAAAATGCGGGTCGTGCTCGGCCGAGGTCAACGGCAATCCGCGCCTGATGTGCATGACTCGCCTGAATCAGCTCGATCTGTCGGCGCCGGTGACCGTCGAGCCGATGCGCGGCTTTCCGCCGGTCAGGGACCTGGTCACCGACGTCTCCTGGAACTTCAGCCGTCAAGAAGAGAATCAAGCGCTTCAAGCCGCGGCCTCCCGATGCGGCCGACGGGACGTGGCGGATGGCGCAGGCGGATGTCGAGCGGGTGCAGGAGTTCCGGAAGTGCATCGAGTGCTTCCTGTGCCAGGACGTGTGCCACGTGCTGCGCGACCACGCGATGTTCGACGCGTTCGTCGGCCCTCGTCATCTGGTCTACGCCGCGGCGCTCGAGATGCACCCGCTGGACACCGAGGATCGGATCCGCGATCTGAAGAACGCGCACGGCATCGGCTACTGCAACATCACGAAGTGCTGCACCAAGGTGTGTCCGGAGAACATCACGATTACCGACAACGCCATCATCCCGTTGAAGGAGCGCGTCGTCGATCGGCTCTACGATCCTGTCGCCAGGATATTCCGGATGCTTCGACGCTGAATGAGGCAACGAACATGGACTTCCAGCTCAAGACCCTGTCCGCGGAGGCACTCCCGACGGTTCTCGAGAAGGCGCACCTCTACCGGCTGTTGAACGAACCGGGCGAGGCCGAAAGCATCTGTCGCGACGCGCTCGAGGTGGAGCCTGAAAACCAGGACGCGCTCATCACGCTGCTGCTGGCGCTGACCGATCAGTTCGACACTGTGGGGCCGTCGGCGGTCACGGACGCGAACGCCGTGATCGAGCGCCTCAAGGACCCGTATGCGCGCGCCTACTTCGCGGGGATCGTGTACGAACGCCGCGCCAAGGCGCAGCTCAACCATCCGGTGCCTGGCTCCGGTCCCCGGGTGTACGAGTGGCTGCGCGAGGCGATGTCCTGGTACGAGAAAGCCGAAGCCATCCGGCCGGCCGGAAACGACGATGCCCTGCTTCGGTGGAATGCATGTGCCAGGCTCATCATGCGGGACCGGCATCTCGTGCCAGCGGTGGAGGAACGGGAAGAGCCGCTCCTTCTGGAGTGAGAAGGGCTACAATCGGCGCACCAGGAGTTGCTGATGAACATCCGAAAGGCGATCGTCCGTAACGCGTCATGCCTGTTGACGTCGGCGATCGTGCTGTCGATTCCTTCGGCCGCAAACGCCCAGGGCCCGACGCCGGCGTACCTCGAAGTCCGCCCGGTTCCGCACGGCACGGTGCGGACGCACGCGTACAAGTCCAAATCGCTCGGCACCGATCGGAAGGTGGTTGTCTACACACCGCCGAACTACGAGACGTCCGCCGATCGGTTTCCAGTCTTGTATCTGCTCCATGGCGCGGGCAGCACCGAAACGTCATGGACCGAGCGCGGGAAGGCGCACGTGATCCTGGACAACCTGATCGCCGACGGCCGGCTTCAGCCGCTGGTCGTGGTGATGCCCTTCGGCTATGCGTTCGCGCGGACGGAAGGGGCGGGCCGGGGAGACGCCGCCGAGAACAAGCAGCAGCGGGAGGGCTTCCAGCGGGATCTGATCGAGGACGTGATTCCGATGATCGATGCCACATTGCGCGTTCACGGCGACCGCGACCACCGGGCGATTGCCGGCCTCTCGCTCGGCGGCGGGCAGTCGCTGGCCATCGGCCTCAGCCACACCGAACCTCTTCAGCCGCGTGGCCGGGTTCAGTTCGGCGATGGGCGCCGGCAACAACCCTCAAACCGGCGGCGTCAACTTCGACGAGGTGCTCGCGGACTCCGCCAGCATCAACAAGCAGCTGAAGCTGCTCTGGGTCGGGTGCGGCACCGAAGACACGCTGTTCGAATCGAACCTTGCCTTTGCGGCGCAGCTGTCCAAACATAAGGTCGAACACGTCCTGCGGGTGACTGGCGGCGGGCATACCTTTGCCGTGTGGCAGCGCTACCTGAACGAGGTCGCGCCGATGTTGTTTCAGGATTGAAAGAGGAACGAATGAACACGATGCGCATCCTTCTGTTCGGTCTCGCCGTTCTGCCGCTGGCTGGCTGTGCCCAGGGCCCGCAACCAGCCGAGGCGCCTCCATTCAAGCCCGTCGCCAGCGTCCTGGACATCATGGAGAGCCTGATCGGGCACATGGCCACGGATGTCTTCGCCTCGGTGGGCACCGTCATCGACGAGAAGGGCACGCACGAAATCGTCCCCAAGGACGACGAGGCCTGGGACGAAGTGAAATTCGCGGCGATGGGTCTCGCCGAAACCGGCAATCTGCTGATGTTCCCGTCGCGCGCCAAGGGCGAGGCCGACTGGTTGATGTTTTCGCAACAACTGGTGGATCGATCCGTCGTGGCCGCGAAAGCGGCGGAGGCCAAGGACGCCGGGGCACTGCTCGACGCCGGCGGCCAGATTTACGAGACCTGCACGGCCTGCCACATGAAGTACATCCCGGCGGATCCCCAATAGCAATCGGGTAATTGGATAATCGGGTAATCGATAATTGCATTGGCCGATTGAGCAATCGATTACCCGATTACCAAGATAACAGGTCGTTGTATTTCGTGCTTTCGTGTTTTTGTGGTTGCTCCCTAGTCCCTAACCCCTACGTCAATCTAATCTAGTCCCCGCTCTTTGAGCCCTTCATGCACGAGCGCGAGCAGCGCCACGCAGGCCGTGTCGGTGCGCAACGTGCGCGGTCCCATGCCGACGCGCTCGAAACCGTGCGCCTCGAGCAGGGCGGTTTCGAAATCGTTCCAGCCGCCTTCCGGACCGATCGCCAGCAGGATCCGGTCGCCGGGTCGCTCCCGGACCACCGTCCCGGCCGGCGTCTTCGCGGCCGGATCGGCGACGAGACGAAGTCCGGGCCCGAAGAGGCCGTCCAGTTCGTCTTCGACCAGCACCTTGAACCGCTTGTGGATGGAGACCGCCGGCCGCCGGGTGTCGCGAGCCTGCTGCAATCCTTCCGCGAGGAGCGGCAGGTAGCACTCCGGCGTCAGGACGTGCGCGTCGAAGTAGTCCCGCTCCACCCGCTCCGCGTTGGTCACGATGATCCGCCCGACGCCAAGCGCGGCGATCTGTGCCCAGAGCCGCCGCATCACTTTCGGACGCGGCAGGGCGAGGAGGAGATCGACGCTCGGCCTTGGCGGGATGATGGTTTCGAGCGCGCAGCGCAACGCGACCGTTCCGCTGCCGACGGAGTGCACCGTGCCGATGCCGCAGGGACCGTCGAGGATGCCGACGCGCACGCAAGCCCCCGGCGCGACCTTCAGGACCTTCAGCAGATGATCGGCCCGAGCGCCTGAAAGCTCCACGTCACCGGAAGCGCCGACTTCGTCAGCCTCGAGAAGAATCAGATTCGTAGGTCGACGCCCTTACTGCTGCCCCGTGGCCGCGGCCCCTGCCGGAGGCGCGCGCGGATTATACAGTTGTTGGCGGGCTTCAGCCTCCCTGGAACGATTGGCAGCAACGGTCGAGCGCGGCATCTGTGCAGTAGTGAACATTTCGCAAGTCGCCCGCTGTATACGATGGAGCGTGTGCTGATTTAGTTCGTGCCCTCCATAAGCAACAGCCGGCGGAGCGGAAGCGCTGTGGACGAGATCCGCGATTGACAGATATGGAGCCACCACAGACGCTCTACGGTCAGGCGGCAACACACTTCAGGCTGCGCTTCTTCCTCAGGTCAAACACCGAAGTACAGGGCGGCCTCGTCGTCGAGCTGGCCAACATGTTCCTCGCGGATCTCGTGTTCCCGCGCTCGGATCTCTTCTCGCTCGACACGAAGCGACCGGGCATCGGGCGGCCGCTCAACATGGGCCAGTTCTCGGAACGCCGCTGGAACGCCGCGGTGAAGAAAGTGCTTGCCGGGCAGTACGCGGTGATCGGCATCCAGGCCCGGATGCCCGATTTCCCGAAACAGCAGATCTGGCTCACCCTGCACGTCAACCCGCCGGGCGGCGACGAGTTGCTGATTTCCGGAACCATCGAGGTCACGTGCAGCGTGTCCTGCTTCCGCCATTTCGCCGCCGACCCGCAGAAGGTCGAGGCGCTGCTGCGATTCGGCAACAGGGCGTGGAACGGCGTCGATGGCGGGCCGGCGTACGGCTACGGCAACCTTGCCATCAGCCCTCCTCGAGTCGATGTCATGCAATGGATGAAAGCCCCGGTAGGCACGCCCCTTCCAATCCAGGCGCCGGCCGAGCGCGTGCATGCGATCCCGATTGCGTGCGCCGGCGAGGTCGACAGCCATCTCGAACGGCTCTACGTCAAGGATCGCGGCATCAAGGGGGCGTTCTGGGCCAATTACCTCAGCGCGGTGCACGTGGGCATGGCCGGCGGCGAACAGCAGATCAGGGCGCAGCTACCGGGACTGCGGATCGAGGGACTGAACCACGGTGGCCTGCTCGTCGTCGCGACGGACAATCCCCTGCCTGACGACACGGAGGACAACCGGCGTCGCTTCCTCCAGGTCCACGCCGCACTGCAGCCGGCGTTTCTCTCGAGGGAGGAGACGTCCGACAACTGGCGCCGGATGCTCGGCTGCTTCTACCGCGAGCGTGTGTCCGTGATTCCGTAACGTGGCCGTCTTGGCGTTCGACCCACTGTTCCTGACCAACAAGAAGCCGTTCCCGCGTGACAAATCCTGCGGCTGGCGTCAGAATCACGCGTGATCGGGCGCTGGCCTGCGCTGTCCGGGGGGTGCGCGGCAGCCGATAAGAGCTCTTCCGTTAACCCGGGACACCCCGCCAATGATGGAGCGCTCTTGACGTTAAAACGACTGCTCGCCGCCACTGTCCTCTTTGTCATAGCCCAGGTTGCTGCCCCGCACGCCCAGGGTGTCGAGGGAATACGCTCAGCGACGCTCTTTGTGGGTACGGGCATCAGCCTGTCCGGCAACGCGATCAATGAGGGCGTCGGGACGATCGACGGCAAGCCGGCGGTCTTGGTCGAACAGTCTCTCAGCAACCACTTCAGCGACGCGTTGAGGCTCCGGTTCAGCGGCGGCCTGGGACTCGACTACAACAAGGAAGCCTTCGCGACGTTTGCCTACGGCAAGTACAACGGTACCCATCGTACCGTGGGATCGGTGTCCGGCTATCCCCTCGTGGCTCGATTTTCCAATGCCGACGCCTTCGACATCGAAGGCGGCCTCCGCTATTACCTGCGGCCCGAGGGTCCGATTCGCACGTACGTGGCCGGGGCAGCCGGCCTGCGCTATCTTCAGGCGAGGGGCGTCACATTGGTTGTCGCCGAGGTGGGACTGACGTTGGACGACCTGCCGTACTCCAAGGGATCGGCGCTGTTGATCTTCGGCGGTGATACCGGTGTCAGCTACGACGTATCCGACAGGTTTACGTTGGGGGTGGAGCTCGGGCTTCGGCACCAAGGCAAACCCGCCCCCGAAGCGCTCTTTGCGGATCCAAACCTCCGGGAGGTCAACGACACGGGCAGCCACTGGTCGCTTCCAATCAGCATCTTCGCGAAAGCGCGGTTCTGATGCAGGCACACAAAGGCCATCCCCCCTTCTTCTTTCGGCCTCGAATGACGAGACTGCGACTGCAGTTGTGTGGCCGCGTGGCGGCATCACTCGTCGCGCTCGCCTTGAGTGCTCCCGGATGGGCGGCGCCCAAGTCGCCGGAACAGGCGTCCACGCTTCCGCAGCTACCGCAGGTCGCACAGGATGTCGCCAGTCCGTCAGCACAGGTTCGACGACAGGCTTTGCGAGCGCTGCGCGAGCGCGGTGGGCCCGAAACGCTGCCGCTGCTCGCCGGCCTTGTCCGCGATGCCGAGATCGACATCCGCGAAGGCGCCGTCGCGGGCGTGATCGATATCTACGTGCACCCACGAATGAATCGTTCGGCCGGCAGCGCGGCTGTAGCCTTCGAGGTCGCGCGGCTCCATGACCAGCCATGGTCGGCCCCTCCTGAACTGTCGACCGTACTGGTCAAGGCGCTCGCGGACGAACAACCATCGGTCCGGCGCGACGCGGCGTACGCCGTGGGGATTGTCCTGACTCCGCCGGTCACGGATGCCGTCGCGTTCGAACTTCTGGCGTCACTAAGCGACCGTGAGCCGTCGGTGAGAGTCGCAGCGGCCCGAGCGCTCGGTCGCCTGGGGGTGCAGGACGCCGGCGTGCCGCTCATCGGTCGGGTCAACGACGAAGATCTCGAGGTGAGGCTCGCGTCGATGCGTGCGCTTGGCGATCTCCGGTACGAACCGGCGGTGATGGCGCTGACTGACCAGTTCAGGTTCTACGTGCGCGGAGTGGCGGGCCGCTCCGCGATCAGCGCACTTGCGGCAATCGGTCACCCGTCGACGATTCCACTGTTCGAAGCGCAGACCACGTCCGGGTATCCAGCCCACCGAAGGGCGGCGTACGAAGGCCTGGCGCGCTCGGGTGGCGCCGCCGCTGCGGCGCCGCGCATCGAGGCGGCCATGGTCTCAGAGAAAGACACGCGGGTACTCAACGCGATGGCTTTCGCACTTGCATCGGCGGGTCGCGATGGCGTCAACCGTGTGCTGGACGCTCTAACCGACGGCGATAGGACTGACGACGCACTGGCGTACCTGGTGGAGCTTGGCCAGCCGCACGTCAAGACTCTCGCGGCGCGGCTCAACGATTCCAACCCCCTCGTGCGCGGGCAGATCGCGACCGCGCTCGGCTTCATCGGTGGACCGGAGGCTGTCGCAGCCCTGAAGGGTGCGAGCGGCGAGTCGGATCCGGAGGTCCGGCAGAGGATCGGCGTCGCACAGCTTCGGCTCACGCGAACGAGGATGGTACCGGCCACGGGCGCCTCTTCCGGCACGGGTCTCAGATCGGAGTGAACGTCACCTCATGTGAATGACCATTGTCGATGGTGGACGTCTTCGTCACGGGCTGGCGGTTCTTCAGCGTTCCGACCTCGCCCGACGTGAGCTCGACCGTGTGCGTGTGAGTCGGAGTTCCCGTCAGGGTCAGCATGACCGCCGTCCCTGCGGTAATCTGCGCGGCTGTGACCGTAACTACGTGCGGCGCTGGATGGTTCGTCGCGATGGTCCCTGGGATATCGTTGGGCGCGGGACTGGTGGGCGGGTCGTCGTCGCATCCCGAAACGGTGATGACCACGCCGCTCAGAATTGAGAGAGCCGACTTCAGTGTGAACTCCCGGCGAGTGACGAGATCGTCAGTGGCCGAGTCCGGATGGTTTTCCATATGGCCTCCTGGAAGTTTTAAGTTCGATTGCTGAGGTGCGATGTTCTCGCTTCGACCTTCGCTCAACAGTGCCCGAGCCGACTCGAGCGCGAGCTCACGGCGAGTAATGTGAGCTCACGGCGAGTAATGGTGATCGCGTCAGCATCGCTGTCGCGACAGGGTCCTGAACGTCGTCTACGAGACGGAGAAGGAGGAACGCAAACAAAATGCCCGGGATGCGTTCGCGAGAGGCCTCTGTTTTTGGCGGGGATGCCCCGGAATTCTTACAACGCCCGTAAACGGCGTTACAGAAGGCGAAATGCGGCAAGCTCGGCTATTTTAAGAACTACAAACAGCTCGAGATCGGCGCGCGCACGCCGTGGTTCACGAACGGCCGCGCCACTGTGGCCCGGTCCACCTCCCAACCACATCTCCTTATCCTGACTGACTACACCGTCGTAGCGGAGAGGATCGAACATTCGCTGGGAGTTCAAAGCGGGTGCCTCAACGCCCGGTCGCGCGCGTCCTGCTGCCCGACACGTCAACAAAAAGCAATATCCTCAGTGGAAGGCCGCTCGGCCCGGCAGGTGACAGAAGAGCTGGGTATTTCTGTAGGATAATCGGGGGCCGTTGGAGGATTTCCGGAGACCGACCATGCTGCTTGCTGCGAGATCGGGCAACGCCTGCCCGGGTGTTCGTTTCCTTCTGACCACCTGGCTGACGTCGGCAGCCATCGCGATTGCGTCAGCGGCGCCGGTCTCGGCGCAGGACAGCCGCGCCGACGAGATCGCCGCGAAGGAGCGGGAAAAGGCGGCCAATCTCTCGACCTACAAGCCCTCCAGAGCGGAGGCCTTCCTGGTCAGCCTGGAGGAGAACTTCGCCAGCCCGCCCAATGGCTTCTATCCGGAGCTCAGCAGCATCTACCAGGGCGGCGGATTCACCCTCGGCGCCGGGTATCGGCGGTTCTTCGCGAGCGACGCGGTCTGGAACGCGCGGGCGCTGTATTCGATCAAGAACTACAAACAGCTCGAGATCGGCGCGCGCACGCCGTGGTTCACGAACGGCCGCTGGACGGTGGATACCCGTCTCGGCTGGCTCGATGCGCCGCAGGTTGCCTACTACGGGATCGGCATGGCCGACGGCGCGATCCGCGCCAACTCCAGGCTGCAGCAGACCTACGCGACCGCTCTGGCCGAAGTACGGCCGAGCCGCTGGTCGCGGCTGATCGGAGAAGTCTCGTACGACGACTACATCACAGAGCCCGGCCAGGGCAGCGCGCCGTCGATCGAAACCATTTACAACGCCAGCGACACACCGGGGCTGTTCGCCGATCCGGCGTTCCTGCGCACCGAGGGCACGGCCGCGATCGACTGGCGGCCCGCGGCTGCCTACGCACGCAAAGGCGGCTACTACGGCGTCACGCTTACGAACTATGCGGACCGCGACGATACCTACAACTTCAAGCAGATGGAGGGCCAGATCGTCCAGCACCTGCCGATCCTGCGGGAGACCTGGGTCATCTCGCTGCGCGGACGGGTCCAGAGCGTGCTGGGAGACGACGACGTGGTGCCGTATTTCCTGCTGCCGCAGCTGGGCAGCGGTCGCACGCTGCGCGGCTACGAGTCGGGGCGCTTCCGCGATCGCCACAGCCTGCTGACGTCCGCCGAGTTCCGGTGGATTCCAAATCGCCTCGGCCTCGACATCGCCCTCTTCTATGACGCCGGCAAGGTCACGTCCCGCCGCGAGGATCTGGACTTCGACTCGCTCAAATCCGACTGGGGCATCGGCGCGCGCTTCCATGGGCCCACGACCACCGTGCTCCGCATCGAAGGCGCGAAGGGAACGGACGGCTGGCGGCTGGTCGTGTCGACCGGCCCCGCCTTCTAATTCAGGAGCATCAGGAAATGTTTCGGCAACACGTGTATCGCTCATCAGTCGTCGTCGCAATCGCACTGATCACGGCGGCAGCTGTCGTGACGTCATCCGACCTCGGTGCGCAGCGCCAGCGGTTCTTCTCAGACGACCCGCTCCTGCGGGATCCCGAGACGCAGGACGCCTCGAAAGTCGAGGCATGGGAAATCGGCCTGACGCCGGATCTGCTGCTGAACCTGTTCAGCAAGCCGGGCGATCGCGCGTCCAACGTCCGGGCGCAGAACGTCAACACCGCCGACGAGGTGCCGGACTCCGGCTGGTTCACCAATCGCGTTTACGCGACGCCGCTGACCACCGACGATGTCACGCGCGGCCCGCTGACGAGCGACGGCCCCGCGCCCGGAAAGTGGATCGTCGTTGGCGGCAAGGGCGCCGGCGTGGCGCCGGGGTTCACCGCCCGGGATGAAAAGGGCGTCGTGTGGTTCGTCAGCTTCGACGGGCGGGACAATCCAGTGGCGCCGACCGCCGCAATCGCGGTCGCAACCCGCCTGTTCTGGGCGCTCGGATACTTCCAGGTCGAGAACCACCTGACGACGCTGCGCCCCGAGAACGTGGTCGTCGATTCCTCGGCCACCATGCGTGCGCACGGCAAGCGGCGGCAAATGACGAAGAAGGACATCGACCAGGTGTTCGATCGCGCGGCCAGGAGCGCGGACGGATCGTACCGCGCCATCGCCGGCCGCGCTCTCCCCGGCCGGCCGGTTGGCGGGTTCAAGTACCACGGGACCAGGCCGGACGATCCGAACGACGTCGTGCCGCACGAGCACCGCCGCGAGCTGCGCGCCCTGCAGGTGTTCGGCGCCTGGGCCAACCTCGTGGACATGAAAGCCGGCAACACGCTCGACACCGTCATCACCGAAAACGGCCGCGGCGTCGTCCGCCATTACCTGCAGGACGTGGGTTCGACGTTCGGCACCGGCGCGCTCGCGGCTCGCGACGGCGACGAAGGGTACGAGTACCTCTACGAGGGCGAAATGCTGTCGAAGCGGCTGCTGACGTTGGGCTTCTTTCTGAGCCCGTGGCAGACCGTCGATTACGATGAACACCCCGAGATTGGCCGGTTCGAAGGGGACGAGTTCGAGCCCGAGGACTGGAAGCCCCGCGTGCCCGTGGCTGCTCTTCGGCATGATCCGTCCGGACGACGCGCTCTGGGCGGCGCTGCGGGTGATGGCATTCACGGACGACCTGATCCGGGCCGCCGCGAAGACCGGCAACTTCACGGATCCGGCGGCGGAGAAGCTGCTCGCCGACATCCTGATCAAGCGGCGCAACAAGATCGGCCGCGTGTACTACTCGCGCATCAATCCGCTCGTCCGCTTCGAGCTCACCGACACAGGGCTGGCCTTCGAGAACCCCGCGGTCAAGGCCGGTCTCAGCGAGGCTCCCAAGCAGGGCTACCACGCGACGTGGTATCGCTTCAACAACGGCACCGGCGCAGCGGACCAGATCGGGTCGCCGACCACCACCAGCCAGGAACAGCTGCAGGCGCCAGCCGATCTGCCGCGTGATGCGAACAGCTACGTAAAGGTCTCGGTCCGCGCCGTCGAACCGCCACACGCGCCTTGGGCCACGCCCGTGGACGTCTACTTCCGCCGCGCCGGCAACGCCTGGCGACTCGTCGGCGTGGAACGAGTGGTCAACTGACGGACCGCGTCTGATGGACGCGATCCGGCTCGTAGACGTTCTGTCCGGGGGTGCGCGACAGCCGATAAGGGCGTTTCCGTTAACTTGGACACCGGTCTAATGCTTCCTATCGTCCCGCACCAGCGCGCCGCGTGTTGACAGCTCGAAACCATGATGGGGCGTGACCGTGCACCGTCTTGGCTGCCTCTCCTGTCAGCGCAACGCTCCAACCTAGACCGCTGACTCAAAGCTGGCCGCGGCGAGGAGTGCGCGGCCGCCGACCCAGCGATCTTCGCCGGCGTATTCCACCTGGAGGTCGGGCGTGTTGTAGACGTAGGGGATCCCGCGAATCCAGCGCAACAGCAGCGCCGGAACGGCCAGGGTGAGGGGCTGCGCCTCCACGAACACGAGGTCGATCCTCGGCTGGACGGCGAGGGCCAGCGTCGCGGTGAACGTGAAGGTCAGGTAGTTCATCAGGCGCTTGACCGCTCCCCGTCCCGCCGCCGGATAGAGCCAGACTCTCTGCACCGGCACCCCGTCCACCTGATCGTGCATCGCGAGCCGGCCGGCGTACTCCGGATGAATGCGACCCGTCGGGTAGTTGGGCATCCCGGTCAGCACGCGCACGTCGAGGCCCAGACGGCCGAGCTCGCGCACCATCGCGCGCAACCGGATCGGCGCCGCTCCGGTCTCGGGGTGGTAGGTCCTGGCTCAGCACGAGCACGCGGCGGGAGGTCACCGCCGGCGGTGCGGCGCCGGCCGCGGGCGGGCTCGTCGTCATTGCGGGCCGTGGAAACGCGCGATCGCGGCCCGATAGATCAAGACGATCGTCGTCGTCAGCACCGCCTCGTCGAGGTGTGCCACGGCCTGGCGGCCCATGAACGGCCGATCGTCGAACAAGGCCGTGGCCAGCGCGGCGGCGATGGTGGAAGGACGATCATCGTCGCAGACCACGCAGCCCCCGACGTGTTCGAGTCGCTCCCGGACGTCCCCCACGTCCACCGAGACCACCGGCAGGTTGCAGGCCAGCGCCTCCTTGACGACGTTGGGCGAGCCTTCGTGCGCGGAGGTGAGCAGCAGCACGTCGCAGGCGCTCATATAGAGCGGCACGGCCGAGGGCGCCAGGCCGGTGGCCACCAGCAGCTCGGCGTCGATCCGCAGCTCGAGGGCCGCCATCGCCGCCACGGCCAGCGCGTGGCGCTTGACTGGGTTGTCGGGGGACGCGGCGAACAGCACGTACCTTCCGCACCGGATCCAACCCCAGCTGACGACGCGCGTCCGCCCTGGGCAACGGCGTGAAGAGGTCGAAGTCGATGCCACCCGGCACGACATGACACGTCCGGTGCGACAGGTGCCTGGCGAGACCTCGGGAGACGACGATGATCTCGTCGGCCGAGCGTGCAGCGAATCGCGACAGGGCGGTGAGTAGTTTACCTGCCAGTGTGTACCGACCGTCGCTGCCGACCAGGCCCTCGAGGTCGCTGCCCTGGAACGTGATCACGAGCGGCGCCCGCTTCGGCAGCGCCACCAGCGCCGCGTGGCCCCAATGGGCGTGGATCACGTCGTAGCGGTGCTGCGACAGGAGGGCGCGCACCTCTCTCCAGCGTCTGGCGTAGTTGGCCGGCCGCCGGCGCCCGGCGACGGGCACGACGTCGACGACCAGACCTTTTCGCCGCAGGAACTCGACCTGCCGGACGACGAAGGGCGCGCGATCGGGATGCGCCGCAGTCGGCCAGTCCGCCGAGATCAGGAGCACGCGCATGGAGCGTACAGCGGCATCGGAAGGTGCGATCAGGGTGCCGGGCCGCCGGGCGCAGGATCGTCGACGCCGGGGACGTCGCCTGGCCCGGGATCACGTCCCCCGGCACATGTCTCGCGTTCACCGGACCGCCGGAACCGCGACCGTAGCGGCCAACCTCACCGATGTCACCGCAGAATATACCGAACCCGCCTGAAACCGGCATGGCGCCGAACCCGACCTCACTTGTTTCGAGGCAGGCCCGGCGTCGCCGGGTTTACACATTTCGCGCGCTGACGACGGTTCTCGTCGTTGCAATCGGCGTCACGTGGGCGCTCACGGCCAGAGCCCAGTCGCCGGGCTGCCCTCTCGGCGTTTCGCTCGTCGCCTGCGAGGCGGCCACGCGCACGCCTGGTGGTCGCGCAAGCCGGCACTGTCCCTGTGAAGGCCTTTACCCGAAGCAGCCCACGGCAGGCGAAGTAAAGATCCTGCCGCCATTGCTCGAGCGTCATCAGCTCTCCAGACCTTACTTTCGCTCGGCCGGAACGGAAGCGCCCTTGCGGACCGCCTTCTGGTCGCCGGCGTCGCCGCGCACCATCAGATACATGACCGTGCCCTGGGCATCCTTGACGAACTCGAAGCCGGTGGCGGTCGCGGTCGAGACAAATCTCGTTTCAGATTGCACCAGCAGCGGTAGCCGGGGCTCGTTGAGACCCTGCACGAACAGCAGGTCGCCGGCGGCCGTGACCACGACCTCGCGTCCCGGCGCGAGCTCATACACTCCGGCGTAGGTCGCGAGAAGCGCCGGGCTCAATCTGATCCCGCTGTCACCTGACAGGCGCGCGCCATCGCGCTCGTTTTCGCAGACGTCCTCCAGGAGCTCGGTATCCGGCGTCAGCAACCGCTCCCTTTTCACGGTGAACGGCCGGGTGAACACTTTCGGATCGTCGATGGTTATTTCGTAATCCATGTGACCGAAGTCGCGACGCCGGAGGCGTTCCGTGATGCGAAGCGATTCGGTTTGTGGATGTCCGGCGCTGTCGAGCCAGGCCCTGTCGTTGAACCCCGCGGTCGTCACCACCAGCGTGTCCCCCTCCCATCGCCCGACCGAGTATCCCAGCCAGGTGGGATTCGGGTCCTTGGGGAGATCGCGCCCATCGGTGAACACGGTTCGATGCGGGCTGTTGGGAGACTCGTACAGCATGACTATCAGCGCCGGGGTCTGGACGATCCTGGTCAGGTTGAAGAAATTGTGGAACGGGACGCTGACGGGCAGGCATCGCGCGAGGGGACTGTCTTTCCGGGAGTCGCGCACGCGCTGCACGAACAGCGCCTCGGCCCAGGGCTGGATGTCCTCGGGTTTGAGATCCTGCGCGATGTTGAAGCGGTAGAGAGGGCCGGCGCCGCTCCAGATGCCGGAGAGGTCCGGCTTGCCGTCCGCGGTCCGGGGCGCGGGCGCGAGCAGGTTCGGCCTGCCGTCGGGCAGGCGCGGGATGCCCGGAGTGGGGTAGTTGAGCCACTGCGCCGCAGCGGGCGCGGATAACACCGACACGAGTGCTGCCACGGCAATCGGCAAAAGGCTCGCGTTCATCTGCAGCCTCCGTGTGCGGAACGATTGGGTCTGCGGGATGATACTGCGAAAGGGGCCCCCGCATGCGTGGACTCGCACGTCGGTTGTATTTCTGGGTGCTCGTTGGGATCGTGACCGGCAGCGTGCTCGGCATCGTGGCGCCCGCCACGGCGGTGACGCTGAAACCGCTCAGCGACGGCTTCATCAGCCTGGTGAAGATGCTGATCGGCCCGATCGTCTTCCTGACGGTGGTCCTCGGGTTTGCCGGAGCCGGAGATATAAGAAAAGTAGGGCGCGTCGGCGTGAAGACGCTCGTCTACTTTGAAGTCGTGTCCACGCTGGCGCTCGTCATCGGGCTGATCGTCGTGAATACGATGAAGCCCGGCGCCGGGTTCAATGTGGATCCCGCAACGCTCGATGCCTCGGCGGTCGCCGCCTTTACGAACGCCGCTGCGACGCAGACAGCCACCCAGTTCATCCTGCACATCATCCCGCGCACGTTCGCGGACGCCTTCTCGGGCTCCGGCGACATGCTGCAGGTCCTGCTGATAGCGATCCTCTTTGGATACGCGTTGAGCCGCATCGGGGCGCGGGGCGACGCGGTCCACCGGTTCCTGGAACAGGTGTCCCATATTTTTTTCGGGATGATGAACATCGTGATGAAGCTGGCCCCGATCGGTGCCGGGGCGGCCATGGCGTTCACGCTCGGCGCGTACGGGCTGGCCGCGCTGATGCCGCTGGCCAGGTTGATGATCAGCTACTACGTGACCTGCTTCCTGTTCATAGGTGGCGTGCTCGGCCTCATCGCCGCATGGACCGGCTTCAGCCTCGTCCGCTTCATCCTCTACATCAAGGATGAAGTGTTGACCGTTCTCGGCACCTCGTCATCCGAATCGGCGCTCGTGCCGCTGATGCAGAAGCTCGAAAAGCTCGGATGCTCGAAGCCGGTCGTCGGACTGGTCGTCCCGTCGGGGATGTCGTTCAACATGGATGGAACGAACATCTATCTCACGATGGCGGCCCTGTTCCTGGCGCAGGCGATGAATATCGATCTGTCCTGGGGCCAGCAGTTGTCGTTGCTCGGCGTGGCGATGCTCACGTCGAAAGGCATGGCGGGCGTCTTCGGCGGCAGCTTCATCACCCTTGCCGCCACGTTGTCGGTGGTCCCCGCGATTCCCGTGGCCGGACTGGCGCTGATTCTGGGCGTCGATAGATTCCTGGCGGAGATTCGCACGGCCACGAACTTCATCGGCAATGGAGTCGCGGCGGTGGTGATTTCGCGCTGGGAGGGGGAGCTGGATGCCGGCAAGCTGGCCGTGGAGCTGGGTGGAAGGAGGCCAGCGCCGATCGACATCCCGCGATCCAGGAAAGAGACGAAACGGGTTGGTTAGCGCCTGTGGCGCCGACGGATCAGACGTCCACCGCTCGACGCACCGCGGCGACGTCGGCCTCGAGCTAGGGTCGCCTTCACCGAACGCTGGACGGATGTCCGAGTCGCTGGTGACGAAGCGCGAGCATCCCAAGTTGAAGAGTCGTTCATCTACGGATCGAATTTGCGAATACTACAGTCCCGACCCGATTCATTGCCCCGTACGTCTCCAAGGCAAGGTATACGCGACTTGAATACGCTGGAATGTGGCAAGCAGAGCTTCACGCAGATCCCCCAGCCATGCGTGTTCGACGTTCACACCGTCGGCACGCAATTCCGATAAGTCAAGCGCCTCTCCAAAATGGAGTCGACCGAACGAAGCCAGTGCAGGAAGAGGTATTTCGACCTCTATGTGTCCCAATTCAATGAAGCCAGTCCCAGAAGCTTGCCGCTCGCCCGCAACTGGGCTCGATTTCGTGCAGCAAAGGAGGTGCGCCCCTAATATTTCGTTGTATCTTGTCGTTCGGACGTCGTTCTCAAACGAGAAGGTTGCAACGCCCGGTCGGCGACCGCCTCGATGTTTCTCTACGGTCGATTATCGGCCGCACGATTAGCCTGCACGAAATGGGAGGCCACGATGCCAACCTTTACGTCCTACAGCGTCGGGATCCGGGGCACTGGTAGTGGAACAGAGTCGGGAATTCGAGCGGTTGTGACGCTTTTTGATAGCGCGACCGTCGTCGGGTCGGTTAGGTTCTGGGACGCTGGAGCTTCCATACCGAACGACTCTTCAGCAACTCCGCTGACGATGAATGTTCCTGTCGCGATCCTTCCGTCCATCCTGGATGTTTTACGGCATGAGGGCCCTCTACAGATTTCATTCAACGCAACACTCGCAAAGGCAATTCTACACACAGCTACCCACGAACCCGTCGGGGAAAAAGAAACGTAAGCGCCCTTATGCGGCAGCGAGCGACACGCCCATCACGGCCCCCTCCTTAAACGCTATAAGAAAGGACGCCCCTGTTGTGGGCGGTTGTCAGGAGAAGAATCCAGACAACCGTTCAACGCGGCCACGCTCATACGGTCACGTTCACGCCGATGTAGAGGGAAGGGCTCACGAAAGGCTGAGAACGCGCGTTATGCTTTCTCCCAGACGCCCCTGATATTCCCTTCTTCCGACTTCGCCGGGCTCGGCTCGAGAAGAATCAGATTCGTAGGTCGACGCCCTTACTGCTGCCCTCCGCGGCCGCGCCCGCCGCCGCCTCGACCACCGGACGCGGGAAAGGCCCGCGGTTTGATCACGTGCCGGTCGATGAAGAAATCGGCGAGGGTCCCCGCGCTCCTGGCGAATTCCGGATCCGAATCGAACACGTGCGGCACGCCTTCGATGGCATGAAACTCCGCCGGCACCTGCGCGTCGCGCAGCTGCTTGAAGAGTCGCTCGCTGCTCTCCAGCGGAATCGTCGTGTCGGCGGTGCCGTGGAAGATCACCGTCGGCGGAAACGCCTTCGTGATGTACGTCAAAGGCGACGCGGCGCGATGGGCCGCTTCGTCGCTCCCGGCCGGCATCAGGTTGTTGGCGGCGCCGTCGGCCCGTGGACGAACCTCGGTCGCGGGGTAGTAGGCGCAGCACGCCGCCACCTGCGTCCCCGCCCCGGGCGTGCCGTTCCTGCCCTCGAATTCCGGGCGGTTACCCGTGCCGGCCGCAAAGAGCGCCAGATATCCGCCAGCCGAATGCCCAACGACCCCGATCTTCTCCGGGTCGATGCCAAGCGATTTCGCGTTCGCGCGCACCCACCGGATGGCCGCCTTCACGTCTTCGATCTGCGCCGGCCACTTGGCTTCGCCGGTCAGCCGGTACTGCACGGGGATCGCGACGTAACCGGCCGTGGCGTACGGCAGGACTCGCTCCGAAAGCGTCTCCTTGCTCCCGCCGGTAAACCCGCCGCCATGCATGTGGATGGTCGCCATCCGCTTTTCCGTCCCGGCGGGTGGCCGGTAGATGTCGAGACGCAGGTCGGTGTTGCCGCCCTTGCCGAAGACGATGTTCTTTTCGATCGACATTGATCCTCGAGCGGAAGTCTTGTTCTGCGCAGCCATGGCGCTGACCGCCGGGGCGGCCGCCGCCATCCCGGCCGTTCCCAAGAACCGTCGTCTGGTCATTTCGTTCATGGCTGCATCCTTTCCATTCCCGCGAGTATAGTAGCCCCCCTTCATTCCAAGGCCCAAGGCCCAAGGCCCAAGGCTCAGGGCTCACCTGAGACTTCAGACCTGACAGTTGAGACTTGATCACCGCGTCGCCGCGATTTGGTAATGTAGGAACGCATGCGCCGCGGATGCCCGTTCGGCGTCTCGCTAGTCGCCGTCCTGCTGGCCGGGCCGATTCTCACGTCGTCCTCGCCGCGGGCCGCGGGCCAGGCCGCCCAGGATCAACCACCGCAGCCCACGTTTCGAACCGAGGTCAACTACGTCCGGGTCGACGTCTATCCGACACAGGATCAGAGGCCGGTCAGCGATCTCACCCAGGACGACTTCGAGGTCCTGGACAACGGCACCCTCCAGAAAATCGAACAGTTCGAGCACGTCGTCATCCGCGCGGCTGGGCCGCAGGAGACGCGGATCGAGCCGAACACCGTGCGCGAGTCGAGATCGATGCTCGAGAACGCGCGCTCGCGCGTGTTCGTGCTGTTTCTGGATACGTATCACGTCGACCCTGGCGGCTCCTGGAATATCAGGAATCCGCTCATCGACGCGCTCGACAAGGTGATCGGCGCCGATGATCTCGTCGGCGTCATGACGCCGGAGATGTCGCCGGGCGATATCGCGTTCGCCCGCAAGACCACGACGATCGAAGGCATGCTGAGTCGCTACTGGCACTGGGGCGAGCGCGATCGTCTGAGTCCGGTCGATCGTCAGGACCAGCTGTACGAGGCGTGCTACACGCCCGGACCGATTGCGACCGAAATGATTCAGCGCCGCCACGAAAAGCTGACGCTGGATGCGATGGAAGATCTCGTGATCTTCCTTCGTGGCGTGCGTGAAGAACGGAAGGCCGTGCTGGCCATCAGCGATGGATGGCTCCTCTTCCGGCCCAATCCCGGCCTCGCGAACAAGGTTCGTCCCGAAACGCCGCTCATCGGCGTGGATCCGCGAAATGGCAAAATTGCGACCGGAACGGTCTGGAGCGATTGCGACCGCGATCGCATACAGCTGGCGTACGTCGATCATGAGCAACAGTTCGAGCGCTTGCTCGACGAAGCCAACCGATCGAATACCTCTTTCTATCCGATTGATCCGCGGGGGCTGGCTGTCTTCGACACGCCGATAGGTCCCAAGCCTCCTCCGCCCATCCAAGTCGATCAACGGATGCTCCAGGCGCGGACGGCGTCGCTGCGGACGCTGGCCCAGGCGACCGACGGCCTCGCGATCGTCAGCACCAACAACATCGCCGGTGGGCTCCGGCGGGTTGTCGACGATCTGACGTCCTACTATCTCCTCGGGTACTACGCGACCGGGAGACTGGACGGACGGTTCCACACGATCACCGTTCGTGTGAAGCGGCCCGGTGTGAGCGTACGCGCGCGGCGCGGGTACCTCGCCGCGACGGAAGTCGACGGGAACGCCGCCACAGCCGCCACCGCCAGTCCATCGGCCGCCCTCTCACCGGCGGCGGCCGCAGACGCGCGCGCCATCGGCCTCGCCCTGTCGCTGCTCGAGGGCTACGCGCGCCCGCTGCCGGTGCGACTGCACGCGGCGGCCGGATGGAAACCTGGAAATGCGGCAGCCGTCTGGATTGTCGGCGAGCTCGGCCCTGGCCCCGAATGGCGCGGCGGCGCGGACGCCGACCTGTCGCTGTTGAATCCGGCCGGCGCGACAGTCGCGACCGCACAGATGCGCGTCGAGCCTGGCGCGCGCGCGTTCCGCGCCTTGTTTGCGCCAGATCAACCGCTCACGCCCGGCGACTACGTGATTCGCGTGCGAGTGAAGACCATCGATGCGGCCGATTCGGCGAGCGAAACCCTGCGCATCACGCTCAGGGACACGCCCGAGGCCACCGGAGGAATTTTCGTTCGGCAGGCACGGTCCCCGATCACGCCAGACCTCGCCACGAGCGACCTTCGCTTCCGGCGGACCGAACAGATCCGGCTCGAGGTGCCGGCGCCTTCGGACGCCGCCTTCACCGCTCGTCTGCTGGATCGCACAGGAAAGCCACTGGCCCTGCCGGTTGCGGCGCTCGTCAGGGACGACGCCGATGGGTCGCGCTGGCAGGTGGCGCAGTTGACGCTCGCGCCGCTCGCCCCGGCCGATTACGTGATCGAGATCGCCGGTGCGTCGGGTGGGGAGCGGTCGCTGTTCGCGTTTCGCGTGGTTCCCTAGGAGCTTACGTGCTAACTTCGGGGGCGTTGCGGCCGGGTTGATTCGGCTCAGGAGGTTTCACATGACCGGACGGTTATTCGTGCTCCTCGCGCGGCTTGGCGTGGTGTTGACCGTGGCCCTCGCCATGACTCCGGCGCTCGCGCATCATTCGACGGCCATGTACGACTCGCAGCGCCCGGTCACCGTGACCGGGACGGTGAAGCGATTCGAATGGGCCAATCCCCATGCCTTCGTCTACCTCGAGGTCAAGGATGAGAAAGGCAACATCGTCGAATGGGAAGTCGAAATGATGAGTCTGAATCATCTGCGGGCCTACGGGTGGACGAGCCGGACCGTGAAACCGGGAGATGTGCTCTCGTGCACTGGCTCTCCGGCACGGAGCGGCGATCCGGCAATGCTTGCGTCGTTGATGAAGTTGCCCGACGGCCGGATGATCAAGTCCTAAGAGGAGCCTCATATGAAGGCCGTTCTTCATTTCGCCGTGATCGTCGTCCTGGCGTGCGCCGGTGTGTGGGCGCAGGCTCCCGCCCAGCCGCCTGCCGGTCCGGCCCCGAGGGTGGCACCCGGCGCGGTCCCCGCGGGCGATGGGTCGGCTGGAGCCCGGTCGCGGGAGCTCCCGGCTCGCATTCTGAGCTTCGCGGCCGAACCCGCCTCCATCCAACCGGGTCAGTCTGCCACGCTGGTGTGGCACGCGGAGAATCCCAGCGGCACGACGATCGAGCCAGAGCTCGGGCGCGTGACGCCTCGGGGCAGCCGCCAGGTGACGCCCAGGGCGACCACCACGTACACATTGACCGTACGAGGAGTGAACAACCAGGTGCTCACACAGTCGGTGACGGTGAACGTCGCCGGGACGGTCCCGGTTGCTGTCGCGGCGGCATCCGCAGACGCTAAGAGGCCGGTGCCGCGCCTGGCGAGCGGGAAACCGGATCTCTCGGGTGTCTACACCGGGCTCGGCGGCGGCGGCGCCGCCGGCCGCGGCGCGGCGCCAGGGGCGGCTCCCGCGGGACCTGTCTTGAAAGCGGGCGCGGAGAAGTATCGCGCTGTGCGCGGGCCGGAATTTACCGGCGCGACGTCCAACTGCATGCCGCTCATCCCACCCCAGTCCTGGGGCGTGCCGTATAACTTTCAGATTCTGCAGACGGCCGATTACGTCGTGATCTTTCACGAGTATCCCGGCACGTTCCGCATCATCCCGACCGACGGCACACCGCATCAGGTGGACCCCGATCCAAGCTGGCTCGGCGACTCGGTCGGCCACTGGGAGGGAGAGACGCTCGTCGTCGATACGATTGGCTTCAACGAGAAGACGGAGATCCAGGGCTTCCGGCACTCTGAAAGCCTGCACATGGTCGAGAGGTTCCGGCGAACGGAGCTCGAGGCGTTGGAGTACGAGGTGACGATTGAAGACCCGAACGTCTTCGAAAAGCCGTTTACCGTGACGCGGACTTTCAGGCTCACTCCGGAGCTGAAGCGGATTCAGGAATTCATTTGTGAGAACAATCGCGACTACCGTCCTTTCTTCGGGAAATAGCGCGACGGACGCCGGCGGCGAGGCGCTCCTCGCACGCCTGCGCTCCACGACCGAATTGCTCGCATCGATTGCCGCCGACCGCAGGGTCCTTGCCGGCGTGCCCGTTGAAGACCGCCGGCGCTTCCTCGAAGCCGTCTCCCTTGTCTACAGCCCCGACCGCGCCGAGCGGCGGCGACAGGCGAAGATCGCCGCACGTGAGCGGAAAGCCGCGCGCGTGAAACACGACGAGGGGGTGCTCGCCGAATCGGGGATTCGGGCACTGCGGCGGCCGGTGGTCCATACGCCGAACGTCTTCCCGCCCGAGGGGTTCGAGCCTCGCGACCTGCCTGGAGTCGATGACGAACCGGAGCGGACGGCGGCTCCCCGGGAGGCAAGCGAGCTGCAGCCCTGCTATGTCTGCAAGCGGAAGTACTCGGCGATCCATCACTTCTACGATCAGCTGTGCCCCCCGTGTGCGGAGCTGAATCTCGCGAAGCGCATGGAGATGGCCGACCTGCGGGGGCGCGTCGCGCTGGTCACCGGCGGACGCGTGAAAATCGGATATCAGGCGGGCCTCAAGCTGCTGCGGTGCGGAGCGGAGCTCATTGTCACCACGCGTTTCCCGCGCGACTCGGCGGCGCGTTACGCGCGGGAGGCGGACTTCGGCGAGTGGGCGCACCGCCTCGAGATTTTCGGCCTCGATCTGCGCCACACGCCGAGCGTCGAGGCCTTCTGCCGCGAGCTGCTCTCCACCCGCAGCCGGCTGGACTTCATCATCAACAACGCGTGCCAGACGGTGCGCCGCCCTCCGGCTTTCTATGCGCACATGATGGCGGGCGAAACCGCGCCTGCGCCCGGCGCCATGCCGGAGCGGGTCCGGATGCTGCCCGTCCACGCGGCGACGTTGTCGCAGGTCCCTCTGCTGGCGGAGGAGCTCGCGACCGAGCGCGATCTGTTCCCGGAGGGCCAGCTCGACCAGGATCTGCAGCAGGTGGACCTGCGCGGCCGCAACTCGTGGCGGTTGCTGCTGGCGGAAGTCTCGACGGTGGAAGTATTGGAAGTCCAGCTCGTGAATGCGATCGCGCCCTTCGTCATCAATGCCCGGCTGAAGTCGTTGATGCGGCGCACGCCCGAACGCGACAAGCACATCGTCAACGTGTCGGCGGTGGAAGGGCAGTTCTACCGGAGCTTCAAGACGATTCGCCATCCGCATACGAACATGGCGAAAGCCGCGCTCAACATGATGACGCGCACGGCGGCAGCCGACTATCACGGCGACGGCATCCACATGAACAGCGTCGACACCGGATGGGTCACCGACGAGGATCCGGTCGAGATCGCGGCGCGGAAGTCCGCGGAGCAGCGCTTTCATCCGCCGCTCGACAGCCTCGACGGCGCCGCCCGCATCGTCGACCCCATCCTGACCGGCGTCAACACGGGGCACCACGTATGGGGACAGTTCCTGAAGGACTATCGGCCGACCGATTGGTAGGAAGGCCGTCATGATGGACCAGTTGAGCAACGACGTGCGGTACGCGATGCGCTCGCTGCGGAAGAGCCCCGGCTTCGCGCTGCTGGCGATCCTCACGTTGGGGCTCGGGATAGGCGCGAACACGGCGATCTTCAGCGTTATTTACGGCGTGCTCCTGAGGCCGCTGCCCTACGCCGACAGCGATCGGCTGGTGCTCGTCCGTCAATCAGCGCCGCCGCTCGGCCGCGCCGACGTCGGCGTGTCGATCAAGGAGTTCTTTACCTATAGGGATCAGGCGGCGGATTTCGAGGGTCTGGTGGAATTCCACCAGATGAGCTTCGATCTTCTGAAGCGCGGCGAGCCCGATCGCGTCAACACAGGCGTCGTGTCTCCGAACTTCTTCGACGTGCTCGGCATCGAGCCGATTCTCGGCCGCTCATTCGTGCCGCAGGACGACGAACCCGGCGCGCCGGCGGTGCTGATCGTGAGCTACTGGTACTGGCAGAGCAAGTTCGGCGGCGACCGCACCATCGTCGGCCAGGTGCTCGAGATGAACGATCGGCCGCATACCGTTGTCGGCGTGCTGCCGAACGTGCCTCACTTTCCGCAGGAGAACGACGTGTACATGCCGACCTCGGCATGTCCGTTCCGCTCGGACGCGCAGACACGGATCGCCGAGAACCCCCGTGTGTTCCCGATCTTGAACGTATTCGGGAAGCTCAAGCCCGGCGTGACGCGCGAGCGCGCGTCCGCGGCCGTGGACACGATCCTGCGCCGGTTCGTCGCCGATGACACCGGCGCGTATCGTCCAGGCGCCGGCTTTGCGGCCACGGCGCTCGACGTCCGCGCCGAGATGACGCGCAACGCCCGCCCCATGCTGTTGATCCTGCTGGGCACCACCGGGCTCATCCTGCTCATCGCGTGCGCGAATGTCGCCAACCTGACGCTCGCCCGCGTGCTGAGGCGCGACCGCGAGCTCGCCGTTCGCGCCGCGCTCGGCGCCGGACGGGGCCGTCTCGTTCGTCAACTGCTCACGGAGAGCACGGTGCTGGCGCTCGCCGGTGGGGCGTGCGGCCTGCTCTTCGCCGGTTGGACGACGGGATTGCTGACCACGTTCGTTGCGCGTTTTACGCCGCGCACCGGAGAAATCGCTCTCGATATCCAGGTACTGCTGTTGACGGCCGTCGTGTCGGTGCTCACCGGGCTGGTGTTCGGCACGCTTCCGGCGATGGCATCGAGCGCCGATCTTGTCACCGCCATGAAACAGGGTAGCGCCGGCGCAGGCGTGGGCATCGGACGCCGTTGGGTGCAGTCGGCGCTCGTGGTCGCGCAGGTCGCCGTGTCTGTCGTGCTGCTGGCGGGCGCTGCGCTGCTGATCGCCAGCTTCTATCGGCTGCAGCGCGTCGACCCCGGTTACAACGGTGATCGCGTGATGTCGGCCGAGCTGTTCACGAACTTCTCCAAGTATCCGAACGTCGACGCGCAACGACGTTTCTATCTGCCGCTCATCGAGCGGCTGGAGGGGCGGCCTGGTGTGGTGTCGGTTGCTGTGACGAACGCTGTGCCGCTTCGTGTGGCGCAACCGGGGAGCGGCGCATTCCAGATCGAGGGACGGGTGGAGGACAATCCCGAGCGGCGTCCCACGGCCGATGCCCGCATCGTCAGCGCCGGTTTCTTCCGGACGCTCGGCGTGCCGCTCGTCGCCGGCCGGACGTTCACCGAATCCGATACGGCAGATTCGATGCGTGTGGTCGTGATCAACAGGGCGATGACGCGCTACTGGGATTCGTCCGAGCCGATCGGATCGCGAATTTCCCTGGACGCCGGTCGAACCTGGTCCACCGTCGTCGGCGTGGTCGGAAACGTCAGGGACTTCGGGCTCGACAGAGATCCAGTCCCGCAGTTGTACACGCCGCTGCGGCAGACGAGGCAGAATCTGAACGGTCTCGTGCTCGTGCGCACGTCGGGCGATCCGGCATCCGCGATTGGGATGATTCGCGACGCGGCGTGGGCGCTCGATCCGGAGATGCCTGTTCAGAACGTTCGCACGCTCGACGAGATTCGAGATCGCTATCTTGCCACGCCGAGGCTGACGGCCGTGCTGTTGTCGGTGTTCGCCGTGCTTGCGCTGGTCGTGACGATGGCGGGTATTACGGGCGTGATGGCGACTTCGGTGTCGCAGCGAATCCAGGAATTCGGCATCCGAATGGCGCTCGGCGCGAGCCGCGGCGCCGTGCTCCGGATGGTCATCGGCCACGGACTTGCGCTGGTGGCCGCTGGACTCGTGATCGGTGTCCTCGCATCGACCATCGCCACGCGAGTGCTCGCCTCGTACCTCTTCGACACGAACCCGCTCGATCCGCTGATGTTCCTGTTCGTGGGCGCGGCGTTCGCGCTTGCCGGAGTCGTCGCGTGCATCGGTCCGGCCTGGCGGGCCACGACGGTCGATCCGATGCTGGCGGTTCGAGCGGAATAGCACACAACCCGTCAAAGACGCATGCCCCGTCGTCGCGCGGCGCTGTTCATCGTTACGCTCCTCGCCGTAGCGGTATTCGTCTGTGCGGCCGCTCCGGACCTGGCCGCCGCTTCCGCCCAGGGCGACCTGCCCGCGCGGACGCCGGACATGTATTTCGCGCCCACGCGACAGGCCGTCGCGGACGCGATGCTGAAGCTCGCGAGGGTGAGGCCGGAAGACGTCGTCTACGATCTGGGATCGGGTGACGGCCGAATCGTAATACTGGCCGCGCAGAAATACGGCGCGCGCGGCATCGGCATCGAGCTCGACCCCCGGCTGGTCGAGATCTCGCGCCAGGTGGCGCGCGAAGGCGCAGTGCCCGACAGGGTGTCCTTCGTCGAAGGCGATCTATTCACCGCGGATATCTCGAAGGCTACGGTGGTGATGTTGTACCTTTCCGACAGCGTCAACCGCCGGTTGGAGCCGAAACTGAGACGGGAGCTCCGTCCGGGCACACGGATCGTTTCGCATCAGTTCCGGATCGGCGATTGGGCTCCCGACGAAACCGTCCGCGCGGAGGACGGAACAGAGCTGTTCCTCTGGATAGTTCCGCCCAAATAACAGGAGGGAACGTGCGTCAATTGCTAAGTGCCGTTGCGTTGTTCGTGTCGCTGGGCTCGACCGCCATCGCCGGTCCACAAGAGGAAGCGCTCCAGGTGGTGGAGAGATGGACCAGAGCGTTCACAAATTCAGACGTCGATGCAATCGTCAAGCTCTATGCGTCCGACGCCTTGTTCCTGGGCACGAGTAGCAAGACGGTTGTCGTGGACCCGGCGGAAATTCGCAAGTACTTCGAGCAGGCGCTCCTGAATACGAAGCCGATGGGCGCCACCCTCGGCAGCTACTCAACCATGGTGGTGTCTGATACCACGGTCGTTGTCACCGGTTTGGATACCGTGACCGGCGTGCGAGACGGTAAGCCCTTCGGCGGGAATGGTCGCGTCACCTTTGTCGTCGCGAAACGCGGTTCGGACTGGCAAATCGTTCATTTCCATCGCTCGGCGATGCCGAGGTGACATTGTCCCTTCATCACTTGAGCGAAGCCATGTCGATCACGAAGCGGTACTTCACGTTGCCCCGGCGCATCCGCTCGTAGGCATCGTCGATCTTCTGGATCGGGATCAGCTCGATGTCGCAGACGATGTCGTGCGTGGCGCAGAAGTCGAGCATCTCCTGTGTCTCCGGAATGCCGCCGATCAGCGAGCCCGCGATGCGGCGGCGTTTGAAGATCAGGTTGCCGACTTCCGGCGAGGGATGCGGCTGTTCCGGCACGCCGAGGAGGACCATCGTGCCGTCGCGCTTCAGCAGCGCCGTGTAGGCGTCGAGGTCGTGCGACGCCGCCACCGTGTTCAGGATCAAATCGAAGCTTGCCGCGTGCTCCTGCATCGCGACGGCGTCCTTCGAGACAACGGCCTGGTCCGCGCCAAGGCGCCTCGCGTCCTCGGTCTTCCCCGGCGATGTCGTGAACAGCACCGTGTGGGCGCCGAAGGCGTGCGAGAGCTTCACCCCCATATGGCCAAGGCCGCCGAGGCCGACGATCCCGACCTTCTTCCCCCTGGCGGCGCCCCAGTGCTTCAACGGCGAGTATGTCGTGATCCCAGCGCAAAGCAGCGGCGCGGCGCCGGCAGGGTCGAGCTTCTCCGGCAGGTGCAGGCAGAACCGCTCGTCGACGACGATCCGGCTGGAGTAGCCGCCGTAGGTGATCGCGCCCGGCTGCTTCTTGTCGGGCGCGTTGTAGGTGAACGTGATGTCGTCGTTGTCGCAGTACCTGCTGGAGGCCGGCGAGACAGCTCGCGCAGGCCATGCACGAGTCCACCATGCAGCCGACCGCCGCAAGGGCACCGGCCTTGAAACCCGTGACAGCCGAGCCGACACTCGCCACCCGGCCGGCGATCTCATGGCCCGGGACGCAGGGATAGATAGTGCCTGGCCACTCGCTGCGGGCGGTGTGCAGATCGGAATGGCAGACGCCGCAGAAGAGAATGTCGATCTGAACGTCGCGGGGTCCCGGCTCGCGACGGTCGACGTTGAAGGGGCCGAACGGCGCGGTCTTGTCGAATGCGGCGTAGGCAAGCGCTCGGCTCATGACTAGAATCATCCCATGAAAATCCAGGGTGCGCTCGGCCGCGGCCTCGCGGTGGCGCTGGCGTTCTTCGACACCTACCTGAAGTAATCGGCTGGAACGTCATGGACGGGACGAAGCCATCCATCCGGGAAGCACGCGCTGACGACGCCGAGGGGATCGTGCGCATCCTCAACCGGATTATCGAAGCGCGGACGTTCACCGCCTTCGATACGCCATTCTCGATTGAAGCGGAACGCGCATACATCGAGACGTTTCCGGCGCGCGGCGTTTTCCTGGTAGCTGTCGGCGAGCCGGATGGACAGGTGGTCGGCTTCCAGAGCATGGAGCCCTTCGCCAGCTTCACGCACGCGTTCGATCATGTGGGCGTGCTTGGCACCTACGTCGATCTCGAGCGCCGCAGGCAGGGTATCGCGAAGCACCTGTTCCGCGGAACGTTCGAGGCGGCGATTCGCAAGGGGTACAGAAAGATATTCACCTATATCCGGGCCGACAACCACCCGGCGTTGTCCACCTACGTTCATCACGGGTTCACCATCGTCGGCACGGCGCGCGGACACGCGCGGATCGATGGTCAGTACGTGGACGAAATCATCGTCGAGCGGTTCCTCGGCGAAGACGCTCGGCCAGGCGCTGGGTGAGGGTGCGCCGCTTCGGCGAGAACTGATCGACGGCCGCACGGACGTAAGGGCGCAACTGCCGGCCGGCGTATGCCACATACCCGGCCCGCTGCATGTCGCCCAGCGTCTGCCTGTAATGGTCCAGAAGCGCCGCGGCGAATATGTGGCCGGTCCGCGTCGCGCCAACCCGGGCGGAGGCGGAGACCCAACGCACGCCGTCCGGAAGGGATCGTGCCGCTGACACGGCCATCATCGACGAAGTTTCGAAGACCGACCTGTCCTGCCGGACGGATTCTGCCTTGAGCTGCGCCCATACCTCGCCGATCGTTTCCCGGGAGGGAAGGCTCGCGGGTTGCAGGGCCCGGGCTTCCTTCCGGATGGCGTCCCATTCCTTGCGGAGTCCCGCCACGTCGAGCGGCGGCGTGTTGATCGTCGCCGCCAGCCGTGACGAGGTCCGCTCCAGCCCGTCGAGCAGCTGATCGACGCTGCTGAATTGCGCGTCCTGTTCGAGCAGCCCCTGCGCCTTGAGTGCATCGGCCATTTCCGGAATCAGACGGCGACCCATGCCGCAGAGGTCTGCAAGAGCCGCGAGCACCCAGACGGGCGATGCACGAAACGCGACGATGCCAAGCGCTTCGACGGCGTTGCCGGCAGTACGTCTGGCGAGGAAATTGTCTGGGAGCGTCCCGTCGGCGTCGTAAACGCCCTCGGCGCCTCCGACCTGCTCGATCAGGAATCGGAGCGTGGCGTCGACGAGGTTCTGATAGAGCTGGCTGCTGCGGATGCCGTCTGGAAGGGCGACCTCTCCCACTTCACGGGCGACGCCGGCGCCGAGCCCCAACGCGGCCCGCACGAATCGCTCGGGGAAGGAAAGCAGATACGCCTTGATCAACGCGGCCGTCCGGATCGCGGCCGCTCGCTCAACCTCCTGATCAGCTCGTTGATCGAACCGAGCTGCTTGTTGACTTCCACGTGCATCGCCTCCTGCTGCGTCGCGCGCGTTTCGAGTGCGGCGAGCCGGACAAGGAGCGGCGTGAGATCCACTGGCTCCGGGCGGGGTGTCCCGGACACCGGGACAGCCAGATATCCGCCGTGATGCCCTTCATTGGGGATGCCCTGGTCGGGTTGCCAGCTGGCGCCGTTGGTCGTCGGCACGTCCGACAGGATCTTCACCAGTAAATCGTGGTCGGGATAGACCAGCCTGGCAGCGCTGACGGAGGTCCCGCCGTAGGGCACGATGTTTTCACCGGCCGTCTTGATCAACAGCCCGACGCGCTCCGAGGGAAAGGCGTCCTGCAACCGCGCGACGACGCGCAGGAGAAACGCCAGCGCCCCTTCGAGGGTCTTCGCCGGCGGTTCCTCGTCATGGAGCTGCTGCACGATGTCGGCATGATCAATCACGCGGCCTCCTGAGTATCCGATGCAGTGCCGGGCTCGAGCGCTCGCTTACTGCGGCCGAATCCTGAAGCTGAGAAACGTCTCCCGCTGCAGCGTGAATCCTATTTGGAGCCGGGTGATCCCCTCGGCGAAACCGAGGTTGTAGTAGTCCTGCCCGTGATAGAACCGCGCGAACAGGCCGGCTCCGCCCCATCGCGCGGGAAAGCATGCCACCTCCGCCTGCGTCGTGGCGTCAGGCACGCCGTCAGGAGCGTCGTGGATGTATTGGACCCGGAGGTCTGCCTCGAGGCGGCCGCACCGCCAGCTCCCGCGTCGCGCCGCCATCCCCTCGAAGATAACCCTCGTCGGCCCGTAAATCGCGGACAGCTCGTCGTCGATGGAGCCGCCGACGTAGCCCTTCGGATTCAGCTGAAAGCCGGCGCCCGCGCGCCATTCCCACCGGGTGGCGTACTCCCCTTCGGGAGCTTCATCCGAGTCGAGGTGCAAACGCCCGTAGTGGAGCGTCGCTTCCACGTAGTTGGTCGAAAAGCTGCCGTCGATCTTGTTGATTGCCGGAGGCTGCGGCGGCACGATTTCAACGCAGTCGCCATTGACGTCGCGCACCTGGGAGGTGAAGAGGCAGCCATTCTGTCCGTTCGAATGGTGGCCGAACGGGATGATGTCGGCCAGCCACATCTCGACCGGGCCTCTCGAGAATCCATCCTCGTCGTCCTTTGGGTCCGCACGCGAGAGATTCCTCATTCTCGCGATTTGGACGGTTCCCTTTGGCATGTAGGAAGGCGTTCTGACCGGATTGGATGTTTCCCGGAACATCCGGAGTTTCACCATCGGTGTGGCCGACGCCTGCCAGCCCCATACGGGCGTGTTGTTGGTCGCCTGCAGCAGCCGTCTCGTGGCGTCGCCGATCGAGTCGATGATGATGATGCGCGGCGCGATTTGCGCTTCGAAGACCAGATTGGAGTTCGGGACGCTGTTGAACGCGTAGGTCCCGTCGGGGCGGACGAGCGGCCGGCTGCCGCTTTGCGCGGTGAACGGTGTGTCCTGGGCAACGGCCGGCGCCGTTGCCAGAAATACAAAGACCCAGACTTCAAACCGGAGCCATCGCTTCATTGGTCGTCTCCCGGGTCGATGATGGCGTTGGCCTTCGCCTTCGAGAACGCGCCGTTCGACCGGAGCGCGTCTCCGGTGCGATGGAGCGTGAAGACGAATTGAAACTGGTCGGGGAAGTCCTTTCCTATCTTCCCCAGCTGCTTGGCCACGGCCAGATAATCCGCCGTCGTGGCGACATCACAGATGAAGGTGTCCGACAGCAGATCGCAGGTTTCCCGGTCCTGGAACAGTTCGAGGAGCGCATGGCGCACGTCTTCGATGGGTTGTTCTCCGGCATTGACGTCGTACGATAGCGTCGCGTACATGAGAGCCCTCCGAGGCCAACATGATGGCGCCTATTTCAGCGCATCCGAGATGTCGTAGGCAGCGATCCGGTTTTCCATCATGTGCGGCACGATCGCGATGTTGCCCACCGGGACGAACGCGAGATCGGCCGCTCCCGCCATGTATTCCCGCAGGGTGCGGCTCTCGCCTGCGCCGGTCACGTGGATCAGCTTTCCGCCGGGAAAGTCCGTGACGATGTAGCCGCCGCGGCCGTCGCTTTCGACGCCGTCGATATTGCCGAGCGGCTTCGGGGTGATGAGTGTCTTCGCCTTCGTCTTCAGGTCGAGCGCGAACAGATGCCCGGGGACCTTGGTGCTGAAATCAGCTTCGGGCTTTCCCCAGCCCCCTACGATGAGACGATTGCCTTCGACGAGGAGACCGTTCGGATACTCCATCGCGTCGCCTTCGCCAAAAACCGTCGCCTTGCCATCGGCCACCGCGTAGATCTTGCTGGCCAGCATGTCGGACACGTACACCGTCCCGTCGTCGCCCACCGCGACATCATTCAGGAACTGCGCGCCGTCGATTTTCACCCGGGACGCGACGGCGCTGTTGGCGATGTCGATGCCAATCACTTCGTCGATGTCGGCGGTCCAGAGCGTGCCGTTGTGGCTGCGGAGCCCTTTGGGTGCGTTGAGCCCGGTGATCCACGAGGCCGATACGACCGTGCCGTCCGGCGCAAGCTTCATGATCCGGCCGTTGCCGTCGCGGTCGCCCGGCTGGCCGTCAATTATCGAGACGAAGATCGAGCCGGAGGCCGTATCGACGTACACGCTCTCGGGGGTCGCGACGCCCTCGGTGACCGTCCATCCGGCGGTGACGCGTCCACCCGGACTCGCGGTACCGGCGGGCGCCGCCGCAGGTGTCGACGTCTCCGCGGGTGGCGGGGAGGACGTGCAGGCGGACAGAGCAAGGGCGATAACCCCGGAAACCAGAGAAATGAAGAAGCGCGTCAGTCCTTTCACGTCAGAACCTCCATGAGCGGCATTTTGAAGGCACCGTTATACAACACCGTGGCCTCCGGGCCCGCGCTAAGATGAGCCAGACATAAGGGCCGCGTCCGACGGTCACAATCGTGAGGAGGTTCCATGCTGTCCAGAAGAGCGATGCTCCTGACGCCAGCGGTGCTGGCCGTCGCGCGCGTATCCTCGGCCGCCGGAATGACGCTCGCCATGCACCAGAACACGTCCTCCGCGGCAGGCTATCGGGGCTCGCTCGAAGGCTGGGCCCGCGCGGGTATCAAGAACGTCGAGCTCACCAACACGCTCATCGACGCATTTCTGAAGACCGACACGCTGGCTGCGGCGGGCCGGATTCTCACCGATTTGGGGCTCACGCCGGTTTGCGCCGCCAGCGGCGGGTTCGGCGTGTGGGAGCCGGGTGACAAGCGCCAGGAATTGCTCGAGAGCTACACGAAGCGCTGCGAGATGTACGCGACCCTGGGTCTGAAACGCATTTACACGCCGTCGGCCGCCACGCAGCGCTTCACGCCCGAGGATTTCAAGTCCGGACCGGACCGCATGCGCGAAGTGGGGGAGATCGCACGGAAGTTCGGCCTGCGTGCGACGATCGAAGCGACGCGCACGTCGACCTACGTCTCCTCGCTCCCCACGATGTTGACGATGACGCGCGCGGCGGGGAACGTCGATCCGCTGTTCGACTTCTACCACTTCTGGTCCGGCCCCAATAAGCTGGAGGATCTCGATCTGATTCGCAATGGCGAGATCGGACACGTGCATTTCCAGGACGTGCCCGACATGCCGCGCGAGCTGCTGGATCAGCAGTCGCGTTTCATTCCCGGCGACGGGGTGGCCCCCTTGAACCTGATTCTGCGGAAGCTCTCGGACAAAGGCTACGCCGGACCGCTTTCCGTCGAGTTGTTCCTGCCGCAGTTTTCGCAACGGGACCCCTTCGAGGTCGCGAGCGAGATCCGCAAGAAGTCGGAAGCCGTGATGCGGAAGGCGGGGGTGATGTGAAGATGCGTCCGCACATGGCCGCTGCCATGGGCTGCCTGATCGCTTTTCTGGTTGCGCCGGCCTGCGGCGGGCGGCAGGAAGAGCCATCCGGACAGACGTCCGAGGCTTCACCGGCCCCCGAGGGCTCCCGAGCTTCGCCGGTCACCCCGGTGCAATTGAGTCCGCCCGACGAGACGGTGAAGGCGCTGGTCGGCCGGCTCGACCTGGAGAAGTTCAAAGCGACGATCAAGGGGCTGACCCAGTTCGGCGACCGGCGGCAGGGGACCGATCGAAACCTCGCGGCGGTCGAATTGGATCGAGGCTCAGCTCAGGAGCTTCGGCTGTGCCACGGAACGCGCCAAGTACGTGTACACGCCGGCGCCGCCGGCGCCGCCGGCAGCGCCACAAAACCGCGGCGCTGCTCCCGGTCGTGTGATTGCCAGCGGCGAGATCCGGGCCGGCCAGGGCGGTTCGCGATACCGCGGCGTGACGAGACCCACCAGCGTGAACACCAATCCCGACGCGCAACCCGACCTCGAGCTTCGGCGGCTCAACGAGCAGCCGACGGCACCGGGTCCGCGCGAACAGGTGTATTGCACCAAGGTCGGCACGACGCGCCCCGACGAGATGTACATCGTCGGCGCGCATATGGATGGACATGGCTGGGGCGAGGCCGCCAACGACAACGGATCCGGAACCGCGCTCGTCATGGAGCTCGCGCGGGTCTTCGCGAGTCCGGATGTGCAGACGGCGCGATCGATTCGATTCGCGCTGTGGAACAACGAGGAGACGGGTTACCACGGCGCCATCGCCTACATCGAGCAGCGAGCGGCGTTGCAGGGCAGGGAGGATCCGCCTGGATCGGGCCGGTATCCGGAGCCCAGGTGGCTCGGCATGATTCAGCACGACATGATGATGTGGGACCACGGCATGCCTCGCGCCGACGGTACGTTCAGCCCCGAGCAGCGCCCCGAAGCCGACGTCAACATCGAGTTCCAGTCGAGAGCGAAGCTCGCCGAGCCGGCGATGAAGCTCGCGTTTCTGTTCCGGGACGCCAACGAGCGATACGCGACCGACTATCCCGCCGCGGTGGGCCACCACATGACCAACACCGATTCGACGCCGTTCATGGATCTCGTGCCGTCGATCAGCCTTCGCGAGAACGAGCGAGGCATGCAGATTGGGGCGGGATGGGATCCGCACTGGCATCAGCCGACCGATCGGTACTCCACGTTTTCGGACAAGGATTTCCGCCTCGGCCTGAATGCGGCGCAGACATCGCTCGGCGCGATCGCCGAGCTGGCGGGCGCGACGCTGAAGAACTGACGGTCCACGATATTCGTGAGTCAGTAATAATATCCAGCGTGTCGTCCGGAGGAGGTGGCATTCCCATGAAGATCAACTACGCTGCCGCGACCCTGGTGGCCCTCGCGTTGCCGGTTCTCGCACAGACGCCCGCGGCTCCCACTCGTCAGGTCCTCGTCAACGAGCTCGTCACGGCCAACCACATTCTGGCGAATGAAGGCGTGCTCGATGGGTATGGGCACGTCAGCGTCCGCAGCCCGACCGATCCCCGCCGCTATCTCCTTGCGCGCGCCGGAGCGCCGGGCCTCGTGACCGTCGCCGATATCGCCGAATACGATCTGGACAGCCAGCCGGTGACGGCTTCGGCGGCCGCCGGCTACACCGAGCGCTTCATTCACGGCGAGATCTACAAGGCGAGGCCCGACGTGATGGCGGCCGTGCACTGCCACTGTCCTGAAGTGATTCCATTCGGCTCGACTACCGTTCCGATGCGGCCGCTGTATCACATGGGCTACTTCATCGGAGAGGGCGTGCCCGTGTTCGAGATTCGCAAAGCCGGGGGCACTGACATGCTGGTCCGGACCGCTGAACTTGGCCGGGCGCTGGCGCAGTCGCTCGGCGACAAGTCCGCAGTGTTGATGCGCGGGCACGGCGCCGCCGTGGTCGCCGCGTCGCTGCACCTCGTCGTCGGGAAAGCCTACTACCTCAATTTGAACGCGCGGCTGCAGATGCAGGCGATGCAGCTCGGCGGGGGCAAGGTCACATATCTGGATCCCGGAGAGGCCAAGAGCTCTCCGCAGGACTACGAGCGTTCCTGGGACTTCTGGAAGGCCAGATTACCTGTGCGCAAGTAGGAAGCCCCGCCCTGAAGCTGTACAGCGATCTCGCCTCGTGGTGGCCGCTGCTCTCCGCGCCGTCCGAGTATGCGGAGGAAGCCGCCTTCTATCAACGGACGCTGCTGGCAGCCTGCGAGCGAACGCCGCGGACGCTTCTCGAACTGGGAAGCGGCGGTGGCAACAACGCGTCGTACTTGAAAGCGCACTTTAAGATGGTCCTCGTGGACCGCTCTCCCGGCATGCTCGACGTCAGCCGGGCCTTGAACCCGGAATGTGAGCATGTGGAAGGCGACATGAGGACCGTGAGGCTCGACCGCCAGTTCGATTGCGTGTTTCTCCATGACGCGGTGTGCTACATGACGACCGAGACGGATCTGCGCCGCGCTCTCGAGACCGCGTTCGTCCATTGCAGTCCAGGTGGTGTGGCTCTGTTCGCCCCCGACTACGTTCGAGAAACCTTTCGTCCCACGACCGATCACGGCGGCAACGATGGGGAGAGTGGAAGCCTGCGCTATCTGGGGTGGGTGTGGGATCCGGATCCGGCTGACAACACGTATATCGCCGACTACGCGTACATGCTCCGGACGAGTGACGGATCGGTTCGTGTGGAGCACGATCGGCACATCGAGGGCCTTTTTTCGCGAGGCGACTGGCTGCGACTTCTGGAGGCTGTAGGCTTCCGGCCGCGCAACGTGCCGTTCGACCACTCGGAGGTTGACGGCACCCTCGAGGTGTTTATCGGCACCAGGCCGCCAACGTGAAGAACGAAGGGGTGGCGGTAAGGCCGATGCGGGCCGGCGATGCCGCAATCGTGGCGGAACTTTCGGGCGAGCTGGGCTATCCGGCAACGACCGCAGCGATCCTCAATCGCTTCCAGTTGATCGCCGCGCGAGAGGATGCGGAGGTGTATGTCGCGGAGGCATCCGACGGCGGTGTCGTCGGGTGGGTGCACGTGTACGGCACCTACCTGCTCGAGTCCGACCCGCACGCCGAGATCGGCGGCCTGGTTGTCGCGGAGAAGGCGCGCGGCCAGGGTGTCGGCGCGGAACTGATGTCGGCCGCGGAAGCCTGGGCGAAGGACCACGGGTATGGGTCTGTGCGGGTCCGGTCGAGGATCGTGCGGGTCGAGGCCCACGGGTTCTACGAGCGCCTCGGGTACGGCCGCATCAAGACGCAGCACAGTTTCCGGAAAGCGATCGAATGAATCTCCGCGACGTGCAGCTCCTGTTCGACTATCACTACTGGGCGCGGGACCGGCTGCTCGAGGCCGTTGAGTCGCTGACCCCCCATCAATTCACCCTTGACGTCGGCAGCAGTTTTGGCTCGGTCCGCGATACGCTCGCACACATCTACGCGGCCGAGTGGGCGTGGCATTCGCGATGGCTGGGGCAGTCGCCGACCGCGCTTCTCCCGTCCGACATGTTCCCTGACGTTGCGGCACTCCGCGCGGCGTGGGTCGATCACGAAACCAAGGTGCGGGCGTTCCTGGCGGGACTGGGCGAGGACGGGATCAATCGGGTCTTCCAATACACGCTCTTGAGCGGACATTCCGGCGCCACGCCGTTCTGGCAGATGGCTCAGCACGTTGTCAACCACGCGACATATCATCGCGGGCAGGTGGTCACTATCATGCGGCAGCTGGGAGCGGCTCCTCCGAAGCCGACCGACCTGATCGCGTTCTATCGGCTCATGGGCCGATGACGCGTGAACCAGCATGCTAGACTCGCGCGGTAACAACCTGCCGTTCGGTAACAACTGTCATTCAAGGAGTGACATGCGTATGCGATTTCCTCTGCTGATCGCCGCCCTTCTGGCTGGCACTGTGGCCCCGCTTGCCGCCCAATCAACCGGCAAAGACTCAGCCGCCGTGCTGGCCGTCGTCGACGCCTTCCACGCCGCGATGACCGCCGGGAACGCCGCCGGGTTGATGCAGCTCGTCGCCCCCGACGCAGTGTTTCTCGAGGCGGGTGGGGTTGAAACGCGAGCGCAATACGAGTCGAGTCATCTGCCGGCCGACATCGAGTTCGAGAAATCGGTGTCGAGCAAGCGCAGCCCCGCCCGGGTCGTCGTCGTCGGCGATGCCGCGTGGGCGACATCCGCCAGCGAGACGGTGGGAACGTTTCAGGGCCGGGCCATCGACTCCATGGGTATCGAGCTGATGGTGCTGAGCCGCGAGGCCGGCGGCTGGCGGATCAGGGCCGTCCACTGGTCGTCGCGAGCCCGCCCTAAACCGGCCCAGAAATAACCTGAGGCAATGGTATCGTGTTGCTAGCGATGGTCCGACGCGCTCCCGCGGCTGGTCGCGTGGCGCAAACCGCTCCAGGGGGACTCAGTGTCTGACGATGCGAAGAAAGAACTGCTCGAGGGACTCAACGAAGATCTGAGGGGCGAGTTTCAAGCCATCATCATGTATCGGCTGTACGCCAGCATGGTGCAGGGTCCCTACCGTCAGGAGCTCCGGACGTTTTTTGCCAACGAGATCCCCGAGGAGCTGATGCATGCGCAGCTCCTTGCGGACAAGATTGCGGCGCTCGGCGGCACGCCGGCCTCGTCGCCGGCGCCGGTGCCGGTAGTGGCCGAGCCGAAGGCGATGCTGCAGGCGGCGCTGAAGGCGGAGCTCGAAGCCATCGACCGCTACGTCATCCGCCGGAAACAGGCGGAAGCAGTCGGGGAGCCGGGCCTCGCAGCCGAATTCGATACCATTATCTCGGATGAAACGAATCATCGCGACGAGCTGCGTCAGATGCTGGCTCGCTGGCCCTAGACATCTGGTATCGAGTAATCGGGTAATCTGGTAATCGAGTAATGGATTGGCCAATTGATCAATCAATTACCCGATTACCCGATTATCCAATTACCCGATTCGTTGGCAGTTATTGTCGACGAATTCGAAAGCGCGCGGGCACGCCTGCATGCCCTGGCGTCGGCCGTCCCGGACGACGTGTGGGCCCGGCGGCCCGACCCGGCGCGATGGTCCGTCGCGGAGTGCGTCGCTCATCTGAACCTCACCTCGCGAGCGTTCGTGCCGCTCATCCGCGGCGGAATCGCGGAAGCGAAACGATGGCCCGCCGCCGGTTCGAGGCGGTATCGCCGGGATTTCGTCGGCTGGCTTCTCTGGAGAATGAGCGGCCCTCCCGCGCGCTTTCGGGTCAAGACGACCGCTGCGTTCGTTCCCAGCGGGAACGAGCCGCCCAGCCTGCTGATGTCGGCATTTGAGGAGCTTCAGGCTCGACAGGTCGAGTGCGTCAGGGACTGCCGCGGCCTGGCAATCGATCGCGTCAAGGTCGTGTCGCCGTTCGACGCGCGGGTCAAGTACAACCTGTATGCGTGCCTGACCATCCTGCCCCGCCATCAGCACCGCCATCTGTGGCAGGCCGAGCAGGCCTGGCCGAACCACGTGAATCAGGCGCGGGCGTGAGATGAGCGGGATGTCGATCTCCGATCAGAGCGCGTTTCCGGCAATCGCCAGCGAATTGCTGCGGACCGTCGAGCGCGGTTTCCTCGAGCTGCGCGCGATGCCCGACGCCGAAGCCGGGCGGCCCCGGGCGCCCGGGAAGTGGTCTCCCAAGCAGGTGATCGGACACCTTGTCGATTCCGCCGCCAACAACCACCAGCGGTTCGTCCGCGCCCAGGAAGCAGCCGTGCTGCAGTTGCCCGGGTACCATCAGGATCATTGGGTGGGATGTCAGCGGTATGAGGATCGCCCGTGGAGCGAGATCATCGCTTTGTGGCACGGCTATAATCGCCACCTGGCGCACGTCATCGGACATATCCCGGAAGCAAAGCGATCCACGCTATGCAGCATCGGCGCGAACGCGCCGGTGACGCTCGGATTCCTGGCGCACGATTACGTCGTGCACCTCAGGCACCACCTGGCTCAGCTGCGACGAGGAATCGAGTAATCGAGTAATCTGGTAATCGGGTTATTGATTGGGCAAGTGACGTTTTTTCCGAGGAGCTGATAAACAATGAAACGTTTCGCATATCTGGCTGCATTCGTCCTGATCACCGCCATTCCTCTTGGCGCCCAGACCAAGGGGTGGATGCTGCGCGCCGACCGCAGCACCAGCGCGTCGGATCCCGACGCGTCCGGCGCCGTCAAGATGATGGCGATGGGCAAAGGCTTCCACGTGGTGACGCCGCAAGCGGCGGTCTTCTGGGCCCCGGCCAACCGCGCCACGGGCACTTACACCCTGAAGGGCTCGTTCACGCTCGTGAAACCGAGCGACCATACCAACTACTACGGCCTCGTGTTCGGCGGAAGCGATCTCGAGGGCCCCAAGCAGACGTACCTCTACTTCCTGGTCGCGCAGGACGGCTCGTGGCTCCTCAAGCAGCGCGTCGGAGATAACGATACGAACGATGTGGCAAGAGGCGTCAACGCCGCAGTGAGAAAGCCCGACGCGAAGGGCACCTCCACGAACGCGCTCGAAGTGCGTGTCGCCGCCGACAAGGTGGACTACGTCGTGAACGGCACGGTCGTGCATTCGACGCCCAAGACCGGTGCCACCGCGAGGACCGACGGGCTCTACGGCTTCCGTTCGAATCATCGCCTCGAGGTCATGGTGGACGGGCTTACTGTCGGCAAGTAGCGCGATCCGCGAACGAACCACGACAAAACCCAGCGGGGGCGGCTCCTTCAAGGGAGCCGCCCTCGTTGCATTTCTAGGCGAACATCGTCCTGTAGTGCCGGTACCACGTGCTCTGGAATACCTCTTCCGGATCGTATTGGCGCTTGAGGGCCAGGAACTCCCGAAGCTGCGGATAACACTGCTCGATCTGATCCTTGCGGGCCCACCGGTGGTAGGTCAGGTAGTAGCTCCCGCCGTGCCTGATACCAAGATCGATCAGCTCGCGAAATGCGGCGGCCGCGCTGTCGATGGCCGTTGACGTGTGCTCGACGTGCAGGTTGAAGATCACGCAGGCGTACCGGCCGCTCGCCCACGCGAGGAAGGTTTCGTCGTCCTTCTCGATCAGCCGGACGGTTCCGTAAATGACGTTCGCCCGCCGCGCCGCGAGCGCCACCCGCGCATCCTCCATGAATGCAGCCAACCGATCCCGCTGAACGTAGATTTCGGTGATCATCTCGGTGGCTTTCACCCGGGCGCCGAGCGCGCGATCGAGGTCCGCGTGGTAGTCGTCGACGTACGCCGCCGAGAGCTGCCAGTCCGCCCAATAGATCTGGCCGGACGTCTCGAGGTAGCGCGACGAGTACGCCTCGAATGCACGCTGCTTGTATCTGTGCGAATAGAACGTGAGCCGCGCCCAGTCTTCGGGGTTGAATCTCGTCGGGTTCGTCGTCAGGGGAGTGTCGGACGGAACCGGCTGATAGCAGGAGAAGACGCCGCGCCGGAGGAAGCTGTCCCGGCCGGCGTCGGTGGCGAACTGATAGTCGCCGTACAGATAGCCGTCCCTGATCCGTTCTTCGAACCACTCCATCACGGTGGCCGTGGTCGCGAGCATGACGACCCGCCTTACTTTCACCCGCGGCCGCAGCTTCAGCTGCACGCGGGTGATGATGCCGAACAGCCCGTACCCGCCGATGGCCAGCCGAAACAAGTCCGCATTGCTGGTCCGCGAGCAGGTGCGAACCTCGCCGAGGTGATCGACGAGGTCGAACGACTCGACCTGCTGCACGATCGGCCCCAGCGTGAGGCCGCGGCCGTGGGCGTTGCACGAGAGGGCGCCGGCGATGCTGAGGCGATCGGCGCCGGTCTGTTTCTGATAGATGCCCCACTGCCGATCGCGTCCCTCCTGCGCGCGGCTCGAGATGATCGAGGAGCGCCGGCCACTGGATGCCGCCTTCCACCGTGATCGATCCGTTGTCCGCATCGAACGCCAGCACCCGGTTCATGTCTCGCATGTCCACGAGCAGGTGGCCCTCGCCGAATTGCTGCCCGCCCATCGCGTGGCGGCCGCCGGCCACCGAGATCGCCCTCCCCGCGGCCCTCGCGCCGGCGATGGCGGCGCGCACCTCGGCCACGTCCCGGGGCTTGGCGATGGCGCCGACGAGCGTGGCGTTCAGCTGTGAGTGGACGTCGTTGACCAGCGTGTCCGTTTCGCGATCCGGAATTGCCGAGGCGTAGGGCGATTGGACGGGCAGCGGCCGCGCGATGCAGGCCAGCGCCGCCGACGAAGCCGACGCCGCCGACGCTCCCACTTTCAGCGCCCTCAGGAAATCCCGGCGATTCAGCTCCCGCATGTCCATTCCTCCACATGGAATGCGGCGCGCAGGTGGTAACCGGCTCACCCCGAGTCGTGGGCGCTTGCAGCGGATGGCGTCTCAGGGCATTCTGGAGCGCCCATGACCGCAGATATCGTTCGTGAAATCCGTGAAATCGTCTCCGCCATCAACGAGGCGTGGGTGGTTGGCGACTACGACGCCATCGGCCCCCACGTCGCCGAGCACGTCGTCATGGCGCCGCCCGGGCTGGAAGGCCGGGTGCTGGGGCGGGCCGCCTATGTCGCGTCGTTCCGGCAGTTCGCCGAGGTGGCCAGGACGCGGGAATTCGCCTCGGGCGTGCCACGCGTGGACGTCATCGGCGACACCGCCGTGGCCGTGTGCCCGTTCACGATTGCGTACGAGCTGGAAGGGGAGACCTACAGGGAGAAGGGATCCGACATCCTGGTGTTCTCACGGATGCCAGGGGGATGGAAGGTCGTGTGGCGAACGCTGATGTCGGAGCCACAGGAGCCTCCGGGGTGAATGGACCAGGAGTACGCAGAGCCTGAGAACGCAGAGACGGACAGGGACCACGGAACGTACGGGATGCTAGGGACTACGGGATTAGGGACGATTCAGCGGCATTCGCGTTCAAAGTGTTGTGTGCGGACTAGGGATGCGGAGGATTAGATGCGCTCCACGCAGACGCCCGAAGTCGGGCTGGTGCTGACGATTCTCGACCAGGCCTACGACCACCCCTCGTGGCACGGCACCAACCTGCGGGGGTCGATTCGCCGGGTGTCCCTGGAGCAGGCGGCGTGGCGGCCGGGACCGCAGCGGCACAACATCTGGGAGACGATGGTCCATGCGGCGTACTGGAAGTACACCGCGTGGCGGCGCCTGACCGGCACGAAGCGCGGATCGTTTCCGCTCGTGGGGTCGAACTGGTTCCGCCGGCCGGAGGAGATGACGGAGCAGGCCTGGCGGTCCGATACTGAGCTGCTCGAACGGATGCACGTGCTGTTGCGCGAAGCCGTCGGACAGCTGTCCACTGGCGATTTGCATGCGACTCCTCGCGGGAGCAAGGTGAGCAATTTCGCGCTCCTGTCTGGCGTCGCGGCTCACGATCTGTATCACGCCGGCCAGATCCAGCTGCTGAAGCGGCTTTCTGCGGGCAGATGACACGCGCCGAGCTCGTGGAGTTCATGCGCGGCCATGTGTATGCCGTCGAGGCATCGGTCGCCGCCTCGGGCGCGCCACAAGCGGCCGTCGTGGGCATCGTCGTGACCGACGCCCTCGAGATCTTCTTCGACACGATGGACGACAGCAGAAAAGCCGCGAACCTCAGGCGAAGTCCACGAGTCGCATTCGTCATCGGCGGGACGCACGCCGGCGACGAGCGCACGGTGCAGTACCGAAGGAATCGCCGACGAGCCCCAAGGTGCCGAGCTCCAGCGCCTGCAGGCCTTGTACTTCGAAAGGTTTCCAGACGGCCGCGAGCGGCAGCGGTTGCCGGGCTGCATCTACCTCCGCGTGCGCCCCACCTGGATCCGCTACAGCAATTTCGGCGTCACTCCGCCCGAGATCGTCGAGCTCACGCCGGAACGCAGCCTCGAAGCACGGCTTGACTCTGACTTCGTGATCAGAGATCTCTACTTCACTTCCACCAGCGCGACGCGATTCACGCCGCTGTTGGCCAGCACCAGGTTGCCCTCCGGCGTCGCCATCATGTGCCGGACGACGCCGCCGCCCGAGGGGATGGGCCAGGTCTGGAACTTCTCGGTCTTGGGGTCGAAGCGCACGAGCGTGTTCGGTTGTACCCCGGATTCGCTGTACCAGATGATGTCCTTGGCCGCCGTCATCCCGTAAGGCTGCGACTTGGGGCCGCCCGGAGAGGGCCACTCCTTGACTTCCTTGGTTACAGGATCGAGCCGGCCCAGGTAGCCGCGCGAGTAGTCCGAATACCAGATGACATCGTCGCTCGTGACCGCCATCCGCCGCGGACGGGTCGCGGGATTCGGCAACACGTACTCCCGAATGGCCATCGTGGCGGGATCCACGGCAGCCACCCTGTTGGCGCCGAATTCGACGATGAACGGCATGCCCTTGGAGTTGATCACGATGCCGTACGGGCGCGATCCTGCTACGGGCATTTTGTTCAGCGTGAGCTCGCCTGTTTCCGGCACCAGTCTGCCGATCACGTTGGCGCCCTGAGCGGTGAACCAGAGCGTGCCTTTCTGGTCGAATATCGGCGTGTGGGGATCGCGAACCGAAGGGTCCGGCATGGGGTATTCGGTGACGATCCCCGTTTTCGGATCGAGCTTTCCGATGTGTCCGTTGGCATTGCCGGTGTACCAGATGTTGCCCGCCGCGTCCTCGACCAGGCCATGAGGCCCCGATCCCGGCACCTTCAGCGGATACTCCTTCATCGCGCCCGTCTTCGGATCGAGCCGTCCGAGCAGGTTGGCCAGCTGTCCCGTCCACCAGATGGAACCGTCCGCCGCCGCCAGCGGATCGTGAGGGTGCGAATTGGCCGTGGGCACCACCCACTCCTTGATCGTGACGGTCGCCTGGCTCCGGGCGGGAACGGCAGAGAGCAGCAACACACAGCACAGCGCAGCTGCGCCGGCCAGCGGCATCGCGAGCTTTCTCGACATCATGTCCTCCTTCAGTGCGTCAGCCCGTAGACCATGTAGTTGACGCCGAGCTTGTAGGCTTCGTTCGACTCGTCGAAGGGCAGCAGTCCGGTGGCCGACCACTCCCAGTACTCCGCGACATCCGCGTTGTAGTTGGCGATCACCATCAGCCGCTTCGCCGGGTCGTTGTCCTCGAAGATGCCAAAGTACGACGGCTTGATCCCAAGCCCCGGGTCCGGGAAATCGATCGTGTTCATCCGGAAGAACGTGTCGAACACCTGGTGTGTTTCGTCCAGCTGGACCAATCGCCCCTCGGGGAGCACGCGGCGCATCTGCGCCGTGAAGTTCTCCCAGTGTATCCCGTCGAAGTCGTCGAAGATGGCGAAGCCGCCCTTCTGCAGATAATCTCGAAACCGCTGGGCCTGGAGGTCGGTCATCGCCCAGTAGCCCGGCTCCCACATGTAGGCAATCGGGTACTTCAGGAGCTCGGGATCGTCGAGGTTCAGAATCCGCGCGCCTTCGGTGTGCACGTCGATGAAGGTGACTTCCTTCAGGATTTGCGACAGATGCTGCTCGGCGCGGGGATAGTCGTGGTTCCAGGCGCTGTTCATGCCGCCGGACCTGACGGATCCGCTTCCATAACGCAGTCGCGCAAACGTAAAGCGGCCGTCGTAGGGAACGTCCGTGGAGTACGGCTCGCCTCGGAAGCCTCCCTGGGCGGAGCTCGACGTCACGCCGGCCAGTCCAACGACGAAGACGAGCAGGACCTGCGGCCATCGACTCATGCCCACGGCTCCTCGCATGCTTCGAGGATTATAGACCCCGGTGTAGGATCGTCGCCGATGATCATCGTTGGCGCGATGACCCGCGACCGCGTCATCGGGAGCGGCAACGGGCTGCCCTGGGACGTGCCCGAGGAATACGAGCATTTCCTGAGGCTGATTGAGGGCAAGACCATCATCATCGGCCGGCGGTCGTACGAGATCTTCGGCGACAATCTGAGCAGCGCCCACAACGTCGTGGTCAGCCGATCGGCCGGCGCCATGCGCGGCGCGGTCGTCGTCCCGACCATCGAAGACGCCATGCGCACCGCCGCATCGTTCGGCGGCACCTTCTTCAGCGCGGGTGGCGCCACGATCTACGAGCAGACGATTCCGCTTGCCGAGACGATGTACCTTTCGTATATCAAGGGACACTTCTCCGGCGACACGTACTTTCCGCCGTTCGCCGAGCAGGAATGGACGGTCGAGCGGAGGGACGATCATCCACGGTTCGAGTTCGTGATCTACCGGCGGATCTCATGACATATCCGACGCTGGAGCAAATGGAGGCGGGGCTTGCGGAGATCCGCCAGTCGCCCGCCGACGCAGGCGCGCTGCGCTTGATCGTCCGCCGCCCGGAGGCCAACGGGCGAGAGGTGATCGAGGAAGGCCGGCTGGATATCGTCGAGGGGCTCGTCGGCGACACCTGGAGCCGTTCCCGCGGCCGCGGTGCTCCGAATCCGGAGATGCAAATCAACATCATGAATGCCCGGGCGATCGCGCTCATCGCGCAGACGCCGGATCGGTGGCCGCTCGCGGGCGACCAGCTGTTCGTCGACCTCGATTTGAGCGCGGACAATCTGCCGCCGGGGACGCGCCTCGCGCTCGGGTCCGCGGTCGTCGAGATCACCGCTCCGCCGCACACCGGCTGCGGCAAGTTCGCCTCGCGCTTCGGAGTCGACGCGGTCAAGTTCGTCAACTCCGCCGTGGGGAAGCGCCTCCGGCTGCGCGGCGTCAACGCGAAGGTCGTGCAGGCGGGCCGGATTCGGGCCGGCGATCTGGTTCAGAAGATCGCCCCGTGACCGTGAAGCCGTCTCCGAGTCAGGATCTCCGGTCGCAATTCGGCGACATCGACATCTACCTCTTCGATCAGATCCTGAAAGGGCGTTTCGACGGCCGCCTCAGGGTGCTTGATGCCGGCACGGGTGACGGGCGCAACCTGATCTACTTTCTCCGGCGCGGCTTCGCCTGCTTCGGCATCGACCGGGAAGAAGCGGCGATCGGGCGCGTTCGATCGCTGGCCGCAAGTCTTGCCCCGCGGCTTCCGCCAGAGAACTTCCGGGCCGGCGAGCTCGACGCGCTGCCGTGGTCCGACCACAGCATGGACGTGGTGATTTGCAGCGCCGTGCTCCACTTCGCGTCCGACGCCGCGCACTTCGGCCGCATGATCGAGGAGATGTGGCGGGTGCTTGCCCCGGACGGCATGTTCTTCGCGCGACTCGCGTCCACGATCGGACTCGAGCGGCTTGGCGCCGCCGGCCGGCGCGTGCGGCTCCCGGACGGGACCGAGCGCTTCGTCGTCGACGAGGCGATGCTGCGCGGCTGGAGCGAGCGCCTCGGCGGCGCGTGGCTCGATCCGATCAAGACGACCAACGTCGAGCAGCAGCGCTGCATGACGACGTGGTGCTTGCGCAAGCCGGCGGGTACATGGCGCTGACGGCGACGATCTACAATCTCGAGATCGATCTCGCCGACGCCGACCGGCGTGTCTATGAATCGCTGGCGCTTCGGGTTGCCCGCCACCCATCGGAGTCCGAAGAGTACCTGGTGACTCGTGTCCTGGCGTACGCGCTCGAGTTTCGCGAGGGCATCGCCTTCTCGCCTGGCCTGTCCGATCCGGACGAACCGACGATTTCGATTCGCGACATGACCGGCGCGATCCAGTCGTGGATCGACATCGGCATACCGGATGCCGCCCGCCTGCACAAGGCTTCGAAAATCGCCCCTCGAGTGGCGGTCTACACGCACAAGGATCCCGCGCAATTGGTCGGCCGGCTCTCGGGCGGGCGGATTCATCGTGCTGAGGAGCTCGAGTTGTACGCCGTCGATCGGCGACTGGTCGGCGAGCTTGCCGCGCGGCTCGATCGCCGCACCGCCTTCGGTCTGTCGATCAGCGAGGGGGACCTCTACGTCTCCATCGGTGCGGACACACTCACCGGCGGCGTGGTGCGCCATCGTATCGGGTGAAGCCATGCCGCGCACGCGCGACCTGGCGGTGGCGGCGGGTTTCGCGTTCGTGGTGATCTTCGGCGCCGTGTTCGTGGCCGAAATCCGCGCGGCGATCGCCGCCGCGTTTCCCGGCCACGTCCGCACGATCATCGGCGGCAGCGTCGTCGCAATGATTGGAGGCGCCATCGCGATCGCGGTCAGCCGCATTCGGGAGCACCGAGCGGTCCGATACGTCGCCCTCGTCGCTGCGCTCACCGCCGGTGCGGTGTTTGCGCGCGGGATGAGCACGGGCAACGCCGACACCGACGTCGTCGAGTCCTTCCACTTCGTCGAATACGGCCTCCTGACGCTGCTGTTCTATCGCGCGTGGCGGCCTCTCGGCGATCTCTCGGTGCTCGTATTGCCGGTACTGGCGGGCGTGCTCGTCGGCACGCTCGACGAATGGCTCCAGTGGTTCGTTCCCGCGCGCGTCGGCGAACTGCACGATGTCGTCCTCGACGCGGGCGCTGTCGCGTGCGGGCTGCTCTTCAGCATCGCGCTCAGCCCGCCGGCGCGCTTCGCGCTCGCGCTCGGTCCCCGCTCCGCTATGCGCATCGGCTCCGCGGCCGTCGTCGTGACGATCGCCGCCGCGCTGTTCTTTCATACCGTCCACCTGGGCTACGACGTGCGCGAGCCGGGGATTGGCGTCTTTCGATCGCGTTACAGCCGCGGTCAGCTCGAGTCGGCGGCGAAGGAGCGGACGGCCCGCTGGCGCGGCCAGCCGCCGCCCGCGGCAGGGCGTCTTTCGCGCGAGGATCAGTACGTCAGCGAGGCCCTCTGGCACGTAAGGCACCGCAACGAGGCGATGGCTCGCGGGGACGTCCTGACGGCGTGGCGGGAAAATCGCATTCTGGAAACCTTTTATGCCCCCGTGCTGGAGACGGGTACAAGCGACAGTCCGGCCGGATTCTCCTGGCCCGCGGAGCAGCGCGTCGAGGTGGCCCGGGCGGCCGGCGGTGACGGCCGGCCCTATGTGAGCGAGGCGGCGCCGATGCCGATTTATGACTGGTCGAAGGCGACTTTCTGGTTGATTATTGCGCTCGCGGCCAGCGTGATGCTGGCAGCAGGTGCGTCCGCCGGCAGGAGGGAGCGGCCTGGGCCATCGACCCATTCCTGAGGGTACGCGACCGCCATGGCGGGATTTTCCGAATCGCACCTATTGAAACCGCGTGCGAAATTCGCAGCTTGTGGTACCCTGCGCTAGGCGCAATACAGCTGCCGAGGAGACGACGTGGCAAAAAAAGCGACGAAGAAATCGACCAGGAAACCCAGCGCGGCATTCATGAAGCCGATGACGCCCAGTGCGGCGCTCGGCGAGGTCGTCGGCACGAAACCGCTGCCGCGGACCGAGGTCACCAAGAAATTGTGGGCGTACATCAAGAAGAACAAGCTGCAGGATCCGAAGAACAAACGGAACATCAAAGCGGATGAGGCCCTGAAGACCGTGTTCGGCGGCAAGGCCACCGTGAACATGTTCGAGATGACCAAGCTCGTCAGCCGTCATCTCAAGTAAGCCTTCCTCGAGCCGACATCAAGCACAGGGGCCGGTCACTTGCGCCGCGGCGACGACGCAGGCGGCCGGCCACTCGCAGTTCCGCCGGTAAGTTACAACAGTCCGGGCACCTCTGACACGACGTGAGGGCTGCGATGAACATTCGGGTGCTCATAGCCACGCTCGTGGCGGGACTCGCCTCCGTGACCGCTCACGGCCAGGAGGGCGTCTACAAGTCCGGCAATCGCACGGTCGCCGTCTACGCGACGGTCACCGGTCCCGACGGCCGGCTCGTGCCCGGTCTGACGCAAGAGGCATTCGCGATCGACGACAACGGCAAGCGGCAGGAGATCACGCTGTTTGCCAGCGCCATTCAGCCGATCACCGCGGTCGTGCTGCTCGATCGCAGCGGCAGCATGAGGGCGAACTTCAGGCTCGTCGAGCGGGCGGCGGCGCGGTTCGTCGAGGCGCTCGGCCCGGACGACAGGGTGCGCATCGGCAGCTTCTCGAACCGGATTCAACTCGATCCGCGCGACTTCACATCGGATCACGGCGAGCTGCTCACCATCCTCCGCTCGGAGCTGCAGCCCGAGGGCCCGACGCCGTTGTGGAACGCGATCTACGTCGGGATCACGGCGCTGCTGCGCCAGCAGGGACGCCGGGTGATTCTCGTGTTCACCGATGGCATCGACAGTCCGATCGGCGGCGGTGCGTCAGGCAATTCGTTGCGGGACGTGATGAGGCGCGCCGAAGAAGAGGACGTCATGGTCTACGCCATCGGGCTTGCGCCCGCGAGTGGAGGCATCGGCGGTGGGCCGAGAGGACCGTCGCGGCCCGGCGGGCTTTCTGGCGGACAGGGCCGCTCCGGTGTGCGGCCAGTGCCGTTAGCCAATCAGCCGGATCCCGGGCTGCCGAAGATCGCGGCCGCGACCGGGGGCGGGTACTTCGAGCTCACGTCGGCGAACGATCTCGCCGCCACCTTCGCCCGTGTCGCCGACGAGCTGCATCACCAGTACGTCCTCGGCTTCACGCCGTCGTCGCTCGACGGAAAAATGCACTCGCTCGAGGTGCAGGTGGACGGCGCGGGGATGAAGGCGCGTGCCAGAAAGAGCTACCTCGCGCGCGCAGTCAGATAGTCCGCGCATGTTTCTCGGACACTTCGCCGTGGCGTTCGCCGCCAAGAAAGCGGTGCCAGCCGTGTCGCTCGGTGCGCTGTTCCTGGCGGGCCAGTTCGCCGACCTGCTCTGGCCCGTGTTGGTCCTGCTCGGCGTCGAAGAAGTCCGGATCCTGCCGGGCGCGACGGCCATGACGCCGCTCGATTTCGTGAGCTACCCCTACTCGCACAGCCTGAACGCCCTCGTCGGGTGGGGAATCCTGGTGGGCGGCGCGTATATGGCCGCCACACGTTCGCGCAGGAGCGCTGGTGTGATACTCGGTGCCCTGGTGGTCAGCCATTGGCTCCTCGACGTGATCACCCATCGGCCCGACATGCCTCTCACCCTTAGCGGGACGACCCGCCTCGGCCTGGGCCTGTGGAACTCGATCCCGGCGACGCTCGCCGTCGAGCTGCTCATTTTCGCGGCCGGGATCGCCCTGTATTGCCAGGCGACGGTGGCGCGCGATCGGATCGGCACCGTCGGATTCTGGTCGCTCGTCGGCTTCCTCGGCGTCGTCTACTTTGCGAGCGCGTTCGGACCGCCACCCCCGGACGCCCGCACAGTCGCGTGGTCGGCGACGGCGATGTGGCTGCTCGTCGTGTGGGGGCATTGGGTTGACGGCCACCGGTATCGCGCACGGCCGTCGGGAGGACTGAGGTGAGTCTTCCCCCTGACGTGCGGATCGATCCCGCGACCGAGCGCGACGTGGCGGCGATCCTGACGCTCATCAAGGCGCTCGCCGAGTACGAACGGATGTCGGACGACGTGATCGCTGACGAAGCGGGCGTGCGGGCGTCGTTGTTTGGGTCCCCGCCGGCCGCCGAGGTCGTGATCGCGCGCGCCGGCGCCGAGCCGGTCGGTTTCGCGCTGTGGTTCCACAACTACTCGACGTTCCTCGGAAGACGCGGCCTCTATCTCGAAGACCTGTTCGTCGTGCCGGACTGGCGCGGACGCGGGGTGGGTCGCGCGCTGCTCGCGCACCTGGCGCAGGTCGCGGTCGCGCGCAACTGCGGCCGCATGGAATGGTCGGTGTTGAACTGGAACGAGCCGGCGATTCGCTTCTACCGCGGCCTTGGCGCGAAGCCGATGGACGAGTGGACCGTCTACCGCCTCAGCGGCGACGCGATCGCGCGCCTCGCGGACAGCTGACAGACATCAACCGCAGAGACGCGCTGAACTCGCAGAAAAATTATTCTCTGCGTGTTCTGCGAGTCTCTGCGGTTGATCGTTGTTTCATAGTTCGTTGACGGCTGCGAGCACCGCCTCGGCGTGGCCGTCCACTTTCACGTTGTCCCAGCGCTTCGCGACCTTGCCATCGGGTCCAATCAGATAGGTCGTGCGCGCGATGCCCATGTAGCTGCGGCCGTAGTTCGTCTTCTTCTGCCACACGCCATACTTCTCCGCGACGTCGTGCTCCGGGTCGGCCAGCAGCGGAAAGGTGAGCTTGTACTTGTCGGCGAACCGCGCCTTGCTGGCCTCGTCCAGGATGCTGACGCCCAGGATGGCGGCCTTGCCGCGCTTGAACTTCGGCAGGTTGTCCTCGAATGCGCACGATTCCTTCGTGCAACCAGGGGTATCGTCCTTCGGATAGAAGTAGAGGACGACCGGCCTGCCGGCGTAATCCGACAAGCGGTGGGGCTGGCTGTGCTGGTCGTTCAGATTGAAAGCAGGTGCTTTTTGACCGGGATCGATGAGCGGCATCGCGATATTATAGGCGTTCAACAAAGGAGAGTTTCCATGCGCATCGTCGATCGTCAGAGTCGCTGCTGTCTTCACGTTCGTGGCCCTGGCGGTGTACGCGCCGGCAGGGGCTCCGACCGGCGTTGCCGCGGCCGGCCCACAGCTTCAATCCATCGGTCCGCTCGGGTTTGGTCCGAATGGCGTGATGTACGCCGCGGACTCGGTTGCGGGAAAGATCTACGCGCTCGATCTCGGCGCGCAGGCCAACGGCGGGGCGCCCGGCACGGCCAACGTCGACAACTTCACCCAGAAGGTCGCGGCGATGCTCGGCACCGATGCCGCCCAGGTGGCCGTCACCGATCTCGCCGTCGATGCGCGCACGCGAAACTCGTTCGTGTCGGTGATGCGCGGCCAGGGCCCGGCTGCCCGGCCGGCCCTGCTGCGGGTTGACGGCGCCGGCGCCATCCGCCTGATCGACACCGAGGCGCTCCAGTTCACGAGCGTCGATCTGTCGAACCTCCCCGCGCCGAATGCCACCGGCCGCAACCAGCGCTCCCAGGCGATCACACAGGTCCGGTACGCCAACGACCGTGTCTGGGTGAGCGGGTTGTCGAACGAGGAGTTCGCGTCGAAGATGTGGTCGATCGGCTACCCGTTCACGAAGGCCGACGCCGGGAAGAGCGTCGAGATCTACCACGGCAACCACCAGCAGCTCGAGACGCGCGCGCCGATGTACGCCTTCGTGCCGTACACGCTCAACAACGAGCAGTACATGATCGGCGGGTATCTGTGCACGCCGCTCGTGAAGTTCCCGGTCTCTGCGCTGCTCGATACGAAACCGGCTGCAAAACCGTATCGCGGCATCACGATCGGGGAGTTCGGCGCGGGGAGCCGGCCGATCGACATGATCCTCTACAAGAAGAACGGCAAGGACTTCCTGCTGATGTCCAACACGAACCGGGGCGTGATGAAGATTCCGACGGAAGGCTTCGCGAGCGCGGCGCCGATCACCACGCCGGTGACGAGCGAAACCGGCGGCGTGCCGTTCGAGAAGATTCCGGCGATGGCCGGTGTGCTGCAGCTCGATCTGCTCGATGCGACGCACTCCATCGTGCTCGCGGGCACCAACACGGCGCTGAACCTGCGGGCCGTCGAGCTCCCGTAGGTTTCTGTCGGCAATGCCACATCGGAGACGCGGGGCAGGGGCGCGATGGCGCGGCACCCTGCTCCGCGTTCCATTCATCTTCGCTGTCGTCTGTTCGGCCTGCGCCGCTCCCGCGCCAGGTCCAGTTTCCGTGCAGATTGCGGTCCATCCCGCGGCAAGCGTCGCGAAGCCGGCCTACGTCGAGGTGGGCGGGCTGAGCAATGCGGACCTCTCGAGCCTCCGCGACCGTCCGATGACGGCGAGCGAGTGGTCCTCGCTGCTGAAGATTTTCGTCGGTGACGTGGGTCCCGGGTTGGGCCGGATGATCCGGCCGCCAGAGGTCCTCGGTCGCTACGCCGTCACCGGTTCGGCCGTCACGTTCACGCCGCTTTATCCCCTGGATCCGGGACGCGCGTACCGCGTGGTGTTCGACCCGTCACATCTTCCACGTCCGCGCCAGCTTGCACCAGTCACTACTGTCGTGCGGCTTCCGCCAGTCGCGACTGAGCCCACGAGAGTGCTGGCCGTGCACCCGTCGGCCGGTGTCGTTCCGGAGAATCTCCTGCGCCTGTACATCGAGTTCTCCGCGCCGATGGGGAACGCGAGCGGCTTGGATTTCGTGAAGCTCGTCGAGCTCTCGGGCCCCGACGGCAACAGCGAACGCACGGTGGCGGGCGCGTTTCTACCGGTCGAGGCCGACTTTTGGAGCCCCGACCACACGCGCTACACCTTGTTCTTCGATCCCGGTCGTGTGAAGGACGACATCCTTCCGAACCGCGAGAGCGGACGACCGCTCCGCGCGGGCCGGCGCTACGGCATCGACGTCGCCCGGTCGTGGACCGATGCGAACGGGCGGCCGCTCGAGGCGGCGTTCCGGCACACGTTCCGCGCGGGCCCCGCCGTGAACGAAGCCATCGACATCGTGGACTGGACGCTCGAAGTGCCCGAGGCCGGAACGCGCGAGCCGCTGACGGTGAGGTTTCCGCGGCCGCTCGATCACGGTATCATCGTCCGCGCGCTGGGCGTCGAAACCGGCACGGGGCGGTCGATTGACGGCAAGGTGGCTCTTGGCGCGCATGACGCCGCCTGGATGTTCACGCCGGTCGCGCCGTGGCAGGGCGGCGAGTACAATCTGGCCGCGCAGTCGTTTCTCGAGGATCCTCAAGGGAACCAGATCGGCCGTGCGTTCGAGGCGTCCGCCGGCGAACCGGACAACCGGCGGCCCCCTGGAGATGACGTCGATGACGTCGATGGCGTCGCCGATGCGCCGTCCCGGCTGGCCTTCACGATCGGGACCGCCCCGTAAGAGCTGCCACTTCATGATCAAACACATCGTCATCTGGACGCTGAAGAATCGGGACGACGAGAAACAGCGCGAGGAAACCGCCGTCGCCATCAAGCAGAGGATCGAGGCCATGCGCGGCAAGATTCCCGGCTTGCTGCGCATCGAAGGGGGCGTCGACTTCAGCAAGACGTCCAATTCGTGCGACGTGGCGCTGTACGCCGAGCTCGACTCGCGCGAGGCGCTGGCCGGCTACCACGTTCACCCTGCCCACGAAGAGTTCAAGGCTTTCATCGGTCCGCGCCAGAGCGAGCGCTACCTGATCGACTACGAAGTGTAACGACATGGAGGGTGTCGCGATGACGTCCAGGCGCCGCTTCCTCGTGCTCGCCGGCACGGTACTCGCCGTCTGCGTGACGACGGGCGCGCAGTTGGTGACGCCGGCCCCGTCGCTGCCCGCGCGCCTCTCCGATGGGGAATTCTGGCGCCTTGTGACGGAATCGTCGGAGCCGGACGGATTCTTCCGCTCTGACAACCTCCTGTCCAACGAGATGGGCTTCCAGTACGTGATCCCGGAGCTGGCGCGGCGGACGCGGCCCGGGCGGGTGTACCTGGGTGTTGGTCCCGAACAGAACTTCACCTATATCGTCGCCACGAGGCCGGCGATGGTCTTCATCGTCGACATCCGGCGGGGCAATCTCGACCTGCATCTGATGTACAAGGCGCTCTTCGAGCTGTCGGCCGATCGGGCGGAATTCGTGTCGCGACTCTTTTCGAAGGCGCGGCCCGGCAGCCTGACCGCGAAGTCGACCGTTGCCGAGATCTTCGGCGCGTTTGCGGCCGTCCCGGCCAGCAACCGGTTGTTCAACGACAACCTGAAGGCCATCGACAACCTGCTGATGAAGAAGCGGGGCCTGGCGCTGTCCCCGGACGATGTCGCCGGGATCCGGCACGTCTACAACGCGTTCTATTTGTACGGCCAGCACATCCAGTATTCCTCCACGAGCAGCTTTGGCGGCTCGTTCCAGCCCGACTACGCCGAGCTGATGACGGCGTCGGACCTCAATGGCGTGGCACACGGCTATCTGGCGAACGAGGACCACTTCAAGTTCATCAAGGATCTCGAGGGGCGCAACATGCTGGTGCCGGTCGTCGGCAACTTTGGCGGCCGGAAGGCCCTCCGCGCCGTCGGCCGCTATCTGAAGGAACGGGATGCGACCGTGTCGGCCTTCTATCTGTCCAATGTCGAGCAGTACCTCCGACAGGAGGGCATCTGGGACGACTTCTGCGCGAACGTCGCGACGCTGCCGCTCGACGAAACCAGCACGTTCATTCGCTCCGTGCGCCGCCCGGGCGGCGCGGCGCCCGGGTTTGGCCTGGCCTCCGAGCTGGGCAGCATCATGACCGACGTCCAGAGCTGCCGGCCTTAACAGCCCGTGGTGTGTTCAAGGATCCTATGCCCCTGTTGGTGACACTGCTTCTTCTCTTCGTCGGCAGCGGCTGCGCCGCGCTGATCTACGAGATCGTCTGGTTCCAGCTGCTCCAGCTCGTGATCGGATCGTCGATCGTTTCGCTCGGCGTCCTGCTCGGCACGTTCATGGGGGGCATGTGCCTCGGCAGCCTTCTCCTCCCGCGGATGGTGTCGGCGCGCCACCATCCGCTGCGCGTCTATGCGGCGCTCGAGCTGGGCATCGGCATCATCGGTCTCCTGTTGCTCTGGGGCATGCCACTCATCTCCGGCGTGTACACGGCATGGGCCGGCTCCGGCACGGGCGGGCTGATCGTGCGCGGCCTCATCGCCGCGTTCTGCCTCCTTCCGCCGACGCTCCTCATGGGCGCCACGCTGCCTGCCGTCGCGCGGTGGGTGGAAACCACTCCGAAAGGGGTGGCGTGGCTCGGATTTTTTTACGGCGGCAACATCGCCGGTGCTGTGATCGGTTGCCTCGCCGCCGGTTTCTTTCTCCTGCGCGTCTACGATACGTCGATCGCCACGTATGTCGCGGTCGCGCTGAACCTGCTCGTCGCCTCGCTGGCCGAGATCCTGGCGCGAACGGTGCCGGCGACCGCGACCGGGCACGCGGCCGCGCCCCGGGGCGACATCAAGCCGGCCCCCGGCGCCTGGGCGATCTACGTCGCGATCGGGCTGTCCGGCATGACGGCGCTTTCTGCCGAAGTGATCTGGACCCGCATCCTGTCGCTGCTGTTCGGCGCAACCGTCTATACCTTCTCGTTGATCCTGGCCGTCTTCCTCACCGGCCTCGGCATCGGCAGCAGCCTTGGCGCCGCCATCGGACGCGGGATCGAGCGTCCTCGCGTGGCGCTCGGGATCTGCCAGGTGCTGCTCTGCGCCGCGATTGCCTGGACCGCGTACGTCGTGACGGCGTCGCTCCCGTACTGGCCGATCAATCCGTCGATGGCCAGCAGTCCCTGGTTTACGCTGCAACTCGACCTCGTGCGCTGCCTGTGGGCGGTGCTGCCGCCCGCGATCCTGTGGGGCGCGAGCTTTCCGCTGGCGCTGGCATCGGTCGCCTCGCCCGGCCAGGATCCGGCGCGCCTGGTCGGCGGGGTCTATGCGGCCAACACGGTAGGGGCCATCGTGGGGTCGCTCGGCGCGAGCCTCGTGCTGGTGGCGTGGATCGGCAGCCAGCACGCGCAGCAGGCGCTGATCGTCGTCTCGCTGCTCGCCGCGCTTCTGGTGCTCGCCTGGGGCGTCCTCGACCAGGAGCCGATGCCGGGCACCGCGCAGTGGATGACCACGGGCGGCCTGGTCGTGGCCGCCGGCCTGGCGGTCGTGCTCGCGCGCACGGTCCCCGAAGTGCCGGGCGTGCTGATCGCGTACGGCCGTTATGCGGCGACGCGCAGCGGCCAGGATCAGATCATCTACAAGGACGAGGGCATGATGGCCTCGGTCGCCGTCTCGCGGATGCCGGACGGCGTGCTCAACTATCACAACGCGGGCAAGATCCAGGCGTCCAGCCAGCCGGAGGACATGCGGCTGCAGCGGATGCTCGGCCACCTCACCACGCTGGTGCACCCCGCGGCCAAGCGCGTGGTGGTGATCGGGTGCGGGGCGGGGGTGACGGCCGGCGCCGTCTCGATCGATCCGATCGTGGACAACGAGACCATCGTCGAGATCGAGCCGCTCGTGCCGGAGGTCGTGTCCACGTACTTCGCCGAACACAACTTCGACGTCGTCCGCAACCCGAAGGTCCGCATTCAGATCGACGACGGGCGGCATTACGTGGCGACCTCAAGAGAGAAATTCGACGCGCTGACCTCCGATCCGCTGGATCCGTGGGTGAAGGGCGCGGCGATGCTCTATACGCGCGAGTTCTTCGAAAGCGTCAAGGCCCACCTCAACCCCGGAGGCGTCGTCACGCTGTTCGTGCAGCTGTACGAGAGCAACACGGACGCGGTGAAGAGCGAGATCGGCACGTTCTTCGAGGCGTTTCCGAACGGGATGGTGTTCGGGAACACTTATAACGGCGTCGGCTACGACCTCGTGCTGTTCGGCCAGGTCGAGCCGACGAAGATCGATCTCGACATGATCGACGCGCGCCTCAAGAGCCCCGAGTATGCGAAGGTGGCGCAGTCGCTTAGCGAGATCGGCTTCAATTCCGCGGTCGATTTGTTCTCCACCTACGCCGGCAACGCGTCGGATCTGCAGCCCTGGCTGAAGGACGCGCCCATCAATCGCGATCGCAACCTCCGGCTGCAGTATCTGGCGGGACTCGGGCTGAACCTGTACCAGAGCGGCCCGATTTACGCCGAGATGCTGTCGTACCGGACGATGCCGCAGAACCTGTTCGTCGGGTCGGACGCGCTCAAGAACGCCGTGATGGCGGGAATTCAAGCCGCCGGACAATAGACGCCGCTTCAGGCCTCTGCGCGGCTGGTCCTTGGTCCCTGGTTCCTCGTTCCTGGTCCGTCCTTAGGTCCTTGGTCCGTCCCGGGTCCCTGGTTTTTGGTCCATTTTCCCCTGAGCTGAGATTCATGAACGAAGGGACGAAGGACCAAGGACCGAGGACGACCAAGGACCAGGGACGGACCGGCGCCAGGACGAGGACCAAGGACCAGTGAGCCTGGTCACGCGTTTCGCCCCCGCACCCACCGGCGATCTGCACCTCGGCCATGTTGTCAACGCAATCTACGTCTGGGGCGTCGCGCGCGCCTGCAGAGAAAGTCGCGTGCTGCTGCGCATCGAGGATCACGATCGGCAGCGCAGCCGGCCGGCGTTTGAAGCCGGGATCCTCGAGGACCTGGCCTGGCTCGGGTTCGTCGCCGAAACACAGGACGACGTCCCCTTCGTCAGGCAGAGCGATCGCCACAGCCTGTACGAGTCGGCGCTCGATGGATTGCGGAAGCGCGGTCTCGTGTACGCGTGCAGCTGTTCGCGGTCGGAGATTGTGTCCAGTACCGCCGCTGGAGTGTCCACTCTGGTGCTTCAGGGGACGGCCTTCAGGCCGTCCCTCCCGAGCTCCGATATCCGGGGACGTGCGCGGGCAGAGGGCTTGCCGAATCGCCTGGCCTGGGCGTTCGCGTCCGCCTCGAGCCGGCGGTCGAGCGATTCGACGACTGGCGTCACGGGCCGCAGGAGCAACGGCCCTCCGAGCAATGCGGCGATCTGCTGGCGCGCGATCGCGACGGGAACTGGACCTACCAATTCGCCGTCGCGGTCGACGACTGGCTGCAGGGCGTGACGCTCGTCGTCCGTGGCGACGACCTGCTGGAATCCACGGGCCGGCAGATTCAGCTGGCGCGCCTGCTCGGCCGTCCCGAGCCTCCTGCGTTTCTTCACCATCCGCTCGTCATGAAGAGCCCCGCGCAGAAGCTGAGCAAGTCGGACGGCGACACCGGGATCCGCGAGCTGCGCGCGCAGAGGCTGGAGCGCCGCGGAAGTCATCGGGCAGGCCGCGGCGCTCGCCGGTCTTCTGGACGCGGCACGGCCCGTCAGCGCACGCGACGTTGCCCACCTTGCACGTGGGATCCGGCTTTAGACCGGTTTCCGATTCCTCGTAGCGCAGGTCTTTAGACCTGCGGCTGAATGCCCAGTGTGGGCAGGACTAAAGTCCTGCGCTACATCGATTCGAAAAACGCTGTGGCCAGATTGCTTCGTCTGACGGTAGACGACACGAATGGCCTCTGTTCACTTTTATACAGCGCAGCTATCCGGATTGGTGGATTGTTGGCGTGATCACGCTCGATTCTGATCGACCCGCACACGCGGGTAAAGCTGTGGCCACTGCGGAGGCAGATTCCATCGTGCGAAGTTTTCCCTGGCGCGTGTCGGCGCTGCTCTTTGGGTCCGGTTGCTGCGCCCTCATCTATCAGATCGCCTGGTTGCGCGAGTTCCGGTTGATCTTCGGCGCTTCCACCGCGGCCTCCGCCGCCGTGCTGGCCATTTTCATCGGCGGCCTTGGCCTGGGTAGTTTGTTCCTCGGGGCGCGCGCCGATTCGCATCCGCGTCCCATCCTCCTTTACGCGCACCTCGAGGTAGTGGTGGCCGTATCGGCTGCGCTCAGTCCGCTGCTCCTCGGGTTGGTACGGGAGCTGTACGTGCTCGTCGGCGGCACACCAGGCGTTGGCCTCGTGGCCGGCACGGTGGGACGCCTCGCTCTCAGCGGGCTTGTGCTCGCGGTCCCGACAATCGCCATGGGCGGCACACTGCCGGCGGTGGCGCGCGGCGTGACGCATCACGGCGACCTCAGGCGTCAAAACGTCGGAGCTCTCTATGCGCTGAACGCACTCGGCGCGGTTGCCGGTTGTTTCGTCGCCACCTTCTTCATGCTCGAACAGTTCGGCACGCGCCAGACGTTATGGCTGGCGGCCGCAGTCAATCTGCTCATCGCGATGGTCGCGCGGCATGTCGATCGCGCCATGCCGCCGCCGACCGAGGTCACGGCCGCCGCTGTCGTCACCGACGACGTGAAGGCGGCGCCTGGGGTGTTTGTCCTGGTCTCCGCGGGAGTCGTCGGATTTGTTTTTTTTCTGATGGAGCTTGTGTGGGCCCGGATGCTGACGCCACTGCTCGGTGGAACGGTCTTCACGTTCAGCCTGATTCTCGCGGTCGCGCTGGCCGGCATCGGCATCGGCGGTCTGTTCTACGCGCTGGTTCGCAGCCAGCGGGCGCCGTCGCTGTCCGGCTTCGCGTGGTCGTGCCTGCTTGAAGCCGGCGCACTGGCGGCGGGCTACGCGATCGGCGACCGGCTGGCGGTGCTTGCCCTCGTGTTGCAGCCGTTCAGCCACACGACATTCGCCGCGCAGGTTGCCAGTTGGAGCGTCGTTACCGCGGTCGTCGTGCTGCCCGCGGCGGTGATCGCCGGCTACCAGTTCCCGCTGCTGATAGCGCTGTTCGGTCAGGGTCGCGTGCGACTGGGCCGGCAGATGGGTCTTGCCTACGCCGCCAATACGATGGGCGCCATCGCCGGATCGCTGGCGGGCGGGTTCGGGCTGATGCCGTGGCTTGGCGCTCCCGGGGCGTGGCGCTTCGCGACGATCACGCTCGTACTGCTTGGCGTGGGAGCGCTCGTGTTGTCGGCGGTCCGGCGGCCCGGTTATGGATGGGTGCCACAGGCGGCATTGGCGGCCGCCACCCTCGCGCTGCTCACCATGACCGGTCCGACTGCAGTCTGGCGACACGCGGCGATTGGCGCAGGACGCGCGCGCCTGACGATTACATCGGCGAATCAGTTGAAGGACTGGAGCCACACCCAGCGGCGTGCGATCGTCTGGGATGGCGACGGCACCGAGAGCAGTGTGGCGCTCGCGAATACCGCGTCGGGTTACGCGTTCATCGTGAACGGCAAGACCGACGGCAGCGCGCGCGCCGACGCGGGCACGCAGGTGATGAGCGGTCTGCTTGGCCCGATTCTGAACCCCGGCGCTCGACGCTCGCTGGTGATTGGGCTCGGCACGGGCAGCACGGCTGGGTGGCTGGGCGCCATCCCGGCGATGGAGCGCGTGGATGTCGTCGAGCTCGAGCCGCTGATCCTCGATGTGGCGCGCGCCTCCCACGAAGTGAATCATGAGGTGATGCAGAACCCCAAGGTGCACATCTTCCTCGGCGACGCGCGGGAGACGCTGCTGACAAGCCGAGAAGAGTACGACGTCATCTCATCGGAACCCTCCAATCCCTTCCGTGCCGGGATCGCCAGCCTGTTCACGCTCGAGTTCTACCGCGCCGTCAGCGATCGGTTGACTCCCGACGGCCTCTTTATTCAGTGGGTGCAGTCGTACGAAATCGACCCGCAGACACTGCGGACGCTGTACGCCACGATGGCCTCCACATTCCCATACGTCGAGACGTGGGAGACCAGTGTCTACGATCTCGTGCTGATCGGTGCCAAGCGCCCGATCGTCTATCGCACGACCGCCCTGGCTGCGCGTATTCAGGAAGAGCCGTTCAGGTCCGCCCTTCGCGACGTCTGGCGCGCCGTTGATCTCGCCGGGTTTCTCGCTCACTACGTCGCGGGCGATACTCTGGCACGCGCGATCGCCGCCGCGCCAGACGTCGTTGTGAACACCGACGACCGGAACGTCGTCGAATTCGGTTTGGCACGGTCGGTCGGCGACACTGCTTCGAGTTTGACGACGGAGATAAGGCAGCTCGCTGCGACGCTCCATGACGAGCGGCCGCTCCTCGACGATCTCGAACTGGTCCAGTGGCCCGTCGTCGACACGGCATGGATCAGCTATCAGGCCTCCGAAGGCGGCCTGTCGAACGCCCTGGACGTCGTACACCGGAACGAAGACGAAGCAGCGCGTCGTGTCGCGCTGGTGGAGTACTACCAGAACAGAAGTGGACCGGCGGCCCTGCGGGCCTGGAGAAGCCAGGCTGCCTCCCCGCGGGATCCAAACGAGCTCGCCATGCTGTCTGGTGCCGTCGCTGAAACGGGATCGGACGACGCGCTGCCACTCATAGAGCAGCTTCGTGCCTACAATGCCGGCGAGGCTGACACGCTGCTCGGCGAATTGCGATACCGGCAGTCGAGATTTGATGATGCGGCCGCTGCCCTCGAGCGCGCGTTTCAGGAGTACCGTGCGAAGCCCTGGGCACTGCTGCGGTTCAAGCAGCAGGCGCTCGACCTGGCCGAAGCGGTAGGATCGCGCAGCCCGGCTCTTGCGCGCCGGATGTTCGACGCGTTGCAACAGCCCTTCGCCGTAGATGCGACGCACACACAGCGCGAATTGGTTCGCGCATATCTGGCGCGAACGGCGGACTTCAAAGGTTTGTGCCGCGATCCGGTTGGTGCGCTCGAGGCGCACGTGCCGTGGGAGCCAGCATTCCTCACGCTGCGTCGCGAGTGTTACGCGATCACCGGCGACCAGCGATTCGATCAGGCCACACGCGACCTGATCGAGTTTCAATCACACGAACCGATGCCGCTCGGAGCGGGCATCGCCGGACCCCAGGAAGCGGGACGGAGCCGGGAGATCCGATGACGCTGTGGCCGATCGCTCATACTTCGTGCGGGCGACCAGTCGGCGCCGGTGACGTTGCTGAGCTGGGACACCGATTTCTCGAAATGAAGTTGTAACGATCGACCTACTCCTTGAAGATCCGCACCAGCGGCAAGTCGAGCCCCGGCAGGAGCGGCGTCGTCAGGACATCCCCGGCCTCGCGCGACATCTCGGCCGGGCGGCCGAACTGGTCGCGCTCGCGGCGGTAGACACGAATTACATCGATCTCGGGGTCGACCACCCAGTACTCCGAAACGCCGGCGCGCTCGTAAAGCCGCCGCTTGACGGTTTCGTCGCGCTTGCGCGTGGCCGGCGACGCAATCTCGACGACGAGCTCGGGGACGCCCCTCGCGTGCTTCGCCGTGATCACCTGCGCCGCGCGCTCGTTCGAGAGATACAGCAGATCGGGTTCGACGACGTCGAACGTCCGAGAACAGGACATCGTACGGGGCGTAGAAGACCTGCCCCAGCGGATGCAGCTCCAGCCAGTTGCCCATCAGCAGGTAAAGACTCGCCGAGACTCGCTGGTGTTTCGTATTCGGCGACGGCGTCACGAAGTGCTCTCCGTCGATCAACTCATGCCGCTGCCCGTCGTCTGGGAAAAGCACGAAGTCGTCGTAGGTGAGCTTCACGGCGCGGTTGGCGCTCCTCACCGGTTCCTTTCCGGCCATGCGCTCATTGTAGCCAGCCTCGCCTGCCATCTGCGTGCCTGTCGCGCGGCTGGCCATCGGCCGCCAGTGACGCCAAAAAACACTCGGGAAACGGCTAGAACGTGAACGTCTCAGTCAGCTTGCCGTTCGAGCGACGGCGTGTGGGATGGAGATACTGCGCGCTTGCCGGGCGGACCTTGTGGCAGAATTTGCGCGACTCGCCGCTACGACTTGTGACGCTCAGTGCCGCACGCGCGCTAGGAACTGCGGTCTCAGCGGTGGACGTTGTCCTTGACGCGGTCCTGATTTCCCAGGAAACGCGGCCGCTGGACCCAGCTTAGAATTTCGTGCGGGCGACGATCTCGTCGTAGCTGCGGAACTCTCCCGCGCGGAACGCGGAGAGCGCGAGGCGATCGGGTGGAGACGCACGGCCTCTCAGCGCTCACGACGTTGCTGAGCTGGTCCGCCATTTCTCGTGACCGTTCCGCCATATAATCCCGCTATCTTTCATGCCTCTTGCGGCCGGCGCCCGACTCGGCGCGTGCGAAATCGTGGCGCCAATTGGTGCGGGCGGCATGGGCGAGGTGTATAAGCCGATCACGGTGGTGATCAACTGGAAGCGCGCCGGGAAATAATTGGTGACCGGTGGAACTTCTAGAATTTCGTGCGGGCGACGATCTCGTCGTAGCTGCGGAACTCTCCCGCGCGGAACGCGGAGAGCAGCGAGGGGATCGGGTCGAGCAGCTGCACGGAGTGCAGGTCGGGCGTGATGATCCCGGGGGGAAAGCGGAATCCCATGTTGAAGTACGCGCGGATGAAGGTGCTGTTGTTGTCGATCGGCAGCGTCGCGACGTTGGTGTAGTAGCGCTGCCACGCGTCGTTCTGGAAGAGGTACTGCTCCACGTTCGACGTGTAGATAGTAGTTCACGGTCGCGTCCTGCTCGCGCAGGTACCGGCCCACCGCACGAATCGCCTTCTCGCCGCCGAAGTCGCCGACGATCGGCACCAGCAGGTTGTTGCGCTGGAACTCGCGCAGCACGCGGAAGTTCTCTTCGTTTGCGACGTAGCTGTGGTTCTTGCCGTCCAGATCCGTCGCCGCCATCAGCTCGCCGTAGGTTGGAAACCAGCGCGCGCCCACCTGCTGCCGCGGGAAGGAATACCGAAGCTCCGGCCCTTCGGAAAAGAACGCCCGGTACACGTACTCGATGCTGCGGCGGTCCTCGATCGAAAGGGGAAACCCGTGCCGGTTCACCAGCCGGTTCAGGACCTCCTGCGAGGTTCTTCTGGAACATCGCCTCGTTCGAGCCCATGCGGCCGTACGCCGCCAGCATGTCGGCGGCGGTCGTCGTCCGGGTCATGCCGCCGGGCCGCGGGCGCGAGAACAGCCTCGACATGAAGTCGGCGCGATCGTCGGACATCTCGATGATCGCCTTGTACATGAGGTGCTGCATCATGTTCTGGCGGCGGATGTCGATGATGAACGCCATGCGCGGCTTGAGCGCGGCGATGTAGGTGAAGTTCTGGTCCGGTCCGACGCCGAGGTAGACGCCGTTTGGCGACACGCGTTTTCTGAGCTCGGGGATCACTTCCTGAAAAGTGGTTTCGTTCGAGATGAAATTGTCCGAACGGAAGAAGCCGTCAGGCTCCGAGAAGTCGACGATCATCTTCCAGAACGCGCGGTCCGATACCTGTCGCGGCAGGTTGCCGGCGGCGACGCGGTCGCGTGGGCCGAACAGCCCGACGCCCGCCAGGCTGAAGAGCACGGTGACGAACGCAAAGACCAGGCGGCGTCGCAGCATGGGGGGTGTGTCCGACATCTGTCTACAGTCGGCCCAGTATAGACTTAATTCGGTGGTGAAGATCTGCGAAACCATCCTCGATGCCATCGGGCACACGCCGATGGTCCGGTTGAATCGGATCACCCACGGCATCGTGAAAGCCACCGTGCTGGCGAAGCTGGAGACCTTCAATCCTGGCAATTCCATCAAGGACCGCATGGCCATCCAGATGATCGAGGATGCCGAGCGCGCCGGCCGGCTCAAGCCCGGCGGGACGATCATCGAGGGCACCTCCGGAAACACCGGGATGGGTCTCGCGATCGCGGCCGTCGTCAAGGGCTACAAGTGCATCTTCACGACCACCGACAAGCAGTCCAAGGAAAAGGTCGATGCGCTCAGGGCGTTCGGCGCCGAGGTCATCGTCTGCCCGACGAACGTCGATCCGGAGGATCCCCGCTCGTATTACTCGGTGTCATCGCGCCTCGAGCAGGAAATCCCCAACGGCTGGAAGGCCAACCAGTACGACAACCTGTCGAATACGCAGGCGCACTACGAGCACACCGGTCCGGAAATCTGGGATCAGACCGGCGGCCGCGTCACGCACCTGGTCGTCGGCGTCGGCACCGGTGGAACCGCGTCGGGCGTCGGGCGGTATTTGAAGGAGCGCAACCCCGCGATCAAGGTGTGGGGCATCGACACCTACGGATCGGTGTTCAAGAAGTACAAGGAGACCGGGATCTTCGACAAGAACGAGATCTATCCGTACATCACCGAAGGCATCGGCGAGGATTTTCTCCCGAAGAACGTCGACTTCGACATCATCGACCACTTCGAGAAAGTGACCGACAAGGACGCGGCGATCATGACGCGCCGCATCGCCAGGGAGGAGGGCATCTTCGCGGGCAACTCTGCCGGCTCGGCGATCGCGGGCCTGCTGCAGTTGAAGGATCACTTCACCGCCGACGATGTCGTCGTGGTGATCTTCCACGATCACGGATCGCGGTATCTCGGCAAGATGTTCAACGACGACTGGATGCGCGAGCATGGCTTCCTCGAGAAGACCGGAATGATCGCGCGCGATCTGGTCGCGGCCAAGCTCTCGGGCGAGCTCTGTTCGATCGAGGCGAACGAGCCGGTCGAGCACGCGCTGCGGGTGATGAGCGAGCACGACTTCTCCCAGATCTCCATCACCCGCAACAAGCGGCTCGTCGGATCGCTCAACGAGACGCACCTCTACGAAGAACTGGTGCGCCAGCCGGCCGCCAAGAGCCACCCGGTCGAGTCGATCATGCAGCCCGCGTTTCCCTTCGTCGACATCTCGATCCCGGTGGAGCTGCTGGCGACGATGATCACGCCGCAGAATCCGGCCGTGCTGGTCCGCGACTTCAAAACCGACAAGACGTACATCATCACGCGGTCGGACGTCATCCGGGTGCTCTGAATCTGCAGGAATCGCAGGACTCGAGGATTCTGAGGATTCCTGTACGGACTGCGTGATCTGGGCGACCTGATGGTCATGAGCGACAAGGCATTACGGCTGCAGCTGGCTGATTTTCTCGACTGGAAGAACGCGCACGTCGGGTTCGACGATGCGGTGAAGGGGATTCCGCCGAAGTTCCGCGGGGCGGTGCCCGACGGGTTTGCGCACTCGGCGTGGCAGATGCTCGAGCACATGCGCATCGCCCAGCACGACATCCTCGATTTCTGCCGGAACCCCCGCTACACGCACGCGATGAAATGGCCCGACGATTACTGGCCGAAAACCCCTGGCCCGAAGAACGCCGGCGCCTGGAGCGGCTCGCTCGCCGCCTTCCGCCGCGATCGCAAGGCGATGCAGCGGCTCGCCGCCGATCGCCGCATCGATCTGTTCGCCACCATCCCGCACGGCTCGGGCCAGACCTACCTCCGCGAGATCCTGCTCGTCGCCGATCACGCGGCGTATCACATCGCGCAGATCGTCGACATCAGGAGAGCGTTGGGGATCTGGAAAAAATGAATTGGGTAATCGAGTAATCTGGTAATCGGGTAATTGATTGGTCAATTGACCAATCAATTACCCGATTACCCGATTATCCAATTACTCGATTCAGAATGCTCATCGCTTTGACCCGCGACCTGAGTCCTGCCATCGGGCGCTGTGAGCTGACCCATCTCGAGCGCGCGCCGATCGACCTGCCCCTGGCGCGCGCCCAACACGGCGCGTACGAGGCCTGTCTGGCCAGCGCCGGGTGCCGTGTCGAGCGGCTCGCGGCAGGACCCGAGATGCCGGACTCGGTCTTCATCGAGGACACGGCGGTCGTCTTCGACGAAGTGGCCATCCTCACGCGGCCCGGTGCCGTTTCGCGGCGTATGGAAACGGCGGCCGTCGCCGACGCGCTCCGGCCGCATCGCCCCCTGTTCCACGTCGAAGCGCCCGGCACCGTCGATGGCGGCGATGTGCTCGTCGTGGGACGCGCCTGCTTCGTCGGACGATCGAGCCGGACCAACGACGCCGGCATCGCGCAGATGCGCGGTGTGCTGGCGCCCTACGGATACGAAGTCACCGACGATCGAGGTGCGCGGCTGTCTCCACCTGAAGTCGGCAGCGACCGCGGTTGGCGACGATCTGCTGTTGATGAACAGCGCGTGGCTGCCGTTGGCGCCCTTCCGCGCGCTCGACCGCATAGACGTGCACGCCGACGAGCCGTCGGCCGCCAACGCGCTGAGGGTGGGCGGACGGATCATTTACCCCACGTCGTTTCCCAGGACATTGGAGCGGCTGGAGCGACGAGGGCTGCAGGTGCTTACCGTCGATGCCAGCGAAGTCGCCAAGGCGGAAGGCGCCGTCACCTGTTGCAGCCTGGTTTTTGCCCCGACGACGAAATCGTAAGTTTTTCTCAAAATAGAACACACCCCTTGCCGGGAAACCGCGTTTTTGCTAGGGACCACGGGCCGCCTCATCTGGACACGATCTTGCGATCGAGGTCTAATCCATGAGCGAACGCGAGGCATTTGGTCCGAATCTCAGGCGGCTTCGCGTCCAGCGCGGCATCTCGCTCGAACGCATCGCGTCGGCCACGAAAGTCAGCGCCGATCTCTGGTCCGGGCTGGAACAGAACAACTTTTCCAGGTGGCCGACCGGTATTTACGCCCGCGCCTACGTGCGGGCGTACGCGATCGAGGTCGGGGTGGACCCCGACACCACCGTCGACGAGTTCTGCCGGCTGTTCCCGAACGGCGATCGCCGTGCCGAGCGCGTCGTCCGCAAGCAGGCGGCACTGGTGGGACACGACCTTCGATGGAAGGACGATCTCGTCGGATCGGTGATGGACGAGAAGCGGGCGGGCGCGCCCGTGGACGATTCCGACCTCCCGCCCGTCGCGTTCACCCGGACCGGGCGAGCCGTCGCCGCGGCGGCGGACGTGATGGCCGTTGCGGGCGCCTCGACGGCGATCAGAATGGCGCTGCCGCTTGGATGGGGCGCGTCGATTGCGGCCGGCGCTCTGACGTATCACGGGGTGTCGCTCATCGTGCTCGGCTCGACGCCCGCCGTCTGGGCGATCGAGACGTATCTGGCGCACCGGCACCCGACGACTGCCCTCGCCGGCAACCAGAGGTTTCCGAGGCTGTTGCACCCGTTCCGAAACCTCTCATCCGTCGTAGCCCGGCTGAAGTAGGCCGAAAACGTGGGATCCGGCTTCGGCCGGATCGGTCCGCCTGAAGGCGGACCCCACGTCGAGCATACGTGGGATCCGGCTTTAGCCGGATTGAGCACACGCGGTTACGATCGGCGCGATGCGGTTCGATGATCTTGTCGGAACGTCCCAGGCCGTGGGGCGGGCGACGGCCCGCCTCGAGAAGATTGCCCTGCTGGCTTCGCTTCTGAAGCGAACCGCTCCCGAAGAAATCGAGATAGCTGCCGCTTTTCTGAGCGGCACCCCGCGGCAGGGCCGAATCGGCCTCGGCAGCGCCGCCCTCCACGCCGCACGCGACACCCCGCCCGCTGACGAGCCCGTTCTCGAGCTGCGCGACGTCGACAGCGCCCTGGGGGACATTCATCTGGCGTGCGGTCCCGGATCGACGAGGGACAAAGCAGAGATGCTGAGACGGCTGCTGGGCCGTGCGACCCGTGACGAGCAGGATTTCGTCATGCGCCTCATCGCGGGCGACCTGCGGCAGGGGGCGCTCGAAGGCGTGCTCGTCGACGCGGTGGCGCGCGCGGCGGATATACCAGCCCCGCGGGTTCGCCGCGCCGCGATGCTGGCCGGTGCGTTGCCCCCGGTGGCACGCGTCGCGCTCGGCGAGGGCGACGCGGCCCTGTCGCGGTTCCTGCTCCAACCGTTTCAGCCACTTCAGCCGATGCTCGCCGATACGGCGGCCGATGTTGGCGATGCGATGACGACGCTTGGCGAGGCCGCGGTCGAATACAAGATAGATGGCGCGCGTATCCAGGTCCACAAGGTCGGCGACGAGGTGCGCGTCTACTCACGGAATCTTCGCGACGTCACGATTGCGGTCCCGGAAGTGGTCGCGCTGGCGCGCGCGATCCCGGCCCGCGAGGCGATCCTCGACGGCGAGGCCGTCGTGCTCGGGCCGGACGACGTTCCCCGGCCGTTCCAGGTGACCATGCGCCGCTTCGGACGGAAGCTGGATGTCGAGCGCCTTCGCCAGGAGTTGCCGGTGACGCCGTTCTTTTTCGATGCGCTGTATCTCGACGCGACTCCGCTGGTTGACGAGCCGCTTGCGCGCCGGATGGCGTCTCTGGCCGGCGCTGTTCCGGCCGCGAACATCGTTCCGCGCATCGTGACCGCGAATCCGGAGGAGGCGGCCGCGTTCGCCCGCCGGGCGCTCGCCGCGGGCCACGAAGGGGTGATGGCCAAGGCGTGTCGACGGGCTGTATGCGGCCGGCCGGCGGGGCCGCGCATGGCTCAAGGTGAAGCAGGCTCACACGCTGGATCTCGGTCATCCTTGCGGCGGAGTGGGGCAGCGGCCGGCGGCGGGGGACGTTGAGCAACCTGCATCTTGGCGCCCGGGACGAAGAGCGAGGCGGTTTCGTCATGCTGGGGAAGACGTTCAAGGGCCTGACCGACGAGATGCTTGGCTGGCAAACGGCCCGATTCCTGGAGCTGGAAATCGGGCGCGATGGCCATGTCGTGCACGTGCGTCCGGAGCTCGTCGCCGAAATTGCTTTCAACGACGTGCAGGTCAGCCCGCAGTATCCGGGCGGTCTCGCGCTGCGATTCGCGCGAGTGAAGCGCTATCGCCCTGACAAGACGGCCGCCGAGGCGGATACCTTCGCTGCCGTGCAGAGCATTCACCTGCAGGCGACGCGCCGGACCTAATCGCCGGACCTGATAAGGTCCGGCTAACGTCCACCCTATGGACTGGCTGGTGTCGGGCCGATAAGACGCGACGTGCTGCAGGCATGGGGACTCAGCGAGAAAGGCTCGATCAGGCCCAACAACGAGGATCGTTTCGCCATCGATCAAGCTCTGCAGCTTTGCGTCGTCGCCGACGGGATGGGCGGGCATAATGCCGGCGAAATCGCCGCGGAGGCCGCCGTCGATGCCGTCCTGGACGTGGCGCGCGACCGGCTCAGGCTGGGCTGGCCGTTCGGATTCGATCCCTCCCTTTCCGAAGCCGGCAATGTGATTCGCACAGCCATCCACCTGGCGAACCTGCGCGTCCTCGAAACGGCCGGCAGTTCCAGCGCCTATACCGGCATGGGGACGACGCTGGTTGCCGCGATGGTGGTGGGTGGGCGCCTGTCGGTGGGCCACGTCGGCGACAGCCGCCTGTATCGGCTCGCGGACGGCCGGCTGCGCCAGTTGACGGGCGACGACTCGTGGATTGCGACCATGATCGCCAACGATCCGCGAGCCGACGCCGCTCTGCTGCAGAACCACCCCATGCGGCACGTGCTGACCAACGTGGTGGGCAGCCGGCGCCGCGGACGTGCACGTGGTCGAGGAACCGATCGCCGCCGGCGATCGGCTGCTGCTGTCGACCGACGGGGTTCACGGCGTTCTGGACGAGGGCCGGCTCGAGGGGCTGCTCGATTCGCCAGACCTGACGGCCGTTGCTTCCGCTATCGTCCGCGCGGCCATGGCCGGGGGCAGCATCGACAACTGCACTGCCGTCGTGGCGCAGTACGAGCCGTAGCTCGGCTTGAAGGCGCCGACCTCGGTGGGCGACGGGTTGGACAACAGGCTAGTTGCGCGAAACGGAGGGCGGGTGCTATATTCGTCAGGTTCTATTGAAGCTAGGACACCCTATCTAGCTTCGCCGCCTGCTTAGAGCTGGCGGAAGGCCCCTCCGTCGCGACTAACTCGAACTTAGGGTCGTTGGGTTTTCGGGCGCCAAGCCATGTGGCTTTTAGGCCTGAAACGGCGCGCGGTGACCAACAGGAAATCTGGTCATCTGGTTATCTAGTTATCTGGTCATTGATTGTTCAATTCCCCAATCAATAACCAGATGACCAGATGACCAGATAACCAAATGCAGAGATCAAAGCATGCCGACCATCAGTCAGCTCGTTCGGGCCGGGAGAAAGAAGATCATCAGCAAGACGAAGAGTCCTGCGCTGCAGAACAGCCCGCAGAAGCGCGGCGTCTGCGTGCGCGTCTTCACACAGACACCGAAGAAGCCGAACTCCGCGCTGCGCAAGGTGGCGCGCGTGCGTCTGACCAACGGCATCGAGGTGACGACGTATATTCCCGGCGTCGGCCACAACCTGCAGGAGCACTCGCTGGTGCTGATTCGCGGCGGCCGCGTCAAGGACCTCCCGGGCGTGCGCTATCACGTGGTGCGCGGAACGCTCGACGCAGTCGGCGTGGCGGGGCGGATGCAGGGCCGTTCGAAGTACGGCGCGAAGAGACCCAAGAAGGCCTAGAGCCTGAAGCCTAGAGCCCAGAGCCAGAGAGAAGCCGAAGATGCCCCGACGAAGAGAGATAGCCAAGCGTGAAGTGCCGGCGGACCCGCTCTATCAGAGCCCGCTCGTGACCAAGTTCATCAGCTGCGTGATGTACGACGGCAAGCGCAGCACCGCCGAGCGCATCCTCTATAAGAGCTTCGACATCATCAAGGAAAAGACCAGCGACGATCCGCTCAAGGTGTTCAAGAAGGCGATCGACAACGTCAAGCCGAGCCTCGAGGTGAAGTCGCGGCGCGTCGGCGGCTCGAACTACCAGGTGCCGATCGAAGTGAACCCGAACCGGCGGCTCTCGCTGAGCATCCGCTGGATCGTCGGCTACGCGCGCTCACGCGGCGACGGCAAGACGATGCAGGAAAAGCTCGCCAACGAATTCATGGATGCGGCGAACCTGCGCGGCGGCGCGGTGAAGAAACGGGAAGACACGCATCGGATGGCCGAAGCCAATAAGGCTTTCGCACACTATCGGTGGTAGGAGACGGGCGAATTGGATAATCGGGTAATCGAGTAATCGGGTAATTGGTCAATTGCCCAATCGGCTCAATTGGCCAATCAATTACGCGATTACCAGATTATCCAATTACCAGATTCAGAGTTTCAGTAATGGCCAGGCAATCATCTCTCGCGAAAACACGGAATATCGGCATCATGGCGCACATCGATGCCGGGAAGACCACGACCACGGAACGAATCCTGTTCTATACCGGGATTACGTACAAGATCGGCGAGGTGCACGAAGGCACCGCCGTGATGGACTGGATGGAGCAGGAGCAGGAGCGCGGTATCACGATTACGTCGGCCGCGACGACCTGCTTCTGGCGCGATCACCGCATCAACATCATCGACACGCCGGGCCATGTCGACTTCACGGCCGAGGTCGAGCGCTCGCTGCGGGTGCTCGACGGCGCGGTGGCGGTGTTCGACTCGGTGGCCGGCGTCGAGCCCCAGTCGGAAACGGTCTGGCGGCAGGCCGACAAGTACCGCGTCCCGCGCATGTGCTTCATCAACAAGATGGACCGCATCGGCGCGGACTTCAGGCGGACGTTCGATCAGATCATCACCAAGCTCGAAGCCAACCCGGTCGCCATCCAGATTCCGATCGGCGCCGAGGACAAGTTCCTCGGCGTGATCGACATCATCACGATGAAGTCGATCACCTACCGCGACGAAACGATGGGCGCCGACTACGTGGTCGGCGACATTCCGGCCGACATGCTGGAAGAAGCGAAGCGCTACCGCGAGCAGCTGATCGAGAAGGTCAGCGAAGCCGACGACAAGATCCTCGAGAAGTATCTCAAGGGCGAAGAGCCCACCGAGGACGAGATCAAGGCGGCGCTCCGCAAGCGGGTGAACAGCTCGGTCCGCGGCACGGGCGAGGCGGCCTTCGTGCCGGTCATCTGCGGCTCGGCCTTCAAGAACAAGGGCGTTCAGCCGCTGCTCGACGCCGTCGTGGACTATCTGCCGTCGCCGCTCGACGTGCCGTCGATCGTCGGCATCGACCCGGACAAGAAGATCGACCCGGAGAACCCCGCCGCGAACCTCGTCGAGCGCCCGGCGTCCGACGACGCGCCGTTCAGCGCGCTGGCGTTCAAGATCATGACCGACCCCTTCGTCGGCCAGCTCACGTTCTTCCGCGTCTACTCAGGCGTCCTCACCGCGGGCGGGAACGTCTACAACGCGACCAAGCAGCGCACCGAGCGCATCGGCCGCCTCCTCAAGATGCACGCCAACAAGCGTGAGGAGATCAAGGAGGTCTACGCCGGCGATATCGCCGCCGCCGTCGGCCTGAAGAGCGTCTCGACCGGCGACACGCTGTGCGACGAAAAGCACTCGATCGTCCTCGAGTCGATGGACTTCCCGAAACCGGTCATCTCGCTCGCGATCGAGCCGAAGACCAAGTCCGATCAGGAGAAGCTCGGCGTCGGCCTCGGGAAGCTGATGGCCGAGGATCCGACCTTCCGCGTGCAGACCGATCCGCAGACCGGACAGGTGATCATCGCCGGCATGGGCGAGCTGCATCTCGAGATCATCGTCGACCGCCTGAAGCGCGAGTTCGGCGTCGAGGCGACCGTCGGCAAGCCGCAGGTCGCCTACAAGGAGACGCTCACCCGCCCGGCCGACGGCGAGATGAAGTACGCGAAGCAGACCGGCGGCCGCGGCCAGTACGGCCACGTGAAGATTCACCTCTTCCCCGGCGAGCCGGGCTCCGGCTACATCTTCGAGAACGAAACCACCGGCGGGTCGATTCCGAAGGAGTTCATCAAGCCGGTCGACGAAGGCATCAAGGAGGCGCTCACGCGCGGTGTCCTCGCCGGCTATCCGATCGACGATGTGCGGATTGAGCTGTACGACGGCTCGTATCACGACGTGGACAGCTCGGAGATGGCGTTCAAGATTGCCGGCTCGATGGCCTTCCAGGACGCGGCGAAGAAGGCCAGGCCCGTGCTGCTCGAACCCGTGATGCGCGTCGAGGTGGTCGTCCCCAAGGAATACATGGGCGACGTGATGGGGAACCTGGCCAGCCGGCGCGGCCACATCCAGTCGCAGGAAGATCGCGGCGGCACCCAGATTATTCAGGCCCGCGTCCCGCTGTCGGAGATGTTCGGCTATGCGACCGACCTGCGGTCGCGCACGCAGGGGCGCGCGACCTACTCGATGCACTTCGATCGGTACGAGCAGGCGCCGCAGAATGTCAGCGAGGAAGTGGTCGCACGGATGCAGGGGAAGTAGAGGTTAGACGGACTAGAGGTTAGAGGTTAGAGGCTAGAGGCGGGCGGCGGGACGAGGTTCTTCCAACCTCTAGTCCCCAAGCCTCAAACCTCAGACAGAAATCACAATTATGACAACAGCGTTCAGCGACAAGATCCGCATCCGGCTCAAGGCGTACGACTACCGCGTGCTCGATCAGTCGACGACGGAGATCGTCGAGACGGCGAAGCGCACCGGGGCGCGGCTGGCCGGCCCGATTCCGCTGCCCACGGCAAAGAACAAGTGGACCGTGCTGCGGTCGCCGCACGTGGACAAGAAATCGCGCGAGCAGTTCGAGATCCGGACGCACAAGCGGCTGATCGACATCTTCGAGCCGACGCCGCAAACGGTGGACGCGCTGATGAAGCTCGATCTGCCGGCCGGAGTCGACGTGGAAATCAAGGCTTTTGGCAAAGAGCACAAATAGGCTCCGGGCTCCAGGCTCTGGCTCAGGCCTGCAGCCCGAAGCTGAAGCGCCTGCGGCCATGCCGGGGCCCCAGCGCGGCAGCCGCAGGGTCATGCCGAGACGAGGACGCGCGAATCCGAGGCGAGGCATCAGCGTAAGAACGCGGCGGGGGTGGGGCCCCGCCGCCAGTGGAAAAAAGTAGACACGACATGGTTACTGGAATCATCGGCAGAAAAATCGGCATGACGCAGGTCTTCGACCCTGACGGCACGGTCCATCCGGCCACCGTCATCAAGGCGGGGCCGTGTGTCGTCGTCCAGGCGAAGAACGCGCAGACCGACGGGTACGACGCCGTGCAGCTCGGCCTGGTCGAAGAGACGCCGGCGAAGGCCAACAAGCCGACGGTCGGCCACTTCAAGAAAGCGAACGTCCCGGCCACGCGCGTCCGCCGCGAGGTGAAAGTGGCCCCCGGTGGCGATGCGCGTGACAACCGGCGACCAGGTGCTCGTGTCCATCTTCGCCAACGGCGAGCGCGTCGATGTGATCGGGACCGGCCGCGGCAAGGGATTCCAGGGCGTCGTCAAGCGGCACCACTTCGCCGGCGGCGCGGCGACCCACGGCTCGATGTTCCATCGCGCGCCCGGTTCGATCGGCGCCTCGTCGTTTCCCTCGCGCGTCATCAAGGGGATGCGGGCGGCGGGACGGATGGGCGGCGGCCGCGTGACGATTCACAACATGAAGGTCCTGCGTGTCGACCCGGACAACCACCTCCTGATCGTCGAGGGGGGCATCCCTGGCGCGCCGACCAGTTACGTCATCATCCGGAAAGCCGTGACCGCGAAGAAGATCAAGGTGACCCAGGTCGAAAAGGTGAAGAAGGGCAAGAAATAAACGGGTCGGGCGGGATAGGCAGGATGGGCGGGAAGGGCAGGAGCGCTGGTGACAGAAGCGCCTGCGGCCATGCCGAGCCGAGGACATGGGAATCCGAGGCGAGGCATCAGCGTCAGTTCGCGGCGGGGGTGGGGCCCCGCCGCCAGTGAAAAAAGTTGGCAGTTATGCAGCTTGATATCGTCAACAGCGAAAACCAGAAAATCGGCGCGGTCGACGTCCGCGACGACGTGTTCGGCGGCCGCGTGAACGCCGGCCTGATGTGGGAGTCGGTGGTTCACGCCAACGCGGCGGAGCGCCAGGGCACGCACGCGACCAAGAGCCGCGGGCTCGTCAGCGGCGGCGGCAAGAAGCCGTGGAAGCAGAAGGGCACGGGCCGCGCGCAGGCCGGCTCGACCAGGTCGCCGCACTGGCGCCACGGCGGCACCGTGTTCGGCCCGCAGCCACGTGGCTACGATTTCCGGCTGCCGAAGAAGGTCGAGCGGGGCGCGCTGCGCGCGGCGCTGGCCGCCAAGCTCCAGGGAGGCGCGCTGGTCGTGGTCGACGAACTGTCGGCGACCGCAATCAAGACGAAGGAGGCCGTGGCGCTTCTCAAGCGGCTCGGCGTCGACGGCAAGGCCGTGCTGGTGGACGTGGCGGTCGACGACAAGCTGTCGCGGTCGCTCCGGAACGTTCCGGGCGTTTCACTGGTCGCAAGCGCGCGGCTGACCGCACGCGAGGTCATCAACGCCGGCCGCGTCGTCACGACGAAGGACGCCCTCGAGAAGCTGCAGGAGGCGCTCGCGCTATGAAGCTGACAGACGTGATTCGCCGCCCGCTCATCACCGAGAAGACGTCCATCCTCCGCGAGGACGGCCGGACGATTGTGTTTCACGTGGCGATTGGCGCGAACAAGATTGAAATCAAGCGGGCGGTCGAGCAGCTTCTCGGCACGAAGGTCGACAGTATCCGGACGGCCATGGCCCACGGCAAAGTGAAGCGGCAGGGCCGCTACGCCGGCCGGCGGTCCGACTGGAAGAAGGCATACGTGAAGCTGCGCGAAGACGCGAAGATGCCCGAATTCCTGGAAGGCGCGTAATCATGCCGATTCGCAAATACAACCCGACGTCGCCCGGCACGCGGTTCCAAACCGTCGCGGTGTTCGACGAGATCACGACGCAGGAGCCGCACAAGCCGCTCGTCGAGCCGCTGCACAGCACCGGCGGCCGCAACAACGCCGGCCAGCTGACATCCTGGTGGCGCGGCGGCGGCCACAAGCGGATGTACCGGATCATCGACTTCAAGCGTGACAAGCGCGACATTCCGGCGAAGGTGTCGACGATCGAGTACGACCCGAACCGGTCGTCGCGCATCGCGCTGCTCACCTACGCCGACGGCGAGAAGCGCTACATCCTCCAGCCGAACGGGATAAAGGTGGGGGATACGGTCGTCGCAGGTCAGACGGCCGATATCCTTCCGGGCAACTCGCTGCCGTTGAAGAACATCCCGCTCGGCACGCTGGTGCACAACGTCGAGCTCCGGCCGGGCAAGGGCGGGCAGATCGCGCGCAGCGCCGGGTCGTCCGTTCAAGTCGTGGCCAAGGAAGGCCAGTACGCGTCGGTGAAGATGCCGTCGGGCGAGATTCGCAAGATCGCCATGGAGTGCTTCGCGACGATCGGCCAGGTCGGCAACATCGATCACGAGAACGTGTCGATCGGCAAGGCGGGGCGCAGCCGGTGGATGGGCCAGCGTCCCCACGTGCGGGGCGTCGCCATGAACCCGGTGGATCACCCGCTCGGCGGCGGCGAAGGCAAGACGTCGGGCGGCCGCCATCCGGTGACCCCGTGGGGCCTGCCGACAAAGGGATACAAGACACGCAACAGCAAGACGACCGACAAGTTCATCGTCAAGCGGAGACAGAAATAGATGGGCCGCTCACTGAAGAAGGGTCCCTTCGTCGACACGCATCTCCTCGAGAAGATCGAGGTGATGAATCGCGGGGCCGAGAAGAAGGTCATCAAGACGTGGTCGCGGCGGTCGACCGTCATCCCCGAGATGGTGGGGCACACGCTCGCCGTGCACAACGGCCGGAAGTTCATTCCCGTGTACGTGACCGAGAACATGGTCGGCCACAAGCTGGGGGAGTTCGCGCCGACCCGGCTGTTCAAGGGCCACACGACCCGCGTCGCCGAGAAAGCAGCGACGGTCGGCGGCGCACCGGGCGCTGCCGGCGGGGCGGCGCCTGCGGGCGCGGGCGGAGGCGCCAAGCCGGCCGGAGCGGCGTCATGATCGAAGCCCACGCGACCTCGCGCTACGTGCGAACGTCGGCGCAGAAAGCCGGGCTCGTTCTTGCGCTCATCCGCGGCAAGGACGTCAACCAGGCGCTCGCGACCCTGCAGTTCACGCGCAAGTCGATTGCCGCCGACATCGCCAAGGTGCTGCGGTCGGCGATCGCGAACGCGCAGAACAAGGACGGGTTCAGCGGCGACGTGGACCGGCTGTTCGTGTCGGCCTGTTACGCGAATCAGGGACCGGCGCAGAAGCGCGTGCGCCCCGCGCCGATGGGGCGCGCGTTCCGCGTACTGAAGCGCACGGCGCACCTCACCGTGCGGGTCTCGGAGCGGCCGGAGAAGATCGTCGCGATCGCGGGCGGCACGGCTGGGGCCGCGGCGCCCAAGCGCGCGCGCCGCGTCGTCAAGAAAAAGTCGCCGGCTCGCAGCCGGCAGCCGGCAGCCGGCAGTCGGCAGTCGCCAGCCGGCAGTGGGCAGTCGAAGGCAAAGGCGAAGACGAAGGATTGATGCGGGACTGCAGGCTGCCGACCGCAGACTGCAGACTGACGAAGGAGCATTTGTGGGCCAGAAGGTTCATCCGTTTGGGTTTCGTCTCGGGTTCAACAAGACGTGGCGGTCGCGGTGGTACTCGGACCGCGACTACGCGAAGCTGTTGCACGAGGACCTGGCGCTGCGCTCGACGCTGAAGAAGCGCTTCGCGCACGCGGGCGTCTCGAAGATCGAGACCGAGCGCGCGGCCAACAAGCTGAAGATCGACATCTACACCTCGCGTCCCGGGATCATCATCGGCCGCAAGGGGACGGAAGTCGACAAGCTGAAACAGGAGATCCAGAAGAAGACGAGCCGCGAAGTGTTCATCAATATTCAGGAGATCCAGAAGCCGGAGCTCGATTCCCAGCTGATCGCGGAGTCGGTCGCGATGCAGCTCGAGAAGCGCGTCGCGTTCCGCCGCGCGATGCGCAAGGCGGTGGAGTCCGCGCTGCGCTTCGGGGCGCGCGGCATCAAGGTACGCGTCTCGGGCAGGCTGAACGGGGCCGAAATCGCGCGGTCCGAGTGGTACCTGCACGGGCAGCTGCCGCTGCAGACGCTGCGCGCCGACATCGATTACGGCTTCGCCGAAGCGAACACGACCTACGGCCAGATAGGCATCAAGGTGTGGCTCTATAAGGGCGAACGCCTGGTGCCGCAGCGTGGCCGCGAAGAAGAGTATCGGGAAAGGGCACCGCGCAGGCCACAGGGTGCAGGCGCACGGTGAGAATCGGGTAATCGGGTAATCGAGTAATTGGGTAATCGATTGATCAATTTCCCAATCAATTACCCGATTTCCCGATTACCCAATTACCAGATGCAGGGATTTCAGTTATGTTGATGCCCAAGAAGGTCAAGTTCCGCAAGCAGCAGCGCGGGCGTATGCGGGGAAAGGCCTGGCGCGGGTCAGACGTCTCGTTCGGCGAGTACGGGCTGAAGGCGCTCGAGCCCTGCTGGCTGACCGATCGTCAGATCGAGGCGGCGCGCGTTGCGATGACGCGGTTCATCGCCCGCGGCGGAAAAATCTGGGTGCGCGTGTTTCCCGACAAGCCGATCACGAAGAAGCCCCAGGAAACCCGCATGGGCAAGGGCAAGGGGGCGCCAGAGGCGTGGGTCTGCGTCGTGCGCCCCGGCAAGGTGATGTTCGAGATGGAAGGGGTCCCCGAGAAGTCCGCGCGGGAGGCGATGAAGCTGGCCGCTGCAAAGCTGCCGATTCGGACGAAGTTCGCCACGCGCTTCGCGCAGGAGAAGATTTCATGAAGGCCGCGGAACTGCGCGACCTCGGCGTCGACGAGCTTGGCGTCAGGGAGCGCGATCTCACCGATCAGCTGTTTCGGATGCGGATTCAGCAGTCGATGGGCCAGCTCGAGGCGCCCGACCGGCTGCGCACCGTCCGGCGCGATCTCGCGCGCATCAAGACGTTCTTGAAACAGAAACAGCCGCAGGCGCAATAGCGCCGGTAAAAAAAATGTCTGAGAAAGCAGAAAAAGTCGGCGTCGTGCTCAGCAACAAGATGCAGAAGAGCATCGTCGTGGCGGTCGAGTGGCAGGTCCGCGACGGGCTCTACGGCAAGACGATGCGCCGGACCTCGACGTTCATGGTGCACGACGAGAAGGGCGACGCCGGCATCGGCGACACCGTCGCGATCGTCGAAACGCGCCCGATGAGCCGGCGGAAACGCTGGGCGCTCGTCCGCGTGGTCCGCAAGGCGGCTGGAGTATAAGCCATGATTCAGATGCGATCGATCCTCGACGTGGCCGACAACTCCGGCGCGCGCAAGATCGCCGTCATCAACCCGCTTGGCGGCTCGACCGGCCGCTACGCCAGGCTGGGCGACATCGTCACGGCGTCGGTGAAGGAAGCGACGCCGGAAGGTACCGTCAAGAAGGGCCAGGTCGTGAAGGCGGTCATCGTGCGAACCGTGAAGGAGCAGCGCCGCCGGGACGGCAGCTACATCCGGTTCGATCGCAACGCCGCGGTCCTGATCAACGACAACAACGAGCCGATCGGCACGCGCGTGTTCGGCCCGGTGGCGCGCGAGCTGCGCGAGCGGCGCTTCATGAAGATCGTCTCGCTGGCGCCGGAGGTGTTGTAGGCCCATGAGTAGTCTAGCTACCCCGATTCGCAAGAATGACAGCGTGCTCGTCATCACCGGGAAGGACCGCGGCAAGCGCGGACGGGTGCTGAAGGTGTTTCCGGAGCGCAACCGGCTGATCGTCGAAGGCGTCAACCTGATCAAGCGGCACACGAAGCCGAACCCCGGCAAGCAGGTCAAGGGCGGCATCGTCGCGCGCGAAGCGCCGATGCACGCCTCGAACGTGCAGCTCGTCTGTCCGGAGTGCGGCGTGCAGACGCGCATCGGCCACAAGCTCCTCGGTGACGGCCGCAAGGTGCGCATCTGCCGCAAGTGCGAGGGAGTGGTCGACAAATGACCCGGCTCAAAGAGAAATACCAGAAGGACGTCGTTCCGGCGCTCCAGAAGGAGTTCGGCTACAAGAACGTGATGGCCGTGCCGAAGGTCGAGAAGGTGGTCGTCAACATGGGCCTCGGCGAGGCGACCGCGAATGCGAAGTTGATCGACACGGGCGCCGACGAGCTGGCGCGCATCACCGGCCAGAAACCGGTCACGCGCCGCGCGAAGAAATCGATCGCGCAGTTCAAGGTGCGCAAGGGCCAGCCGATCGCGACCATGGTCACGCTGCGCGGCGAGCGGATGTGGGAGTTCCTCGATCGGCTGATGAACATCGCGCTGCCGCGCGTTCGCGACTTCAAGGGCGTGTCGCCGAAGGGCTTCGACGGCCGCGGCAACTACACGCTGGGCCTTCGCGACCAGCTGCTGTTTCCCGAGATCGACTACATGAAGGTCGACAAGGCGCGGGGCATGAACGTGTCCGTCGTCACGACCGCGAAAACCGACGAAGAGGCGAAGAAGCTGTTGCAGTTCATCGGGATGCCTTTTAGACAGAGCTGACGCACATGGGCTCGGCTCTGGACTCCGGGCTTCGGCTAAGGCCTGACGCCCAAAGCCAGGAGCCCAAAGCCGAGACAAAACGATATGGCCACAACCGCAAAGATCGCCAAAGAGCACAAGAAGCCGAAGTTCAAGATTCGGCTGCGCAACCGTTGTCACCTCTGCGGACGCCCGCGCGCCTACATGAGGAAGTTTGCCCTGTGCCGTCTGTGCTTCCGGAAGGCGGCTCTCGAGGGAGACGTCACGGGAGTGACGAAGAGTAGCTGGTAGAAGGTTGGAGATATGACAGACCCTATCGCAGACATGCTCACGCGGATCCGCAATGCGGTGACCGCCAAGCAGACGCGGGTCGATATGCCCGCTTCGCGGTTGAAGGCGGAAATCGCCCGGATCCTTCAGGACGAAGGCTACATTCAGGGCTACAAGATCGTCGACGACACCGCCGTCAAGACGACGGCGCCCGTCAGGACGCTGCGGCTCTTCCTGAAATACGGGCCGCATGGCGAGCGTCTGATCACGGGTGTCCAGCGCATCAGCCGGCCGGGCCGCCGCGTCTACTTCGGCCGCGACGACGTGCCGGACGTGCTGGCGGGCCTCGGCACCAGCATCCTCACGACCTCGCGTGGGGTGATGACGGGCCGTGCGGCGGTGAAGGCCGGCGTTGGCGGCGAAGTGCTCTGTAATATCTGGTAGGGCTCCAGGCTCTTGACTCCGGTCTCTGGCCAGGCCCAAAGGCCAAAGCCCGGAGCCCGAAGCCGACAAGGATTCAGAAGATGTCTCGAATCGGTAAAAAACCCATCACGCTGCCCAAAGGCGTCACCGTCAAGGTGGTCGGCGACGCGGTCGAAGTCCAGGGACCAAAGGGCAAGATGCGGCAGGGCTTCCCTTCGGGGATCAACTTCGAGCTCACCGACGGGGTGCTCGTCGCCAAGCGGTCGACCGACGATCCGGCGCTGGCGAAGTTCCACGGCCTGGCGCGCAGCCTGGTGGCGAACGCGGTCACCGGCGTCACCGACGGCTACAAGCGCGAGCTCGACATCGTCGGCGTGGGGTACCGCGCCGAGGTCAAGGGCAAGCAGGTCGTCTTCGCGCTCGGTTATTCGCATCCGGTCGTCCTCGACATCCCGACAGGGATCGACATCACGATCGAGAAGCAGACACACATCACCGTGACCGGCGTGGATCGCCAGCTGGTCGGGCAGATCGCGGCAAACATCCGGCGTTTCCGGAAGCCGGATCCCTACAAGCAGAAGGGCGTCCGCTACACCGGTGAAGTGCTGAAGAAGAAGGCCGGAAAGACCGGAGCAAAATAGGCTTCAGGCTCTAGGCTCTAGGCTTGAGACCAGAGCGCCTGCGGCCATGCCGAGCCGAGGCCAAGCAAAGCCGAGGCGAGGCATCAGCGTCAGTTCGCGCCGGGGGTGGGGCCCCGGCGCCAGTGGAAAAACGATGAAGATCAAGACAAAGGACGATCGCCGCGTCCGTATCCAGCTGCGGCAGCGGAAGCGGATAGCCGGTTCGAAGGAACGCCCGCGCCTGAGCGTGTTCCGCAGCGTGACGCACATCTACGCCCAGGTGATCGACGACCTGACCGGCGTCACGCTGGTGTCGGCGTCGACCGTCGACGCGGGCCTCAAGGGCGCGCTCGGCAAGGGCGAGCGGGGCGGCAACGTCAAGGGCGCCGAGGCCGTGGGCAAGGCGATCGCCGAGCGGTCGATCGAAAAAGGCATCAAGCGCGTCGTGTTCGACCGCAGTGGGTTCCTGTATCACGGCCGCATTCGCGCCGTGGCGGACGCCGCGCGGAAAGCCGGGTTGGAGTTCTAGCCGGGGCAAGGGACATTCATGAGAACCAGAGAGCGCATCGATCCATCGCAGCTCGACATCAAGGACACGGTCGTCTCGATCAACCGCGTGACCAAGGTCGTCAAGGGCGGCAAGAACCTCAGCTTCAGCGCGCTGGTCGTCGTCGGCGACGGCCACGGCGTGGTCGGCTTCGGCGTCGGCAAAGCGAAGGAAGTGCCCTCGGCGATCAAGAAGGGCATCGAGGCGGCCAAGAAGAACCTGATTCGCGTCCCGATCCAGGGCACCACGATTCCGCATCCGATCGTCGGGAACTTCGGCGCGGGAAGCGTGCTCCTCAAGCCGGCGCCTGATGGCACGGGCATCATCGCGGGAGCAGCGGTGCGGGCGGTCGTCGAGGCGGCCGGGATTGCGAACATCATGACGAAGTCGCTTGGATCGGCCAACCCGCACAACGTCGTGCGCGCGACGATCGCCGGGCTCGACACGCTCAAGGACCCGGGGCTGCTCGCGCGCCTGCGCGGCAAGGACGTGGGAGATCTCGTTCGCCAGACGGCCTAGGAGTGAAGTAGCGCAGGTCTTTAGACCTGCTGGTGAGGGCCTGCAGGGAACAGATGGCGAATCAGAGAACAGACACAAAAGGCGCCACCGTGAAGGTGACGCTGAGGATCAGCCCGGTGGGCTTCGATCGCAAGCAGGCGACGGTCGTTCGCAGCCTCGGCTTGCGCCGCATCCGTCACTCGGTGGAGCTGAAGGACACGCCGGAAACACGCGGCATGATCCACAAGGTGCGGCACTTGGTAACGGTCGAATAGGTGAGGGGTAAATTTGGTCATCTGGTCATCTGGCTATTTGGTTATTGATTGTTCGATTGCCCAATCAATGACCAGATAACCAGATGACCAGATAACCAGATTCAAGGATTCAGTCATGTCATTGAGCGATCTGAAACCACCGCGTGGGATGAAACACGCGAAGAAGCGCATCGGCCGCGGCCAGGGTTCCGGTAACGGGAAGACCGCCGGGCGCGGGCACAAAGGCGCGAAATCGCGATCGGGCTTCAAGTTCAAGCGGGGCTTCGAAGGCGGCCAGATGCCGCTGCACCGCCGGGTTCCGAAGCGCGGATTTCACAATCCGTTCCGGGTGGAATACGAGGTCGTCAACCTCGACACGCTGGCCGCCAGGTTCGACGCGGGCGCGGTCGTCACGCCGGAGCTCCTGCTCGAGCGCGGCCTGATGTCGAGCGCGCGGCAACAGTTGAAGGTGCTCGGGCGGGGAGAGGTGGGGAAGGCGCTGACAGTCCGTGCGCACAGGTTCAGCGGCAAGGCGGCGGAGAAGATCGCGGCGGCCGGCGGCACGACAGAGGTGTTGGGAATCGGGTAATTGGATAATCGGGTAATCGAGTAATTACCCGATTACTCGATTACCCGATTACCAGATTCATGGTCACGTTATGGATAGCCTGAAAAACATCTTCACCATCTCGGATCTCCGGAACCGCGTGCTGTTCACGCTGGGGATGCTGGCCGTGTTCCGCCTGGGCGGGTGGATCCCGACGCCGGGCATCAACGCGGCAGCACTCGACGAGCTCGCGCGTCAGACCGCGAACACCATGTTCGGGCTGTACGACATGTTCACCGGCGGGAACCTGGCGAACGTGACGATTTTCGCGCTGGGCATCATGCCCTACATCAGCGCGTCGATCATCCTGCAGCTCCTGACGGTTGTGTGGCCGTACCTCGAGAAGATCAAGAACGAAGGCGAGCTCGGCCGGCGCAAGATCACGCAGTACACCCGCTACGGCACGATCCTGCTGAGCGTCATCCAGGCGCTCGGGATCGCGGTGTTTCTCGAGCGGCAGACCGACATCGCGGGGGGCCTGCCCCTGGTCTACAACCCGGGCTGGGGCTTCCGCCTGATGACCGTGCTGACGCTCACGACCGGCACCTGCTTCATCATGTGGCTGGGCGAACAGATCACCGAGCGCGGCATCGGCAACGGCATGTCGCTGATCATCTACGCCGGCATCGTCGTCGGGCTGCCGCGCGCCGTCATCCAGACGTTCGATCAGATGCGCACGGGCCAGATCGGCCTGATCCGCATCCTGTTCCTGCTGATCCTGATGGCGCTCGTCATCGCGGCGATCGTGTTCGTGGAGCGCGGGCACCGGCGCGTCACGGTGCAATATGCCAAGCGCGTCGTCGGCCGGCGGATGTACGGCGGCTCGAGCACGCACATTCCGCTCAAGGTCAATACCGGCGGGGTCATTCCGGTCATCTTCGCGTCGTCGATCCTGGCCTTTCCGGCGACGATCGCGTCGGCCTTCCAGGGCCGTCCCTGGGTGGACGCGATCACGACGCAGCTCGGCCCCAACATGCCGCTCTACAACCTGTTGTACGTGACCGGGATCATCTTCTTCACCTACTTCTACACCGCGATCATCTTCAATCCCGATGACGTCGCGGAGAACATGCGCAAATACGGCGGGTTCGTGCCGGGCATTCGGCCGGGCAAGCGCACCGCGGAATACATCGACACGATTCTCACCCGCATCACCCTGGCAGGGGCCGTGTACCTCTCGCTCGTGGCGCTGCTGCCGAACATCCTGATGAGCGGGTTCAGGGTTGCGCCGATTCCGTTCATCGGCGAGTTCCTCGACGCGAACATCCCCCGGGTGATCACCGAGGGTCTGAACGTGCAGTTCTTCTTCGGGGGCACCTCGCTCCTGATCGTCGTGGGCGTGGCCATGGATACCGTGCAGCAGGTCGAGTCGCAGCTGATCATGCGGCATTACGACGGGTTCATGAAGAAGACCCGCATCCGTGGTCGGAGAGCCTAGCAACGCTTATGGCTCTCAATCTGATCATGATGGGCCCTCCGGGTGCAGGCAAAGGCACCCAGGCCGAACAGTTCGCCCGGAAGCGCGGGATCCCGAAGATCTCGACAGGGGACATCCTCAGGGAAGCGGTCCACAACGGGACGGAGATCGGCAGGCAGGCCAACGCGACGATGGCGCGCGGCGAACTGGTGAGCGATGACGTGATGATCGGGATCGTGCGCGAGCGGCTCGATCAGAGCGACGCGCTCAACGGGTTCGTGCTCGACGGGTTTCCGCGGACGGTCGCGCAGGCGACCGCGCTCGACGAGATCATGAAGGATCGGGACCCGTTGATTGTCGTCGACATCGTCGTGCCGGAAGCCGAGCTGGTGCGTCGCCTTTCGACGCGCATGGTCTGCGAGGTGTGCAGCCACACCGCGGGCGCGTTCGATCCCGGGGTGCACGCGGCGGAAGGCGCCAGCGTGGCCGAGTGCACGCGATGCGGCGGCAAGCTGGTACAGCGCGATGACGATGACAACGCGGTCGTGCGCGAGCGTTTGAAAGTGTACCAGCGCCAGACGCAGCCGCTGGTGGAGTATTACAACGCCCGGCCGACGTTCCGGTCCGTGAACGGCTCGCAGCCGCCCGATCGCGTCGCGTCGGATCTGGTTACGGCGATCGACTCGGCATGGAGCGGCGTGGCCGTGAAGGGTGCTCGATCGTGATCGTCTGCCGCTCGACCGCCGAGCTGGAGCGGATGCGCGAAGCGGGCCGTCTGGTCGGCGACGTGCTGACGGAGCTTGCGGCGCACGTCGCGCCTGGAGCGACGACAGCCGACCTCGATGCGCTGGCGGAGAAGCGGATTCTCGCTGCCGGGGCGACGCCGGCGTTCAAGGGTTATCACGGATACCCGGCGACAATCTGCGCGTCGATCAACGACGAGGTGATTCACGGGATTCCGTCGGGCCGGCGGGTGCTGAACGAAGGCGACATCATTTCGATCGACGTCGGCGCCTCGCTCGACGGGTACTTCGGCGACAGCGCGATCACGCTCCCGGTCGGCCTGGTGTCGGAGGACGCGGCGCGTCTGCTCCGGGTAACCGAAGAGTCGCTGTTCAAGGCGATCGAGCGCGTGCGGCCCGGGTCGCGGATTTCGGACATCGGCCACGCGGTGCAGCGCCACGTCGAGGCGTTCGGCTTCTCGGTAGTGCGGGAGTTCGTCGGCCACGGCATCGGTGAGAAGATGCACGAAGAGCCGCAGGTGCCCAACTACGGCGAGCCGGGCCGCGGGCCGCGGCTGGCCGAGGGCATGGTGCTCGCGATCGAGCCGATGGTGAATGCCGGCAAGGCGGCGGTGAAGGTGCTGGCGGACGGCTGGACGGCGGTGACGAAGGACGGGAGCCTGGCGGCGCATTTCGAGCATACCGTCGCGGTGACGGCGGGAGAGCCGTGGATTCTGACGGCGAGAGAAGTACCGGTCCGGGTCAGGACCTGACCGGTACCGTCACCGGGCAGCTGCCGAGCCGGCTTTATCGAGTGAAGCTGGAGGGCGGCGAGCTGGTCACGGCGCATATCGCGGATCGCATCGACCGCAACTTCGTGCGGCTGCTGGTCGGCGATCGGGTGCGGATCGAGTTGTCGCCGGTCGACTTCGGGCGGGGGCGGATTGTGGAGAAATTATGAAAGTGCGAGCGTCGGTCAAGCGGATTTGCGACAAGTGCAAGGTGGTCCGCCGCCGCGGGGTGGTGCGGGTGATCTGCAGCAACCAGAAGCACAAGCAGCGACAGGGTTGATTCGAGGATCAGATTTATGGCACGAATTGCTGGCGTTGATCTTCCCCGCACCAAACGCGTGGAGATCGGTCTCACCTACATCTACGGCATCGGCCGTGTGCGCTCGAACAAGATCCTCGCCGACGCCGGGGTCAGCTCCGACATCCGCGTCAAGGACCTGTCCGAGGACGATGTTCGCAAGATCAGCCGGGTGATCGAGGAGCAGGGCGGCGTCGAGGGCGACCTCCGCAAGGAGATCTCGATGAATATCAAGCGGCTGATGGAAATCGGCTGCTACCGCGGGATGCGCCACCGGCGCAACCTGCCCGTTCGCGGGCAGCGCACGAAGACCAACGCGCGGACGCGCAAGGGACCGCGCAAGGGCGCGATCGCGAAGAAGAAGACGGTCTAATTTATGGCTAAAGCAGAACCGGCCGTGGACGGCGTCCCCGAGAAACCTGAGAAGAAGGAAGGGGCGGCGGGCAAGCGGAAGAAGACGTTCAAGAAGCGCGGCGAGAAGCGCGTGATCCACCACGGGCTCGCGCACATTCACGCCTCGTTCAACAACACGACGGTGACGATTACCGACACCGAAGGGAACGTCGTCGCGTGGTCGAGCGCGGGCGGCATCGGCTTCAAGGGCTCGCGCAAGGGCACGCCCTTCGCGGCGACGCAGGCGGCGCTGAACGCGGGCAACGCGGCCAAGACGGTCGGGATGCGCTCGCTCGACGTCCGGGTGAAGGGCCCCGGGTCCGGCCGCGAGTCGGCGATTCGCGCGCTGCAGACGGTGGGCCTCGAGGTGAAGTCGATTCGCGACGTCACGCCGATTCCCCACAACGGCTGCCGGCCGCCGAAGCGACGGCGCGTATGAGATCGGGAAATCGGGTAATCGAGTAATCGGGTAATTTGGTAATTGATTGGGCAATTGAGCAATCAATTACCCGATTACCAGATTATCCAATTACCCAATTCGATGAGGTATTGATGGCTCGTTATATCGGACCGGTCTGCCGGCTCTGCCGGCGCGAGGGGATGAAGCTTTTCCTCAAGGGGGAGCGCTGCTATACGGAGAAGTGCGCCATCGAGAAGCGCAATTTCCCGCCGGGGCAGCACGGGAAGACGCGCAAGGCGAAGCTCGCCGGCTACGGGATCCAGCTGCGGGAAAAGCAGAAGGTGAAGCGCATTTACGGCGTGCTCGAAGATCAGTTCCGCGGCTACTTCGCCTCGGCCGAGCGCACGCGCGGCATCACCGGCGAGACGCTGCTGCAACTGCTCGAGCGGCGCCTCGACAACGTCGTCTACCGGCTGGGACTCGCGACCTCGCGGCCGCAGGCGCGCCAGCTCGTGCGCCATGGCCACTTCATGGTGAACGGTAAGAAGGTGGACATTCCCTCGTTCTCGGTGAAACAGGGCGACATCGTCACCGTGCTCGGAAGGACCCAGAAGAACCCGACGCTCGAGCACGCGATGGAGGAAGTGAAGGGGCGCGGCATCCCCGAGTGGCTCTCCTTCGACGCGAACACGATCACCGGGCGCATCGTCTCGATGCCGACGCGCGCCCAGATCAACCTGCCCGTGCAGGAGCAGCTGATCGTCGAGTTGTATTCGAAGTAGGCTCTGGACTCTGGGCGCCTGGCGCTCGGCCCGCGAAGGGCTGAAGCCCGGAGCCTGAAGCCCAACGCAGCCGCCGGCCCGCAGCCTTACACAGACCTGCGGCGGGAGGTCGGCGGTCACTAGCAGGTCTGGAGGCCCGTCTGCGGGCCCGTAGCGAAAGGAAGAACGTGATGCTCTGGAAAGGCTTTCAACGACCCAAGCGGCTCGAATTCGAGCGCGAGACCCTGACGGACCGGTTCGGCCGGTTTTACGCGCAGCCGTTCGAACGCGGCTTCGGCACCACGATCGGCAACGCGATGCGCCGCGTGCTGCTCTCCTCGGTCGAGGGGGCGGCGATTACCGCGGTGAAGATCGACGGCGTGCTGCACGAGTTCTCCCCCATTCCCGGCGTCGTCGAGGACGCGACCGACATCATCCTCAACCTCAAGCAGATTCCGTTGAAGCTCCATGTCGACCACACCAAGACGCTGACCTTGCGCATCGACAAGGCCGGCGAGGTGCGGGCGCGCGACATCCAGGCCGACGGGGACGTCGAGATTCTCGAGCCGGACGCCCACATCGCGACCGTTGCCGACCACGGCAAGCTCCACATGGAAATGCGGATGAAGCGCGGCCGCGGCTACGTATCGGCCGACAAGAACTTCGACGAGGACCTCGGCATCGGCTGGATCCCGATCGACTCGGTGCACTCGCCGGTCAAGAAGGTGAACTACCTCGTCGAAGCCGCGCGGCTCGGGCAGACAACGGACTACGACAAGCTGACGATCGACGTCTGGACGAACGGTTCGATCAACCCGCGCGATGCCGTGTCGCTGTCGGCAAAGCTGGTCCGCGATCACCTGAACATCTTCATCAATCTCGAAGAGGGCGCCGAACAGCAGGCCGAGGCCTCGTCGGATCAGCCTCGCGTCGGCGTCAGCAACGAGAACCTCGACAAGAGCGTCGAGGAGCTCGAGCTCTCGGTCCGTTCGTACAACTGCCTCAAGAACGCGAACATCCGCACGATTCGCGAGCTGGTGCAGAAGAGCGAAGGCGAAATGCTGAAGACGAAGAACTTCGGGCGCAAGAGCCTCAACGAGATCAAAGAGATTCTGCACACGATGGGCCTCAGCCTCGGCATGAAGATCGATCAGGCGGCGACGGCGTCGCAGGAATAGGGGTTAGAGGTTGGAGTTTAGAGGTTAGGGGTTAGAGGTTAGGGGTTAGAGGTTAGGGATTAGAGGTTAGGGATTAGGGGATAGGGATAGGGGTTAGAGATTGGTGGTTAGAGACGGGATGCACGGCGGGCGTTTCCGCCCTAGCCCTCCAACCTCTGACCTCCAACCTCCAACCTCTAACCTCTAACCTCTAACCTCTAACCTCTAACCTCTAACCTCTATCCTCCTCCCCCTTACAGAGATACACCTATGAGACATCGAGTCGCACATAGAAAGCTCGGCCGGGTCACCGAGCACCGCATCGCGCTGCTGCGCAACCAGGCGACGAACCTGCTGCGCCACGAGCACCTGACGACGACGGTGCCGAAGGCAAAGGAGCTGAGGCCGTTCGTCGAGCGGATCATCACCGTCGCAAAGCGCGGCCTGGCTGCCGGCGAAGCGGGTGGGGAGGCAGGAGCGACCGGCCCGGGTGCTGTCCGCGTTCTGACCGCCCGGCGCCTCGTCATGCAGGACGTGCAGGACCGCGAGGTCGTGACGAAGCTGTTCGACACGATTGCGCCGCGGTTTGCCGCCCGGCCCGGGGGCTACACGCGTCTGCTGCGCATTGGCTTTCGGAGGGGCGACAGCGCCGAAATGGCCCAGGTCGAGCTGATCGGCAGCGAGTACGATCCCAAGGCGAAGGCCGAAGGCGAAGCGACCGAAGGAGCCAAACCGAAGGCCAAGGGCGTGGCCGATCGTCTGCGTGCGGCGGCAGAGCGGTTGCGTGGGAAGAAGGACGACGCCGAGGCAGCGCCGAAGGTGTCGACCAAGCCGGCGAAAGGCGCGGGCCGCAAGGCCACAACCCCCAGAAAAGCCGGTGGCAGCTAGGGCTCCTGCCGTTGCCGACGTGGCGTGGGCGTTCCAGATCCTGGCCGCCACGCAGTTTTTTCTGACCGGCCTCGACAAGTTGAGCGACGCACCCGGCATGGTGCAGCTGTTCGCCACGGTCGGGTTGGGTCAGTGGTTCCGGTACGCGACCGGGACGATTGAGGTCGTCGGCGCGGTCCTGCTGCTCGTGCCGCGCATCGCCGCCGCCGGCGCCGCGCTGCTGGCGCTGACGATGATCGGCGCCCTGATCGCGCACTTCACCGTTCTTCCTTTCCCTCCGGTCAAACCGATCATCCTGCTCGTGATGATGGTCTTCGTCCTTGGGGTCCGCTTCCGCGAGTCCGGGCAGGACTAAAGTCCTGCGCAACGACTACCGCTGGAGTAGTGCAGGTCTTTAGACCTGCGGCTCAGGGCTTCAACCACTTGACCATCCAGTCGAGTGCGGTCCGCTGCGCTTCAGCGGTAAATTCATGCCCCGTGTCCGGCTGTACCAGCAACCGGAACTTCTCTGGGGCGCCTGCGCTTCGATACGCACGTTCGGCGGCAGCCGCGGCTTCCTGGACGCCAGCGAGCGGCGTGAGCGCATCCGAGTCTCCGATGACGACGAGCAGCGGGCGCGGGGCGATGAGCGGCAGCATGGCCGGGCCGTCAAACACTTCATAGATGCCCGGTACGACGCGGTCGTAGAAGTGCTGCACGAACTCCGCGTCGAGAGGTGTGAGGCTGTCGCGTGCCGCGCCGGCGACGGCGCCCAGGATGGTTTCGACCCGGGGTTGCCAGGCGTCATGCTCCAGAGCCCAGCGGAAGCTCTGCACGCCGATGGCCGGCACCGCCACGGCGATTCGCGGGTCGGCGGCAGCCGCCAGGTAGGTTTCCATGCCGCCCTTGGAGATCCCGATCATCCCGATGCGCGTGCCATCAACGTCGGCCCGCGACTGGAGATAGTCGACGAGGCGCATGGCGTCCCATACCGTGTCGTACAGAAACGGATATCCATCGCTGGTGCGGTAGGCCCGGAGGATGGCCCGGACGTAATCGTTCGACCCGACCGCGCGCTCGCCGTGGTGCCGGCCGTCGATCGCGACGGCGAGGAAGCCCCGATCGGCGACCGCTTCGAGCAGCGGCACCATCCCTTCCTTGCTGTCGCCCGTGCCGTGCAGGACCATCACCGCCGGCCGGCGGCCCGCGCTCTTGGCGAGCCTCACGGCGAGACCGGGCACGCGCGCGCCGGTTTCTGTGGTGAAGGTGAAGTGCTCGCGCGCGAATCGGCCTTCTGGTGGCAAGGCCGAAACCTCCGCCGCGAGGGGCACTCGGGGCCGGTCGATCAACTTCAGGAAGGCAGCTCGTGTTGAGGGTTCCTGCGCCAGAGCGGGCCGAACGGAGTGGTCCCACGCCACTATCAGGATCACTGCCGCAAGAAGCACGCTCGCACGGGTACGATTCAATAGAGCCATGCTCTGGCGCCTGAGGGTAGCCCCGGGTTCAGCCGTCAATCACCCACCCAAGCAATCAACAATCAGCAATCAGCAATTCGAGTTGCCCTAGACTTCCTCCACCTCGACGCCGGCGCGCTCTGCCTTCGCCGCGGCGATGATCTTGGTCTGCTGGTGCGCCGGCACCTCGTCGTAGTGCGAGTACTCCATGTGGTAGGAGCCGCGTCCGCCGGTTGCCGACGTCAGGTGCTGCTCGTAGGTCAGCATCTCGGACATCGGCACCTGCGCCTTGATGATCGTCGTCACGCCGCGGGTGTCCATGCCGGCGATGCGGCCGCGCCGGCCGTTCAGGTCGCCCATCAGGTCGCCGGCGAAATCCGACGGCGCGTAGACCTCGACGTTCATGATCGGCTCGAGGATCGTCGGCCGCGCGCGGGTCATCGCGTCCTTGAAGGCCAGCGAGCCGGCCAGCTTGAACGACAGCTCGTTCGAGTCGACGTCGTGGTACGACCCGTCGAACACCGTCACGCGGAAATCGACCATCGGGTACCCCGCGAGATATCCACGCGTCCGCGCGTCCTGGATGCCCTTCTCGACGGCCGGGACGAACTGGCGCGGAATCGAGCCGCCGAAAATGTCGTCCACGAACTCGAAGTCGCTGCCGCGGGGGAGCGGCTCGACCCTGATCTTGCAGTCGCCGAATTGCCCGTGGCCGCCGGTCTGCTTCTTGTGCCGGCCGTGCGCCTCGGTGGACCCCTTGATCGTCTCGCGATAGGGAATTCGCGGCGGCTTGAGCAGGACGTCGACGCCGAAGCGCCGCTTCAGCTTCGCGACCGTTACCTCGATGTGCAGCTGGCCCTGGCCGGACAGCAGCAGCTCCTTGGTCTGCGGGTCGCGGCTGTAGCGGATGGATGGATCCTCTTCCTCGAGCCGGTGCATCGAGGTGCTGATCTTGTCCTCGTCGCCACGGGTCTTCGGCTCGATCGCGTACGACAGAAGCGGCTCGGGAAATTTGATCGTGGGAAAGGCGATTGGATCGGACTTGTCACCGATCGTGTCGCTGGTGAGCGTGTCCTTGAGCTTCGCCACGGCTCCGAGGTCGCCGGCCTTGATTTCCGGTACCGCGGTCTGCGTCTTGCCTTGCAGCAGTTCCAGATGGCCGAGGCGCTCGGGCACGTCCCGGGTCTTGTTGTGTACCGTCGAATCGGCCCTGAGCGATCCGGACACGACGCGGAACAGCGTGACCCGGCCCGCAAAGGGGTCTGCGATGGTCTTCCACACGAACGCGGCCGCGGGTTTCTTCTCGTCGGCCTCGCGCGCCATTTCAGCGCCAGACTTGTCCTGTCCCTTGAACGGCCGCTCGACGGGCGAGGGCAGGTAGGCGAGCATCGCGTCGAGTAGTTGCGGAACGCCGATGTTCAGCGTCGCCGACGTGCAGACCAGGGGAAAGACTTTTGCGGCCATCGTCGCGCTGCGAAGCCCCGCGACCAGCTCTTCGTCGGTGAGCGTACCGGCCTCGAAGAACTTCTCCATCAGCTTCTCGTCGACTTCCGCGACCATCTCGATGAGCGCCTCCCGGGCCTTGCCGGCGGCATCGGCCATGTCGGCGGGAATCGCACCTTCGGTGAACTTGCCGCTGTCGTCAGTCTGGAAGATGAAGGCCTTCTTCGTCACGAGATCGACGATGCCTTTGAAGGATCGCTCGTCGCCGATCGGCAGCTGAATCGGGATGATCGTACGGTTGCAGACCTCGCGCAGCGAATCGAGCGACCGGGAAAGGCTGGAGCGCTCGCGGTCGAGCCGGTTGATCACGACCAGGCGCGGGAGACCGAGCTCGTCGCTCGCCGCCCAGACCTTTTCGGTCTGCACCATCGGGCCGGAGACGCCGTCGACCACCACCGCGACGGCATCGGCCACGTGCAGCGCGGCGAGGGAGTCGGCGAGGAAGTTGCCCACGCCCGGCGTGTCGATCAGGTTGATCTTGTTCTTGTTCCATTCGGCATAGGCGAGGCTGGACGCCAGCGTATGCTTCCGCGCGACTTCCTCTTCGTCGTAATCCGTGATGGTGGTGCCGTCATCCACCTTCCCGAAGCGGTTGATCATGCCGGAGTCGTAGAGAGCGGCGGAGACGAGTTGCGTTTTTCCTGAGCCGCTATGCCCCGCGATCGCGACGTTTCTGATGCTGGCGGCGTCGTAGACCTTCATAAAGGGGTTCCCTCGAATTTGGTCAAATAACCAGATATTTAGCGCATCATATGCGGCGCATGCGACACGCTGCAAGAGCGTAAAAGGCAAATGCAACCACGAAGGCGCGAAGACACGAAAAGTTTTATTCGTAGCGCAGGGCTTCGATGGGATCGAGGCGGGAGGCTTTGACGGCCGGATACATACCGAAGAAGATGCCGACGGCGGCGGAGAAGCCGAGGCCAAGCGCGAAAGACCACCACGGCAGGGAGATGGGGAAGCCCGAGATCAAATGGACGGCCCAGCCGATCGAGGCGCCGAGCGCAATCCCCAACAGCCCTCCCACTGAGGTGAGGAAGGCCGCTTCCAGCAGGAACTGGAACAGAATCTCGGCGCGCCGCGCCCCCAGCGCCTTTCTGACGCCGATTTCGCGGGTCCGCTCGGTCACCGAGATCGACATGATCGCCATGACGCCGATGCCGCCGACCATCAGGGCGATCGACGAGATCACGACCAGCGCGAAGAATGTCCCCTGGCTGATCGTGTCCCACAACTGCAGAAATTGATCCTGCGTGGTGATGTCGAAGTCGTCGGGCTCGTCGAGCTTCAGGCCGTGGCGGATTCGCATAATCCGCTGGACCTCCGCGATCGCATCCTTCTGGTTGACGCCTTCGCGGGGCAGAACCGAGATCTGCACGTTGGTCATCGTCCCTACCGGGCGCCCTCCCCTTCCGACGCTGTCGACGCGCAGCCCGAAGATCCGCTGGTACGCAGTGTGCGGGATGACCACGAAATCGTCCTGGCCGAGGCTGAATCCGCCTGCGGATGGCCGCGCGTCGAACACGCCGACGACTTCGAATCGCTGGTTGCCGACGCGCACGAGTTTGCCGATCGGATCGACGCCGTTCGGCTCGAACAGCAGCTTGTACGGAGTGTTGCCGAGGACGACGACGTTCCGGCGATACTGCAGCTCGGTGCCGTTGAAGTAGCGGCCGGCCAGAATCGGAATGCGCGTGCCGGCGGCGAAGTGCTCGGACGTGCCGAAGACGACCAGAGGCTTGGTCTTGAGGTCGCGATAGAAGACGCGCTGCTGGGTGACGGGCCCCGGGCCGGCCCCGAGCTCCAGGTCGATGTACTCGAGCGTCGTCCCCTGCTCCTCGAGCGCGCGCGCATCGGAAAGCGACAGACTGGGCCGTTTCAGCAGCTCGGTCAGCTCGGCGCCGTTCGCGAAGCTGCTGACGCCGAAGCGCTGAACGAAAATCGTATTCGGACCGATCGCGCCGATCATGTCACGCAGCGACTGATCGAAGCCGCGGATGAGCGAGGTCATCCCGACAATCGAGGTGATGCCGATCACGACCCCGAGAACGGTCAATCCCGACCGCATCTTGTTGGCGCGAACCGTCTCGAACGCCATGCCGACGACTTCTTTGACGAGCGCCGCTCTTATGGCCATCGGATCCCTGGTCTATCCCTCTCCAAGACGGCAAACGCAGAACCCGCAGAAACCGCAGATAAGCCTTTCTCAGCGCGCTCAGCGGTCTCTGCGTTGATCGTTGCGCTACTCACGCCGTAGGGCCTCGATCGGGTCGAGCTTCGCCGCCTGCATCGCTGGATAGAGGCCAAAGAACAGCCCGACGAGCGCGGTGATGCCGATGCCGAGGGCGATTGACCACGGCTCGAGGTCGGCCGGAATCGGCGTGAACCTGGCCACGACGTTCGCGATCGCCGCTCCGAAAATGGTGCCGATGACGCCGCCGAAGACCGACAGGACGACCGATTCGCTCAGCATCTGCGCCATGATATCGGCCCGCCGCGCACCGAGCGCCTTGCGCAGCCCGATCTCGCGCGTCCGCTCGGTCACCACCATCAGCATGATGTTCATGATCACGATACCGCCGACGACGAGCGAGAGCGCCACGACGCCGACGAGCACCGCGAAAATGCCGTTGGTAGCCGCGTGATAGATCTCCAGGATCGTGTCGGACGTGAACATCCCGAAGTTGTCCCGTTGCCTCGGCTTGAGGCCCCGCGCGCTCCGCAGCGCGATCGTCGCGTCGTCTATCGCCTCGGGAATCCGCGTGAGATCGCGAGGCTTCACGGTCAGCGCGAGGTTCCGGCGCGATCCGAACAGCATCTGGTGCTGGCCGAGCGGGATGTGGGCGAATTCGTCCTGCGAGCGTCCGAGAATCGACCCCTTCTTCGGGCTTACGCCGACGACGCGGAAGTGGGTCCCTTCAATCTGGATGGTTTTCTCGAGCGGATCGATCTCGGTGCCGAAAAGCCGATCCGCCGTCTGCCAGCCGATCACCGTGACCGGCCGCGCCGTTTCCACTTCGGTCGGCGTCATCAGGCGCCCGCGTTCGGCGTCGAAGCCCGAAAAGCTGCGTGTACTCTGACGTCACGCCAGTAACCTGGACGTTCGCGATTGATCGGTCGCGATACGTGACGCGGCCCTGGCCGTTGGCATCCGCCATGATGGCGTCGATGAGTGGACTGTTGTACCGCCGAATCGCGCGCGCGTCCTGCATCGAGATCCGCGGGTTCGATCGGACCTCCTCGAACTCGTCGTCGCTCCTGGTGACCGGGTACTGCTGGATGTTGAACGAATCGGCACCCGCCTGGCTGACGATCGCCTCTTTCACGGACGCGTTCAGTCCCTGAATGAGCGATACGACGGCGATGATGGACGTCACCGCCACGATGTTGCCAAGCACGGTCATGAACGATCGCAGCTTGGCCGCCCAAATCGCCTCGAGCGCGATCATCGTGGAGTCGAGGAACTTGTTCATATTGCACTGGCGCCGGGGGCCCACCCCCGGCGCGAACTGACGCTGACTCCTCACCTCGGCTGCGCTTGGCCTCGGCTCGGAGTGGCCGCAGGCGCTCCTGCTTGGTCCAGCCGCTCCCGCCTTACCTGCCCTGTCTCCGGCTCCTCCACCTTCACCTCATCCCCGTCGGCCATGCCGCGCACCGAGTTGTAAGGGCCGGTGATCACCTGATCTCCGTCCTTGAGCCCCGACAGCACCTCGAAAAACCTGTCGCCGGCGATGCCGACCGTGATCGGCACGAACTCGGCGCGTCCGCTGCGCAGGACGAAAACGCCCTCGGTTTCCTTGCGGGTCTGGCCGGGCTGAAGCTCCACGATCACAGCCGGCGTCTCCACCGGCGCGCGCCGTTTGTCCTTCGGCGGCTCCTTGACGATCTTGCCGCTGGCGTCGTAAATCAGCTCGCGCACGGCCACCGCGGGAATGGGCACCGCGACGACCTGCTTGCGCGTCGCCGTGACGATGTCGGCCGTGGCGGTGAAGCCTGGCCGGACGTCGGGCACCTCCTCGTCGAGCACCACCACGACCTTGAAGTTCGTCGCCTGCGTGGTATTGCCGGCCCCGGTAGCCGCCTGAATCGGGCTGTTCCCGATCTCGGTGACGTGTCCGGCGAAGGACCGGTCGGGAAGGGCGTCAATCGTGATCGTCGCCTTCTGCCCGAACTGGACGGTTGGGATGTTGGTTTCGTCCACCTCGACTTCGGCCTGAATCACCGACATGTCCGCGAGCGTCAGCAGCACCGTGCCGGCGTTGTTCATCGTGCCGACCACCGCCGTTTCGCCTTCCTGAATGTTGCGGCGCGTGACGATGCCCTCGATCGGCGATTCGATGCGGACCTTGCTCAGGTCGTACCGGGCGTTCTCGAGGCCCGCCCGCTCCTGTTCGATCCGGCTCGCCTGCGCCTCGGCGGCGTGTTCACGCTCCTGAAGCGCCGATTCGGCCGCCGTCACGTCGTTGGTGGCCTTCTCGAGCGCTTCGCGCGTCGTGAGCTGCTTGCTCCAGAGATCCTGCTGGCGCGTCAGCGTCTGTCGCGCCTGCTGGACCTGCACGCGAGCCGTCTCGATCGCCTGCCTCATCTGATCCAGCAGCATCTGGGCGGTTTGGAACGACGCGGTGCCGCTGTCGACCCGCGTGCGCAGCGACCGTGGATCGATCTGGAGCAGGAACTGGCCCTGTTTGACGCGGTCGCCCTCGTTGACTGCCAGGTCGACGACCCGCCCCGGCGTGTCGGCGCTGATGTTCACCAGGCGCTTCGGTTGAATCTTCCCCGAGGCGGACACGATCGCTTCGAGGTCGCGGGTTCTGATGACGTCGGTCGTGACCGTGATCCCGGTGGTGCGCCGATAGTAGAGATTGGCCGCCACGACGCCCGCGCCGATGAGCACGATCGCCAGAGTGATCAATACGTTCTTGCGTGTCATCTAATCTCCTGCCAGTACCGACCTGACGGCCGCGATCGTCAACGCTATCGCCCCGTACACGATGAGCATCGTCGTCGCGATTGGGGCGGTGCGGCGCTTGTACAGAACGCCGAGCCCGATCGCGAGGCTCACGACCCACCAGATGATGAACAAGTCGATCGAACCGAGCAGTCTGGCTCCGAACGTGTTGTCTGCGAAGAAGAACGGCAGCGCGGCAGCCAGGCTGGTCGGGTTCGACAACGACTCGCGCGCGTAGTTGAGCGGCGTCGAAAACAGCGTCCGGAGCCCCGTCACCACCCCCGAGAACGCCACGACGGCGAACACCTGCCGGAACGTCGCGTCGGCGCCGAGGCCGCCGTTGAAGATCGCGAACACGATTCCGGCGACCACGAGCGTGACCAGGGGAAGCGCCACCATCTGACTGGCGGCCGTGAAGTACCCGCATAGGGGGCCATCCGCTCCATCTGCCGGTATTGCTCGTCGCTAACCGGCCGGCCGAACGACTCGAGCGTCTGCAATTGCATGTCGAGGCCGGCACGCCGGCCTACCTCGGTCTGAAGCAGCCACATGATCGGAAGAATCGTGGCGACCATGACCACCAGCATGACGCCCAGCCAGCGCGGGCGGGCCGCGATGTCGGCATACGTCGCGCGGGGGGAAGTCAGCACGCCGACGACGCGCGCCGCAAGTCCCCGCGCAGGGGGAGCCATTGACGGCGAGAGCGTCTCGAGCATGGGCGCAGGGTCCTCCTAATAGACGCTGGCTGAGATTCGGATGTTCCGGGCTGAGAGAAGCGTACAACACCTTCGCGCCTTGCTGCATCCCGCCGAAAAGGGGTCGGGAGTCTTATCGGGTCGCGCGAGGAGCGGAAAAGACTCCCGATCCCTTTTCGCAGTGTTGACACGTGGAAACCTGCTGTTTACCATGCACTTCCCCGCGGAAAACCAAGGAGCTGACGTGCTCGGATTCGTCCCCAAGGAAATGTTCCTGACCAAGGGTGTCGGTAAACACCGCGAAAAGCTGACGTCCTTCGAGCTGGCGCTCCGTTCGGCCGGCATCGCGGCCTGCAACTTGGTCCGCGTGTCGAGTATTTTCCCGCCCAACTGCAGGATTCTGTCCCGCGGCCAGGGGATGAAGCGCCTCGAACCGGGGCAGGTGACCTTCGTGGTGATGTCCGAGGCGGCAACCCGCGAGCCCCATCGGCTGATTGCGGCAACAGTCGGCGTGGCCATTCCGCGCGACCGCGACGTCTACGGGTACCTGTCCGAACACCACAGCTTCGGCGAGAGCGAGGATATCGCCGGCGACTACGCCGAAGAGCTCGCCGCCGAGATGCTGGCGACGACGCTGGGCCTCGAGTTCGATCCGGACAAGAGCTGGGACGAGAAAAAGGAGGTCTACCGCTTGTCCAAGCAGATCGTCCGCACGCAGAACGTCACGCAAACTGCGGTAGGCGACAAGAAGGGGCTATGGACCACCGTTGTGGCCGCCGCGGTCCTGGTCGACTAAGAGCGCTCCCTCTCAGCCTCTTTTCCACGTTTCGTCGTTTTTTCCACCACAAAGGACACTAAGGACACAATGGGCAATATGGGAAAACCTCGTACGTTTTCGTCTCAGGTGTCTTTCGCGTTCTTTGTGTCCTTAGTGTCCTTCGTGTCCCTTGTGTTGACGCCGCAGGCTGCAACCGCGCAGATCTACGAAAGCATAGGCATCCGGGCCCAGGGCCTGAGCGGCGCCTTCGTGGCCGTGGCCGACGACGCGACCGCGACCTGGTGGAACCCTGCCGGGCTGCCGGGCGGCGGGCTCTTCAACGCCATCATCGAATTCGACAGGGTCGAGGACCCCTCCAGCACGCGCGCCAGGGCGTTCGCCCTCACGGTCCCCTCGCTGGGCCTGAGCTATTACCGCTTAGCGCTCAATAGAATGCGGCCTGCCGGCCCTACAGGAATGCCGCCCGCGAACCGAGAAGATGACGGGGTTCTCAGTCAATTTGGCGCGACGGTGGGGCAGTCGATCGGGGCCCATCTGGTCGTCGCGTCCACGGTGAAACTCGTGCGCGCCCTCGACGACAACGAGGCCGACCTCGATATGGGGGTCATGGCGATGTTCGGCGGCGCGCGCGTCGGCCTGGCGGTCAAGAATCTCAGGACGCCGGAGTTCTTCGATGGTGTCGAGCTGTTCGAGCTGCCGTATCAGGCGCGCACGGGCTTTTCGTTCAAAGCCGGGTCGGCCAGCAGCGCGGAAGTGACGGCTGCCGTCGATGCGGACCTCACGACGACGTCGACGGCGTTCGGGATCGCCCGCCACCTGGCGACCGGGGCGGAGGCGTTGCTGTTGAATCGGACGGTCGGGGTAAGGGGCGGTGTCGGGATCAACACCGTCGGGGAAACCCGGATGTCGGCCAGCATCGGGGCCAGCGTGGCATTCCGGTCCGGAATTTTCGCGGACGCTCAGCTTACCCGCGGGGACGACGAGGCGCGAAACGGCTGGGGTGTCGCGCTCAGACTGACATTTTAGGTCACAAAGGGACAAAAAATGTCATACCGCTTAGTGTTGGTGAACATCTTACATGCCTGTCCGCATTGGCGAGCTCCTCCTAAAGGAGAAACGCATCACCCCTGATCAGCTGCAGCAGGCCTTGAACAATCAAAAGGCCGGCGGGGGTAAGCTCGGCTACAACCTGGTCAAAATGGGCTTCGTGAAGGACGAGGAAATCACCGCCCTTCTCAGCAAGCAGTACCGGCGTCCCCTCCATCAATCTCGCCCAGTTCGACATCGACGCGGCGGTCGTGAAGCTCATCCCGGCCGACACCGCGCACAAGTACCAGATCGTCCCGCTCAGCCGGTCGGGCGCCACCCTGACGATTGCGATGACGGACCCGACCAACGTCTTCGCGATGGACGACATCAAGTTCATGACCGGCTACAACGTCGAGCCGGTTGTCGCGTCGGAGACGGCGGTTACCGAGGCCATTCAGCGCTACTACCCTTCGTCGGCCGCCGCGACCAAAGGCGGCTCGTCGGCGGCCGCGACGCCGTCGGGCGGCAGCACCCTCGAGATGGCGAGCAAGGGCCTCGAGGAACTGCAGGCCTCGCTCGGCGGGGCCGCTGACGTCGAGGTCCTCGAGGAGCTGCAGGAAATCAGCGCCGAGGCGCTGGCCAGGCAGGGGGAGGACGCGCCGGTCGTCCGGCTCGTCAACGTCGTGCTGATGTCGGCGATTCAGAAGGGCGCCAGCGACATCCACATCGAGCCCTACGAGAAAGAGCTTCGCGTGCGCTACCGCATCGACGGGATCCTCTACAACATCATGAGCCCGCCGATGAAGTTCCGCGACGCCATCGTCTCGCGCATCAAGATCATGTCGAAGCTCGACATCGCCGAGAAGCGCCTGCCGCAGGACGGCCGCATCAAGATCCGCTTCAACGAGAGCGGCGTCGCCAAGGAGATCGACTTCCGCGTCTCGGTCCTGCCGACCCTGTTCGGCGAGAAGATCGTCATGCGTCTGCTCGACAAGGACAAGCTGATGCTCGACATGACGAAGCTCGGGTTCGAACCCGAGTCGCTCGCCAAGTTCGAGGCGGCCATCCTCCGGCCGTGGGGCATGGTGCTCGTGACGGGGCCGACCGGCAGCGGCAAGACGAACACCCTGTACTCGGCGATTTCCAAGATCAACACGCCCGAGACCAACATCATGACCGCCGAGGATCCGGTCGAGTTCAACCTCGCCGGCGTCAATCAGGTGCAGGTGAAGGAGAACATCGGGCTGAACTTCGCCGCGGCGCTCCGCTCGTTCCTCCGCCAGGACCCGAACATCATCCTGGTCGGCGAAATCCGCGACTTCGAGACGGCGGAGATTGCCGTCAAGGCGGCGCTGACCGGCCATCTCGTGCTTTCGACCCTCCACACGAACGACGCGCCGAGCACGGTCAACCGCCTGATGAACATGGGCATCGAGCCGTTTCTCGTCGCCAGCTCGGTGCACCTGATTTGCGCCCAGCGGCTCGTCCGCAAGGTCTGCTCGAACTGCAAGGCGCCGGCGCCGCTGCCGCCGGCCGCCCTGATCCAGGCGGGCTTCGCGCAGGACCAGGTGGACGGCCTCGAGCCGGTGAAGGGTGCCGGCTGCGAGCGCTGCAACCAGACCGGCTACAAGGGGCGGGTCGGCTTGTATGAAGTGATGGAGATCGGCGAAGAGCTGCGGGAGCTGATCCTCGTCGGGGCGTCCGGCATGGAGCTCCGGCGCAAGGCGGTCGACGAAGGGATGATCACGCTGCGACAGAGCGGGCTCCGCAAGGTGAAGGACCAAATGACCACGATCGAGGAAGTCGTTCGCGAGACGGTGAAGTAGGAATTGAGGACACATGGCCACACTGCCTGAACTGCTGAAGACGACCGTCGAAAAGAACGCCTCCGATCTGCACATCGCGACCGACACGCCGCCGCAGGTCCGCGTTCACGGCGAGCTCGAGCGGCTGGAGATGCCGGCGTTGACGCCGGCCGAGACCAAGCAGCTGGTGTACAGCGTCCTCACCGACAGCCAGAAGAAACGCTTCGAGGAAACCAACGAGCTCGATTTCTCCTTCGGCATCAAGGGGCTGGCGCGCTTCCGGTGCAACGTGTTCGTGCAGCGCGGCGCGGTGGGCGCCGTCTATCGGCTGATCCCCGAAAAAGTTCCGGTCTTCGCCGATCTCGGCCTGCCGGCGGTGCTGGCGACGCTCGCCGATCGGCCCCGTGGCCTGGTCCTCGTCACCGGTCCGACGGGCAGCGGCAAGTCGACCACGCTCGCCGCGATGCTGAACAAGATCAACGCCGAGCGGCACGGTCACATCCTGACGATCGAGGATCCAATCGAGTACATCCACCAGCACAAGAACTGCCTCGTCAACCAGCGCGAAGTGCACAGCGACACCAACAGCTTCTCGAACGCCCTGCGCGCGGCGCTGCGCGAGGATCCCGATATCGTGCTGATCGGCGAAATGCGCGACCTCGAAACCGTGGAGTCGGCGTTGAAGATCGCCGAGACGGGCCATCTCACGTTCGGCACGCTCCACACCAACTCGGCGGCGCAGACCATCAACCGCATCATCGACATCTTCCCGTCCGGTCAGCAGTCGCAGATCCGGACGCAGCTGTCGCTCGTGCTCGAAGGGATCGTCTGCCAGGCGCTGTTGCCGCGCGCCGACGGCAAGGGGCGGGTCGTGTCGCTCGAGATTCTCGTGCCGAACTCCGCGATCCGGAACCTCATTCGCGACGACAAGGTCCACCAGATCTACGGCGCGATGCAGTCGGGCCAGGAAAAGCTGGGGATGCAGACGGCCAATCAGTCGCTGGCGACCTTGTACTTGAAGCGGGCGATCACGCTCGAAACGGCGTTGATGTCCTCGTCGAACAAGGACGAGCTGCAGGACATGATCAACCGCGGTGTCGGCGTGGTTGCCGGCGCGGGCCTCGGGCGCGGGCCCGGCTCCACGCCACGGCCGGTGCCGGCACGGTGAACGCGGAAGTTGGAAGTAAGAAGTCAGCAGTGGCCGAGAGCCCGAAGCCCAGAGCCTAGAGTCAGAGGATAAGCACCATGGCGACATTTGCATACTCCGGACGCACGCGCGCGGGGCAGACCGTCAACGGCGAGCGGGCGGCGGACTCGATGGACGCCGCCGTAGCGGCCCTCCGGCGCGATCAGATCATGGTGACGCGGATCACCCCCGCCAAGGCCAAGGAGGACGCGGCGGCGAAGAAGGCCGGCAAGGTGGGCAAGATCGGCAAGAAGGTCAGCGCGAAGAACCTCGCCGTCTTCACCCGTCAGTTCTCGGTGATGATCGACGCCGGCCTGCCGCTCGTCCAGTGCCTCGACATTCTCGGCAGCCAGGAGGAGGACAAGAACTTCGCGGCCGTCATTCTACAGACCCGCACCGACGTCGAATCGGGCGCCTCGCTCGCCGACGCGATGCGCAAGCACCCGAAGACCTTCGACGCGCTGTTCACCAACATGGTGGCGGCGGGCGAGGCTGGCGGTATCCTCGACACGATTCTGAAGCGCCTGTCGACCTACATCGAAAAGGCCGTGAAGCTGCAGGGCCAGGTGAAGGCGGCGATGATCTACCCGATTGCCGTCGTCGTCATCGCCGGCCTGGTCGTGGGACTCATCCTCTGGAAGGTCATCCCGACCTTCGCCGCGCTGTTCTCCGGCCTCGGCGCCGAGCTGCCGCTCCCGACGCGCGTCGTCATCATGCTGAGCGACAACCTGGTTCGTTATTTCCCGTTCATGGCGGTCGCCGGCGGCGCGCTCGCCTACGCGTTCAAGACCTACTACGCGACCGAGCCAGGCAAGCGGGTCATCGACCGGATTACGTTGAAGATGCCGATCCTCGGCAACATCATCCGGAAAATCGCCGTGGCGCGGTTCTGCCGGACGCTCTCCACGCTCATCGCCTCCGGCGTGCCCATCCTGGACGGGCTGGAGATCACGGCCCGCACGGCGGGCAACTCGATTATCCAGGACGCCGTGATGGTGACGCGCAAGAGCATCGAGCGCGGCGAGACGATCTCGGCGCCGCTCAAGGAGACGGCCGTCTTTCCCTCCATGGTCACGCAGATGATCAGCGTCGGCGAAGCCACGGGCGCGCTGGATACGATGCTGGCAAAGATCGCGGATTTCTACGAGGAAGAAGTCGACACGGCTGTCGCCGGCCTGCTGACGCTCCTCGAGCCGATCATGATCGCCGTGCTCGGCGTCGTCGTCGGGGGCATCGTCATCGCGATGTACATGCCGATCTTCGACCTGATCAGCAAGCTCTAACAGGTGACTGTGACCACTCTCCACCACAGAGGACACGGAGGACGCGGAGGCAACATCCTTTCAGGGTTGTTCCTCCGTGTCCCCTGTGTCCTCCGTGGTGGAGCGCTTTCCCTGTAATGGACCCCGAGATTCGCCGCAAAGTCGCGTGGCTGATCGCGGCACGTGCCGTCATCAGCACGATTCTGCTGGGCTCGGCGATTGTCGCCCGTATCACCACGCCCGGCTCGTTCGCCGTGGATCCGTTCTTTTTCCTGACCGGGCTCACCTACGCACTGACGATCATCTGGGCCGTGTTGCTGCGGTTCGTGGAGCGACGCCGCTGGCTGCTCGATCTGCAGCTCGCCGGGGACGCGTTGATCGTGTCGGCGTTCATTCACACCACCGGCGGCGTCACCAGCTACTTCTCGTCGCTGTACGTGCTGCCAATCGTCGCCGCGAGCACGCTGCAATTCCGGCGGGGCGGCCTGATGGTGGCCGCGCTCAGCGCCATTCTCTATATCGGGCTCGTCCTGGCTCAGTACCTCGCGGCGTCCGGCTCCCTGGCGTATCCCGCGCTCGTCGACGAATCGATCGTCCTGCCGCCGCATTCGGTCGCCCAGTTCACGGTTGCCCTCAACCTGTTCGGGTTCTTCGCGGCGGCACTCCTCAGCGGATCGCTGGCCAACCGTCTGCGGTCCGCGGGCGTCCAGCTCGAGCAGGCGTCCACTGAGATCGCGGATCTCCAGGCCTTGAACCAGTACGTCATCGACAGTCTGCCGAGCGGCCTGGCCACCACCGATCGCCATCACAGCATCCTGACCTTCAATCGCGCTGCCGAAGCCATTACCGGCGTGCCGTTCCGATCGGCCGTCGGCCGGCCGATCGGCGAGATCCTGCAGCTGCCGGCCGAGCTCCTGACGGGGATGGAGGGGGACCTGCCGAGCGTGCCGGGCCGAATGGAAGTCCGGTATCGGCCCTCCGACGGCCGCGGCGCTCTCGAAATCGGCCTGACGGCGACGCACCTGGAGACACCGGGCGGGCGCGCCGGCCTGCTGATCGTTTTTCAGGACGTGACCAACATCAAGCGGCTCCAGCGGGACGCGGCGATTCAGCAGCGGCTGGCCGCCGTCGGCGAGATGGCAGCGGGGATCGCGCACGAGATCCGGAACCCGCTGGCGTCGATGTCGGGCTCCATGCAAATCCTGCGTCACGAGCTGCCGCTCAGCGGCGAGCAGGAGCAGTTGATGGATATCGTGCTGCGGGAGTCCGAGCGGCTGAACACCACCATCCGCTCGTTTCTCGCATATGCGAGGCCACAGCACTTCGAGATCGCGCGCTTCGACGTCCGCCGCGCGCTCAACGACGCGGCACAGTTGCTGCGCAACGGCGCGGACGTTGGCGAGGCGCACGTCATCGAGGTGGACGTGCCGCCGGAGCCGCTCTGGTACGAGGCCGATGAAGGGCAGATCAAGCAGATCGTCTGGAACCTCGCCACCAATGGCCTCCGGGCGATGCCAGAGGGCGGCCGGCTGCGCCTATCCGCCACCCTCGAATCCTCGAGCGACAGTGTCGTGCTGACTGTCCACGACCAGGGCACTGGCATTCCGGCAGCCGAGCTCGACAGCCTCTTTCAGCCGTTCCACGGCCGGTTTGCCAAAGGCAGCGGCCTCGGCCTGGCGATCGTCCATCGCATCGTCAGCGACTACAACGGCGAGATTCTGGTCAGCTCGCACCCGGAAAGCGGCACGACCGTGTCCGTCCGGCTGCCGGCGCACGCGGTGGTGACGGCATGAGCACCGTCCTCGAGGCCGTCGAGCCGGTGACCGACGAGCGGCCGCCCCGCATTCTCGTGGTGGACGATGAGCGGTCGATGAGGGAGCTGCTGGCAATCGTACTGAGGCGCGAGGGATACGAGGTGATGCTCGCCGAGAACGGCCGCGCGGCGATCGGCCTGCTCGAGAGCGAGCCGGTGGACCTGCTGATCTCGGACATCAAGATGCCCGACCTGAGCGGCGTGGAGGTGCTGCGCGCCGCCAAGCGCATCGATCCAGACATCCTCGGCATCGTGATCACCGCCTTCGCCTCGACGGAAACCGCGGTCGAAGCGATGCGGCTGGGCGCCTGCGATTACCTGAGCAAGCCGTTCGACATCGACCTGCTCAAGATGAAGGTCCGCGAGAAGATCGAGAACCGCCAACTCAAACAAGAAAACGTCCTGCTCAAGCGGACCCTCGGCCTGTCGCACCAGTTCTCGAACATCATCGGGCGCAGCGACGCGATGCTCGCCGTCTTCAAGATGATCGAGACCGTCGCGCGCACCAACAGCACCATCCTGCTCACCGGCGAGTCAGGGACGGGCAAGGGCCTTGTCGCGCAGGCCATCCATTTCCATTCGCTCCGGCGCGAGAAGCCGATGGTGTCGCTCAACTGCGGAGCGATGCCCGAGAACCTGCTCGAATCGGAGCTGTTCGGCCACATGCGCGGCTCGTTCACCGGGGCGGACGCAAACAAGAAGGGCCTCCTCGAGGTCGCCGAGAAAGGCACGGTGTTCCTCGACGAAATCGCCGAGATGAGCGCCGTCATGCAGGTCAAGCTGCTGCGGGTGCTGCAGGAGCGGCGGTTCCGGCGCGTCGGCGGCCTCGATGAGCTGACGGCCAACATCCGCGTCATCGCCGCGACCAACCAGGATCTTCTCCAAGGCGGTCGCGGAGGGGCGCTTCCGCGAAGACCTTTTCTACCGGATCAACGTCATACCGATTGCGCTGCCGCCGCTTCGCGAGCGCCGCGAGGACATCCCGCTGCTGGCGGAACACTTCCTCGTCAAATACGCCGAGCAGATGGAGAAGGCCGTCTCCGTCGTGTCACGCGAGGCGATGGAGCTGCTACTTCGTCATGACTGGCCGGGCAACATCCGCGAGCTGGAAAACGCCATCGAGCGGGCGGTTGCGCTCGAGGCGACGCCGGCGATCCTTCCCGACAGCCTGCCCGCGACGATCCGGGGCGACTCGCCCAGGGCCTTGTCGCACCGGCCGAAGCGCTGCCCGATGCCGGTTTCGATCTCGAGGCGCATGTGCAGGACATCGAACGCGGGTACATCGCCGAAGCGCTGCGCAAAGCCGGCGGGGTTCAAGTGAAGGCGGCGGACCTGCTGGGGATGAGCTTCCGGTCGTTTCGCTATTACGTAAAGAAGTATAATTTGAGGTGACAATCCACGGCGGCCCGGACTGACATCGATTGTCACTTCCTGCGATCGAACGGCCGGAATAGCCCCGAGACGATTTAGTAAGTGCCTTGTTTTCAATCAATTAAAGCATCATCTCCTACGGCAGAGCCTTGGCATCGCGGTTGCTCCAGTGACGGCCAGCGACGCCCCAATAACCAGCGGGACGCGAAGACATTAGTTCCGGCTGACCCATCACAGGAGAGTAGAAATGAAGATTCGTAACTCAAAAGGCTTTACCCTCATCGAGCTGCTGATCGTCGTGGCGATTATCGGCATCATCGCCGCGATTGCGATTCCCGGTCTGCTCCGCGCCCGCATGGCGGGTAACGAAGCGTCCGGCATCGGCTCGCTGCGCGCGATCAACAGCGGCCAGGCGGCGTACTCCTCGAGCTGCGCCAACGGCGGATACGCCACCTCGCTGGCCGACCTGTTCAAAGCGCCGACCGGCGGCACGGGCTTCATCAGCCCCGACCTCGCCTCGAACGGGACCGTGAAGAGCGGCTACACGATCACCCTTGGGGCGGCGACGAGTCCGGCGGCTGCGGTCGTGACCGCGATTGCGGCTACCTGCAATACGTCAGCGGCTGCTGCGGTCAGCGGCTACTTCGCAAGCGGCAACCCGGTGACGCACGGAACCTCGGGAACCCGATACTTCGGCACCGATACGCGCGGCACGATTTTCCAGAACACGGCGGCCGTGCTCACCGAGCCGCTCGCGACGGCCGGCACCGTGATGCCCGTTCAGTAAGCTTCGCTCTCCGGACTACGGGCTTCGGGCTTCGGGCTTTGGTTTCGACCAGAGCCAGGAGCCTGAGGCCCTTAGTCTTTTCTGGCGCTTGACGTCGTCCTCGCTGTCGGCTACAACTCGTACATCTCATGACGAAGCTCGCTGCCCGGCTCGTGCTCGCGTTCGCGCTCGTTGGTCTCGGCGCCTCGGTTGCCGCCGCCTACGTGCACTACCAGCTCCTGAGCGATCCCCTCTACACCAGCTTCTGCGACGTCAACGCCACCTTCAGTTGTACGCAGGTTTACGAGAGCCGCTTCAGCACGGTCGGGGGCATTCCGGTCGCGATCTTCGGCGGGATCTGGTTCGTGTGCGCCGGGCTGCTGGCGGTCGCCGGCATGGTCGCGCGGCCGCAGGTCCGCGAGAGCATCCCCGGCTACCTGTTCGCGCTCTCGACGCTCGCGCTGGCTGCGGTGCTCTATCTGCTTTACGCGTCGGTTGTGATCCTGAAGGCGTACTGCCCGATGTGCCTGCTGACGGACGCGGCGGTCATCGCCATCTTCATCATCTCCGGTGCGTCAGCCTCGGTTCCCATGACGACGCTGCCGCGGCGCATTAGCAAGGACCTGCGCGTGCTCGCGGGAAATCCGATGGCGGTTGCCGTGGCGGTGCTGTTCGTGGCGGGCTCGGTTTCGACGCTGGCGTTCTTTCCGCGCGAAGCGTCAACCGACGCCGGCGCGCCGGCGCCGGTGGCGACGGCGGAACAGCGCAGCGAGCTCGAGCAGTTCATGGCGGCCGCCCCGCGGATTCCGCTGGTTATCCCGCGCGACGGCGCGAAGGTGCTGGTCGTCAAGTTCAACGACTTTCAGTGCCCGGCCTGCGCGAATTCGCACGCGGCCTACAAACCGATCCTCGCCAAGTACGAAGAGCAGGCGCCTGGCGCGGTGAAGGTGGTGATGGTGGATTATCCCCTCAACGCCACGTGCAACCCGAACAGCTCGATGCTGCACCCCGCCGCGTGCGACGCCGCGGTGGCTGTCCGGCTCGCGGCCGAGCACGACCGCGCCGAAGAGATGGGCGAGTGGCTCTACATGAACCAGGGCGGCATGACGCCGGCCACGGTCCGCCAGGCAGCGCGCGACGTCGGACAGGTCACCGACTTCGACGCGAAATATGCCGCCACCCTCGAGCTCGTCAAGGCGGACGTCGCCCTCGGCACGCAGCTCAATATCAACTCGACGCCGACTTTTTTTATAAACGGGGTAAAGGTCGACGGGCAGTGGGCGGTTCAGTACTTCGACCAGGCGATTGCCTACGAGCTTCAGCACGCCCCCGCCCAGTGACGAAACGTTCACCGCAGAGAACGCCGAGAACGCCGAGAGATTCAATGCTCTGCGGGCTCTGCGGGCCCGGCGGTTAGCGTCCCGATGTCCGTCGCACTCGCCACTCACGAGCTCACCAAGGACTACAGCGTTGGTTTCTGGCGGAAGCGTCCGTATCGAGCGCTCGACCGCCTGACGCTCGACGTCCGCGAGGGCGAAGTCTTCGGATTTCTCGGTCCCAACGGCGCGGGCAAGACGACCACGCTGAAGCTGCTCATGCAGCTGGTGTTCCCGACCGGCGGGCGCGCCGAGATTTTCGGGCGGCCGCTCGGCGACCTCGCCGTCAAACGCCGGATCGGCTATCTGCCGGAGAACCCGTACTTCTACGACCACCTGACCGCCGAGGAGCTGCTGATGTATTTCGGCGCGCTCTTCGGCTACGACGCCGCGGAGCGCCGCCGGCGCGCGGGCCACATGCTCGATCAGGTCGGCATCGGCAGCGAGCGGCGGCTGCAGCTCCGAAAATTTTCCAAGGGCATGGTGCAGCGGGTCGGCATCGCCCAGGCGCTCCTCAACGATCCCGACCTCGTGATATTCGACGAGCCGATGTCGGGCCTCGACCCGTTGGGACGGCGCGACGTCCGCGCCCTCGTCCTGGGCCTTCGTGACCGCGGATGCACGGTCGTCTTCAGCTCGCACGTGTTGAGCGACGCCGAGGCGCTCTGCAGCCGCGTTGCCATCCTCGCGCGCGGCCGTCTGGTGGCCAACGGCGGGTTGCACGAGATACTGGCCTTCGAGGCCACCGGATGGGAGATGGTCGTCACCGGCATTCCCGCCTCGCAAGTGCCATCGGCGGCCGCTGGTATTAGACGGGTGGTGCCGATTGGCGAGGGCCGGTATGCGTTCGACCTCGCGCTCGATCCGCCGCCGGAGCGTCTCCTGGCCGATCTCGCGGCATCGGGCGCCAGGCTGGTCTCCCTCAATCCGATTCGCCCGACGCTCGAGGATCTCTTCGTCGAGCAGGTCACGTCCCCGGCGGCGATGGCCCCGCGGCAAGGGGGCTCATGAAATCCATCGCGGCGATTGCCGTCAACGTGTTCCGCGAATCGGTCCGCGACAAGGTGCTGTACAACCTCGTGCTGTTCGCGATTCTGATGATGGGCGCGTCGTATCTGCTCGGTCAGCTCACGGCAGGCCAGGACGTGAAGATCGTCAAGGATCTCGGCCTTTCGGCGATATCGGTATTCGGCCTGTTCATTGCCGTGTTCATCGGCATCGGTCTGGTGTCGAAGGAAGTCGAGCGCCGCAGCGTCTACAGCCTGCTTCCCAAGCCGATTCACCGCTATCAATTGATTCTCGGCAAGTACGCGGGGCTCACGCTCACGCTTGTGGTGAACGTCCTCATCATGACGCTCGCCTTCTACGCGGTGTTGCTGTACAGCGCGTGGGGCATCAATCCGATAGTTCAGAGCGCATGGGATGCGCCGGCGCTCGATCCGGCGCTCCTCCGGGCGATTGTTCTCATTCTTGTCGAGCTGCTGCTCCTCACCTCCGTGGCTCTCTTCTTCTCGACGTTCTCGACTCCCATGCTGTCGGCCGCCTTGACGTTTGGAATTTTCCTCGTCGGCCATTTCAGCACCGATCTCAGAAATTTTGGTCAGGTCGTCGACTCGCCCGCGGCGGCACGGGTGGCACGGGGACTGTACTGGGTGGTGCCGAACCTCGGCCAGTTCGACGTGAAGTCGCAGGTCGTTCACGGGCAGCCGGTTCCGTTCGGCTACATGGCGTTGACCGCCGGATACGCGGCGCTCTACACGGCCATGCTGCTGACGATGGCCGTCTTCATTTTTTCGCGCCGGGACTTCAAGTAGATGGTTGCGCCGCGCCACGCCAGTGCGCTCGGTGCGTTCGCGCTGGCCGCGGCGCTCCTTGCCGGCGCTATTCAGGTGCAAGCGGCGCGCGAGCGGGCGTATCCGGCGCCTCCAGTGGATCCTGCCGCTGAAGACGCCGTCTACATCACGTCCGGCTCGGCCGTCCGGCGCCTCTCGGGCGCTTACACTGGACTGGCGGCCGATCTGTATTGGATCCGGGCCATTCAGTACTACGGCGGCGCCAAGCGCCGGCGAGACGAGCAGACACTCGGGCCGGCACCGCCGCCGTTGCTCGCCGCAGTCGAGACGCCCGAGTACACACAGTTGTACACGCTCCTCGACATCACGACCTCCCTCGACCCCCTTTTCGACATCGCCTACCGGTTCGGGGCCGTTTTCCTGGCCGAATCCTATCCGGCCGGTGCCGGCCGTATCGACCTGGCGGTCCAGTTGCTCGAAAAGGGTATCGCCGCTCGACCCGATAAGTGGGAGTACATGCAGGACATCGGGTTTGTCTATTACTGGTTCGCCCACGACTATCGCCAGGCGGCGGCGTGGTTCGACAAGGCCGCGAAGGTCCCGGGGGCGCCGGTGTGGCTCGGGCCGCTCGCCGCGACGACGCTCGCGCAGGGAGGCGATCGTCAATCGTCGCGGACGATGTGGGAGGCCATCCGGCAGTCCGAGATCGACTGGGTGCGGCAGTCGGCCGAGCAGCGGCTTCTCCAGTTGCGCGCGCTCGACGAGATGGACGCGCTTCAAGCGGTCCTCGATCGATTCGCGCAGCTCAGGGGCAGCCCGCCAGGCGATTGGGCGACCGTCGTCGGTGCGCGCGTGCTTCCAGGCGTCCCGGTGGATCCAGCCGGCACCGCCTATGAGCTGACACCTGACGGGCGTCTCCGGCTGTCGCAGTCGTCCGCGCTCTTCCCGTTGCCTGCCGAACCCCAGCGGCTCGGGACCCAGTAATGGTCGTCATGCCGACCGGCGCGTTCGCGCTGGTCGTTGCCGCCCTGTTTGGCGCCCTGATCGGCAGCTTCCTCAACGTCTGCATCTACCGTCTGCCGAAAGGCTCTTCGATCGTCTGGCCCGCTTCAGCGTGCCCCACCTGCGGGCGCGCCCTTTCGTGGTTCGAGAACATTCCCGTCATGAGCTTCGCGTTCCTTCGGGGGCGGTGCCGAACGTGCGGCTCGCCGATTGCGTGGCGGTACCCGATTGTGGAAGCGCTGACGGCCATCATGTTCGCGCTTGCCTGGTGGTACTACGGCCCGACGCCGTTGCTGGCCTCGCGGCTCGTGTTCGGCTGTGCGCTCATCGTGCTGTTCGCCATCGATCTCGAGCTTCACCTGCTGCCGAACGCCATCACTCTTCCGGGCATCGCCGTCGGGTTCCTCTTCAGCTTATTGACAGCTCCTAAGGGACCGGGCTGGCTGTCTTCGCTCATCGGCATCGTCGTCGGCGGCGGTGTGCTGTTCCTGATTGCCGAAGGCTATTACCGGCTGCGCCATGAAGAAGGCCTGGGGATGGGGGACGTCAAGATGCTGGCGATGATCGGAGCGTTCCTCGGCTGGCCGCTCACGCTGCTGTCGCTGATGCTCGCCTCGTTCACCGGGACCATTGTTGGTTTGGCCATGATCGCGACCGGGCTCGGCACCATGAAATACGCGCTTCCATTCGGCACGTTCCTGGCGATTGGCGCCGCGATTTCCGCGGTGGCCGGACAAGGCATTCTCGATTGGTATCTCCGGCAGTGGTGATCGACGGGCGATCCGGAAGCACGTGGCGGCTGTTCATCATCTTCCAGTGTCTCTACGCGCTCACGTCGTCAGGGAACGCCTTTCGGCTGCCTGACGAGTATTCGACCTACTATCAGGTTGAACGGTTCGTTGACGCGGGTGACCTGTCCGTACCACAAACAATCCCGCGGAATCAGTTCTTCGGCAAGGTGGGTCTCGACGGGAAGCCCTACGCGCCGTGGGGCCCCTTGACGGCATTGCTGGCATTGCCCCATCACCTTGTCGGTCGAGCAGTCGCCCGGGCCTCTGGCATTCCGCGTACCAACACGGAGGTGTGGACGTTTGTCGTGAGCGGCTTCACCATGCTCAGCACGTCGACGGCCGCCGCGCTCGCGGTCATGGGATTTCATCGCGCCGCCCTGTTGCTCGGCGCTACACCTTCTACTGCCTGGCGTCTGTCGCTGATGCTTGGCGGAGCGTCGGTGCTGTGGACATATGGGACGAATCTCTACTCCGAAGCCTGGCAGGCCGCCGCGTTCATCTGGGCGGTCGTGTGTCTCCTGAACCGGCGAATTGCCGGAGCCGCGATCCTCATCGCCATCGCCGGCCTCACGAAGTTCACCAGCATCGTCTTCACGCCTGCCTTCGTCGCCGCGGTCCTGGTGGATCGGTCCACACCCTTCCCGGCCCGTCTCCGCGCCGCGCTTGGCCTGAGCGCCGGGATTGTCTTCAGCCTGGGCGTGCATTTCGCGTGGAACGACTTCCGTTTTGGCAATCCCTTTGATTTCGGTTACAACTGGGTCGAAACGGTCCCCGAGCTGCCCGTCCGAGTGTTTCTCCTCTCGGATTTGCCGCGCGGGCTCGCGATTCTGCTCTTCTCGCCCGGGAAATCGATCCTCGTCTGGGCGCCGGTCCTCTGGCTGGCCATCACCAGGTTCCGGAAGAACGAGCTTCCCATCAGGGTCGGCGTGCTCGTCAGTCTCGGGCTTGGCCTGATGTTCTTCGGCAGTTACTTGTACCGGACGGCGGCTATTCACACGGCCCGCGTCAGCTCGTGCCGATCGTCCCCTTACTGCTGCTGCCCGCGGCGGCGCCTGGCGAACCGTTTCGACGCGGGACGATCTTCGCCTGCACGGCGATCGGCGCGATCGTGGCGATGTTGTCGGTCTCGGTGTCCTACCTGCAAGACCAATCGCTCGGAAGGGATTTCTCTCAAACCCATTACTACGAACGCATCACGCCACGCCCTGGTCGAGCGTGGAACCGCTATCGACTCGATTACATTCCGTTCCTTCGAACAATCACGTCTGACGAGTGGCCGGCAGGCCAGGTCGGGCACGGCGTCGATTTTTTTCCACTCCACCTTGCGCGGGCGCGGGCGACGATCGCCGAAGCGAAGGTGATTCCGGCCTGGCTGCCTTGGGCGCTGCCGTCCGTGTGGGTGGTGGTTCTCGCATGGACCTGCCTGTGGCGCCCCTCAGGCGGTTCCCCTGGTTCCCCCAGCCCGGTCGAAAGCTGACCAAGTTGGTACCGCTGAACATCTCCCCATCCGGATACGCGCTGCTCGGCCTGACCGCGATCGTCGGCTGCCTGGTGGCGGTGCTGATGTTCGCCGTGCTGCGCCTGATGGCGGCCGCGCGCGACACCAGCCAGCGGACGCGGCCGAACGCCCTCGAGTCGGCGCTGATGTCCGCCGCTCTCCAGGACGCCGTCGCCAAGCTGAAGACGCAGGAGCGCGCGATGGCCGCGCGCGCGGAGGCCTCCGAGCGCCTGAGCGGCGAGATCATCGCCAGCCTGACGGCCGGCGCCATCGTCGCTGGCCTCGAAGGCGAGATCAGAACCCTGAATCCGGCCGGCCGGCGCATTCTCGAGCTGCCGGGCGCCGCGGCGTACCTGCCGTCGCCGCGCGAGCAGCCGCTGCTCGACGTCATCGACGAATGCCTGAAGACGCGGCAGGCCATCGTCCGCCGGGGCGTGACACTGTCCGAGGTTGGCCGCGGCGTCCACCTGGGCGTGACCGTCTCGCCGCTGTTCGACGGCGAGGGACAGCTGAACGGGGCGATCTGTCTCTTCACCGACCTCACGTCGGTCAAGGATCTCGAGGAGCAGCTGCGGATGAAGGACAGCCTCGCGGCCGTCGGAGAGCTGACGGCCGGGATCGCGCACGAGTTCCGCAACGGCCTTGCCACGATTCATGGATACAGCAAGCTGCTCGACCTGAACGCGCTGCCAGGCCCGTACCGGCCGTACGTCGAGGGCATTCGCGCCGAAACGGAATCGCTCAGTCAGGTCGTCACCAACTTCCTCAACTTCGCGCGGCCGGCGCAGCTGACGCTGACGCGCGTGGATCTGCGCGGCATCTGCGAGCGCGCCGCCGACGAGATCCGGACCGACGCCGTGGCCCTCGGCGGCGACGTCATCGTCGAGGGCGACTATGGGGATGTGGAGGGGGACGAGGTGCTGCTACGGCAGGCGTTCAGCAACCTGCTGCGGAACGCCGTCGAAGCCTGCGCGGGCGCGTCCGTCGCCGCGGTGATCGCGATCCGGTCGGAGATCGACGGGCCGCAGAAGCTGTCGCGCATCACCGTGACCGACAACGGACCGGGCATTCCCGCCGCGTCACGCGAGCGCGTGTTTCAACCGTTCTTCACGTCGAAGCGCAACGGGACCGGCCTCGGCCTGGCGCTCGTGCAGAAAATCATCGTTTTCCACAACGGCCGCGTCGTCGCCGGCGCTTCGCCCGCGGGTGGTGCCAGCCTGCAGGTCACCCTGCCGCTCGCCTGAATGCGGATCCTTCATGCGATCCACGATTTCCTGCCGCGTCACCAGGCAGGGTCGGAGATCTATGCCTTCGACCTCTGCCGCGAGCTCTCGTCCAGGCACCATGTGACGGTCGTCTGCGCCGAATTCGACCCTTCCCGCCGCCACGGTCACGTCCACTGGCGGGTGCACAAGGGACTTGCGGTCGTAGAGGTCGTGAACAACTATGTGTGCGCGTCGTTCGAGGACACCTATCGAGCCCCCCTGATGAGTGCGCGAATGGCCGACATCCTGCGCGCCGTGCAGCCGGATGTCGTCCACGTCCACAATCTGCTGAACCTTTCCTTCGACCTGCCGTCCCTCGCGCATGCGCAGGGGATTCCCGTGGTGGCCACGCTGCACGATTACGCGCTCGTGTGCCCCTCGGGCGGGCAGCGGATCCATCGCGCCGATCGGCACCTCTGCGACGTCATCGATACCGACCGCTGCACGCGTTGCTTCACCGAGTCGCCGGTCAATGCGCACATTGCGTATGGGAGGCTCGCTGCGATGACTCCGGCGCCCGGGCGGGTGCACCGTGTGGCCGCTGCGGTCCGGCGCCGGTTTCCGAAGGCTGCGGGCCGCCTGCTCGGCGCCGCGCATCGCGCCGCGTCGCTGGCTCCAACCGTCGCGGACATCGAGACGCGTATGGAGGCAGCCCGGCGTGTGTTCGGCGAGGTCGATCTGTTCGTGGCGCCTTCGCCATCGATCGCGGAGGAATTCGAGCGGCTCGGCCTCGACCGCGGACAGGATCAGGATCTCGGATTACGGGTTCGTAGATATCGGTAGGGGGACGGTCTCAAGACCGTCCCCTACGGAACGTCACGGAGACCGGGGACGGCTCAGAATCGGCTACGTGGGGACGCTCGTCTGGCACAAAGGCGCGCACGTGCTGCTCGAAGCTGTCCGTGCGCTCGATACCAGCGCCTACGAGCTGAAGATCTTCGGCAACCCGGACGTCTTTCCCGACTACACCGCCGGGCTCCGTGCGCAGGCGACTGGCCTGCCCGTGCGCTTCATGGGCGCGTTCGATCGCGATCGGACCGCCGAGGTCTATGCGCAGATCGACGTGCTCGTCGTCCCGTCACTCTGGCTGGAGAATTCGCCGCTCGTGATTCACGAGGCGTTCATGGCCGGTGTTCCCGTCGTCGGGGCCCGCATCGGCGGTATCACCAGCCTCGTTAAGGACGTCAAGGACGTCAAGGACGTCGAGGACATCGAGGACGGGGGCACGGGACTGCTCTACGACCCCGCTTCGGCCGTCGAGCTGCGCGCCGCGCTGAATCGCCTGATAGGGAATCCGGCGTTTCCTCGTCTTCACCGCGCTGGCCGAGCGCGTCCGGGACGGCTCCCGCCGTCAAGTCGATCGCGCAGGACGCGCGCGAGTGGGAAGACACCTACGCGGACGTCCGCCGGCGCCGCGCGGCCGCCGGTCGCTGCCACGTGAGCGCGCCGCGGGTCTCGATCGTGATGCCGACGCGCAACGGCATGGCGACCCTCCCCGCCGTTCTCGACGCGATATCGTGCCAGCGCGTGGACTTCCCGTTCGAGATCATCGCCGTTGACTCGGCGTCGAGTGATGGCACGGCGGATCTGCTCCGCAGCCGCGTCGACCGCGTCATTGGCATCTCCGATGACGCGTTCGACCACGGCCTGACCCGCAATCTCGGGATCCAGCAGGCGAAAGGCGAGCTGGTCGTCCTGCTCGTACAGGACGCGCTGCCGGCTTCGGACCTGTGGCTGGCAGCGCTGACCGCGCCGCTCTTTGCGGACCAGAGAGTTGCCGGTTCCTTCGCACGCCAGCTCCCTCGTCCCGACGCGAGCGCCGTCACGCGCTATTACCTCGAGCGCTCGGCCGCGTCGTCGACTGTCGCCCGGACGATCGCTGTCGCCGACAGCGCGGAGCTCGACGGGCTCGATCCGATGGCGCAATTCGAGCGCTGCGTGTTCGACAACGTCTGCTCCTGCATCCGCCGGTCGATCTGGAACGAGCATCGGTTCCGTCCGACGCCGATTGCCGAGGACATCGAGTGGGCGAGGGAAGTGCTGCTGGCGGGTTACAAGCTGGCTTACGTTCCGGAAGCCGAAGTGATCCATTCCCACGATCGATCGCCGCGGTACGAGTTCGAGCGAACGTACACGCTGCATCGTCGCCTGTACGAACTGTTCCGGCTGCGCACCATCCCGACCGTGCCGCTTCTGGTCCGTGCGATCGCTTCGTCGCTGGTGGTTCATCTCCGGCGTCAGCCGCCGCGCGCCATTGGCGGGAGCGTCCGGGCCATGGCCCTGGCGTTCGCGTGGCCGCTCGGGCAGTATCTGGGCGCGTTGTCGGCGCTCAAAGGCTGGAAGCGAACTCGATCGAAAATCGTATGACGACAAGGTCTTCTTCGTGTTTTCGTGTTTTCGTGGCCGTGCACTTGTGATGATGGTGTGATGCGGATCCTGGAAGTCGTCCACGGATTCCCGCCGGCCGCCCAGGGCGGCAGCGAAATCTACGCCGAGGCGCACGCACGAGCGCTGCGGGAGCATGGCGGCGACGACGTCCTCGTGCTGACACGCGAGCACGATCCGAACCGGGCCGAGTACGACGTTCGTGCCGCCGATCGCGACGGCCTGCGCGTTCTCTGCATCAACAACACCTTCCGCGGCACGCGCACATTCGAGGACACGTACCGGAACGAGGCGATCGGCGCCATCGCCGCGCGCGTCATCGACGAGTTCAAGCCCGACGTCGCGCACGTCCATCACCTGACGTGCCTCTCGACGACCATCGTGCGATCGCTCGCCGACCGCCGCATACCTTGTTTCCTCACCCTCCACGACTACTGGCTCCTCTGCCATCGGGGGCAGCTGCTCGACGTCGACTATCGCGTATGCGACGGCCCGGATGCCGACAGCGGCGAGGGCTGCCATGCCTGTCTCGGTCCCGCGGGTGGGGCAGGGGCGCTCGGCTTCGCGGGAGCGCTGACGATGCGCGCGCTCGAACGGCGGCTGCCGGCGGCGCCCGCGCAGGCGCTGCGTCAGGTTGCCGAGCGCGCCTCCGCCCTGGTTTCCAGCGCCGGCGAGGCGAAGGATCAGGAACGCAAACGGATCGACCACATGCGAGAGGTCTGCGCCGGCGTCACGCACTTCCTGGCGCCGTCGCGCTACATGCGCGACCGCTTCGTGCGGTTCGGCGTGCCGCCCGAGAAGATCACGGTGACCGGGTACGGCATCGACCACGCACGCTTCCCAATCCGGCTGAAGCCGGATCCCACGTCTCGAGTGTCCGTGCGGTCCAGCCGTGTACGTGGGGTCCGCCTTCAGGCGGACCATTGCGGCTCGGCTTTCTCGGCAGCCTGATGGCATCGAAAGCGCCGCATCTCCTGCTCGAGGCCATCGGCCATCTTCCTCCCGGTTCGGTGTCGGTCGATCTGTATGGCGGGCACGTGGCCTATCACGGCGACGACGGCTATCGGGAGCAGCTCGAGCCGCTTCTCAGGCAGGCGGGCGTTCGGCTCCACGGCGCGATCGAGCACGAGCGGGTTGCCGGCGCGCTGTCTTCCATCGACGTCCTCGTCGTGCCGTCGATCTGGCCGGAGAACAGTCCGCTGGTGATCCTGGAAGCGTTCCGTGCCGGTCTTCCCGTGGTCGCCTCCAGGATCGGCGGGATTCCGGAGGTTGTGGCGGATGGAGAGAATGGTTTGCTGTTTTGCGCGGGCGACGCCGTCGCTCTCGCGGGGGCCATCGCGCGTCTGCTTCAGGAGCCCGGACTTCTGGACACGCTGCGCGCGGGGATCCCGCCTGTCCGATCGATCGAAGACGACGTCCAGTTCGCGCGAAGCCTGTACCAAGAACATCAAACGCAGAGATCGCAGAGCACGCAGAGCCAACGTTGCTCTTCTATCTCCGCGCTCTCTCCAGTTAATGCTCAGAGGATCGCCGCGGTGGTGCTGAACTTCAGGACACCGGACGAGACGCTGCTCGCGGTCAAGTCGCTGCTCGCATCCAGGCGGCCGATCGACGACCTCATCGTTGTCGATAATGATTCCAGCGATGCCGGGGGCGCGGGCGACGACATTCGAGACGCGCTGAAGGACGTCTGGCCAAGGATTTCCTACATCGATACCGGCAGCAATCTCGGGTTCTCCGGCGGCATGAACGCTGGAATCCGGGAGGCGCTGGACCGCGGCGCCGGCCGTGTGCTGCTCGTCAACAGCGACGTGATCGTTCCGCCGGATGCGGTCGAGGCTCTGGAGCAGTCTCTCGACGCAGCACCCCACGCCGGCATCGCGGGCCCCGTGGTTCTGTCCCGATCGGAACCGGACACGATCGCCTCGCTCGGCATGTCCTACCGGCCGTCTACCGGCCGCATGCGGCATCGAGGCGCAGGTCTGGCGGGTTCGCGCGCCGATCTCGCGCGCGACAGAGACCGGACGGGCCGTCGACGGGGTGAGCGGCTGTGCGATGCTCGTCAGGCGCGAGGTGTTCGAGGCTGTCGGCTTGCTCGACGAGGACTACTTCTTCGGCTTCGAGGACCTCGATTTCTGTCTGAAGGCACGCCGTGCCGGATTCGCGACCATTCTGGCGGATCGGGCGACGATCTACCACGAAGGCAGCCAGTCGCTCGGCCCCCTGTCGGTCCGGCGGTTCTACTTCGCCGCGCGCAACCACCTGCTCCTGGCGCGGCGGGCGGACCCGTCGGCCGGCCGCTTCGTGTCCGTGTTTCGAGGATGCTCGATTGTGCTGCTGAATCTGGCGCACGCGGTCGTGTCGCGCGGCGGCTCGCTGCCCGCGCGGGTCGCCGCCGTGACACGCGGAACGCGCGACTACCTCGCCGGCCGATTCGGCAGCGGACTGTAGGGCGCATGCGCCGCCCAAACCGCGGTACCATATTCAGGCCCCTGGCGTCTTGAGGGTCGCCGCGGATGCCGACCGCACGTATCTCCGGCACTGGGCCGCCCCATTGGACGTGGCCAGACCGCGACCGCGGCGTGGCGAGCAAGCGTGAGGGCGCGATCGAGATCGTGCGGGTGTGGCCGCTACTCGACGATGTACCCGAGGGCGCGGGCGTTATCGCGGACCCGGACATCACGAGTGATGATCGTGACGACCTGGGGCGGTTCGCCGAGCAGTTCAGCTGTCGCCAGATGCACCGCGTCGAGGGTGCGGATCGGCTCGACGGGGAACGGGCGCCGGACGCGAGCCAGCACGGCTCGGTCCACATCGAGGATGAAACAGCGCCGCTCGAAGGTTCGAAGGGCTTGAACCGCCGCTCGTTCTTCTGCTGCCGTCACCCGATCCGTTGCCCGCGCCCTGATGATCGCGCGGCCTGCCTCCGCCACAGTCAGAGCAGACGTCACGTGCTGGATTCCTGCCGGCGGTGTCTTCAGGATGGCCGTGTCGTGCTCCAGCAGCGCGGCAACGAGCGCGCTGGACTCCATGTATCGGACGCTCACCTCGACCGGCTTGGACCGGCGCGCCCGCGTAGCGGCCTGGCGGGGCGATCGTCGCCGCGGGGCGTTACGCTTCCCCACGATCGCTGTCGATCAGCTCGGCGGCCGTGCCACGCGGCAGTCGGATGTCCGGCCAGTCCTGCGAGCTGGTCGCCGACAAGGTCACGGTGAGGGTGGCCGGCGTCGAGCCGCTATGGCCCTCGCTCACAATGACCGGACTCAGGGCCAGACTGGGCATCGCTTGGCCCAAGGTCCAAGGTGCCCCTTTAAACGCCTTTATACGCCCGGACTATGTCAGGACGTGGTTTCATTCGTCACAGGCGCGGCGAAACGGCCCACACTTCGACGCGATTCGGATAGCCGAACCAGGACGCGGTGACGTCCGGAGCTTCAGGGGCATCCATCCTGAACACGTAAGAGATGCGCACCGTTTTCTGAGCACACGCTGGTTCAAATGCGGACGCGCGAATCGTCTGTTCAATCGTCGGCAGAAACAGTTGTTCATTCTCGGGCCTGGGATCGGTCGCGCCCTCGAACACGACTGATTGAATTTTTCCGTCAGCCGTCAACGTGAGTGCGGCCGAGACCTCGATAGACAAATGAGCAGCCCGGGCTAATGGCGGATATGACGGCATCTGCAGTCTTTTTACACACATCATATTTGACGGCTCTGTTGTGTCGCGTTGACTGCAGCCAAACAAGCCCAGACACAGCAGAAGGGGCAACGCTGGTTTCATTCGTCACAGGCGCGGCGAAACGGCCCACACTTCGACGCGATTCGGATAGCCGAACCAAGACGCGGTGACGTCCGGACCTTCAGCGGCATTCATCCTGAACACGTAAGAGATGCGCACCGTTTTCTGAGCACACGCTGGTTCAAATGCGGACGCGCGAATCGTCTGTTCAATCGTCGGCAGAAACAGGTTCTGATTCCCGGGCCTGCTGTCAGTTGCGCCTTCGAACACCACTGCTTGAACTTTTCCCTCAGTCGCCAGAGTGATGGCTGCGGTCACATCCATGGACAATCGACCAGCCTGGGCTAATGCCGGGTATGACGGCATCTGCAGTCTTCTTACACACATCATGTTCGACACCTCTGTTGTGTCACGCTGACCGCATCCGAACAAGCCCAGACACAACAGAAACGTCAACGTTCGAACTCGCAAGACATAGTGGCGGCAAGGCGATCTCATAATCTCCTCATTGGCGCGGAAAACTGAGTATTAGCGTCCCGCATTTGTTCGTGAGCAGGCGACGGTTATGGCCCTGTCCTCCTTGACTCTGAAAGTCATGAAGAAATGCGATAGAAAGCAGTTCCTTCCGGGGGACGCTTTCATTCGGCGCCAGAATTTTGTCCTGCCCCACGATCAGGTGGGCTAACTCGTGTGGGCATCGTGAAATTCACGGTCGCGTCGGTCAGTCCCGTCGACGGCGGAACCGTGGCCCCGTTCAGGTATCGCCAGTCCATATACGCGCCCTCGGGCTCATCGCTGGCATACAACGCCAGCCAGTCCGAACCAGAACCTGGGCCATTCGTCACGGACGTGGAAACCGTTGAACCGACAGCGACGGTGACTGTATCCGGCGGCACATGACCGTGTGACCGCGACCTGCGTCTGCGCAGCCGCCGCAGCCGGCAGCAGCCAGCTCGCGACGAGGACACTACTACCGCACGGAACGAACGCGAACCGGTCATTTTCCTACCTCAGGCTTGTGTGCTGAATGGAGGGAGTGTGCGAAGGGAGGACCGAGTATTGACCCGGCGATCGAGCAGGAGCAACGTTAATCGGCCGCGAAACTCGATCGAGCTGGATTCGTGCGCGAGAGTGCGCACACTTCAACTCAACAGAGCGGGCGGGCCTGAAGGCCCGCCCCTACGAAAACCGCGAGAACCAAGAATCGGTATGCGACTGTGTACGTGGGGTCCGCCTTCAGGCGGACTACCACGGTCCGGCTAAAGCCGGACGCCACGTACTACAGACATATGAAAACGTTCTCCTTACCCTCGGCGACGCTCTTCCGGAACACGCTCCCATGTTCCTCCGTTCGCGGCCGATCGGCGCGCAGCTCGCGCAGTTCTGCTGACAGGATCGCCGTCTCTTCAATCAGTCGCTCGATCTGCTGCCGCTGGCGCGAGACGATCACCGAAAAACAGAGCGACGCGACGACCACCATGGCGATGAGGAGCAGGAGCACCACCATCAGCGGGTCGGGCACGCCCAGCCAGCGCGCCACGGTGTGCAAAATCTCCCGGCGCGCGGAGAGGGCGAGCAGGACGAACGACAGAGAGAATCCACAGAAACGAATACTCTTCCGTCAGCTTCCGTCGCCTGACGAGCTCGAAGACGGTGAGCAGCAGCACCGCGCTCACGGCCAACGCGACGATCTGAAGGCGATCAATCACCGGCGAGCGCTCCAACCCGGCGCCTCAGCGGCACCACCAGCATCGCGAGAACGACCCGCCCGCCCGCGCCGATTACGCGGCCGGGTGTCAGTGACGTCTTGCCGTTGAGACGCGAACGTTCGCGAACCGGCACTTCGACGGCCCTCAGCGCATTGCGGCTCAGGAACAGACGCAGCTCCGGTTCCGCGTACCCTGTCGGGTGATGTTCCGCCAGCACGTCGAACGGCGCGAGGTCCCAGCACGCAGAATCCGGACGTGGGATCGGTGACGGCATTGCCGGTCAGCGCCGAAAGGCAGGCCCCGAGCAATCGCTGCGCAAGCCGGACGATTCCCGTGTGCCCGGCCTCGGGATTCGCGAACCGCGAACCCAGCACGACGTCCGCCAGTCCCTGATCGATTGGCCCGAGCAGCCGCTCGATGTCCGCGGCCCGGTGCTGGCCGTCTCCGTCCAGTCGAACGACCACGTCGTAGCCCAGGCGCGCGGCATAACGAAGCCCGGCCCGCATCGCGCTGCCGATGCCCAGACGCTCCGGGAACTGCAGCCACCGGACGTCGAGCTGCTCCAGCAGCGACGCCGTCCGATCGGTCGATCCGTCGTCCACGACCAGAATATCGAGGTCCGGCCACGAAGCCCGCAGCTCCGCCACGACCGTGGCCAGGCTGGGCGCCTCGTTGTGCGCGGGGATCAGGCCGAGGATGCGCCGCGGCCGCAGCGTTCGGATTGAAACGGTCTGCGGCACGCCCCGCGCCGGCTCCATAACCGGTTCCACGTTCGCCCGCGGACGCATGCTGTGCGCCGGACTCGATGGACGGCCGCATACGCGGCGGACCAGCCACATCGCGATCGCGGCGACCCACGCCAGATCGCGGCCGAGATGCAGCACAGGAAAGACGAGCGGAGTCAGGGTGCCGAAGCGCCGCGCCGCGCTGATACCGGCCGCGAGCCGTTCGAGCGCGAGCCCCGCGACGAGCGTCGCGGCGCCGACCGCAAATGGCCGCCACGGCCAGCCCGAGGCAGCGGCCAGCACCGCAATCACCGTGGCCAGCACCGCGATCCCCATCAGCACGGGGTGCGACATCATGCCCGCCGGCGACACGGAATCGCCGGCGAAACGTCCCGGATGCTTGGCCACGAGATCGATGCGGCCGTATCCAAACCCGTATTGCTGGCCGAGATACCCGATCAACCCCTCGCGCCACCGGTGCACGCTCTGCGCCTCGCGGCAGAAGATCAACCGGTAACCGGCGGCACGTAACCGGTAGCTGAGATCGTTGTCGTAGCCGTAGCCGAAGGTCTCGTCCAGGAGGCCGACCGTTCGAAGCGCCTCCACCCGATACGCGGCGTTGCCCGTGCAGACGTGGGTGGTCTCGCGCCCCGGGATCGCGGCATACCGCTGTTCGAGGTCGAGCCCCATCGCCCGTGCGCACAGGGTCGAATCCGGATCGCTGACATAGCAACCCTGCACGGCCCCAACCGCGGGATCGTCCAGTTCGTCGAGCAGACGCCGCATCCAGCCGGGCTTCAATACGACGTCCTGATCGACCTGGCAGATGATCGGAAACCGCGCCGCACGCACGCCGGTATTGATCGCGGCAGCAGCGCCGTGCCCGTGGCCCGGAACAATCCGCAGCGGCCACAACTCGGCAAGCCGGCGCAGCACCGCGGATGAATCGTCCTGGCTGAGATCGTCGACGACGATGATCTCCATGGGACGGCCGTCGGCCTGGGCGACGATCGATTCGAGCGCCTCGCGCACGCACGCGGCGCCGTTGTGCACGGGGACGACGAAGCTGACGCCGTCCATCACGATGCGGCGACCATTTCGTTGTACAACTGCTCGATCCCCGCGCACACGACGTCCTCGCCGAACGCAGCTCTGATCCGGCCCGCCGCCGGCCCCGTCGCCGCACGCCACTCCGCGGGAGCGTCCAGCATCGTAGCGATGGCGCGCGCCAGCGCGTCCACATTGCCGGGAGGGACCACCTGGCCGCCGCCGGTTTGCCGGACGATCTCGCCGCAGCCTGAATCGCCGGCGACGATGACCGGTGTGCCCGAGAGCAGCGCTTCGAGCGGCACGAGGCCGAAGACCTCGTCCTGCGAGGGATACACCACGACGTCCGCGTCCGCGAGCGCATCGAGCCGTTCCTGCCCGCGCAAAAGGCCGGTGAAGAGGGTACGCGCCTCGAGACCGAGCGACCGAACCAGCGAACGCGTATCGGCGCCCGCGCCCATGTCGTTGCCGGCAATCACCAGCCGCGCGTCGCGGCGGTCGAGCTGCGCGAACGCGCGGACCAGCACGTCCACCCGCTTGCGCGGCGTCAGCTTCCCCAGAAACATCACGACCGGTGCGACAGAAGCGTCGGGAAGCGCGAAGCGCCGGCGGAAGGCGCCTCGCGAAGGCGGTGGTGTGAACTCGTCGAGATCGATCGGGTTGGGGATGACACGGACGCCGGATTCGTCGACCCCGAGCGCGCGGATCTGCAGCCGTTCGGCGTTGGACACGGCCAGCACGCGGTACGCGCCGTCGAGGATGCGTTGTCCCATCACGATGTCGAACACGTGCTTGGCCAGCAGGCGCCGCTCGATTCGCGGCCCGGTTCCATTGGGCGCCAGCACATACGGTACTCCGGCCCGATGCAGATGGTATGCGGCAATTGCCCCCGGGATATTGCGGCACGCATGGAGGTGCCCAACATCGAAACTCCCCGCTTGATCCGATAAGTACTTATTGAGACCGAACGGCAGGAAGAGCTGCAAGTGGTAGGCCAGACGGTTGGATAGATTGGGGAATACGCGCACTTCCACGGCGTCGCCGGTGCGGACCGGCGGCCACGCATGAAACCGGCTGCGCGATTCTTCACACTCTGGCAATCGGCCGGATTCGTCACAGGCGTCCGTCGTGCACACGGTAACCTGGTGACCCCGCTTCACGAGCCCGCGGGTGAGGCTGCGCACGAGCCGTGGTATCCCTCCGTACGCCCAGGCGCCGGCGGAGTAGGGCGTGACGTGGAGGATTCGCAACGACGCGTGTTTCAAAGGACAGTCTTGTAATCAACCCGTGAATACATTGGACATACATTACAACGGTCGGCTCGAGGACGAGCCGACCGGACACGACGGTCCGGCTAAAGCCGGACACTACGTACGAATTGCGGCAGCCGCCCTGCTGGGCGGGGTCGTATACCTGAACGCGCTCCATAACCCATTCGTGTACGACGACCACCATACGGTCGTCCAGAACCCCTCGATTGCGAGCGTGACGGACGTGCGCGCCGTCGTGCTCGGCGCCGTGACGCGCCCCATCGTCAATTTCTCCTACGCGCTGGACCGCGCCGTCTGGGGCGCCGGGCCGTTCGGTTTCCATGTGACCAATGTGCTGCTGCACATGCTGAACGTGGTGCTCCTGTTTCAGCTCGCCTGGCGCTTCGAGAAGGGCCGGCTGCTGGTGGCCTTTGCGGCGGCGATGCTGCTCGCGGTGCACCCGATGATGACCGAGGCCGTCGGCTACATCAGCGGGCGGTCCGAGGTGCTGTGCGCGACGTTCTTCATGCTCGCGATCATGAGCGGGCGCCGCTGGCTCGTAGGCCGGGTCCTTTCGGACCCGGCTACCGGCGTCCCAAAGGACCCGCCCTACGCACCATCGAGCAGAACATGGGCGTTGTGACCGTCGCGCTCTGGATCGCGGCGCTGGCCACTAAAGAAACCGCGGCGATGTTTCCGTTCGTCTTCCTTGCCTATGACTGGCTCGGTGTGCAGGGAAGCGCGCCCGCCAGGCGCCGGCGTCTCCTGACCGTGCACCTGCCGATGATTGCGACGGCCGTCGTTGCGGGCATCGTTCGCCTGTTCATCCTCGCGCGCATCGAGTATCCCGGACAAGTGAGCGTCCACTGGAGTTACCTGCTGCTCGAACTGGATGTCGTGCGCCGCTACCTCTGGATGATGATCAACCCGTCCGGCCAGGCGATCTTTCACGAGGTGACGACCGTCGGCCTGCTCGATCCGCGCACCTGGCTGGCCATCGTGGTAGTCGCCGGCCTGCTGGCGCTCAGTTGGAACGTGCGCCGTTCCAACTGGCCCGCGAGCATCGGCATGCTCTGGTTCTTCCTGGCGCTCGTGCCGTCGTCCGTGCTGGCTGTGCTCGACCAGGGGGAACCGATGGCCGAGCATCGGGTCTACATGGCCAGCTGCGGATTGTTTCTCGCAGTGGGCGCCTGGATTGGCCGGCTTGCGGAGTGGGGTGCGAATCCGGCTGAAGCCGGACACTACGCCGGACGTACGAGCCGGGCACACGAACATAACGTGGGTTCGGCGGGTCGTGGGGGCCGGGCTCGCGCTCGTGGTGCTGGCATTCGGCGCGCAGACTCTTCTGCGGAATGCCGTGTGGGCGGACCCTGTGGCGCTGTGGCAGGAGGCCGTGGACCTGGCGCCGGGCCACGATCGCCCGCGCCTGCTGCTCGGCGAGGCGCTGCAGGATGCCGGGCGCCGGAACGAAGCCCTCGAACAGTACCGGACGGCCATCCGCCTCCGCCCGTCGGATCCGATCGGCTACGTGAAAGTGGGGCAGGTGCTCGCCGAGATCGGGCAGTGGCCGCAGGCTCGACAACATCTTTCTCGAGGCGATCGCCATCGATGCCGCCAACGTGCCGGCGCAAAACGCACTGGCCGTTCTCGACGCACTAGAAACTCGATTGGGAGTCGATGGAAATCGCCGCTGACGCCGTCGGCCGCGTGGTCGGCAGGCGTCCGGCGTTTTCCCACGCCGGGCTGATCTGGACGCTTGTGCGCACCGACTTCAAGGCCCGGTACCACGGCACGCTCGGCGGGTTCGTCTGGGCGCTGCTCAAGCCGATGAGCATGTTCGTCGTGTTGATGGGCGTGTTCTCCTTCCTCTTCGCGTCGAATCCGGCTTACAAGCTCAATCTCATCGTCGCCCTGTTCCTGTGGGATTTCTTCGCCGAAGCCACCAAGAGCGGCCTGACGTCGCTGCTCGCGCGAGGGTATCTCCTGACCAAGGCACGCGTTCCGTCCTGGATTCTGGTCGTGACCTCGATCTCGAACGCCGTGATTACGCTCGGCGTCTTCTGGCTCGTCATCGTGGTGTTCATCGTGGCGGACGGCCGGCCGCCGACGGGGGCGGCCCTGGCCGCGTTCGCCGCCTACAGCGTGGCGCTCGTCGCGATGGCGGTCGGCTTCTCCCTGGCGTCGAGCGTGCTCTTCCTGCGGTACCGCGACCTGAATCAGGTATGGGAGGTCGTGCTTCAGGCGGGATTTTTCATCGCGCCGATTGTCTACCCGCTCGAGATCCTCCCTGAACGATTTCATTTCTATCTGTACTTGTGGCCGCCGACGCCGGTCATCGAATTCTCGCGCGCCGTGCTCGTGCGCGGTGTGTTCCCGATCGCCGACCGGTCACCTGTATCTGGCCGTGGAGGCGATGGTCTGTCTCGTGGACGGGCATCCTGATCTTTCGTCAGCTCAGCCCGCGCGCGGCGGAGCACCTGTAGCCATGCCGCTCATCGAAGTAGACGGCGTGTCGAAGGCGTTCTGGATTCCCAGCGTGCGGCGCGAGACCGTGCGCGAGCACCTGCTCGGCATGTTGCAGCGTCGCCGATTCCAGCGCCTTCAGGTCCTCGAAGGCATCACGTTCCAGTTGCGGCGCGGCGAGGCGCTCGGCATCATGGGGCGCAACGGCTCGGGCAAGAGCACGCTCCTGAAGATCATGTGCGGCGTGTACCAACCCGACCAGGGGCGCGTCAGCACCCGGGCGTCGATCACGCCAATCCTCGAGCTCGGCGTGGGGTGGAATTCGGAGCTCGATGCCGTGGACAACGTGCTGCTCCTCGGGTCGGTGATGGGGTTGTCGCTCGCCGAAATCCACAAGAGCATGGAGGAGATTCTGGCGTTCGCCGAGCTCGAACGTTTCGCACACATGAAGCTGAAGCACTATTCGAGCGGCATGTCGGAGCGGCTCGGTTACGCGGTCGCCTTCAAGGCGGTGCGCGAGGTGCTGGTGCTCGATGAAATCTTCGCGGTCGGCGACGCCGGATTCAGGGCGCGCTGCGAACGGCGGTACCGGGAGCTCCGCTCGCTCGGCCACTCCGCGATCATCGTCAGCCACGACCCGCGAGTGATCTCCACTTTCTGCGATCGCGCGCTGCTGCTCGACGCCGGGCAGATCGTCGTCGAGGGATCGCCGCGCGAGGTTGCCGAGCGGTACGTGTCGACGCTGACGGCGTCCGGCTGAAGCGTCTTTGCGCAGGAGTAGCGCGGGACTTCAGTCCCGCCCACAGGCAGGTCTAAAGACCGCGCTACTTTTTCTTATATAAGGCCGAACACTGCGTATATGGATCCGCACCGCCGAACACCAGATCGCGCCGGGCATCCGAGGCTGGCTCGAGAGCCCTGCGCCCGATGGCCCTGCATCCGATTGCCTGACCGTCTCGGGCTGGGCATTCGTTCGCGGCTCGACAATCGTCGGCGTGTGGACGACGGCATCGGGCGTGCGGAGGCCGCTGCAGGCCGGCCTCAGACGAGAGGATGTCGCGCGGACCTATCCAGACGAGCCGGCCGCATCCCATTCCGGCTTTGCCGGGTATCTCCAGCTCGAACAGGCTCCGCGGAAACGGGTCCAGCTGGAAATCTGGGCGAGCCTGAGCGACGGCCGCTCGATTCGGCTCTTCAAACGCCGGGTGCCCACCGTCGCGGCCAGGCACGAGTCGCTCCTGCTGTCGGCTGTGCGGCAGGTGGCGCAGCGGCCCGCGACCCTGCTTTCGCGGCGCTCCTGGTTGAACGCGGGCAGAAGGCTCGTGGGCACGAGCTCGCCGGAGGCTTCTCCGGATGTCCGTCCCACCGGGAAGGTGGCGTTCCGATCCACGGCCCGCGAGCAACTCACAAGTTTTCTGAAGACCGGATCGCGACTGACGTTCACGGCAGATCCTGCGCCCGCGGTCTCGGTGGTCGTGGTGGTGTGGAATCAAGCCGAGTTGTCGCTGACATGTCTTCGGGCGCTCGTCGAACAGAGCGAAGTCCCAATGGAGCTCATCATCGTGGACAACGCCTCCACGGACGAGACACCCGACCTTCTTGGGCGTTTGCGCGGTGTCACGATCATCAGGAACCCGAGCAATCTTGGCTTCACGATGGGACTCAACGTCGGCGCCAGGGCGGCACGCGGCGAGTTCCTGCTGCTCCTCAACAACGACGCCGCGCCGATGCCCGGGAGCATCGCGCAGTTGCTGGCGACCGCTCGCGGCTCGCGCTCCATAGGCGCGGTCGGCGGAAAACTGGTGTATCCCGACGGCCGCCTGCAGGAAGCCGGGTCGATCATCTGGTCGGACGGATCGTGCGAAGGCTACGGCCGAAGTGCCGACCCGACGGCTTCCGAATTCAATTTCGCGCGTCCGGTTGACTTCTGCTCGGCCGCGCTGCTGATCACCCCGCGCGCCCTCTTCGAACAACTCGGTGGATTTGACGAGCGCTACCGCCCCGCGTACTACGAGGATGCCGACTACTGTGTGCGCGTCTGGAAATCGGGCCATTCGGTGGTGTACCAGCCGAAGGCCAGCGCCATTCACTACGAGTTCGGCAGCCATGCTCCCGAGATGGCCGCGGAGCTGCAGCGCGCCCGCCGCCCGATCTTCGCAGCGAGCCATGCTTCCTGGCTCGCGGCGCAGTTGCCCGTCGGCGGCAGCGTGCTGAAGGCGCGATCGCACCCCCACGGCCGGCCATCCGTCCTCGTCATCGACGATACCGTTCCGGATCCACGGAAGGGCGCGGGATTTCCGCGAGCCGCCGTGATCCTGCACACGCTTGACGCGCTGGGGTACGGGATCACGCTTTACGCCACCAGCGAGCCGGAACCGTCGCCGCCGCACGAAGGATTTCCCGCGATCGAGGTCGTCGGCGGCGGTCCCGCCGGCCTCCGTCCGTTCCTCGCGCAGCGGCACGATCATCAGGCGGTGATCGTCAGCCGCCCGCACAACATGCAATACGTGAAAGCAATCGTCGGGTCGGACCTGTCCGCCCTCGGCGTTCCGTGCGTCTACGACGCGGAGGCCCTTTATGCCCTCCGGGAAGCCGGGCGCAGGCGCCTGATGGGGCAGCCAATGATCGAGCCGGATAGCCGGCGGCTGATCGAAGACGAGCTGGGCCTGGCGCGCGCCTGCGCGGCCGTGCTGGCTGTGAGCGAGGAAGAGCGGCAACTGCTTGCGGCTGCCGGAGTGCCAGAACCTCTCCGTGCTCAGCCATGCGGTAGAGCCGCGCCCGACGCAGAACCCGTTCGAACGCCGCCGATCCGTGCTGTTCGTGGGAGCGTTCGGCCCGCATTCCCCGAACGACGACGCGGTGACGTTCCTCTGCCGCGAGGTATTGCCGGCGCTGAGGACGGCGGGGTGCACCGGTCCCCTCATCGTGGCTGGCGCCAATCTGCCCGAGACGCTGACACTGTTGGGTGATGCCACGGTCACCTGGCGTTCGGACGTCGACGACCTGACGGCGCTTTACGAGGACGCGCGGGTGTTCGTGGCGCCGACCCGGTACTCGGCGGGAATTTCATTGAAAGTGATCGAGGCAGCCGCGAGAGGCGTGCCGATCGTCTGCACGCCTCTGGTGTCCCGGCAGCTCGGCTGGATCTCAGGAGAGGAACTGCTGACGGCCGAGACTCCCGCCGAGTTCGCCTGCGCGGTGCAGCTGGTGTATTCGGATCGCGGACTGTGGATGCACTTGCGTGAAGCCGCGCTGGCACGGGTGACGCGCGACTACAGCCCCGAGGGATTCCGCGCGGCGCTTCGCCGCGCCCTCGACGCGTCGATGCCGGCCGTTTCCGGATCGAGCAATTAGCGCTGTTTCCTTTTCCGTGTCAGCGCGGGTCTTTAGGACGACTACAGCGCAGAACCCGCCGAGTGTGGGCAGGACTAAAGTCCGGCGATACCATCGGTTCGGAATACGCTTTAGCTCGCTGGGCGCTGGTCCGTTGTCCAGGGGCCCTGGACCGTAGGCGACCAGCGCGACGCCAGCGATCTAAGGACGTGACCAGGAACCGTGCCGAAGTACCAAGGACCTGACACTACAGCGAAGAAAACACTGCCTGTTAGCGGACGACGATCGAAACAGCGGCGGTCTGGTAGTAGCAGCTCCGGTCGGCGGCAAGAATCCGAAGCGACAGGGAGTGCACGCCGCCGCCGATCTCGTCGCCGGCGAGCCTCACGATGAATCCCGATCCTCGATAGGCCGGCAGACCGAGGTATGCGGAGACGTCGGGGCGGTCCACCCCGTAAAACGCCGCGAACGCCTTCGAGCCTGCCACCGACGTCAACGTCACCCGCCGCCGACTGATGCCGCTCGTCAACCGCCCAACCGGAGACGAAGAACTCCGACAACAGCCCGACACCAACCGGCTGCCGCGGGAAAGGCGCCGAGGATCCACCAATCCACTCGAGGTTATGCGAGGTGGTCGTCGTATCGCAGCTCCGTAGTCCCGCCGTGCCCGATGCGGCTTCCGCGCCGAGGCGTGGCAATCGGTCGCGTGGAACGTTGGCTTTGGGGACGGAGCCGAGATCGACGGCGATGTACCGCTCATCGTGGGCGAGCACGGCGTGGGTCGAGTCGCTGACGCCAAGGTCGGTCAACAACGCCTGGCCCTGGTCGACGTAACCGTCACGATCGATTAACACCGTGTTGAACCCCTCTGCCACGAGTGCCGTCGCGAGAACGGGCGCGGGCAGCCTGCCCACCTGCTGCTGCCAGCGGACGATCGAATCCGAGAGCGCCGGATAGCTCCAGTGAACCCGCGTTGACGCGAGGTACGGCTTGATGTGATCGAGCGGCAGCATCTTCTCCCGTCCGAGCTCGTTCAGATAGGTGAGAGGCGGCAGCTGGAATACCATCGCGCCGGCAGGGAGCCTCTCCTCCAGCGTGTGCACGAAAGCGGCGAGAGCCGTCCATTCGTGGCGGATGGCTTCGTGCCGGTCGTTGAGAGGCTCTGCGGCTCGCGATGCATCGTACAACCCGATGAGTAAAGCACCGGCGAGTGCACCCGGCGCCCATCGCCTGACCTTCGAAGGCCCACCGCCGGCGAGGAGCCTGTCGGCGAAAAGCGCGATCGCGACCAGACAAAGAAACGCAATGAACGGCGTCACCCGGTTGTACGCGCGGATCTCGGGAGAAACCAGGAGGTTGAACAGGCTTCCGAATCCCCCGACCGTGGCCAAAAGCAAAGCGGCCAGCGTCAGCCTGGCGGCATTCACGAACATGAGCGGCTCGGGAAGTCGTGCCGCGGCCCTTTGGGGCGCGAAAAGGCTGTACAGAAGGACCAGGAATCCGAGCGTGCCGACGATGCCAAGGCGTGAGGTCGCGTTTTCGTTGTCGAACGAATACCGCGCATCCTCTTCCCGATCCGTCCAGTAGCGAAACGGAGGAAAGGCATAGTCGTCGCCGACAGGACGGACCAGATGCCGGATCTTCAAGCCATACTGTTCCGCCTCGGCGGCGTGTTTCTCCGGAATACTTACGGGCTTGCCCTGGTCCGCCCATGCGTAAAGGCTCGGCGCCAGGTTGAGGAGCGTCGCCAGGCAGATGACGCCAACGAACACGAGACCTCGTCCCAATTCGCGCCGGTTCCAGTCGGCGGCGAACGCCATCATCGAAGCCACAAGAATCAGAAAACAGGCGAAGAAGGCGTAGTACGGGTAGTTCAACCCCACCAGAATGCAGCCGCCCAATAGTGCGCGGCGGACCCATCGAGCCCGCGGGCCGTCGCTCGGCGTCGTCGTCAGGCGGCCGCCGGCCAGCAAAAGGGCGACGGTGCAAGGAAAGGGAACCAGGTACGTCGCGAGGCTGAAATGGTCGATGTTCCTGGACAAGGCGTACGGCGAGAGCGCGAACAGAAGGCCAACCGGCACTGCGACGCGACGCGATACCCCAAGAAGCGCGAAGCACCGGCTGGCGATCATGCCGCTGAGCACGACCATGATCATCCAGCTCGCGTTGATGACCAGGCCGGGCTCGCGCGTGAACAAGTGGACGATCCAGACGATGACCTGATCGACGGTCGTATTGGACGGGGTACTGGACCTGCTCGAACACTCCGGGGGCCGACAGCCTCGGGTGAACCCACCACCAGCCGTTCTCGATCGTCCCCTTGACCTGCATCGGGTACTCGAGCGCGTCGCGGTCGAAGGCCAGGGGGACCCGGAAGTCGCGACGCCAGCCTGCGAGAAAGAGGTAGAGGATCGCGAAGGTGGCGCCGGCTTCAGCCAGCAATGCGACGAGGAGGTGCCGTCCTCTCGAGGACGGGCGGCCGGCCATACCAGGGATATCGGCCTCTCCGCATGGGTCCGCTAGAGCCGCGCGGGGCAGGGTTCGAACAGTTCGCCGATGCGGAGCGCGAACGCGCCGTGGTCGCGAGGCGTCATCTCGAAGCGGGGAAGCAGCAGGCGATTCATGCCGGCCGAGACGAGACCGGGCTCGATGGTGAAGGCGGCGTGAAATCCTGCGTGGTTGACCACCGCCACCGCGTCACTATCGAGCTCGCCGTAAGGGTAGGCGAACAGATGCACCGGCTGCCCCAGCAGCCGTTCGAGCGCCGCCTTGTTGGTGCAAATCTCCAGCCGCTTCGTTTCCGCCGGGTGCAGGGTCAGCGCGAGATGATGAACCGTGTGGGCGCCGATCGAGTGACCTGGACGCCGGGCCAGTTCGCGGATCTCGTCGCCGGTCAGGACGCGGTGAGAACTGCGAGGTGCGAGGTGAGCCCCGCTCCATTCCAGGACGTCGCGGGCAAGCGTGTCACGCCCGTTGGCGTCGAGCGGCCACGCTTCCCGATTGAGCCGATCGAGCGCGTCGATACGTTCCCGTACGGCGCCCGTGGGCATCCGCCAGTCGCGGCCGCCGATGGTTATCTCCAGATCTGCCGGCAGCTCCGGCTCGCCGAGGAAAATCCGCTCGAGCGTATCCCACCAGCGCTCGTGCGGCTCGTCGAGCCGGTCGGTGTTGATAAAGAACGTCGCGGGCACGCCCGCAGCGGCAAGGATCGGCGACGCCGTCGTCAACGCGTCCAGGTACCCGTCGTCGAACGTGACCGCCACGGCTCGCTCTGGTATCCGGCCGCGCGCAGCGGCATCGACGAGATCGTCGAGCGCGATCGGCGAGCACTCGCGGCGAATGTACTCCATGTGCTCGCGGAACTCCTCGGCCGGCGTGCACAGCGCGTGAGAATCGGGACTGAGCCCGGCCACTCGATGGTAGGCGAGGATCGCCGCACGGTGAGTAGTCGCGGTCGTGGTCCGGCTGAAGCCGGACACTACTGCCGTCGGCTTCTTCACGACCAGCACGTTGGTTTCACGGCACGGACGGCGATGACGACGGGAAACGCCGGGTCGAGGCGATCGAGATCGGCTGGCGCCATTTCTTCAGCGGACAAGCCGTAAAGAGCTGCCGTGCACGCCATGACGTTGCCGTACGCCGTCACGTCGAAGTTGTCGAGCGCGAACACCTCGGCGAAGAGCTTCCGGACCGACGCTTCCGTGAGGCGCCAGAAGTCGCCGTCGCCGCCGTCCTCGTCCTCGACCCTGGCCACACTGGGCACGGTTGCCAGCAGCACACCGCCGGGCGACAGGATGCGCGCGCACTCGGCAAGCATGGCGACGATATCGCCGGCGAGGTGAAGGGTCCGGGTGAGAACGATGCAGTCGTAGCTGGCCGCTGGAACGGCGTCGAGGTGCGGCGTCCTTTCCCGGACCTCGAGGACGCGACCTCGCACGTCGGATCGGTGTATCTCGAGAAAGCCATCGATGTAGTACTGATCAATGGGCTTGCCCCGATCCCGGCCCCCGTTCCGGCCGAGGGGCTGAGCTCGCCTCAGGTCGCCCCATGCCACGCGGGACACGCCGCGCGATTCCAGGGCCTGAGCCGTCTCCGCGATCTCGTGCCGGAGGCTTGCGCGCTCCGCTTCGAGCGATTTCGCCCGCGATTCGAGCGTGTGCCAGTACTCCAACTGGCTCAAGAGGAACGCTTCCTTGGCTTGAAGGAGGTCCAGACCGTGACGTTCGACCGGGGCCCAGTGCTTGGCGTAGAAGTGCCGAAGGCGTGCGAGGTACGTCTCCGGCTGGATCGACAGCCTGTAGCCGGATCCTGGGCGCACCCGGTAATTGAGCAGCGGCTGGTCGAGGACGACGCCCCGGAAGCCGTGTTCGATCGCGGTGGTCCAGAAGTCGAACAGCTCGAACGTCAGAAGGCTTTCGTCGAATCCTCCGGTTTTCTCCCATAGCCGCCGCCGCACCATCGTCGACGCGTGCGGCACGCCGCCGGTCGACACCGCGGCAACGAATGTCGGAGGCGAGGGACTCCACACGTAGCTCGCGGCTCCGAATGCGCGCAGCGCGCACGAAACAAAATCCAGATCGGGCTCCGCATCGAGTCGTGTGCCCGCAGCGTCGAAGTAGCCCGTCTCCAGAACGTCGTCTGCATCCAGCCAGACCAGGTACTCCGACGAGGTGAGCTGTGCGCCGCAGTTGCGGGCCGCCGAAGCGCCCGGACCGCCGGCCTGCACGACGCGGGTGCCGGTCCGCTCCAGCCGGGACAGTATCTGACGCGTGTAGAGTCCGGTGGAGCCTCCGTCCACGACGACAATCTCCGCGGCGGGACGAGTCTGCCGCTCCACGCTCTCGAGCGCCTCGAGGAGCGTGCGACCCAGATCCCGGCATGTGATCACCGCCGCGATCCGACCCGGCGTCATTCAGGTCTCCTGCGTCGAAGCCACCACCCATAGGCCTCGCGGAGCGGAGCGGTGACGTGCCAGCTCATCGACGTCCGGAGTGCGGTCACCTCGGCTGAGGAGGCGTTCAGGGCGGACTCCAGCTCGCGGACGCGGTCGGCGCCGGGGACGTCGTCTGCGCGGCCAGTTCTTGCGCGGCCAGGCGCGAGCGAAGGCTTGCCAGTTCCTCCCGCTGCAATGCCACGGCTGGTTCCAACTCAGACGTGAGGTACCGCTCGATCTCGTCGTTCTGTCGCAGCAGCGTCGCGGTTTCCCCGTCCTGATGAAGGAGAACGTCGAGCAGGTGTCTCCGGTAGGTGGCGCGGTGCTTGACGATGCGATAGCTCGACAGTGGTAAGTGGCCGGGGCCGAACCAGGATATGGTGCTGAGCGACTCCGCACGCCGCCGATACTTGAACAGCACTTCGGGGAGAATCGTGCCTCGGAATCCCCGTTCGACAAGCGTCAGCCACAGATCCCAGTCTTCCCCCCCTTGTATCGGCATCTGGGTGTCGTATCCACCGACGGCTACGACAGCCTCGCGCCGCACGAGCGACGCGGTGAGCACCGTATCCTCCCAGAGAAGCGCCGGCAGATCGCAACGCTCCGGCTTCCACTCCCAGTCTTCGTCACCGAAAGCGCGGAGCCAACACGAAACAAACGCGATCGATGGGTCGGTATCGAGAACGGGAACGGCCTTTTCGAAGTATGCGGGCTCGAGACGATCGTCCGCGTCGAGCGCACAAAGGTAGGCGCCGGTCGAATTGGCAATCGCAAGATTTCGAGCTGCCGAGACGCCGCGGTGCGGCGCGCGAATCACCTGCGTTTTTGGCCGTTGATAGTTCTCCAGAAGCGCCCGGGTCGCCGCGTCCGTCGAACCATCGTCCACGACCACGATCTCGAAATCCTCATAGGTCTGGGCCAGGACGCTTCCGACCGCCTCGTCGAGGTACTGGCCCAGGTTGTAACAGGGAATGATGACCGAAACCTTCACGATGCCACCACGCGGCAGTCGCCCGGAAGATCGACCGCCAGCGGCGCCGGACGGATATCGACCAGCGGGATGCCGCGCGCGCGCGCGCGGGCGCTCAACAGGTGCTCGCAGAAGACGCTACGCAGCTTCAGCTTGAACGCCTCGAAATTCTGCTCGCTGAGCGGTTGCTGTGCGTACCACGCGTGCTCGAATTCGCCGTCGGCGCGCCCGCCGAAGAAGTACGTGTTGAGGTAGCGGCGATAGTTCCCGCTGAGGGGCGACGGCTCGCGAAAGAGCGTGCGCCAGTCGTCGCCGAAGACCCGGTCGTCGAGCGGCTGCGCGAGCGGGAGCAGCGAGACGAGCGTGCGCCACTCGGCGATGACCAGGCTGGTATCGATCCACTGGCGCACGGTCAACCCGAACAGCTCGAACATCCGCGGATACTCGTCGATCCAGCCGACCATCGCGCCGCGCGACGCGGCCGCGACGCGATCGGCTGGCAGGCCGTGCACGCGGCCGTGCTTGTCCGCGCGCGCGACGGTATCGTTCGCCAGGACGGCGATCGCGCCGGGTGCGGGCCGATACCGCTGCTCCAGCCAGGCCATGCCGCGGTCCCACCCGGAGAACTCTCGCAGCGTGTTGTCGCCGCTCACGCGATCGATTCCGTCGCCGATCGACATGTGTGCGTCCCCGTCGTGAGCATTGTCAACGACAACGGCGCGAACGTTCGCATCGGGGAAGAGACGCCGGAGCGTTGGGCGCAGAAGCTCGAGCGCCGCGCGCCCCGGCTCCTGTCCGAACTCGATGAGAACGAGATACACCTCTGGGTTCATGGTCCCTTGAGGACACGATACGCTGCGCGAGCCGGGGCGGTCCACCGCCAGCTGAGCGAGCGCTGGAGCTCGTCGAGGCGATGCGTCAGGCTGTCCACCGCGGCCCGCCATCGCTCGATATCCGCGTCGCGCTGTTCGAGAGCCTGATTCATACGGGTGATCTCGACGTCCCGCGCGGCGACCTGGGACGTCCTCTGCTCGAGGTCTCCGCGCAGCAGCGCAGCCTCCTTTTCACGAATGCGCAATTCCTCGCGAATCTGCCCAAGCTGAGCGGTCACGTGCTCGATGTGCGCAGACGCCGTCTCGTTTTCCCTGCGAAATGCGTCGGTCTCGGATCGGGCGGCGGAGACTTCGGACCGGGCCTCTCGAAGCGCTTCTTCCAACTCCTCGGGATAGCGGGGATGCAGTGTCAACGAGCGCCTGAAGGCGTCGGGATCGTACCGCGCCAGCGTTGCCGGATCGCGGAGAAAAGACACGCCCTCCTGCATCTGGTCGTACTGCACGTGCCAGCCCCTGTTGCGCTCTCGATCGAGGAACCGGTTCCGCCGCTCCCCGAAGACCTTACGGTCGCCGTGCGCCTGTCCGCGAATCGGATAGTGGCGGAGGACGAAGCGCAGCGGGAAGACCCGCCGGCCGGTGAAGCGCGCGTCGTGTCCCCCGCTCGAAGCCAGATCGAGGCTGTCGGTCTTCTTCCAGCATCGCACCTGCGGCAGATCGTGCGGCGCCAGCTCCGAGCAAAACGTGAACGCGTCCCGGACGTCGTCGCCGGCGCGGAATCCGTCGTCGACCGGCCAGAAGTCGAGCCCCGCGAAATCGATGGCGTTGATATCCGAGCGCATCCACGTGCCGGATGGCGTCGCTCAGCGAGAGATGGGACCAGGGGCTTTCACGGAATTCGTCGGCATCGTGGTGAATGAACCAGGCTCGCGTCGAGCTCGGTGGCAAGCTCGGTCTTCCTGCGAAGAATCCGCTCCCAGTCGAACCGGCCCGGGCGCTCCGGCTCGACATCGTGGTTGCGCCAGCCAGACGTTCGATGGCCACGACACCGCGGCCCACGTACGGTTCGACGGCCGCTACCGTTCCGTCAGTGGAGCCGTCGTCGAGGAAGTAGACCTGGATGCCCTGATTGATGAGGTCGCCGACGACCTGTTCGATGATGTCGGCTTCGTTGTACGCGGCGATGATGGCGACAACCGAGAAGTCTGCGGACATGGCGGAGAACGAAATTCTACGGCAATCAGATTATCAACCGGTAGTGCAGGCCTTTAGACCGTGCAGCCGGATGAGCAGGACTAAAGTCCTGCGCCACAAGGTGTGCTCTAGTAGCGCTTCCAGGTGAAGCTGGCGACCATGGGGCGGCCGGCGACGTAGAAGCCGGTTGCGAGACGGCGGTCGTAGTGGATGTTCGCGTTGCCTGCGATGTTGACGGTCTTCGCCACGACGGATCCGAAGAGATCGGCATTGCCTGTCAGCGTGATAGTCGGCATCCGGCGCGTAGATGGTCGCGGCCGCTCCGGTATTGCCCTCCATGACGATGGCCCCGGTCCCGCCGTACACGAACTGCAGCATCGAGGCGTCATAATTCGAGCAGGCGGCACAGCCGTCGACGGCTGCGAACGTGCCGCCCACGAATTCGATCGGCGTCGTCGATCGCCGTGTTGTCCGGGTTCATCCCCACGATATTGACCATGCACAGCCTGTGTGGGTGCGGTGGCGGCGATCTTGATTTCTGCGCCCCCGCCCAATTTGATGCTGTTCAAGTTGTACTGGGCGGGCCCGGTGGTGGCCGTCAGCACAAGGGTGACCATTCCCTGAAGCTCAATGGTTGGCAGCGAAAGAGCGCCCACCGTGATCGGGTCGGTGCCCGAGATGATGACGTTGCTGCCGACCACGTTGCAGTTGGCGGGCGTCGCCAACCCAAGAAGGCCACAGGTCGTCGCGGAATCGCCAGCCCCGCTGAGCGACACGTCGGCGGTCATGGATCGGGCCGGGATGGGCGGAATCGGATACGTCAAGACGGTCGGGAGCTGGATGATGCTGCCGCTCGAAGACGTCGGCGTGCCCGGTCTCGGTCAAGGCGGTGACGGCGCCTTCCTCGCAGGTTCCCACGCCGGTTCGCGGCGTATAAAGGTTGCCGTAGATGTCGACGTTGCCGCTGATGCTGAGGTTCCCGTTCGTCCCCACGTCCCCGCCCTCCTCGTCCAGCGTCGGGCTCGCGCTCCCCGTCGTGCCGGTCGAGTCGTAGCTGTTCGTTGTGGTGTGTCCCCACGAACGTCATCGCACCACAGGTGGCGGCCGTCGCAAAGGCGGCGTAATTGTTGGCCGGCGACTTTCGGCGTTTCGACAACGGCCACCACTTCCACGGTGGCGCTGCGGGGCTCCCGTGCGCCGAGTGCGCCGACGCCGGTGATCTCCCAGGTCTGCACCACGTTCTGCGTGCCGCCGAAGGCCGGGAACGTCTGCATCGCGATGAGCGTCGCGTACGCGCCGTAATTGAGCGTGGTAGTGCCCGCCGTCAGGTGCCCTGCGCAGCCGCCACAAAGGCTGTCTGAACGGCTGCCACGGGGTAGTTGGACGGGTGCGCCACCACATCGCGTCGACAGAATCACCGGCTCGCCCATGTAGGTCACGGGCGACACGGTGTCTGGTCGTAAACTGTCGAAGCGGATCGAACGCACCGCCGGAGATGGGCACGTTGTATTGGGCGCTATCGAGCAGAAAATCCGATGCCTTCTGGACGCCCGCCTCTCCGGCATAGCGCGCCTGCGACATCATCCGGTAGTTCATGCTCGCGTAGGTCTCTGTCTGCGCGAGGAACATCAGCGACGCCGCCAGCACCGACATCGCCGACATCAGGAACAGCGAGAGGACGATGGCGATTCCGCGTTCGTTATTTCTTTTCATGCAGTCAGCTCAATTCACTACAAGGGCGCCAGCAGCGACGTCACTGTTACCGGCGTCGATTGGATCCGATCCGTATAGCCGATGCCCGCCAGCGACCAGGCGCTGAACACATTGCGCGGCGACGACGTTCAGCAGCGCCTTCGTTTCCGTCTGGAATTGCCGCGTCACGGGATCGATCTGCTCGGTCTCGCACGGTCAGCGTGACCGCGACGTCGAGGATGAACGTGAACGGCGTGCCCTGCACCATCATCGTTCGCCGCTGATACGTGAAACAGGCGGTGGCGGGCAGGGGGGTGGCCGGGTCGACAGGGTTTGCGATGATATTGCTGAGCAGAATGTCATGCCGCCGTCACCGCCGGCTTGATCGTCCGGCGTCGTAAACGTCATGACTTTCCGATAGAGATTGCCTGACGCGAGGTCGCAGGTGTATTCGACATACACCATCTTGCCGTCGCCGTTGATGTCCCCGTACAGCTTGAGCACGCTGCCGTCGACGCGTTGACCATGCCGGCAGTCCGGGATGATGCCGGTGGCGAAGCTGCCCATCGGCGCCAGCACCGTGCCGGCGGCATGGCTCTTCGTGAAACAGGCCGTGATCGTCGGCGGCGATAGTCGATCCGTCGATAGCCGCCACCCGGAACGACTCCTGATTGTTTCCATCGAGGGTCGTCAGCAGTCATGTACGAGGACGGCGGCCCGGCTGTCGCCCACATCCCGCTGACCGCAGTCAAGCTCACCGGCTCCGTTCGTGGTCTCGACGTCCACCGGACCGCGCCGAGTCGGCGTGCCCGGATCGCAGGTTGCCTGAGCCGCAGGGGCTGCGCCTCCGAGCGGCGTTGACCGCCTCGCCAGCGTCACCGTGCCCGGGAAGCGTGACGCGTCCGGCTTGCCCGACCTCCTGCTGCAGCAGCTCGGTCGCGCCGCGGATGCCGCTGTGCATCTCGGTGCGGTTCCAGATGGTGGTCTGCGACTGGGTCATCTGCAGAAGCGCGCTCGTCACGATGCTCGACACCGCCATGAGCACACCCACCGATATCATCAGCTCGATGAGCGAAAAGCCGGATTCCGAGTGCGTGTCTGCTCATGCGTCTCCTAGAACCGTGACGATTTCAGCGCGACGACCGTCGACTTGGGAACGAGCGCATTGCCGACCGACGACTTCACGGTTGCCGTGACGGTGATTTGCTTGACGTTGGCCGTCAGGGCCGAGACCTGCCACACCCGCTGATAGAACCAGTTCGCGGGCGGGCCGTCGTCCCGCCTCCCAGGAGATCGCCCGTCGCTGGCTGAGCCAGTCGACGTAGCCGTTGACTGGCGCGGCCGTGTCCGCGCTGCCGCCTACGCTCAGCCCTGTCCCGCCGGTCGGAGCAGCCGGAAAGAAGACGGTGTTCGACGGCTGATCGGTGTAGACAAGCGCCAGCAACTGCTCCATCTTGTCCTGCGCGTACTCGGTGGTGCGTGCCTCGAGGTGTCCGTGGTTCTCCGTGTAGACCGTCGCGAGGGCCGCCATCGACAGCAGTCCAACCATGACGACGAGCAGCAGCGACGTCGCAATCGACGTCTCGATGAGCGTCGTCCCGCGTTCCGACTTGAGCGCGATCAACTGACGCACCCAGTTGCGGGATCGCGACGGGCAGCGTGCGCCACATCCGCAGCATGCCGGTCGCGCAACGGTCACCCCGTAGACCACCATGCCGTCGGTGACGTAGAGCGCGTCGCCGGTCGGCGCAAAGCTCGAATCAATCGGCACGCCGCGCGAGTTGAACATGATGCAGGCGGTGTTGGCGATGGCGGTGATGCCGTCGTCCTCCATGCACTGCGAAGCCTGGCCGATCGTCGCCTGCGTGTTCGGCGGCGCCAGCGTGACGCCGCCGAACCCGAAGGTGACGCCCGTGGACAGAGCTGTCGTGCCGCCCTGCGTGTTACCCAGCAGCACTTAGGGGCACGTCACTGGCCTTGCTCCACGTCTGCATCGTGTGGGTTCTGGCATCCAGATCCACGTAGAGCCGCACGCGGCTGAACTCCGACGCCGCGCGCATCTTCGCGACGGCCGTCGCGTTCGACACGCTCCGCGCATCGCCGCTGACCCGGAAGCCTGCAATCGCGTTGGCGAACATCGGCGCGGCGATGGCGGCTGACGACGCCGATGATGCCGACCACGATCGATGATTTCCATCAGCGAGAAGCCGTTGGGGCGTTGTGAATCAGCCATTGGTTTCACGTCCTGCTTGAGCAACTGCGGTGCCACGCCGATTGACTATTGCGAGGCCACTTCTGCACATGGCTCCATCCCATTGCCCGTAACCCCATCCGTCGCGGTATGTGACGAAACAGGGCAACGAATCACGGTTCTGTCGCTGGCAGTTTTTGCAAGCGAACCAGGGCGCCCATGGGCGGTTATTGCCGCATCACCGCCATCGTGCCGGCCCCAATCTTCCTAACCCACTGATTTCATTGGGCCAGGCGATCGGGCTCCATCTGGACCATACGTTGCGAACGACCTCCATCGAACGTGAAAGCCGCTGGTTTTTCGCTCGTCGAAGTCCTCGTCGCGACCGCAGTCGTGACCGTCGGAGCGGCCTCGCTCGCGCAGTTGTTCACCGTGTCGGCCCGCGCAAACCGCATCGCACACGCCACGACGATGACGCTGCTGCTCGCGCAGCAGAAGATGGAGGAGTTGCGGGCCGACGCCGCGGATGCGAGCGCTGTCGCCGCCTTCAGCGCTCGCCGCGAACACGCCGGGCTTTTTCGACCACATCGACTGGAGCGGCATCTCCCTTGGCGGCGACTCCATCGCGCCACCAGGCGGATCTGTCTACGTTCGTCGTTGGGCGATCGAGCCCCTGGACGGCCTGGAGGGGACATCAGGCGGCGCGGGCTACGCGATCGTCATGAAGGTCCTGGTGATCGAGCTGACCAGCGGCCACGCGGACGAAGGAAGCGGCGTGGCGCGCACGCCCGGCGAAGCGCGCCTTGCCGGCGTCAAGACGCGGAAGGCGGGATGATGGGCCAGCACGGATTCTCCCTGATTGAGATGGCCGCGGCCACTGCGCTCACGCTGGCCGTCACCGCGGTTGCGTTCGCGCGTGATCGATCCCGCCCAGGCCGGTTTCGCCGCGCAGCTCGAGGCCCCGGACATGCAGCAGCGCCTGCGTGCGGCAGGCGGGTCCTTGTACAAGGAACTGGTGATGGCGGGCGCCGGCCCTTCCCGTGGGGCGAATGCCGGCTCGCTTGGCTATCACTTCGCACCGGTCCTGCCTTTCCGGGTGGGCACCAGCCACGACGATCCGCCCGGTTCATTCAGGACGGACACCATCACTTTGATCTACGTGCCCCCGACGTTCGCGCAGACGACGCTGGCCACCGCGGGGCCAGGCGCGGCGGTTGGCGGATATTGGTGTCGAACCGGGCCCGGCTGTCCCACTGGAGACGTGCTGTGCGGGTTCAAGGAAGGCATGTCCGTTCTGATCTTCGACGCCGGCGACGGCAGCGGCGCCTACGACACGTTCGCGATCACGGATGCCCAGCTCAACGTGCTGCATGTCGAGCGCATGGGCGGCAGCCTTACACGCACGGATTACCAGCCCGATACGACCGCGATTGTGCAGGTGACCAGCATCGTGTATTCGCTGAAGATCGATGCGGTCGCCGGGACCTATCAACTGGTGGCGAGCGACGCGCGGCGGCGCCGAGGTGCCGGTCGTCGATCATCTCGTGGCGCTGACGTTCCACTATTACGGCGAGGCGCAACCGCCCGAACTGGCCGGTACCGCTCGGCGCGGACCGACCTACGGCCCGCGCCCCCCGGCGCTCGACGAACAGATACCGACCCACGGCTACCCGGCAGGCGAGAACTGCACGTTCGCGATCGACCCGGCGAGCGGACTGCAGTCGCCGCGGCTCGAGGTTCTCGGCGCCAGCGGTTCGGGGAGCGCGCTCGTCCCGCTCGCGGACACGGAGCTGACCGATGGTCCATGGTGCCCGGACGAAACGAACGCGAACCGATGGGACGCCGATCTGCTGCGCATCCGGAAGATCGGCGTCACGCTGCGCGTCCAGGCGGCCAATGCCGCGCTGCGCGGCCCGGCCGGCGTGCTCTTCGCGAACGGCGGTACGTCGAGGAGCCGCAACCGTTGGCTTCCGGACCTGCAGGTCAGGTTCGACGTCACGCCCCGGAACATGGAGTTCGGCAGGTAGGGCAGGACGGGGCCGACAGGGCGCCTGCGGCCATGCCGAGCCGAGGCCATGCAAAGCCGAGGCGAGGCATCTGCGTCAGTTCGCGGCGGGGGTGGGGCCCCGCCGCCATTGCTTAAAGAAGAAAGGCAACCATGGCGATCATCATTGCGCTGCTGGCGATGCTGATGATGTCGGCGCTCGGTGCGGCGCTCGTGCTCACGACATCGTCGGAAACGACCATCGCGGCGAATTTCCGTAACGCCCAGGAAGGGCTTTATGCGGCTGACGCGGCTGCCGAGCTCGCCATGGATCATCTGGCAGCGACGCCGGATTGGAGCCCCATTCTCGAAGGCCAGGCGCAATCGGCGTTCGTCGACGGCGAGCCGGCAGGGGTGCGGACCCTGGCCGACGGATCGTCGCTCGAGCTGGATGAGACGGTGAACATGTTGAACTGCCGCAAGGTCACCGCCTGCAGTCCGTCGGAACTGACGTCGAGCACGGCGCAGCGGCCGTGGGGCTCGAACAATCCGGTCTGGCGCTTGATCGTTTACGGGCCACTTTCCACTCTGCTGCCGGCCCTCGCCGTCCATTCCGTCTGCTACGTCATCGTTCTCGCGGGGGACGACCCTTCGGAGAACGACGGCAACCCGTTACGAGATGGCGACACCGAGGCGAATGCGGGAAGCGCCGTCCTGGAGCTGCGCGCGGAGGCGTTCTGTCCCCGCGGCACGCACCAGGTTCTCGAGCTGACCGTGGCGCGGCCTGCGCCAGAAGAGGGCCAACCCGGCGTCAGGGTCCTGTCCTGGCGGCACATGAGATAGGAGGGAATGAGTCGAACCTGAACGCTGGGGCTACGTACATCGATTTCGAGCCGATACACAGAGTTACCGATATGCGCCTGAAAGACACGAGCATCGCTGCCGTCGTAGTCCTTGCGGCCCTGTTTTCGCCCGGCGGCGGCCTCGCGCCGGTGGCCGGCCAATCGCTCGCCGACGTGGCGCGCAAGGAGCAGGAGCGGCGCAAGGCCATCAAGGAGACCGCCAAGGTCCTCACGAACAAGGATCTCGCGGCCGTTCCGGCCTTTACGCCGCCCGCGGCGACCCCGGCGGCCGATGGCGCGGCCCCGGCTGCAACCGGGGAAGGACGCAGCCAAGGCCGATCCGGCCACGGGGGAAGCGGGGAAGACGGAGCCGGCGAAAGACCAGGCCTACTGGTCTGGCCGCTGGAAGGATTTGCAGACGCAGCTCACCCGAAACGGGACGTTCGAAGTCGCGCTGCAGTCCCGTATCAACGCGCTGTCCAACGACTACACCAACGAAGGCGATGGCGTGCGGCAGCTCGCGATCGGCGCTGAGAGGCAGAAGGCGGTCGACGAGCTGAACCGTCTCAAGAAGGAAACCGAAGCCACCAAGGTGGCCATCGCGGCCCTTCAGGAAGAAGCGCGCCGTTGCCCGGGTCCCGCCCGGCTGGCTGCGGTGAGCGCGCGCGCCCGTCAGACACCCGATCGCCCGATCCTGCTGGTCGAGGACAAAGATTCGCTGCGGGTCATGCTGCGTCACGCCCTCGAGGCGCAGGGGCACACGGTCGTCGAAGCGCGGGATCAGCCCGAAGCGGTGGCGGCGCTCCAGGCCGTGCGCCCCGCCATGGTGCTCTCCGATCTCCGGCTGCCCGAGGGCGACGGTTTCGGCGTGCTGCGCGCCGCGAAGGATCTGGACGCCGAGCTGCCGGTCGTCGTGATGACCGCATTCGGCAACATCCAGGACGCCGTCTCGGCGATGAAGGAAGGGGCGCTCGACTTCCTCGCCAAGCCGGTCGATCCCGATCACCTGCTGCTCCTCGTCGAGCGGGCGCTGTCGCAGCGGCGGCTGGCGACGGAGAATTTCCTGCTCAAAGAGGAGCTCGCCCAGCGCCGCGGCGCGCCCCAGATCATCGGAGAAGACCCGGGGCTGAAGCAGGTCTCGCTGACGCTGCACCGGGCGGCGGCCACCGATACGACGGTGCTGCTCGAGGGCGAGAGCGGGACCGGCAAGGAGCTGTTCGCGCGCGCGCTGCACGTGCTCAGCCCGCGGGCCGACGGCCCGTTCGTCGCGATCAATTGCGCGGCGATCCCCGAGAACCTGCTCGAAACCGAGCTTTTCGGCTACGAGAAGGGCGCGTTCACCGGTGCGGGTGCGCGCAAGCCCGGGCGCTTCGAGCTGGCGCATCGCGGGACGCTGTTCCTCGACGAGATCGGCGAGCTCCCGCTGTCGCTGCAGGCCAAGATCCTCCGCGCCCTCGAGGAGAAATGCTTCGACCGTGTCGGCGGCATGATGCCTCTTCGCGTGGATGTGAGGGTGGTCGCGGCCACGAATCGACAGCTGAAGGCGGCGGTCGCGGCGCGGCAGTTTCGGGAGGACCTGTATTTCCGGCTGTCCGTCTTTCCGATCACGATTCCGCCGCTGCGGGATCGCCCCGCCGACATTGCGCTGCTCGCGCGATACTTCATCGACAAGTACTGCCGCGATCTCAACAAGAAGTCTCTGACCCTCGCTCCCTCGGCCGAACAGGCGCTGCGCGACTACCCCTGGCCGGGAAACGTCCGCGAACTGCAGAACTGCATCGAGCGCGCGGTCATCCTGTCCGACAGCGACACGATTCGTGCGAGCCAGTTGAGCCTGCCCGTTCCAGGGAGGCGCCGGGCGCACCAGAGACCGTGGACGAGGCGAACCCGTGGGCGGCCATCGATCTCTCCGGTTCGCTCACCGACGCGACGCGACGCGTCGTGGCCGAAGTGGAACGGCGCAAGATCGAGCAGGCGCTGAAAGAGGCCGGCGGCAACCGCCTTCGCGCGGCCGAGCTGCTGCAGAGTCAGCCAGAAGGTGTTTCTGGCCAAGCTGAAAGAGAGAGGCCTCGAGAGTTCCGAAGTGGGGCGGACCTAATAAGGTCCGCCCTACTTTCTGAATCCCACCCGTTTCAGCGCCTGCCGCATTTCCTTGTCCGTGACATCGTCGACGATCGCGGTCGCACCGATGGCCGTGGGCAGCACGAAGTGCAGGCGTCCTGACACGACCTTCTTGTCGTGGCGCATGGCGTCGAGGATCTGCGCAATCGAGCACGTCGGCAATCGCCGGCAGGGGTCCGAGGCCGGCGATGAGCTCGGCCAGCGCCTTCCTGTCACGCTCGGCGAGCGCGCCACGCGCCGACGCCAGTTCGGCGGCGACGAGCATGCCGTAAGCGACCGCTTCGCCGTGTCGGTACCGCCGGTACTTCGTCACCGCTTCGATCGCATGGCCGGCGGTGTGGCCGAAGTTCAAGATCCGCCGCAGTCCGGCCTCGCGCTCGTCCGCGGAGACCACGCTGGCCTTGATTGCGCACGACTCCGCGATGACCGGCGTGAGCACGGCCGGTTCGCGCGCGAAGATCGCCGTGCGCTCCCGCGTGATCCGATCGAAGAGGGCCGGACTCGACGTCATGCCATACTTGATGACTTCGTAGAGCCCCGCGCGGAACTCCCGTCGCGGCAGCGTGCCGAGCACCGTCGGATCGATGACGACCGCATGCGGCTGATAGAACGCGCCGATCAGGTTCTTGCCGAGCGGATGGTTGACGCCGACCTTGCCGCCGATCGCGCTGTCCACCTGCGCGAGGAGCGTCGTCGGCACGTGCACCAGCGCGATGCCCCGCAGGTAGGTTGCCGCAGCGAAGCCCGCCATGTCGCCAATCACGCCGCCGCCGAAGGTGACGAGCGTGGACGCGCGATCGGCGTTCGCGCCGACGAGCGCATCGTAGATGCGGACCACCGTGGCGAGCTGCTTGTGCCGCTCGCCGTCCGGCACGAGAATCGGCTCGGCGCCGTTGACGGCGCGCGCGACCCGGTGTCCGTGCAGGCGCCACACGAGCGGGCTCGACACGATGAAGCGCCGTTCAGGCGCGCGGACCTCGTCGAGTATCGCCCCGAGGCGATCGATGGCGTTGTCCTCGATCGCCACCGTGTACGCGCGGGACGGCGTGGTGACCTCGATGCGGGCCGGATTCATGTGGGTGTGAATGTTAGGATAGCTGATCACGACGATCAACGCAGAGACCGCAGAGACCGCAGAGACAAAAGAGCAGGATTTCTCTGCGCGCTCCGCGAGCTCTGCGTTCAACGTTGTGGCTCCGTCTTATGCGTGACACTGATTTCCTGATCGTCGGCGGCGGCATCGCCGGACTGCGGGCGGCCATCGCGCTCGCGCCGGCGGGACGCGTCGCCGTGCTGACGAAGGCCGATCCGAACGAGAGCAACACCGGCTACGCGCAGGGCGGCATCGCCGCGGCGGTTGGCGAAGACGACAGCCCGGAGCTGCACGCGGCCGACACGATTCGCGCGGGCGACGGGTTGTGCGACGAGCAGGCCGTACGCGTGCTCGTCGAGCAGGGGCCGGCGTACGTGCGCGAGCTGCTCGAGTGGGGCACGCGCTTCGAGCGGGATGCAAGTGGACGCCCCGCGCTCGGGCGCGAGGCGGCGCACAGCGTGCGGCGGGTGCTGCATGCCGGCGACGCGACCGGCCGTGAGATCGGCCGCGTGCTCTGGGAGCGCGTCAGCGGCCTGCCGTCGGTCGAGACGATTCATCACGCGCTCGTCACCGAGCTGCTGGTCGAAGACGGCCGCGTCTGCGGCGTCGCCTTCTTCGATCGATCCGGCGCGCGTCAGCAGTTCCGCGCCGATGCCACGCTGCTCGCGACCGGCGGCGCCGGACAGGTCTTCCGCGAGACGACGAACCCGGCGGTCGCCACCGGCGACGGCATCTCGCTGGCGTATCGACGCCGGCGCGCGGGTCGCCGATCTCGAGTTCGTCCAGTTTCATCCGACGGCTCTCAAGCGCGACGGGCGCGCCGCGCTTTCTGATTTCCGAGGCGCTCCGCGGCGAAGGCGCGCGCCTGGTGAACGCCCGCGGCGAGGCGTTCATGACGCGCTATCACCCGGGCGGCGATCTCGCGCCGCGCGACGTCGTGGCGCGCAGCATCGTGCGCGAAGAGGAGCAGACGGGAGGAGCCGGTCTTCCTGACGCTGGCGCATCTCGACGCCGATTTCGTGGCGCGGCGGTTTCCGACGATCGCCGACATGTGCCGTCGCATCGGCCTCGATCTCGCGCGCGACCCGATTCCGGTAGGGCCCGCGGCGCATTACATCATGGGCGGCGTCGAGACCGACGACTGGGGCCGCACCTCGATGCCGGGGCTCTTCGCGGCGGGCGAGGTCGCCTGCACCGGCGTGCACGGGGCGAACCGGCTGGCCAGCAACTCGCTGCTCGAAGGGTTGGTGTTCGGCGCGCGCGCGGGAGCGGCGATGCAACAGGCCCCGCAAGTCGGCCGCGCTGCTGGAACGCGATCGTGTAGAGGCAGAGGTTTGAGGTTAGAGGCTGGAGTCGCGCCGACCGCCCAACCTCTAACCTCCAACCTCTAACCTCTGACGAAGTGCGTGATCTGATGTGGAGTGCGGCGGGGCTGTTTCGGACGCGCGGACCGCTCGCAGGAAGCGGTGCGGCGGCTCGAGAGTGCGTCCCAGGCGGTGCCCAGGCCGGCGTCGGGCAGCGATTCGGACGCGTGGCGGCGGCTGCATCTCGTCACCGTCGGGCGTCTGATTGCCCGGGCGGCGCTGCGGCGCGAAGAAAGCCGCGGCGGGCACTTCCGGGCGGACTTCCCTGAACGCGACGATATACACTGGAAAGTCCACGTGGTCGACGAGCGGCCTTAGAATCTCCACCACAGAGGACACGGAGGACGCGGAGGTCAAGACCTATTGGTTTTACCCTCTGTGTCCACCGTGTCCTCCGTGGTTGGTAGCGCTATGGCAGACGGTTGTTAACGATGGCGAAAAACGACAAACCCGACGACAAACCCGATAAGTTCGTCACCGAGATCACCCCACGCTCGCAGGACTTCTCGCGCTGGTATCTGGACGTCGTCCGCCGCGCAGAGCTCGCCGACTATTCGCCCGTCAAGGGCTGCATGGTCATCCGCCCGTACGGCTATGCCATCTGGGAGCTGATCCAGCAGGCGCTCGATGCCCGGATCAAGGCCACCGGCCACCAGAACGCGTACTTTCCGCTGTTCATCCCCGAAAGCCTCCTGACCAAGGAAGCGGAACACGTCGAGGGGTTCGCGCCGCAGGTCGCGTACGTGACGCACGGCGGCGGGGAGGAACTGGAAGAAAAGCTGGTCGTCCGCCCGACGTCGGAAGCGATCTTCGGGACGATGTACGCCAAGTGGATCCAGTCGTGGCGCGACCTGCCGATGCTGTTGAATCAATGGGCCAACGTCGTCCGATGGGAAAAGGTCACGCGCCCGTTCCTGCGCACCACCGAGTTTCTCTGGCAGGAAGGCCACACGGCGCACGAAACCGAGGCGGAGGCCGAAGAGGAAACGCTGAAGATTCTCGACCTTTACGCTGACGTGTGCGAGTCGGTACTGGCCATGCCGGTCGTCAAGGGCCGCAAATCGGAAAGCGAGAAATTTGCGGGCGCGCTCCGCACGTACTCGATCGAGGCGCTGATGGGCGACGGCCGTGCGCTGCAGGCCGGCACGTCGCACAACCTGGGGCAGAACTTCGCCAAGGCGTTCGACATCACCTTCCAGGCCCGCGACAAGTCGGTCCAGCACGTGTGGGGAACCTCGTGGGGGGTGACGACGCGACTCGTGGGCGCTGTCATCATGACCCACGGCGACGACAGCGGCCTCGTTCTGCCGCCGCGCATCGCGCCGTATCAGGTTGTCATCGTCCCGATCCCGCGCGGCAACTGGCAGGAGACCGTCCTGCCGAAAGCCCGCGAGATCCAGCAGCAGCTCGTCGCCGCCGGCGTGCGCGTCATGATCGACGATCGCGATTCATACACGCCCGGCTGGAAGTACGCCGAGTGGGAATTGCGCGGCGTCCCGCTCCGGCTCGAGATCGGTCCCAAGGACATCGAGAAGTCGTCCGTGCTCGTCGCCCGCCGCGACACGCGCGAGAAGCAGGCGTTGCCGATGGAAGGCCTGCCTGCCGCCATCCGCGAGCTCCTCGAGAGTATTCAGCAGACGCTGTTCGATCGTGCGGTGCAGTTTCGCGAGGAGCGCACGCAGCGCGTCAGCGACTACGAGGCGTTCAAGAGCGTGCTGGAGGGGCGTCCTGGATTCGTCATTGCGCCGTGGTGCGGTCAGGCGGCGTGCGAGGCGCAGATCAAGACCGACACGCAGGCCACCATTCGCAATATGCCGCTGGCCGGTGGCGCTCCATCCGGGCCGTGCGTCCGCTGCGATCAGCCTGCCGAGGCCGAGGCCTGGTTCGCGAAAGCGTATTAGGCGGCAGCCTTTCCCGCCCCTCCGCCTTTCCAGCCCAGAGATCCTCCAGCGCGCTTCCCCACCGTTTCTCGATTTTTTTCACGACGGCGTGCCTGCGCGTGAGGTGCTCGCGCTCGACGATGATCCGGAAGACGTCGGCCAGGCGATCGCGCCACCACAGATCGCCTGTGCGTGCCCGCACTCCGGTAGTTGGTGTCGGGCCTGCAGTCGGCGTCGATCGTGCGTAGGCGGCAGCCACCGCCTCCAGGCACGACGCGTCTCCCGCCGTCGACAGCGCGGACAGGAACTCCACCGGAAGCGGCGATGCCGCGGCTTCGATCGACTCGCGCAGATCGTAGAGCGCGATCCGGCTTCCGCGGGCGGCCAGCGTGACGTGTGCCCGTGCCCGCACCTTGATCCATGCCGCTCGTGACGCGGGCTCGGAAGCCTCGCGCTCGCGCACGCGCTCGATGACGCGAAGAAGAATGCGGCAGCGCGACGCCGGCGCCCGCGCGCGTGAGGGCTTCGCTCGAGCTCTTCCGGTTCGTCCGGAAGCCCGCGCTCCGCCGCACGCCGGACGACCTCGGCGGGATCGATCGCCGAAGACAGCTTCGTCGCCGCCTGTATCGCTTCGCTGGGATCGCGCCGCAGGGCGTCGAGCAGGGGGGCGATCGTCCGGCGCTCCAGATCGGCGAGCGCGCGCAGGGCCGCGAGGCGGACCCCTTCGTCGCGTGCCGAATCGAGGACCGTCGTGGTCAGACGATCGACGACCGCCGCGCCCCGCGGGCCCCGAAGGAACACGCGCGCCGCCGACGCGGCGGCAGCAGCGACTGCCGGGTCCGGTGCATCGATCGCGGCGAGCACCGGGTCGATTGCACGCGCATCGGCAATGGCCTCGAGGGCGCGGAGCGCCGCCGTGCGCGCACCGGGCGGGGCGTTCGACGCGAGGACGAGGAGCAGACGATCGACTGCCCGCGCGCCCATCAATGTCAGCCGTGCGACCGCCGCCTCGCGCGTGGCCGCCCGGTCCGAGGCGAGATCGGCAGCGAGCGCCTCGATCTGGCGGGCTGAGGACGCTTTGATGGGCACGGCGAGATCAAAGCACAGACAGGAGGTCGGAGGTGATAGAGGTTAGAGAGTAGAGGTATGGAGGATCAGAGGTAGAGATTAGGGAGAGATTAGGGATTAGAATTAGGGATCGGCGCTGCAGGTTACGGCTGAACTCGCCTCTAACCTCCAACCTCCTACGAGCTACTTCTGCAAGTTCACGGTGAGCGCGGCGCGGCGGTTGAGGCGGCGCGTCTCTTCCCGGGCGTTATCGTGCTTGGGCCGCTCTTCCCCGTAGCTGACCGTCGTCAACCGGTTGGCCGCGACGCCGCGGCTGGTCAGGTAATCGCGCACCCCCGTGGCCCGCCGGTCCCCCAGCGCCAGGTTGTATTCGGCCGTCCCGATGTTGCACGTGTGGCCTTCAATCTGGATCCGCAGCGTCGGGTCCGCCTTCAGCGCCGTCACCGCCTCGTCCAGCACCCGCGTCGCTTCCGGCCGCAGCGAGTACCGGTCGAAGTCGAAGTGCACGTCTTCAAACACGTACACTTTCGGCGTCGGCCGCGTCACCCCGATGTTGACCGTATCGGCCGCCGTCAGCTTGTCGGTCGGGCACGTCACCGTCACCGTCACCGGCACCGTCGCCGCGTCCTGCCCCGCCGTCCACACCGTCTCGCGCGCCGTCGGGTCCGCAAACGTGCCGCTCGGCGCGCTCCACCGATACGTCACCGCGCAGTTGATCGAGCTCTGCACCGTCGCCGTCACCGTCGAGGGTTGCCCGATTTCCACCGTCGGCGGTTTGGCCGTCGCGTCGACGCCCAGCTTGTGGGCCGCGGGCGCCGGCGGCGGCGGCGGCGGCGGGCGGCGGCGGCGGCGGCACGTAGACCCGCGCGCCGGGGTGATACCCGACCCGCACCTGCCAGTCCCAGTAGTCGCCGAAGGGCGAGTCGTTGCCTTCCGAGAACGCCTCGACGCGCTCTTCCTTCGGCAGATTCCACGCCAGCCCCGTGCCGATGAAAAAGCCGCGCTGATGCTGGTAGTTGAGGCCGAAGTGCACCCGCGTCTGGCTCGACGTCTCGGCCTGCAGCGGCGCCACCGACCCGTCGACGCCCACCAGCCCCACCGTCTGGCTCGCCGTATCATCCGAGACCAGACTCCCCGTCAGCTCGGTGTAGACGCGCAGCGGACTCCGCGTCGGAAACCCCAGCCCGCCGCCCCAGCGGAACGCGCCGCCCGGCGTCTCGAAGCCGTCCGGCTCGCCGCGCCACTCGTAGCCGGCATAGGCCGAGACCTCGACCACCTGCGACACGTCCTTGCTGCCGATGAAGTCGACGAAGAAATCCGTCGCCCCCGTGCTGGTGCCAATCTCGTCGTCGCCGGTCGGGAGCTTCAGCACCCCGCGGATCGCCACCGCCAGCGGGTCCTGCTCGGCCTCCGCCAGGAAGTTCACCTTGCCGCCGACGAACCAATCCCCGACGTTATCGCCCGTCCAGATGCGATTGACCCGCGGGTAGCGGTCCGCGAAGCTGCCGAACTCCGTGTTGTTGGCCACGAAAATCGGCCGCACGTCGCGGTCGATGCGCGTGTCGAACAGGAACGAGGTGAAGAGCTCCACCCGGTTCCGGATGCCCACCGCAAACGTCCCGGCGAAGTCGCCGACGTTGGTGTAGCCCTGGATGTAGTTCGTGCCCCGCCGGTATCCCGTGACCGACCACTTACCGTGCGCCAGGACCTCCGCGGTCGGCACAAACCACAGCCCAGTGTCGCCGTGAAACGTCGTCGTCGCCGGCCGCCTCGACGCGTCTTCGGAGGGAGTCGTCTGCGATGTCGGGGGTGGTGTTTGAGCGCCGGCCGCGACGGCAAACAAGCTGAACGCGAAAGCGAAACCAAGAAATCGAAGCGAAGTCGTCATCAGCTGTAACCTCCCGCGGTAACAGCAGCCCCACGCGAAAGCACGGGCTAGCGTTGTAAGATCCTAAGGCCGAGCTGCATTCGACGTCAATCAGGACGTTGGAGCTTAGAGGTTAGGGCTGCGAGATCGGCTGCTGACCTCCAACCTCCAATTTCTGACCTCTAACCTCCAACCTCTAACCTCTAACCTCTAACCTCTAATCTGTAACCTCCGCATTTCGAGTCCGCCGGCTGCGCGGGTTGACGACCCAGGCGATCACGATGCTGACCAGGTAGAGGCCAAGCATCGGCGCCGCAACGATCACCTGGCCCATCATATCGGCTCCAGGCGTCACGACCGCCGCGATGATGAAGATGATCAGGATCGCGTACTTGATGTTCATGGCCAGGAACCGCGCCGTGACGAGCTTCATCTTCGCGAGGAAGAACACGATCGTCGGCAACTGGAAGACCAGGCCAAGACCGAGCAGCAGCCTCGTGTAGAGCCCGAAGACATCCTGGATCCTGGGCATGAACGCGAGATCCGCCGTGTTGAAGCTGCCGAAGAACCTCATGACCAGACTGAAGGCGACGTAGTGATTGAATGCCGCGCCGAGGACGAACCCCAGCGTCGTGAGCGCCACGAACGGATACGCCATCTTCTTTTCGTTCGAATAGAGGCCCGGCGCGATGAACATCCAGACCTGATACATGATGAACGGCGACGCGACGAGGACGCCGGCGATGAGCGCCACCGTGACGTAGAGGGAAAACGCCTCGCCCGGCTGCGTGTAAATCAGCCTGACGCCTGCCGGGAGAACCTGGCGCGTCGGCGCGAGGATGAAATCGAAGATGGGTTGTATGAAGGCGAAGGTGGCGACGACTCCGACGACGATCGCGATGCAGGAGCGGATGATGCGTTTTCTGAGCTCGTCGAGATGCTCCAGAAACGACATCTGCCCTTCGGACAGGGTCTCGGTGTTGTCGACACTGTCGACATCATCCCCAGGCTCTTCGGGAGCGGTACTGTAAGCCCCTGACTGATGAGGGCCCGGAAAAGGCACGAGGGCCATGGCTGGGGTCTACGCGGACCGATCCGCCGGTCGGGACAGGAGGTTCTGCCGGCGGGCGCCGGCGTTGCGGCGGCCGCTGCTGCCCTCGACGCGTCGAGAGTGGCGCGCTGCTCGTCGAGGCGGATTTCCTCTTCGAGCGTGCTCTTCAGCTCGTTGGACGCCCGCTTGAACTCCGACAGGCTCTTACCCAGCGAGCGGCCGAGCTCGGGCAGCTTGCGGGGCCCGAAGATGATCAGAGCGATGACGAAAATGATGATCAGTTCAGGCATGCCGATCGAACCAAACATAGCTCCCCTACTTTCTGCAACCGGAGGCTGAAGCCCCTCAAGTCATTATAGGAACCGGTGTTGGACCGGTCAAGGGAATCCCCGCGCTGGCGTGGCCAGAAGTCGTTGCCCGTGAGGCAGTTATCTGTTAGGCTAACACCCATGCGACGTTACCGTGCCGTTCCAGCCGTTGTCTTTGCCATTGTCGTTTCCGCTCTCGTCGGCGGGTTCTTCGGCCGGAGCGCACTGGCCATCGACGACAAGACTCCCGATTACAAGACGTTTGCCGTCGCGCTCGATGCGATTGAGACGAACTACATCGGGACTGTTGAATCCGACAGCCTCGTCTATAGCGCGATTCGCGGCATGCTCGGCACGCTGGACCCGCATTCGAGCTTCTTCGATCCGAAAGCCTACGCGCAGATGCGCGAGCGTCAGGAAGGCCGCTACTACGGCCTCGGCATCCAGATTCAGAGCACCCCCGACGGCTACATCATCGCGACGGGCGTGTTCGAAGGCTCCCCGGCGTACAAGAAAGGCGTACGACGCGGCGACGCGTTCGCGCGCATCGGAGACGAGGACGCCAAGGGCTGGACCACCGAACAGGCGATGCTGAAGCTCCGCGGTCCGAAGGGAACGACGGTCAACATCTCGCTCAGGCGCCGCGGCTACGATCAATTGATTCCGCTCGAAGTGACGCGCGACGAAGTCTACATTCCCGACGGTCCCCGCCTACTTCATGTTCGATGCGACCACCGGCTACGTCAAGGTGCAGGATTTCGGCGAGAACACCGACCGCGATCTCAAGCGGGCGCTTCGCGATCTGACGTCCAAGGGGATGCGTCGTCTCGTGCTCGACATCCGCGGCAACCCCGGCGGTCCGCTCGACCAGGCGATCAAGGTGTCCAACGAGTTCCTGCCGAAGGGCAAGATGATCGTCTACACGCGCGGCCGCGTCACGAACTCGGACCAGGATTATCGGGCGACCGAAGACGGCGAGTTCGTCAACCTGCCGGTTGTCATGATTGCCAACCGGAACAGCGCCAGCGCAGCGGAAATCGTGACGGGCGCACTGCAGGATCACGATCGCGGGGTGCTCGTCGGCGAGACCACGTTCGGCAAAGCGCTCGTGCAGTCGGTGTATCGCATCAGCGGCGGCGCCGGCCTCGCGCTGACGACGGCGCACTATTACACGCCGAGCGGCCGGCTCATCCAGCGGCCCTGGGACACTACCTTTGACGAGTACCAGCTCTACGCGCTGCGCGATCAGGACGTCGAGCGGACGCACAGCCCGACCGAGTTGAAGTACACCGATTCAGGCCGTCCGGTGTACAGCGGCGGCGGCGTCGAACCCGACAAGCGAATCGCCGGACCGATCGGTCCGGGCACCACGGGCGGATTCAATGCCGGCCGTTTCGGACGGATGCTGAACGCGCGGCAGGTGTTTGCGAGCTACGCCCAGAAGTACACCGCGGATGGCGACGTAGCGCGTCGGCCAGCAGTCGACGGGACGACGGACGGTCAAGCAGAACTTCGAGGTCGACGACGAAATGCTGCTCGATTTCCGTCAGCAGCTGATTGCCGACGGCGTCACCATCGACGAAGACGGATTCAAGCAGGACCTCGAGTTCATCAAAGCGATGATGCGTTTCGAGATCGACGCCGCGCTGTTCGGCGTGTCCGACGCCTGGCGGCACATGATTGGGGTCGATCCGCAGGCGCAGGTCGCCCTGGGCCAGTTCGGCGAAGCCCAGAGGCTCATGGGGTTGAACAAGCAGCCCGAACAACGCGGACGGAAGAGATTCGATAGGTCATAAGACCACAATGGCTTGTGGGGTCACTTTGCTCTTGCCCCTATAGCTAGGCCTTGTTAGACTGACGACCGTTTCATAACCCGGGGCCGTCGGCTTGGTCATTAGTCGTTAGTCATTGGTCGTTAGCCAAACGAACCAATGACCAACGACCCAAGAAGACGAAGGGCGCGAAACGGTCTCTTGCGATACTGCATCCCAGCCAGCCAAGCATGTCCGGCTAAAGCCGGACATTACTTACGAAAACGACGTGCGAAACCGTCCGTGCGGAAAACGTTCGTACGGAAACACGTCCGGCTTCAGCCGGACTTTTCACGTGCCCGTGGTGTAGTCATGCGCCTCGAACGCCTTGAGATCAACGGCTTCAAGTCATTTTCCGATCGATCCGAGCTCGCCTTTGACAAGGGGGTGACCGCCATTGTCGGCCCCAACGGCTGCGGCAAGAGCAACGTCGCCGACGCGATCACATGGGTCATGGGCGAGCAGAGCGCCAAGAGCCTGCGCGGCGAGAAGATGGAGGACATCATCTTCAGCGGCAGTGACGCCAGGAAGCCGACGGCGGCCGCCGAAGTGCGCCTGCGGTTCACGGGTGTCCTGAAGACCGTCAGCGGACCGGCGTTTCCGGCGATCAGGGGAACGGCCACGGAAACGGGAACGGCCACGGCAGTGGAAACGCAGTCATGGGAACGGTCATGGCAACGGCAATGGCAACGGTCAGGCGGTCAGGGCCGCAGATGTTGTCGAACTGATTCAATCCATTGCGCGCGAAGTTGAAGTGACGCGCCGGCTGTACCGCTCCGGGGAGAGCGAGTACCTGATCGACGGCCAGACCTGCCGGCTGCGCGACGTGCACGACCTGTTGATGGACACCGGCCTTGGCGCGAAGCACTACGCGATCATCGAGCAGGGGAAAATCGGCATGATTCTCAGCTCGCGGCCGACCGACCGGCGCCAGCTGATCGAGGAAGCCGCCGGCATCACGAAGTACAAGGCACGCCGCCGCGCCGCCGAACTGAAGCTCGACGCGGCGCGACTGAACCTGACGCGCGTCGACGATATCGTGTTCGAGGTCGAGAAGCAGCGCGGCACGCTGAAACGGCAGGCGGCCAGGGCGCGCCGTTATCCAGAAGCTGCGCGACGAGCTCCGGCGCTGGGAAAAGGTGTTGTTCGCGCGGAAGTATCGCGCGGCTCGCGGAGACGATCGAGTCGGCGCGCGGACGGCTGACCGACGCCCGCGAGCGCGAGTCGGTGGCGTCGTCGCGGGTCGCCCATGTCGAGAGCGATCTGGGCCGGCTGCGTATCGAGATGGCCGAGGCCGAGGCGCGCGCGACCGGCGCCCGCGAAGCGGCACATGCCCGCGAGCTCGCCATCAACCGTCAGCAGCAGCAGATCGCCTTCGATCGAGAACAGGTCGCCACGCTCGACGATCGAAGCACGGGCATTGCCGCGGAGGTCGCGACGATCGAGGCGCGCCGCGAGCCGGCGCGGGCGGCGCTGGCCGGCCGCCGCGAGGCGGCCGTCGAGGCCGAGGCGGAGCGCGAGCGCACGGCCGTCGAGGCTTGCCGCCGAGTCGGCGGCGTACGAAGCCGGCCATCGCGAAATCGAGGGGCTCGAGTCCGATGTCGAGGCGGCGCGGAGCGAGGTCTTCTCGGCGATCAACTCGGCGACCGCGCTCCGCCATGCGCTGGAGCACGCCGGCCTCGCGCGCGAGCGTGTCGCGGAGACGCTTGAACAAGCTCGATGTCGAGGCCGAGGACGTGCGCATCGAGTCGGAAAGGGCCGCAGCCGGCCGAGCGGCGGCGGCCGATGGCCTCCGGCGCGCGTACGAAGCGATTGAGGCGACGCATGTCGCGCGGCTGGCGCGCGAGTCGGAGCTGGCCAGCGCGCGGATCGAGCACGAGTGGCGTGCGCGGTCGGTACGCGCCGAGGAGCAGACGCTCGCCGGGCTCGAGGCCCGCCTGAAGTCGCTCGCCGAGCTCGAAGCCGCGCGCGCGTCATACGGAGACGCGCCGCGCGCGGTTCTCGCGCAGGCGAACGGCAAGGTCAATCAGCAGGGCGCCATTGCCGACTATCTCGAAGTCGAGGCCGGATACGAACGCGCGGTCGAGGCGCACCTCGGCGATCTGCTGCAGCACGTCGTCGTCGAACGGCCGGAGTACGCCGACGCCGGCTTCGATCTCGTGCGCGAAGCTGGTGCAGGACGGTGCGGGTTCCTGATTACGTCGAATCCGGCTGAAGCCGGATCACTACGACAATCACGATGACAACGACGACAGTCACGACAACGACGACGCCCATGGCAGACGTAGTGTCCGGCTTTAGCCGGATTGCTCCAGACGGTCTTGTTGCGCTGTCTTCGACCGTCCGCGTGAACGGCCCATTCGCCGATGCCATCACGCATGCGATCGGCGAGGCGTGGATCGCCGATTCGTACAACAGCGCCCAGGCGGCGAGCCGCCTGACTGCCGTACCGGTCGTGACCGTGGATGGCACCGTTTTCAGGGGACCGCAGCTGGTCTCGGGCGGCAGCCGCGACGACGCACGCGGGATTCTCGAGACGAAGCGCGAAATCAAGGAGCTGCGCGAGCGGATTGACGTTGAGCGGAGCGGGCTGTTCCGGCTCGCCGAAGAGACGACCGCGCTCGAAGGGACGATCGCAACCGCCACGCAGGCCATTGCCGCTCTCAATGCGGAACACCACAAGCAGGAAAAGGCGGTGGTCGGTTTCGAGACGCAGCTGCAGCATGCCACCGACGAGACGGAGCGCCTCACGCTGAAGGGCGAACAGCTGACCCGCGAGCGGTATCAGGCGGAAGAGGAGCGCGACGCGCTCGATCGCCGTCGGGACGAAGCCGGCGTGGCGATCGTTCGCCTCCAGGATCGAGCAGCGACAGGCCGACGAGCGGCTGACCCTCGCCCAGCGGCGCCTGTTCGAGGCACGCGAGGCGACCGAAGACCTGAGCCGCCGCGCCGCCGAGGCGCGCGCCGTTCACGCCGCGATGGTCGAGCGCGCCTCAGGCCTGACCTCGGAAGTTCAGCGCCTCGAGGAAGCGCGCAGCCGAGCTCGACGCCCGGGCCATGGCGCTCGCGGCCGAGCTCGAAACGACCCACCAGCGGCTGGCGGATCTGCGCGCGGCCATCGTGGCCGGTCAGGCGCAGCTCGACGCCGACGTGCACGAGCTCGATACCCTGCGAATCAGCGTTCACCACGCCGACGACGCCCTGGTCGCGCTCCGAGTCGGGACCGACGATCAGGAAGCGTCGCTCAAAGTAGCGCGCAGCGCACTCGATTCGATCCGCGGGGTCGTCGCCGAGCTCGACGTGGCGCGCGCGACCGCCGAGAGCGATCTGGGGCATCTCGCCGCGTCCTGCCTCGACACGGTGCAGGCGACGCTCGACGAAGTGCGGGAAGAAGTGGAGGAGCTCGAACGCGCAGGCAACCTGACGCCGGATGCGCGAATCATCTGCGCCGACGAGCCCGAGGAGGATACGCGACGAGCGACAGTCCGGTCTAAAGACCGGCACACTACAGACGCAGGACAGATCTTGTGCCGGACTCTAGTCCTGCTCGAAGCGGCCGAGCAGAGAGCGCTCAGCGCCGAAGAGGCGATCACCCGTCTGCGCGCCAGGATCGATCGCCTCGGCCCGGTGAACATGATGGCGATCGAGCAGTTCGACGAGCTCGAGGCGCGTCACGCGTTCCTGACATCGGAGCGCAAGGATCTGGTCGACTCGATTGCCCAGACGAGCGAAGCGATCAGGCGCATCGACGACACGACGCGCCAGCGCTTTGGCGAAGCGTTCGCGGCCATCAACCGCAATTTCCAGGAAGCGTTCGGCACCCTGTTCGGTGGCGGCCGCGCCGGGCTCACCCTGCTCGACGAGAACGACCCCCTTGAAAGCGGCATCGAGATCATCGCGCAGCCTCCCGGCAAGCGGCTGCAGAGCGTCCAGCTGCTCTCGGGCGGCGAGAAAGCGCTCACCGCCATCGCCCTCATGTTCGGCATGTTCAAGTACAAGCCGAGCCCCTTCTGCCTGCTCGATGAGATCGACGCGCCGCTCGACGACGCCAACATCGGCCGTTTCGTCGAGATGCTGCGCGGCATGCAGGAGCACACGCAGTTCATCGTGATCACCCACAATCGCAAGACGATGGAGATCGCCGACCGCCTGTACGGCGTGACGATGGAGGAGCCCGGCGTGTCGAAGCTCATTTCGGTGCAGTTGAACTGACGCCGGCCGACCCACCCGCTTGCCGACGGTGGACAAGTGCAGATCAGCAACACCAACGGTCTCGTGGAAGTCGAAGGCGTGACCGGATCCACGGTGGACGTCCGTGCCGAACGAATCGCCCGCGCCACCACCGACGCGGCTGCGCGCGAGCTGCTGGCACGGCTGGTCATCAGGGAAGACATCACGCCGGCTCGCATCTCCCTCGAAAGCGCACGGGTCAGCGGCTTTCTGATGGGCGCCCAGTACGCGGTGCACTACCGCGTGCGCCTGCCGGCAGGCGCCGCCGTTGAGGTCACCACGACCAACGGCCTCATTGCCCTGACCGCGTTGTCCGGAAAGACCACCGCGTCGACGACCAACGGAAGCGTGAGCGCCAAGGCGCTGACCGGTGGGATCACGGCCACGTCGACAAACGGCCAGATTGCCGTCGAGCTCGCCGCGGGCGGGCGGGACGGCGTCAGCCTTCGCACCACGAACGGCCCGGTGTCGCTGATCTTGCCGGTCGACGCCGCGGCCGATCTCGACGCATCGGTCACGAATGGCGCAATCAGCATCGACGGCCTGAAGTTCGAAGCGTCCGACCAGTCGCGCCGCCGTCTTTCCGGGCGTATCAACGGCGGCGGTACGCCCATCACGCTCTCGACGACCAATGGCGCGATCCGGATCGGAGCGCCATGAACGAGGACCGCTCCACCCGGTATCACCGGTTGAAGCGCCAGTTCGTCATCCTCGGATGGGTCTGGACCCTCCTGCTCCTCGGCGGCCTGACATGGACAGGCTGGAGCGTGGCGCTCCGCGACGCGGCCGAGTCGGCCGCCGTCAGCATCGCGACGGCGGCGTCGTTTCCAGGGCTTCCCTGGGTTCCGGCCCTGACTGTCCTGATTTACGTGCTTCTCCTTTGTCGCTGCTCAATGAAATCGGCAGTCTGCCGCTCGGGCTGTACAGCGGACTACGTCATCGAGCGCCGATACGGGCTGTCGAACGAATCGCTCGCGCGCTGGGTAACCGACGAAGTGAAGTCGCTCGGGATCGGCCTGCTGCTCGGGTGCGGCGGCGCGGCGCTGATCTATTTCCTCATCCGGCTCTCGCCCGACTGGTGGTGGCTGGGCGCCGGCGCGCTCTTCACCCTGCTCATCGTCGGTCTGACGAACCTCGCGCCGGCTCTCCTGCTGCCGCTGTTCTATACGGTGAAGCCGCTCGATCGCGAAGCGCTGCGGGTGCGGCTGCTCGCGCTCGCCGAGCGCGCGGGGGCGCGCGTCCTCGGCGCGTACGAATGGGGACTGTCGGCGAAAGACGAAGAAGGCGAACGCGGCGCTCGCCGGCATCGGCGGAACGCGTCGGATCCTCGTGTCGGATACGATGCTGGCCGAGTACTCGGACGACGAAATCGAGGTCGTCCTGGCGCACGAGCTGGCGCATCACGTTCACGGAGACATCTGGAAGGGAATTGTCTTCGAAAGCGCGCTGATGCTCGCCGGCTTCTATCTGGCGGCCCGGACGCTGGCGGGCTTGAGCGCCGGCGTCGGGCTTGCGTGACGTGGCCGATCCCGCGGGGCTGCCGCTGCTGCTGCTGGCCGCGGGGGCGTTTCGCTGCTGATGATGCCGGTCGCGCACGCCATGTCGCGCGCGCACGAGAGGAGCGCCGACCGTTTTGCGCTCGACCTGACGAGGAATCCGCGGCGCGTTCATTTCCGCGATGCGACGGCTCGGCGCGCAGAACCTGGCCGAAGAGCATCCGTCGAAGATCGTGCAGTGGCTGTTCTACAGCCACCCGCCGATCCGCGAGCGCATCGCCTCGGCGCAGGCGTTCTCGTCAGCCACGCCGGTAGAGGGACGGCCTGAAGCCGTCCCCTGCCGAACACAGTTGAACGCAGAGACCGCAGAGCACGCAGAGAAGAATTTCTCTGCGCTCTCTGCGAGCTCTGCGTTCGATTTTGGTGGTTCTAGTGGCGGCCGCCGCGGTCGGGCGCGCCTTCGCGGCCGGCTGGTGCGCCGGCGGCGGCGCCTTCTTCCGGCTGCAGCAGCGCCTTGCGGCTCAGGCGGATCTTGCCGGTCGGGTCGATGTTGATCACCTTGACGAGGATCTGCTCGCCTTCCTTGAGCTCGTCGCGCACGTCCTTCACGCGGTGGTTGGCGATCTCGGAGACGTGCAGCAGGCCGTCGGTGCCGGGCATGATCTCGACGAAGGCGCCGAAATCGGTGATCCGCTGGATCTTCCCGAGATAGCTCTTGTTCAGCTCCGGCGTGGCGGTCAGCTCCTGAATGATCGAGATCGCCTTCTGCGCCGATTCGCCGTCGGCCGACGCGACGTTCACGCGGCCGTCGTCTTCCACGTCGATCTTGACGCCGGTGCGCTCGATGATGCTGCGAATCATCTTGCCGCCGGGCCCGATGACGTCGCGGATCTTGTCCACCGGAATCCGGATCGTGACGATGCGGGGCGCGAACAACGAGATGCTCTCGCGCGACTGGGCGATCGTCTCGCGCATCTTGTCGAGGATGTGCAGCCGGCCGCGGCGCGCCTGGTCGAGCGCCTTGCGCATGATCTCGGTGGTGATGCCGCCGACCTTGATGTCCATCTGCAGCGCGGTGATGCCGTCGGACGTGCCGGCCACCTTGAAGTCCATGTCGCCGTAGTGGTCCTCGGCGCCCGCGATGTCGGAGAGCACCGCGTACTTGCCGCTCTTCTCGTCCATCACGAGGCCCATGGCGATGCCCGCCACCGCGCTCTTCAGGGGCACGCCCGCATCCATCATCGCCAGCGATCCGCCGCACACCGACGCCATCGACGACGAGCCGTTCGACTCGAGGATGTCCGACACGATGCGCACGGTGTAGGGGAACTGCTCTTCGGCCGGCATCATCGGCGTCAGCGCGCGTTCCGCCAGCGCGCCGTGACCCACTTCGCGGCGTCCGGGTCCGCGCATGAAGCCAACCTCGCCGACCGAGAACGGCGGGAAGTTGTAGTGGAGCATGAAGCTCTTCCACGTCTCGCCCTCGAAGCTCTCGATCTTCTGCGCGTCGTCGGCCGTGCCGAGGGTGCAGGTGACGAGCGCCTGCGTTTCGCCGCGGGTGAACACCGCCGAGCCATGCGTGCGCGGCAGCACGCCGGTTTCGATCCAGATCGGGCGCACCTCGTCGAACTTGCGGCCGTCGAGCCGCACGCCGTGCGTGAGGACTTCCTCGCGCAGAACCTTTTCCTTCAGCTCCTTGAAGATCGCCTTCGCCTCGGTCTTCCGCTCGACTTCGCCTTCGGGCATCGACGCCACCAGGTCCTTCAGCGCCTGGTCGACCGTCTCGTAGTTCTCGAGCTTGCCGCGGATGCGCATCGCTTCGGTCAGCGGGACGTAGACCTTCTCTTCCACTTCGCGGTAGAAGTCGTGGCCGATTTCCTTCTTCGCCACCTTCATCTTCGGCTTGCCGGCCTCCTTCGCGAGATCGTCGATGGCCGCGACGATCTGCTTGATCGCGGCATGCGCCGTTTCGAGCGCTTCGACGACCTGCTCCTCGGTCACTTCCTTCGCGCCCGCTTCGACCATCACCAGGCCGTCCTTGCTGCCGGCGACGACGATGTCGAGCTTGCTCTCTTTGCGCTGCTTGAAAGTGGGGTTGACGATGTACTTGCCGTCAACGAGGCCGATGCGTACGCCCGCGATCGTCTTCTGGAACGGAATCTCCGAGAGCGCGAGCGCGGCGGAGGCGCCGGTAATCGCGAGCACGTCGGTGTCGTTCTCCTGATCGGCCGACAGCACCAGCGCGATGATCTGCGTCTCGTAGCGCCAGCCCGCCGGGAACAGCGGCCGCGTCGGCCGATCGATGCAGCGGCTCGTCAGCACCTCCTTGTCGGCCGGCTTGCCTTCGCGCTTGAAGAACCCGCCGGGGATGCGGCCCGACGCGTAGGTGTATTCGCGGTAGTCGACCGTCAGCGGGAGGAAGTCGATCCCCTCGCGGGCGTTCGCGGCGCGGCAGGCCGTCACCAGCACGACGGAATCGCCGTACCGGACGATGACGGAGCCGTGGGCCTGCTTGGCCAGCTTGCCGGTTTCGAAGCTGAGGGTCTTGTCGCTGATCGTGAGTTCGCGGGTAGTCATAAAGGCCAATATCAAGTCTCAAGGTTCAAGTCTCAAGTCAGGTTCAGAAATCGAGCCTTCAGACTTGAGAGTTGAGAGTTTCACTTCCGGATGTTCAGGCGCTTGATCAGATCCGAGTAGCGATGGGCGTCCTTCAACTTGAGGTAATCGAGCAGCCGGCGGCGTTTGCCGACCAGCATCAGCAGGCCGCGGCGGGAATGGTGATCTTTCGCGTGCGATTTGAAGTGTTCCGTCAGGTAGTTGATGCGCTCGCTCAGAATCGCGACCTGAACTTCTGGTGAGCCGGTGTCCGCGTCGTGGGTCTTATAGCTGCCTATCAGCTCTGTCTTCCGATCTTTGGTCAACGCCACGTGCCATCCTCCACGAACGGTCCAGAACCCTGAGGGAACCGGACACGCCGTATGCCCAGAAAATCTGTTAGTCGAACAAGATCAACATGTTACACCAGAACAACGGCAGGGTGCAAAAGCCCGGATGCCCCTGCCGGCGCGCCGATCGCCACCAGATCGCCGGCCGGATCGAGCAGCCGGAGAAAAGGGGTCGGGAGTCTTTTCCGGCGAGCCGCCGGGGAAAAGACGCCCGACCCCTTTTTCGGTGTCAGCGGGACCCAGATCGCGTCCGTGGACGGCGCGGCGGACCCCTTCGCTCGTCAGCGTGACCGAGGAAAACCCCGGCAGCATCCGCGAAAGAGGAACGACGGCGCGGACGGCCAGAGCCGGCTCGCGCTCGATGGCGTCGAGCGCCAGCGCCTCGTCGAGCGTCGCGTCACCGCTCCTGGTCCGGCGAAGGGCGAGCAGGTGGGCGCCGATGCCGAGCCGCACGCCCAGGTCGTGCGCCAGCGCGCGGACGTAGAAGCCGGCGGAGCAGCTCACGTTCAATGTCACCCGGTCGCCTTCCACGCTCACCAGAACGATGCTGTGCGTCGTCACGCTCACGGGAGTTGGAAGGGCGCCCGGCGCCAGTGCGAAGAGACGGTCAAGTTCCATCTCCGGCCGAACGCGCTGCCGCCCGCGCCAGACTGTAGCTGCGGCGGCCGCCGATCTTCTTCGCCGAGTACGCGGGCGGCTGCTGCAGAAACGTGCCGCGGAACGCGTCGAGCGCCCGATCGATCACCTCGCGTGACGGCAGCGCGCCCTGATAGGACAGGCCCGGCCGGCGTCCCCGCGCCATCGTGGGTGTCGGTGGCCACACCCAGGCGCACGACCGCCTCGTACGATTTGTCGCTGGCGCTCAGGAACCGGGCGAGCCGCGTGGCGCGGCCGAGCACGAGCGGCAGGACGCCGGTCGCGGCCGGGTCGAGCGTGCCGGTGTGGCCGATGCGCCGCTCGCCAAGCGCGCGCCGCACGCGGGCGACGACTTCATGCGAGGTCGGGCCAGAGGGTTTATCGATGACGAGCAGGCCGTCCATGACGATTGCAGAATTGCAGAATTGCAGGATTGCAGAAAGGCAAGGTTGAAGTACAGATTCGTGAACGGAGAAAAGTAAAGCCGTTAGATCATTTCTGCAATTCCGCAATCCTGCCATTCTGCAATTCGATGGCCCGCTCGATCTTCTCGATGAACATCTTCTGCAGCGCGTCGATGGGGCCGGTGACCGTGCAGCCGGCCGCGTTCCTGTGGCCGCCGCCGCCGAATTCCTTGGCGACCGATCCGATGTCGATGTCGCCCTTCGAGCGCATGCTGACCCGGTATTCGTCGCCTTCGCTCTGCTTGAAGAACACGACCGCCTGGATCTCCTTGACGGTCAGCGGCAGGTTGATGAGGCCTTCGGTGTCCTCGTAGGTGCCGCCCGCCTCGCGCGCCATCTCGTGATCGAGGTACACGATCGCGATGCGGGCCGTGGGGTCGATCTGCATCGCGCTCAGCACCGCGCCGAACAACTTCAGCCGGCCCATGTTGTTGCTGTCGTAGACGTTCCTCGCGACGAGCACCGGATCGACCCCCGCTTCGAGCGCCTGCCGGCAGATGTCGAAGGTCCGCGGCGAAATGCTCGAGTAGTGGAACGAGCCGGTGTCGGTGAGGATGGCGAGGTAGATATGCGTCGCGATCTCGCGCGACAGCGGCACGTCGAGCGCGCCGACGAGATCGAAGACGAGTTCGCCGCAAGCGGCCGCGGTCGCGTCGAACCAGTTCAGCTGTCCGTAGGACGTGTTGCCGGGATGATGATCGATGTTGATGACAAAAAACCGCTCGAGGCCTGCAACGCCGGTGCGCGCCAGATCGCCGCATTCCATGACGATGACGGCCGCGTCGTCGCCGGGCTCGACGTCGACGCGATCGGCGATGCTGAATGTCCGGCACGCCCGGAAACTGCATCAACGGCGGAGGCGCGGGGTCGGCGTTGACGACCGTCACCTGTTTGCCGAGGGCGCGGAGCGCATAGGCGGCGGCCAGCTGGGAGCCGATCGAGTCGCCGTCGGGACGCGAGTGAGAGGCGATGACGAACCGCTGCTTCGCCCGAATGGCCTCGACAATCTGCTGAAGCTCAGGACTCGGCATTAGTTTTCATTCTTCGTTCCGCCCTCCAGCAGGGCCGCCCGGATCCCCGGCCCCGTCGGCCGGGGTGCTCGCGCTGTCGGTCGTGATTTCGGCGAGCAGCTGTTCGATGCGGTCCTGGCCGGCGATCGATTCGTCGTACACGAACGTGAGCTCGGGAACGCGCTTCAGGCGGAGCCGTCGATCCGATCTGGCGGCGCAGAAAAGGCGACGGCCCGCTCGAGGGCGCGGCCGCTGTTCGTGCGGGCCTTGTCGTCGCCGAGCGACGTGTAGAAGACCCGCGCCTGCTGAAGATCGGGCGTCATCTGCACGCGGGTGATGGTCACGAACCCGATGCCCGGATCGTGCACCTCGCGCGTCAGGAGCAGCGCGAGCTCGCCGCGAATCTGGTCGGCGACGCGGTCGGGACGGGATCCTTGTGACATGAATGCAACGGGCGTCTGAAGCCACGAAGAGCACGAAGGTCACGAACAACAGAGTGACGCATCTTCGTGTCTTCGTGCTCTTCGTGGCTACGCCGTTACCGCGACTCGCTCCATCGCGAATACCTCGATGACGTCGCCGACCTTGAGGTCGTTGAACTTGTCGAAGCCGATGCCGCACTCGAACCCGGCCTTCACTTCGCTCGCGTCGTCCTTGAAGCGCCGCAGCGATCCGATCTTGCCTTCGTAGACGACGACGTTGTCTCTGAGGAGGCGTGCCTGGGTGTCGCCGGCGCGCGTGATGCGCCCCTCGGTGACCATGCAGCCCGCGATCGTGCCGAACTTCGGAACCTTGAAGATGTCCCTGACCTCGGCGATGCCGAGCCGCACTTCCTTGAACGTCGGGTCGAGCAGCCCCGTCATCGCCTTCTTCATCTCGTCGGTGACGTTGTAGATGACGGAGTGCTGGCGGATGTCGACGCGCTCGCGCGCGGCGATGTCCTCGGCGTTCCGGTCGGGCCGGACGTTGAACGCGATGATGATCGCATTCGAGGCGGACGCGAGGAGCACGTCGGACTCGTTCACCGCGCCGACGCCGGCGTGAATGATCCGGATCTTCACCTTCTCGTCGGTCAGTTTCGCCGAGCGTGTCGGCGAGCACCTCGGCGGATCCCTGCACGTCGGCCTTGATGATGATCGGCAGCTCCTTCATGCCGCCTTCCGCGATCTGCGCCTGCAGCGACTCGAGCGTCAGGCGGCCGCCCTTCGCCCCGAGCGCGCGGGTCTTGGCCTGCTCCTGCCGGAACGTCGCGATTTGCCGGGCCTTGGCGGCATCCGCCAGCGTCTGGAAGGCGTCGCCGGGCTGGGGCAGCCCGGTCAAGCCCAGGACTTCGACGGGCATCGACGGCCCCGCCGACTTGACCGGACGGCCGCGATCGTCGATCAACGCGCGCACGCGCCCGACGATCGGGCCGGCAATGAACGTGTCGCCGACGTTCAGCGTGCCGTCCTGCACCAGAATCGTCGCCACCGGACCGCGGCCCTTGTCGAGCTTGGCCTCGAGCACCGTGCCCGAGGCGTTCTTCTTCGGATTCGCCTTGAGCTCGAGGATGTCGCTCGAGAGCAGGATCATCTCGAGCAGCAGGTCGATGTTGGTCTTCTGACGCGCGGACACTTCCACCGTGACCGTCTTGCCGCCCCATTCTTCCGGCATCAGGTCGAGCTCGGTGAGCTCGCGCTTCACGCGCTCGGGGCTGGCGTTCGCCTTGTCGATCTTGTTGATCGCCACGACGATCGGCACGTTCGCCGCCTTCGCGTGGTCGATCGCTTCCCGCGTCTGCGGCATCACCCCGTCGTCGGCCGCGACGACGAGGACGACGATGTCGGTCACCTTCGCGCCGCGGGCGCGCATGAGGGTGAACGCCTCGTGACCCGGCGTGTCGAGGAACACGATGTTCCGGTTGTTGATGGTCACGTGATACGCGCCGATGTGCTGCGTGATGCCGCCGGCTTCGCGCTCGGCGACGCGCGCTTCGCGGATGGCGTCGAGCAGACTGGTCTTGCCGTGATCGACGTGGCCCATCACCGTGACGACCGGCGCGCGCGTCACGACATCCTCGGCGCGCGCGTCGTCCTCGTCGACCTGCAGCAGCTCCTCTTCGAAGCTGCGCAGCTGTCACCTCGGCGCCGAACTCGCGGGCGATCATGGTGGCCGTTTCGGGATCGAGCGTCGAGTTGATGGTCAGCATCAGCCGCTTCATCAGCAGCTTGGCGAGCACGTCCTTCACGCGAAGCTCGAGCTTGTCCGCGAGATCCTTCACCGTCATGCCTTCGGCGAGCATGATCGTGCGCGTGACCGGCGGCGGCGCCGACGGCATCGGCGGCGCGGAAGGACGCGGATCGCGGCGCTGACTGGCCGCCGGGCGTCCCTGACCGCCCTGGCGCATCGGCGGGCGATACGGCATCCCGGGGCGCTGCGGATATTGGTACTGGCCCGGCCGCGGCGGCATGCCCGGCTGTCTGCGTGCGAACCGGCTGCGACGGCAGAGGACGCGGGCCTCCGACCGGCGCCTGCGGACGCGAACCGGGGTACGCGGGGCGCGGAGGCGGCGGAGGGCCGCCCGGACGCCCGGGAACCGTACCCGGCCGCGCTGCCTGCCCTGGTGGCCGTGCGGCAGCCGTTCCTGGCCTGCCTGGCGCTCCGGCTGCGCGGGCCGCGGCGGCGCCGGCATGCCTCGGACGGTCGACCCTCGGTCGCTGCACGACGCGCGGCGCGGGGGCGGTCGGCAATGGCGGCGTCGGTGTCGTCGGCCGCTGTTCTTCGATGCGCAGCCGCAAGCGTCGGCGGCACGATGCGGCCGGCGGCCGGCTTCGGCGGCGGTGCCGGGATCCGCTGGGATCGTCATGCCCGGGCGCGGCCGCGAGCGGAGCTTCGACCGGTGGTTTCACCGGCTCTGGCGCCTCCTCGACCGGCGCTTCGACCTGCGGCTCGAGCTCGACCTGCTCGACGACCGGCTCCGGCGCGAGTCGCTTCGATCGGGGTGCCGCGGGTTCGGCTTCGCCGATGGCTTCGGCTTCGGCGGGGACCGCGACGGCCGGCCTGACGGCCTTGACGAGGCGCGGCGGCGGCAACGCGGGAGCCGCGGGCTTGACCGGCTCGGCCGGCTTCTTCGCCGGCGCGCTCTTCTTGCCTTTGACGACGGGAGTCTCCGCGAAGATGTCGCCGCTCGGCAGCGCAATGTTGCGCTGACGCGCGAGACGCTCGACGAACTGGCGCGCGACGACTTCCTCGATGGTGCTCGAGGCGCTCTTCACCTCGATGCCGTGGTCGCGCTTGAGCAGCGCCGTGACCTCCTGGCTCGTGGTGGAGAGCAGTTCCGCGACTTTGTAAATCCGGACAGTGGACAAGCTGTTTCCTTTTTTCCGTGCTGTAGAGCGGCGGACCTCATAAGGTCCGCCCTACATGAGTTCCGCCCTACCCGATTGACTCTTCGGCTTCCGCGTCGCCGCGCGCCGCCGCCAGGATCTTCGCGGCGGTTTTTTCGCCGATGCCGGGAATCTCGGACAACTGCTCGACCGATGTGCCTTTGATCGTCTCGACCGTCGTCAGCCCCGCATCCACGAGCTTCCGTACGGTTTTCTCGCCGACGCCCGGCAGCGTGTAGGGCAGCGGAGCCTCGGACGATTCGGCCTGCGCCGCGGCGTCGCCGTCGTTCTGTGCAGGAGTCGCGGAGCCGTCGGTATCGCCGGAGCTCCCCGGCAACCTCGGCGCCTTCTTCGGCAGCGCGCTTCGTCTGCCGCGCCCGATCCCGTCCGCCGCACCCGCCTCGAGTCCCTCGAACTGCGCCTCGACCTCGCGGCGCTTCTCTTCCTCGCTCTTGATGTCGATTCGCCAGCCGGTCAGTTTGGCCGCCAGCCGGACGTTCTGGCCCTTCTTGCCGATCGCCAGCGACAGCTGCTTGTCCTCGACCACGACCTCCATCACCCGCTCGCGGTCGTCGACGATCGATACGCGCTGCACCTTGGCCGGGACTGAGCGCGTTGGTCACGAAGGCGGTCGCATCTTCCGACCATTCGACGATGTCGATCTTCTCGCCGCGGAGCTCGCGGATGATGGACTGCACGCGCGTCCCCTTCATGCCGACGCAGGCGCCGACCGGGATCGACGTCGCGCTCGCGCGAGAACACGGCGACCTTCGCGCGGTCGCCCGCCTCCCGCACCGCGCCGCGGATCATGACGGTGCCGTCGTAGATTTCGGGCACTTCCTGCTCGAAGAGCTTGATGAGCAGCGCCGGATCGGTGCGCGACAGCACGATTTGCGGTCCCTTGGCGCTGCGGTTCACACCCTTGATGACGGTCCGGACGCGGTCCGCGGGCGTGTAGCTTTCCGCCCGCGACTGCTCCTTGCGGGGGAGCACGGCTTCAATCCGGCCGATCTCGATGATGATGTCGCCGTTCTCGAAGCGCTTGATCGTGCCGCTGACGACCTCGCCGATGCGCTGGTTGTACTCGCCGAAGATGTTCTCGCGCTCGGCTTCCCGGACCTTCTGGAAGATCACCTGCTTGGCCGTCTGCGCGGCGATGCGGCCGAGCACTTCGGTCGGCTTCGGGAACTCCATCTCGTCGCCGAGCTCGATGCTGTTGGCGACCTCATCGCCGTAGAGCGGACGGTACATCTCGCGCGCTTCGTTCAGCGCAATCTCGGTCGCCGGGGTCGTCGACCTCTTCGACGACCGTCTTGAGCGCGAACAGATCGACCTGGCCCGTCTCGAGATTGAACCGCGTCTTCAGGTTTTCCCCGGTCTTGTAGTACTTCCGCGAGGCGGTCGCGACGGCTTCCTCGATGGCGCTGATCACGACATCGGGCTCGATGCCTTTTTCTTTCGCCAGCGCCTCGATCGTCTGCTGCAAAGGATTCGACATGTGTTGGCCTAAAACTCCACTTCCAGATTCGCTCGCGTGATCACGCCGACCGGCACCCGATGGCTGCGGCCGTCGTCGCCGACGATCACCACGGCGCGGCCGCCGCGATCCGCGGCGTCCTCAATCCCTTCGAGCCGGCCCTTGAAGAACATCTGGCCGTCGACTGCCTCGCGCATCACCAGCTTGGCCCGCCGGCCCGTGAACCGGCTGTAGTCGTCAGCGTGACGCAGCGGGCGGTCGAGCCCCGGCGACGACACTTCCAACGTGTAGGCCGCCGGAATCACGTCCTCGACGTCCAGGACGGCGCTCAGATCGCGACTGACGCGGGCGCAATCCTCGACGGTGACGCTCTCTTCAAGCGGCGCCCCCGGACCGCCCTGCGGTCCATGGCTTTTATCCCAGGGCCGGTCGATCTGACACGCGGAGAACCATCCCCGGACCTTCGCGCCGGTACTGCACGTTGAAGATGTCCAGCCCGTGCGACCCGGCCACCCGGTCCGCTATCGTCCGGACCCGCTCGATGACATCCTGCAATTTCCAGGTTTAAACAAAAAAAGTGGGCAAACGCCCACTCGGTGCAGACACCCAGGCAATCCAAAATTATAGCACGGCGAGAGGGCGGCCGATGAGGTCGTAGTCCCTGGCGCCGACGATCTCGACCTCGACAAAATCGCCCGGATGGTAGCTCGAAGGGTCGCAGTCCGTGAGGTAGACCGATGCGTCGATATCGGGCGCCTGCGTGGCCAGGCGCGCCTTCAGGATGAGCTCGTGGTCCGGGGACGGCCCATCGACGACGGCCCGCACGCCGGTCGCCGACCCGGGCCCGGTTCCGCTTGCCGACGAGCCGTTTCTGCAAGCCCATCAGCCGGTTGCGCCGCGCGGTCTTGACCGGCGCCGGCACGTCGTCCACGAGGGCGTGCGCCGAGGTCCCTTCTTCGTGCGAATAGGTGAACACGCCGACGTGGTCGAATGCGTGGTCGTTCACGAACGCGCTGAGCTGGTCGACATCCTCGCCGGTCTCGCCCGGGAAGCCCGACGATGAACGTGGTCCGCAGGGCGACGCCGGGAACGCGATCGCGGATGCGGGCGAGCAGCGTGTCGTAGCGCTGCCTCGTCCCGGGCCGCTTCATCCGCTTCAGCACGGGGTTGGACGCGTGCTGGAGCGGCAGGTCGATGTACTTGCAGACCTTGTCGCACTCGGCCATTGCCGCGAGCGTGTCGTCGTCGATCGTCGTGGGATAGAGATAGAGCAGGCGGATCCATTCGAGGCCATCGATCGTGTCGAGCTCGCGCAGCAGGCGGGCGAGCGCGCCGCGTTCGTGGCGGTCGATGCCATAGAACGTCGTGTCCTGCGAGATGAGGAGCAGCTCTTTCACGCCCCTCGCGGCCAGCGCACGGGCTTCCTGGACGATCGACGCGGCCGGCCGGCTCCGGTAGTGGCCACGCAACGTCGGGATGATGCAGAACGCGCACTTGTAGTCGCAGCCTTCGGCGATTTTCACGTACGCGTAGTGCCCCGGTGTCGCGAGAAGACGCGGCGTATCCGCATCGTAGATATATGTGGGAAGCGCCTGCGGCCATGCCGAGCCGCGGCCGTGTAAAGCCGCGGCGAAGGCATCGGCGTCAGTTCGCGCTGGGGGTGGGGCCCCAGCGCCAGTGAAGAATGTAAGCGGTGACACGCCGGCGTGTGCCGTCGATGGCGCGCGACGATGTCCGGCACTTCACCGGTGCCGAGCACTGCGTCGATCTCGGGCATTTCCGCCCGAGTTCCTCGCGATATCGCTCGGCGAGGCACCCCGTCACGATGAGCCGCTGGCAGGCGCCGTCTTTCTTGTGGCGCGCCATCTCGAGGATCGCGTCGATCGACTCCTGCTTCGCCGAGTCGATGAACGCACAGGTATTGACGACGAGCACCTCGGCCTGCGACGCGTCACGGGTCAGCTCGTGCCCGGCCTCGCGGGCAAGCCCGAGCATGACCTCGGAGTCGACGAGATTCTTCGGACAACCCAGACTGATGAGACCGACTTTCATGAACCCTCTAACCCCGAATCCCCAAGCCCTAATCTAACCCAACCCCTAACCTACTAACCTCTAACCTCTAACCTCTAACCTCTAACCTCTCATGGGTACAACCGGTACAGCATACGCGGAAACGGGATCGTCTCGCGCACATGTTCGAGACCGCAGATCCAGCCGACCACCCGCTCGACGCCCATACCGAAGCCGCCGTGGGACACCGAACCGTAGGACCGCCAAAGTCGCAGCCCCATGCTCTCTCGCAGCATCGAGAACGGCTACGGGTTCCTGAGGTCCCGCCTCAGGCGGACGTTTCGGCTTCCGCCGCCAGCTGCTCCGCGGCGAGCGCCGTATGCACCGCGGCGCCCTCCAGCATCGGCACGACGATCGCCGTGATGGCGCTGCGCCAGTAACTTTCGAGCGTGCCGTTCCACGACGGCGACAGCGCGCCGATCGCGGCCACCAGCGACTCGCGCGCTGTGACGTAGTCCTCCGGCCTCGCGCCCCAGTGCACGTGCTGCGCGCCGAGGTCGCGAAGCGACTCGCGCGAGCGCGCTCACTTCGTCCAGGTTCCGCACCACCAGCGCCAGCGCGGCCTCGAAGTGCCCCTGCAGGAGCGTCAGATCGCGCGGGAAACAGCGGCCGCAGGTTCGGCGCCGCCGCAAAGAGCTCCTCGTAGAAGCGCGCGGCCAGCTGGCGCGGCGTCGCCGTCACGTCGGCGTAGCTCGCCTTGAGCAGCTCGATGCGCTTCCGGTGTCATAATCCGCGTTCCTGATGGCTGCAGACACGACGATCCGGACGGCGGCCCCGGCACCTCGGGCGAGATGCTGCCGGAAGTCTATGACGAACTGCGGAAACTCGCGAGGGCCCGCCTCGCGCGCGAGCGCCAGCCGAATCAGACGCTCCAGCCGACCGCCCTCGTGCACGAAGCCTATCTGCGCGTGTCGCGGCGATCGCCAGGAGCGGCAGTGGGACCGGCGCGGTCATTTCTTCGCCGCCGCCGCGCTCGCGATGCGCCGCATTCTCGTCGAGCGCGCCCGCCACTATCAGCGCCTCAAGCATGGCAGCGCGGCCGAGCGCGTCGATCTGGACAGCGCCATCATGCGCGCCGATCCGGCGCCTGACCGATCTCGTCGCCGTTGACGAGGCGCTGACGCGCCTCGAGCAGACCGACGCGCGCAAGGCGCAGATCGTGTCCCTCCGGTACTTCGCGGGCTTGAGCGTCGAGGAAACCGCCGCGGCGCTCGACCTCTCCCCCGCGACCGTCAAGAACGAGTGGGCCTTTGCGCGGGCGTGGCTGTATCGCGCCTTGGGACCGGTCGGACCAGCCGGCGCCCGGCAAGCAGCCGTGACGCTTCCCGCCGCCGACGCGATCTTCCTGGCGCTGGCGGACGTCGATCCGCGGGAACGCGACGCGTTTCTCGACGCGCGAAATGCGGGACCGACGCCGCGCTGCGCGCGCGAGGTCGAAGCGCTGATCGCCGCGCTCGACCTTCCGGACGAAGACTTCCTCGATCCCGAGCGCATTCCGACGCTCGACATGGCGGCCGTGGACGGCCCGCTGCAGCCAGGCACCGCCCTCGGGGACTTTTCTCGTGCTGCACGCGCTCGGGTCGGGCGGCATGGGCGTCGTCTACGCGGCGCAGCAGGATCGGCCGCGCCGCACGGTCGCGATCAAGGTCCTGCGGCGCGGCTTCCGCCATCCCGAGATCCTCCGCCGGTTCGAGCACGAAGCCGAAATGCTCGGCCGGCTGCAGCATCCCGGCATCGCGCAGGTCTACGCCTTCAACGCCGGGCGACCGCGCGACTCCGGCGCATCTCGTGATGGAGCTGGTCTCCGGCCCGCCGATGACCGACTACGCGCGATCGCAACGGCTGTCGATCGCCGACCGCGTCCGGCTCATCGTCAAGCTCGCCGATGCGATGCAGCACGCGCACGAGCGCGGGATCATCCACCGCGATCTCAAGCCGGCGAACGTGCTCGTGACGAACACCGGCCAGCCGAAGGTCCTCGATTTCGGGATCGCCCGCGCGACCGGCGCGGACGTGCAGCGGCATCACCGCTCAGACCGTGCACGGACAGCTCATGGGCACGCTCGCCTATATGAGCCCGGAGCAACTGCGCGGCCGATCCGTCGGACGTGGGCGCCCGGAGCGACGTCTACGCGATCGGCGTCCTGCTCTATCGGATGCTGACCGATCGCCTGCCGTTCGACGTCAGCGAGCTGCCGTGGCCCGAGGCGATTCAACAAATCCTCGAAACCGAGCCCACGCCAATCGGCGCGCGTGAACCCGGCGCTGGCCGGGCCGCTCGAGCCCATCGTGGCGCGCGCGATGGCGCACGATCCCGACGCACGTTTCCAGACAGCCGCCGACCTCGCGGCGGATCTCCAGGCGTTTCTGGATGGACGCCAGCCCGCCACCGCGACATGTCTGCCGTCCACGCTCTCGAAAATCGCCTCGCTCCAGACGCACGACGCGCCATCGCTGACGCGGCTGCCTGACGGCCGCCTCGTCGTCGTGTGGGACAACGGGCGGGTGGAGTTTGTCGCGGCCCCATCAACCCGTCGCTAGACGCCGACGAGCGCGTCATGCGCCGCGTTCTTCATCGTCGTCGCGAGTATGCCGTAGACAGTCGCCCAGGCCCCCTTCATCTCGGGCGTGAACGCGGCGCCGAGCCCTTTCTCCAGCGTCCACAGCAGCGCGGCGCCGACCGTGTCGTAGTGTTTGTCCTCGACGCCGTATCCCGCGTGGCGACGACCCAGGTCTTCGACAACGGGGATGAGCCGCTCGGGGCGATCGAGGCCTTTGACGGCAGCGCTGAGCATCTGCATCAGCTTCTTGCGCTGCTCGGTCATGTCGCCGCGGAACATCGCCTGCAGCGAGGGGTCGAGCTCGAAGAGCCGCCGATAGAAGAGAGCCGCCGCGTCGTCGGCAATCGGCGCGATGGTGGCGAAGCTGTCCTGGACGAGGGTTTTCTGTGCGACCGTCAGCATGTGGTCATCCTTGAAAGAGGGCCGGGTGATACCGGCCTGTTCATGGACTCAATGCGCCGTTCGCGGAAAAAGGGCTAATCGGAGGCTCAACGCTTCTAACGGCGTCCGCCGCGCGCTCAGCGGAACAACCGGCCGACGCCAATGTAGGTTCGCCAACGGCCGTCGAAACCCGCGCTGCCCGCGAGGATCACCGGGCCCACCAGGGTGTCGAGGATCAGGCCGCCACTCAGATGGGTACGCAGCGTCGCCTTGTTCCAGTCGTCGAAGGCATCGCCGTTTTCGATCCACGCGCCGGCGAAGATGGGGCCGCCCAGGAAGTCCGGCAGCCGGCCCAGCTCGCGAAGAAGGCCGGTGGTGGCGATCACGTAATGATCGCCGTGGATCTCACCCACGCTGTAGGCGCCAAGGTGCATCGGCGTGCCAAGTGGAAACTGATCCACCAGCAGCGGCTGGTGGTCGAACGACGTGCCGGCGGCGCCCAGCACGAACAACCGGGTGCGCTCGCCTGCCCGCCAGAACCTGTTCGCCTCTCCAGCCAACTGCGGCAACCCGATGCTGCTGCGCGTGGTCGTGAACGCGGCATCGTCCACGATGACGTTCGGGCTGTCGAAGACGTAGCTGAACGTGGCATGCCCCAGGGTGCCGCGCGAGGGAACCGTCGCGCTATCCTGGGTGTCGACGCGCCACGTGAGGTGGCCCCGAGTCTCTTTGCCGGCCAGCGTCGGCAGTCGCGGATCGCCAATCTTGGCGCTCGCATCGAGCCGGCCGATCGTCGCGCCCAGCCGCAGGTCGCTGTCGCGACCGAGGTTGACGCCGATATCGCCGCCGACGTGCGACACCGTCTGGCTGTATCGGGCGACGATGGTGTCGTCGGCGATCAGGTTGAAGGTCCGATTGCTGATGCCGGCATGGGGGACGGCGAACAGTGCGCGCCAGATCGGCCGATACAGTGCGGCGGCAAGCTGCGGGTCCGCGCCGGCCACAGCGTCGAGGCGCAGTTCCGAGCCGGAGCCGAACACGTCGAATCGCAGGTAGCGTCCGGTGAGGCTCAGTTGGAACTGGTCCGAGGTCGTGTTCTCGAGGTTGACGCCGAGCATCAGGAACGGGGGGCCGTGGCGCTTGTCGATGGCATCGATTGCGAGGCCCAGGGCACCGGTTGCGTCCGCCGTGAAGCGCCACGTGATGGACTCGTAGCGGTCGAGTCCGGACAGCTCCTCGAGATCGCGTTCGAGCTCGGGCACGTCGAGGGTTCTGCCGATATGTTTCGCCAGCAGTTGTTCATGCGCCGCTCGTCGGCGGCGCCGACGCCCTCGAGCGTGACAAACGCCGGCTGCGGCCGTGACACCTTGCGCGCCGCCACGCGGCGCGCGAGGTATTCCTGCCACTCCCCGTCGCTGATTGCGTATCGAAGGAGCGTGTCCTTCATCGCCTCGGCGGCCTTGTAGCCTTCTTCGATGAGGGCGTCGCTCTGGCGCCAGGCCTGCGATCCGTACTCCTTGAGCGGGACGTTCAGCACGACATCCGCCGACGTCAACGCCCTCTTCGTGTTGGCGCGCATCATCGCATCGATAGTTGCGCCAGCCAGGGCGAAGATCGAATAGTTGATATCCTCCTGGTCGCTCAGGTCTCCCACGTTGACCGCGATCACCGTGTCCGCGCCCATGGCGCGCACGACGTCGGCAGGCACGTTGTTCATGACGCCGCCATCGACCAGCACCTTGCCATCGACTTCGACCGGCGGGAAGACGCCTGGGAGCGACATGGTGGCGCGCATCGCGCGCGCCAACGATCCGCGATCCAGCACCACCGCCTCGGCCGTGCGCAGGTCCACGGCCACTGCCTTGAACGGCGTGGGCAGCGTGGCAAACGTGGGATCAGCAAAATACGGCGCGGCAATGCCGGTGATGAGCAGATCCACCTGCTGGCCGTTGTTCAGCGAGGGCGGGAGCACAATGCCATTCCTGACGCCAAACTCCATGCGCGACGGGTAGGCGCGGGCGTCGCCCTTGCGGCGGATGTTCTTGAACCCAAAGCTGGAGAATCCGAACATCTTGTCCCAATCAATGCCCCCGAGCATCGCCTGGAGCGCGGCCGCATCCATGCCGGTGGCAAAAGAGCCGCCGATGAGGCCACCCATGCTCGTGCCAGCCGTCATGTCGATGGGAATGTGGTGTTCTTCGAACCATCGAATAACACCGACGTGGGCGATGCCGCGCGCGCTGCCGCCGCCGAATGCCACGCCGACCCTGGGCCGCTCCTGCGCGAACGAGTCAGCGCTGGCGAGCGTCAGGACGATGGCGAGCAGAGCAGGAACGCGCAATCGGTGCCAATGGCGCCCAGTGGTCGTTCCGCCCGGTTCCAGGCCGCGAGCGTTGATTGGTTCACCTGACAGTGACAACTGCGATCTTCTCGCGCAAAGGCGGGCAGGCGACCGCTTCGAGATTCTTCGGACAACCCAGACTGATGAGACCGACTTTCATGAACCCTCTAACCCCGAATCCCCAATCCCTAACCCCTAGTCCCCAACCCCTAGTCCCCAACCTCTAACCCCTAACCCCTAACCCCTAACCAACCCTAACCTCTAACCTCTAACCTCTTTACGGGTACAACCGGTACAACATGCGCGGATACGGGATCGTCTCGCGCACGTGTTCGAGACCGCAGATCCAGCCGACCACCCGCTCGACGCCCATACCGAAGCCGCCGTGGGGCACGGAACCGTACCGCCGGAGATCGAGGTACCACTCGAACGCCTCCTGCGGCAGCTTGTGGTCCTTGATGCGCTGAGCAGCAGGGCCAGATCCGCCAGGCGCTCGCCGCCTCCGACGATCTCCCCGTACCCTTCGGGGGCGAGCATATCGACGCCGAGCGCAACCTCCGGCCGCGCGGGGTCCGGCTTCATGTAGAACGCTTTCACGGCGGCGGGGTAGCGGTGCACCATGACGGGCCTGTCATGGGCCTCCGACAGGATCGTTTCGTCGGGACCGCCGAAGTCGCCGCCCCACTCGATCGGCTGGCCCTGCTCTCTCAGGATCCTGATCGCGTCGTCGTACGTAATACGCGGAAAAGGCGACCTGACGGACTCGAGCCTGGTCACGTCGCGTTCGAGGACCGTCAGCTCGCGGCGCCTCACATCGAGAACGCGGGCGACGACGGAGACGACCAGTGCCTCGGCCAGGTCCATGACCTCGTCGAGATCCGCATACGCCATCTCCGGCTCGACCATCCAGAACTCGGTCAGATGGCGGCGCGTCTTCGATTTCTCGGCGCGAAACGTCGGACCGAAACAGTACACGCGGCCGAGCGCCATCGCATTTGCTTCGTTGTACAGCTGCCCGCTTTGCGTCAGGTATGCCGTCTGCTCGAAGTACTGCGCCGGGAAGAGCGTGGTGGTGCCTTCGCAGGCCGCGGGCGTGAAAATCGGTGTGTCGGCAAGGATGAAGCCGCGCGAATTGAAGAAGTCGCGGATGGCGTTGATGATCTCGTGCCGGACGCGCAGAATCGCCTGCTGGCGCTCGCTGCGGATCCACAGGTGGCGGCGGTCGAGCAAGTAGTCGACGCCGTGCTCCTTGGGCGTGATCGGATAGTCGTGCGAGTCGCCGATGACGGCGAGCGTCTTGACGTCGATCTCGTATCCGCCCGGCGCGCGTGCATCGGCCCTCGCCGTGCCGGTGACGATGACGGACGTTTCCTGGGAGAGATGGTCGGCGGCTTTGAACGTGTCGTCTCCGACCGCCGCCTTCGACATCACGCCCTGGAGGAAGCCCGAGCCATCCCGCAGCGTGAGGAAGTGGATCTTGCCGCTCGACCGGCGATTGTGCAGCCATCCCTTGATGGTGATTTCTTCGCCGAGGTGCGCGCCGATGTTCTCGATGTAAACGTGCATAAGGTTCTATCGTCGTTTCGTGTCTTCGTGCCTTCGTGGCTGCATTTCAGTTTGCCAGCAACCGTTCCATGCGCTGCCGGGCCTTCTGCGCCCGCGCCAGCGTGTCCTTCGCCGATCCATGGGCGGCAATCTCGAGCATCAGCGGGCCCTCGTAGCCGACTTTCTGGACCGCGGTCAGGGCCGCCGGCCAGTCGATCGTTCCCTCGAACGGCACGAGATGATCGTCGGCCCGCCCCCGGTTGTCGTGCACGTGCGTCGTGACGAAGTGCTCGGACACGGTCTCGATGGCGTCGAGCAGGTCGCCGTCCATGTGCGCATGACCGAAGTCGAGGCAGATGCCGACGGGCGTCCCGCCAGCGCCCTCGAGATCCTCGAGGTCGTCCTCCACGAAGTGCACCAGCGACCCGGCGCGCGACAGCTCGTTCGGAATCACTTCCACCGCGACTTGCACACCGAGCGGTCCGGCCAGGCGCTGGAGCTCCTCGATGCTGCGCCGCGCCGCGGCGCGACCATCCGGGGCTGTCGGCGCCTGCGTGCGCGGCAGCCCGACGTGTGTCACCAATACCCGCACGGGAATCCGGCGCGCTACGTAGCAGCGCCAGCTCCGTTTCGGACATCGCCTGGGCGCGTGCCTCGCCGTCCACGCTCGCCAGGCTCAGCGGCCCCTTCCAGCGTCCGGCTTCGTATGCCTGCATCACCGGCGCATGAATCGCGTGCAGCGTCAACCCGGCCTCAGCCAGCCACTGTTGCAGATCCGCGATAGCGGCCGGGTTGTGGTAATCGAAATGCGTGCGCGTCGCAAACACTTCGACCGTCTCGAACCCGTGCGCGGCAATCTCGAGCAGATGATCGCGCGAGAGCCGCCGGCCATGATACAGGTGCGTCGACACCCCGAACTGACGTTTGGGCACAGGCTAGAACCCTGATTGTACATCTGGTTATCTGGTTATCTAGTTATCTGGTCATTGATTGATCGATTGACCAATCAATAACCAGATAATCAGATGACCAGATAACCAAATTCAGCGAAGTTCCTCGACGTGCGTGGCGAGCACCTCGCGCAGGCGCGCGAAGCGCGGGTACTTCTCCAGCGTCATGCGTGCGTAGTTCAGGGTGCGCGGCATGTACTGGATATAGACCGGGTTGCCGGCGCGTCATCGTCTGATAGCCGAAGGTGCCGAGCGCCTTGAGATTCCGCTGCAGCGCCATCAGGTCGAACCTGCGCCGGAACTCGGGGGCGTCTGTCACGCCCTTGAGCGCGAGAAAATACGCCAGGAGCTCATCGAGCTCCCGATCGGGGATGTCCACATACGAATCGCGCAGCAGCGACGCCAGATCGTAGGTGTCCGGTCCCATCCGCGCGTCCTGGAAGTCGATGATGTAGAGGCTGGCGTCGTGCAGCATCAGGTTGCGGCTGTGATAGTCGCGGTGGCACAGCACCCGTGGCTCCGCCGCAAGCTCATGAGTGATGGCGAGCCACTCGTCGTCGAATGCCGCCCGTTCCTCTGGACGGAGGGTCACGCCGCGGTATGCCTCGAGAAAATGACGCACGAAAAAATTGAGCTCCCACGTGAGCTTCTCGACGTCGAATGTGATCGCATACGGCTGGTAGGCGTCGGAGGCCAGTTCTGCGCCCCGCCGCTGAAGCAGCGCGATGAACGCCACGGCCTGTCGATACAGCGCCTGGTGCTCGGCCGGGGACGCCGCGCCCAGATGCGCCTGCAGTGTCACGTCCCCGAGGTCCTGAAGCGCGACGATCCCGAGCGGATCGGAGTGCCCCAGGATGGCTGGCACGGGGAGCGGCACCTGCTGCAGCAGTCGCGCGACGTTCGTGAAGGGAAGCGAAGCAAAATCGATCGCGCCGGCGTGCAGCGCCAGCACGGTCGAACCGCCTTCAGGAGAAATAACGCGGAAGTAGCGGCGGTCGGACGCGTCACCGGTGAGCGGCACGATCCGGCCGTGGGGGACGGCGCCCTTTTCGGAGAGATACTGGTCCAGCCGGTCCCTCACCGCGCTGCCTTCAGGTGAGCGTTGATCGGTCATCGTCGTTCAGAGTCGCCCTTTTTCCCGCTCCTCGAACTCGGCGGACGTTTGCGCGAGATCCTCTGGCGTGCCGATGTCCCAGAACGCCGCATCGGAGACGAATCCGCGGACCGATCCGCGGCGGGCGGCGAGCAGCTGATCGTAGACGCCGCCGATGGAACGGGCCGGCTCGCCAGAAGGTAATTGGCGGAACGCATCGGCCTGCACCACCTGCACGCCGATGAAGTGGTAAACGCCGTGAGGCGTCCCGTGACGCGTCGCTCCGGGCGGGACGAAACCCGTGACGGCTCCATCGTCCTCCATGCGGACGCCGCCATATTTGTGAGGCTGGCGGTGGGGCACGAGCGCCAGCGTCACCAGCGCGCCGGACCCGGCGTTGCCGCAGTGGCCCCTGTGGGCATCAACGAGCGCGCGCAGGTTCAAGTCCGTAAGCGTATCGCCGTTGACCACGACGAACGTGTCCTCGCCGATGATCTCGAGCGCGTGGCGCGGACCTCCGCCGCTTCCGAGAATGCGCGGCTGCTCCCACGAATACCGGACGCGGACCGCCAGATCGCTGCCGTCGCCCAGAACCGCCGTTACCGTGTGCGGCAGATGGTGAAGGTTGACCACCAGATCGTTGACACCATGCGCCGCGAGCCAGCCGGCGATGCGCCGGATGATCGGCTCGCCCGCCACCGGAATCGCCGGCTTGGCGCAGACATCGGTCAGCGGGCGCAGCCGCGTGCCGAGCCCGGCCGCCAGCACGAGCGCGTGCGTCATCCCGGCCTGCGCTCGCCGGTGAAGATCATGTCGGTGATCGGCAGACCGCGTTGCTGGCAGTGGCGGACGAACAGTCCGCGGTAGGAATCGAGGAGGTAGTCGGCCGCTTCACGGCCGAGCGCCCCGGTCGCCGTCGCGATTCCGCGCTCGTCCCCTTCGATCTCGACGTAAGTCCCGACCGGCGTCTCGTCGATGGCGATGATGACGTCGACTCGGTGTTTTCCAGGGCAAACTCCTCGCGGTACTTCTGATACCGGAACCAGACGCGGAAGCCGAGCTCCTCCAGCAGGCGGAGCACCAACGTCCCGTCGCCGACGGCGGTTTCGAGCTCCTCGCGCAGCTTCATCACCGAGGGCTGCACCGGTCCCTTGAAGGTCAGCAGGCTCGTGCCGGACTCCTGCCGCACGCGCAGCACCGAACCGCGCTCGCGCAGGAATCCGTCGGCCGTGTCCAGCAGGCAATCGTCCTGCAGCCGCCGGCCGCGCAACGGTGTGCCGCCGGCCGCGATCACCGCCGCTCGCGCCTCTTGCGGGTCGTCGAAGCGAAGCTTGATCTCGCGTTCGAGCGTCGTCAGCCATCCGGTTATTTAAGCCCCCGTGCCTCGAAATTACAACGCGATCGGCCGGCCGAGCTGCGTGGTCCGGCTGAAGCCGGACCCCACGTACGTCACGAGTGAGCGGACGAACACATACATGGTGAAGCACTCGATCGCAAACGCCGGAAAGCCCAGATACCCCGGGACCGGCATCTCGAACACCTTCAGGTTCTCCATGATCGGCACGGTGTAGTGCCACTTGGCTCGCGCCCAGTAGTTCCAGAATTCCCACAGCACGCCGCACAGCAGGCCGCTGAGCGCCAGGTTCGTCAGCCGATCTCGCCTGCCCGCGCGAAGATCGGCGAGCAGCGACTCTCCGCCAAGCCGCGCGTTGATCGGATCGAGCAGAAAGATGAAGCCAAGCCACACGGGCGCGGCCATGTAGGGCGCCACCGCCGGCGGCACGAGAAAGGGGCTGACGAGCATCAAGGCGCCGACTGCCATCAGAGGGCCGGCGAAGCCGGACAGGCAGGACGGCCGGACGGGCAGGAGCGTTCGTCCCTTCCAGCCCCTCCCGCCTGTCCCGCCCTCCCGCCCTCGAGAACCGCCACCAGCTCCGCGCCCTCGAATAGCGCTGGCCAGATCGTCGCGAACGACCATGCGTACCCGAACATCCTGAGCGCGAAGTTTTCGGGCAGTCCCACGTAGAACCAGTTGCGAATGATCAGGTTGTAACCTTCGAACACCACCCACAGCGGAATCGACACGAGCGCCAGGGCCACGAACTCGCGGCGATTCGACCGCAGCCAGGAGTTGCCGCGCGCGCTCCAGACAATGCCGTCGGCGAACAGGATGAATCCCGTCCAGGCGATCGGTGTATTCCACGACCAGAACGGCTCGACGCGGGCGATCGTGGCGGCTTCGGACGTCACCATCAGGCCGAGTCCAATCCAGGCAGTCAGGTTCATGTGACGCGCATCCGGTAGGAACAGCCGCGGAGCGTCGGCGTCCCGACGCCCTTGCTCAGGATCAGGACCTTGTGGGTGCTGCCGAGGCCGCCGGGCATCAGCAGGGTCTTGAGCGCGAGGCGCTCTTCGAGGTTCAAATGGTTCAAGTGGTTCGACGAGTTCAAGGGGTTCGAACCGCCTGACGCTTCGACGAGCCCCAGCAAGAAGTACGTCTGATCCAGGAATCCAAGCGTCGTCAGGCCCTCGGCCTCGGCCGCCGCGCGCACGCTCGTGAAGTCCACGTGCGCCGTGATGTCCTGCTCTCCGGGATTCACGAGCCACGGCGGGGTATCGGCTGGCGATTCAGGCCCCGCCATGGTGTGCCGGGCGAAAGTCGTCAGCGTTCCCGACGCGTGTGTCGGCGAGTACAGCTCCCGTGCATCGTGCCCGTAGTCGATCAGGATCACGAATCCACGGCGCAGGCGCCGCGCCACCTCGCGCAATCCAGGCGGGCGCGCCGAGGTTGATTTCGGCACGCCAGCCAGGCTCGAGCGCGATGCCGAGAGCGCTCGAGGTAGCCGCTCAACGCCGGCGACGACACCGGGCCTTCACGCGTCACGAACCGCTTCCCGGCGAGATCGACGTACACCTCGCGCAAGCCGTCCTCGCGCATGACCACCTGGTGGATCGGCAGCGCGTCGAGCAGCTCGTTGGCGATGAGGACGCCCTCGAAGGCAGGCGGAAGCGAACCGCTCGAGGACACCAGCCGGTCCGCCTCGTCGCCCATCGTGTCGCGTTGTGCGGCGCGCGCGCTGGCGCTTGCCTCGACGAGGTGGAGCCGCGTCCTCTGGTGGAGAAGCGGGATCGTTGCGGCGGGCAGCGCGGAGGATATCGGCCGACAGCCGGCCGTTCCCGGCGCCGGCTTCGACCAGATCGAAACGGGCTTCTGGGCTCCAGGGCTGCTGGGCTCTCGGTGCGTCGAGAGATCGCGGCCATCTCCGCGACCTGGATTGCGAGGAGCTCGCCGAACACCGGGCCGACGTCGACGCTGGTAAAAAAATCGCCCGCGCGCCCGGAGCGTTGGGCGGCGCGGGCGTAGTAGCCAGAGCCGGGATCGTAAAGCGCGAGCTCCATGAACGCGGCCACCGTCAGGGGGCCGCGTTCACGAATCAAATCCGCAATTAAATCAGCAATCCGCAATCGACAATCAGCAATTCCCCGGTCGCGTCTAGTCCTTTGTCACCGGCACGAACAGCTGGCCCAGCTCGTTGCGCCACAGCAGCAGCTGCGCCAGCCCGCCCGACGGGATCCTCTGGAGCTCGCGGCCCGCATCCGTCGCGTTCGTCACCGGCCTGCGATTCACGGAAAGGATGACGTCGCCGGGGCGGACGCCCGCGGTCGCGGAGCCGCTGTCGGGATCGACGTCGGTGATCACCGCGCCGGACTGTCCGGTCGGCATCTGCAGGCGACGCGCCATCGCGGCTGTCAGGTCCTGCAGCGTCAGCCCGAAGCCCTCGCCGTGCTCTTCCTGCGGCTCCGGTGCTCCGTTGTTGCTGCGGCTCTGCGTCGGATTCTGCTCGGCGTCGAGGTCGAGCTCGTCCACCGTGACGGTCGAGCGTGCGCTCCTGCCTGTCGCGGATGACCTTCACCGGCACTTGCGTCCCGGGCTTGGTGCCGACCACCGTCTTGACGAGGTCGTCGTATTTCGTGACCGGGTGCCCGTTGAAATCGACGATGACGTCGCCCGGTTCGATGCCGGCCCTTGCCGCGGAGCCGCCGGGAGTGACGGTCGACACGATCGCGCCCGACGCCGACTTCAGGCCGAAGTCGGCGAAGGCGTCGCGCGGCACCGCCCTCACCGACACGCCGATCCGGCCGCGCACGACCTTCCCCTGGCGGAGCTGCGGCAGCAGCTCCCGGACGGTGTTGCTCGGCACGGCGAAGCCGATACCGATATTCCCTTCGGTCTGCGTGTTGGTGATGATCGCGGTGTTCATGCCGATCACCTCGCCCCGCACGTTCAGGAGCGGCCCGCCGGAGTTGCCCGGGTTGATCGCCGCGTCGGTCTGCAGCATCTCGTTCGATCGGCCGTCGGTGACCCGCAATCCCCGCTGCGTGGCGCTGATCACGCCGACGGTGACCGTGTAGGTGTAGCCGAATGGATTCCCGATCGCCATGACCCAATCGCCGGGCGCCATCTGCGATGAATCGCCGAACTTGACTTCCGGCATCGGCGCCGTGGGCTTCTCGATCAGCTCGATCAGCGCGCTGTCGGTCAGCTGGTCGCGGCCGATCAGCCTCGCGGCATAAAACCGGTCGTCGTCGCCATAGAGCGACACCTGAATCTTCGTCGCGCCCTCGACGACGTGGCTGTTGGTCAGGATGAAGCCGTCCTTGCTGATGATGAAGCCGGTGCCGGATGCGCGCGCAATCTGCGGCCGGCGGCGATTCGGGCCGGCGCCCGGTTCCTGATCGGGCGATCGGCGGGCGCGCCCGGCCGTTGGGTGCATTCGGTCCGCCAAAGAACCGGCGGAACAGGTCGTCGTCGCCGCCGCCGCCGAAGAAATCCGCGAGCTCCTGCCGGGCCCTCATCTCGGTCCTGATGTAGACGACCGCCGGGCTCATCGCCTTGGCGATGTTGCGGAACGTCTGGGCGTCGATGGCGCCGGTAATCGGCGCGCTGTTCATCGGCGGCGCCGCGACGATCTGCGCCGAGGAGCTGGGCGTCAGATCCAGCCTCGAGGAGATCACCATTCCGACCGCCAGGGAAGCGACCGCAATCGGGAGCGAGTAGATCAGCGTGGTCTTGCGAGTGGACATTGACGTGTTCTCCTACGCGAGTGCGACGATTTCCTTCTGCACCGGCCCGGTGACGCTCGCGTCGCGCGGGCCGACGATCATGTTGATTTCCGACCGCACGCCGAAGTCTTCGAAGTAGACGCCCGGCTCGATCGTGAAGCCGGTGCCGACGAGCAGCCGCCGGTCGTCGTGCGTCTCGTAGTCGTCCATGTTGACGCCGTTGCCGTGAACCGATTCGCCGAGGCTGTGGCCCGTCCGGTGCAGGATGGCGATCGCCGTAGCCGGCGCTCTGCAGCACCGACGCCGCCGCGCGGTCCACCTGCCACCCGCGCAGCTCCTGGCCGCCCGCCGCCGCGCGCTGGACGAGCGCGATCGCGGCATCGCGCGCCGCCGCAACGGCCGCAAACGCCCTGGTGTACCGCTCGGGCACCTGCCGTCCCGTATAGCCCATCCAGGTGATGTCCGCAAACACCGCGCCCGGCCGATCGAGCTTGCCCCAGAGATCGAGCAGCACGAGCTCGTCGGCGCGAATGGCGCGATTGGCCGTCGCAGTGGGGAGGTAGTGCGGGTTCCCCGCGTTTTCCTCCGCGGACACGTTGGGGTCCGAGTCGGTGACGAGCCCTTCCTCGCGGAACCACCCGGCCATCAGCTGCTGGATGTCGTATTCCGTCGTCGGCACGCCGTCGTGCGTGCGTCTGGCGATCGCGTCGAACGCCGCGTCCTTGATACGGTGGAGCTTTTCGGACGCGTCCTGATGGGTGGCGATGGCGGCCTGCGTCCCAGACCGACGCGAAACGCTGGATGAGATCGCCTGACGAGACCACCTCGACGCCGGCCGCGCGCACGAGCTCGATCGTGCCCGCCGTCGACGCGCGACACGTACGGGATGGCACAGTTGGGCGAATACTCCATGGCGACGCGCCGCAGCCCCTGCAGCGAGCTGGCGGAGCCCGGCTTCGAGCTGGTCGCGGCCCGCGTACGTGTCGGTGGTGCCGGGAAGATGGGCGAGCGAGTTCCGCTCGATGGCATGGACCAGCCCGCGGGGCTCGCCGGTCGCGGGAATCAGGTAGTACCAGCGGCGCGTGGCCAGATGTCCGCCCTGCCGGTTGACCGCCGTCAGATCGCCGGCGATGGGATTCAGCCCGCGAAAGTCGTACAAGAGCCAGCCGTCGATCGCCGTCGGCGCGCAGCGCCGCCTGCACGAAGCGTCGCCGGACATCGAGCGTCAGACGTCGTCGCGCTCGTCGGCCAGACCCGGCACAGCTGCTTCCAGCGGACATTCCCAACAAGTATAGCCTGCCCGGGCGGCACCTGAATCTTGACAAGTTCGTGACGGCAAGAGCCTGAACCGCAAGGCTATAATCGATCCAGCCTCACCGGAGGAGCAAGATCATGAAACAGCGCGCCCGCCTCGTCGTTTTCCTCGGCGTCATGTTCGGCCTGACCGGCGCACCGGGGGCCGGCCAGAACGCACCTTCGCCCAGGCCCTGCCGCGCCGTCCGCGCCGCAGACGCCGACCTTCAGGCGTCAACGTCGAGTACGTCGAGGTGGACGCCGTGGTCACCGATCGTGACGGCCAGTTCGTTCGCGACCTCGAACAGGAGGACTTCGAGATCTTCGAGGACGGCAAGCCGCAGGCCGATCTCCGCGTTCTCCATCGTCGATATCCCCGTCGAGCGGCTGCAGCGGCCGTTGTACGCCCCGGCACCGATCGAGCCCGACGTCAAGAGCAACGAGCGTCCGTTCGACGGGCGCATCTACGTCATGGTCATCGACGATCTCCACACGAATTTCGGCCGCACGGCGCGCGTGCGCGCGGCGGCGCGGCAGTTCATCCAGCAGAACCTCGGGGCGAACGATCTGATGGCGGTGGTGCACACGGCCGGACCGTCGGACGCGAGCCAGGAGTTCACCGAGCAACAAGCGGCTGCTGCTTGCGGCCGTCGATCGGACTCTGGGTCGCAAGCTCGACCTCGGCCACCGTGACGCGAACCGGACGAGTTTTACCGGCAGCGCGATCTCGGGCGGGAGACGGGAGGTCGCGGTGAACGACCCGGCGGAGGCGGAGCGCTACTCCAACGCGCGCACGATCGCTGACGGCGCTCAGGAACGTGGCCGACTGGTTTTCCACCGTGCGCGGCCGAAGGAAGACGATTCTATTCCTCAGCGAGGGCATCGACTACGACATCACCGATTTCGACAACGTCGGCGCGTCGATGATCATGGACGTGACCCGCGAGACGCTCGCGGCCGCAGCGCGGGGCAACGTCAGCATCTACGGCATCGATCCGCGCGGGCTGACGACCCTGGCGGACGAGACCATCGAGGTCGGCGTCGTTTCCCGACGACACCTCGCCTCGGGACTCGGCGACGCAATCGATTCAGAACGAGCTGCGGTTGTCGCAGATGAGCCTGCGGGAGCTTTCCGAGGACACCGGCGGCTTCGCGGTCGTCAACGCGAACGATTTCGCGACCGCCTTCGATCGCATCGTGCGCGACAACAGCTCGTACTACGCGATGGCGTATTACCCGCCGACCGGCAAAGCGGGCAAGTTCCACAAGATCGAAGTCCGCGTTCGCCGTCCCGATGTGCGCGTCCGCGCCCGCCAGGGTTACGTCACGCCGAAGCCGGCTAGCGCGGCCGCAGAGAAGTCGGCGGCCGCCGCCGCGGCGGACGCGACGAAAAATCTGATGACGCCGGAGATTCGCGACGCGCTCGACAGCCCGCTGCCGGTTAGCGGGCTGGCGATGAAGGCGTTTGCGGCGCCTTTCAAAGGCACGGCCCCGAATGCGTCGGTGCTCCTTGGCGTCGAGATGCGCGGGCGCGATCTGCGCCTCGACGCCAGCGACAAGGTCGCCGTGACGTTCATCGCCGTCGACGCGCAGGGAAAGGTTCGCGGGAACAGCACGAACGCGTGGCGATGAACCTGCAGCCAGAGACGAAGGCGCGCGTCGCGGCCACGGGGCTGCGCCTGCTGAACCGTGTCGAACTGCCGCCAGGTCGGTACCAGATTCGCTTTGCCGCGCACGACAGCGGCGGCGGCAGCGTCGGGACGGTCACCTACGATCTTGACGTGCCCGATTTTGCCAAGCTGCCGTTCTCGATGAGCGGGCTGGTCCTGACGTCCGCGGCGGCGCTGGTCCAACCCACGGTCCGGCCCGACGAGCCACTGCGGCAGGTGCTTCCTGGTCCCCCGGTGGCGGCGCGGAGCTTCCCGCAGAATGACGAAATCGCACTCTTTGCCGAGGTCTACGACAACCAGGCCTCGAAGCCGCACAAGGTCGACATCACGACGACCGTGACGAGCGACGAGGGCAGGGTGGTCGTCAAGACCGACGAGGTGCGGGATTCGTCCGAGCTCCAGGGCCGCCGCGGAGGGTACGGCTTCGCGACGCGGATTCCGCTGAAAGAGCTGGCGCCCGGATCCTACGTGCTGACCGTCGTCGGCCAAATCTCGCCTTGGAGACACGCCGCCGGCCGAGCGGCAGGTACATGTTCACGGTGACCGCGCCGCGCGCGGCGCCCTCGCCATGAGGCCCTTCATGCTTGTCCTCGTCCTGGCCGTCCTGTTGCCAACGTTGCCGCTGTCACCGATGTCACAGGCGCAGACCCCGCCACCTGCCGTCCGAACCGTCGTCAAGGGACCGATGAGCGGGATCGACGCGCCGCGCCAGGCCACCGTGCGCTCGGCCGCCGAGTGGTCCGCGTTGTGGAAGACCCACGATCCGTCAGGGCAGCTGCCCGCGGTCGATTTTTCGCGCGAGATGGTCGTGGCCGTGTTTCTCGGCAGCCGGCCGACGGGCGGCTACGGGGTGGAGATTGTCAGGGCGGTGGGGAACAGCGGGACGCTGGTGGTGGAGTATGTCGAAACGGCGCCGTCACGCGACGCGATCACGGCGCAGATACTGACCGCGCCGTATCACCTCGCCGCCATCCCGAAGCACGACGGCGAGGTGCGGTTTCAAAAGGTCGTGAAGTAGCGTCTACTTTTTTGCCGCGGCCTTCTTGTCGGCGGCGGCTTTCGCGGAAGCCGCCTTCGCCGCGGCGGCCTTCTCCGCAGCCGCCGGATCCACGATCTTGTCCACTCTCTTCGGCGTGACGGCGCCGTTGGCGTGCGTGAACTTGTAGTTGCTCGCGCTCATCCTGGCGTTGTACGGCGTCTCGACCGTGACGGTCTGGACTTCGCCGGGCTTCAGCAGTCCGTTGACGAAGTTCTTGCCGCCGGCGATGACCGCGCCGCCCTTGTCGTAGTAGATCGCCTCGATCGTCAGCCGCGCGATCGGCGCGGTCGAGATGTTCTTCACGGTGAACTCGTCGATCACCATGTCCTTCTCGCGCTTGACGGGCGATCTGGCGAATTCGACGTCGGCCGCGCCTCGGAGCGGCGCCTTGAAGTCCTTGCCGGAGAGAATCGGTTCGAATTTCGGGGCCGGGGCCTGCGCCAACGCGGTGCCGGCAGCCAGGCTGGCGACGAGCGTCGCGGCGAATGCATAGCGCGCGCGAATCATAAGTCCTCCCTCGGAACGATTGAAATTGACGGAACCGTCGAACGCATTATATAACTACATTTCCCCGTTCCAATCCTCCGGCTCGGGGTTGACCGATCGGAAGATCTCCATGTGCCACTTGCCGCCGCCCCAGGGCTCGATGACCTCGGCGGCGACGACGTCGACCAGGATCTCGGAGAACAGCCGGCCCTCCGGGTCGCCTTCGAGATGGTAGGCCGGATCGTCCCAGCCGAAATTGGGATAGAGCATCAGCGTCAGGAACAGGTCGTACCCATCGTCGACGACGATCAGCTGCCCGCAGGGGCGCTTGAGCGTCGAGTGGTAGATGAGGTATTTCTCGGCGCTGTGCGCGCGGATGTAACGCTTCAGCGCGAACTCGCGCGCGACGATCTCCTCGACGGCGATTTTCTTGTCCCAGCAGTCGCGGCAGTACTTCTCCTCGCCGCGCGGCTCGGAGACCTCCTTGGCGCCGCACAGCGCGCACCGCGACTTGACGACCGCCTTGCGGGGCATCGAGCCGAGTGTATCGCCCCGTAATGTAGAATGCAAAATGCTGCAACGTCCTTCCCACGCGGGCCTGCGACATCTCGCGCTCGGTGTTCGCCAGCTCGACGCGATGAAGCGTTTCTACGTCGACGTGCTGGGATTCGAGGTCGAGTGGGAGCCGGACGCCGACAACATCTATCTCTCGTCGGGCATCGACAATCTCGCGCTGCACCGATCGCCGGGGGACGGTTCCACTGAAGGGCAGGGCGCGAGGGGGTCGGCGCTCGATCATCTCGGCCTGATCGTTCGAGCGGCGGCCGACGTGGATGCGTGGGCGGCGTTTCTCGAGAGACGCGGCGTGGCGCTCGACGCGCAGCCGCGCACGCATCGCGACGGCGCGCGGTCCTGCTACTTCAGCGATCCGGACGGCAACCAGGTCCAGATCATCCACCATCCGCCGATATCGGACAAAATCTGAGTCTCAGTTCAGGCTCAGTTCAGGAGACTCGACCTTCAGACTTGAGTCTTGGTCATCCGTCGTTCCAGCGCCGGCGCGTACATCCTCTCCGACGTATTCCTTCACCATGCGACGCGCGCAGAAGCGGGGCGCCACGGTGCGGATGGACTCCTTGACGTCGCCATCCACGCGTGCGGCACATGGTCCGCGCCGCGTTCGTAGAAGGCGGGGACGACCTCCTCTTCGAGCAGCCGGTACAGCGCATTCGCGTCCGCGGCGTCCACCATCGTCGTAGTTGTCGCCGGTGACGCCGCCGTCGATCAGCCACCCGTTGGTGCCGTCGAACCCTTCGGCCCACCAGCCGTCGCCGATGCTCAGATGCGGCACGCCGTTGATGGCCGCCTTCATGCCGCTGGTGCCGCTCGCCTCGAGCGGCTTCCGCGGATTGTTCAACCAGACGTCGCACCCCTGGACCAGGAAATGCGCGACGTGGAGGTCGTAGTCGTCGACGAACGCGACGCGGCCCGCCGAAGAGCGGATCGAGCGCATGCCGGTAGACGCGCTGCAGGTGATGCTTGCCGACGTCGTCGGCGGGATGCGACTTGCCGGCGAAGATGATCTGCACGGGCCGGCCGGCCGCGTTCAGGATTCGCGCGAGCCGCTCGGTGTCGTGAAAGATCAGCTCCGGCCGTTTGTAGCCCGCGAAGCGGCGGGCGAATCCGATCGTCAGGACGTCCGGATCGAGCAGCGGTCCGGCGGCGACCACGCGCGGGATGCCGACCCGTTCGTCGGTCCAGCGCTGCCGCGCGCGCTCGCGGACGAACGCGAACAGGTAGCGGCGCAGCGTCTGCCGCACGCGCCATAGCTCGTCGTCCGGGATCGCCAGCACGCCGTTCCAGAACGCCGGATCGTCCTGACGGTCGCGCCAGCCGGGGCCGAGGTACTCGGCCGAACAGCTCCGCGAGATCCGCGGCGATCCACGTCGGCACGTGCACGCCGTTGGTGACCGAGGTCACCGGCCGCTGCGCCTCGGGCACGCCCGGCCAGATGTCCCACATCGCGCGCGTGACCTCGCCGTGGAGCTGGCTGACGGCGTTCACCTTGCCGGCGGATCGCAATGCGAGCGCCGTCATGTTGAACTGCGCGCCCGCGCCGCTGTCGTGCGACCCGAGCGCGAGGAACCGATCGCGGTTGGGCCCGAGCGTTCCCCAGCAGCCGGCCAGATGCTTTTCGACGAGGTGAAACGGGAACGCGTCGTGCCCGGCCGGCACCGGCGTGTGTGTCGTGAAGATTGTGGTCTGCCGGATCTCTTCGAGCGCGTCGTCGAAGTTCGACCCGCGATCGATCAGCTCGCGAATCCGCTGCAGAACGACGAAGGCGGCATGTCCCTCGTTCAGGTGGTAAACGCCGCCGGCTCGATGCCGAGCGCGCGCAGGGCGCGAACGCCGCCGATGCCGAGGATGATTTCCTGCTGGACGCGCGTCTCGCGATCGCCGCCGTACAGGCGCGCCGACAGCTCGCGGTCCCAGGGCGCGTTCTCTTCGAGGTTCGTGTCGAGCAGGTAGAGCTGCACGCGGCCGACTCGCACGCGCCAGACGGCCACGAGCACCGACCGGTCGTCGAGCGGGACCGGCGTGAGGCACGGCTTGCCGTCGGGCGTCGTCGCCTGTTCGATCGGGGCGTCCGCCCAGTTGAGCATCTCGTTGCTCTCTTCCTGCCAGCCGTCGGCCGAAACGTGCTGGTGGAAGTAGCCCTTGGGATACATGAAGCCGACGCCGACGAGCGGGACGCCGAGGTCGCTCGCCTCCTTGCAGTGGTCGCCCGCCAGCACGCCAAGACCGCCGGCATAGATCGGCAGCGACTGATGCAGCGCGAACTCGGCGGAGAAGTAGGCAATCGTCTGTCCCGCCAGGTGCGGCAAGCGGTGCGCCCACCACGAATTGTCCGCCGCGTGCGACGCGTCGAGCGCGGCGATGGCTCGATCGTAGAGCGCGAGGAACTCCGGGTCGTCGGCCGCGGCTTCGAGCCGTTCGCGCGGCAGCACCCCGAGCATGCGCACGGGGTTGTGCGCGGTCGCGCGCCAGGCAGCGTAGTCGAGACGCCGGAACACCGCGCGCCCCTCGGGATGCCAGCTCCACCAGAGATCGGCGGCCAGATCCTCGAGACGGGCGATGCGCGCGGGAAGCGGCGTGGGATAGCGGTTCATGGTGTCAGTGGCTGACGGGCGGAAGGATGGACAAGACGCTGATCGTAGCTGCGCGGGCAGAGAAGCGTCAATCGACCTCAGCGGTTGACCGGGAGCGGTGAGGGCGGTAGAATGTGTCGCCCTGATGCGAGACTGCGACCTCTCGCGACCATGAGCGTGCTCGCAGCCCTCATCGGCGTCTCCCGGCCGGCCGGCGCGCAGGACCCTCCGCCGCCGATTCCACGCTTCGTTGTCGACGTGCACGGAACGGTCACGAATTTCCCCGATTCCCCGGTCCTCGCGGCGAGCCGGGCGCTCAGCCAGGCGGAGCTGCCGGGGCTGGGGCTCGGCGGCGCCGTGAGCGCGCACGTGTACCCGTTCAAGCTGGGTGCAGTGACGTTCGGCTTCGGCGCCCGCGTGTCCACGTCCCGAGCTCACAGCACGCCGGACGCCCAGACGCAGCCGACCCTCCGTCCCGTAACCGAGCGATTCACTTATTTCGGACCCCAGGTCTCGCTCAATTTCGGAACCGGCGCCGGATGGAGCTACTTGAGTGGAGGGCTCAATCGGTCGATCTGGTCGGTGGTGCCAGATGGCGCGAGCCCGCAGCCGCCGGACGAGGAGCGGCTGAAGACGATCGACTACGGCGGGGGCGCCCGATGGTTCGCCCGTCCGCACCTGGCCTTCAGCTTCGATGTCCGTTTCTACGCGATCAATCCGAGCTCTCCCACGTTCGCGCTGCCAGGCGGACCCAGAACGACCCTGCTGGTCTTTGGCGTCGGGGTCTCGCTGAAATAGGCTTATAGCCGAGCCCTTTGCAACATCCCGGCCCTCCACTCCGTAGAACTAGATCAATGGACTGGCGCGGGACGCCGGCCGGTCGAGCCGCCCGATGGGCGCGGGTTGGCGGCTTGACGCTCCTCGGCGCCGTCGTGGCGGCGGGCCTCGCGATCCTGGTCATTCCGCTGGCCGCGCGCGCCTTCGTTCGGGGCATCGTTCTGCTCGCGGCCGGGTGCGTGTGGCTCGCAACCTCGCTCAGCACTGGCGTCAGCGTATGGACGATGCTCGGGACGATCTGGGAGGGAACGGCGGGCGCGCTGGCGACGCCGGCCGCATCCGCCGCGGTGTGGAGTCTGGTCGCCGTCGGCGCACTCGCGCTTTACTGGCTGCAGCGGTTGCTCGGTTCGGAGGAGGAGTAGAACCATGGGTCGAATGAATGCGGTTCTCGCGGCAATGGCCGTGATGGTTATCGGGGGGGCGCCTTCGAGCGCGGCGCAAACCGCCGCCGAGCTCCAGACGCTCCGCAGCCAGATCGAGGATGCGTTTCGACGTGCTGCCGGTACGAGACGGCGTGTTGCTGAGCCCGAAGGACGACAGCCGCGGGGTCCGTTCCATCCAGTTGACCGGCGGCGCGATTGCCATCGACGGCGAACCTGTCACCGGCGCGGAGTTGAGGCGGCGGCTCGACGCCGACGCTGATTTGGTCCTCCGGCTCTCGTATCTCGACGCACCGGCACAACGTGCGCTGTTCGAGCCGCGGGTCCCCCCAACACCGCCGATCGCTCCCGAGCTTCCCACGCCAGCGGAGGCGGTCACGCCGCCGGCAGATCCAGCGCCCCCGGCGGAATCGGGTCGACGGCGGGGCGGGCCACGCAGCGCGGATCGCGTCAGGATCGGCGGCGGAGTGCGAGTAGGTGCGGACGAAGTCGTCAATGGCGACGTCGTGGCGATTGGCGGCGATGCCCGTGTCGACGGCGAGGTGGGCGGCGACGCGGTGGCCATCTTCGGGGATCTCGAGCTGGGACCGGGCGCCAACGTCGACGGTGACGCCGTCGTCGTCGGCGGCATGCTCCGTCGCGATCCCGCCGCGCGCGTCGGCGGGGAGGTCAAGGAGATCGGACTGGGAGACGCGAACTTTGGCAGATGGTGGCGGGGGCCCTTCATGGGCATGCCCGGACCGCTGTTCGGATCGACGTTCGGATCGTTCTTCGCATTGATCTCTACTGGAACACGGCTGGCGATCTACTGCCTCCTCGCCTGCTTCGTGCTGTTGTTCGGCCGCAACTACGTCGAACGCGTCGGCGTTCGCGCCGCGAGCGAGCCGATGAAGGCGGGCGTCGTCGGATTTCTCATCCAGCTCCTGTTCTTCCCGGTTCTCATCGCCTCGATCGTCCTGATGGTGGTCACCATCATCGGTATCCCGCTGCTGGTTCTCGTCCCCTTCGCGCTGCTCGCGTTCGCGCTGCTTTGCTTCGTCGGGTTCACGGCTGTGACCTACGACGTGGGCCGGCTCGCGACGACCCGTTTCGGCTGGGACGGGCAGAATCCCTATCTCGTCGCCGCGATGGGCATGGCCGTGCTCCTGTCGCCCGTGCTGCTGAGCCGGCTGATCGGATTTGGCGGCGTCATGGTGTGGCCGATCACAGGCAGTCTCCTGGTGCTGGGCTTCCTCATCGAGTGGGCGGTGTGGACGGTAGGCCTTGGCGCAGTCGCGCTCCTGCGATTCGATCGCCAAGTCGGACAGCCCTCGCTGCCGGCCTGAGGGTAAGGATCTTGCTTTATGCCAGCATAAATGCCGTTATTGCGCCTCTCTTTGTACACGACAACGTCATCCGACAGACCACGTTGTCCAGAATCGAGACACGGCACATGCGCATAAGGCTCGTAGCCCTCCCCAGACGCGGCGAGCTCGACGAATTCGATTTTCGACAGTATCGGGTCGGCGAGGTCTACGATCTCCCTCCCAATTTCGCATCCGTCCTCCTCATCAGCGGGTGTGCCGAGCCGGTCGCGTCGCCCCAGGAACGTGCCACTGCCGCCGACTCTCACCTTCGCAAAGGACGCAGGCCGCCGAAACAGACTCACTGACGCGTCCGGTGCACCACCCTGCCGCCTTCCAGACCGACCAGCCGCGTGGCGCAGGCGCGCGCAAACTCTTCGTCGTGTGTCGCGACGACCAGCGTGCGCCCTTCGGCGACGAGGCTGCGCATCAGCCCGCCGAGCTCCGCGCGGCGGGCCGCATCGAGCGACGCCGTCGGCTCGTCCATCAGCAGCACCGGCGGGTCCACCGCCAGGGCCCGCGCGATCGCGACGCGCTGCGCCTCGCCACCTGACAATTGTCTCGGCAGCGCGGCCGAGCGGTGCTCCACGCCAAACCCCTGCATCAACTCGCGCGCGCGCCGTTCGGCGTCGCCTGCCGCCACGCCATACGCATGTACAGGCGCCAGGCAGATGTTGTCCAGCGCCGACATATGTTCGAAGAGACAGTGGAACTGAAAGACCATGCCCACCTTGCGACACAACGCGCGGCGCGTTCCGGCCGACGGCAACCCGCTCTCCAGCGTCACGTCGTCGACGGCGATCTGTCCCGAGGTGAACGGCTCGAGTCCCGCAATAGCGCGAAGCAGTGTGGTCTTGCCGGATCCCGACTGTCCCAGGATCGCCACGAGCTCGCCACGGTCGGCCGCGAGCGACACGCCATCGAGCACCCAACGCTCGCCTCGATTGAGCCGGACGTTGTCGACGCGGAGGACGGAGGCGTTCATGCGGCAGCCCTCAGGCGCCGCTCGAGCCGCCGCGCCACGACGGACAGCGGTAACGACATCGCGAGGTAGAGGCCCGCGCACAAGGTGCCCGGAATCACCCAGCTCCCGAGATTGGTCGCGAAGATTTGAGTTTGTTTCGTCAGCTCCAGCACCGTAAGGACCGAGACGAGAGACGAATCCTTGAGCAGCGCGATGAAGTCGTTGGTCATGGGCGCGAGCGCCAGCCGCAAGGCCTGCGGTCCCCGGATGAGCCTGAGCACCTGGCTTTCGCTCAAGCCGAGCGTTCGGCCCGCTTCGAGCTGACCGACGGGCACCGCCTCGAGCGCCGATCGATAAATCTCGCTTTCGTAGGCGGCGTAGTTGAGCGCCAGCCCGAGCAGCGCGGCCGCAAACGCCGGCAGCTGGATGGCGGCGGCGATGCCGTAATAAAGGACGAAGAGCTGCAGCAGGAGCGGTGTCCCGCGCACCAGCTCCACGTAGCCGACGAGAAGGATGCGCAGCGGCCGGGCCCCGTAGACGCGTCCCGTGGCAATGAGCGCGCCGAGAACCACAGCGAGTCCCATTGCCAGGCACGAAAGCACCAATGGTGATGGACGAGGCGCGCAGGAGCGACGGAAAGTACCGCCGCGCGGCCTCCCATCCAGTCAGGGTGACCGGTCCGGCGGCCGCGTCGCTCACGGCCGATGAAACCGGTTCGCCAGCCAGCAACTTCTCATACAGCTTCGGCTGGTCTTCGTTCCACACATTCCATTTTCGGAAGATCCGCTCGAGCGAGCCGTCACGCATCGCGCGGCGAAGGACCTCGTCGATCGTGTCACGCAGCGGGGCGTCCCTTGCCGCCAGCACGCCGACGTAGTGACCGACCGCCACGGTCTCCGGCTGGGTTGTGATTCCGGCCATCGTGCGCTGACGCCGTTCGGCCAGCACATGGTCGAGCAGCACGGCATCGACGCGCCCGATCAGCAGGTCGCTGTACGGGTGCACGTCGTCGTCGTACGAGACGGCAGTCACCCCGTATTGATCCGCGGCGCGGAGCAGGATCTCGTACGCGATCGTGCCACTCAGTGTGCCCACGCGCCTTCCCCGCAGATCCGCAAGCGTGCGCAGCCGCCCGGCGTCGCCGGTTCGAACCGTCAGTACTTCGCGGAACTCGTAGTAGGGAACGGTGACGGCGAGCGTCGCTCGCCGGGCGGGCGTGTCTTCGATGCCGCTCAGCCCGATATCGGCATCGCCGCGCGCGATCGACTGATCGATCGACGTGAAGGTGATGGTGACGAATCGCGGCACACGGTTCACGCCGCGCGCGATGAGCGCCGCGATCTCGACGTCGAAGCCGACGACCTGCTCGGGATTGGCGGGGTCGGCCTCGACAAACGGCGCGCCGCCTTCCGGGTCGCCGGCCCAGCGCAGGTCGGCCGCATCCGACGTCTGAGCTGCTGCACCGGTCGGGAGCGCGAGCGAGGCAACGAGAGCGAAGGCGAGGCCGGCACGCGCGCGCGTCATGATCCCGGCAACCCGTTCACCTCGCGCAGGAATTCCACGATGGCGGCGTTGACGATCGCAGGCTGTTCCCACTGGGGCAGGTGGCCCGCGTCTTCGACCGCCACGAGGCGACCGCGGGGCATTGCCTCGAGGAGCGGCGCGCTCGTTTCGATCGGAACCTGCGGATCCTGCTTCCCCCAGATGACGAGAACGGGTCGTGGGTGTTGACCGACGCGCTCGATTTCCTCCCGCTGATCCGCAGACGCGTTGCTGACCAGTTCGGACAGCCGGGCGCGGCGAAACCCCCGGTACTGCATCTGCACGCGATAGCGAGCAGGCCAGTCGGGAAAGCGTTCGGGGTGAAGGAAGTCGGCCAGCTGTTCGTCGGCCCATTGCCGTTCGGTGAAAATAGCGGTGAGGAAGCTCCAGACCTGGGGGTTGGTGGGGGGAATCGGGCTGGGCGACCTGAACGACGGGTCCACGTAAATCAGCGACCGCACGCGATCGGGAAACAGGTCCGCAAAGCTGGTGACAATCGAACCGCCGAGGGAGAGCCCCGCGAGATCGATGGAGCCGGACACCTTCAACGAGTCGAGCAGCTCGACGAGCTGCCGCACGTAAAGGTCCTGTGTATACGGAACGTCGGGGCGGTCCGAGAAGCCGCGGCCGTAATAGTCGTAACGCAGGACGCGGAAGCCCGCCTCGACGAGCGCGTCGAAGGTCGGATCCCAGATGTAGTACGGGACGCTGAAGCCGGCCGCGAGCACCACCACGTGTGCCGCCGCAGGACCGGCGATTTCATAATGCGTGTAGCCGTCGGTGAGACGGACGAACTGTCCCGGCGTCGCACGCCGCACGGCATCGTCGAGGTCCAGCCTCTCGGGATCCGAGTACCGAATGGAGCGCCGCGAGCGCACCGCCCACCCCGACCATCATGGCGGCGGCAACGATCCAGCGGCGGCTGCGCAGTCCGGACCCCATTCCGCTACCAGCCGAGTCGAATCGCGTACCACAGGCCCGCCCCGATGAGCAGCCCCGGCCCAGTTGGGCGACTGTCGACACGACTACGGATACGCCATGAGCGCCAGTCCTGCACATGTGCGGCCAGCGTCCCTGTTTCTTGCCGTACACCAGCAGAACGAACCGATCCCGCCTGGAATGAGCGACACAAACATCATGGTGGGATCGAGCGACATGATCCATGATGATACGCGATGCCGAATATTTCCTTCCGCTCCGCGAACGTCACGCGCGATCGCCGAACCGAACACCTCCGCGCGATGAGGTCCCGATTCTTCCTCGCCGGAATCACACTCGCGCTAGCTGCGGCCGTCGGGGTTGTCGCCCAGCAAGCCGGTGTTGTCGCCCCGCCCGGGGTGCATCCGATCAGCGGCCGGCGATTCGCACAGGTGATGGGCGCCGCCGGAGCGGCGTGGCTGGATCGGCCGGAACGAATCGAGGAAGAGCAGCCGGATCGCGCGCTCGATGTCCTCAAGATTCCCAAAGGCGGCGTCGTGGCCGACGTTGGCGCCGGCTCGGGCTACTTTACCGTGAGGCTGGCGGACCGGGTGGGCCCGACCGGAAAAGTGTACGCGGCCGACATCCAGCCCGAGATGCTCAGGCTGCTGGGTCTGCGGCTCACAAGAGATCGCATCAGCAACGTGACGCTCGTTCAAGGAGACGTCGATAACCCGCGGCTACCCGCGGCGGCACTGGATCTGGTGCTGATGGTGGACGTGTACCACGAATTCTCGGCGCCGCAGACCATGCTGCGGCATCTGCGTGATGCGCTCAAGCCAGACGGCCGGCTCGTGCTGCTGGAGTACCGGAAGGAAGATCCGTCGATTCCCATCCGCGAGGACCACAAGATGAGCGTCGCCGAGGCCAAGCTCGAAGTGGAGGCGGAAGGATTCACCCTGTCGCAGGTGAACGAATCGTTGCCCCGTCAGCACATTCTGGTGTTTACGAAACGCTGAGATCGTAGGGCGGGTCCTATTGGACCCGCCGGTGCAGCCGGGTCCAAAGGACCCGGCCTACTTCCTACACGCCCACGTTCTTGATGCTACAACGCGAGCGTGACCACTCCAGTCACCACGAGCGCCGCGGCCCAGAGCACGTCGAGGTTGAACCACGCTTTGCGAAGAATCGCGAGGCCCAGCCTGCGATAGACGACCCACGCGACGCCCCCGGTCACCGCAAGATAGGCGGTCGTGTGGACGCCCGTGGCCAGCAGGGCGGCCAGCGGACTGGCCGCACCCGATGCGTGTCCGTGGCTTCCCATTCCGGTGGCTGCCGCGACAGCGTGGCTGCCGAGCAGTGCCGGCAGGACCATCAGGCCCGCGCCGTGGGCCGAAGCCATCAGAAACGACCAGACGATAAGGTCCCGGAAGCCCACCTGCATTCGGACCCATCGCGGGTGGCGATGGCGCACCAGCCGATGCATTCCCAAGCCGATCAAACCCACGGCGACGGGATAGCGGATGGCCTCGACAGGCAGCGCCCTGCCCAGAAACGCCGCCGTCAACACCACGGCGCCCACGGCCAACGCGTGGCCGATCGCAATCGGCACAAGCGCAACCGCCACCGCGCTCGCCTTTCCCTGCTGCATCCCCAGCGCCACCGCGAAAAGCCACCCCATGCCCGGGTTGATTCCGTGGTAAGCGCCGAGGAGCAGCATCACCCACAACGCGTTCCCGCCGACCTCCAGCATCATGGCGCTTCGGAATAGCAGTAGGAGTCGGATGAAGCATCGCCGCCTTCGAGCCGTAACTGGTGCGCCCGCAGGCCGTCGAATTCGACGAAGAACTTTTCGTCGAGCTTCATGCCGCCATTCTGGTGCGCGTCGATCTTCACCATCCAGCTCTTCACGCCGTCGGGATAGAACTGCTCGTCCCAGGGCGAGTAGAGCGAATTGGTGAAGTACACGCGCTTGCCGTCGCGACTGAGCTCCACCATCTGCGGGCCGCCGTTGAGCGGCTGCTGAGGCTTGCTTCGCGTGGGCCGCGCGGCGCACGATGCCCCCCAGATGAATCGAGCCGGTTTTCTTCGGATTCGCCGGGTCGGAGACATCGTACTGGATGAACTCGCCGGTGCCCCAGCACGACACGTAGAGGAAACGATCGTCGAGTGAAAGATTGATGTCGCTGACGAGCGGCGGCACCGCTTTGAAACCCTTCAGCAGCGGCGGCAGCTGGTCCGGGTCCGCGGGCTCGGCGGGGATTTCCGCCACCTTGCGGATCGCCCACTTGCCGTTCTTGCCCTGTCCCCCGTTTTCACGGGACCACATCCAGATCGATGACGACAGATCCTTGAGCGACACGACCACACCGACGAACCCGTAGGCCTTCTTTGGATCGTGCGCGGGCCGCAGCTCGAGCACCATCTGCTGCTCCGCACCCAGATCCAGCTCCTGCAGGTGGCGGCGTGTATCCAGGTTCCAGACGTGCAGCTTGTGGCCGTACTTGCCCCCCAGCAGCAGCTCCGGGTTGACGCCGTCCTTCACCATGTTGGGCGTGCCCCACTCGGAGGTGACCATGATGTCGTGGCCCAGGTGCCACCAGAAGTCGTAGGCCAGATGCTGGGGGCCGCGGTCCTGTTCCCACTGACCCTTCAACTCGAACGTCTCGGCATCCATCAGGAAGATACCGCCCGGGCCGTCGCCGGTCGCCGAACCGAGCGCGCTTCCATAGATGCCGTCGGGGCCGCAGTGAATCGTGTGCGGCGACGTGTAGCCGGTCTTGCTGATGAACTCGTCCGGCTCGATGACCTTCACGATCTTCGGTTGCCTGGGGTTCGTCCTTCGTATCCAGGACGTGAATCCTGGAAGAGCCAATGCCCGGCACAATCAGGTACCGTCGTTCCATGTGCGGGTGCGGCGCCTGCGGGCAGAGGCACGCACTGCACGCGTTCCAGCCGAAGTGGTGCAACTCGTTGTTGCCGTGGGGAAAGTCCACCTGGCCCACCAGGCGGCCATACCCGGGGGAACCGGGCTCGACATCGATGACGCCCATCGCGTCGCGCTTCCCGCCGTCGCCGACGTTGAGCAACGCGACATACGCGAGGCGTTCGGCCGGCGCCTGCATGGCCATGCCAGGCGACGGGTAAAAGGTGGGGTCCGGGCGCATCAAAGCCATTCGCATTCCTCCTTGCTCACGATCAAGCCCGCACATCCTACGGCTTAATCTCGTGTTGGTTCAATCCCGGTCCAGGTTGGCGACACCGGGGAAGATCCTGAGGTGGCTCCAAGTCCACGTATAATCGCTGCCGTCGAACGTTCCCGGCACCCCCGGAAAATATACGAGGTTGAGTGGCTTTAGCTGGCGGAACGCACCTGGGCCCGTATGAAATCATCTCGGCGATTGGCGCCGGTGGAATGGGCGAGGTGTATCGCGCCAGGGACAAACGCCTGAACCGCACCGTCGCGATCAAGGTTCTTCCGCGGCGTCTCTCCGATCAGCCCGAACTGAAGGCCCGATTCGAGCGGGAAGCACAGACGGTGGCCAGTTTGAGTCATCCGCATATCTGCCCGGTATTCGATGTGGGGCAGGAGGGTGACATCAACTATCTCGTCATGGAGTATCTCGAGGGGCGAACGCTTGCCGACCGCCTGGAAGGAGGTGCGCTGCCGCTCGACGATGCCCTGAGGATTGCGATTGAGGTGGCCGACGCCCTGGACAGAGCACACCGGCAGGGAATCGTGCACCGGGATCTCAAGCCCGGCAACATCATGCTCACCAAATCCGGCACGAAATTGCTGGACTTCGGGCTTGCCAAGCTGACGCAGACGCACGCATCGAGCGAGTTGTCATCGTTGCCGACGAATGCCTCCATCACGGCCCAGGGAACCATCCTCGGCACTCTTCAATACATGGCCCCGGAACAACTGGAGGCACGAGAGGCCGATGCCCGCACCGATATCTTTGCCTTGGGCGTCATCCTCTACGAGATGGTCACCGGCAAGAAGACGTTTGCAGGCCGGAGCCAGGCCAGCCTGATTGCCGCGATTCTGGAGCGCGATCCGCCCGCGATGTCGACGTTGCAGCCGATGACACCGCGCCTGCTGGATCGCGTCGTCAAGAAATGCCTGGCCAAGAACCCGGACCACCGCTGGCAGGCCGCCGGGGATCTCCTCGACGAGCTGAAATGGGTTGCCGAGGACGGGGGGCTCGGAGAAGGACCCAAGGACGTCCGACCTGGCAGACCCAGACGGATTACGTCGATTTGGGCCATCACCTCAACCGTTCTGCTGGCCGGCGCGCTGCTCGCCGCGGGGATCGTCTATCTACAACCGGTACCGAGGCCGGACCAGATCCGATTCGAAGTCGCGACACCCCAGATGCCGGACCCACGCTATATCACGATCTCGCCGGACGGCCGGTGGATTGCGTTCGTGGCAACGACGCCTTCAACCAACCGCACTCTTCGTTCGCCGCAGCGAATCGACCGTGCCGGAACAGCTCGCGGGAACAGAGGGAGCCGCGGCCCCGTTCTGGTCTCCGGACAGCCGCTACATCGCGTTCTTTGCCGGCGGGAGGATCAAGAAGATTCGCGGTCTCGGGTGGTCCCGCGCAAAACATCTGCAACGCGCCGAATCATGGCTGGAGGAACCTGGAGCGCCGAGGAGATCATCATTTTTTCAGCCGGCGGCATTTTGCAGCGCGTTTCCGCCGCAGGCGGTGAACCCGTACCCATCAGTACTCGCGACGAATCACGGCAGGAAACGTCACACCAGGCTTCCGCACTTTCTCCCGGACGGTCGCCACTACCTTTACCTGGCGTGGTCGCCTCAGCAATCGAACCGTGCGATCTACGTCGGCGACACTCGACTCCAAGGACGCCGTCAAGCTCTTCGACTCACAATCCAAAGTGGCATATGCCGAGCGAAGGGTATCTGCTGTTCCACCGCGAGGGAACGCTCTTCGCCCAGCCGTTCGACGTCAAACAAGGCTTGCGTTCACCGGAGAACCCGTACGCATATCCGATCAAGGTCTCCTACGACGTGTTGAATGGTGAGGCGGCTTTTGACGTGTCCCAGAACGGAAGGCTGATCTACTTTGCCGGCGGGGGACCAGCTGTCAGAAAGGCAGTTCGTCTGGTTCGATCGAACAGGCAAACAAGCTTGGGACTGCGGGGAGCCCTGCGCCTGTACACGACGAACTTCGATCTTTCCCCCGACGGGAAAGCAGATTGCCGTCGCGCAACGAAATCCCGAGAACTCCCGTTACGATATCTGGCTGATCGACGTGGAGCGTAAAGTTCCGACCAGATTCACATTCGATCCAGCCCTCAGCCCCAACGGCAACGTGGTCTGGGCTCCCGATGGACTGGCAATCGCATTTACGTCCGAGCGCAAAGGAAATCAGGGACATCTTCGAAAAAAAGATCGCCACCGGCGCGGAAACACCGTCTGCTGGAAACGGCAACAGACGAATGGCCGGAAGACTGGTCCAGCGACGGACAGTATCTGGCGTACGGGCTCAATACGACGGGCAGGCGTGACCGGCGCAGGCGATCTTCACGTCCTTCCGCTTGTTTGGGGATCGAAAGCCGATCCCGATAGCCCAGACGCCCTTTCAAGAAGACGAGCCTCGTTTCTCTCCAGATGGCAAGTGGCTTGCCTTCAACTCAGACGACTCGGGCACGCATGCAGGTCTATCTCATCTCCCGCCAGCCAACCGATCAGAAACGCCAGATATCGACGGATGGCGGTGTACAACCACGATGGAGACGCGACGGAAAGGAACTCTACTATCTCGCTCTTGACGGCAAGTTGATGGCCGTGGATATCCGCGTTGACGCCAGGATCGAATCGGGGGTTCCGCGACCACTCTTCGACACCAAACTAAGGGTCGATCCGATCCGCGATCAGTTCGCCGTGACCGCTGATGGCCAGCGCTTTCTCATCCAGGTGCCCGATCGCGGAAGGAAGTCCCACTCCAATTACCGTTGTCGTGAACTGGGCAACTGCTCTCCTCAAGTAATCGCCCGTCTCCCGGCCTACTTTCTCCTGGACAAATCGGTATAGACCAGGCTGACAAATCGATCGGGTGTAATCGCGCCACCCATGCGGCCCTCGTCAAAGTCCTTCGTCGGCTTTGACGCCACGACTTCGGCCTCCGTCTTCCCGGCCTTGATCGCCGCCGCGACGCGGTCCCGCACGGCGGCAAACATCACGAGCTGCTGCTCGATTTCCTTGAACCCGATCACCGGTCCCAGATGGCCCGGGATGATCCGGGTGTTCGCGTTGGCGACTTTCATCACCTGCCGCCCGGCCGCCATCATGCCCTCGACGGTTCCGCCGTCGTTGACGCCGATGTTGGGATAGCGCAGCGACGCCGGCACGTCGCCGACGTGCATGACGTTGGCATTCTTGAAGTAGATGATCGAATCGCCGTCGGTGTGCGCCGGATTGGGGTGGTAGATGTAGATCTCCTCGCCGTTGAACTGCAGCGTCAGGCTGTCGCTGTAGGTCAACCTCGGCAACGCCGCGGCAGGGGGAGGGTTGGTCTGCTGGCTCGCCATGCGCTTCCGCATGTTTTCGTGCGAAACGATGACGGCGCCGCGCTGGGCCAGCGCCGCGTTGCCGGCGGTGTGATCGCCATGGAGATGGGTGTTGACGACGTAGCGAATCGGCTGGTCGCTGATCTTGGCCAGGGCATTCACGATCTTCTGGTTCATCTGGGCGTACATCGAGTCCACCATGAAGATCCCGTCCGGCCCCGCCGAGACCAGGATGTTGCCCTGCGCTGCGCCTCCCATCAGGACGAAAACCCCGTCGGCCAGCTTCACCGTCTGGATCTCGATCGCGTCGAAGTTGATGTTGCCTTGAGCGCGCGGCCCAGCGACCCAGCACGTCATGATCAGCGAGGCGACGACCGCCAGCTTTCTTCCACTACCTGTCATACGACCTCCTGATAAGACGTCCTCGGGCGGCTCATCTTACTGCGGCGGGCGCTGCCGCGCGCCAGATCCGCGCGCCCTCTGTTCTGAAGGGCCCCTCGTAAACCGTTCCCGCCGATCCCAGCCTGTTTCGGACGCGGTCGGCGAGCCGGACTCCGGCGTCCTCGCCCTCGACGATGCCGTAGACGGTGGGTCCCCAGGAGCTCTGTCCTACCCCCAAGGCGCCCCATTCGGCCATGCACCGAACCAGTTCCTCAGTGGGACCGGGCGTGAACGTGCCCCCCTGCGCCGGCGCGAACCAGCGCCCGGTAATCGACTGAATTTCGGTCAGCGCTGGTCCGAATCGGGCGAGATCTCCATCGGCTAGCGCGGGCAGCAGCGCCATGAGGACGAGGTGCGCGACGTGCTCGACCTCGCGCTCCGGGGCCGGCGGCAGTTGCGCGAACGCGGCCGCTTCCGCATGTCCGCTCACGCCGGGCGAGGCGTGAGGGACGGCGACAATGCAGCGCCATTCGGAAGGGAAGGGCAGACGGGCGAGCAGCGGCGAAACGCGCCCCGTCTCCGGGTATCGTCCGCCCTCGAGAACCAGCCCGCCACCGGCGAACGTGAAGGTGCCGATGGCCGAGCGTTGCGCGCGTCCGACGGCGCGCGCGAGGCCGGGGGCGTCCGCTTTCACACCGTGGACCTCTGCCAGCGCACGCGCGACCGCGAGCGCGAGCTGCGTGCCGGATCCGAGGCCCGCATGCGACGGCAGCGTGCGATGAACCGTCAACCGTGCGCCGCCGGTCACGCCGTGGTGCGAGAGAAACCGGCGCGCGAAATCGGCCGCCCGATCGGCATCTTCTCCAGTCGACTTCGAGCACGGCCGCGGGGCTCGCCGAGACAAGGAGCGTCGGCGACGGCGCAGCCGCGCCGATACCGCCAAACCGGCGCCCGAGCGCGCCGCGGAGGTCGAGCACGCCGAAGTGCAGGCGCGCCGGCGCTTCGACGAAAACGGCTTCGCCGCCGGTTGCCGTCGTCATCTCCGTTCCGGAGCGATCCCGGTCAGGGGCGTAGTCGGAGTAGCCCGGATGTGCTCCGTCAGGAGCGCCATCGCCTCGGTCTCCTGCGGACCGGCCGTCTTGTCCACAATCACCTGGAGCCGCGCCATCTCGCTGTCGATGAACGAGCGCGGCAGCAGTTGCAGACGCGTGGCGTAGATCGCCGCCTCGAGCACCGCGTGACGCGCGCGATTGAAGCCGATGAACTCGCGGCGCACGCCTCGGTGGACGACTCTCGTATCGATGCGTGACCGGGGCGGGGTGCTGTCGATGGCCTGCACGTCGAGCTCGCGCCACGAGCAGCAGTCGGCGAGCACGACGCCGCGGACGACGGTGGCCGGAGCCGTCTGGTATTCCGGGTTGGAGATGGCCGCGCGTGCGAAGACGCGCACGTCGTCAGTGAGGTTCACGACCGCCGCGCGAGTGGCCACGACGTTGCGATAGGTCGCCGTCTCGAGGAACGGCTTCAGGACGATCGTCTCGTCGCCCCATTCGACACCCATCGGCGCGCAGTTGACGAGGCCGTCGCCGGCAACGGTGGTGACGATGGTTTCGACGATGAGTGTTCTCAAGATTCAAGCGTCATCTAACCAGGTCCACCGGCGGTGGCACGAACGCGCCGTCCCCTTCGTCGTCCCGGCGCGCCCACGGCAGGGTCGTCACCGGCCCTCGATGCACGCTTTCGCCGCCGTCGGCGCCGGTCGGAAGCTCGGCCATGCGCGAGCGCGCGCCATGCAGGAACCGATCGAGCAATGCGTAGCCGTACTCGGTTGCCGCGGACTCGGGATGAAACTGCACGCCGACCACCGGATGTTCGCGGTGCTCGACCGCCATGATCTCGCGGTCGTCGTTCGATGTCGCGATGACTCGCAGTGAAGGCGGCAGAGAGGATGGGGCGATGACCAGCGAGTGATAGCGCGCCACTCGAATCGGCGACGGCAGGCCCGCGAATACGCTCGACCCGTCGTGCGCGACAGGCGAGGTTCGACCGTGCCGCGGACGGCCTGCGCGCACGATCTCGCCGCCGTACGCCGCCCCGATGCACTGATGGCCGAGGCACACGCCGAACACCGGGATCGTCGGGCCGAAATGGCGCACGAGGTCGGTCGAGATTCCCGCCTCCGCAGGTGAGCACGGGCCGGGCGACAGGATGATGTGGCTCGGCGCCAACGCCTCGATCTCTCCGAGGGTGACGGCGTCGTTGCGGCGCACGACCGCGTCGCCGCCCAGTTCGCGGACGTACCGGGCGAGGTTGTGGACGAAGGAGTCGTAGTTATCGATCAGGAGAATCACGGCGATCCCACCAACGCATCGATCATACCGCGAGCCTTGTCGAGGGTCTCGCGGTACTCCTGTTCCGGATCCGAATCGGCGACGATCCCGCCCCCGGCGCTGAAGTAGACGCGGCCGTCCGAGCGCCACCACCGTGCGGATGGCGATGTTGCTGTCGAACGCGCCCGTGACGCTCCAGTAGCCGATCGCCCCGCAGTAGACGCCCCGTTCGGATGGTTCGAGCTCGGTGATGATCTCCATCGCGCGAACCTTGGGGGCACCGGTAATGGAGCCGCCGGGGAAAGACGCGCGCAAGAGGCGCAGGGCATCGGCATCCGGCGTGAGATCGCCGACGACCGTGGACACGAGATGGTGAACGGTGGCGTAGTGCTCGAGTCCGAACAATTCGGCCACGCGCACGGTGCCGGGCGCGCAGACGCGCGACAGATCGTTTCGCATGAGGTCCACGATCATCAGGTTCTCGGCCTGGTCCTTGCTGCTGACGGCAAGCGCCACGCCGAGCGCGAGGTCGTGCTCGGGCCCGACGCCGCGCGGCCGCGTTCCCTTGATCGGCCGTGTTTCGACGTGCCCGCCGACGTCCACGCTCAGAAAGCGCTCCGGTGACGCACTCAACACGGTCACATCGGGAAAGTCCAGGTAGGCCGCGAACGGAGCCGCGTTACGGGTGCGGAGACGGCGGTAGAGCGTCCACGACGGTTCGGCGAGCGGCGCTTCGAGGCGCTGCGACAGGTTCGCCTGGAAGATGTCGCCGGCGAAGATGTATTCGCGCACGCGGGCGACCGCGTCGAGATACCCGTCGTGCGTGAAGGACGAGCGCAGCGCGAGGCTTTCGCTCCACCACCCGTCTTCGACGGGAAAGGATGGCGCGGGCACGGGCCGCGGCGGAAGAACCATCCGGTCAATCGATTCGCGCGCGGTCCCAGCCGACGGCGGCACGGCGTCGGAAACGCACGCGCTCGCGGATGGCCGCGGCGCGCTCGAGGGCGCGCTGTCTTCGGGGTGCCGCAGCGGTCTCCGGGAGACCAGTGGAGATGAGCCATGCTCGCGCCTCGTCGTGGTCCCACGCCAGCACCCAGTCGTACACGCCGATCACCACGTCCGGGAGCGTGAGGTCCTCATGGCGCGGCGCGGGGAGGCGCTCGAGCACGCGCCCCCAGTCGTAAGCGAGGTAGCCCGCGGCGCCGCCCTGAAAGGGCGGAAGCCCCGCCACCGGTTCGGCGGCGTGCGGCGCCAGCAGCGCCCGAACCGGCGTCGAGCGCGTCGCCGGAGACGACTGCGCAGGATGCCTGTCGACAGGTCGACGCTTTCGGTGCGCGCCCCTTTGCTGCGCACGACGGCGACCGGGTCGGCCGTCAGAAAGGAGTATCGGCCGAGCCGCGTGCCTTTCGCCGCGCTGTCGAGAAACACGCGGCACGGAAGCGCGGCGAGCAGTTCGCAGCAGCGCGCCGGGTCGGGAGCGGGCAGCGAGCTCCTCGACAAAAGGACTGTTACTCAAGTCTCAAGTCTCAAGCGTCAAGTCTCAAGTCTTCCAACTCTCAACTCTCAAGTCACAAGTCTCAAGTCTGACTTGAATCCACCGACGGCTTACTTGGCGCCCAGTCGGATCTTCGATGCCGTTGCGCACTCTGCCATGACGGTGAAGTAACGCTGCACGGCCTCGGCGCCCACGACGAAGGGATGGTTTTCGCCCACCTGACGCGGTGCGGCAATCAGACGGGCCTTGGTGTAGGCGCCGTCGTATTCGCTGTGGTTGGAGAGGATCACAGTGGCTCCCGCACCAGCCGCCACCTTGGCGATCTTGCGCTGCGACGCCGCGTACTCGTCCCACCGCTGGCCGTCCGTGCCGAAGGCACCCGTCAGCGTGCCGCCCGAGTACGCGACCATCACGGTCTGGCCCTGGTTCTTCACGGGGAACACGTAGGACAAGGTGCCGGGCGTATGGCCCGGCGTGGCGACGATTTGGATGGTCGTGTCGCCGAGCACCAGGTTCATGCCGTCCGGCCCAACGGACGTGTTGGGCTCGCGCGTCGGTACGCCGCCCGCGGCGGTCGCTGGGCGCTTCAGGGTCGACTCCCAGTCAGCTGTGCCCATGACGACCTTCGCGCCGTAGCGCTTCTGCAGTTCCGCCGCGCCCTGATCGTGATCGCCGTGCGCGTGGCTGATGACCACGTACTTGATGTCGGCAGGCTTGAGGCCGAGCTTCGTCATGCCGTCGATGATCTCCGGCTCGGTGGCCCAGGCGAAGTTAGTGTCGATGATGATGATCCCGGCGCTGGTCTGGAGCGCCCAGGACGAATGCTGGCGCGTGCCCAGCCAGTAGAGGTTGTCGAACACCTTGACGGGCGGCGCGTACCAATTCGCTCGATCCGGTGTCTGCGGCGCGCCGCCGGCGCCGGGTCCGGGAGTGCCGCGCGCAGCCGCGCCGGGCCCAGCGTCGCCACCACGCCCAGGGGCGGCAGCCGCACCAGGTGCGCCGGCCGCGCCCCGCCCGCCGCCAGGTGGAGCGGGAACGCACAAATTGAGGAAGGTGTTGCGGAAGTCCATGCCGGCGGCCAGCCTGGCGGCCGCGACGTGGGCGTCAACCTCGCTCGGCGGGGCCTGGGCCATGACGACGGCGCCCAGCAGTACGGCCGACAGCGAGCAAGTAAGGAGAGATACGTGCTTCATAGGGCGTTCCTCCCAGTGATGAGTGCGCAGAGAATACGTCAAGAACAGGTGCGCCGCGCAGGAGATCGTCGGACGGCCCTGGTCGCTGTCACTCCTCTCGCCTCTGACCGGTCTCTGCCCAAGACGCTAACCCGACCCGGGGTTATGGCGCAGGTAGTGCTATGCTTCTGAGTTCAGCCTTGTTTTGACAATGATTTGCCGCAATTGCGGCGGAGAGATCCACGCCTCTTCGGGCCTCTGCCCCCACTGCGCGGTGACCGGAATCGCCACCGCGACGGGGCTGCTGACGCCCCCGCCTGCGTCCTTCCCGACGAGCGCGACCAGCCCTGACACCTTGGACCAGGGCGCAACCCTCGGTGCAGCGCCGGAGGTTGAAGGGCCAAGGCCGGTCGGTACCGGTCCGCTCGCTCCCGGCCAGAACTTCGGGCGGTACCACATCATCCGACTGCTCGGGATTGGCGGTATGGGCGCCGTGTATCAGGCGTGGGACGCCGAGCTCGGGGTGGCTGTCGCCGTCAAGGTGATTCGTCCGGAAGTCATGTCGGATCCCGCCGCGGCCGCGGAGGTCGAGCGGCGCTTCAAGCGGGAGCTGCTGCTGGCGCGACAGGTCACGCACAAGAACGTCGTTCGCATCCACGATCTCGGCGAGATCGACGGGCATCAAGTACATCACGATGCCGTACGTGGACGGCGCGGATCTCGCGACGCTGTTGAAACGCGAACGCTCACCTGCCGATTCCACAGGTGCTCCGCATCGCGCGTCCAATCGTGTCGGGTCTCGTCGCCGCGCACAAGGCCGGCGTGGTCCACCGCGATTTGAAGCCGGCCAATATCATGATCGACGCCGAAGGTGAGGCGATGATCATGGACTTCGGGATCGCGCGGTCGACGGGGGGCCCTGGCACCGAGGGCCCGCCGCGCGGTATCAACCAGCCACTGACCGCGGGGCGCCCATTCGAGCGACTTGCCGATGTCACTATGGTCGGTACCGTTGTCGGGACGGTCGAGTACATGGCGCCCGAACAGGCCAATGGACAGCCGGTCGATCAGCGCGCCGACGTTTACGCGCTCGGCTTGATCCTTTACGACATGCTCCTGGGCCGCCGCCGCGCCGGACACGCGGTCAGCGCCATCGCCGAACTGAAGGGACGGATGGAGCAGCCGCCACCCGCCGCCAGGTCGATCGTCCCGGAGATCCCCGAGGCGCTGGATCGACTCGTGATGCGGTGCCTCCAGCCGGATCCCGCGGCGCGGTACCAGACGACCGAAGCGCTGGCCGCCGACCTCGATCGACTCGATGAGGCCGGCGAGCCGATCCCGATCAAGCGCGTGGTCGGGCTGCGCATGGTCGGTGCGATCGCCACGCTCGCGTGGGTGCTGATTGGTTCCGCCTGGTATTTCGCGCGCAGGCCCCTCCCGCCCGCACCTGAACCGGTTTCCGTCCTGATCGCGGACTTTCAGAACCGCACCAGCGATCCGACGTTCGACCGCACGCTCGAGCCGATGCTCAAACGCGGGCTGGAGGGCGCCGGCTTCATCACCGCGTACGACCGTACCGCCGTGAGCACCCTTGGCGTGCCGGCCCCCGAGAGACTGGACGAAGTGGCCGCGCGTGAGCTTGCGGTGAAGCAGGGTGTAGGCGTCGTCCTCTCCGGTTCGCTCGATCGCCAGGGGAACGGCTACGGGATTTCGCTCCAAGCGGCTCAAACGGTGACCGGCGACGTGATCGCCAGTGCGACGGGAGGGCGGCCAACAAAGAGGCGGTGCTGGAAGCGGCGATGAAGCTGGTGGCCGAAGTTCGCACGGCGCTCGGCGACGACACGTCAGACTCCGCTCAGATGTTCGCCATGGCCAGCCTGTCAACCACTTCGCTCGACGTGCTCCGTCACTATGCTGTGGGCAGGGAAGCCTCGTCCAGCGGCAGGTTCGATGAGGCGCGACGCAGCTATTCCGCAGACGGTGGAGCTCGATCCGAAGTTCGGCATCGGCTACCAGGCCCTGGCTACCCTGTCGCTGAACCTGGGCAACCTGCAGGATGCCGAGAAGTACTTCAAGCAAGCGCTCAGTCATCTTGACAGCATGACCGAGCGCGAACGTTACGCCACCCGCGGGATGTTCTACAAGATGACAGGGGACTATCAGCAGTGCGTGAAGGAATACAGGGACCTGATTGCCCGATACGCGGCGGATGTTCAGGCGCGTAACAATCTCGCGTTGTGCTTCACACAGTTGCGAGACATGCCCAATGCCCTGGATGAAATACGGCGCGTCGTGGCCATCCTGCCCAAACGCACGCTGTACAGAATCAATCTGGCGCTGTACGCGAGTTACGCAAGTGATTTCCAGACGGGTGAACGAGAGGCGCGGTCGGCACAGGAGCTCGGGAGCCCGCTGAGTCTGCTTCCTCTTGCCTATGCCCAGGTTGGACAGGACCAGTTATCGCAAGCAGCCGAAACCTACCAACAACTCGGCAAAGTCGAATCCCTGGGCACCATCGCGGCTTCCTACGCCGCGTCCGGCCTCGGCGACCTGGCCGCGTATGAAGGCCGTTTCTCGGACGCCGTTCGAATTCTCGAGCAGGGTGCAGCCGCTGACGTCACGTCCAAGAGCGCCGACAGGGCGGCCGCGAAGTTCGCGTCGCTTGCCCATGCACGCCTCTTGCGAGGACAGAACGGCCCGGCCGTCGTAGCTGCCGAGCAGGCGCTCGCGAACAGCAACGCCGTGAAGATCCGCTTCCTCGCGGCGCGAATGCTGGTCGAGGCGGACCAGGTTCCCAAAGCCCGGCCACTGATCGCTGGACTCGCCTCGGAGATTCAAGCGGAGCCTCAGGCCTACGCGAAGATCGTCGAAGGCGATGCCTTCCTGAAAAGTGGCGACCCACGACAGGCGATCAAAGTCCTGATCGAGGCGAACGAACTATTGGATACCTGGATCGGCCACTTCGATCTCGGGCGGGCCTATTTGGAAGCCGGCCAGTTCGCGCAAGCGGACTCCGAGTTCGATCGGTGCATCAAGCGCCGCGGCGAGGCGCTGTCGTTGTTTCTGGACGAGGAGCCCACCTACGCCTATTTTCCGCCCGTCTATTACTACCAGGGTCGTGTCCGTGAAGGATTGAACAACGCGGGGTTCGCCGAATCGTACCGCACGTATCTGACTCTCCGCGGCCAATCGAAGGAAGATCCGCTCCTGCGAGAAGTCCGCCGCCGCGCCGGCCTTTAGTGAACGATCCCCTCGCGTCGATACACGGCGGCGCGCTGGAGCCCGTCAGCTCACGTCGCGCGCCGCCGGCCTCTTTACTTTGGTCGCCACATCAGTTGACCACCGTGATGGTGAAGGTCTGCGGGCCGCTGGTGTCCACGCCACCGCCGCCGTTGCCGTTGTCGATGCCACCATTGTCATGGATCCGCACTGTGACCGTCGCGGTGCCGGTCTTGTTGCCGCCCGCTGGCCTGTAGGTGAGCGTGCCAGTCGATGAGATCGCCGGCTGCACCGAGAACAGCGCGGTGTTATTGTTCGCGACGATGAAATTGACTAGCTGGCCGCTTTCACTTGCAGGTGGGGTTGCAGGTGGCGTGCTGTTTGCTGGTCCGGCGCTGATGCTGGTGGCCCACCCCGAAACGCTCTGTGCTCCGGCGTTTTTCTTCACCGTCTGGTTCGCGCCCTTCGTGAAGCCGGGCACGTCGTTGACCGGGGTGACCGTGATCCACACCGTCGCCTCGTTCGAGTCTCGACCTGGATCGTTGTAGCCGTTTGGCGGCAGCGTGTTCGTGTCGTTTGCCTTGAACGTGAAGCTGTCGGGCCCAAAGTAGTTCAGGTACGGGGTGTACGTCACGTTCGGCAACGCGCCGCTCAACGTACCGTGACTCGGAGGTACCGCGATACTGTAGGTCCACGACGCCGAGTCGACGTCCGTCGCGATCAACGTGATCGTCGGCGACGCAGCCGTGTCCTCGTTGATCGCCGGGACGGTCTGGTTGTTCGCGACCGGCGCGTCGTTGACGGCCGTGATAGTCGTGAAGATCGAGGAAGCCGAGTAGCCGCTGACTGTCGCGTTGTCGAACGCCGCGACCACGACATAGGCATAGTCGGTGCCGTGATGGAGTTCGTGAAGATCGTCCAGGGTCCTCGTCGGTGCGGCCACTGCTCCCACGAACACCTTGTCTGGAAGATTGGTGGTGTTGGCCTCGTCGCCAATCACGCGATAGACGCTGTAGCTGGTGACGTGGTCGCTGCCCTGAGTGGGCAACTGCCAGTCCAGCCTGACCCGATGCAATGGCGTCGAAGCTGAGCATGCTTGGGCGGGCACGCCACCGCCACCGAGCACGCATGCCCTCACTTCGGTCGGAGCACTATACCCGCCAGCCGCCGCGTCCTCGACGGTCGGCTCGATGCCTCCTTCGCCGCCGAAGCCTCCCTCGCCGCCGAAGCCTCCCTCGCCGCCGAAGCCGCCCTCGCCGCCGAAGCCGCCCTCGCCGCCGAAGCCGCCCTCGCCGCCGAAGCCGCCCTCGCCGCCGAAGCCGCCCTCACCGCCGAAGCCTCCCTCACCGCCGAAGCCTCCTTCGCCGCCAAAGCCTCCTTCGCCGCCAAAGCCTCCCTCGCCGCCAAAGCCAAGGGAGAATCCTCTGGCATTTCGTCTGGCGCCGACCTGGTTCAGGTGAAGGCTGGCCCAGTCATTAGACCCGGCGAGTGTTGTGAGTGGTGTGTCTCCGCCGTTGAAGTTGATGTCCTGAAGGCCATCCGGCACAGCGCCAAGCGGGGGGAAAAACGGGGCAAACCCGCCGGCAAGATTGTGGTCGCCATCCGCGTTCCAGTCGATCACGGCGCCGGGGCCTGTAACGCCTGGGGCGTCAATCCGAACCATTCCGTGGCCGGCTAGTCTCGCTGCTTCCTCAACCTCACTCAATGGTGTGCCATTGCTATGTTTCGTCGCTCCGGAACCGCTCGTGCCTGGGCCCTGGGGCGCATACCAGGCGGTCCGGTAACGCGGCGGTCTCGCGTCCAAGCCCGGGAGCAAACCGCTCACGAGATCGCTCAGGTTGGATTCATTGAGCGCGCTGAGTGCCTCACCGGAGAAATCGATCTGCGGAATACCGGCGTGGGCGGGGTTGTCATCGAACAGCCCGTTCAACTGGAACAGGTAATTCATCACGCTGAGGAAGTTCGGTTTGCCGTTCAGCTGGGCCAGGTCGCCGCCATGGCTACGCCCAAAATTGTGCCCGAGCTCGTGCATCAACGTGGAGGCCTGAAAGAAGTCGGTCCCGACGAAGTGGTCCCAGCCTCCGAGCGTCACCATGACGTCGCCGCCGCCACGGGAGTTGCCGTCGCCGACTCCTGATCGGCCCTTGGGTATGTGGAAGTCGGGGTTCGTGGCTTGACACTCAGCCTGCTGCTCGGGAGTGCCAGTCACACAAAATTCTTTCGGCTCACCCGTGAAGTGGGCGGACAAGGCGTAATGGAAGAGATTCTTCCTGACGCGATCGAGTCGCCTTCGACAGTCGCCCTCCGCCTGGCAAAGGTCCAACTCCTCGACACTGACAAGCTCGGTGCCATCGTCGTGGACAAACGCCTCCCGATACCTTTGGAAGCCGATCTTCCACACGACCGTGCCAGGATAGTCGGGGAACTGACAGGCCCACCGCGGCGGGCTCTGTGTGTCCTCGACGCATGCCGTTTCCGCAATAGACTCTCCGCCTCGGGCCAATGCGGGCGACTGCCCGGGCGCGAATCCGATGAGGTACTCGTCAGCCTCCGTTGACTCATACGCAGGTCCGACATCGTGATAGTCGGGCCCGACATCGATGTGCACCCTGATCCCGTTGACTTGATCGATATTGGTGACGGGCGCATTCTTGAAAGCGTCGCCCACCCTCTTCAAGGCCCCCGGCGTCAGGAGATGATTGTGCCCGGAGGGATCCACTTCTTGCGCGGCGCCGGATCCGTAAGCCGTCCCCGCGTCAGCCTGCATGGCGCCGATTTCAACGAAGAGATCCTTGTGGCCTGAGCCTGCGCCCATTGCCTTGAGGTGAGGCAATACGTCACCGTGCGCATCGAGCAGATTATAGTGCTGTCCTCCAGGGCATCGGGCAGCCCGTCGAGGTCGGCATCCTCGACAGTTGTCCTGAAGATGAATGCGCCCCCGGACAGGCAGTCGAACGAACTAAGCCCCTGATGATTGATTGTGACCGTTGCCGAGGCGGCGTTTCCGGGCAGCAACGTCGAGACATTGAACGTGGGGTTGTCCCAGGTGTTGCGGAACGGATTGGCGTCGTCAGCGATTCCGTTGCCGTTCAGGTCGGAGCTGCCGTTGAACCGCAGGTGCTCAGAAAAATTTGCCTGGCCGTCACCGATAATGATGCTGAGCTTGGCGTTCGGGCTCACATAGGACGGGAAGAACCCCTGGAGTGTCTGGGTGATCACGTCCTGACCCTGATTCAGGCTGAACCCGCCGTCGGAGATGGTGATCGATGACAGCGCCAGGGCTTCTGGATCGCGAAAGACGACGACGAGCGTCGCGCCCAGGGTGAAGGGAACCACATTCCCGCTACTCCCGGAATCTGCGAGCCTGACCTGATGCGACGCGTTGAGGATGTACTTTCCGTCGGCATCGATCTCAAAGAATCTGAGCACATCGGCGCGGTGCATGATGAACGAATGCCCTGAACCACCGCCCGTACCACCGCCAGCGCTCCAACACGGCGAGGATCCCAGCGGATTGAGGATGGTCGTGAAGGGAGTGATGTCGTGACCCTTGAACGCGGCGCCGGCAAGGCCCGCCGTCAGATCACTTGAAGCCATCACCGAGCCCCAGTAGAGGAAGGCGGCCACGGCGGTCGCATCCGCCGGCACCGTATTCGGAGGAATCACGATGGTGCCGGTTGCGAAACCGCTTTGGCCTGTCCCCCTCAAGGGCACGCCGAACGCGACGTAGTCACCGGTAAGAAAATAGTTGTCCCGGACGGTGGGGGCGTTTATGCCCTGCGCCTGCCCTGGCTGCGCGAGGAGCAACACGAAGCCCAGAGAAAACAGAGCGGCCCGCCCTGTCAACCATCCCATCACGAGGGTGACGTCCATTTTTGTTGTTGGCATAGCTTTTCGAAACTCCGACCGGTCCAACGGCAAGGGCACACGTCGTTGGTCATAACGTAGAGACGCGGAACTTGGAACAGGGAATCCCGACACGCTAGCACGTATTCCGTCAGCGCGACGGCTGCGGATCGGAATTACTTTGCGGACAGCGGACAATTGTGAAGGTAAACGGACCGATCGGGCCATATCTGTTGTCCCAGGCAGACTTAAGTCTGCCTGGCAGACAAGGCCTTCCGTGAACTCGCCCCACCCGGCTAGTCAACCCTC